>FR893524.1:271672-307808 GCA_000434035.1 Clostridium sp. CAG:452 | reverse complement strand
ATTTCTGATAGTTTATTAGCTGAACAAGAAATAAATGAAGAAGATGCTGTAAAAGAGGCTCAAGAAAAAATAAAAAAAGATTATGAATTATTTGAAGATGCTTTTATAAAAAATGATGATGGTACAGTTACATTGAAAACTGATGAAGAGTTAGTAGAATTAGGATATGATAGTCCAGATGAATTAGAAAAACTAAGAAATATTGAAAAAAATATGAATAACTCTGACCAATACTTAAATGCAATTAGAGAAAGCATAAAAGCAAGTAAAGATATTGATGCTGAGATTGATAGAAAAATGGAACTTGCAAAATCTATTATTAAAGCAAAAAAAAGAGGAGAATCATTACCAAGCAATTTAAATCCAAATTTGCAAAAAGATAAATTTGAAAAAGCAAATAAGTATATTGCTAGTACAACTACATTAAAAAGAATTCCAGTAATTCAAAATGAATACATAAAAAATAATTATATAGCAGAAAGAAGATATAACAACTTAATAAGAAATAATAATAATGTTAATAGAGGTAATGCATCAAATAATAGGGTTGTAACATCAACTGCTACAGTAAGTTCAACACTTGTAATTAATAATGTTGTTTCAACTGCCAATATTGTAACAAAGAAAATACCAGATAGAAAAAATGTAGTTTATTCTAATTTTGAAAAAAAGTTAGATAAAGATAATGATTTAACAAAACAAAAAATAAAAGCTAGAACAGAGTTGAAATTAATTTTTAAAGAAATTGAAAATAAAGAGTTATTAGGAGAAGATGTTGAAGAATTAAATTCAAAAATAGAAAATATAAAGAAAAAATATCCTAATACAATTACAGATAAAGCTTTAGATAGATTATATGATAAATATAATGTACAGATAAAGGTAAATGAAACAGAACAACAAATTCAAAATGCTGTAGAAAATATAGAGCAAGAAGCCCAAGCAGAGATTGAAGAAATTAAACAAAATATAGAAGAAAAATTAGAAAATGTTAAAACTTCTGAAGCAATAGAAGATACGGACAATAGCAAGGAAAAAACGAAAACAATTGAATTACAAGAAAAAGCAAATGAAGTAATAGATTCAATAAATAATATAACAATATCTAAACCTAAAGCAGAAATTAAAATTGAATCACCATCAACAAAAATAAGACAAAAAACTACAAAAGCAACATTAGGTGCATTAGAAGCTGGTAAAGCAGTTGCTACTGCTATAGGAACATTAAAGAAAAAAAGTGAAGCAAAGATAGATGATTTAAAGAAAAAAGGCGAAGATTTAGTTAAAAATATTGTAGAACAGCAAAAAGATGCTAAAAAGAAGAAAAATACGAAAGCCAAAAAGGAAACAACCCCAAAAACAAACAAAGCAGAAACATCTCATGCACAATCGACGACAAACCCAATTAAGACAGAAAATTCAATAAGTGAAGAAAGTCAAACGGAAAAAACAACTCAGATTGAAGAAAAATCAAAAAATGTTTCTAATAACTCTAAAATGTCAAAAGAAGAACTAATGAAAGCTTTAGAAAAAGTATCAGCAAGAAACCCTAAAAATTCGCGAGTTAAAGGAATTAATTTATTAGTAATAAATAAATTAGTTTGTTATTTGAAGGAAAATGATGATCCAGAGATTCAAATGAGATTGAGTGAAGAAATAAAAAAATTGCAAAAAGACAGAACTGGGGATAATGAGGATAATTTATGCATATACGATTATAAATTTACTAATCCAAAGACTTTGTATTATATGTATGATAAATATAAAGATGGTGTTAAATCAAATGATGGAAGTAGAGAAATAATTCCAGCTAATAAAAATGCTTCTTCATATTATTTATATCTAGCATATAATCTAATGCAAGGTGTAAAAAAAGAAAAAGAAGAACTTCAATCAAAAATAAAAGAAAGATGGGAAGTTCCATTGAATATTACTCAAAAAGTAGAGAAAGATTTTATTGAAAATAAAGAGAAAGTATGTGAAGGGTACTACGACTTTCTTGAAGAAAAATATAATTTGAATAACCTTGATGGGATTGAAAGACTAAAGTCAGAGTATTTCTTTGTGAATGAATTAACAAAAGCAAATGAAAATGAAGAAAATAGTGAATATTTAAAATTGGCTTTGGCTACAGATATTGTAAAAAGACCTGGTTCATTTTTGAGACCAAATAATTACAAAGAAAAAGAATATCTTGAGGAGCAATTACAGCGTTTTGATGAAAAAATTAAGGATAATAGAGAAGTAGAACCTAGAATTTTAAAATTATGGGGAAATTTATTCTATAATGGATTAAAAGGACCATCTGATAAAGAAATAATACCAATGAATAAAGCAAAAGCTAAAAAAATATATGAACAATTAATTGATAGAGATAAAAATTGTTGTGATGCTGATGTTTACTATAATTTGTATGATATATATAATGATAATACTACTCCACTATTTGATAAAAATAAGGCAAACAAAATTTTAAAAACAATAGAACGTAAAAAATTAAGTAGAAGAAATGTGATAGCAAAAAACAATAAAAATGAGTCAAATATATATGTATGCAGTGATTTACATGGAAATTATAATTTTTACAAAGCAATTACTCGTGAATTAAAAGAGAATGATAGATTGTATGTATTAGGTGATGTAATTGATAGAGGAAAAGATGGTATCAAAATATTACAAGATGTTATAAAAAGAAAGGAAAAAGGACAAGTGGAGTTTCTAGTTGGAAATCATGAGTTGATGATGGTACAGTCATTATTTCTAAATAATGAAAAAGTAAGGAACGATTGGCTTATTGATGGTAATGGTGGAAAGAAAACATTAGAAGAATTTAACAAACTAGATGTAAATGAACAAAACAAAATGAAGGAGTTTCTGTTGAATTCATATGTATATAAAAATATAAAAATAAATGATAAACCTGTTCATTTAGTACATGCTAAATCAATTCAAGATAAAGAGGAAAATAATGAAAAAACACTTAGGGAAATGATTAAAGAAGAACAAGAAAGTAAGATAAATGAAGCATTATGGTCAAGAGATCCTAAAACGGGTACATCAAAACCACATCCACAAAGTGCAAAGCCTGGTGTATTTACTGTAATAGGACACTCTCCAACAGCTGATAATAAAGTGAATTATAAAGATAATTATATAGATATCGACTGTGGTGGAGGATATCACTATTGTTCTTTAATAAATCTGACAAAAGGAACAGTTAAATATATTGATGAGTATTTTGAGGAGAAAAAAGAAAAAATAAAAAATGAAAAAAGCAGATAAGGAGTAGGGAAAAATAAGATTTGATTTTCAAATCTTATTTTTTGATAGAAGATAATGAATTATATTATTATTTCTGAATTTATATGAGTTAAATGAATGATAGCGAAACTAAGAAATGAATTAAATAGTATTGAAAAAACTCTATGTAAATGGTATAATATAATAGACAATTGAATATAGTTGTACCCTAGTCAAGTAGAAGTAATTCCAAAACAGACAAACCAATAAATTTTTACTTAAAGAAAGGAAGATATTGTTATGGAAAACAGCTATCAATGGATTGAAGATTTGGAAAAATATCTGAACTCTGATGAGGATATTTTGGAACCTGAAGAGGTAATTGAAACTCCGAAAGGTTTGGAAGGTAATATTACACCAGACGAAGTTAGATGCTGTGGACAAGATTTGTTATATCTTGTAAAAGAATTATTATTAAAATCTACAGTACATACTGAAATTAATATAAACGATGAAAACTTGTATTTAGTTCATGCTAAAGCTGATAAAAATACCGACAAGAAAAAAGAAACAGTGGAGGAATATCTAATAGAAGGTAGAGAAGATGATTTATATAATTGTGTTTGGGCAAGAGTTGATAACGACAAGAATAATAATATAAGTGAAAAATGGAAAGAAGAAGATATAGGTAAAGAAAAAATGTTTACTATAATAGGACATACACCTACGGATGATAATAAAATTGCTATTCATAATTCTTATGCTATAATAGATTGTGGAGCATCTTACTATGGTAATGGGTGTTTGTTAAGGCTAAATGACGGTAAAACGGTATATTATGATAATGTAACAAGATGTTTGGAACAAGTAAAAAGTGAAGAGGAAAGATAAATAGAATGAATTTCATTTCATTTTCAATATATCCAACTTGACATAATACTATGAAAGTGATATTATATTCATATAAATTTTTAAAAACTTATTTTTAAACAGGGAGGATTACATTATGAATATTATCGAAAAAAAATCACCTCTACTTCGGTCTAATAGTATAAGCAACAAGAAAATTGAAGAAATAATAAAGCAACTAAAAAGAGTACCAAATTTTTGGAAGAAAAGATTTGTGCAAGACAATTGGCAAATAGTCTTAACAGACAAAATGCCTCAAGAATTTGGAGGAATATTAGGAAAGTTTTATGCTGATGGTAATGAACGACAGATGTGGTTAAATGTAGGAACATTGGACATTCATTCAAATATAATATATGTTGCATTTGCATATTATGTTAGTATGGAATATGCTCAAATAAAAGAATCTTCTACATTTACCCAATTAATTAACCGGAATGAACGCGAACTAAAATTATTCTTAAGATTTAGAGGAAACATTTCTTCTACTCAAGATGCAATTTTCGCTGAATTATTTTCATTTGTAATTGAAACTAATGGAAACAATTCAATTTTGCAAATTGATGAATCTTATCAGTATGTGAAGAAGTGGGTATATGGTCAAATTTTCGATAGAAATATTATCTATATTCCAAACTATATTGAGGTTGGTGTTGATGTTATTGATGAGCAGATTGAGATGACTGACAAAGCATTTAAATCTTTACCTCAAAAATTACAGCAACGATTCCTAAAAGAAGGATGGAAGATAAGGATTTCTAACGAAAAACTTTTAAAAGACTCTACCTATGGACTTTGTTCGAGTTTTGATAGTAAAATATTTATCAGAAGTTCATCTCCGGAATTAAGTAAGACTGTCTGGCATGAATTTGGACACTATTTAGATTCTAAAGAGTTTTTCATAAGTCATAGAAGAACTTTCACATCAGCTTATAAAAAAGAAAGAATGGCTGTTAAAAGTCTATATGATTCAACCGAAGAATATAACTATGGAATTTCAAATAGTGTAGAGTATTTTGCAGATATATTTGCGTTTTATATGGCTAAACCAAATGTTTTGCAAATATATGCACCAGAGAGCTATAATGTCATAAACAGTGTAGTAATGAAATGGAAGTAAAATAAGCAGATGAGAACTCATATTTGAGTTCTCATTTTTAAATGCAAAATAATAGATTCGTTAATAGTAGATTAATTCTAAAATTGTTCACATAATATTGACAAAACTTGGAAAAAATGATAAAATATGCTACAGTTAAGGGATTTTCAGGATTTTCAAAATTCTTAACTAAGGACTTTGACAAAACGGTAGTAAGCTACCAACATACTGTAAACAAAACCTAAGTCTATTATTAGGAGGTATCTTTATGAACTACAATTTTAGCAACAAATATGAGCTTGATAAATTTACTGATAGCTTTGGTGAAGGAATTATCGGTAACCAAGCTAGTGTCTTTTTCGACAACAAAAACAATAAGGTCATCAAAATTTTTTCCTGTGAAGGATCGAATTTTGATGGACGGGCAAAAGAAGCGAAAATCAACGAATTAATGAAGTACAAACATCGTTTTCCAACAGCAGCATTACCTGAAACAGTTATCAGGTGCAAAGGTAAATGTGTTGGTTATGTAATGCCTAAAATCTCTAATGCGACAAGTGTTAGAGAATTACAAATTAAGGCAAGAAAACGCAAAGATGATTGGAAGAAAAATCTTGAAATTGCTTGCGAATTAGCGAGATTCATTAATGATCTCCATAATGCTGGTATTGTTTTCGGAGATCTTCATCCTGATCAGTTTTTGACAAAGGATGGTAAGATTTATGTGTGCGATACGGATACTTGGGGATTAAAATGTAATGGCATTTTTATCGAAGCCGATAAGGCTGGTAAACCTGAATATGTTGACCCTAAAGTAAGTGTTATCGAATCAAATGGATTAACAATTAAGGGTTATACTCAGAAGTCTGACTGCTATTCTTTAGCAGTTGTCATCTTTGAAATGCTTGTAGGGTTTAATCCATACGATGGTACTTTTCCTCTTGTAAGAAGGTACAATAGACAATTAAGAGCATTAAATCATATTTCAATCTTAGGTAATCATGATTTAAAAAATCTTGATGATTTTAGAATGGAACATGTTGCTTGGATGTCTGAAGGATTGCAAAATGATTTTTTGAGAATTTTAGAAGGAAATGCAAGATTTAATATCTTAGCGTCGCTTGAAAATCAGGCAAAAGACCTCAAAAAATGCAGAAGGCATCAGTACTACAACTCTTCTAGATATTCCAAGTGTCCTTGCTGTCGTGCTTATCAGGATAGTGATGCATTGAATGAGTTCAGGAATTATAATGTTGACAATATCTCGTATAAGAGAAATCGTGTGTTTGCTCAAAAGCAGGTACGCAAAGTTGTGAACTTTTCTACAATTCTTGATTATGATACCAATGCAATTCACTTGAAAGAAAATGGACGACTTGAAAAGGCATCAGTAAATTCTAGAACTGATGATGTTTGCTTTACTGAAAGAGGGCTTGTCGTAAAAGTGAGCAGAATTAGCAAAATCAAACAGTTCTTCAATACACTGTTTGGAAAATTCAATGAACTTTATGGCAGATGTTCTTTCAGCGAAAAGATGAAAAGATGTCGAAATTCCAAAGATCCGGCTTGCGAACTTGAGATTTTTAACAATAAAGGAAAGAAGTTGTTCTCAACTTTGCTTCTTAAGTTAAGCTCTAAAATGCTGGCCGTAGGTGATCACCTCTTTTACCTGAAAGGCAGAAAAGAATTGATTGACGTTTATATGACAGAGAATGCTTGTTCCACAAAAGTGGTCGCTACTATCACCGATCCGTTCATTTATGAAATTAATGAACGTGGTGAATATTGTATGTGTAGCATTAACAATGCTGGGCATTTGAATATCATCGTAAACGGGAAAGAAATTCGGCAACTTATCAAGGAATTTCCTAAAGCAATCAAGTATGACCATGTAAGTCAAAGTTGGTGTGTTGTAACACTAACTGCAGAAAAAGCTTACAAGGTTTATATTATCAGCAAAAGCAACAAGGTTAAGCAGAAGTTTCAATCTTTCTCCTTTGGCGGACTTAACTTGAGAAACTGCATTTTCAACAACTCAATGCTGGTTATTCCAGCTGAGAAGAGAATACTTTTCTTAAAGACTGGTCCGACCATCGAAAAATCGACCGTAACTGAAAAACATATTGGAGTTGTTAATCCTAATTCCAGAATTGTGATTCAGTACAATTCCTATGAAAGACGTACATACTTGTATGTACAAAACAGTGATCAGGTTTATAAAATCAGTTTGAGCTAGGTTTACAGTATGGGTTTAAGGTGCTACTTTTTGTAGCACCTTAAATTTTAAAACTAATACTATTTTAAAAGAGGTGAACAAAATGAGAGACCAACGGAATGATAACTTTTGGGCTGATGTATTCAAATGGTTTTTGATTTGGAATCTTTTAAGTTTATTGGTTAGAGGATTTGTATTTGTATGTAAGACTATACTTATAGCTATTTCACAATTGGTTTATTTTATTGCTATTGGAATAAAAAAATTAATTCCTATAGCAAAAAATAAATTTGAACAATTTAAAATTGATTACGCACAGAAATACAAGCCAAAAATCGATGCTAAATTTTCGAAAGTGAAGCAATCTTTCTTCAATATTATTTTTAAATTAAAAAGTAAAATTGCTTATTTAAAGGTTAAAAGTAATGAATATTCCCAAAAAAGAATTGAGAAGAAGGAGGAAAAGCGTAAAAACAAAGCACTCAAGAAGATGTACAAACCAAAAAAATATAAAGAGTCCGACTTTGCTTTAAAAGCAAAAAAGGTAAAGTATTGGGTAATCGACTTTTTCTATTCTTACGAATTTCAGATTTTAACTTTTGGAATTCTTGCAATAGCAATAGTTATAGCGTTGATTGTCTTTAATGTAACAACAAAATAGTTATAAAGGAAACTGATTGAGTTTTTAATCAGTTTCCTTTTAAAATTGACATTTTATGTAAAATGTAATATAATAAGTAATATAATGTTTTTTTATAAAAGGTATTCAATATTAAAAATGTGAAAGGAACATGCTTTATGAAAAAATTTATTGACCGCTGGGGAAATTACACCATTTATGCTTTTAACTTTAAGAACCCATTGGATCTTTGCGAATATGTACGGAAGGCTGAAATAAATACTAGAATCTTTCCTGAACATATTGTAAAAAGCATTGGTAGTGAAGGAAATGATAAGAATGTTAATGGTGGAGGATGGTATCAGACAAAGAGTCTCAAACAAGCAATTGACTTTTGTAGTGATGGTTGGCACGAGGGGTTTGACTTTTTCAAATCACTTAAGAGAACTTTGGATTATAGAGGAGATAAATTAACTCTTCTTTCCAGAAGTAAGGAAAAACCAATAAATATTTTGGTGAATTTATCTTATCGTTGGGAAACCACAAAAGGAGCTGTTATTAACAGAGGCGTTATAATTCAAAACCTCGTTAATGAATTAGAGAGAAATGGATACAAAGTTAATTTGAAGACATTTTCCTTGAGTTATTATGAGGATGAAATTAGCTGTATAGTAGTCAACTTGAAAAGTGTTCAAGAGCATCTGGATATCAGAAAAGCATATTTTGCTTTTTGTAATCCCTCATTCTTTAGAAGGTTAGTCTTTCGCGTTATGGAAAGTTCCAACTTTAAAAAAGAAGGTTGGAATCAAAATTATGGTTATCCTTGCGAGTATGACTTTATAAAAAAAGCTTTTTCGACAGGCAAATTTGATATTGTAATACCACAACCGAGCGAAATTGGAATAGCTGGACACGATATTGTCACGGATTGGAGAGAATTCTTGATATTCGAAAATCTTCAAGATTGTTTCAATTTTTAAGGTAATAGGGAGTAGCAATTGCTACTCCTTATTCATATAAAACAAGCGAAGAAGCAAAGCGAAATAGGAGGCTAGCCTATTAAACATTATCATAAAAATTAAAATATATGAATTTAGTATAAAAACTTATTAAATTAAATTTTAAATAATTTTGTGCAAAGTTAAATTTTATAAATTTTAATTTAATTTTTTATTATACTGATTATATATAATATTTTAATTATCAAACACTCTAAAATCGCTTTTAAGACATTTTAATGTTAAAGATAATAAGTTAATCGTTTATAATTAATTGTAGAAAACAGAAATTACATAAGTTATTTTGAGAATGATATAAAATGTTGATTTTTATAGGGGTTTATAAAGCCACTGAAAAGTGGCAAAAAACGACGCACAACTTAGTTGCTGTTTGTGAAAGTGTAACTTGAACAATTACAGCAAATTAATGGCTTGCCAGAATCGATTTTAAGCCGTTTTTATTTTTTAGACATATAGTTTGTTGTTGAAAAAACGAGTAAAATATTGATATATGAACAGTTTAGAGATTTTTGAAAAAATTATATAAAATAATATAAAAATTGTAATAATAAATTATAAGAATTCAAAATTTATATAGAGATAATAAATTTCCTAAAATTTTGATTCACCAGAATTGGTTTTAAAGAGTTTTATAAAAGAAGTAATAAAGTTACATTAATAAAAATATAAGGCCAAACAGATAAAACCGTCTAAAATAGCAAGATAGGAGCCTTTTTAGAAAAAATCAAAAATCTCCTACCCTTATTTGCACAAAACTTTGATTTTGCGCAATGTTATATCTGCAATAAAATTATATAATTTGAGTTGCAATGCTTCTCTACTCTATCATATGTTAAAGAGTTTTATAAGCACGTTTACACAATTCCTCAAATATGGTATAATTTGGATATGAGGTGATTAATATGTATCTTACAATAATATTAATATTAGTTATACTTATTATGATAGCTGAAAAATTTTTAGATAATAAAAATAAAGAAAACAATACTACTAACGAACAACAAACAACTGATTATAGTGATAAATATAAGAAAAAGGAATATTTGCTAAGTAAAAATGAACTTAAATTTTATAGAATATTAAAACAAATAACTGATAACTTAGGCTATTCCCTATTCTGCCAAGTTTCATTATATCAATTACTAAAAAGTGATGATTTTAAAGATTTTAATAAAATTAAAAGTAAAAGTATAGATTTTGTTATTACACAAGAGAATTGTAAAATACTACTATGTATAGAATTAGACGATAATACACATAACCAAGCTAAAAGAATTGAACGAGATAATTTTATAAATAAATTGTTTAAAGATTTAGATATTAAACTTTTAAGAATACCTGTACAAAATTATTACAATATGGAAGAATTAGAACAAAAAATCAAAGAGAACTTATAAGTTCTCTTTTTTATTTATTATCTTTAAAGAAATATTTCATTCTTTCTATAAATTCTTCATTAGATTTTGTAGAAATTATTTGATCAATTAATTGTTCAGTCATTTCTTGTACAGACATATTTGCCATTGCTTTTCTTAAAGCAAATACAGTTTCTAATTCTTCTTTTGATAATAGTAAATCTTCTCTTCTTGTTCCAGATTTATTTATATCTATAGCTGGGAAAATTCTCTTTTCAGATAGTTTTCTATCTAGATGAACTTCCATATTACCTGTTCCTTTAAACTCCTCAAATATAACATCATCCATTCTACTACCTGTATCTACTAGAGCTGTTGCAAGAATTGTTAAACTTCCTGCATCTTCTGTATTTCTAGCAGCACCAAAAAATCTTTTTGGTTTATGTAAAGCACTAGGATCAAGTCCTCCAGATAATGTTCTTCCTGATGTAGGTATTACTAAGTTATATGCTCTTGCCAAACGGGTTATACTATCTAACAATATTACCACATCTTTATTTTGTTCTGTTAGTCTTTTAGCTCTTTCTAGAACCATTTCTGCTACTTTAACGTGATGTTCTGGAAGTTCATCAAATGTAGAATATATAACATCACCTTTAATAGATCTTTTCATATCTGTAACTTCTTCTGGTCTCTCATCTATTAATAAAACTATAAGTTCAATATCAGGGTTATTTGTTGTAATACTATTTGCTATTTTCTTTAAAATAGTTGTTTTTCCTGCCTTTGGTGGAGCAACTATCATTCCCCTCTGCCCTTTTCCTATTGGAGATAATAAATCCATTAATCTCATTGTATATTCATTTGGAGTTGTTTCTAATTTTATTCTTTTATTAGGGTATATTGGTATTAAATCATCAAAAGAACGCCTTTTCATAGCTTTTTCTGGGTGTTCTCCATTTACTTCTCCTACATATATTAAGGCTGGAAATTTTTCGCCCTCTTTTGGAGTTCTTTTAATTCCCTTTATAACGTCACCGGTATCTAGTCTAAAACGTTTAATTTGTACAGGTGATATATATACATCTTTTGGCGTAGGTAAATAATTATCACCTCTTAAAAATCCATATCCATCAGGTAAAACTTCTAGAATTCCTTCTACAAATTCATCACCTTCATTTGTTAATTTATATCCTCCAGAAGTTACAGAGGAATTTTTTTCTTCTTTTTTTATTTCTTCAGTTGGTATAGTATTTGTTTCTTTAGATAAAATTTGTATCAAATCTTCTTTTTTTAGCTTTGAAATATTTTTAACTCCTTTTTCTTTTGCCATATCTTTTAATTCTGTAAGTGTTAGCCCCTCAAAATTCATAATTAAGCCCCCTAATATTTTATTAATTTATATAATTTAAAATCATTTGGAAATTTATTATAAGAATCTAAAAAAAATAGAAAATTTATAAAGTAGGCTTTTAAAGCAAAGCCTACTGCTTATTATTTGGTTTTGTCTATATATACTCTTTCATTTGGCAAATACATATCTAGTTTTTCTCTAGCAACATCTTCTATATATTCTTTCGAATTGATGTTATCTCTTTTAGCTGTTAAAGACTCTTGATATGCTAATTGCTTGTTTATTTGTTCTGTATAATATTCATTAGTATTTTTATATGAGTTTAAAGTTTTTTGTTGACCTATAAAAATATATAATACATAAGCAAAAATTGCTACAAATAATAGGTTTTTATAGATTTTTTTTGATTTTAAAAGTTTTTTCATCAGTAATTATCTCCAATTTATCCATAAAATATGTAAATTCAATACTTATAATATATATTTCAACAAAATTAAGTGAAATCCTTCTTAAATTCATTTTTTTTCTTTTTATTATGCAAAGATATAATTTTTTTCTTAAAATTTGACAAAGTTTTTCTTAGGTTAATAAATACAAATGATATTGGTGCTAAAAGTATTTTCCTTATGAATTTAAAAATATATTTTATAGGAATAACAAGAATATACTTAAATACTTGCTTTATTATTTTTACAATAAATAAATTTACTTTTATAAAAATTTTACTAAATAGCAACATATATAATGCTACCCCTATAAATACTCCTAAAAATATATAGGCTCTTAGTTCTCCATTATTAAATCTAAAAATTGAATATAGAAGAATTAATCCTGTAAAAATCCAAAAAAGTATATCTTGCAAATTTGTTCTAAAATCTGATGTTTTGAATGATTTTCGCATAATTCTAAAAATGTCAAATAGAATTCCAATAATTAATCCATTAAGTATAAAAATAAAAAATATATATGCTTGATTATTCAATATCTCACCCTATTTTATTTAAATATTTTTCCTATTAAGGAACCACCTTTTTTATCTGCTGATTTTTCGGAGTATGATAAATTAAATATATCCCCTTCAACAACGACTTCAGATGTGTCTATACTTAATTTATTAATTCTTAGATTTTCTCCTTTTACACTCAAAAGTCCTAATTCAGTTTCAACTATTACTATTTGATCATCAAAGCTTAAAACATCTAATACTCCAGAAATACTTAATTTTTCTCTATTCTCTAAAACTAGATTCTGAATAACATTTGTATTTAATGCTTTTCTTTCTTCTATTGCCATAAAACATCGACCTCCTAATAAAATCTTGGTACATAAATATATATATTCAGGTCTTGTCTAATTTAGAACGATAAAAACAAAAAAGAAGAGATTTTAAAATCTCTTCTTTAATATTAAATATTTAAATTCTAATGTCTGAAATGTCTCATTCCTGTAAATATCATAGTCATTCCATATTCATTACATTTATCTATTGATTCTTGGTCTCTTTTTGCTCCGCCTGGTTGTATTATAGCTGTTATTCCTGCTTCATGGGCTGCTTCTACACAGTCTGAGAATGGGAAAAATGCATCAGAGGCAAGTACTGCACCTTTTGTTACGCCTTCGCCTATTAATTCATTTGCGTGTTCTATTGATTGCTTTGTTGCCCAAATTCTATTTACTTGACCTGGTCCAATTCCTATTGATTGTTTATCTTTTCCAAGTGCTATTCCATTTGATTTAGTATATTTTACTATTTTCCAAGTAAATAACATATCTTCTAATTCTTTATCTGTTGGTTTTCTATCAGTTACTACTGTGTAATCGTCTAATAACTTAGAATCTATAGTTTGAAGTATTATTCCTCCATTTATTTTTTTAATATCATAAGAACCTTCTGGTTGTTTTACAGTAATGCTTGGTAATAAAAGTAATCTTAGATTTGGTTTTTGTTTTAATATTTCTAATGCTTTTTCTTCATATGATGGTGCAACGATAACCTCTAAAAAGATTTCCTTCATTTCGTTTGCCATTTTTTCTGTTATCTCTCTATTAGCGACTACTATTCCACCAAATATTGATGTTTTGTCTGCTTCAAATGCTTTTTTCCAAGCTTCATAAATATCTGTACTACTACCTACTCCACATGGATTTCCATGTTTACATGCTACAACAGTTGGCTCGTCAAATTCTTTTAATAATTCCAAAGCTCCATTCGTGTCGTTTATATTGTTAAATGATAATTCTTTTCCGTTTAATTGTTTTGCAATTGTTAGAGAACCTTCGCATTTTCCAATTTCTTTATATAAAGCTCCTATTTGATGAGGGTTTTCTCCATATCTCATTTCTTGAACTTTTTCATACGTTAGAGTAAGTTCTTGAGGTAAACTTTCATCTTTTCTTTCTTGTTTTAAGTAATTACAAATCATCGCATCATAACTTGCTGTATGTTCAAAGACTTTATTCATTAAATAGAATTTTGTGTCTAAAGAAACTCTTCCATTTTCTTTTAATTCTGTTAAAACTTTTTCATAATCTTTTGGATCTGTTATTACTGTAACATCTTGATAGTTTTTAGCAGCACTTCTAAGCATTGTAGGGCCACCTATATCTATATTTTCAACTGCTTCTTGTCTTGTTACACCTTCTTTTAATATTGTTTGCTTAAATGGATATAAATTAACTACAACAAAATCTATTGTGTCTACATTTAATTGTTTTAATTGCTCCATATGTTTTGGATTGCTTCTCATAGCTAAAATTCCTGCATGTACCTTTGGATGAAGAGTTTTTACTCTTCCATCTAGACATTCTGGAAATCCAGTTAAATCTGAAATTTCAATAGCTTTAACGCCTTCTTCTTTTAGTTTTTTATATGTACCACCAGTTGAAATTATTTCAATACCTAATTCTTCTAATTCTTTTGCAAATTCTACAATTCCTGTTTTATCAGAAACACTAATTAACGCTTTCAATACAAACAACCTCCTATTATTTTTTACTCCATCTTAAATAGCTTTCCATAAAGCCATTTAAATCTCCGTTCATTACAGCTTCAACATTTCCAACTTCATAATTCGTTCGATGATCTTTTACCATTGTATATGGACAAAATACATATGAACGAATTTGGCTTCCCCAAGCGATATCTTTTTGTACACCTTTTAAATCTTCTATCTTTTCCTTTTGTTCTCTTTCTTTTAATTCTAGAAGTTTGGACTTTAACATTCTCATAGCTGTTTCTTTGTTTTGAACTTGTGATCTTTCTGATTGGCAAGAAACTACTATATTTGTTGGAATATGTGTGATTCTAACTGCGGAGTCAGTTTTATTTATGTGTTGACCTCCTGCTCCGTGATGCTCTATATGTGTCTATTCTTAAATCATCTGGATTTATATCTAATACAATATCTTCTGATATTTCTGGCAATACTTCTAAAGAAGCAAATGAAGTATGTCTTCTGCCTCCACTATCAAAAGGAGAAATTCTTACTAGTCTATGTACTCCCATCTCCCCTTTTAAATATCCATACGCGTATTCGCCCGAAATTAAGAATGTAACACTTTTTATTCCAGCTTCATCACCTTCTAAGTAATCTAGTTCTTTTACGGTATAGTTATTACTAGAAGCCCATTTTGAATACATTCTATATAGCATTTGAACCCAATCTTGAGATTCTGTTCCCCCAGCCCCAGGATGAAGGGTAAGAATTGCATTGTTTTGATCATATTTTCCAGATAATAAGGTTTTTATTTCAAGTTCATTTAGTTCTTTTTCTACTTTTTTTGTAGCTTCTAGAACTTCCAAAGACATTTGTTCATCTGGTTCATCAATTAGTAATAATGACATTTCGTCTATATTATTTAATTCTTGCTCTAATTTTCTGAATGTTTCTACTTCATTTTTTAGTCTTTTTAACTTTGTAACTATTGGTGTAGACATTGTTGGATTATCCCAGAAATTAGGGGCATTAACCTTTTGCTCAAGTTCGTTTATTTCTAATTGGATTTTAGATATGTCAAAGTGAATCACCAATCTTTTTTAAATTCTCTTTTAATGCTGTGATTTTAAACTTGTTTTCTTCTAACTCTAACATTATTCACTCTCCATTCTAATCTTTTAAAACATCATTCACAAAGTCTACTAATCCTTCTGGCATTTTTATTGTACACTTAACATCATCAGTTTTATAGAAACAATAATCATTTATTTCATCTTGTAAATATAATTCTACTCCGTTTTGTAAATTAATTTTTACATCTGTTTTTATTCCTAAACTTTTTGAAGTGTCGTCTTGTTCTAATGATATATTTTTACATATATCTAAAAGTTCATTTATATCTTTTTTTCTTTTTATTTCTACTGTTTTTTCTAGCTCGCCATTTTCATTGTATTTCTCTATTGTTATATTTTTAGTATCATATCTGTTATCAGATGTGTTGTTGTGTGCAACAGCAAAATATATTGAAAGCCCAATTATTATAAGTGCTACTATTCCTGCTACAAGATAAATTACAGTGTTTTTTTTCATTGTTAATGCCTCCTTAATTTTTTATTCATAATCTACAACATTAATCCAGTTGCTTAAAAATTCTTGTTCTTCTTCTTTTCCTTTAGTCATTTGAGTTGCTGCAACTATTGGTATCCATCTTTGAATATTTGCTTTTGTTATACCAGATTTTTCTGAAAATAGATTGATATATTTTTCTGCTAATTCGCTTTTTCCTTCTATAGAAAATAGTAAGAATGTTCTAGCTGCATCTGCCGAAGCATTCCCTTGTGTTACGTGTGACCAGTCTATTACATATACTTCACCATTTTCTTTTATAATTACATTACTTGGATTAAAATCTCCATGACATAATTTTGTGTGATTTTTCATTCCTTCTAATCTTTGCATTAATTCATATCTTGTATTTTCATCTATGTTTACAGCATTACTCAATTTCCTTCTAAATTTATCCTTTATTCTATTTAACAAAGGAACTGAGTTTGATAATATTTTTATTTGAGTATCAACAAAAAGATTTAAATACTCTTCTTCTTTTTCTGGGTGTTCTTCCATTAGTTTATTAAGAGGTGTACCTTCAATGTGTTCTGAAACTAATCCCCATCTGCCATCTATTCTTGTTACTTCTAGTAGTTTAGGTACATTTAGAGTTGTTCCTTCCTCTACTCTAGCTTGATTTAAAGCCTCGTTAAGTATATCTGCTTTTGAGTAGTTCTCTACAAATAATTTTATAGTTTTGTCACTATCTTTATAAACAGTTTTGGTTTTTCTTTCTGCTATTGGATTATCTAGATTATAATGCATATTTATCATCCTTTCTTTTGAAATTATTCTTTTCCATAATAAGCTTTTAGATACATTTCTTTTATTTCACTTATTAATGGATATCTTGGATTTGCACCTGTACATTGGTCATCAAATGCTTGCTCTGACATTTCATCTAATCTATCCAAGAAATCTTTTTCATCAATGCCATAATCTTTAATAGTTTTCTTAATTCCTATTTTTTCTTTTAATTCATTAATTGCTTTTATTAGGTTATTCAAGCTTTCTTCATCATTTGCTCCACCAAGTCCTAAAGCTTCTGCAACTTCTGCATATCTTCTTAAAGTATGTGGATGGTCATATTGTGGGAATGTTCCCATTTTTGTTGGTACTTCAGCACTATTAAATTTTAAAACATAATCAATCATTAATGCGTTTGCAATTCCATGAGGTATATGATGAAAAGCACCAAGTTTATGTGCCATAGAATGGCATACTCCTAAAAAAGCATTTGCAAAAGCCATACCAGCCATTGTAGCTGCATTTGCCATTTTTTCTCTTGCTTCTGGGTCATTTGCTCCGTTTTCATAAGCTCTTGGTAAATATTTAAATATATTCTTTAAAGACTCAATAGCTAGTCCATCTGTATATTCAGTAGCCATCATTGAAGCATAAGCCTCCAAGCAGTGTGTAACAGCGTCTATACCAGATGCTGATGTTAATCCTTTTGGAGCATTCATCATCATATTACAATCAACTATTGCCATTTTTGGTAATAATTCATAATCTGCTAAAGGATATTTTGTTCCTGTTTTTTCATCTGTTATAACTGCAAAAGGTGTAACTTCTGAACCAGTACCTGCTGATGTTGGAACTGCTATAAAATAAGCTTTTTCACCCATTTTAGGGAATGTGTAAACTCTTTTCCTTATATCCATAAATCTCATTGCCATGTCTAAGAAGTCAACTTCTGGATGTTCATACATAACCCACATAATTTTACCAGCATCCATTGCACTACCACCACCAACAGCAATTATTGCATCAGGTTTAAATTCATTCATTGCTCTTGTTCCTTCTATTGCACAAGCAAGTGTTGGATCTGGTGCTACATTTGAAAATGTTGTATGTGCTATTCCTAATTCATCTAATTTATCTGTTATTGGTTTTGTATAACCATTTTCAAATAAGAATGTATCTGTTACTATAAATACTTTTTTCTTATCCATTACATTTTTTAATTCTTCTAAGGCTACAGGTAAGCAACCTCTTTTTATATATACCTTCTCAGGTGCTCTAAACCAAAGCATATTTTCTCTCCTTTCGGCAACTGTTTTTATATTTAATAAATGTTTTATTCCAACGTTTTCTGATACTGAGTTTCCTCCCCAAGAACCACAACCAAGTGTTAAAGATGGAGCTAATTTAAAGTTATATAAATCTCCTATTCCTCCTTGTGATGATGGAGTATTTATAAGTACTCTACAAGTTTTCATATTGCTATAAAATTCTTCTATTTTTTCTTTTTGTGTAAGTGTATTTATATATAATGATGAAGTATGCCCTAATCCTCCATCTGCTATAAGTTGTTTTGCTTTAGCTAAAGCATCTTCAAAATCTTTTGCTTTATACATTGCTAAAACTGGTGATAATTTTTCGTGTGCAAATTCTTCTGATAGGTCTACACTTTCTACTTCGCCAATTAGTATTTTTGCTGTTTCTGGCACTTCTAAACCTGCAAGTTTAGCAATATTATAAGCAGATTGTCCAACTATTTTTGCATTTAATGCACCATTTATAATTATTGTTTTTCTTACTTTTTCTATTTCTTCACTATTTAATATATAGCAACCTCTTTTTGCAAATTCTGCTTTTACTGCATCATATACTTTATCTAATACAATTACAGATTGTTCAGAAGCGCATATCATACCATTATCAAATGTTTTTGAATGTATAATTGAGTTTACTGCTAATATAATATCAGCACTTTCATCTATAATTGCTGGTGTATTTCCTGCACCAACTCCAAGTGCTGGCTTTCCACTTGAATAAGCAGATTTAACCATACCAGGTCCACCTGTTGCTAATATTGTATCTACTGATTGCATTAATGTATTTGTAAGTTCTAGTGAAGGAACATCTATCCATCCTATAATTCCTTCTGGAGCTCCCGCTTTTACTGCTGCTTCTAGAACAACTTTTGCAGCCGCTATTGTTGAAGCTTTAGCTCTTGGATGAGGGCTTATTATAATTCCATTTCTTGTTTTTAAACAAATTAATGTTTTGAATATTGCTGTTGATGTTGGGTTTGTTGTTGGTATAACTGCCCCAATTACTCCAATTGGTTCTAACACTTTTTTTATGCCATAATAGTTATCTTCTTCAACAACTCCAACTGTTTTTTCATTTTTGTATTTGTTATAAATATATTCAGCAGCATAATGATTTTTTATAATTTTGTCTTCTACTACTCCCATACCAGTTTCTTCTACTGCCATTTGTGCAAGAGGTATTCTTGCTTGATTTGCTGCAATTGCAGCAGCTTTAAAGATTTGGTCAACCTTTTCTTGTGAAAATTTTGAGAATTCTTCTTGTGCTTTTCTAACTCTTGTAATAGTATTTTGTAAACTCTCAATACTATCTACGACTTCATATTTTTCAGCCATTTTTTGCCTCCTTAAAATTGTTTATTATATAACTATTAGTATATCTCAAATTTATATAATAATATACTTTTTAACCGATTACATATTAACATATACATACTTCTTTTTCAATATTTTTTTTGCATATTTAAACTAAAAAATAATAAAAAACAAGCCAATAAATATCGACCTGTTTACTTATATTTAAATAATATTTTAGCCTTGCCATCTTTAACGTTAATCTCGCTAATTGCACCATTTACTATTGTTAAGCAAGGTGCTTTATGAGAAATATCTGCATCATAAATAACTGGGATATTAAGCCCTTTTAATATGCTATCTTTTAAACATGATTTTACATCATAATCGTAGCACGATACATCAACTCCAAATCTTCCAAAAACTATTCCTTTTGTATATTTAAAGTATCCTAATTCGTTCATTTTCCATAATACTCGAATAGTTTCTTCTTTTGATAATTCGCAATTATCAAAATACCAAATTATTCCGTCATTTTTGTATTTTTCATTAAAGTCATTTATTCCGTCATATTTGGTTCCAGCAAGAGTTGAAATTATATCAAAACATCCACCTATAATTCTTCCTTTTATAGTTACTGGCTCATCATCCAAGGTTTTCCAATATACTTTTTCTGTTAGATTGTAATTTTCTAAGCCTGTTTTTTTCTCTACATATTCATTTTCGTATAAATCATAATTGTGTTCTTCTTTTAAATTACCTTTTATTATTTCTAGAAAATCTAGTTGACTTTGATGAAGTGTTTCAGATCCAAATGAAGTAAAGTTCTGCCCATAAACAGTTGCAATATCACATTTTGTTGTTATTGGATATAACAATCCTGTTGGGTCAGAAAATCCTGCTATAAATTTAGGATTTTCTTTTATTAATTCAAAGTCTATATATGGTAATATTTCAACTAAAAATTCTCCGCCTGCAGCACAGAAAATCATGTTTATGTCTTTATTACTAAACATATCATTTATTTCTTTTGCTCTTTCTCTTGCTGTTGCACTTCTTCCTTTTTCAGATTTTAAAAGATTTTCTGATAAAATCAATTTATATCCCAATTTTTCTAATGTTTTTTTAGCATTTAAGGATTTATTTATTCTTTCTGCACAGTCTGCTCCAGCAGATGGAGCAGGAACACCTATGCAATCATTTTCTTTAATAAAACTAGGATATATCAAATTATTCACCTTTCTTTAACACATTATTTACCACAACAATTTTTATATTTTTTACCGGCTGCCGGCAAGGACATGGGTCATTTCTGCCAACTTTTGGGCCTTCGTTTGTAACAGGCATATGTGAAACCTCTTTTGATTCTTGAGGTGTAGAATTTTTTAATGCATTTACTGCTTGTTCAAGTCCTTGACTTGTTATTTTTACAGTTTGTTTTCTTTCAACATTATTAACTCTATTTATATTTAGTAAAATTTTTACTACGTCATGCTTAATGTCATTAACCATTTTGTCAAACATATCGAATCCTTCAATTCTGTATTGAACTACTGGATCTTTTTGACCATATGCACGAAGACCAATACCGTCTTTTAATTCATCCATTGCATCTATATGATCCATCCATTTTTGATCTACTACTTTTAGCATAACAACTCTTTCAACTTCGCCAATTTCATTTTGTCCAATTTCTTCTGCTTTTTTATCATAATTTTGTAATGCTTTTTCTTTTAATTCATCTGTTATTTCTTGAACATCTAAATGCTTTTTAGATAAGGTTTCTAAGTCATTTACATTAAATATTGTTTTTATTTCTTGTAATAATCCTTCTTTATTTACATCTTCTCCATTTCCAACATATTCTTGAATTGTTTCTTCTGCCACGCTATTGATCATGTGTAATATATTTTCGTGAATATTCTCTCCATCTAAAACTTGTTTTCTTTGTTTGTAGATTATTCCTCTTTGAGTATTCATAACATCATCATATTGAAGTACATGCTTACGAATACTAAAGTTCTTTCCTTCAACTTTCTTTTGTGCTGATTCAACAGCTCTTGAAAGTATTCCCATTTCTAATGGCATATTTTCATCTGCACCTAATGTGTTATATACTGATGTTACCATGTCTCCACCAAATATTTTCATTAGGTCATCATCTAGTGCAATATAAAATCTTGATTCTCCTGGGTCTCCTTGACGTCCACTACGTCCACGAAGCTGATTGTCTATTCTTCTTGATTCGTGTCTTTCTGTACCTATAATTTTTAGTCCACCTGCATCTACAACTTTTTGCTTTTCTTCTTTTATTTCATTATCAAATCTTTGTTCTAATTTACTAAAAGTTTCTCTTGCTTTTAATATTTCCTCATCTTCTGTTTCGTTATGTGTTGTTGATTGTTCTATTAATTCTTCTGAAAATCCTTGCTTTTTCATTTCTTGTTTTGCCAAGAATTCACTATTACCACCAAGCATAATATCAGTACCACGACCAGCCATGTTTGTTGCTATTGTAACGGCACCAAATTTACCAGCTTGTGCAATAATTTGAGCTTCTCTTTCATGGTATTTAGCATTTAATACTTCATGCTTTATTCCCTCTCTTTTTAATATGCTACTTAATTTTTCGGATTTCTCTATTGAAACAGTACCAACTAGCACTGGTTGACCCTTTTCATGGCTTCTTTTAATATCTTCTACTACTGCTCTAAATTTAGCATTTTCATTTTTATATATAACATCATTATTATCAATTCTTATCATTGGTTTATTTGTAGGAATTGATATTACGTCTAAATTATATATTTCTCTAAATTCAGATTCTTCTGTCATAGCTGTACCAGTCATACCTGATAATTTATCATACATTCTAAAATAGTTTTGGAATGTAATTGTTGCAAGAGTTTTAGACTCATTTGCAATTTTAACATGTTCTTTGGCTTCTATTGCTTGATGAAGACCATTACTGTATCTTCTACCATACATAATTCTTCCTGTAAACTCGTCAACTATTAATACCTCTCCATCTTTAACTATGTAGTCAATATCTTTTTTCATAATTCCATGAGCATGTAATGCTTGGTTAATATGATGAACTATATCAGAATTATCTAAATCATTTAGATTTTCTAATTTAAAATAATCTTCAGCTTTCTTGATACCTTTTTGAGTTAATGTTGCTGATTTTGCTTTTAAATCTACTATATAATCATATTTTTCATTATCTTCTTCTTGATCAAAATCTTTAATATCTTCTTCTACTAATACTTTTGATTTTAATCTTTTTACAAAATCATCTGCTTGTGAGTATAGAACAGAAGATTCTGCTGCTGTACCAGATATAATTAAAGGTGTACGTGCCTCATCAATTAAGATACTATCTATCTCATCTACAATTGCATAATTTAATGGCCTTTGAACCATATCATTTTTATATATAACCATATTGTCTCTTAAATAATCAAAACCATATTCGTTATTTGTACCATAAGTAATATCACTGTTATATGCTTTTTGCTTTTGCTCACTGTTCATGCCAGCAATTACAAGTCCAACAGATAGTCCTAAAAACTTATATAGTTTTCCCATCCATTCACTATCTCTTTTGGCTAAGTAATCATTTACAGTTACAACATGAACACCTTTTCCTGTTAGTGCATTTAAATATACAGGAAGTGTTGCAACTAAAGTTTTACCTTCACCAGTTTTCATTTCTGCAATTCTTCCTTGATGAAGAATAATTCCACCTATCAACTGAACATCAAAATGACGCATACCTAAAACTCTTTTAGAAGCTTCTCTAACTACTGCAAAAGCTTCTGGTAATATATCATCTAAAGTTTCTCCTTCATTTAACCTTTTTTTGAACTCTTGTGTCTTACCTGTTAGTTCTTCATCAGAAAGTTTTGATATTTCTGGCTCTAGTCCATTTATTTTATCTACTATTGGCATTACTCTTTTTACTTCTTTTTCACTATATGTGCCAAAAATTTTGCTAAATAAACCCATTTAATTTCCTTCTTTCAATTAATGTGTATGATGTGGCAAACTGAGTTTACCATACATTTAAATAATATATCATGAACTGTAATATATTGCAAGAATTTAACATAGAATTTAATTAGATAAATTGAAAGGACTGATATCATGTTTGTATGGAATATTAAATTAAATGGGAAAAAACTAGTAAAGATATTTCTTGTTATTATAGCAATTGCAATAACAATATATTTCGCAATTTCTGCATATATGATTTATAGCAATAGTTTTAAAGTAAAAGATGAAGTAAATAGTTCCAACATGATTAATATTTCTAATAATAATTATACTAACATTCTAAAGTCTGTACATGATGATATAGATTTTTATGTAGGTAAAGAAATATGCTTTTCTGGATATATTTATAGGTTGATAGATTTCAAAGAAACAGAATTTGTCCTTGCACGAGATATGATAATTAGTTCAGATATGCAAACATTAATTGTTGGTTTTTTGTGTGATTGCAAAAATGCCCAAAATTTTGCTGATAATTCTTGGGTCGAAATAAAAGGTGAAATTACAAAAGGTTCATATCATGGTGATATGCCAATAATTAAAATAAAAGAGATCAAACAAATAGAAAAGCCAAAAGATAATATTTATGTTTATCCTCCTGACGATACATATGTTCCTACTTCTGCTGCGTTTTAAATGAGAGGCACCTGCCTCTCATTATTTTCTATCTAATATAGTTTTAACTATTCCATTATCTATCATAGTTTCAAATACATTCTGTAAAATTATTAATACTATTGGGCCAATAAATAGTCCTATTATTCCAGAAAACTTGAATCCTGTATACATTGCTATTAATGTAAATACTGGATGTATTCCTATATTATTTCCAACAACTCTTGGCTCCAACAATTGATGAACCACGAGTATTATCACATACAAAGCAAATATTGCAATACCCAATTTTAAATCTCCATTTACAGCAGATATAATAGCCCATGGAATCATTACAGTTCCCGAGCCAAGTATAGGAAGTGCATCTACAAAACCTATTCCGAAGTGCAGACAAAAAAGGATAAGGAACATTTAAGCCACAAATTTTAAAGATATACAATCCTATCAATACCTCTATAAAAGATATAAGTATTAAAGTAGCTTCAGCTTTTAGGTATCCTCCTAATGTAGCTATTAATTTTTTCAGATGCATTCCAAATTTTTTTACCCATAGTTTTGGAAAATGATGTTCTAGTTGATCTAACATATACAATTTATCTGCACACATAAAATATGTTGAGAGTATTGTAATTACAATGTATATTCCTATTATTGGAAGAGAAGTTATGTTTTGAAGTATTGAAGTTAAAAAATTACTTATCCATTTTGTTAAGAATTCTAAAAAATTACTAGTTGCATTTTGAACTATTGGAATTACTTGCTTTGGTATTTTTACTTTTTCAAAATCTATGTTATTTATATATCTTTGAATTTGAATATATATTTTTTCTATATATATATTCAAACTTTGAAGTAAATTAGAAGACTCTGTAATTAGAGTAATTACTCCCCAACTAATCAAGGCTATTAGAATTGTAAAAATACACACTAAAACAATTATAGCGCTTGTTTTTCTTGTTAATTTTGTTTTATTATTTATAAATTTAATGAGGGGCTCTATTAATAAGGATATAATAAAACCAATTAAAAAAGGCATATAAAATAAAGCTAATTTAAAAGATAAATAAATTGCTACAAGTGTAAGAATCAGTATTAGTACTTTCTTTATAACTTTTGTAAAATAGCTCATATCAACTACCAAAATTTAATCACATCCTTACAATAGCTTGTACTATAATTATATGTAAAATATAGGTAATTATGCACAGAAAATGAAGCTTCACGAAGTGTGAAGTGAAAGGTGAAATTTCACTTCACACCTCACACTTTATTTTAGTTTAAAAATATCTTGGCCTTGGTGGTGGTCCCATTGGAGGTCTTGGTGGTCTATTAGGTGGTGGCATTCCTGGCCCTGGACCCATTGGTGGTCTTCCTCCTCCTGGTGGAAATGGTGGTCTAACAGGTGGCCTATTAGGTCTTCCCCATTCTCTTAATAATAAAATCCTTATTAAATCTCTAAGTAAAAAATTGTTTTGTCTAGTTTCTCTTGTTTGTTGTTCAGGTCCTTTTGCATTTGGATTTATTACGTCTCCATTTTTTAGTTGAACCTCTGCACGCTGTCCTATTTGTTGGTCTTCTGGTTCAACGTTTCTATATATTTCATCTGTCATTTGTTCTAATAAATCTTTTGTAATTTCACGGTTAGAATTCATATTACAAGTCTTGCACACCATTGGATATATAATTCTATATATTTCTGGATAAAATGCCGTTAAATCTTGTGCTGGTCGTTCTGCAATGGGCATTTCATCTGTATAACTATACATATCTTCTTGTGCATCTGTATATGTATAGTTCCTTTCCGGGTATGGAGAATATCCAAGTACATTTCTCATGTATTCTTCATAGTTTTGATAATTCATTACTAAACCTCCTTTTTTGCATGTTATATTATATGCAGAAGGTAAATTTTTATTGCAAAAAAACAAAGATTATATTTGATATAATCTTTGCTTTTTGCAATATATTTTAATTTTGAATATAAATACAAATTACAGTTTATTTACTATTTGTTTAAATTTGTTTCCTCTTTCTTCAAAGTTTTTAAACATATCAAAGCTTGCACTTGCTGGTGAAAATAGCACCACATCACCTTTTTTGCTTACTTCTTTTGCTTTATTTACTGCTTCTTCTAATGTATTTACCTTATATATTGGTAGATCTTTTTTTATAAATTTTAATTCATATGTTACTGCACTATATATTTTGTTTGCTGTTTGGCCTAGTAATATTAATGCTCCAACATTTTCTACAATTGGTTTTGCAATTGGTGTATAATCTAAATGCTTATCATATCCACCTGCTATTAGAACTATATTCTCATCAAAAGAATTCAATCCAGCTATTGTTCTTGTTGGGCTAGATGCTATTGAATCATTGTACCATTTTGCCCCATTTATTTCTTTTACAAATTCTAATCTATGTTCTACTCCTGAGAATTCACTTACGGCCTTTGCTTGTATTTCTGGACTCACAAATCTTTTTGTCGCAGCTACTGCAGCACATATATTTTCGGCATTATGTACTCCTCTTAGTTTTATATTTTTAGTATTTACTATATGTCTTCTAAGTCCATTTTCACAATCTTTTATAATTCCATCATCTAAGATAATACCATTATCTAGTTTTTCCTTACTACTAAAATATACAACATTTCCTTTTGCTTCTTTTGCAAAATTTCTTGTTATATCATTATCATAATTCAATACAAGTAAATCACTTTCATTTTGCATTTTGAATATATTTGCTTTTGCTTCTTTATATTCATCGTAAGATTTATGTATATCTAAGTGATTTGGTGTAACATTTGTAATTACCGCAATCTGTGGGCTTACTTTCATTGTCATTAATTGAAAACTGCTTAGTTCTAACACAACATAGTCTTCTGGTTTCATTTCTTTTATTTTCGTAAATAATGGGATTCCAATATTTCCACCTAAATAGCAATTCAATCCTTGTTCTTTTAAGATTTGATATATTAAAGATGTAGTTGTTGTCTTTCCATCACTTCCTGTTATACCAATAGTTGTACCTGGACACATTTCCAATACTAATTCTATTTCTGAAGTAAGTAGTGCTCCTCTTTTTACTTCTGCTTCTATTTGAGGTGTGTCTGGCCTACAAGAAGGACTTCTAAATATTACATCAAATCCTACTAATTTGTTTAAATAGTTTTCTCCAAAGAAAAACTTTAGTTTATATTCATAAATTTTGTCTAATATAGTTTTATCTAAATTTTCTACATCTTTATTATTGAACAGTGTTATATTTGCTCCTAATTTATATAATTCATCTATTAATGGAATATTGCTTACTCCCAAACCAATTATTGCAACTTTTTTTCCTTTTATGTAATTATTAAATTCTTCTAATTTTTTATTTACAAATTTCATAAAATCTCTCCTTTATATTTTTTATTACATCCTGCTTTTTCTCTAATTTGTTCTTTCCACCTGGATGTATCATATAGTCTAAACATTTATTTTCTTTGCTATTATATATAGCAAAATATACGGTATTTAATTCATCACTATTATTTTTTAAATCTTTTTTTCCTAATTGACCTGTTATTCCTATTCCCCAGTCTGATTTTGCAAAATTTGAAATAGTTTTTGCCATTTCTTTTGCTACGTTTGTGCTATATACAGTATATTCATCTATTATTTTTTTGTTTACTCCAAAGTATTCTTTCCATTCGTTTGAGTATGTTATTAATCCTAAACTAAAAACATCACTCGAGCCATCTATGTTGGTTATTTCACTTGCAAGCATTCCTCCAGTACATGATTCCATGCAAGATATTGTTTGATTTTTATTTTTTAAAATTTCTACTATTTTTTTCATTTTTTTACCTCTTTAAAATTATATAACAAAATATCATATTTAACAATTTTTATTAGAATATTTTTTATAATTTTGAAAATAATATTATCGTAAAATAAATTTGGAGGTGTTTTTATGTCAAAGAAAAATAAAGAAAATAAAGAAAATAAACAAAACAAGGAAAACAAAAACAACAATAGAAATGAAAGAATAGACAATAATAATTGCAAATAATATAATATGTAAAAGAGCAAGATTAATTTAAAATTTAAATCTTGCTCTTTTACATATTATCTATCCATTCCATGTTTAGGATTATCGCAAAATGATGGTCTATCATTTTCTCCCCAAGCTTTATGTACATCTATAAAACTAGTATTGTCTACATTCTTATTTGATTCACTAAAACTTATGTGATGTCCTATCATTTTTTCAAAATTTTCTAAATTTAATTTTTTTCCGTTGTAAACTCCTGTTTTTTCGTTACCATCAAAATCTAAAAAAGTTAACTTTATTCCATTTTCAGCTTCTTCTACTCTAATTAATTTTGCTTGTGACATAATGTATTGCCTCCTAATTTTTTTCTAATTATATAATATTAAACTGGTTATGTCAATCTTATGACTCTAAATATTTTTTTAAAAATTTTCCTGTATATGATTTGTCATTTTTTATTATTTGCTCCGGTGTTCCTGTTGCAATTATCTCTCCTCCATTGTCTCCGCCTTCTGGTCCTAAGTCTATAATATAGTCTGCTGTTTTTATTAAATCTAAGTTATGTTCAATTACTACAATAGTATTTCCGGTATCTACTAATCTTTGCAAAATATCTACTAATTTATGGACATCTGCTATGTGAAGTCCAGTTGTAGGCTCATCTAATATATATAAAGTTTTTCCTGTTGGCCTTTTAGAAAGCTCTGTAGCTAATTTAATTCTTTGTGCTTCTCCTCCTGAAAGTGTTGTTGATGGTTGTCCAAGTTTAATATAACCAAGTCCTACATCGTATAATGTTTGAATTTTTTGTTTTATTTTAGGTATATTTGCAAAAAATTCTAAAGCTTCTTCTACTGTCATTTCTAGTATGTCTGATATGCTTTTCCCTTTGTATTTCACTTCTAATGTTTCTTTATTATATCTTTTTCCTTTACATACTTCACATGGTACATAAACATCTGGTAAGAAGTGCATTTCTATTTTTAAAACTCCATCACCTTGGCAAGCCTCACATCTTCCTCCTGCAACATTAAAACTAAACCTTCCTTTTTGATATCCTCTTAATTTTGCTTCATTTGTATTTGCAAATATGTCTCTTATATAGTCAAACACACCAGTATATGTTGCTGGGTTAGAACGAGGAGTTCTACCTATTGGTGATTGATCTATATTTATTATCTTATCTATATTTTCTATTCCAACTATTTCTTTGCATTTTCCACCTTTTTCTGATGAACCATATAATTTTTTTGCTAAATTTTTATATAATACTTCATTTATAAGTGAACTTTTGCCAGACCCTGAAACACCTGTTACGCATGTGAATACACCTAATGGTATTTTTACATCTAAGTTTTTAAGGTTATTTTCTTTTGCGCCTTTAATTGTAATAGAAACTGGCTTTGCTTTTCTTCTTTTTTTAGGTACTGGTATTTTCTTTCTTCCGCTTAAATACTGACCAGTAATAGAATTTGGAACATTTTTTATCTCTTCTGCAGTTCCTTGAGCTATTACATTTCCTCCATGTACACCTGCGCCTGGTCCTATATCTATTACCATATCTGCAGCATACATTGTATCCTCATCATGCTCTACTACAATTACAGTATTTCCTAAATCTCTTAATCTTTTTAATGTTGCTAAAAGCTTATCATTATCTCTTTGATGTAATCCAATACTTGGTTCATCTAATATATATAGCACTCCTGTTAATCCTGAACCAATTTGTGTTGCTAAACGAATCCTTTGAGCTTCTCCTCCTGATAATGTTCCGGCTGACCTAGAAAGTGTTAAATATTCCAAACCTACATCTATTAAGAACTGAAGTCTTGCATCTATCTCTTTCAAAATTTGCTCTGCTATCATTTTTTTCGTTTTGCTTAATTGCAAGTCATTTAGGTATTTTTTTATTTTATTTATTGGCATATCTGTTAATTCTTGAATATTCTTTGTTCCAACAGTTACAGCCAAACTTTCTTTTTTTAATCTTGCTCCATTACAGCTATCGCAATGGCTGTTACTCATATACATTTCGTAAAAGTCTCTCATACCTTGTGATTTTGTTTCTCTGTAACGTCTATCTAGTGTTGGTATTACACCTTCAAATGGTGCTGTAAACTTTCTTGTTCCTGCAGCTGACTGATATTCAAAATCTATTTCTTCTGTTCCTGTTCCATATAGTATTTTATTTAAAAATTCCTTTGGTAATTTTTTTATTGGAACATCTTTTATTTTTACGCCATAATGTTTTGCAATACTTTCAAAATACATTTTAGCCATAGTATCGCCTTTTTTCATAGTGCTAGCTCCAAATGCTTTTACACCATCATATAATGTTTTATTTTTATCAGGAATTATTAAATCTTCATCCATTTTCATTAAATATCCAATTCCCAAGCATTCTGGGCATGCCCCAAATGGATTGTTAAAAGAGAACATTCTTGGAGACAATTCTTCAAAACTAATATTACAATCTGGACACGCATAATTTTGGCTATACAAAACATCCCTAGTTTCTGTGGTTCCGCCTATTCCAACTAGTACAAGATTATTTGCATATTTAAATGCAGTTTCAACACTCTCTGTTAATCTGCTCCTAATATCATCTTTTATAACTAATCTATCCACTATTATATCTATATTGTGTTTTTTCTTTCTATCTATTTCTATGTCGTCTGTTAATTCATAAATTTGACCGTCTACTCTTACTCTAACAAATCCCTCTTTACTAAAGTCTTCTAAAAGTTTTGTATACTCACCTTTTCTACCTCTTACCACAGGAGCAAAGACTTGTATTTTTGTTCCTTCTTCTAATTCCATAAGAGAATCTACAACTTGGTCTATTGTTTGCTTTTCTATTTTTTTGCCACAATTAGGACAATGTGGTACACCAATTCTTGCATATAGCAAACGAATGTAATCATATATTTCTGTTACTGTTCCAACTGTAGAACGTGGGTTTTTAGAAGTTGTTTTTTGATCTATTGAGATTGCTGGTGATAGTCCCTCTATTAACTCTACATTTGGCTTTTCCATTAAGCCTAAGAATTGTCTTGCATAACTAGATAAGCTCTCTACATACCTTCTTTGACCTTCTGCATATAATGTATCAAAGGCAAGAGAAGATTTTCCGAGAACCAGAAAGTCCTGTTATTACAACTAATTTATCTCTTGGAATTGTTAAATTTATATTTTTTAAGTTATGCTCTTTAGCACCTTTTATTATTATACTATCGTTCATCTCTCGTATCCTCATTTCTATTTTTTTGAATTAAATATTGATTTAATCTATCAAGTCCATCTATTATTCCTTCTATGTCAGTGCTTTCACTAGTAAAAGTTGCTATTTTTTTAACTGCTTTTCTGCTGTTATCTGGGCAAATAGAGTATCCTCTAGAATTCTTTCTAATATAATCTATTGCTCTAAAATCGTTTCTTCCATTGCCTGCATATATGCAAAAATCTAAATTGTTAATTCCTCTAATCCATTTTTCTACATATTCTAGTTTTCCTTGTGCTGCAATGTCATAAGCATCTTTTGTTGCTCTTTCAGGAAATGGAGCGATTCGATCATAAGTATTTTCTTCTTGACTTATTCCTGCAGGATAGCTGGCAGTTGCACCTTGAATGTCTCTTATAAATGTTCTTTTTTCTCTATTATATTTTGCTATATATGTGTCTAATTTATCTAGGACTTTTTCCATTATATCTAAAGGAATTGGAGATAATAAATGCATATAAACTGTTGATTTAGTAGTTTGTTGTATTTTATTTATCTGATCAAAAAATCTAAAAAGCTTTCTGGCATCTAAAGTGCCATTTTTTTCATTTAATAGTGTTCCTTCTAAATCGCAGAACATTAAAATAGCTTTATTATTCATAAAATCCCTCTTTCTAATAATTACTTTGTTTTTGTTAACATAAATATTTTAACATAGTTTAGTTCATTTTTCTACAATTATATGTTTAATTTGATAAATTTATTGATTTATTTTACATAATGTGTTAGTATTTTGTTATGGCAATATTAATATGGTATTTGTAAATTCTATTACCTAATTTGCCAAAAAAGTTGAGCAAGAACCATTTTTTTGGAGGTATTTATTACAATGGATTTTCCAACCCGTTCTGAAAAGCGAGAGGCATTACTTATTCAATCTGCTGAAAGAGGTGAATTCTCTCGGAGAGATTGCTTGTATTTGGCAGAAATAAGAAAGCTTGAAAAAGATGGATTCACAGTTCATGTGAGTTCGCCCTTTGATGAAAACAGGAAGTTGTTTAATGTTACAATTTCTTGGGGAAATGCGTACAAAAATGTTATTCCGTATTTAGTTTATTCATATACTACCGGATCCATTAACACATTTCCTGAATCCCAAATATCAACTTTTGCGCAGAGACTTTATGTTACTGCCAAAAGAGCTAACACTTTTTAAAATTTGTTAGTACCGTAAGAACACATTAGCTTGCTCAGCTTTTACCCCTTCTTCCTGTAAGAGGGGGTTTTCTTTTTTACTTTTTTCTATAATAACTTTTCCAACTCTTTAATTTTATCTCTTAGCTCTGCTGCTTTTTCAAATTCCATATTAGCAGCATGTTTTAACATTTCATCTGTTAATTTTTTGATTATATCTTCTACACTTTCATCTTTTTTAATTTCGTATTTTGAGCTTACATCTTCTACAATTGTTGCTTTTATAGCTTCTCTTACAGATTTTTTAATTGTTTGTGGTACAATATTATGTTCTTTATTATATACTTCTTGAATCTCTCTTCTTCTATTTGTTTCTGTTATTGCTTTTTCCATACTTTCTGTAAGTTCATCTGCATACATTATTACTTTTCCTTCTGAATTTCTTGCTGCTCTTCCTATTGTTTGTATTAAAGAACGTTCACTACGAAGGAATCCTTCTTTATCCGCATCTAATATTGCAACAAGCGACACTTCTGGAATATCCAGGCCTTCTCTTAAAAGGTTAATTCCAACTAAAACATCAAACTCTCCAAGTCTTAAATTTCTTATTATTTCCATTCTTTCAAGAGCTTTTGTATCTGAATGCATATAATTTACTTTTATATCTAAACTTTTTAGATAAGCTGTTAAATCTTCTGCTTGTTTTTTTGTAAGTGTTGTAACTAGTACCCTTTCTTTTTTCTTTTCTCTTATTCTTATTTCATTAATTAAATCATCTATTTGATTTTCTACTGGTTTTACTTCTATTTTTGGATCTAGTAATCCTGTAGGTCTAATAATCTGTTCAACTATATTTCCTTTTGATTTTTCTTTTTCATAATCAGCTGGTGTTGCGCTTACAAATACACATTGATTAATTTTTTGTTCAAATTCATTGAATTTAAGAGGTCTATTATCAAATGCTGATGGTAATCTAAAGCCATAATTAACCAATGATTCTTTTCTTGCTCTATCTCCATTATACATTGCTCTTACTTGTGGTATTGTAGCATGTGATTCATCTATAAATAAAAGAAAATCATCTGGGAAGTAATCAAATAAAGTGTATGGTGCAGAACCTGGCTTTCTTCCACTTATGTGTCTTGAATAATTTTCTATTCCTTGACAAAATCCAGTTTCTATAAGCATTTCTATGTCAAAATTTGTTCTTTCTTCTATTCTTTGTGCCTCTATTAATTTATTTTGTGATTTAAAATATTCTACTCTTTCTTTTAATTCTTCTTCTATTGTTTTTATTGCATTTTTTAGCTTGCCTTCTCCTGCAACATAATGTGAATTTGGTCCTATTAAAACATGACTTCTAATTCCTATTGGCTTTCCTGTTAAAGGATTTATTTCTGCTATTTTTTCTATCTCATCTCCCCAAAATTCTACTCTTAAAGCACTTTCTTCTTGGTTTGAAGGATATATTTCTAGTATGTCACCTTTTGCTCTAAATGTTCCTCTTTTAAAATCTATTTCGTTTCTTGTGTATTGCATTTCAACAAGTTTCTTCATAATGACATTTCTGCCTTTTTGCATTCCTGGTCTTAAAGAAAGCATTAATTCTTGGTAATCTTCTGGATCTCCTAAACCATATATACATGAAACTGATGCAACTATTATTACATCCTTTCTTTCAAAAAGTGAAAGAGTTGCAGAATGACGTAGCTTGTCTATTTCATCATTTACAGAAGAGTCTTTTTCTATATATGTATCTGATGAAGGAATATAGCTTTCTGGTTGATAATAATCATAGTAAGAAACAAAATACTCGACTGCGTTCTCTGGGAAGAATTCTTTGAACTCAGAATACAGTTGTCCAGCTAGTGTTTTATTGTGTGCTAATATTAATGTTGGTTTCTGTACTTTTTGAATAACATTTGCCATTGTGAAAGTTTTACCTGAGCCTGTAACTCCTAAAAGAGTTTGAAATTTTTTACCTTCTTTTATTCCATTACTTAAATATTCTATTGCCTGTGGCTGGTCGCCAGTAGGTTTATATTCTGAATGTAATTTAAACATATTTCCTCCTAACATATCTTAGAATTATATCATATAGTACAAATGTTTGCAATAGATTAATAAAATATATAAGGAGCAAGAATATAAATTCTATAGCTCCTTTTCATTTCTAAAACATATTTCTAAACTGTTCCCAAATTCCTCTTGTAAAATAACTCGCCATTTTTAATGCTTCTTTTTCTACTCTATCAAAAGCTTCAATATCTGTTTTATAATCTCCTCTTAGCCTAGCTTTTACTTCTTCTGTTGTAAGTGCTAAATGTTCATATAACATTTGCTGTAATTCTTGTCTGTTATAATATGGATTTATTGAACTAAGGAATTCTGCAATTTCATCTGCATTTTGATGCCATTTTTTATCTAGTTCTTGAGCTTTTAAGTTATCTTTATTTTTTAGTGCAACTATTAAATCTCCTCCTATTTTTAAGTGTTCTGTTAAAAGATTTTGTATTCTTTGCGCAACTGAATTCCCATAATATCTTCTGTATATATTAGCAATGTCAACGGAAATTCTTAATAATCTTTTCTCTGTTTCATTTAAATCTTTTAAATTTTCTGCTACACTTATTAAAAATAGTCTGGTCCAAAACACATGTTGTTCCCATAATGTATTCATTTCATCTGATAAGTTCATTGCATTTTGAGTAATGCATATTTTTTCATTCGGCCTATTGTTTGAGTTTGGACAAATTTTTATAATATCACCAATTCTTAAATTATATGGATTAATATTTCTATTCATTGAAAGTATTGCTTCTACTGTTGTATTGTAGTAAATAGCTAATGAATACAAATTATCTCCATAGTTAATTCTATGTTGTATTTCATTAAAGCAATTCATATATATCCATTCCTTTCATAAAAGTATACTATATAATATAATATGATATTGCTAGCTTTTCGTGCCAACTTCTAATATTTATTTACATTGACAAATTTATATTTTTTGTATATTATTATTGTAGTTATTTTTTTAGGAGGCTACTAATGAAAAAAAATATAAAGTTTTTGTTTGTTTTTACAATATTTTTAATTTTAATGATAAATACTTGTTGCTTTGCAATTAATATGAATTTGGATTTAAATAATACAACGGAAAATACTGAATCAGCTGTTTCTACTAATGTAGATAATACACAAAATAATAATTCAATAGATACATCTGTTCAAAATAGCGAAAACAACACAGAGGAAACATATACTCCTTCAAATGCTCCTTCGGTTGTTACTACTACAACATCC
>FR893524.1:261235-271634 GCA_000434035.1 Clostridium sp. CAG:452 | reverse complement strand
AACATCCAATAGTAATAATTTTCTTACAATAGATAATATTATATCAATAATTTTAATTGCTATAGGAATAGTTTTAATTCTTTTTGGAATTGCAATTTTTGTACGTTTTAAATAGTTTTATTTTTTAAATGCTTTTTATATAAAAAGCATTTTTTATTGTATATTTTTTTGTTTTTTATAAATAATATAGATAGATTATAAACAAATTTAGGAGGGTAAAACAATGAAAAGAAAAACACTTATAATTTTATCTATATTATTTGCACTTTTATTTATATCTACTATTTCTTTTGCAAATAACGATATTAAAGATGGAGTTCATTCTGCTACTGATACTGTTATTGATGGTGCTTCAAATTTAGTAAATGACGCTAGAAAAGGTGTTGGTGCTATAGAAAACACTGTAGAAAATGGTGCAAAAGACATCGGTAATGCAATCCATCATGACAATACAAATGGCTATACTACTACAAGGACTGCAACAACAGGAACAACTACAAATGGCATGAACAGTACTTTATGGACATGGTTAATTTTAGCAGTAGCCTCAGTAGTAATTATAGGACTTATCTGGTATTATGCTTCTCAAAATAATCATGTAGATAAAATGTAATTTGCTTTGCAAATTACATTTTATCTATTTTCTCTTTTTAATTATTATGCTATAATATGTATATCAAATTAAAAAGAGGTATTTACAATGTCTAAACAAATTGCAAAAAATCCTGTTGCACGACACAATTATGAGATTATTGATACTTTAGAAACTGGTATTGTTTTGTCTGGCACAGAGATTAAATCTATTAGAAATCGGTAAAGTTAATTTAAAAGACAGCTATGCTAATATAAAAAATGGCGAATTATTTATTTATGGATTACATATAAGTCCTTACGAGTTTGGAAATATTTATAATAAAGATCCATTGCGTGATAGAAAGCTATTAGTAAATAAAAGAGAAATAAATAAACTTGTTGGATTAATTAAACAAAAAGGATATTCCCTAGTTCCTATTTCTATGTATTTCAAAGGTAACTTTGTAAAAGTTGAATTAGGAATAGGTAAAGGGAAAAAAATATATGACAAAAGACGAGAAATTGCAAAAAAAGATGCTGAAATGAGAATGAGAAGAGCTAAAGATTAGCTCTTCTCTATTTTTAAGTCTCTTTTCTATAATATTATGCTTTGTTGCTTGATCCAAATACGTCTCTTATTTTATGTTCTACTACCTCTGTTATTTTTTCTCTTGCTGGAGTTAAATATTTTCTTGGATCAAATGCAGATGGATTTTCTGCTAGTGATTTTCTTATTTCTCCTGTAAATGCTAGTCTTAAATCTGTATCTACATTTATTTTTGATACTCCTGACAAACTAGCTTCATGTAATATTTCATCTGGAACGCCTTTTGCTCCTGGTATATCTCCCCCATAACTATTGCATGTTTCTACAAGTTCTGGTATTACTGTTGAAGCTCCATGTAGTACTATTGGTGTGTTTGGTATTTTTTCTTTTACTTGTTTTAATATATCCATTCTTAAACGTGCTTCACCTTTGAATTTATATGCACCATGACTTGTTCCTATTGCTATTGCTAAAGAATCACATCCTGTTCTTTCTACGAATTCTTTTGCTTGATCTGGATCTGTATATTTAGCATCTTCTTCTGAAACATTTACATCATCTTCTATTCCTGCTAGTTGTCCCAATTCAGCTTCTACAACTACTCCTCTTTCATGTGCATAATCAACAACTTTTTTTGTTAATGCTACGTTTTCTTCAAAACTATATTTAGAACCATCTATCATAACTGATGTAAATCCATTGTCTATACACATTTTACATGTTTCAAAATCTGGACCATGGTCTAAATGTATTGCTATTGGAATATTTGTTTCCTCTACTGCTGCTTCTACCATTTTCATTAAATATTTTATTCTTGCATATTTTATTGCTCCACTTGAAGCTTGAAGAATTACTGGTGAATTTTGTTTTTGTGCAGCATCTACAATTCCTTGTATAATTTCCATATTATTTATGTTAAATGCACCTATTGCAAACCCCTCTTTCATTGACTTTTCAAACATTCCTTTTGTTGTTACTAATGGCATAAATATTACCTCCTAAATTTTATTATTTTTTATATTGTTATTTTATTTCTAAAATCTTTTCATGTCAATAGAATAAAAGAAAAGGTACCAAAATATTTTGGCACCTTTTCTTGGAAAACATTACTTAAATTTTGTTGACAAAGTTTTTATAATTCCGTAGCTTCCTATTCTAAAGAAATATTCCCGGTTTAAAATTCCAACTTCACTAATATCTATTTCTTTTAGAATTTTTTCTGCAAATGCATCTTTAGTTTCTGTTTGCCCATGGTTTATTAGAACACCTCTTAAATTATTAAACTTCTTCAATAATTCGATTAATTCTTCTGATTTTGCATGAGCAGAAAATTCATTACAATAAGATACATCTGCAAATTTCTTGCATATCAAACCGCCGACTTTAACAATCTCGCCTTCTTCTGCATTTCTTAAGTTTGCTCCAAAAGACCCTTCTGCTGTATATCCAGTAAAAAGTATTAGTGCATTTTTTTTAGAAATGAAATATGGTATATACACCTGGGCAGGTCCATATGTTCCCATTCCCGATGTAGTTACAATTATTTTGCATTCATCCATTTCTAATAAGTCATTTCTAGATTGACTATTAACAAAAAACAAATTTTTAGGTAAGAAATCTCTTTTGGATTTATCTATTAAAATTTCTGAATCAAGATACAATGATGTATATGCATGTGCTAAATGTCCATCAAAATATATTGGAACATTTATATCAAGCTTATTAGTATCTTGTAATTCTTTTAGCCTTAATAGAATCTCCTGTGATCTTCCTAGTGAAAAGACTGGAAGAATAATAGTTTTTCTTTCCTCTATTGCCTCTAATACCTTTTCAGAAAAGAATCCGTGATTAATTTCTTCTACAGAAGTATCTCCATACGTTGATTCTATAACAACAGACATTCTCTTATTCCTAACCCGCATTGGAAGTTCATGCAAGTTTAAGAATTCATTTTTATTGTTATAATCTCCTGTAAATAAAACATTTATGGGTTCTTCCCCTGGATAATTGATTTCAATAAGTATCATTGCCGCCCCTATTAGATGTCCATTTTCTAAAAATGTAACTTCTATATTAGGAGTAACTTTAATTTTATTATTGAAATCAACTCCAACAACATTGTTTAATGTTGTTTCTACATCTTTCACATTATAAAGTGATGATTGATGTTTTCTTTTACATACATCAGCAAGTACTTTTTGACTATCATTTAATGCTAATGGAAGTAATATTTTAGTCTGAGTTGAGCAATATACTTTTCCATTATATCCTCTTTTAAATAATAGTGGTAGTCTACCAATATGATCCACATGATTATGAGTTACTACTACAAATGATATTTCATCACAATCAAAAGGCAACTCATTATTTAATGAATCATATTCTTTTTCTTGAAAAAGTCCACAATCAATTACGAATTTGACAGTTTCCCGATTTGGAAGTTTTAAAACTGCTAGAAAGCAACTTCCTGTAACTTCTGGATGACAAGCCATTATGTCTAAATACAATTTAATTTTGTTTCCCATGAGTTTCCCTCCATTCAAAAAATTTTTTTAATGGGAACAAATTCTAACATTTGCATTATATAATATTTTTTTGTACTTTTCAATATTTATGTACACTATTTATTTAACATATTTTATTTTACTTACATATTATATACGAAGATTATGTAGGAGGATTTTTTATGAATAATTATGAAATTATGATGAATGGTAATGTTAAAATTGGTGAATTTGCACCTGAATTCGAAGCTCAAACTACAATGGGAAATATTAAACTTTCTGATTATAAAGGAAAGTGGGTTGTTCTTTTTTCTCATCCTGGAGATTTTACCCCCGTTTGTACAACAGAGTTTATTGCTTTTTCTAAAATGAATACATACTTTGAAAATTTAAATACCTGTTTGCTTGGTCTTAGCATAGATAGCAATGCTTCACATTTAGCTTGGTTATATGATATTTGTATGCGTACTGGTGTAAGAGTTCCGTTTCCTGTAATAGCTGATAGAAGCGGAGAAATTGCTAGAAGATATGGAATGGTCGCAAATGAAATAAGTAATACCGAAACTGTAAGAAATGTATTTATTATTGATGATAAAGGAATTATAAGAGTTATTTTAGTATATCCACTAAATGTAGGTAGATGCATTCCTGAAATTTTAAGAATTATAGAAGCTTTGCAAACAGCAGATTGTAATAAAGCTTCTACTCCAGCTAATTGGCTACCTGGTGACCCTATTATAGTTCCTGCACCTAAAACTTGTAATGAATTAACTGGAAGAGTTAAAGAAATAAAAGAAAATAGAAATGGTATTAGTTGGTATTTAAGTTTTAAAAAGCCTATTGACTGCAAAGCTCAAATTAATTCAAGTTCTGAAACAAAAAAATTAAATTGTAAAAATTCAGAAAAAAAATAATTTAATTAATTTTAATAATTTTATTTATTATTGGAAATAATATTAATATCTTGATTTAAGGAGGATTATTTTTATGGAAAAGAAACAGTTAATTAATTGTACGGTTTGCAGTTGTGCTTTTAATAATGAAAAAACTCAAAAATGTGAATTAGAGGATATAATTGTAAGACCTTGCAAAAATTGTAATAATGGAAATCCAGAAGATGAATCTATGTGCGGAAGTTACCGTTGTAATCAAGAATAAGGTATCAAAAAAGGCAGTAGAAAAAATTACTTTCTACTGTCCTTTTTACGTGTACTATACAATATTAGGCTTTCTTAGTGTTGTTACTTATCGTTGGTTTGTGGTTTCTTCTTCACCATTTATTTGTTTGCAATATTCTTTATATTCTTCTTTATATTTGCTATCTTTAAATTTTAATTTGCTATCTTCTCTCATTTTTATTAGTGCTTTATATTTTATATATGAATCTTCAGATTCTAAATTTTTCCCTAGTATTTTAACAATACTGTTAGTAGCTTCTTCTAATGATGGTTTATCCTTTTGGTCTACTTTGTATATTACATGATATCCAAAATCTGTTTTTACTGGTTCTTTTGAATATGTTCCGTTTTCTAGTGCTTTACTTGCTTCCACATATTCTGTAGCTAAGCCAGAATCAAAACCATTATATCCTAAATCTTCATATACAACAGCATCTCCATATTCTTCTGCTACTTCATCAAATGATTTTCCAGAATCTAATTTTGCTATTATTTCTTTTGCTTTTGCCTTTGCTTGTTCATCTGTAACTTCATCACTTGTTTCTACCAATATATGTTTTGTATTTATTTCTCCATATACATTTTCATCATAATATTTTTGAATTTCATCTTGATCAATTTTTGTTTTTAAGTAATCTACATAGTATAAATCTCTTTTATAAGTTAATGTTAAATAATCAATAAAATCTTCTTTTGATTCAAAACCATTTTCTTTTAAGAATTCTTTTTCTTCATAACCATAATATGTTTGATATGTTGAAATATAATAATCAGCTTGATCTTGTATTTCTTTTTCTTGGTCACTTGTAAGTTTATATTTATTTTTTAATATTTCACTATCAACAACATCTAAAGCATAATTTACTGAATATGCTTTTTTCATTTCATTATAAAGATCATTCTTTTTTACGCTTCCACCTTTTACTGTTGCAATTGTTTCATTTCCGAATTTAGGTACTCCTGTAATATATAATAAAAACATAATTATTGCACCTAATAATAGACCTATTACACCAGAAATCCAAACTTCTTTTTTTGCAAAAACTAATTTTTTCTCTTCTTTAATAACATTCTCTTCTTCCATAAGTACGCTCCTTTTTTATTGCTCTATCTGAGCATAATTTTATTGAAATTATTTTATATATAAATTATTAAAATAAACTTAAAATCAAAATTGTAGTATTTTACGATATTATATTTATAGTTTATATTCTATAAATTTATGAGTTTGTAAGCTTGGTTTTAAATCCAATATTCTTTGATTACTTGATCCTCTAAATTTTAATGTTGGGTCTTTTTTTTCTTCTACAAATCTTCCATCAACTAATACATCTATTTCATTTAAGCATTTATTTGTTTCTTCATCGTTTCTATCTATAAGTTGATCTAATGTGTATCCTGAGTAACACCATACATTAAATTCTGGTCTTATTTCTTTTACATCTTTTATAAATTTTAAAACCCCTGGAACATTTTCTTTACATAGAGGTTCCCCTCCACTTATAGTTATTCCATTTAAAATAGAATTTTCCTTTATTCTTTTTAAAATTTCTTCTTCGTTAAATTCTTCACCATAATTAAAGTCTTGTGCTTCTTTATTATGGCATCCTGGGCAGTGGTGTGGGCAGCCACTTACAAATAAGACTGCTCTCCAACCTAAACCATTTGATATACTTTCATCATAAAAACCAGCTATTTTCATACTAGTCATCTCCTAAATTATTGTTTTATTTACCTGTATGAGTTACTCTATCATGTAGCTCAGCTAATTTTCCTTTGTTCCATCTAGAAGTTGTACCTACTAGATAACCTGTTATTCTTTGAATTGTATCAATATTTTCTCCACCACACATTGGGCATACTTTTAAATTTGCATCAGCATTTTCAAATCCACAATCTAAACATCTAGAACGTGTATGGTTTATAGATCCATACCCCATATTGTATTTGTCCATTAAATCTACAACTGCTTCTACACTATTTGGATTGTGTGTAGCATCTCCATCTAACTCAATGTAGAATATATGTCCACCTGCTGTTAATGCATGATAAGGTGCTTCTATTTTAGCTTTTTCTTCTGCTGTACATTTATACCATACTGGAACATGGTTGCTATTTGTGTAATAATCTTTGTCTGTTACTCCTAATATTGTTCCATATTCTTTTCTATCCATTTTTGTAAATCTTCCAGATAATCCTTCTGCTGGTGTTGCAAGTACTGAATAGTTTAAATCATATCTTTCTGAATATTTATCACATGATTCTTTCATTTGTGTGATTATTTCTATTCCTAGTTTTTGTGCTTTTTCTGATTCAGCATGATGTTTACCAGTAAGTACTGTTAAGCATTCTGCTAAACCTATAAATCCAAGTCCTAAAGTTCCATGTTTTAATACTGGTTCTACTCTGTCATTAGGTTTTAAATTTTCACTACCTTGCCATAGCCCTGACATTAATAATGGAAATTGTTTTGCAACTGCACTACATTGGAATTTATATCTATCATATAATTGTCTTGCTGCAATATCTGTATATTTTTCTAGTTTATTTAGGAATATCTTTTTAACTTCTTTGTTATATTTTTCTGTCATGTATTGTTCGCTACCTTTACCAAGTTCAAAGTTAATTCCTAAATTTTCTTGTGCTTCTCTTGCTGATTCTATTGCTATCTTTACAATATTTACTGTTGTAAATGATAAGTTTCCTCTTCCTACTGATGTATCTTCTCCGTGTCTATCTGCAAATACTCTTGTTCTACATCCCATTGTTGCACATTCATAGTAATATCTATTTGGATCGTCTTCTCTCCATTTTGGATGTTGGTTAAATGTAGCATCTAGATTTATAAAGTTAGGGAAGAATCTTCTTGCTGTAACTTTGCATGCATATTTATATAAATCATAGTTTTTATCTTGTGGTAAATAATTTACGCCTCTTTTTTTCTTCCAAATTTGAATTGGGAATATTGGAGTTTCTCCATTTCCTACACCTTTTTCTGTTGATGCAAGCATTTCTCTAATTATACATCTACCTTCAGCAGAAGTATCTGTTCCATAGTTTATAGAACTAAATACAACTTGATTTCCACCTCTTGAATGAATTGTATTCATATTATGTATAAATGCTTCCATTGATTGGTGAACTCTTTCTACTGTATTATTTATTGCAAGTTGTATGTATTTTTTATCACCTTTTAATTCTTTTGTATCTTTCTTAATATAGTCTTCCACTTTGTAATCATAAAGTTTTGATAAATCTTCATCAATTACTTTTTCTATTTTTTTAACTTCTTCTACAAAAGTCTTTTTTACATAAGGAGCTAAGTAATAATCAAATGCAGGTATTGCTTGTCCACCATGCATTTCGTTTTGAACTGTTTCTAGCGATATACATCCAATAATACTTGCTGTTTCAATTCTCTTTGCTGGTCTAGAACTTCCGTGTCCTGCTCTAAATCCATGTTCCAAAATTTTATCTAGTGGATGTTGTAAGCATGTTAAACTTTTTGTTGGATAATAATCTTTGTCATGTATATGAATATATCCATTTTTTATTGCTGTTCTTGCTTCTGTTGACAATAAGAAATCATCAACAAATGGTTTTGTAGTTTCTGATGCGAATTTCATCATCATTCCTGCAGGGGTATCTGCATTCATATTAGCATTTTCTCTTGTAACATCATTAGACTTTGTTTCTATAATCTCTAAAAACATATCTTTTGATTTTGCTTTTCTTGCAACATCTCTGTTGTATCTATATGTAATATATTCTTGAGCTACTTCTTTTCTAGAAGAACCCATTAATTTTTTCTCAACTATATCTTGAATCTCATAAACAGATACTTGTACTTTATCTTTTAATTGATTTCTTACACTATCTGCTATTTTTGTAGCTAAATCTATATCAACTCCACCTGTTGTGTGTGACATTGCTAGTGTTATAGCCTTAATAATCCTTTCATCATTATACTCTGATATTCTTCCGTCTCTTTTAATAACTTGCATGTGTAGTATCCCCCTTTTACAACTATTACTCCTTATATTTTTCTTTTGTACATGATGGTTATACACTTACAGCTACTTGGGTTACAACACTTGCGTATCTCCTTTTGCTTTAAAAAAATGTATGCCGTTTTTTGGTTTAAAAGTATTTTATCTTAACCAATATTTAAAGTCAATATGTATTGATTTTTTGTAATATTACATTTATGTTACAGGAATATTACAATAACATTACTTTAATTTTATATTCTTTTCAATTCCCATTTTACCAGCTCTTGTAATTTTTTCGTAACCATATTTTTCCTTTAAGTTGTCCAAAACTTCATCCAATTTTTCTTGTTTTCGTTCTTTTTCTGTTTCAAACAATGAAATTTGCGCTTCATTTTTATTTGTTAATTTATCTACTCTTAAAGCAACAAGCCTAATTTCTTCTCCTTTATACATTTCTTTTAATAGCTCTTTTGCTTTTAAATATATATCTTTTGTATTTGCCGTTGCAAAATCTAACTTTTTTTGATGAGAAAAATCTTTAAAATCTTTTGTTCTTAAGCCAACATTTACAACATTTGCAACCATTTTGTGTTTTCTTAACCTATATGCAACATGCTCTGCAAGTGTTAGCAATATTTCATTTAAAGTTTCTACATTACTAACATCTTTCGCAAGAGTTGTAGAATTTCCTATGCTTTTGGGTGGTCCATAATTATATATAACTTCTGACTCATCTATACCATTCGCATATTCCCACATCATTTTGCCATGTTTTCCAAATTTATTAGTTAATTCATTAATATTTGCTTTTGCTAAATCTCCAATTGTTTTTATATGCATATTATATAATTTAGGAACACTTTTTCTGCCTAGCATAAATAATTCGCCTACTGGTAATGGCCACATTTTATCTTGAATTTCTTTTGGATATAAAGTATGTATTTTGTTTGGCTTTTCAAAATCTGAAGCCATTTTGGCTAGTAATTTGTTGTTGCTTAGTCCTATATTTACTGTAAAACCTAGTTCTTCATTTACTCTTTTTTGTATTTCAATTGCTTTTTCTTCTAGAGTAGATTTCATTAAAGAATTGGTCATATCTAAAAAGCACTCATCTATTGAATATCTTTCTATTTCATCTGTATAATTTAATAGAAGATTATATAATTTATTTGAATATTCTCTATATATTTTATAATTTCCTGGAAAAACTTTTATACTTGGACACTTTTTTCTTGCTTGGTATATGGTTTCTCCTGTTACTATTCCAAATTGTTTTGCTATATTACTTTTTGCTAAAACTATTCCGGCTCTTCTATTCTCGTCTCCACCTATGATTGCTGGAATAGTTCGTATATCTACTGTTTCACCTTTGCTTAATAAATCTAAAGCTGACCAAGATAAAAATGCATTATTTACGTCTATATGCATAATTTTTCTCTCCATATTATCACCAAGGTCATTATAGAACATAGGTTCGTATAAGTCAAGGAATTTTTATTTTTTACTTGCATATAATTAAAATATGTGCTAATATAAATAAGTACTTTGTTTTTAGGGGTATAGTGTCAATGGTAGCACATCGGTCTCCAAAACCGCCTGTGAGGG
>FR893524.1:226123-261202 GCA_000434035.1 Clostridium sp. CAG:452 | reverse complement strand
GCCTGTGAGGGTTCGAGTCCTTCTACCCCTGCCATCAAAACTTGCTTAATGGCAAGGCTTAAGAGTGAATAATTAAGAATATATAACTTAAATCAAAATATAAATATTGGGGCGAGTTTGTATTTTTTATTATTCGCTCTTATTTTTATTTTTTCTAATTATTTTTTTGGAGGTTCTTTATGAAATTTTATTCTTTTTATTCTCTAATTATTGTTTTTTGTCTTGTTCTTATTTTTAGTTTATGCTTTTTTATTCCAATTTTTAATACGTCCGGATTTGTTTTAGCATATACTCCAAATTCTAATCAGCAACAATATTTATCTATATCAACATCTAATTTTACTTGGCCTGTTCCCGGTTATAATAATATCACTTCTAATTTTGGTTATAGGAAATCTCCAACTTCTGGTGCTGGTTCATATCATGGTGGAGTAGATATTGCAGTCCCCACAGGTTCAAATATTATTTCTGCATCAACTGGTGTTGTTTCTTATTTAGGTTTTTATGGTGCAAATGGTTTTACTGTAAAAGTAGAATCTGGAAATCTTGTTTTCATTTATTCTCATGTATCCCCGAGTTTTCTAGTATATTCTGGTCAAATAGTAAATAAAGGACAAGTTATTGCAAAAGTTGGCCCAAAAAATGTTTATGGTATTTATAATAATCCATACAAAGATAGTAATGGAAATCCTACTAATGGAGCAACAACTGGTCCGCATCTCCATTTTGCAATAAAAAAAGACGGCAAAGCCGTCAATCCTTTAAATTTCTTTTAATTACATATCTTCTTCATCATCTTCGTCATGGTTACAATGTGAACAATCATGTCCACAACATCCATCATGTTCTTCGCATTCATCTCCCCAGTCCAACTCTATTATATTATTACATTCTGGGCATTGTACTTCATTCTTTAATTCATCATAATCAACCACAAATTCAGCATTGCAGTATGGACAAGTAATAGCAAAATCGCTTTCTTCATCTATATAAAATTCTTTTTCCATAGATTTTAATTGATTCTCTAGTTTTTCAACTCTTTCTTGTAATACTGCTTGAGATTGTGCTAATGTTTCCATTCTTGTTGCTGACATTTCTTCCATTCTGTTTACTTCATCAAAAAACATATTATACAAATTAAATATTTGTACTTTTATATATTCTAAATCCTCTTTGTTTTGAATATTCTTTTCCAAATCTTCCAAAACTTTTTTAAATTTTACATTTAAGTTAGACATTATTGTTTTCCTTTCAGTTCTAGATTCTTTCCATATATTCGCCAGTTCTTGTATCTATTCTAATAACATCATCTGTGTTAACAAATAGTGGGACATTTATTGTATAACCTGTTTCTAATTCTGCTGGTTTTGTTTGTCCTGCACCTGCTGTGTTCCCAGCAAATCCTGGTTCTGTATATGTAACTTTTAATTCAACAAATATAGGAGGTTCTACTGCAAATACTTTTCCTTTAAAAGATAGAATTTTTACTATCATATTTTCTTTTAAGTATTTTAAAGTATCTCCTAAATCTTCTTTGTTTAATGGTAATTGATCATATGTTTCATTATCCATGAAGTAATATAATCCTCCATCATTATACAAATATTGCATTTCTTTTTTCTCTATTTCTGCTCCTTGTAATTTTTCTGATGGGTTAAATGTTTTCTCTAAAACTGCTCCTGTTATTACATTTTTTAATTTTGTTCTTACAAAAGCTGCTCCTTTTCCTGGTTTTACATGTTGAAATTCTACTACCTTAAATACTGAACCATCTAATTCAAATGTTGTTCCATTTCTTACATCTCCTGCCATATAAACTTCTGCCATATTTTATACCTCTTTTCTATTTTTTTACTATAAATCTTATTTATTTTAATATATTTTATGGAAAAAATCAAGTATTATACTATATCTATTTTAAATGTCTCATTTTTAAATGGATTTTTATTAATATATAGCTTCTTACTCTCTAATTCTTCTTCCAATGTTTCTCTTGTTTTTTTATCTTTTATAAATGCAATTAAAAATTCCAATTTATAATCATTTTTTGTGCACTCTATAAACTCATCTAAATCCTCATATACTTCCGCTTCTATTCCATTTTTTACTGCATATTTATATAATTCAAATTGTAAGTCTAAATAATCTTTGTCGTCACAATATATTGCCATATTTCTAAAAGGAACATATTCCAATTCTTTTTTGTTGTTTTTCTTAAAATAGAAATATGTGCTAGTATTTCCAACACATATTATTTTTATTTGATGTTTTAATATGTACTCTTTTTCCTCTTTATTAAGTTCTCTATTTTCTATCATTTTGCATATTTTAAAATCTTCTAGTACTTGATTAAATATTTTTATTAAAATCATATTTGTATTAACTAATCCATCTTCTGTTAATGATATTATCGCTGTCTTTTTTAATAACGATTGCATACATAAATTTATTGTTATATATGGATTAGCATAATATGTAACACATATTACTTGTTTATTTACATTTTGAATTGGCTCTTTATTTTTATATGTTTCTAATAAATCTATTGTCCTTTTTATATCAAAACTTATACTAGAATCTTTTTTATCAATATCATATATTTTTTTTATTGATTCTTCATTTTCTATAATAGATTTCTTATAAGCTTCAATAATTTTGTTGATTGTGTCTTTTCCTATATATAGCTCTTTTATTTTATTACTATATTCTAAAATTTCAAACATTTTATTCCCTTTCAATTTTTCTTCTGCTTTCTTCTACTGCTTTTACTGCTTCATCTATTTGTTGTAATTCTTCTGGAGTTTTTGTTTCTTCAGTAATATTTAAGACTTTTTTTATTCCTTTTCCCCATCCTGTTGGTGAATGTATAACTCTATCCACTCCTCTAAATATTATATCATCACTAAGTTTGCTTCTATTTATTTTATTATCAGTAACTATTTTTTCTCTATATTGTTCAAAATAATCTTCATCTACTATATATGTAGCAGCTCCATAATATGGTTCTCCATATTTTGATAGCATCTTTTCTATTATTACCTTTTTTAAATTTGGTAAATGCACTAATGCATGTCCATCTTCTGTAATTTCAAGTTCATATTCTTTATCTAATAATTTCATTACTGAAAATCTTGCTATTGGATCACTTGTATATTTATTATGTTCTATTATAATTCTTGGTTCAATTCTATCTTGTCTTTCACGTTTTGAAGTATTATTTCTTTCTAATTCTTCCAATTTCATGCATTCTTCTAAAAGGCTTTGTCTTGTTTCCATACTCTCTGCATCTGAAAATATACTACTTATAATCATAAATTTTTCTGTATTATCATTTAGTGAATTAATCATTGTTGCTAATTCTTTTAAACTAATCATTCCTTTATCGTATATTCCTCGTATTTCCACTGGTTTTAATATTCCTTGCTTGTATTGAGTTGCTATAAATTCTCCTCCTAACCATTGCATTGCCTCTTCAATATCTGCAATTCCTGTTTTATATAATTCTCCCATTATATTTGGTATAAACTCTTCTCCAAACATACCAGAAAGTTTTACTACTAAATCATCAGTTGTTGTATCTATTTGTTCTTGCTCCCTTAATACAGAATATAAATTTGCATATCTTTTTAATTTAGTATTTGATTCCTTTGTATCAAAATATACATCTTCACTAAAAAGTTCCATAAATCTAGTATCAAAATACTCTTTAGGCATTTCACCTAGTTTCATCTGTTCTATTAATTCTAAATTTGCATTTCCATTTACATATAAATCTATAAAATCTTCCTCTTTTAGTTCCGTATTTCTTAATAAATAGCTCGCAAGAGCATTTGCAGAAGTTAAAAGTTTTTCTTTTTCATCTTTGTCTTCAGCTTCTTCATAACTCTCTATTATATGTGTAACATCTTCTAGTCCAACTCCCGCTATTTTTAGTTCCTCTAAATTTTCCGGGAAAGTACCAACTGCCAAATTTGCATGCAATTTATCTATATACAAATCTGAAAGATATCTTGTATCTGTACACCTTGCTAAAAACTCTTCTATATTTTTTTCATCTGCTTCTATAATTGTCTCTCCATCATTGTCAACTACTTTATATTTTGCATTTGTATATTTTCCAGTTTTTAATTCTTTAAGAATCTTTCTTATTTCTAATATACTACATTCTATTAGTATCTGCTTTTTACTTTCATCATTGTTTCTTAAAATTAAGTCTCCTACTTGCTCTCCTTCGCAAACTCTAACCCCAAGCATTAATCTTGCTGCTGCATTTAATAATATTGCTTCTCTGTCCATTAAATAAAAATTTTCTGATACATACTCTTGTAATAATTCTGTTATACATATTCCTGCATCTTTATCATCTAATTTAACAATAGTTTCTTTATCTTCAGCCACTTTATCCAAATACATTTCTTTAAAATCTTGAGGTTTCATTCCTTTTTTATCTACAAAATACTGCATTGTTATCTTTTTCATTATTGCCCCAAGCACAGCATCTTTATATTCAGGCTTTATAATTGAACTTATGTCTTCTATTGTAATTGTATCCATTATTTCTTTAAATAATTTTCTTTTTTTCTCATCATATATAGAATCTATACTTTTTGGTTCTTCTTTTGTGAATATTAAAGTTTCTCTTATTCCTCTATACTTTTGGCTTGGAAATTCATAAATTGCAATAGGTTTTCCATCTAAAATAAGGTCCTTCATTTCTTTTTTTGTTCCTGTTTTTATTCTATCTGGATATGTTTTCATTATTTCTGCAATGAATTGTCTTTTTATTGAGTTATCTGTATTAAGACTATTTTGTGGGTTTTTTAAAATTTCCATAAGTAACTGATATACTATTCTTTGTCTCTCTTCATCAGTATTTAAAATAACTCTATTTTGAATACTTTCTTCAATGCTTTGTATTATTTTATCATCAAAAATTTTTGAATATATAAAACTTTCTAAATCGTCTCCAATTATATCTTTGTATCTGTTTATTATTTGAATTAATGTAAGGTTATCTATTGATTTCATGTAAACCTCCTAATATATTTAGATTATTTGAACGCATTATGTAAATATTATAACTCTTTTTGGAGATTTTTGCAAGTATTGGAAACAAAACGACTTTAGTCGCCTTTTAAAATAGCACCTTCAAGCAACTAGCTTTTTGCTAATTTTGAAGGTGCTACTTATATCTATTTTACTATATTACAACATATCCTCTTTCTGATTTTGTTAATCTTTCTGAGCCATCTTTTGTAACTAATAGTGTATCTTCTATTCTTATTCCATATTTTCCTGGCAAATATATTCCAGGCTCGTCAGCAATAACCATATTTTCTTTAAAGTTTGCTTCATTTTTTAGTCTAATAAATGGTAGCTCATGTACTTCTAATCCTACTCCATGTCCTAATGCATGAATTAAATTGTAGCCATTTACTTTAAAATCGCTTTCAACCATATTGGCAGCTGTTTTTATTGTATACCCATCTGTTATCTCTTTTGTTGAGAGTTCAAGGTTCTTTAATGTTAAATCATATACAGGTTTAATTTCTTCTAAGATACAACCCATAAATATAGTTCTTGTCATATCCGAACAATATCCCTCATATTTACATCCCATATCTATTAATATTGGATCTGCCATTTCTACTTTTCTATTTCCTGGAATCCAATGCGGAATTGATGAGTTTTCTCCTATTGCTACTATTGGTTCAAAAGAAACTCCATCTGCTCCATGTGTTTTAAAATACATTTCTATTTCTAAAGCAATTTGTTTTTCTGTCATTCCCGTTTTTATATAGCTTAATAAATGAGTAAAACAATTGTCTGTAATCTCACATGCTTTTCTAATTTTATTTATTTCTTCTTCATCTTTAACTATTCTTTGTTTCTCAATTATCCCTTCTGTTTCTACTAAATTATTCGCCTTATACCTTTGCTTTATATTTTTATATTGTTCATATGTTGCATAGTTTTCTTCAAATCCTACATTTTCACAGAATGTAAAAAATTTCTCATATTCTTCTTTTGTAATGTCTCTATAATCCATTACTATTATGTCATCATTTATAGTAAGAACACTATTTACTGCTTCTATGTACATTGTATATGTTATAAATATATTTTCTTTTCTCGTTATTAATAAAGTTCCTTCTGAAGTAATGTTAGTTAAGTATCTAATATTGATTGGATTAGTTACTATCATTCCTTCTAAATTTAAACTTTTCATTCTTTCTCTTAAAGCACGCATTTTATAGTTCATAGAGCCACCTTCTTTCTATAAATATTTTAATACATTCCTAATGTAAATATTTTCATTAACATTGTAAATAAAATACTAAATGGTACAAATATTGTTATAACTGATGCGATTACAATAAATGGCCCAAATGGTATATATGTATCTGTACCTTTTCTTTTTATTATCATTATAGCAATACTAATTATTGCTCCTATTAGAAATGCCAAAACAGAAATTACTACAATATTTTGTAGTCCAAAGAATAATCCAAGTGCTCCCATTAATTTTACGTCTCCCATTCCCATTGCTTCTTTACCTGCAATAAGACCTCCAATTAATGTTATAATTAAGAAAATTCCTCCTCCTGCTAGCATTCCAAGTAGTAAATTTAACGAAATATTTATATTTATAAAGCCATATATAAATAAGAACACTAATCCTATTTCAAATATTAATAAATTTAATCTGTTTGGTATTATTTGTTCTTTTAAATCTACATAAAAAGCACATGCAAGCATTGGAATTAGTATTACATATTTTATTAAATCCAAATTCTCTTTAAAGCCTGAGTGTAATCCAAATTTATATAGTAATCCTGCATATGCAATTGCTATCCCTAAAATTAATATATAGTTTGGAAGCACAGTTTTTTTATATTTACTAAAACTCTCTTTTGCAAATATTCTTCTTTCTTCGATGAAGCATTTACTTACATAATCTATAAATTGACCTATTGTTCCTCCTACTAATATAAATAAAACATAATATAATATATGTACATCATTAAAATACATCTTTCTTCTCCTGCTTTCTTTCTTGCCTTTTTAAATATCTTTTAATTATCATATTTTCTAAAGGCCTTTTTACTCTTGTAATAAATATATCTTTTTTACCTAATGGCTTTGTAAGAATTGTAAACATTTTCATTCTATTTCCGCCGAAGCACATCTGTCATTATTTGGTCCCCTACAACAGCTATCTGGTTTGGACTTAACTCTAACAATTCAGCTCCTTGTTTGAACCCTTTTTTAAATGGCTTTTTAGCAAAAAATATGTACGGTATATCCAGCTCTTTTGCAACCATTTTTACCTTTTCAATCTTGTTAGTGTTCGACAATATACATAATTTGAAATTATTTTCTTTTAAGTTATTAATCCAGTCTTTAGAACCTTCTAATATCTTTAATTCAAAATCAATTAGTGTGTTATCAACGTCTAACAATAATCCTTTAATATTGTTTTTATGTAATAATTCTACTGTAATTTCTTTTACATTTGTTAAATATATATCTGGGTATAGTATCATTTATTCCTCCATTTATGTGTATATATTATCAATATATTAGTTAAAAGTCAACAATTAGATAAATTGGAATTTGTTTAGTTCCGGATGAATTCAGGACAGTCGCCAAAATCCCCAGGTTTGGTGATTTTAAGGGACAGTCCCTAGAATTCCCCCTCACACAAATTGCAATTTATTTACAGAACCTATGATTTCCTATTACTACTGTTGCTGGTCTTGACCAAATCCATGCACTTGTTGCTGTGTTTGGATTAAAATAATATATTGCCCCATAAGATGGATCCCATCCGTTTATTGCATCTTGTGCTGCTTTTTTTGCAGTTTCATTTGGAGTTAAATTTATTTGTCCATCACTTACTACTGAAAAAGCACCTCTTTCGTATATTACTCCAGCAACTGTATTTGGAAATGATGAATTTTTCACCCTATTTAATACAACTGATGCTACTGCAACTTGCCCAGAATATGGCTCTCCTCTTGCTTCTGCGTATACTAAATGTGAAAGTAAGTTTAAATCTGAGCTAGAATTTGTTGTTGTGTTTGAAGAACTTGAAGAATTTATTCCCATTGCCGAAAGAGTTTTAGGTCCTGCTATACCGGTCTACTGTTAGGCCGTTTTTAGATTGAAACCATCTTACTGCAGAAAGTGTTTGTGAGCCATAAATTCCATCCACATTTCCATAGTAATAACCCCATCTTTTTAATTTGGTTTGTATTTGTTTTACTTCATCACTTCTAGAACCATATTTAGAAAGCGCATATGAAGAATTGGTATCTTCTCTAAAAAATATGTTGTATGATAAAAAAGCTGTTATAGATACTATTAATATAAGTATAGCAATAATATTGCTTTTATTTTTTATAATTTTCTTCATAAAAAAACCACCTTTAAAGAAAATTTCATTGTATATAAAAAATATTTTCTCCAAAAATGGTATTTTTATGTGTTTTTAATTAATTTTAGAATATTCCTACTATGTTTCCGTTTTCGTCTATATCTATCTTTTCTGCTGCTGGAACTTTTGGAAGTCCTGGCATTGTAAATATATTTCCTGTAAGTATTACTATAAAACCGGCTCCTGTTTTTAGTATTACATTTTTTACATGTATTTTAAATGGTTCTAAACATAATAAGTTTTTAGCATCATCTGAGAATGAATATTGTGTTTTTGCTATGCAAACTGGCATATTTCCATAACCATTTTTCTCTAAATCTTGTATTATTTTTTCTGCTTCGTCACTATATTCTACTCCTTCTGCTCCATATATTTTTGTTGCTATTTTTTCAATTTTTTCTTTTATACTGTCATTTAATTCATAGCAATACTTAAAGTTTGCTGGTTTTTCACATAAGTCTACTATTTTTTCTGCCAAATCTATTGCTCCTTCTCCGCCTTTTGCCCAAGCTTCTACTAAACTTATATTTACACCTTTTTCTTCTAACTTATTTTTTAAGTATTCTATTTCTTTATCTGTATCTGTTATGTATTTATTGATTCCAACTATTACATTTAATCCATACACATTTTTTAAATTATCTATATGTTTTAATAAATTGTGAATTCCTTTTTCTAAATATTCTATAGATTCTTCTTTTATATCTTCTATTGGCATTCCGCCATGATATTTTAATGCTTTTATTGTTGCTACACACACAACTGCATCTGGTGTTTTAGGTAAGTTTCTGCATTTAATATCTAAAAACTTTTCTGCTCCTAAATCTGCACCAAAGCCAGCTTCTGTAATACAATAATCTGCAAGTTTCATACCCATTTTTGTAGCTATTACGCTATTACATCCATGTGCAATATTTGCAAATGGTCCACCATGTATTAATGCTGGAGTATTTTCTAATGTTTGAACTAGATTTGGCTTAATAGCATCTTTTAAAAGCACTGTCATTGCTCCTTCTGCTTTTAAATCTCTTGCTCTTATTTCTTCTCCATTTTTATTATATCCTACTACTATGTTTCCAATTCTTCTCTTTAAATCGTTTAAATCTTCTGCTAAGCAAAATATTGCCATTATTTCTGATGCAACTGTTATATCAAATCCGTCTTCTCTTGGAACTGCATTTTTTTCTCCTGATAAACATATTTCTACTTTTCTTAATGCTCTATCATTTAAATCTACACATCTTTTCCAAATTACTTTATCAAATCCTAATTCATTTCCTTGGAAAATGTGATTATCTATTAATGCAGAAAGTAAATTGTTTGCTGATGTTATTGCATGTATATCTCCTGTAAAGTGAAGATTTATTTCTTCCATTGGAGCAACTTGAACATATCCTCCACCTGTTGCTCCACCTTTTATTCCAAATACTGGTCCTAAAGATGGTTCTCTTAACGCAAGTATAGCTTTTTTGTTTATTTTAGATAGTCCGTCAGCTAGTCCTATTGATATAGTAGTTTTTCCTTCTCCTAATGGTGTTGGGTTTATAGATGTTACAAGTATTAATTTTCCATCTTTTTTATCTTTTAGTTTTTCATATAATTCGTTTGAGATTTTTGCTTTGTATTTTCCATATTGTTCTAAATAATCTTCCTCTATTCCTAGTTTTTCTGCTACCTTTGTTATGTTTTGTAATTTTGCTTGTCTTGCGATATCGATATCTTCCATCTTTTACCTCCTAAATATTTTTTATAAATTTTCTTTATTAAAAATCTTGTTCTTCTATATTGTTATCATTATCATTTATTAAAACTGTTATTTTCTTTTCTGCTTTTTCTAAATAGTCACTTGCACTTTTTGAAAGTTTCATTCCTTCTTCAAATTTATTTATAGAATCATCTAAATTTAAGTCTCCTTTTTCTAATTCTTGTACAATTTTTTCTAGTTCTTGCATTGTTTCTTCAAAATTTATTTCCTTACTCATTTTTTACCCCCTATCCTGTTTTATTACAAGTCACTCAATGCTTGTGTGATTTACAACATATATATTATTCTTTTGTAAATTTTCCTGTTTTTAGATTTACTGTATATACGCTTATTTCTCTAGTTGTTTCGCCTTCTCTTACATATATTGTATAATTTCCATTACCATCTATTGATTCAACTGTAAAATATACATTGACGTCTTCTCCCCAGTCTTTTTTCACAAGGTTTAGTGCCTTTTCTTTATCAGTTTCTTCTTTTTCTATTTCTGTTTTTGTAACTTCTTCGCCTGCATTAGAAGCGGTGTTTTGTATAGTATTAGTTTGGTTATTATTTTCTTCATTTACATTTTCATTGTTTTTATCTTCTATATTTTCGTTTTGTACATTATTTTCAACTGTATTATTTTCTATCGCATTTTCATTTAAATTTATTACTTCTTTTCCTTTGTTTTTTTCGATTTTTATTAGTTTTATTGTAAGTAAGGTTATTAGTATTACTAAAACTATTGTTACTGCTATTATAATTATTTTTTTCTTATTTTCCATAACTTTCACCTCATAGTACTTTTGTTTTTACTTCTCCATCTGTAAATCTTATACCTAACATATCATTTGTTTTTAATTCTTTAACACTTTTAATTGTTTTACCATTTTTTTGAACTATTGAATACCCTCTTGTTAATGTTTTTAAAGGGCTTAATGTATCTAATTTAGAAATCAATTCAATTGATTTTGTCTTTGAGTCTTTTACTTTGTTTGTTATTAAGTTTTCTAGATTTTTAATTATTATGTCTAAATTAATGTATTGCTCTTTTATTTTTGCCGTTGGGTCTGTAAACGCTTTTGATGACATAGATTTTTGATATCTTAATTTCATGAATTCTATTTTCTTTTTTAAAGATATTTTGTATCTTTGATTATATGTTTCTAATTTTTTCTTTATTTCTTCTATATCAGGAACTGCAAGTTCAGCTGCAGCGGAAGGAGTTGGTGCTCTCAAATCTGCTACAAAATCTGCTATTGTGAAATCTGTTTCATGACCTACTGCAGAGATTATTGGTATTTTTGAATTATATATTGCTCTTGCTGTTATCTCTTCATTAAATGGCCACAAGTCTTCTATTGAGCCTCCGCCTCTTGCCAAAATTAAAACATCTGCTAGTTTCTTTTCATTCATTATTCTAATTGCATCTGCAATTTCCAGTTCAGCGCCTTTGCCTTGCACTGGTATTGGAAATAATCTGATGTGAACATTTGGATTTCTCCTCGTAGATACGTTTATAATATCTTTTATAACTGAACCTGTTTTCGATGTTAACACTCCTATTGTTTTTGGCATAAACGGTATTTTTTGCTTATGGCTATTATCAAAGAATCCTTCTTTTTCTAATTTGTTTTTTAGTTCTTCATATTCTTTATATAGGTCCCCAATCCCATCTTCTTTCATTGCTCTTACATATATCTGGTATATTCCGATCTCTTTCAAATACGGAAACTGTTCCTAGAACTAATACTTTCATTCCATCTTTTGGGGTAAAATTTAAAGTAGCAGTAGAGCTCTTAAACATTATGCATTTTATTAAAGAACCCTCGTCCTTTAATGTAAAATACATATGTCCTGTATAATGATGTTTGAAGTTAGATATTTCACCTCTAACATAAACATTGTTTAAGTACTCATCTTCTGCTACTTTTTCTTTTATATATTTATTTAAGTAAGATACAGTAATTGGTTCTATTTTCAATTTATTTCTCCTTAACTATACTTGCTAAAATTCCATTAATAAACACTGGTGAAGATTCTTCTCCATATGTTTTTGCAAGTTCAACAGCTTCATTAATTGCTACTTTAAAAGGAATCTCTTTATATTGTATTTCATAAATTGCAAGTTTTAATAATGCTAGATTCACTTTTGATATTCTTTCTAAGTTCCAATCTTTTTTCAAGTTATTTCTTATTAATTCTAGTATTTCTTCTGAATTTTTACTTGTGCCATTTACTATGTCTTTTATATATTTTTTGGCTTCTTCCGAAACTATATTATTGTTTTCAAAAAACAATTGCATATCTTCATCATTTATTTCTTTTTGTATTTCTATTTGGTATAGTAGTTTGAATGCTAATTCTCTTGTTTGTGATCTGTTCATAAATTCCTCCATAAAGCTTATTATAGTTTATCTATATATGATTTTAATTTTTCTTTTACTAATTCTTTGTTGTGTTGAACATAGTTTCCTAACAAAATTCCCGCAATTACTATTAGAATAACTATTAATGCCTTGTGAAGATTTAGTAATAAAGCAACTATAGCTACTATTCCGCCAATTATTGCACCTCTATAATTAATTAGAAATTGTTTAACTTTTTCCATAACTCAACATCCCTTATTCTTTAATTTGTGGTTCTTTCTTTACACTTATATTTTTTACTCTTATGTTTACTTCTGTAACATCTAAGTCTAATGATTTTTTAATTGCTTCTTTTACGTTGCTTTGTAATTTAGCAGATAAATCTTTAATTACAGCATCTGGATGTACTGATAAAGTAATATATATTTTTATGTGGCTTTCTTCATCCACTTCTACTTTTGTCATAACTGTTTCTGCGCTGTCAAAAGATTTTATAACTGTATTTGCCAAGCTTTCTATTGTATCTCTTGATACTAATAGTTTACCATTATCATTTTCTAATAAAATTCCATCTTTTCCTTGACTTTCACTTGAGTAAGAGTTAAAGAAAATTGATTTTATTGATAATAGTATTAATATTATAGCTAGTCCTAAAGAAATGTTTCCTGCAACACTATTCTCTACTAAAAAGCTTATTCCGTTATATGCTAAAATAACATCAATCCATCCAAATTGTAAAAAGCAAACTAATACTGATATTATTAAAATTATTATTGAAAATAATATTAAATTAAATTTATCTAACCCTTTCATTTTTATTTCTCCTCTTCTTCTTCATTTTTTGGTTCTTCTTTTTCTTCTGGTATATTCACACCTTGTACATGTACATTAACACTTGTTACTGTTAATCCTGTCATTGTTTCTACTGCTTTTTTTACTCTGTTTTGTATCTCAAATGCAATATCTGGAATTCTTGCTCCATATTCTACTATTATATTAACATCTATTTTAACTTCTTTTTCACCTACGTCAACTTTTATACCTTTTGATAAGTTCTTTTTCCCACTAAAAACTTCTGAAATTCCTCCAGCAAATCCGCCAGCCATTCCAGCTACTCCAGAAATCTCTGAAACTGCTTTTCCTGCAATTACTGAAACTACATCATCTGCTATTTTTATCTCCTCATTATTTGCTTCTGAAATTTCAACTGTTTCATTTTTTTCTATTGTATCTTTATTTTCTTCTTCCATCTTATTACCTCCTAAAACAATAATGTTTTAATATAATTTCTATACTAGTATATCAATTAAAATATCATTTTACAACAGTTTTTTACTATTTTTTTCTATAAGTATCACTTACAAATTTCTGCAAGTACATTAGATAAACATTGCATACTTAAAATACATTGTTCCATTGTATTACCTGTTGCACCTACTTCTATTATACTAGAACCATTTGTTAAATGTTGATTATATCTTGAATTTCTTATTATAATTGGTCTAAACAAACCTGGATACATTTCATTTGCTTTTTCTTGAATTTTTACAGCCATTTTTAAATTTTGTACCCAATTTGGATGTTCCAAACCTCCTCCATTTGTTCCTATTACAAACATAATTTGTGCCACATAATTATCATTAATTTTAATTGTTGGTGCATATTCATTACTGCTTCCTACTGCATCTCTATGAAGGTCAAAAACTAATTGAGTATTTTTCCCTTCCAGCAAACCTTCTAATGTATTTAATGACCTTGCATAAGACCCAGAATATGCTGGATAATCATGATAGGTTGTATTATGTGTTACATTAAATCCTTTTTCTTTCAAATAATTTGTAAGTTCAGTACCCACTCTTGCAACACTATAATTTAAATCTGTTGTTCTGTAATTTCCTGTTGCTTCGTATTCATAACCGTGCACTTGGTGTATAGCTTTCACATGTGTGAGTATGATATATTAATATGTCTTTTTTATTTGTAATTTCTACATTTGGAACCAACATATCTTCTGTAATTTCATAATCACTTTGATTATTTATTTGTACACTGCCATATGATGAAGTTACTTTAGGTGTTATATTATTTTCTTGTACAGCTTCTGTTGTTGCATTTTCTGGAAGTTTTGCTACTTTATTTATAAGCTCTTCTGTATCATCTGTTGTAAGGTCATTTTTATTTATTATTAAATCTGCATTTTCTAAAATTGCTTCATCTAAAATGTTTGCTCCAATTGCAAGTATTTTATTATTTGTAAAAAAGTTTTCTTTTTCGCTTTCTTTTTTTCCATATTCCATTAGCGGAATTGAAATATCCAAACACTTTGTAAAAGAATATTCATTTATTTGCTTTTTTATATTATTTCCGTTTTCTTTTATATTTTTCTCTTGTTTTTTTAAATCTACTGTTTTTACTAGTTTTATCATAAAAAAAGTTATAGAAACTATAACCAAAAATTTAAGAATATACCTAAATAGGTCCTTTGCATTTATTACTGCTATGTTCATTTGCAATTTTCTCCTTTGAATTTAACCTATTTAAATATATTCTTATTTTTTTATTTTATGTTATTATATGTTTTTTAAATACATAACAGTTCTAAATCCATACCAATCATGTGCAGCGTCACCCCATCCATAACTTCTGAATGCCGCTGAAGCCTTTCTATATCCTCTAATTACATAATTGCCTGTTGGCGGAATGTTCATCGGATCCATAACTCTTTCATCTATGTTTCCCCCTATATCATATATATTACAAATTTTGTAACATCCAGATTCTTTTACTGTTCCAGAATAATTTCCGTTCACTCCATCTTTTGGATTAGTTAAAAAGTCTGAATCCTTCTTTTGCATAAATTTTAAAGTTGCATCCCATTGTGCATCATAAATCAAATGACTCACTACATAATCATTGTTCGCATACATATTAGCAGATTTTTCCTCAGCAACGCCTTTACTTGCATTCTGCCATACAGTTTTTCCTTTTCTTATTATAGGCGTATTTGATTCATTGCAGGTTTCGTATCTACCTATATAAAAACCTCCATACGTTGATATACTTTCTTTTATTTCATTTGGCACTTCACCTAGTACAAATGATTTATCATATCCTACATTATACCATGTTACACTTTCTAAATCTCCTTCAACTGGTACCCAGACAAATTCATTTCCATTTGTCTCATCAACAATAACAATTCCTCCACTGTTATTTTTCCAGTATTTTCTATTGTTGTTTTTTCTTCTGCTGTTATTAACGATTGTTGATATAACTCATCTAATACTTCACTTAACGTTTGGGCTTTTTCTCCCTTTGCATAGTTATACGCTATTTCGTCTACCTTCCATAAATCACGTTTAGTTATTATTCCTTCTGCTCTTGTTCCTTCTTTACCCTCTTTTGCTTTTTCAAATAGTCCTCCATTAATTGCAACAGTCACCGTCACTCCTACTAGTATTAGCATTACAATTATTGTTATTATTAATGCTATTAGTGTAATTCCGTTTTTTGTTTTTCATTTGTATTTCTCCTTTTATTTTAGTAATTTCTTTGGGCAGACACCGGATCTGTCCCTACATGCATATTTTATATGTTATTATTGTTCATGTCAAGATTTTATTTATTTTAATTTTTCTATTATTTTTTCTATCTCCATTTGTTCTTGAGTTCCGTTTGCCATATCTTTTATTGTATACATTCCTGTTTTTATTTCATCTTCTCCTATTACTAATACATATGGAATATTTAATCTGTCTGCATATTTGAATTTTGCTTTCATTTTTTTGTTATCAAAATAAATTTCTGTATTTATTCCTGCTTTTCTCAATTCATTTGCTATTTCTATTGATTTACTTGAATCTTCTATCATAGAAATTACTAAAACATCTGATATTGATTTTTTATCTGTTTTTATTAATTGCATATCATTCAATATAAAGAATAATCTTGTAAGTCCTATTGACATTCCTACTCCTGGTAAATTTTTGTCTGTGTAATATCCTGCTAAATCGTTATATCTTCCACCCGAACATATACTTCCTATTGATTTATATTGATTTAAAAATGTTTCATATACTGTTCCTGTATAATAATCTAGTCCTCTTGCTATACTTAAATCAATTTCAAAACAGCTGTCTGGAATTCCAAATGCTCTCATGTATTTTACTACTTCTTTTAATTCACTTAATCCTGTTTTATATGTTTCATTTTCTATTTCAAGCTTTTCTAATTTTGATAGCTTTTCATCTGTTGTACCTTTTATTTCTATAAAATTAATTATTTTGTTTATGCTTTCTTCTGGCATATTATAATCATCTTTAAATATTGCAATTACTAATTCTTTTCCGATTTTTTCTATTTTATCTATTGTCCTTAAAATGTCTGCTGATTTTTCTTGTACATTGGCATCTTCAAATAGTCCATTTAATATTTTTCTATTATTAATATGTATAGATAAATCATCTAATCCCAAGCTTTTAAATGTTTCGTACATGATTGCTGGTATTTCTGCATCATTTATTATATTTAATTCTCCATCACCTATTACGTCTATATCACATTGGTAAAATTCACGGAATCTACCACGTTGAGCACGTTCTCCTCTGTATACTTTTCCTATTTGATATCTTCTAAACGGAAATGTAATTTGGTTATAGTATTCTGCAACATATTTTGCAAGTGGCACTGTTAAATCAAATCTTAGTGTTAAATTGCTATCTCCTTTACTAAAAGAATATAATTGTTTTTCTGTTTCTCCACCTGCTTTTGCAAGTAATACTTCTGAGCTTTCTATTACTGGTGTATCTATTGGTAAAAAGCCAAATTTCTCATAAGTGTTTCTTATTTTATCTTGCATTTGGTTAAATAATATTTGTTCATTTGGAAGTAACTCCATAAACCCTGATAATGTTTTTGGTTGTACTTTATTCATAAATAAATTTCTCATCCTTTCTTGTTTCTAATGTATAGGGACACACCTTATTCACAGGCATTCCTCATAGATTAAGGTATGTCCCTACTGTGAATTACTGATGTCAGTATTTTAGTTTCGTATATTATTAAAATTCTTTTGGTTTTAATTCTAAATAAATTGGTTCTTCTTCTTTTATCATTGTTGATTTTCCATGCCCTGGATACACTATTGTATCTTCTGGAAGCACCATTAATTTTTCTGTTATAGATTTTATTATATCTTCGAAACTACTTGTTGGCAAATCTGTTCTTCCCCAAGAGCCTCTAAATAATGTATCTCCTGAAAATAGCAATTTTTCTTCTTCTGAATAAATTGAAATTCCGACCTTTTGTATGTCCTGGTGTATGCAATATTTTAAATTCTAGATTTCCTATATGAATTAAATCTCCATCATCTAATCTAGCATCAGCTTGAACTATAACTCTTCCAAGTCCTACATACTCTGCTAAGTTTACATCTGGATTTTTTAATCCCTCTTCATCTAATCTATGAATTAAAACTTTGCCTCCTACTCTTTGCCTTAGTTCATTTACTCCTGCTATATGGTCGCCATGGCAATGAGTAAGAAGTATATATTTTACTTTTGCATGGATCGTATTTAACATTTCTACTATTTTGTCTACATCTCCACCTGGATCAATTACCATTGTTTCTTTTGTTTCTTCGTCTTGAACAATATAGCAATTAGTACCTCCAACTGCTGGTATGTCAATCTTAATCCTTTTTAAAATCATCATTGTTTTCATCTTCCTTTGTTTTCTTTAGTTATTTTTTACGATTTACCTCATAAACACTATCTACTTTTCTAATTGCCTTTATAACCTTGTTCAATTGTTCTATATTTTCTACTTCAACTGTTACTTCTATTGTGGCAATTCTTTCTCTACTTGTTTTAGTATTTACTCCCATTATATTAATTTTCTGAGAAGTAATTTCTCTTACTATATCAGAAAGTAGTCCTGTTCTATCATTTGAAAGTATTTCTATGTCTACATTATATGTTCCTTCTGTTTCTTCGTTGTACCACGCAACATCTATTATTCTATCTTTGTCTTGTAGCAAGTCTTCCATGTTTTTGCAGTCTGTTCTATGGATAGATACTCCTCTTCCTTTTGTTATATAACCTATAATATCATCACCCGGAACTGGATTACAACATCTTGAAAATTTAACTAAGCAGTTATCAATTCCTTTTACTATAACACCTGATTTTGGTGCTTTTTTAACTGTTTTATTTTTAGAATCGGTTAGTTCTTGAATTTTTTCTTCTATAACTTCTTCTTCATGTTCCTTCTTGTATTCCTCTAACAATCTTGTAATTATCTTTCCTGGTGATATTGCTCCAAATCCAATACTTGCAAACATATCATCAGTAGTTGCATAATTATATCTTTCTAATGCACTATTTACCCATTCTGGTTTAAATAAATCACTGTGAGTCATTCCTATTCTTTTTATTTCTCTGTCTAGAATTTCTTTTCCTCTTATTATATTTTCTTCTCTTTCTGATTTTTTAAACCATTGTTGAATTTTTGTTTTAGCACTTGAGCTTTTTACATATTTTAGCCAGTCACGACTTGGTCCTTTTGGAGTATCTGATGTTATTATTTCTACTATATCTCCACTTTTTAACTTCGTTACTATTGGCATCATTTTACTGTTTATTTTACAACCAATCATTCTATGACCTACTTCTGCATGAATTGCATATGCAAAGTCTATTGGTGTTGAATCTCTAGGCAAAACTTTTATTTCTCCTCTTGGAGTAAATACATATACTTCATCTTCAAATAGTTCTGTCTTTAATGTTTTTAAAAACTCATCTGGGTCTTGCATATCTTTTTGCCATTCCAAAGTTTCTCTAAGCCATGCTAATTTATCTTCTGCTACTACAACATTTGATTTTTTACCTGTTTTGTTATTTGCTTCTTTATATGCCCAGTGTGCAGCGATACCAAATTCTGCTATTCTATGCATGTCCCAAGTTCTTACTTGTACCTCAAATGGTGTTCCATTTGGTCCAATTAAAGTTGTGTGTATTGATTGATACATATTTGGTTTTGGAACTGCAATATAATCTTTAAATCTTCCCGGCATTGGACTATATAACTCATGTACTACGCCCAATGCTGCATAACAATCTTTTACAGAATTTACTATTATACGAAGTGCAAACAAGTCATATACTTGGTCTAATGTAATGTTATCTCTTTTCATTTTTCTATATATACTATATAAATGCTTTGCTCTTCCTGTAATTTCTGCTTTTATGTCTTCTTTTTTTAGAGCTACTTTTATTTCTTCCATTATTTTGTCTATAAACTCTAAGCGTTCTTCTCTCTTCTTTTCTATTCCTGCTACTAATTCTCTATATTCTTCTGGATATAAGTATCTAAAGCTTAAATCCTCTAATTCCCATTTCAAAGAATAAATACCTAAACGATTTGCAAGTGGTGCATATATATCCATTGTTTCTTTTGCATTTGCTATTTGTCTGTTTCTTGGTATATAGCTTAATGTTCTCATATTGTGAAGTCTATCTGCAAGTTTTATTAATATTACTCTAATATCTTTTCCCATTGCTAAGAACATTTTTCTATAATTTTCTACTTGTTGCTCTTCAACTGTTGTATACTTAATTTTTCCGAAGTTTTGTTACTCCTTCTACCATTTCTGCAATTTCGTCGCCAAATTCTCTTACAATGTCCTCATGTGTAATAGGTGTATCTTCAACAACATCATGTAATAGTGCTGCACAAATTGTACTATCATCTAATTCTAATTCTGCTAATATATATGCTACTTCTAATGGATGAATAATATATGGTTCGCCAGATATTCTTTTTTGCCCTTTATGGTTTTCATATGCATAGTTATATGCTTTTCTTATTAAGTCAGTATTTGAATTAGGATTGTTTGTTTTCATTTTACCTATTATTTTATCTATTGTTACATTTTCTTTGTTTTGCATATAAATTTCCTTTCTCTATATTGATTTCATAACATCTTTTATATTTATTTGGATTATCTCTTCTCCGCCCATATTTGTTTATTTCTAAGTTTCCTGCTATATCAATTTTATCTCCTATTAAATATTCTTCTGACAAATATCCTAAATTAAATCCTATTGCATTTATTAATAAATTATCATCTTTTAATGTTAATTTTAAATGTTTTCCTTCTGAAAGTGCTCTAATTGAATCAATTTTTAAATTTTTATATACAAATATAGGATTTTTGTTTTTCTCTCCGAATGGTTCTAGCATTTCTAAGTCTTGTATAGTTTTTTTATTTACATCTTTTGCTGTAATTATGCTATCTATTTTTATAACTGGTATAATTTGTTGTATATTTTTACTTTTTGCTATTTCTTCAAAAGCTAATTTAAAATCATTATATTTTTCTTTTTTTAGTGAAAGTCCAACAGCCATTTCATGGCCACCATATTTTTCTAGATAAGCACTTGTTTCTACTAAGGCTTCGTGTAAATCAAATCCCGGTAAGCTTCTTCCAGAACCTTTTCCAATATTATCTTCAAAACATATTAGTATAGTTGGTTTATAGAATTTTTCTGTTAATTTTGAGGCAACAATTCCAATTACACCATGGTGCCAATTATCTCCGCTTAAAACTATAGTATTTAATTTTTCTATATCTTCTTTTTCTAGTTCTTTAATTGCCTGCTCAAATATATCTTTTTCTTTTGTTTGTCTTTCTAGGTTATAGCTATTTAATCTTGCCGTTATTTTTCTTGCTTCTTCTATATTGTTTGTTAAAAACAAATCTAAAGCTTCTTCTTGATACCCCATTCTGCCACAAGCATTTATTCTTGGAGCTACGCCAAAAGATATTGTATTTGAATCTATTTTTTTATACCCTGATTGCAATATTAATTCTCTTAATCCAATATTTCTTGTTTGTGCTACTAACTTTAATCCTAATTTTGCAATTACTCTATTTTCATCAACTAATGGAACTATATCTGATATTGTACCTACACATACTATATCTAAATACTTTAAAAATTCTTTTTCTTCTAAACCTAATCTTAGTGATATTGCTTGTATTAATTTAAATACCGCTCCACACCCGGCTAGTCCTCTAAATGGATATTGGCTATCTTTCCTTTTGGCATTAATTATTGCATATGCATTTGGCAAACTCTCTGACTGTTCATGATGGTCTGTTATTATTGTTTCTATTCCCAGTTGATTAGCTAATTCAACTTCCTCTATTCCAGATATTCCACAGTCAACAGTTATCATTAAAGTATACTTTTGTTCTGCTATTGACCTTATAGCATTTTCGTTTAACCCATATCCTTCTTCTAATCTGTTTGGAATATAATGGCCTGTTTTTAATCCTCTTTCTTCTAGGAATTTTTTCAAAACAGTTATACTAGTTATTCCATCTACATCATAATCCCCATAAATCATAACCTTCTCTTGGTTATTTATTGCTTTAATTATTCTTTCTACTGCTTTATCCATATCTGGCATTAAATATGGATCATAAAAATCGTTTCTTGTGGGATTTAGAAAAGTGTCTATCTCTTTATCATCTGTTATTCCCCTATTTACTAATATTTTTGTTAGTAATTCTGATATATTATGCTTTTTTGCTATATCAATTATTTCTTCACTATTTTCCCCATAAAACTCCCATTTTTTATTCATAATATCTCCCTAAAATAAACATTTGTTATATTATATATCTTTTCTAATAGTTTTAAAAGGTTTTTTTGTATTTTTTATATTATATTATGTCTATATATATATGGTTGATTTTTTGAGTTGATAGTAGTATAATCACTTTTGCACATAAATTTTATGGATTAGGAGTGGTTACAATGTGCAAGGAAATTCTTCTTTTTGAGGGAAAAGAAATTTCTCTAATATCTCTTTTAAATGGGCATTGTCCTGAATGGAAAGGTTGTAAACATATCTTTGTTTCTACAGCCGTTCACGATAGGCTTTTACCATTTTTAGATGATTCCAAATTAGGAATTTTCCAAGAAGGAGAAGTTCGGTACAGGATGAGGGCTCTTACAAATACCCTGTTCGGTCTTGAATGGATTGAGTCTGAGGAAGAATGTTTTCATTTTTCCTGTAACCTGGTTTTAGAAGGTCCCGCAATAAAGTTGACCTTCTAATAAAAAGGAAGCAAAAGATTTTAATATTCTCTTGCTTCCTTTTGTTCATTAATCAATATTAAAAAGCGCTTTAACATTCCATGTAGTTCCATTTACTGTATCATTTAATATAATTCCTTTACTATCTAATTCGCTTCTAATTGCATCTGCTGTTTCAAAATCTTTTATTTTTTTTGCCTCACTTCTTTTAGCTATCATTTCATCAATTTTTTCTTCTGTGATATCAAGATTTGCAACATATTTTTGTTTCATTTCTGTAAGGAATTTTTCTGGTTCTTGTTCAAATAATCCAAGAATTCCATAAACCTCTTTTACATTTGCAAGTATTTTAGCTAATGTATTTGCTGTTTTCTCTCTATTATTCTTTTTAGCGTTTTTCATTATTACATTTACATATTTAAAAATGCTGTGTAAGTTTGAAAGTGCTGCAGCACTATTAAAGTCATCGTCCATAACTTCTATAAAATTTGGTATAATGCTTTCAGAAATATCATCTTCCAATGCTTCTCCATCTTTATTTCCATTATATAAATTAATAAATTCTTTCATTGCTTTTATTGTATTATAAAAATAATATAAATGTTTTTCTGCTAATGCAAAATCTTTGTCTAGTAAGTCCATATCTGATGTGTAGTGTTTTGAATACATTACAAATTTAATTACTTCATAATTATATTTTTTTAGTGCATCTCTAATGCTTAATGAGTTTCCTAATGATTTGCTCATTTTTTCTCCATTAATTTTAATTAATCCGCAGTGAGACCAATACTTTGCAAAAGGTTTTCCTGTTAAAGCTTCACTTTGTGCAATTTCATTTTCGTGGTGAGGGAATATTAAATCTTTTCCTCCTCCATGAATATCAATTGTTTCTCCAAGGTTTTTTAAAACCATAGTAGAACATTCAATATGCCATCCTGGTCTACCTTCTCCCCAAGGTGATTTCCATGAAATCTCTCCTGGTTTTGCTGCCTTCCACAAAGCAAAATCTATTGGATCATGTTTTCCTTCTTCTACATCTTTTCTAACTCCATTTAAAAGTTCATCAACTTTTCTATGTGATAATTTTCCATATCCAGGAAAACTTCTTACATTAAAGTAAACATCTCCATTTTCTGCTGGATATGCATGGCCTTTATCAATAAGTCCTTGAACGAATTCAATAATATTTTCTATATTTTCTGATGCTTTTGGCTTTACATCTGCATCTGTAATATGAAGATTTGCCATATCTTTTTCAGTTTCTTCAATTTGTTCCCTAGAAAATTCTAGTGGATCTTTTCCAAGCTTATTTGCTCTGTCAATAATTTTGTCATCTACATCAGTATAATTTCTAACATATTTTACATTATATCCTCTATAACGTAAATAATCAGCTACCATAGCATATGCAATCGCTTGTCTTGCATGGCCTATATGGCTTAAATCATATACTGTAATACCACATGCATACATTTTTACATTTTTACCGTCCAATGGAATAAATTCTTCTTTACGTCCAGTCATTGAATTATAAAGTTTCATAATATTACCTCCTACTTTATAGATAAGAATTTTAATTATATATTACTAATTTTATTGCTATTTTTTATTTAATATTTATATAATATATCATAATTAGCTACTAATTACAATAGAACCAATTTTGCCCTATTCAACCAAGGAAAGTGGCTTTGCTACACTTTTCTTCTCGCCGATTTGAGTTTCCGAATAAAATGAGGAAATCTCAAAGGCAATAGCAATTATAGCCTTTTTGTTGAATAGGAAAATCTTCGATTTTTCCTATTCAACAAAAAAAGTTATGCAACCTGCATAACTTAATATATAAAATATACATTAATTATTGCAGGCACAAAATTTACTCGTACCTACAACATAGGTAAGAGTATTATCTGCAACAACAATTAATTAATATATATTTTCTCATATTTAATTCCTCACTATTTATTTTTAATAATTATATATTTAAAATCGCTTAATGTCAAGGGGAAATGTGTTATTTATATTTATATACATAACTAAAAAAGTCATAGTTTTACTATGACTTTTTTAGTTGGTGGGCAGGGATGGATTCGAACCATCGTACTCGTATGAGAACAGATTTACAGTCTGCCGCCTTTAGCCACTCGGCCACCTACCCATATTTAGTTATAAAAAAATTTTGCGTTGGTGCTCCCTCAAGGATTCGAACCTTGGACCCACCGGTTATGAGCCGGTTGCTCTGACCAACTGAGCTAAGGGAGCATTTGTTCAACGCGAAATTTATTATAAGATATTTTTCGCGTTCTGTCAATACAAAATTTCAATTTTTTTAATTTTTTTAAAAATTATTTTCTAACATATGTTATATACTCGTAATCGTAAGGGTTTTCGTCATTTTTTAATCCCTTTTCTTTTGAAATTTCTTTCCATTCTGCTTCTTTTATTTCTGGAAAATATACATCCCCTTCAAAATCTTGATTTATTTTTGTTATATATAATTTATTTACATATGGCATTAATAATTTATAAATTGTTGCTCCACCTATTACAAAATTTTCTTCATCTGAATTTATATATTTATCTAATTTTGATATATCATCTAAAATTTCTACATTTTCATTGTCTATATCCATTTCCATATCATTGCATAATATAATATGTTTTCTATTTGGTAAAACTCTTCCTAATGATTCAAATGTTTTTCTTCCCATTATTATATTTTTTCCTGTTGTAATTTGTTTAAATCTCTTTAAGTCTTCTGGTAAATGCCAAATTAGTTTATTATCTTTTCCTATTACATTATTATTTGCTATTGCAACTATTGTACTTAGCATTATATTTATCTTCCTTTCTCTTTTTATTTATACTGCTACATCCATTTTTATTTTTCCTAAATGCTTGTAATCTATTAGTTCTATGTCTTCTGGTTTAAAATCATAAAAGTCTTTTATTTCTGGATTTATCCAAAGTTTTGGTGCTGGATATGCTTTATCCCTTCTTGATAATTGTTCTTTCATGCCTTCTACTTGATTTTCATATATATGTGCATTACTTATACATACTGTAAGTAAGCCTGGTTTTAAATCTGTTACTTGTGCTAACAAATGAACAAATACAGCATATTGTGTTACATTAAACGGATGTCCTAAAGGAATATCATTTGATCTTATTGTAAGCATACAGTTTAATTTTCCATCTGTTACATCCCAGCAACTGTTAAACACACATGGATATAGAGCTCCTGTATCTAAATATGGTATTTGCCAAAGATTTAGTACCATTCTTCTATCTTGTGGATTTGTTTTTAATTGATGTATTAATTTATCTACTTGATTAAATTTCTTTACAACCCATCCATAAGCTGTTCCTATTGTTCCATCTTCCATTTCCCATTCGTCCCATATATGAACATTTTGCTCATGTAAATCACTAATTTTATTAGATTGTTTTTGAAAGATCCATAGCAATTCTTTTATTGCTGCTTTATATGCAACATATTTTGTTGTAAGTATAGGAAATTCTTCTTGCAAATTGAATTGCAAAATTTGGTGTGGTAACTTGTATGTAGCTATTCCTGTTCTGTTTTGATCATAATATCCATCTTTTAAAATTCTTTCTACCAAATCTAGGTATTGTTCATCATATTTACTCATATCTTCCTCCATATATTATCTTGCAAAAAATAGAACGGAATAGCTTCCGTCCTATCTCATAATAGATTTATTTTTAATTTCTTTCTCCTCTACCTTCTGGAAGTGCTGGAACATCTAATACAACTCTTATTTTCATTACATATGATATTGCTCTTACTAATTTGCTATTTTTAATTCTTTCCCATAATGTTGGTTTTACTTCAAATCTTGTTTCTTCTATGAATGAATCTTCTACTATATCTTCTTTAACAGCTTCTACTTTTTCTTGTTTTACTGGTTCTTCCACTGGTGTAGGAATTCCTTTTAATGCTTCTGCTATTTCTATTCCTATGTAACTTAAAGCTTTTGATCTATCTTCTATTCTTTCCATATCTATTTCAATATGTAAATTTCCTTCTAGGTTTGAAATTCTAGCTCTTATTAATTTTAAAGCATCCTCATAGTTTGCTGGTTTTTTTGTTTTGCATTTTCCAATTATAGTTAAAGCTTCTATTACATCTTCTGACATAACATTACTAATTTGTTTTACTTTTACTTTCCATTCTTTATCTTTATTTTGAACTGCTTCAAATACTGCTTTTAATTCATTTGCTTTTGCAATGTTATCTTCTCTTTGTCTTATTAATTTTTCAATTTGTTTTGTGTTTTCTTCAAATTGGTTTGTAGCATATTCAACTAGTCCATATGAAGCTTTATATACACTTGCTGGGAAGTTTTTCTTTTTTGGATATTCTGTTAAATATGTTTTAATTGAATCTATTAAATCTTTAAAATAAGCATCCTCATCTAATTGAACGATTTGCTTCTTATTATTTGGATTTATCATTTTTTGAACTTTGTCAATATTTGATAAAATTTTTTCTTCTGTAATTATCATTTTCACGTTTACTATGCCTGGCTTATGAAAAAATAGCACCGTAAACTCACCCTCCTTTGTCCTATGTACTTTTATTGTTTATAATTATACATTCTTTGCGAAAAAACTACAATAGGATTTGCAAAATTTAATTTATCTATTTCGTTACAATTTTATTACATTAATATTACAAAAGTCAATATATTTTTTTATATTTTTTCTTTATTTTTGACCTTCGATTTTTGCTAATTCTTCGTGTCTTTTTATTTTTAATGTTGTAGTTTTTATAAGTTCTTCTTCTGAAACAATTATTTCTTTAATATACTTGTATGGTGGCATTGTTTTATTTACTTCTTTTATTTTTGACCATAACGCTTCTTTTATTTCTTCTTCTGTAGTTGCGTTATATAATTCCTTCATCAAATCTTTATCATATACTATTTTTACACAAAGTTTTAAGTCGTCTTCGTTATTTTCTTCTGGTTTTCCATATATAAAAGATTCTTTTACGCCATCAATTCTATTTATTATACTCTCAATCTCTTCTGGATACACATTTTTACCATTCTTTAAAACTATTACACTCTTCTTTCTACCTGCCAAGAATAGAAATCCCTTTTTATCAATGTATCCTAAATCTCCTGTATGAAACCAACCTTTTTCAAATACTTCTTTATTTGCTTCATCATTTTGATAATATCCAAGCATTACACTTGGTCCTTTTACAATAACTTCTCCAATTCCATTTTCGTCTTTATTTATTATTTTTACTTTTAAACTAGGAAATACTTTTCCTACTGATCCTAATCTCTGAGCAAAATCTGTTCCTGCAGCTATAACTGGAGATGTTTCTGTTAATCCATAGCCTTGAACAATTCTGAAGCCTAATTCATTGAATCCTTTTTCTACTTCATAATCTAATGCTGCTCCACCATTTACCATAAGTCTTAGTTTTGGTCCTAACGATTCGTGAATTTCCTTGAACATTTTCTTTCTAAAATCTATCCCTACTTTTGAAAGCATTCCACTTAATTTCATTATTTTTTCTACTTCTGCTAGTTTCCCTTTTTTCTCAATTGACTTCATAACTCTTTTATAGATATTTTCATAAAGTGCTGGTACAGAAATCATTGCAGTAATCTCAAATTCTTTTATATTACTTGCAATATGTCTTATTCCTTCACAATATGCAATTGAAGCTCCTGTATACATAACATAAAGGAATCCAACTGTACATTCAAATGTGTGGTGTAATGGTAAGAATGATAATAAAGTATCCTTTTCATCAATTTTTAATACAGCTGCTATATCCATTAAATTTGAACATATATTTTTGTGTGATAGCATTACAGCTTTTGACATTGCTGTTGTTCCTGATGTAAATAGCATGCATGTCATTTCTTCATTATTAATTTTTGCATTTAAGAATTTTTTGTTTCCTTTTTTTATTAATTCTTTTCCTTTTTCTACAAGTTCATGTTCTGAATATATGCCATTCTCCATTTTCTCTAAGTCCATTGATATATAATATCTTAAATCTGTTGTTCTTCTTTGTTTTATATCTTGCATAACTTCATCATATTTACTTGAATAAAATATCGCTTCTACTCCCGAACGAATTATTAAACTTTCTAATTCATTTGCTGGCAAAGATTTATCTAGTGGTACAACAACTCCTGTTCCACAACATGTTGCTAAATATGCTAAACACCATTCATATCTATTTTCTGATATTATTGCAATTCTTTTCCCTTTTAAACCTAAATCTATTAATTTAGTCCCTAATGCGTTTACTTTTTCTATAAACTCTTTATATGTAATTACATCAAAAACTCCTGGCTCTTTTGTTTTATATTTGAAAGCAGGCTTATCACCAAATTTTTTTTCTGTTTTTTCTAACATATCTTTTAAATCTGTAATTTTTTCGAATGGATGTAGTTTTCCTTTTTTCTTTTTTTCTTTTTCTTCTGCTAGTTCTTCTATTTCCTCTATTTCCTCTTTTTTATATCCTTTTTCTTCAAAAAATTTTAACATTGTATTTAATATTTTACGTTTTTCTTTGTCCATATTTACACCTCATTTTTTTATTGACTTATACATTATATCTCAAAAGTTTTTTAATTTCAAGAACAATAAGAGTTTGTTGAAATTCCCTAGTATATAAAAACAGTGAATGACAAGAGCCATCCACTGCATTCTGACATGTTACAAAATTACAAATTTAGAGACTGTGCATACGAAAACATTTTATATGCAAATTTTTCTGTGCCTGGAGTAAACTCGGCTAATCCGGCTTTAAATTTAGGAAAATGCCCTTCCATAGCATAAACAAAATCCTCGTCTCGTGTTCCAGCTTTAAGCTGGCGCCAAATTTCAGCAATTGCAGACATATAATCCGCACCTTTTATCAAGCTTTTAAAAATCGCGTTTTCATCAGTCTCAAACATAACATTTTCAAGCGCCTCTTTTCCTTTCTCAGATACAAAAGGATACATGTTTTTTCTCATCATTTCCAACTCATAAACCTCTGTAACTTTTCTAAAATTAGGTATGCTATCTTTTATTGGTGAAGGAATGTCTCTTGTGTAGGTTTCAGGAATATCATGAAATATTCCCATAAAAAAGCATTTTGTTGCAACATCTTCTGTATATCCTTTTTCAAGTGCCATAAAATACGCATATTCTGCGGTTTCAAAAAGATGTCCTAAAACAGAACATTCAACCTGATATGAATATGAAGCCCATCTATTTTGGTATCTCAATTTTGAAATATCTTTAAATACCTTCCAATATCCACCATTTTGATCTCTTAAATCTTCAAATCCAGGAATATCTTCGTATTTGGTCATAGATGAAATAATCTCTTCATATTTTTCGTCATAATCACCATTTACATTGTTTTTAATTTCTTTCAGTTCTAACAATGTAGCGATTTTAGTTGCCGCTTTATAAATGCGTTCCTCTAAAGTGTCACAACCCTGTTTTAAAAATTCTGCAAACTCTTCTCCTGCGACATCTCTGATTGTATTAAGTGTTGCAGTTTTAAAATTCTCATTAAAATCAATTTTTCCCAAATAACAAATTTCTTCAAGTATATGCTCTGGAATGTCATAATTCACATAAACTTTTTGAAAAGACCTATAAATAGCAATTTTGGGAAACAAATTAAAATTAACTTTTAACCCTGCTTTTTGCACTTCTACCGCCAGCATATAACATATTGCACTATTTAATGCCTGTTTTGAAATCTCATCATGACTTCCTTTTGTTATAAAAGATGTCCACCGTCTTAAGTTGTTGTTGCCTTGATTAAGTTTGTTTAGCGCCTCATAAATTTTTTCCATGTCCATATTCATTTTCCTCCTTAAAATTATTTGTCTCCTGCTGTAGCTTTGATGTCACGCAAGGAAGACTATATAAATGAATACAATTAAATTGTATCATCTTTTTATGTTTACTTCAAGTATCTATTATAATATGCAAACGTCCTAATTTGTTCTTTTTCGACTTTTTTATTGTTCAGGCATTCACAAATTAATTTAAAGATGTTACAATAAATATAAATAATTATAAATAATTATAAAGGTGATTATAATGAGAAGTTTTAAAAATCAAGCTTCATCTGCTGATTTTAAAGTAGAAAACAAGTATATTCTTAAATTAAAGGAATTAGTTAGAGATGCCAGGCAGAAAAATTCTTTTTATGCTGATCATTCAAAATTTGCTACATATGCAGATCCTGAATATTTAAGCATTTTTAAAGAAGAACTAATAGAGTTTTCAGAAGCATGGATTACTCTTCAAAAAACAAATATGAGTGCTGAAAATGAACCCGGAGTTGAAGATCATGCAAATTCAAGGCCTCTTCATGTTTTAGATACTGCTACCAATGCTTCAATTTCTGCAAGAGACCAACTATTAAATGAAGATTTAGCATTTGTAGGCGGCTTAATACACGATATAGCACATTTTCCTTTTGCTCATGACGGTGAACAGACTATATCAAAGTATCTAGAAAAGAATGGAATTTGTGAAATGCACCATAGTTCTATGGTAAGGCCAACTTTAGAATTAGAAGGAATACATTCTAAGGTAATTAAAAGAATGGAAGAAAAAAGAGGCAAACCTTTAAGTAAACGCAAATTAAAGGAACTTTATTCTACCTACCTTACAATTTCAGATATTGCTGTTTGTCATAATGGAGAAAGCAATTTACTAGAAGTGCAAACTAATAGGAATAAAACTGATAGTGATATTGAAAAAGAATATAAAGACACTTTGGTAAAAAAAGGGTTAGACAGAAAAACTCGTAGCAGATCAAAAGAGGGTGTTATAGTATTACTTTGTGATCCTATATCATATGTTGCAAAGGATTTTAGAGATGGTGTAATAAAAGGCGGTGCAATTGATGTAAACGATCCAGACTATGAAAAACTTTTTCTTCAAATGGGAATCTCTAAAGAAGAACTTGATAATTGGGCATTAGATCCTAATGAGAAAAAAAATAAAATAGTAAAAAGAGTTACTCGTTTTTTTAGAGATAATTTGACCGCAAATTCTAAAGGAATAGATGGAGCTAGAATGAGTCCTAATGTTGGCAATTTAATGTATCAATTAAGAGAGTTAAACTACGAAAAATCTATTAAACCTACTTTAAGGAAATTAAATGATATTCTCCCTGAAAGAACAGGCGAATTAATTGACTCTTATTCTAACTTATTAGTTGAACATAAATCTCCTGAAGAAGTTTCAAATTCTAATTTTTATAAAAATAGATTTTTAGAAACTGTAGATTCTAAAACTTACCAAAATTCAAACACTATGTTTTCTGAAATTGTAAAAGAAGGCATAGAAGAAAATGTACGCCAAGAAATAGATGAAGTTATAAATGGCAAAACTTCAAGGGTAACCATTAGGAGAAAAAGATTTGAAGAAGATATAAAAAAGCTAGAAGCTACCGTACCTATAACAGATTCAGTAAAAGAAGCTTATGTCCAAAGAGTTTTAAATGAGATATATCTAACTCCGGAACAAAGTAAAGATTTATATAAAAGGAACATATCTGCAAGGCATCCTAATGCTTCTCAAGAAGAGTTGGACAGTTATGAAAATTCAGAAACATATTTGCGATTAGAAACTTATGATGAATGCTTAGCCAAATTTAAGACTTCAGTATATGTTTCAAGAACAACAAATGATATACTTTTAAAGTCACTTTTAAGCGAAGGTTTATTAACAGAAGAGGAATATGCAAAAAGATATGTTTATGGTGGAGATCCTAATAAGGCTTCTGTTAGTGCAGTTCAAAAGATCCAAAAAAACGAAAATGAAAGATAAAAAATGTGTTGTAAAATATTTTACAACACATTTTTCTTTTTATTTAATTTTTTTAATATATCTTCTGCTAGTTTATCTTTATCTAGTCCATATTCTTTTTCTAGTTCTTCTACACTTCCGTGTTTTATAAAACAATCATTATATCCAAATCTCTTTGTTTTTATATTTTCTAGTTTGCTATCATTAATTGCTTCTATAACAGCTGTTCCGAAGGCCTCCTTCTATTAATCCATCCTCTATTGTTACAGCATTCTTAGTTTTTTCTACCGATTTTAATATTGTTTCTTTATCTAATGGTTTCAAAAACCTTGCATTTACTATCTCCGCATCAATATTTTTTTTAGCTAAAATTTCAGCAACTGTTTGTGCCCTTTCTACCATTTTTCCTATTGCTATTATACTTAAATCTTTTCCTTCTTTTATGATTTCTGATTTTCCAAGTTCTATATCATTATGTTGTTTAAAGCTTCCTTCTTCTCCTCCTCTTGGATATCTAATAATTACTGGTTTATTTAAGTTAACTGCAAATTCTAACATTTGTTCTAGTTCTTTAAAGTCCTTTGGTGCCATAACAACTAAATTTGGTATAGAGTTTAAAAAACATAAATCAAATACACCCTGGTGTGTTTCTCCATCTGCTCCAACAATTCCAGCTCTATCAACACATATAGTTACAGGTATTTGTTCTAATGCAATATCATGAATAAGTTGATCATATCCTCTTTGTAAAAAAGATGAGTATACTGCAAATACCGGTTTTAAACCTGATGCAGCCATTCCTGCAATCATACCCACTGCATGTTGTTCTGCAATTCCAACATCAAAGAATCTACTAGGAAACTTATTTGCAAATTCTTTTAATCCTGTTCCATCTTTCATTGCAGCTGTTACAGCAACTATTTTATCATCTTTTGAAGCTAGCTCAACTAATTTATCTCCAAACACTTTTGAATAATCTTTTTTTGGTTTTGCTATTTTCTCTCCTGTTTTTATATCAAAGCTAGAAATTCCATGAAATTTATCTGGCGTTTCTTCTGCAAACTTATACCCTTTTCCTTTTTTAGTTATTACATGAATTAAAATAGGTCCTTCTAGATGTTTGCTCTGTTTTAAAATTTTTTCTAGTTCTTCTATGTTATGTCCATCTACTGGTCCTAGATATGTAAATCCTATATCTTCAAAATACATATTAGGAATAACCAACTGTTTTATGCTTCTTTTTATATTGTGAGCTAACGAAACTATTGGTTTTCCTATTAAAGGCGCTTTGTTAAAAAATCTTTTTATACAGTTATTTGACCTTTTATATGTTTTTTTAATTCTAATTTTAGTAAGTAATGCTGGAACTCCTCCTACATTTTTAGATATACTCATTTCATTATCATTTAATATTACTGTTATATTAGAATTACTACTTCCGGCATCATTTAGAGCTTCCATAGCCATTCCGCCTGTTAGTGACCCATCACCTATTACAGCTATTACATGATTGTTTTTATTTTCCAAAGCATTTGCTCTTGCCATTCCTAATGCCACTGATATTGATGTACTGCTATGTCCTGTGTCAAAACTATCATATTCAGATTCCGATATTTTTGGAAATCCGTGATATGCCACCAAATTTTCTTAAAGTTTGCATCTGTTCTTTTCTTCCTGTTAAAATTTTATGAACATAGCTTTGATGTCCTACATCCCATACTATTTTGTCTTGTGGTAAGTCAAAAACGCTATGAAGTGCAATTGTAAGTTCTACAACGCCCAAATTAGAAGCTAAATGTCCTCCATTTTTAGATACCACTTCTAGTATATATTCTCTTATTTCTTCTGCTAGTTTGTTTTTTTCTAATAAATTTAATTTTTTCAAATCGTCAGGTTTATTTATTCTGTCTAAAATTTTTTCCATTATTTCTATCATTCCTTGTTTATCTTATTTTATTATTGAATTGTATCATTTTATTTTAGTTTTATCAACTCTTATAAAATCAATATAATAGCAAAAAGAGCTAATAATAAGTTAATATTAGCTCTTTCTTTTAATACTTTATTCTTTTTTGTTAAGTTTATTCCATATTATAAACAGTATTAATGTAACAGCATCCAATACTGTGCACATCCATACCATTATATCTCCGGTTACTATTGAAATTATTAAATTCAATAGTGTTGCCATAATGAAAAAGCCCAACATCACGCTAAAAACAAAGTCCTTTTTGCTCATTACCTTTTCCTCCTGAAAAAATTCTTTTTAATTCTTATGTCTATATATCAACCTGAAAACAGGATTATAAAAATTAAGCAGGATTTATTATAGTACCATTTTGTATTGTTGTCAATTATTTTTTATGGAAATTTCTGACCAGTTGAAACTTGGCAGCCTCCTTTTCGATTCCACAGTTCAAAAAAATTAGCACAGCTTTTGCTGTGCTTTGTGGTGGCTCGAAGTGGAATCGAACCACTGACACGGGGATTTTCAGTCCCCTGCTCTACCAACTGAGCTATCGAGCCAACTATATATAATAAAAAAATGGCGACCCGGATCGGGCTCGAACCGACGACCTCTAGCGTGACAGGCTA
>FR893524.1:196516-226092 GCA_000434035.1 Clostridium sp. CAG:452 | reverse complement strand
AGGCTAGCGTTCTAACCAACTGAACTACCGGGCCAAAAAAATGGTGGGCGCAATAGGACTCGAACCTATGACCCCCTGCTTGTAAGGCAGATGCTCTACCAGCTGAGCTATGCGCCCATTTCTTAGGACGAAAATAAGTATACTAGATTTTAATTAATATGTCAATACTAAATTTCATTTTTTTAATTTTTTTTGAAATTTTTTTATACAAATTGCAATTTGTGTGAGGGGGAATTCTAGGGACTGTCCCTTAAAATCACCAAACCTGGGGATTTTGGGGACTGTCCTGAATTCATCCGGAACTAAACAAATTCCAATTTATTGTTGTGATAATCCATATAAACTCATAAACCAAGAATTTATATCAAAAGATTTATGTGTTTCTGGTTCTCCATAATTTACTCCAAATGTTTCTACTGTCATATTTTTTATTACAGGTGCATTTACTGGTGTAGTAGTTGTTGATGTTTCTCCTGTTTGTTCATCAGTTTTTGTTTGTGTTTCTATTTTTGTTAGTTTGTCAACAACATCCATTCCTTCTATAACTTTACCAAATGCTGTATAATATCCATCATATTCTTTTTGGTCTTGTGCCATTATGAAGAATTGTGCATATCCTGAATTATATCCTTTTGCTGTTAAGCTAGAATCCATAGATGCATAATATGAATAATCTTGTCTTGCTAATCCTACTGTTCCTCTCTCAAAGCTTAATGTATTTTCTTTATATCCATTTTTAGAAAATTCTCCATTTATACTGTATTCTGTAGTACCTGTGCCATCTCCCTGTTTATCTCCACCTTGTATTAAGCTTTCTTGTATTCTGTGGAATGTTAGCCCATTATAATATCCTTCATTTATTAATTTAATAAAGTTTTTTACTGTATTTGGTGCCATATCTGGATATAATTCCATTTTTATTGTTCCATATCCTTCTACTTCCATAGAAACTATTGGTCTTTGTAATTTATATGTTGCCTTTTGGTAATATCCATATGCTAAAAAGCCTCCTAATATAATTACTATAATTAATGCTGCTATACTATAAGTTAACTTGTTTTTCATCTATATTTCCTCCTTATTGCTCATAAACATATATTATATCATTTTTATTTATATTTGTTAAAAATGTATCTATGCCTTTTCCTTCCGGATTTGGAGCCGTTACTTTTAGCCAGAATCCAGTAAGCTTAATTCCATTGGGTGAAAACTCTTCAGGCACAGTCCAATTATTGTCCATTTTTGTATTATCTTCAAATATATTCGAATTTCCTTTTATGAACTTAATTTTATTTGTTGAATTGTTTTTTGCATATCGTGGAATCCAAACAAAAATATCCTTATTTTCATTCTTTGCATATGCAAATTGAGCATCATTTGAATAATCATACCATATATCTTTTTCAGATTCTTCTTCAAATGCATAAATTGTTTCATATTTTTCGTTTATTGTTTTTTTCTCTTTCAATTTGACCCAATTGTCTTTAATCATTGGTGGGTTTGCAATTTTAATGGTAAATTTTTCTTCAGTTTCATTTCCGGCATTGTCTATTACCTTTATACTATAGTCACCGGCTTCTGAAATTAGAATTTCATTTGGATTCGTTTGTTTTAAATAAGTATACTCAGCTCCATTCGAGTTTTTTTTGCCTAATTCATATTTCAATGTATCTAATTTTAATTCTGTTTTTAATTCTGTCCCGTCTGTATTATCTTTTTCTATTCTTTTCACTTCTTCTATTTTTATTACCCAAGATAAATCTTGCAAAATTTTAGAATACTCAACAGATAGTGTTGTATTAGGCTTTACATATTGAGTTAACTTTTCCCCTTTTGGCAGTTTGTATTGAGTATAATATATTGTACCTCCATATTCAAATCCTACTGTGCTTATAACTTCTCTAGTTTTGAAATTTATAATTATGCCCTCATCTATATTATCTAGACTTAATTGTGTACTTAACTGCTCTTTTGAAAAGTATCTTACATAGTTACTATAGTCATCTTCAGTTGGTGATAATATTTCTCCATTAGCTACTGCATTATTTATTGTTTGCTTTTGTTCATCTGTTAATATTGTTCCATATCCTTCAAGAGTAAAACCATCTTCTTGAACTTTTTCGTCCACTTTTGTTTGAATTAATTTCATTTGTGATACAAATTTTATTTGTTCAGCTTTATCATAAGATTCAATTCCTGTATATGTTGCCACAGATGCTAATATTAAAAGCATAATAACTGTTATTACTAATGCTATTATAGTAATACCTTTTTGTGAGTTTTTATTTTTCAAATTTTTCACCTCTTTAAATCATTAAATTATCAAATACAAATTGTTCTTGCATTCTCCTTAATGATTGCTTAATCGTTCGTGCTCTAACTTCTCCTATTCCTTCTACTTCATCCAACTTATCTACATCTGCAAGTAAAATATGTTGGAAAGACTTAAATGTTTTTACTAAATTTGTAACAATACTATTAGGCATTCTTGGTATTTTATTTAAAATTCTATATCCTCTTGGATATACAGCAACTTCTTCATAGTTGTCGAATTGTTCATAACCTAAAAATCTAGCAATAATTTCTGATTGTATCAATTCATTTTGTGAACATAATCGTATGTTTTGTAATATTTTTTCTGGTAATAATCTTCTACTTGGTGCTATATAGTCTTTTATAATTAATAATTCTTCTTGTGGTAAATCTTCTATTAATTCTTCTAATTGCATTTTTACTAGAACACCATCTGCTCCTAATTCATATATTGAACGTTTTACTTGTTCTGCAACTCTGTTTACCATTTCAGCTCTCTGTATGCATGTAATTACATTGTCAAGAGTAACAATATCATTAAATTCATATTCATTTAATACTCTTAGTTTTGTATCAAAGACTCTTTTATAGTTTTCTAAAGTTTGAAGTGCTTGATTTGCTTTTGTTACTATTTTACTACTGTCCTCTATTGTATATCTAAAGTCTCCTTTAAATACTGTTATTATATTTCTTCTTTGAGATATACTCACAACAAGCTCTCCTGTTTGCTTTGCTGTACGTTCTGCAGTTCTATGTCTTGTTCCTGTTTCTTGTGTTAATATTTTTGGTGATGGTATTATTTGTGTATTTGCTAAAAGAATTCGTTTCAAATCTTTGCTTAATACTATTGCTCCATCCATTTTAGCAAGCTCATATAATCTAGCAGGAGTATATTCCTCATCAATTCTAAAGCCTCCATCTACTAAATCTAAGACTTCTTTTGTATCTCCTATTATAATTAAAGCACCTGTTTTTGCTTTTAATATGTTGTCTAGGCCTTCTCTAAATAAAGTACCTGGAGCTATAATCTTAAGTATATTGATTAGTTCTTCATCATTTTTTGTTTTCTCTGCCAAACTATCACCTCTTTAATTCTAAGCATCTCATCGCTTCCGAAATATTTTGCACACCTATTATATCTAATTTGTATGTATCTTTCAATAGTTTTTTATTGCTTTCTGGAATTATACATTTTTTAAATCCTAGTTTTTCTGCTTCTTTTATTCTTTTTTCTATTTGATTTACGCTTCTTACTTCTCCTGTTAGTCCAACTTCTCCTATTGCAATTACATCATTTGGTATTGGTATATTTTTGAAACTAGAACTTACTGCAAGAATTATGCCTAAATCTAAAGCTGGTTCATTTATTTTTATTCCTCCAACTATATTTAAATATACATCTTGATTTCCAAGTGGCAGTCCTGTTCTTTTTTCTAATACTGCAATTAATAATGTTAATCTATTATAATCTATACCATTCGCAGTTCTCCTTGGCATTCCAAATACACTTGTAGCCGTTAATGCTTGTAATTCTACAAGTATTGGTCTTGTACCTTCTATGCTTGCTACAACAATTGAGCCTGCTACATTTTCATTTTTCTCTGATAATAGTACAGATGAGGGATTGTCAATTTCGCACATACCTATATCATTCATCTCAAACATTCCAATTTCATTTGTTGAACCAAATCTGTTTTTTACTCCTCTTAAAATTCTATAAGCAAAATATCTTTCTCCTTCTAGGTATAGAACTGTATCGACCATATGCTCTAAAACTCTTGGCCCAGCTATATTACCATCTTTTGTAACATGTCCAATTATTATTGTTGTAATTTCTTCCTGTTTACACATTTTCATTATTCTTGCTGTTATCTCTCTTACTTGGCTAACGCTACCAGGTCCTGAAGTTATTTCATCTGAATACATTGTTTGTATAGAATCTATTATAACCAATTTTGGATTTGTTTTTAATATTGCATCTTCTATTACATCTATATCTGTTTCTCCTAAAAATACAATATCATTGTTTTTTATTCCTAATCTATCTGCCCTTATTTTTATTTGTTGAGCAGACTCTTCTCCTGATACATATAAAACTTGTCCTTCCCCTTTAATTTTATCGCATATTTGCAGAATTAAAGTAGACTTACCAATACCAGGTTCTCCTCCAAGTAAAGTTAGGGAGCCTTTAACAAGTCCCCCTCCTAATACTCTATCTAGTTCATCAAATCCTGTTTTTGTTCTAACGATATCTTGTTTCTTTACATCGTCTAATTTTACTGTTGTCGCTGTTTTTTTGCTAGCTGATTTTCCACTAGATTTTAAATTAATTTTTTCTTCATAACAAGTATTCCATTCATTGCATGCTGGACATCTTCCAAACCATTTAGAAGATTCATTTCCACAATTGCTACAAACAAATACTGTACTTGGTTTTGCCATACAATTCTCCTTTAATTAAAATATTAATCACATTTCTAAACAAATCAAAATTAATAGATTGTGCATTTTGCCAAGATACTGATTTTCATTTTTTTTATTTGTATAGTTTTTGCAATACATCAATAAACATCGCATGTGACCATCCTAATCCTATTACCCATTTTGCTTGCATTGTGCTATTGTCTATTTGTTCTGCCAAATATCCATGTTCTGTTGCTGTTTTTACAACAAACTCAAAACATTCTCTTGCTTTCTTTTTATTTCCTGCTTCTAAGCAATATTCTGCCATCCATAAGTTTGCTATTACCCATGGATTTCCTCCCGCATAGTTATCTCCTTCATATCTTAAATAGGCACCTGTATATGTTCTTAATGTTAGTTCTATTCTTTCTAATGTGTTTAGCATTTTCTTTTCTTTTGCTGCTATTACTTTAAATGGTGTAACTAATCCTAGTAAACTTATATCCATTTTTTGATCTTTATTTCTTATAAATGTTTTTTTGTTGTTATCATATAAATTTTTTAATATGTAGTTTTTAATTTCTACTAGATATTTTCTTAATATTTGTAATTCTTTTTCAATTTTTTCTATTTTTAATCTATTTTTTTCGAACTCTGGTTTTACTATTTCATATATTTTTATCATTGCATCAAAACTTGAAAAGATTGTTGCAAGTGAATATGTGTGTATTCCCTCGTTTTCTTCCCACAAATCATAGCTTTTATATTCTTCTTCTTTTTCATCTAAAACATTTTGTACATATTTCTTTAAGAATTTTATAGCACTTTCACTCATTCTTAACGTGTCTTTTAAGAATTTGGTGTTTTTTGTATGTCCATAATGATTATAAATTCCATATACTACGCTTGCTGTTTCATCTATTTGATATCCCCAGCAAGGAGCTAAACTTCCATCTGTATAAAATCTTTGCTCCCACATTCCATTTTTGCTTTGTGTCATTTTGCAAAATGTTTTGTAGTATTTTTCTGTTTCTTTTGTCATTCCTAATATATCTAATGAATTTGTTATAAATATTGCATCTCTTGGCCAACAATAAGAGTATCTTCCGCATTTTGTACGGTTTTCATCTATCTCTACTGCTGCTGATATTCCTCCTGTTAGTTCGTTTGTAAGTAATGGATAAAGTAATATTGTTCTTTTATATATTTTTTCTAGTTTTTTCATGTATTTAGTATTAGATTCTGGAAGTTTTATTGTATCATGTTCTTTTACATATTTTTCCCAATGTTTCTTTGCTTTGTCTAATTCCTTTTTTACATCTATATTTTTTGCTTCTGCAATTTTTGTTTCTATTTCTTTTATTGATGAACCTTGAGAAACTGTTATATATATATCTAATTCTTTTTCTTCATTTGGTTTTAATGTTCCTAAGTCATAGCAAATACTTGAATCATTTGACATTCCTATATAATCTTTATCCCAAATTACACCGTTTTCTATGTTAGCTTCATTATTATTTATTTGTGAAGCTTTTACTTTATTATTTGAACAAATAGAAAATGTATAATCATGCATGTATTGAACTAGGCTATCATTAACATAGTAGCCACTTGCTTGATTGTTATCATTTGTAAGTAAAGCAGAATGTATTATAAAGCTTACATTTAAATCTATATTGTTTTGGTTTTTGAATTTATATTTTTTTACAATTACATTTTTATTTATACATACAAAATCTGTTTGTAAAATATTTAATTCAAAATATGTATTTAATATTTTTGTGTTTAATATATTTGTATTTTCTGTAAAATATTGCTCATATTGATTATTTATGTCATCATGTAAATAAATCATGTTTGAATCATTTATTTTTACTCCTGTATGAAAATAATCTACAAATTGCCTGTAATCCGTGTTTGGGTAAAATACTCTCAATAATTCTCCTTTTTTTGTATAACTTGCTGTTATTTCTTTATTACCTATAATTGCATCATTATAATATTTTTCCATTTGTATCTCCTTCAAAATTATTCAGGGCAGACAAAGGTTCTGCCCCTACGTTTATTGTAATTATGAAATTGTTTTTACTATTTGTTGTTCTAATTCTTTTATCTTTTCGTTTATTGCCATTATTTCTTCGTCTTTTTTATCCTCATCAAATATATCTTCTTTTATCATAGAACTCATGTCTTCTAATTCTTCTTTTAATGTAGATAATCTATCTATTACTTCTAATCTTAAATATCTATGTTTATCATACATATTAACTTTTGATTCTACTGATATTTTATCATCTAGTTTATAGTCTTCACCATAATCTGGTATGGTTACTGGTATTTCTGTTGTTTCCATTAGTTTTTGTTTTAATATCTTTTGTCCTTCTGGTTCTCCATGTACTAAGAATATGTGCTTTGGTTTTGTTATAAATGAATATACAAAGTTTAAAAGTCCTTCTTGGTCTGCGTGTCCTGAATATCCTTCTATGTACTCTATTCTAGCATTTACAGCTACTTCTTCTCCAAATATTTTTACTTTCTTTTCTCCTGCAACAAGCTTTGCTCCCAATGTTCCTGGTGCTTGATAACCAACAAATAATATTGTGCTATTTGGATTCCATAAATTATGTTTTAAGTGATGTTTTATTCTTCCTACTTCGCACATACCACTAGCTGATATTATTATTGATGGTGTTTTATTTTCATTCAATGCTTTTGATTCTTCTGCTGTTTGTGTAAATTGTAGCCCTGGGAACTCTAATGGATTATCTCCACTTTCTATTTGTTTTCTTACATCCTCATCAAATAATTCTGTATTTTGTCTAAATATTTGTGTTGCAGATATTGCAAGTGGGCTATCTACATATACTGGCACTTTCATTAATTTATCATATTTTTCTAAGAATTCCTTATCTGTTCTATGTTCTTTTAAATTGTTTAACTCATACAAAATTTCTTGTGTTCTTCCTACTGCAAATGATGGTATTACAACATTTCCACCTTTATCTAATGTTTCTGCTACTATATTCAAAAACATTTCTGCTTTTTGGTCGTTCCTTATATGAAGTCTTCCTCCATATGTTGATTCCATAACTAAGTAATCTGCTGTTTCTATCATTGTTGGAGAATCTAAAAGTGGCATATCACTGTTGCCTAAGTCACCTGAGAATACTACTTTCTTTTCTTCTCCATTTTCATTTACCCATATTTCAATAATACTAGACCCAAGCATGTGTCCTGCATCATTAAATCTAACATGTATTTCTGGTGATAACTCAATTATTTCATCATATTTTACTGGTTTAAATATTTTTAAACAATCTATTGCATCTTGTGCTGTATATAGTGGTGGTAGTTCTGGAAGTCCTTTTCTTTTTCTTTTTCTGTTTTGCCACTCATTTTCTTGTTCTTGAATGTGTCCACTATCTGGAAGCATTATTGAACATAAATCACATGTTGCTTTTGTTGCAATTACTGGATTTCTATATCCTTCTACATATAATTTTGGAATTCTTCCAGAGTGATCTATATGTGCATGTGTAAGTAATAGATAATCTATGTCACTTACGTTGTATGCAAAGTCCTCATAATTTTCCCTTTCTTCTGCTGCTTTTCCTTGATAAAGTCCACAGTCAATTAAAATTCTTTTTCCTGCTCCTTCTAATAAAAAGTTTGAACCTGTAACAGTTTTTGTTGCTCCTAAAAAAGTAATATTCATAAACTTCGCTCCTTCATATAAATAATTTAGTTTTTTTATTTAATTTTATATTAAAATCTTCATTAGTTTCATATTGTAAGATTCCCGCTATTGCATTATCGTCATATACCTTTAAAATGAATTTATCATTGTTTTTTTGAGCTTCTAAAATCATATCTTCTAAATCAATTATTCTATATTTTAATATGTCTGATGTTATTTCATAATTTTTCTCAACGTTATTACATAATATATTTATTGCTCGTAAATTGCAAGCTTTTGTTATTAAATATTTTTCTGTTCTTTTAATTTCTGTTTTTAAATCTTTAATATCTTTTATTTCTTCTGTTTTATTTATTGGTATTAGCTTATAATATCTAAACACATATATTTTTTCTATAATTTCTTTTTTATTTTCTATATTTTTTAGTGTTTTGTTAAATGCTTTCAAAAAGCTCTTTTGTAAGTTTATTAATTCATTAAATATTTTTTCTTCATTGTACTGATTTAAGTCTAATTCTTCAAATAGCTTAACATTTTCATTTAATTTTAACTTCATTTGAACATAGGTAAATGGTTCCATTAATTTACTACATTTTTTTAATTTTATTAATAATTTTTCTCTTCTGTTTTGAAGTAATTCCGTATATTCGCTAAGGCTAAATATCTTTTTTTCTCTTCTTAAATTTCCTTGCATAAATTCTTTTCTTAGTATTTGAGTGTCATTCATTATTTCGTCAATTCTTTTTATTTCTTTACCTATTTTTTTCTTTTCAGTGTCTAATTCTTGCAAATATTGTTCTTTGTTACTTATTTTCTCTAAGTCTTTTTTCATTATATTTTCTATTTTTATAAAGTCTTTTAATTTTTTATTATCACTCTTTATTTCTTCTAGAATGCTTATTTTATATATATCATTCAAAATTTTTTGAGCTAATTCTTCTCCGTAATTTAATTTTAGCTTTAATTCTAATTCTTCTATAAAATCTAATTCTTTACTTTTATTTATTTGTTCTTGCAAGAATTCATTTCCAACTAATATTTTTATATTTTGATATACTATGTTGCATATATAGTTTTCGATTTCTTCTGTCACTACATTCCACGACCATCCATCAAAATCTCTTACTATTTCTTCTTCATCAACTATTTTGCCTTTGCTTAGTAATTTTTCTAATGGTCTCTTTAAAAAACCGTATTTTGCTTTAATACTCACTCTATTTTTTATTAAATTATACAGTCCATAGCAAACTGTTTTTTCATTAGGATATGAAATTATTTTATTTTCTTCTGCAATAAACTTTTTATCTCCTAATTTGGTTTCTTCATTCAACCTTGGTTTTACTAGTTCTATCTCATCACAGTCTTCTTTTATTATTTTTAGCATTTCTTCTAGCATATCTTTTTTGCTATTTGTGTAAACTTTTACTTTGTTATAATCATCATATGCTGTTTCCATTTTATACAAAATATTAAGAAGGATATTTTTAGTACCTTCAGAAAAAGATTTTTTTTCTAATATTTTTTCTAACTCATTATTATAGTCTCTTATATTTAATTTAGAAAAAATCTCTTCTCTTCCCAAGATACTTATACCCTTCTTTCGTTAATATTTATTCTTCTGATTCTGTCTCTGGTCCTACAGGTTTTGCCATTTTCAATTCTTGCCATTGTTCTTTTGAAACTAATACTTGTCTAGGTTTACTTCCTTCATATCCAGAAATTATTCCTCTTGCCTCCATTTGGTCTATAATTCTTCCTGCTCTCGCATATCCTACTTTAAATCTTCTTTGAATAAATGATGCTGATGCTTGTCCTAAGTCAACAACTGTATCAATTGCCTCCATTAAAAATGGATCTGTTTCATCATCATCTTGTTCATCTAGTTCTTTATCTGTGCTATTTGCTCTTTCTATTTTTTCCAATACATCTTCACTATATGTAGGTCCACCGTTTTCCTTTAAAAAACTTACTATTTTTTCCACTTCGCTGTCAGATACAAATGCTCCCTGAATTCTTATTGGTTTTAAAACTCCTGTTGGGAAAAATAGCATATCTCCTTTTCCAAGTAGCTTTTCTGCTCCCGCAGAATCCAAAATAGTTCTTGAATCTACTTGTGATGTTACTGCGAAAGAAATTCTACTTGCTATGTTTGCTTTAATAATACCTGTAATTACATCTACAGAAGGTCTTTGTGTTGCAATTACTAAATGCATTCCAGCCGCCCTTGCCATTTGTGCTAATCTACATATAGCATCTTCTACATCATTTTTTGCCACCATCATTAAATCTGCAAGCTCATCTATTATTATTACTATTTGTGGCAACTTTCCTTCTGCTCCCTCTTTTTCTAGAGCCTCATTATATCCTGCTATATCTCTAACATTTTTTTCTGCAAACAAGTGATATCTATTTACCATTTCTTGAACAGCCCAAGCAAGTGCTCCTGCTGCTTTTTTAGGGTCTGTTACAACTGGTATTAATAAGTGTGGTATTCCATTATATACAGAAAGTTCAACAACCTTTGGGTCAACCATTACAAGTTTTACTTCACTTGGTTTAGCTTTATATATTATACTTGTAATTAATGTATTTATGCAAACACTCTTACCAGATCCAGTACTTCCTGCTATTAAAACGTGTGGCATTTTTGCTATATCTGTAACGATTGCTTCTCCTGCTGCATTTTTTCCTAGTGCAAATGATAGTTTAGATTTTGCATTTTTAAACTCGTTGCTATCTATAATATCTCTTAAATGTACAACTTCTTTTTCCTTATTTGGTATTTCTATCCCTACTGCTTGTTTTCCTGGAATTGGTGCTTCAATTCTTATTGTTTCTGCTGCAAGGCTAAGTGCAATGTCATCTGCCAAATTTGCTATTTTGCTAACTCTAACTCCTTCTGCTGGTTTTAATTCATATCTTGTTATTGTTGGTCCAACAGACACATTTTCTACTTTTGCAGATACTCCAAAACTATATAGAGTTTTTTGTAATTTATTTGCTGTATCTGTTACAGCCTTTTTTCCCATTTTTGTTGCAGTTTTACCAGGTGTTAGAAATTCTACCGGTGGGAATTCATAATTTTCATCTTCAACAGTTAGAGCATGCTCTAGTGTTAAAATTTCTTTTGATTTATCTTCTTTTATTTCTTCTTGTTTTTTAAATAATGATGTTTGTTCTTCATTATTATTTGCCATTTTTATATTTATTTGATCTTCTGTTACTATATTATCTTCTGGCATTATTTTTGATTTTTTCTTTTTTTCTTCTTTTTCTTTTGGAATTACTTCTTTATCTGCTCTTAGTTTCCTTTGTTCTATTCTTTGCGCTTTTGCTTCTTGTTTCTTTTCGTTTCTAGTTTCAATATATTCTTTTAATAATTCAGCTGGCTTTATTCCAAATAAAAAGATTGAATCTATTATAGCTATTCCTATTGCAATTATTACTGTTCCAATTTTTCCAACTAAGTTTATTAATCCTATTGCACAAATTGCTCCTACTGCTCCACCGCCAATATTTTTACTACCATTATAGTATGCTTGTTTAATAGCTTCTTCGAAGCCATTTGCCGTGCTAAGTTTTCCTTGTGAAATCTGAATTACTGTAATAATTGTTGTAATACATAATAAAAAAACTGCATATTGCAATATTTTTTTCATAAAATTGTCTTTATCTTCATCGCATGCCAAAAAAATAGCAATTGCAAATGTTCCTACTGGAATAATGTATTTTATCCAACCCATTATTCCCCCTAAAATTGGGCTTAATGTTTGCCCTATATATCCAGCTTTTGTGTATATTAATATTGTTAGTAAAATGCTTGCAATAATTAATGTAACAACTTGTAAATCTAACATTGTTCTGTTTTTCTTTTTACTTCTTTTTCCTCTTGACATATTTTCTCCTTTTATTAATTGGACTCTCTATAAATTGGAATTTGTGTGAGGGGAATTCTAGGGACTGTCCCTTAAAATCACCAAACCTGGGGATTTTGGGGGCTGTCCTGAATTCATCCGGAACTAAACAAATTCCAATTTGCATATAATTTTTTATCTAAAAAAGCCAGAAATTACAGGAAATCTATAAATTTAAAAATTCTGACTTCCATTAAAATTTCTGACTTCCTTGGTATTTTTTCTTATTTAAGTTCTTTTCTATTTTGTTCTATAGTTTTTATTGCTTCATTTAAAGTTACACTAACATTGTTTATTGCAGATTCAAGATTTGCAAGTATGCTATCTGCATAATCTTTTGTTCCCTTTGATATTTCTCTTGACATTTCATTTGCTGTTTCTATTATTTCTGCTTTTTGTTCATAAGCTTTTCTTGTAATCTCATGTTCGTCTATCATAGCTATTATTCTATTTTCTGCTTCTTTTACTATTCCATCTGCTTCTTTTTGAGCTTCTTCAAGAATACGAGCTCTTTCTTCTTTTACCCATTTAGCTTGTTTTAATTCATCTGGAAGTTTTAGTCTTATTTCTTTTATTATTTCTAGTACTTCTTCTTTATCTACAATTCCTTTGTCTGTAAATGGTAGGCTTCTACTCCTTTCCATTATATCCTCTAATGTTTCTAATAATGTAAAAATTTCCATGATTTTACCCCTTTCGAATAAATATGACATATACGCTTCCATATTTCCTTATGTCAAAAATTCTCATTTCCTTATATTTTAAAATTTCTTGTTCTTTATTTTTATCATCTGTTTCAAATATTATGATCCCATCATCTAATAACATGTTATTTCTGAAGATATACTCCATTGCTTTAATTGCAAAGTCTGATTTATATGGTGGATCTAAAAATATCATATCAAATTTTTTATTTTCTTTATTTAATTTTTTTAAAGCCTCTGCATAATCTTTATTTATTATTTCTACTTTATCTATCAATCTTGTTTCTTTTACATTTTGTTTGATTATTTTTATAGCTTCATATGAATTATCACACATCACAGCATTGTTAGCACCTCTACTTAATGCTTCTATTGCTAATGCTCCACTTCCCGAAAATAAATCTAATACATTTTTACCTTCTAGGTCAAATTGAATTATGCTAAATACTGCTTCTTTAACTCTATCTAAAGTCGGTCTTGTATTTAGCCCTGATAATGTGTTTAATTTCTTTCCTCTTGCTGTGCCACTTATAACACGCATAAGTACACCTCTTCTTTGATTATCTATATTTTATTTTATTTTTCTAATATGTCAATAGAAATAATATAATTGTAACATATAAATAATATTATTGTAATTATTGTAACATTTCTACAATAACACGAGTATATTATACATAATAACTTTATATTTTGCAAGTTTTTTTAAAAAGTAGTTAAATATTGCAATATGCTAAAATTTCTCCTATAACAATTATTAAAAACCCTGTTACTTTTAGTCCTAGTGCCCCATCGTTTTGGTCACCAAAGCTAAACATCTTTTTTGTTATTGGTCTAGCATCATATATTAGTATTACTCCTACAGTTGCAATTACCATTCCTAATCCAAATAAAAATTTCATTGTTTCACATCCTTTTAGCAATACCTACAAAGTATTGCTTCTAATCCAATATTTATGTCTATTAAACCATTTTTATAATTATAGTCTAAGTCTATTAATTCTTGCAATATTTTTCTTAGTTCTTTTTCTTTAAAGAATTCTGATTGTTTTTTATATTTAGTAACTAAAAACATTTGGTTTGGTTTTAATTTTAGGCATTCTGCAATATTTCTATTATACTTTTCTGCTAATTTTGCCATATATAGTTTTTTCAAATGATTATATAATGTTACTAATATTTTTTGTATTGGTTCTTTGTTGTACAATAATTCTTTTAGCATTTCTAAAACCTTTGTAATATCTCTTTTTCCCAAATTATCAGTTAAATCAAATATTCTGCTTTCTAATTCTTTAATTGATAATTTATCTATATCTTCTTTTTTTATTGTCCCATTTTTTCCTTCATATTCTATAAGTTTTCTTATTTCATTTATTAACACTTGCATATTTGTGCCACATGTTTCTATAAAATATTGTAATGTATTTTCATCTATATTGACTTGATACATATTACAAATTGTTTTTAATCTTTTTTTTAATTCTATTGGCTTTAATCTTTCAAAATTGCACACTTCTCCAAGTTCTTGAATAGTGTTTGTAAAATCGCATTTAATTAGTTCTTCTTCTATAAATATTAGCACTGTTGTTTGATCTATAGTTTTTATGTTTTCTTTTATGTATTCACTAATCTTTTTTTGTAAATCTGTATTTGATTTTGTGTTTGATTTTTTCTCTTTTTTTAGTATGTTTGAATTTTTAACTATTATTAATTTTTTATCATATCCAAATGCAGGAGTTTCTATATCAGAAATCAGCCCATTCACATTTGTTTCATTAATTTGTATGTAGTTTATTCCTAGTATTAAATCTCCAAAGATTTTTTTTATTTTTTTAACTGCATTTTCTAAAAGGTAAGTTTCTTCTCCATAAAACAGATATATGCTATGTAATTTTTCTTGTTTCAATTCTTTTTCTAAATTTTCTACTGTCATTATACCTCCAATTTTATGAAACAAATCAAAAGTAGTACATTGTGCATTTTAATAAATGAGTAAAACCGGAGGCGTACGCTGTACGTTGAGGATTTTACGATTGAATTAAAATGTGCAAGATGCTGCTTTTCATTTGTTTTATTACAATTTTTCTGAAAACCTAGCACTATGTGCATGACAAATTGCTGCTGCCATGCTGTCTGTTGTGTCGTCCAATTTTGGTAACTTTTCTACATTTAATATTGCTTTTACCATTTTTTGTACTTGAATTTTATCTGCTCGTCCATAACCTGCAACTGCTTGTTTTATTTGGAGTGGTGTATATTCATATGTTGGTATCTGTTTCTGGCATCCAACTACTAATACCACTCCTCTTGCTTGTGCTACATTTATTGCTGTTTTTACATTGTTGTTAAAAAACAATTCTTCTACTGATATTGCATCTGGTTTATATTCATCTATTATCATAGATAAATCATCATATATTTTTGTAAGTCTTAATGGAAATGACTCTCCTGCTTTTGTTGTAACAGCACCGCTGTCTATTAATTTGAATTTATTACCTTGGTAGTCTATTATACTATATCCGGTTATCGCAAATCCTGGGTCTATTCCTAATATTCGCATTTATATTATCTCCTTTGTATGGAATACATTATTTTTGTAAATCTTCTTTTATTATTCTAAAAATCTCTGCAACACTCCATCCTTGTGCTATTGTTCCCTTTGGTAAATATGGAGCTTTTGAATCATATATTTCTGCAATACTTCCTATTGCACCTCTTTCATATAATTCCTTTGTAAACGTCTTTTTTGTGTTTTCTACAAATTCTTTTAATCTAGCTTGTAATTCTTTTTTGCTCGTTTTATCCTTTTCTGATTTAATCATATTTCTTAAAGTATCATAATATAATCCTAAAAGCCATGGCCATGTTATTCCTTGATGATAGCTTGAATCTCTTCTAAAAGCATCTCCTTCATAAATGTCAACATAACCTTTTTCGCCTTTTGCTAATGTTTTCAATCCATATTTATTAAGCAGTTTTTTAGTAACTGTTTCAAGCATCTCTTTTGCAATTTCTGAATTTGGTTCTAACACCGGATAGCTAAGAGCTGTTGCAAATAGTTGATTTGGTCTTACTTTTGCATCTCCAATTACATCATATAAGCACTTTTTCTTTTTGTTATAAAATTGCTCTATAAATGCTTTTTGGCATTCCATAGCTTTTTTTGCATACTCTTTTGCATCCTTTCTATTTCCAAATTTATTGCTTAATTCTTCTAATATTTTTAAAGCATTATACCACAAACTATTTAGTTCTACTGTTTTTCCATTTCTTGGTGTAAAGCAATGATTTCCATATTTAGCATCCATCCATGTATTTTGTGTATGTTCTGTTCCTGCCGATAAAAGCCCATCTATATCCAAGAAAATGTTATTATCATCTAAATCTATCCCTTTGCAGTAGTTATTTATTATTAGTACTAACTTTTCATATATGTTTTTTTCTATAAATTTATAGTCTCCTGTATATTTTGCGTATTTGTAAACTGCTTCAAACAATAGCAAAGAACTATCTGAGCTATTATATAATGGCCTATTATCATAACCAGAATATCCATTTGGAACTAGTCCAAATTTTATGTCTCTTATACTTGTTAAAAGTACTTCTTTAGCTATCTCATATCTTTTTGTTTCTAACAATAATCCCTCAAATGAAATTAAGCTATCTCTTCCCCAGTCTAAGAACCATGGATACCCTGCAATTATTGTATGAAGTCCAAAATTAGGTCTATATACTATAAAATTATCTGTTGCTATAATAAAATCTCTTAATAATTTTCTTTGTTTTAACTCTTCCTTAGGTAGTTTTTCTATATCTTGCTTTTCTTCTATCATTCCAGACTCATACATCAATTCATTTATTCTTATAATCTCTTTGTTTATTACTTTTTTCACATTAATTTCTTCTATATTTTCCTCTAATGAGCAAACAAAAGAAATTTCTTTATGTGATTCTTGTGGTATTTCTATTTCAAAGCTTCCTGGAACAGACAAATTTTCTTCTGGGAAAAAGCCTCTTTTTTCTTCTTCTATATAATACATATTTCTAAAAACATCATTATAATGTTCTATATAATTTCCGTCAGATATACACATATATATTGGAGTTTCTGGCTTATCATTTATTTCTATTTTTACTTTTTTATTCTTTATGTTCTGTTTTAAGCTAAATTCCCAATTTGTTGTCATTGTATGAAAATCTCTAAAATTTATTATTGGCGTGATTGTAAATTTAGCTTGTTTTCCTGGATTATCTATTTTATATAATACACATACAGTGTTTTTTCCGTACTGCATACATATTAGTTTTTTTATAGTTATGTTGTTTACTTTATATGTAAAAATTGGAATATAATCCTTTTCAAAGCTTTCTAAGTATTTATATCCTGATGCAATAAAGTCCCTACACATGTTTGAGTATAAATTGTATTTTTTATTTTCTATAACAATGCTCTCATCTAGTTTTGAAAGTATTAAATGTCTTCTAGCTGGTGGTGTAAGCGGTGCAACTAACAATCCATGGTATTTTCTTGTATTTATACCAAATACTGTAGAAGAACTGTATCCACCTATTCCATTTGTAATTAACCATTCTTTTTCTATTCCATCTTTTAATTTCATTTCTTTTGTTTCTATTTTCATTTGTATATTTCTCCTTTAAATAGTAGAATATTTTAATTATTTATTTTTTTGTTTTTTTACTATATGTCTCTTTTAAGAATCTTTCTTTTTCTTTTGCCTCTTCTTCTTCAATTAATTTTTGTGCTTTTTCTTGAATCTTTCTGTTTTCTAGTCTTGTTTTTTCACTTTCTTTTATAGATTGTATTCTTTCTTGGTATTTATCGCTAAATTTGCTTTTTCTTCTTTCTTTGCTTTTGTTGTCATGTTTATCATATTTATTATTTTTTATTCTTTTAGCTTTCTTATTTGCTATTTTAGCTTTTTTCTTTTCTTGTTTTAATCTTGAATTCAATAGCATGTATTGTTCATCATTATGCTTGTCCTTAAATCTTAAATCTGTACAAATTAGTTCTATTATTAATTGTGCTGTCTTATCTGGATCATGTCTTATATGTGTTCCATCTATTGAAGCAAGTTCTCCTTTTATTAGCTGTACATTTTCTCCTTTTATTTTATCTGAATCTATTTCTACCGTACTAGATCCCATTAAATTATATTTTCTAATATACTCTGGAACAATTTCACCTAGGTCAGATATACAGAAGTTTACTATTCCTTTTCCGCAATGTTCAACTATACTGTTTATGTGTTCAGATACAGAATAATCATCTGTTTGTCCTGGCTCTGTCATTATATTTGATAAATATATTTTTAATGCTTTGCTTTCTCTTATTGTTTTTGCTACATTTTTTACTAGCAAGTTAGGAATTACATCTGTATAAATGCTTCCTGGTCCTATAATTATTGCATCTGCTTCTTTTATAGCTTCTAATACTCCTGGTGCAGTTTTACAATTTGCAGGATTTAAATAAACTCTATTTATTTTTGTTACTTTGTCTTGTACTGTTTGAGCAATTTTACTTCTTTGAGTAATTATTGTTCCATCTTGTAATTCCGCACATATATTCATTTCATCTAATGTTATTGGCAAAACATTTCCCGTTATAGATAAAATTTCATTTGTTTTTTCTATACTATTTGCAAAATCTCCATATATGTTTTGCATTGCAGATAAATATATGTCTGCAAAAGAAAAATCTTTTAACTTTCCTTCTTTAAATCTATAGTTCATTAAAGCGCCCATACTTTTGCTACTGTTTGCAAGTGCTATAATTCCATCTTTTAAGTTATCAGCAGGTTGTAATTTTAATTCTTTTTGTGCTTTGCTTTTTTCTTCTCCATAAGAAGTTACCGAGATAATTGCAGTTAAATTGCTTGTATACTTTTTTAAGCCGGCAAGTATATTGTTTAATCCTGTTCCTCCACCTATAACTACAATTTTAGGTCCTTTTTTATATATACCTTTCTCTGAAACTAAATCTGTTATTCCTGATTTACCACTTTCTTTGTTAAGTTGTATTTGGTTTTTTTCTATTACTATCTCCAAAGTTCTTCTTTGTATAAAGACAATACCAATTACTAAAAATACAAATCCAGCTACAAATGTAAGAATTATTTCTATTAAATCTTTTAATTCTAGCTTATCTGTAACTAATATTTTAGAAAATCCAAAACATGCTAAAACTATGCCTATTAGTATTAAAAAGAGCCATCTTTTAATTTTAGTACTGTTTTTAAACCATTTTAAAAATTTTTTCATAATTAATCTTCTCCTAAAACTTCAATTTCTAATTCTATTTTTTTATTAAATTCTTTATATACTTTTTTCTTTATGTATTCTATCAATTCTAATACTTCTTTTGCTGTTGCATTTTGTTTATTAATTATAAATCCAGCATGTAAATCTGATACATACGCATCTCCTACATTATAACCTTTTAATCCGCATTTATCAATAAGCATTGAAGTAATATAATCATTTCCTCTTTTAAAAACACTTCCCGCATTTGGATATTGTAAAGGTTGTTTAAGCTTTCTTGATTTCTTATCATCATCCATTTTTTGTTTTATTTCTGCTTTGTTCCCTTTTTCTAACTTTATAATACTTTCTACTATGATCTCGTCTTTATTTTTTGCAAATCTACTTTTTCTGTAATCAAATTCGTGTTCAAGTTTATTTGCTATTTTAACCTCTGAATTTTTATCGATGTATGTTGTTGAATATATAACACTTTTTATTTCTTTTCCATAAGCGCCAGCATTCATTCTTACTGCTCCGCCCATAGTTCCTGGGATTCCCGCTGCAAATTCCAGTCCTGTCAACTCATGTTCATATGCCACATTTGCTATTTTAGATAAAAGTACTCCTGCTCCCACTCTTATTGTTTCTTCATCTATAAATTCTATTTCTTTAAACTCTGGTTTTACAACTATTCCTCTTATTCCTCCATCTTTAACTAGTATGTTGCTTCCATTTCCTATAACTGTTACAGGTGCATTTTCTTTTTTTGCTACATCTATCACATACTTTAATTCTTGAATAGTTTTTACTTTTACAAATATATCTGCCGGTCCACCTATTTTAAATGTTGTATGTTTTTTCATTGGCTCATTTAAATATATTTGTTTTTCATTTATTTTTATTAATAAATCATTATATACGTTTGTCATAATTCTCCTTTTAAGAATACTTATTCAATATTATTATAAATATTTACACACATGAAATTTTATCATTTTTTTATTTTTTTTACAATAGATTTTAATATACTTTATCTTATTACAGGTTTATATACTGGCCTTTCAAATCTAATTGTGTTTATCTTTTTTTGTATTTCTACTATAACTAATGGTAATATTGATATTATAGCTGTATATATCCATTGTTTGTTATTTAATAGCACTACATCAAATATATCTGCTATTTTAGGAATTACTACTACTCCTACTTGTAAAATTGTTCCTATTAAAAATGCTCCAATTAAATATTTGTTTTTAAATAATCCAGCTTTAAATAATGATTCTTCACTTCTCACATTAAAACTATGTACTAATTCCAACATGCTAAGTGATATAAAAGCCATTGTTCTTCCAACCTGTAACCCATACAATTTGTTTCCTAAACTAAATGCAAATAATGTAAGTATTCCTATCATAAATCCTTCAACAAATATTTTTTCCCATAAACCATCTGCAAAAATACTTTTTTTACTGTCATTTGGTTTTCTATTCATTATATCTTTTTCTGCTGGCTCCATTCCAAGTGCTATTGCAGGAAATGAGTCTGTAACTAGATTAATCCATAATAGTTGTATTGCTAACAATGGAGTTTCTAGTCCTAATAAAAGTCCAAAAAATATTGCTACTATTTCTCCTATGTTTGTAGCAATTAAAAAATGAATTGCCTTTTTTATATTTGCATATATGTGTCTTCCAGTTTTTACAGCTTCAACTATTGTTACAAAATTATCATCTGCAAGAATCATATCAGACGCATTTTTTGCAACATCTGTTCCGACCTTTTCCCATTGATATCCCTATATCTGCATTTTTTAAAGCAGGTGCATCATTTACTCCGGTCTCCTGTCATTGCTACAACATTTCCGCTTACTTTGAAATGCCTTTACAATTCTTACTTTATGTTCTGGCGAAACTCTTGCAAATACGGAATAATTCATAATTTCTTTTTCTAAATCTTTTTGTGAAATTCTATCTAATTCTTCACCTGTTATTGCTATTCCTCCAAGTTTTAAAATTCCTAATTCTTTTGCTATTGCCTTTGCTGTAATAATGTGATCTCCTGTAATCATTACTGTTTTTATTCCAGCTTGTTCACATTTATGTACAGCTTCTTTTACTCCTTCTCTTGGTGGATCATACATTCCAATTAATCCAACAAAAATTAAATTGTTTTCTAAATTACTATCTATTTTGCTTGGTAAAATATCTATATCTAAATATGATACAGCAATTACTCTTAGTGCTTCTTTTGCCATTTTGTCGTTTTTATTTAATATAGTAGCTTTATTGTTATTAGTTAAATCTTCTATTTTTTCATTGTTATATATCTTTTTGCATTTTTTAATTAATACATCTGGTGCACCTTTTGTTATAATTCTATATCTATTTCCAACTTTATGTATGGTTGTCATTAACTTTCTTTCTGAATCAAAAGGTATTTCGTTTACTCTTTTTTCTATTTTATATATATTATTTTTATTTTCTCCAACCTCTAATGCAGCATTTACAATTGCTACCTCTGTTGGCTCTCCATCTACATTTTTTTCATTAATTGTGCAATCTGTACACATACATGCCAATTTTAGAATATTCTTTTTGTTTTCTTCTGTAATTTTTGTATTTAGGTCTTCTATTTTTACTACTTTCATTTTGTTTTGAGTTAGTGTTCCTGTTTTATCTGAACATATTACTGTACTACTTCCCAAAGTTTCTACTGCTGGTAGTTTTCTTATAATACTATTTCGTTTTGCCATTTTTGTAACACCTATCGATAGCACTATTGTTACTATTGCTGGTAATCCTTCTGGTATTGCTGCTACTGCAAGTCCAATTGAAGTCATAAACATTTCATTTACAGGTATTCTCTTAAATAATCCTATTACAAATATCAAAAAACAAATTGCAAGAGCAGCAAGTCCTAGTTTTTTTCCTACTTCTCCGAAGTTTTATTTGCAAAGGTGTTTCTGGTGATTCATCAGAAATTATTAAACTTGCTATTTTTCCTACTTTTGTATTCATTCCTGTTCCGTGTTACTATTGCTTCTGCATGTCCGAGCCACAGCAATAGTTGCGCCAAATACCATATTTATCATATCCCCTATTGGTGCTTTTTCGCTTAATAATGCTCGTTCATCTTTTAAAACAGGTATGGTTTCTCCTGTTAATGCTGACTCTTCTACCTTTAAATTATATGATTTTACAATTCTAGCATCTGCTGGGATATATGAACCTGTTTCAATTATTATTAGGTCACCTGGAACTACCTCTTCACTAGGTATTGTCTGTATTATTCCATCTCTTTTTACCTTTGCAGTTGGTGCCGACATTTTCTTTAAAGCATCTAATGACTTTTCCGCTTTTGCTTCTTGTATAACTCCCATTATTGCATTCAAGACAACTATGAATATTATAATCACAGAATCCAGATAATCATTAGAACCTTCCACATATGACATCACAGCAGATATTGCAGCTGCAATTATTAGTATAATTATCATAAAATCATTAAACTGTTTTAGAAACTTTACTAATATACTCTCTTTTTTCTTTTCTGTTAATTTGTTTTCTCCATATTTTTTTATTCTTTCTTCTGCTTCATCTTTTGTAAGTCCGTTAACAGAATTTGTTTTTAATCTTTCACATGTTTCTCTAACACTTATTGTTTGCCACATACAAGCACTCTCCTTTGTAATTTTATTAATTAATCTTATGCTTGTATTTTTAATTTATTACAATTTATGTTGTACTCCATTGTTATCTATTGTGTAATTATCCTTATAAATTAAATCTGATACTGTAACTATTTCATATTCTTTTCCTTTTATGTTTTTTATTAATGTATCTAAGCTTAATGCTGTATTTTCTGTCCCATTATGCATAAGTATTATACTTCCTTTTTGCAATTTAGGTCCTATTCTTTCCCACATTTGTTCTGCTGTAAGACCTTTATAGTCTAAAGAATCTATGTTCCATTGTATTGTAATATGATTTGATGCTTCTGCTGCTTTTAGTACTGTATCGTTATATTCTCCATAAGGTCCTCTATATAACGTTGTTGGATTACCTGTTATTTGTTTTACTCGTTCTGAGCATTTTGTTATTTGCTCTACATTTTTTTCATATGGAAGGTTATTTACATGTGGATGTGATTCTGAGTGATTTGCAATTTCATTTCCACTTTCATATATTTTCTTTACCGCTTCTGGAAATTTTTCTATCCAATCTCCAACCATAAAAAATGTTGCTTTTACTTGATTTTTTGTTAAAGTTCCTAATATTAAATCTATATCATCTGCGTTCCATGCACAATTTATTGTAAGAGCAACCTTATTTTCTTCTGTATCTACATTATATATTGGTAGCATTTTAGAAGTTTTTGCAGATGTTTGAATACTTGTTCCTATATTCTGAGTTTTAAATGTAGCTGCTAACAAAAACAATACAAGTACTGTACTTAATGCTATTCCAACTGATACTAATCTATCTTTATTTGTTACCCAAAACATAAAAAGCCCCCCTAAAATATGTTATTTAATTTTATTCATATTTTAGGGGGTTATTCTTTTTTATAAAATTTTATTTTAATTGCCTTTTATCTTTGTAATTTTATCTTTCATCTTTGTCTTTTAATTTTGCTGCCCTTTTTTTGGCTTCTTCTATAAGTTCTTCTATATCTCGCATTATTACTTCTGCTCCTTCTTGATTCCATAGCCTTAAAACTTCTTCTTTTCTTGCTGGTAAATTTCTTATTAAATAGTTTCTAACTTTTATTCTATCTTCTCTTCCTTCTAGAGCATTTTCTATATCTTTTGTTTTATCTGGAAATATAGTTGTTAACATTTCTCTAATTAGCTTTGTTCCATCTGCCCCTGTAACTACATTGCATGATGCTAAATCTTCATTGTTTGCTATTACTTGTGTTTGTCCTCTTGTCTCGTTGTTACTTGTATCAACTTTTATCCCAGCTTGCTTAGTTTCAAATATTCCCTCTTCTTCAAGCAAATACATAAGTGTTAAAATATCATTCATACTAGCTCCGTCTACTTTGTTTTTTCCTCTATCTAAATCTGCTGTAACTCTTGTAATATCATATAAAAATTTTCCTTCTTCACCATTTTCTTTTAAAAATTTCTCTACTTCTGGGCAAAATGTTATTTGTTTTGTTATGTTAAAACCTATCATTGTTATATTTTCAAATCCTGCTTCAAAAACTTTTTTTGCCGCTTCTGGATCTTGATATATATTAAATTCTGCATAAGGTGTTATATTACCTCCGCCTTCATCTCCACCCATTATTACTATTTCTTTTACCTTTTTTGCAAATTCAGGGTCTTTATCTAATACACTTGCTATATTAGTTAGGGGGCCTGTTGCAACTATAGAAATAGCATTTGGATTTTTATTTACTGCATCTATTAACATATCTTCTGCTGTGTTTGTATTAATTTTATAGCCAACTGCTGGTTCATATTTAACATTACCTAATCCGTTATCTCCTTGTGCTCCATCCGAAATAATATTTTCGTTTACTCTTTCAGGTAAATAAATTCCTATTTTTTCAGCTTCTTCTGGTGTTACTCCTGCCATTTCTAAAGCTTTAAAAACATTTTCTTTTACATTGTTTACATCTGTATTTCCTGCTACTAAACTAATTGCCTTTACATCAAATTTTTTAGATAAAAAAGCATATAGTATTGCGACAAAGTCATCTGTACCTCCATCATTGTCTATAATAATTTGTTTTTTCATTTTTTTCTCCTTTTACAAAATAATTTACATAATTATATTATTTTATTTCAATTTTGTCAAATTCTATTACTTCTTTCATTGATGGGACTGATTTTTGGGCACCTTGTTTTGATACTGTTAATGTTGCCACTTTATTTGCCAAATTAATACTTTCTTCTAGGTTTTTATTTAATGATATTCCTAATGCGATTGCCGCTATAAAACTATCTCCTGCTGCTGTTGTATCAACAACTTTTGTTTCTAAGGCTTTAAAATACTGGTGTTTTTCGTTATTTATTAATATTGACCCTTTTCCACCTAAACTTACAACAACATTTTTTACGCCTTTTTGTAAAAGGCTTTTAGCTGCAACTATTATTTCCTCTAAACTATCTGTTGGCATTCCTGTTAATATATTAAGTTCTGTTTCATTTGGTTTTAAAACATATACTTTTTCTAAAATTTTACTGGTAATTTTATTGTTTGCTGGTGCTGGATCTAATATTATTTTTTTGTTTTTTGCTATTTTACATACATATTCTACTGTTTCTATTGGAATTTCTAATTGCATTAATATAATATCGGCTTCTTCTATTTTTTCTCTATTTTTGTCAATAATTTCTTTATTAACTTTTCCGATTTGCTCCTGCAATTATTATAATGCTATTATCTCCTGTTTTGTCTACTGTTATAAAAGCTGTTCCTGTTTGTGTTTCTTTTATAGTTTCTATTGCCGAAATGTCAACATTTACAGATTCTAAATTGCTTTTTAGTTTATTACCATTTTCATCTTCTCCAACAGCTCCTATCATATCAACATTTCCGCCAAGTTTTCCTATTGTATAAGCTTGATTTGCTCCTTTTCCGCCCTCACTATTAATATATTCTTTTGCTTTTACTGTTTCACCAGTTTTTGGTCTTCTTTCTAATTGAATACTATAATCCATATTCAAACTACCTATTACAAGTATTTTTTTCATTTTTACCTCTTTTTTTCATCTTTTTTTAATATTTTAGATATCAATTTAGACTTTTCTTGTGGTGATATAAATGCTCCTCTAATTGCACTTTTATTCATGTTGGCTATATCATCTATTGTTAGATTTGTATGTTCTATAACCCATTTATATTCTTCAATTATATTTGTATTAGATACTGTGTCATTGTCTGGATTTATAGATACTTTAATTCCTTTTTTATAAAGTTCTTCTATTGGATGATGTTCTCCTGTTGCCTTTGTTTGCAAATTACTTATTGGACATATTTCTAATGGTATTTCTTTTTCTATTAATTCTCCAACTAATTTTGGGTCTTCTAAACATCTTACTCCATGACCAATTCTTTTTGCTCCCATTTTTAAAGCATTTTTTATACTTTCTGGGCCTGCTGCTTCCCCAGCATGTATAGTAAATGGTATATTTTGTTCTTTAGCTACTTTAAATATATCTGCAAATTCAGAAGTTGGAAATAATGCTTCTGCTCCTGCCAAATCTAACCCACATACTCCATGGTTTAAATATTTTTTTGCTGTTGCAACTGTAGTTAAATTACTTAATGTATTATCTTCTCCTCTCATACAGCATAATAGCAAATTGCCTTCTATTTTAAACTCTTTTTTAGCTCTATTCATTCCTTTTATTGCTGATTCTACTACTCTTTCATAAGACAATCCCTCTTGTGTATGTAAACTTGGAGCAAATCTCACTTCTGCATATATTACATTTTGTTTTGCTAAATCTTCAAACAATTCGTATGTAGCTTGTTCAATATGGTCTTCTGTTTGTAAAACTTTTAATGGTAAATCGAATTTTTGCAAATATTGATTTAAATCTCTACAGTCTTTATCTACCATTAATTTTTCTTTTACCTCTTCTAATGTAACATTATTTTCTCCTTGTTTAAGCCAATTATATACAGTTTCTGGTCTTAAGGAACCATCTAAATGCAAGTGTAAAACAACTTTTGGCATATTTTTTATTTCTTCTAATTTTTCTTTTTGCATCTATTATCACCTTTTAATTAAATATTTATTAAATCTTTTACTACCTTGCTAGCAATCATAAGCCCTGCAACTGATGGTGAAAAAGCTATGCTACCTGGCACTTGTCTTTTGGCTGTTTTTTCTTCACTCTCTTTTCTTGGTTTTACAGGTTCTTCTTTTGAATATAGAACATTTAGTTTTTTTATGTTTCTCTGCCTTAATTCTTTTCTCATTACTTTTGCTAGTGGACATACACTTGTTTTGTATATATCTGTTATTTCAAACTTACTAGGATCTAGCTTGTTTCCCGTTCCCATACTTGATATAACTGGAATATTTAGCCTTGTAGCTTCTTCTACTAAGAATATTTTAGCTGTTACTGTATCTATTGCATCTACTACATAACTCACTGAACTATCCAATATTTCTTCATTACAATCTGGCATATAAAAAGTTTTATATATTTCTATTTTTGCTTCTGGATTAATATCTAATATTCTTTGTTTCATTAAATCTACTTTGTACTGGCCTATTGTTTTGGTTGTTGCAATTATCTGCCTATTAATATTTGTAATTGTTACTTTATCATTATCTACTAGTATAAATTTTCCTACTCCACATCTTGCTAGTGCTTCAGCAACATATGATCCTACTCCGCCTATACCAAATATAGCAACTTTGGAATCGTTTAATCTATTTATTCCTTCTTCTCCTATAAGCATTTCTGTCCTTGAAAATTGATTTAACATTTTTTGCTCCTTATATTTTTTCATTTTCATCATTAAAAATCAAATCTTTTAATAACTTTTCAAATTCTTTTGGTACATTATTTTCTTCATTATATCTTTTTTCTATATCAGTATTTGTATCTACCAATTTATAATTCTCTTTATAATAATTTAGTAAATATGGTAGTTCTTTTCCTTCTGTTTCTAATTGTTTAATGGTTCTACTTATTGCATAATTTACTTCCTCTGGTGTTCCTACGCATTCAAATGGCTTTACTTCTCCATAACCGCATAATTCTATAAAAATATTTAGCAAATCTTTATTCTCATATAAATCTTTTTTAAATATTTTTACTAATTTCTTTTTATATAAATACGGACTAAGTATTATAAATACAAATAAGCATTTTGAACAATTGCAACACCATTTCCAAGGAGTTTCTTTACTACCTATATTACAGCTTCTAAATATTTTATGATATTTTTTCATGTTTGAAAATAATTTAGCTATTTGTAATTCATTTAATGGTCTTAGCATACTAAAATATTGTACATGATCCTCTAAATAATTGTTTATATACCATCTAAATTCTTCTTCAAACTCAAAGCTTTTTGAGTATTGGTGATTTATTTTTTCTCCTTCTATATTACTTTCATTGCTACTTTGCTCATTTGAAACTGCTATATATTTTTTTCCTGACAAGTATGCAACAAAGTAAGATGTAAAAGCAAGCATTGCAGAAAATGGTGTGTGTCCATTTAAAAAGCCTTTTTCGTTTAACTCTAACAATCTTTTATCTATTGTTCTTTTTATGTGTATTATTTGATCATCTTTATATCCTGCTTTTTTTATTGCCTTTAATTGTGGAGCTTTATCTCCTATCACCAAACATAAATTGTCTTTTTTATGTTCTTTTAATAATTCTAATGTAACGCAAGAATCTTTTCCTCCGCCCACTGGAATTAATGAGCCTTTATATTCCATGCTTGTCTCATTATACCTACTTGTATTAGCATATTCAGGTCTACAATTACATTCTATTTGGAATAATTCATCCATAGGTATTTTTTCTATATGATTAATATATCTAAACTCGCTAAGTCCATTATAATATATTTTTTTAAACCAGTCTATTTGTTCTTGAGTTAATTTACCACATTCTATAAGTATTCTTTTTGGGCATGTTGCTTTCCAATAGCTAATTAACTCTATCATTCCCATATTGAATGCTATAGCTTTTAATGTTTTTGTATTTATTTTGTCAAAATCTATATCTAATTTACTTATTTTTATTATTGGTTTAAATTTTTTTAATCCAAATATTTCAAAATAAAATGTTATTTCAATTGTATCATTATCTTCTTGAATAATTTTATAATCATCAAAAATAAAACAATTATATTTTTTCCTTAATTCTTCAAATTTTTCCATATTTTCCCTTCTTTCATATAATCTTTATATAATATACACTAAAATGATAAAATTGTAAAGATTTGTAAAACGTTAAAGATTAGAAAATATCGACATTTGTAGACATTTTTTGACCTAACTAGGTGAAAATTTATATTTATTTAATACAATAAGGACGCAAGTAGTGCGTCCTGTATAGAAATAATTTTATTTTCTGTTTTTTAGTTCATTTATTTTTTCTTCACCTTTTGTTATCCAATCCTTTAAATTAACTTTTGCTTTTATATTAGGGAAAGCTTCAACAAGCCTTCTGTGTAATCCTGATTTTTGTGTTATAATTTTTTTCACTTTTTTTGATATTTCTTCTGTATTGTCTTTAACACTTACAGAAATTTCTTTTAAGTTTGATATTATTTTTCCTGATATTATATTGTCTGG
>FR893524.1:190687-196467 GCA_000434035.1 Clostridium sp. CAG:452 | reverse complement strand
ATACAGCCAATAGTATTCCACATATAATGTGTAATGCTATATTGGGCATCTTTTCATATATATTAAGGAATGCAGGATTTACTATATAAAGTATAAGGCATCCCATTATTCCAAAAGGCAATAAAGTTTCTAAGCAAATTCTGCCATTTATATTGAATTTTCTTTTGCTATAATCCCACCATCTTGCATGAAATATTTTTTCCATAAAATAACTTGTAAAATACTCCAATGTACCACATATTAATATTGAAAATATAAATGTTGCTGGAATATCTGATTGATATTTTTTTAGTAATATTGTAAGTAATATTACTCCATAACCATATATTGGGCAATATGGTCCTATTAAAAATCCTCTGTTTACAAATTTTTTCTTATCAATTAAAGTTTTTGTTACCTCCATTATCCAGCCCAATACTGAATATGTAAAGAATAGTAAGAAATATAATTCTATTGTTCTTAGCATATTATCCCCCTTTATTTATATCTTTTTTATGTATTATATATTCTCATCATTTTGTCGTCAAGTTTTAAATTATACTATCATTTTTGTTAAATCTTTTAAATTATTTTCTTCTTTTAATATTTTATTTCTCTTTTTGTTTGCTTTTAAATTATCTTTTGCGACTGTCATAAGCAATTTTATTCTATTAGTTTGGTTTGTTTCACTTGCACCTGGATCATAATCTACTGGAGTTATATTTGCTTCTGGGAATTTAGCTCTAATAGTTTTAATTACACCTTTTCCTACAATATGATTTGGTAAGCATGCAAATGGTTGTAAACAAATGATGTTTTGTATTCCTTCATTCATAAATTCAATTATCTCTGCTGTTAAAAGCCAACCTTCTCCGGTTTGATTTCCTGTAGATAATATTTCTTGTACTTCTTCTGCAAGTTTATTTATATTGCATGGTTTCATATATCCTTTTTTAGAACTTGCTAATGCTTTTTCATAATCTTTTTCTATTTTGTCTAACAAGTCTAGCCCTAGCTCAAATATATCTGATGTCATTTTAGAAGTTTTTAATAGCTCATGCTTTATTGGGTTGTTTTTTAAAGCATATTTGGCAAATCCCATTAATTCTGGCATATATACTTCTGCACCTTCTTTTTCCAAAATTTCCTCTGCAAAATTGTTTCCATAAGGATGGTATTTTATTAATATTTCTCCAACAATTCCTACTTTTGGTTTTTCTATACTTGTATCTAGTTCGATTTTTTCAAAATCATTTACTATTTCATATAAACTCTTATTAAACTCTTTTGTACTTGCAGTTTTAAGTAATTCTTTACATTTTTTCATCCATTTATTATATACTTTTTTAGTTTCGCCTTTGTTCACTTCATAAGCTCTGTTTTTATGTAATACAGTTTGTAATAAATCTCCATAAATTGTAGCTTTTATTAGTTTTCTTAATAATTTTAAAGTTATTTTGAATCCTGAATTTTTTTCAAGTCCTGCCATATTAAATGATATTACTGGAACATTTGAAAATCCTGCATCTTTTAATGCTTTTCTTATAAATCCTATATAGTTTGTTGCTCTACATCCACCACCTGTTTGAGAAATCATAAGTGCTGTTTTATGTATATCATATTTTCCACTTTGAAGTGCTTCTATCATTTGTCCTGTTGTCAAAATTGATGGATAGCAAGCATCATTATTTACATACTTCAATCCTGTTTCTACAGTATTATTTGTACATTTTTTTAGAACTTCTACTTTGTATCCTTCTGAATTTAATACTGATTCAAACAATTCAAAATGTATTGGTGCCATTTGTGGAATTAATATTGTATAATCTTTTTTCATTTGTTTTGTGAATTGTTTTTTTACTGTTTCGTAATTTCCATTTTCATCATCATTTTTATCTTCACATCTGTTATTCATACTTGCAAGTAAAGAACGTATTCTTATTCTTATTGCACCTAGATTATTTATTTCATCTATTTTTATTAAAGTATACATTTTGTTATAACTTGCTAAAATTTCTTCAGCTTGGTCTGTTGTTATAGCGTCCACTCCACATCCAAATGAATTTAGTTGAACTAGCTCAAGATTCTTTTGTTTCCCAACAAAATCAGCTGCTGCATATAGTCTTGAATGAAACATCCATTGATCTACAACCCTTATTGGTCTTTTTACCTCTCCTAAAGGCGCTACGCTATCTTCTGTAAGTACCGCTATTCCTAGACTTGTAATCATTTTATCTATACCATGATTAACTTCGCCATCCAAATGATATGGTCTTCCAGCTAAAACAATTCCTCTTAAATTATGTTCATTAATATATTTTAAAGTTTCTATACCTTTTTTATGTATATCTTCTCTAAAGTTTTGATATTCCTCTTCTGCCTTTTTTATTGCATTATTTAGCTCTGATTTAGTAAACTTATATTTCTTAAATTCCTCTATTTCCATAAATCTTTTGCTAAGTCCTTTTTTGTCAAGTGGTAAAAAAGGATTTATAAATTCTACATCTTTTAATTCTTCTATGTTATTTTTTAGTGTTTCTGAATATGATATTACTATTGGGCAGTTGAAGCTATTATTTGCTTTTTCGTCTTCTTTCCTAGAATACATTATACATGGATAAAATATTGTTTTTACACCTTGTTGTATTAAACTAATTACATGTCCATGCGATAATTTTGCTGGATAACATACAGATTCTGATGGTATGCTCTCCATACCTTTTTCATAAGTTTTTCTATTTGTTTTTTCAGAAAGTATTACTCTAAATCCTAAGTTTGTAAATAAGGTAAACCAAAATGGATAATCCTCATACATATTTAGAACTCTTGGTATTCCTATTGTTCCTCTTTTAGCATCTTTTTCTTCTAATGGTTTATATCCAAATAATCTATTATATTTATATTGATATAAATTAGGAATTTCTTTTCTAGATTTATCTAATCCCGCTCCTCTTTCACATCTATTGCCTGATATGAATTTTTTTCCATTTGAAAACTCATTAAATGTAAGTAGACATCTGTTCTCGCACCCTTTACATCTTGTATGTATTACTGTTGTTTTTAGTTCATCTATTTCTTTTGATTTTAATATTGTAGATTCTGCTGGCTTTTCTTCTAATTTACTATATGCTTCTTTTGCAATTAAAGCAGCCCCATAAGCTCCCATTAATCCTGCAATATCTGGTCTTATTACATTTTTTCCTACTATTAATTCAAAAGCACGAAGTACTGCATCATTATAGAATGTTCCACCTTGTACAACAATGTTTTCTCCTAAATCATCTACATTTCTTATTTTCATAACTTTTTGTATAGCATTTTTTATTACAGAATATGAAAGTCCTGCAGATATATCACCTACACTGTAACCTTCCTTTTGTGCTTGTTTTATTTTTGAATTCATAAATACTGTACATCTTGAACCTAAATCTACTGGTTTTCTAGACATGATAGCTTCTCTTACAAATTCATCTAAGCTCAAGTTTAAACTTTTTGCAAATGTTTCTATAAAAGAGCCACATCCAGATGAACATGCTTCATTAAGCATAATATTATCTACTGCATGATTTTTTATTTTTATGTACTTCATATCTTGTCCGCCAATATCTACTATACTATTAACTTCTGGCATAAAGTTTTTTGCTGCAGTATAATGTGCTATTGTTTCTATTTCTCCTACATCAACATTTAGTGCTGTCTGAATTAGTTTTTCTCCATATCCAGTTACACCGCCATATACAATTTTTGCCTCTTCAGGAATTTTAGTATACAGTTTTTTTAGCATATTTATAACGCTCTCTAATGGTTTTCCTTCATTATTTTTATATGCAGAATATAAAAGATTTCCTTCTCCATCTATTAAAACTAATTTGCTTGTTGTTGAACCTGCATCTATACCTAAATAACAATTTCCTTTATGTAGTTTTAAATCTTTTCTTTTTATTTTATCTTGTCCATGTCTTTTTCTAAAATCTTTGTACTCTTGTTCTATTGTAAATAATGGTGGTAAATGGTTCTTTGTTTCATCTTTATAGTTTTTTAATAATTCTATTTTTGCTTTTAATTTTTGTGCACTTATTGGTTTGTGATTTGCTGATTCTATTGCTGCTCCCTTTGCAACTAGCAAATGTGCATCTTCTGGGAATATTATTTCTTTTTCTGTTAAATTCAAAGTTTCTATAAATCTTTTTCTAAGTTCAGACAAATAATTTAATGGTCCACCCAAAAATGCAACATTTCCTTTGATTGGTCTACCACATGCTAGTCCACTTATTGTTTGATTTACAACTGCTTGGAAAATAGATGCTGCTATATCTTCTTTTGCTGCTCCCTCATTTAAAAGTGGTTGAATATCAGTTTTTGCAAACACTCCGCATCTTGAAGCAATTGGATATATTGTTTTATAATTTTTAGCAAGCTCATTTAATCCCATTGTATCTGTGTTTAGAAGACTTGCCATTTGATCTAGAAATGCTCCTGTACCACCTGCACATGTTCCATTCATACGTTGTTCTATTGACTTATCAAAATAAATTATTTTTGCATCTTCTCCACCTAATTCAATCGCTACATCTGTTCTTGGTATATATTTCTCTATCGATCTTTTGCAAGATACTACCTCTTGAATAAATGTCATTCCTAGAAGTTCCGAAACAGATAAAGCTCCGTGAACCAGTTAATGCAATGGTCATTTCTTCATCTTTGTATTCATTTGCTAATTTTTCTAAGCATTCACATACTGTCTTTCTGGTATCTGAAAAATGCCTTTGATAGCTTGTGTTAATTGTATTTAAATTTTCGTCCATTACAACTACTTTTACTGTTGTTGAACCTACGTCTAATCCAATATGTATCATATTTTCCCTTCTTTTCTTTTAAAAATTAAATTTGTAATAATATGGTTGTATGTCTGTATAAATTGAAGACATATAAATAAGCTCTCCATCTTGTGCTTTAAGTTTTAGATTTGGAAAAGTTCTTAGCATTTTTTTATCTGAAAATACTTTATTGGCAAGTTCTGCTGTGTTTTCCATTTCAAGCACTCTTTCATAGCTATTTATATATTTATTTTTATTTATTACATCTAAATTATATGAGTATACAGTTCTTTCAAAGAATAATTTTAATGCAAAAGCAGTTAAGAGTCCATCTATTGCTAAGAATACTGTTCCCACAACCACTAATGTTTTTAAATATTTCATTGGAACTTTTTCTTTTGTTTTATCTATTAACTTATCTATTATAGGATTAAAATGCCTTATTAGATATAAGGCAAGTAGTCCCCAAAATAAAGAAAATGTAAAACATATTCTTCCATTTATATTAAGAAAATTATTTGAATAATCCCACCAATTTACTTTAAAAATTACTTCTCCTAAATAACTTATAATATATTCAACAATAGAACCTACTAAAAATCCTCCAAAGAATAATGTATAATTATTTTTCTTAAAGCATTGAAGTCCTAATATCATTGCTACCGCCCCAACTCCATAGATTGGGCAAAAAGGTCCATATAAAAATCCTTTTCTGCTTTCTAGCATGCCTTTTGTAAAAAGTCCAAATAAAGTTTCTATAATACATCCTACTATGCTATATATAATAAAATATGTTAAAATTCTCCATATACTTATTCCTGCAATTTTTAATATTTTTTTTTCTTTTTTCATCTTCTTTCCCCTTTATTATTAGATTTGTTTATATAGATTGGATTTTGTTTAATTGATGTGTGAGGTGGGATTTGTAGGGGCGTATTGCATACGCCCTAAAACGAATTTGTTGCAAACGTTGTAGGAGTCGCA
>FR893524.1:146289-190645 GCA_000434035.1 Clostridium sp. CAG:452 | reverse complement strand
CGGCGACCCGAAGGCATTGTAGACCTTGCAATATACATATTTTGCAACAATTTAATTGCGGGTCGTCGAGGGCGGCGACCCCTACAGACCCAAAAATAAATTCATTCACACAAATTCCAATTTACTCGGTAATGTTACTATAAATGTTGTGCTTTCGTTCAATTTACTTTTTACTTCTATTTTTCCGTCTGATAGTTCAACAATTCTTTTAGCAATTGTCATTCCTAGACCAGCTCCTGGCTTGGTATGTGATTTATCTACTTGATAAAATCTATCAAATATCTTTTTAGCCTCTTCTTCTTCCATTCCAATTCCATAATCTTTTATTTCTACAATAATGCTGTCTTGATTTGTTTTCATTTTTACATCTATTTGCCCATCTTGTTTGGAGAACTTTATACTGTTTTCTATTATGTTCATCCAAACTTGATACATTAAGTCCTTTTCGCCCCAAAATTCCTGTTCTTTTAAGCTTACATTAAACTTAATATTTTTTTCTTTCCATTTTGGTTCTAATACACTTATTGTTCTTCTTATCTGCTCTGCTATATTAAATTTTGTTTTATTCATTATTCTTTCTTGGTTTTCCAGTTTTGCAAGTTTTAGGATGTTTGTAGATAAATATAGAAGTCTATCCGATTCTTCTTTTATAATTTCTGCATATTCTTTTCTTTCTTCCTTGCTTAAATCATCAGCTTCCAAAAGTTTTGCAAATCCCTGTATAGAACTAATTGGCGTTTTTATCTCATGTGATACATTATTAATAAAATCTTTTTGCAAGCATTCAATACTATTTAATTCTTTTACCATTTTGTTGAAATTGTGTGTTAGTTCTCCTATTTCGTCATCTCTTTTTGTTTCTAGTTCTATAGTAAAATCTCCTGAAGCTACTTTTTTTGTTGCATCAGTTATTTTTTTTATTGGATTTACTATTTTTCTTGATATGTTTTGCATTAAAGCTATGGTTATTAACAATATACTAACTATAGATACCCTAATGCTCCTGCTAGAAATATTAAGTAAATCTTTTATTGATTGTCCTTGTTGTTCATTGATTTCAATAAGTTTTATATTGATAGATCTTTGTACAAATACATAAAAAAGAAAAGCAGCAATTGCAATAACAATTAAAATATATAATATTGCTGTTTTTATAATCCTTCTTTGTATTGATTCCTTTTTTCCAAATATTGTTGTAAAAAGTTTTGTAAACATTTTTAATTCCTTTATAAATTATTTTTTGTTATTATTGCTTTATAGCCTATTCCTCTAATTGTCAAAATCTCAAACTCTTTTATATCACTCAATTTTTCTCTTATTCTTTTTATGTGGACATCAACTGTTCTAAAATCTGATTCATTATCTAATCCCCATATTTCTTCTATTAGTTCTTGCCTTGTAAAAATGGTGTCTGGAGTACTTAAAAATTTGTATAATAGCAAGAATTCCTTTTGTGTTAGTTGATAGTTTTTTCCTTTATATGTTACCGACATTTGTTTGTAGTCTAATACTAAGTTTCCTATTATAAGTTTCTTTTCATTTGCAGCATTTGCTCTTTTTAGTAATACTTTAACTCTAAGTAGCAATTCTTCCATATCTATTGGCTTTACCATATAGTCATCTGCTCCTAGCAAAAATCCTTCTCTTTTATCTTCTATTGTAGACTTTGCTGTAACTAACAAAATTGGAATAGTATAATTTGCTTCTCTTAAAGACTTTGTAAGTTCATAGCCATCCATTTTTTCCATCATAATATCACTAATTATTAAATCTATGTAATTTGTATCTATAACCTCTAATGCTTCTTCCCCATTTGTGGCTTCATATGTGATATATTCGTTTTTTCGTAAATATGTAGTTATTAATTTTCTTAAATTTTTGTCATCTTCTACTACTAATATTTTAAACATTTTTCCACCTCTTTTGGCCGTATTAGAAGTGGCAATATATACTCAAAAGGGGATGATGCTTGGATATATTTTTAGTGCCACTTCTAATCTTGGTTATCTTATCAAATAAATATGAACTTATTATGAACTATATCAAATTTCAAAAAATTTGTCTAGTTTTGTAGAAAGAAAAGAAAGAACCAAGAATTGTTTTTCTTAGTTCTTTCTAAATTATTTAATTTTTATATCATATTATGAGCCCAACATTATAAAATAGAAATCTTTGCCTTCATTTTCAAAAAAACTACACCAATTATATCCGCGGTCCTCTTGGTATAACACACCTTTTCTTATTTTATCTTTTTTATAATTTATCATATTTGAATATCCTGCTCCTTTACCAGTTTCTGTATCAAAAACATAATATAGATACATCTCTGTGCCTTTAAAAACTGCAAAATACGCAGTTTTTATTTTTTGTAGAGACTCTTCACTGCTATACCATTTATTATCAGGAATATCTTCTTTATTATTCACTCCTCCTTGTATACCTCCATTATATGCATAGTATATCTTTGTTTCAAAGTCGGGTAGGTATTGATCTAATTCTTCTTGTTGTTCTTTTGTAAAATATTGTCTATATTTTTTATATATTTCTGTTCCATATATACAATTTTCATAATATCCATGATCATTTATTTTTAATCCGTCAAAATCATTCCAAATTTCTGTTAATGGAATAGTGTAATTTTTATCTTTTAAAATTAAATTTTCTCCACTTCCATCTATTGTTCCATATTTAGGTTCAACTATTTGCTTAAAGTCATTTTTAGTTATTTTTTCTCCTTCTTTGTCCGCAATTTTTGTTACTATGTCTGCTGTTATTTGTTCTTTTACTCTTTCTATTGTTGTTCCTTTTGCTCCTTCTTTTGTTTTTTCAAATAGTCCTCCGTTAATTGCAACAGTCACCGTTACTCCTACTAATATTAGCATTACAATTATTGTTATTATTAATGCTATTAATGTGATTCCGCTTTTTGTTTTTCATTTGTTTTCCTCCTTTGTGGTTTTTCTTCTTTCTTTGTACACACATTATTTTATATGTTGTTTTTCCTCATGTCAATGTTTTTTTGTTTTTATCCAAATAAACTAAGCTGATTACTTTTGCTCATTCCTTCAAAGCACCCAAATTTTGTAAGCATTTCTATTACTGATTTTCCTGCTTTAGATTTTATCTGGAAATCATCTATTGACATAAATTTTCCATGTTCTGCTTGCACTGCATTGTATATACTTTCTGCCGCTACTCCTCCTAGCCCTGGTATACTAGAAAGTGGTGGACGGATTGCTCCATCTTCTATTTGGAATTTATTGCTGTGTGATTTGTATAAGTCTATTGGTAAAAATTTAAAACCTCTTTCATACATTTCTAGTACAATTTCTAATATTGTATATACACCTTTTTCTTTTACTGACATACCATTTCCTAGTTTTTCTAGTTCTTTCATTTTTGCTTTTACTTTTTCTTTTCCATATATCATAAGTTCACTGTCAAAGTCATCTGCCCTTATGCTAAAATATGCACAGTAATATGCAAGTGGGTAGTTAACTTTAAACCATGCTATTCTAAACGCCATTGTTACATACGCCACAGCGTGTGCTTTTGGGAACATATATTTTATTTTTTGGCAAGAATCTATATACCATTCTGGTACATTGTGTTCTCTCATTTCTTCTTTGTATTCTTCCCATTTTGGTTCTGCACCTTTTGCTACTTTTCCTTTACGAACTGCTTCCATTATTTTAAATGAATGGTTTGGATCTAATCCTTTTTTTATTAAATATGTCATTATATCGTCTCTTGTACATATTGCATCACTTAATGTAGCTTTTCCTTCTTTTATTAAAGTTTCTGCATTGTTAAGCCACACATCTGTACCATGCGATAATCCGAGATATTCTTATTAGTTCCTCAAATGTTGTTGGTTTTGTTTCTTCAAGCATTCCTCTTACGAACTTTGTTCCAAACTCTGGTATTCCAAATGAACCTGTTTTTGAACCTATTTGTTCTGGTTCTACGCCCAGTGCTTTTGTTGATGTAAATAGGCTCATTGTTTTTTTGTCGTCTAGTGGAATTGTTTTGGGGTCAACTCCTGTTAAGTCTTGAAGCATTCTTATAACTGTTGGATCGTCGTGTCCAAGCATATCTAGTTTAAGTAGATTTTTATCTATTGAGTGATAGTCAAAGTGTGTTGTTATAATATCCGAATTTGGGTCATCTGCTGGATGTTGCACTGGAGTAAATTCATATATTTCTCTACCATGTGGTACAACTATAATTCCTCCTGGATGTTGTCCTGTTGTTCTTTTAACCCCTGTACATCCCATAACTATTCTTGAAATTTCTGCATTTGTAACAGGAATATTTCTTTCTTCAAAATAATTTTTTACATATCCAAATGCTGTTTTATCTGCTATTGTACCAACTGTTCCAGCCTTAAATGTTTTTCCTTTTCCAAATATTACTTCTGCATATCTATGTATTTTTGATTGATATTCTCCAGAGAAGTTTAAGTCTATATCAGGCTCTTTATCTCCATTAAATCCCAAGAATGTTTCAAATGGTATATCCATTCCATCTTTAAATAGTTTTGCTCCACATTTAGGACATATTTTATCTGGTAAATCGACTCCGTTTTTTATTCCATAATCATTAAAGTCTGAATATTTGCAGTTTGGACATCTATAATGTGGTGGAAGTGAGTTTACTTCTGTAATTCCAAGCATATTTGCAACAAACGAAGAGCCAACAGATCCTCTGGAACCTACCAAATATCCATCTTCATTTGATTTCCAAACTAGCCTTTGAGCAATTATATACAATGTTGAGAATCCATTTTTTATAATTGAGTCTAGTTCTCTTTTTAATCTATCTTGTACCACTTGAGGAAGTGGATCTCCATATAATTCTTTTGCTTTGCTTGTACAAATATCTTGAATATCTCTTTCTGCATTTTCTAATACTGGTGGACATTTTTCTGGTGATATTGGGCTTATTTCTTCACACAAATCTGAAACATAGTTTGTATTTGTAACAACAACTTCGTATGCTTTTTCTCTGCCTAAGTATTCAAATTCTTTTAGCATTTCTTCTGTTGTTCTTAAGTATAATGGAGCTTGTTCGTCTGCATCTGAAAAGCCTTGTCCTGCCATTAAAATTCTTCTATATATTTCATCTTCTGGGTCTAAAAAGTGAACATCGCATGTTGCAACAGTTTTTTTGCCAAGTTTATCACCTAATTCAACTATTTTTCTATTTATGTCTTGTAATTCTTCTTTACTTCCAACTGTTCCGTTTCTTAGCATAAATTCATTGTTTCCTAGTGGTTGTATTTCTAAATAATCATATCTTTTTGCAATTCTTTCTATTTCCTCTTCTGATTTTCCTGCAACAATCGCTCTATATAATTCTCCTTGTTCGCATGCGCTACCTAGTATTAAACCTTCTTTATATTTTTCTAGCACACTTGTTAAAATACGTGGTTTCTTATAGAAATAATTCAAATGTGAAACTGATATTAATTCATATAAATTTCTTAAACCTTTAAGATTTTTTACAAGTATTATTGCATGATATGAAGGAAGTGTTTTATATAATTCTTTCTTTTCTTCTTTTTTCTTACCTCTACCTTTTTTTGGTTCTTCTGCTTGTATTTCTAGCATTTTTAAAAATACTTTTACCAATGTTTTTACATCGTCTAAAGCTCTATGTGCATTTTCTACTTTAATGCCTAGCTTTTCTGCAATTATTCCTAATTTATGTTTTTTAAAATCTGGGAATAATTGTCTAGATAATGCCAAACTATCTATGTATTCGTTATCCATTGTAAGTCCTAGTTCTTCTGCATTGTATTTTAAAAATCCAACGTCAAAATCTGCATTGTGTGCAACTAGCTTTAAATCTCCTATAAATTCTAGAAATTTAGGCATAACCTTATCTATTGTTTCTGCATCTTTTACCATATCGTCTGTAATATGTGTTATTTCTACTATTTTTTGTGGAATTGGTATTTCTGGATTTACAAAGCATTCAAATGTGTCTACAATTTCTCCATCTTTTACTCTTACTGCACCAATTTCTGTTATCTTTTCTGTCCTAAAAGAAAGTCCTGTTGTTTCTATATCTAGAACTATATATTCATTATCCATTCCATTTGATAAGTCAACTGCATTGTCATCTGGAACAAGATATGCCTCAACTCCATATACTACTTTTATTCCATATTTATCTGCTGCTTTTTTTGCCTCTGGGAAAGCTTGTACAACTCCGTGGTCTGTAATTGCAATTGATTTCATTCCCCAATTACTTGCCCTTTTTATTAAATCTGTTGCACTACTTACTCCATCCATTTGGCTCATTTGAGTATGTAAATGCAATTCAACTCTTTTTTCTTTTGCATTATCTTTTCTTCTAATAACTTCTATATCTGGCATTTCTATAATTATATTTGCAATTACTCCTAGTTCTTTAGCAAAGTTATCATATTGTGCATTCCCAGATATTTTTAATCTTTTTGCTTCTTTTAATCTTTGCAAAACAGTTGTTGCTTTTTCGGCTTCTACGAATGATTTACAAGTTATTGTACTTGTTCCATCATATATATTAAACATAGCAAGTGTTTTTCCATTTTTTAGTTCTCTTGCATCTGTACTAATTACCTTTCCTTCTATTGCAACTCTTCCATAGTCTGGTGTTAAATCTTCAATTTTTACTATTTGTTCTTTTATTTTATCTGTTCTTCCAAAAATTAATGGAGTCTTTTCTTCTTGTTCCTCTTTCTCTGGGTCTGGAACATTTTCTACTACCATTTCTTCTTGCATACTTATTTCATTAATTAAATCTTGGCATGCTTCTTTTTGTAAGTTTTCCAAATATTCTTCTTGTTTTTTTATTGTCTCTTCTGTAACATTCTCTTTATATATTACTTTACATTTTATACCATATAAATTGTTTACTACTTGTTCTATCTCTTTGTCTATCTCATAAGAATGTAAAAAATCTGCACTTTTTGTTTTTAAATCAACAATTACCTTATTATCTTCCACTTCAACTGTGCTAGTATTTAAAATGGCTTTTGTTAATGGAAACTTTTTAGAAATGTAGCCAATTATGTCTTTCCAGTCATTTGCAAGCTGTTGGTGAAAAAGGGGTCTGACCCCTTTTTCACCAAATTCGATATAAAGTTCTACTTTTTGTATTTGAAATCTTGTTTTTAAATATTCTTCAAAACTTGATATTTCTTGAATTTTTATTTGTTTTTCTGTTAATAGTTTTATTTCTATTTTTTTACTTTTCTTGAATAGATTTATGTTTTCTATTTGTGCTTCTAATATATTTCCTTGTCCTTTATAATCTTTAAAAACGTCTTTTACTATGTTTGACATCCTTTTCATCCTTCCGTTAATGTGTTCATTTAGAATATTCTTAATATATCATTATATGTTACAAATATTGATAATCCTATAAGTATACAAAATCCTGCCATTTGTATTCCCACTTCTATATTTTCTTTCATTGGTTTTCTTCTTATTGCTTCTATTATTAAAATAACAATTTTTCCTCCATCTAGCGGTGGGAATGGAAGTAAGTTTGTTACTCCCAATGATAGTGATATAAGTGCTAACATATATATAAATTCTACTATTCCATCTGTTTTAGAAACCACTTCTGATATTCCTACTGGTCCCATTAATTGATCTGCTTTTACCTCACCTTTAAATAGCATTTTTAAATTATCTATTATTGAAACAGAGAAATCTGTCGTATCCCAAAATCCATAATATATATTATTTGCAAATGTATTTTCTGCTACTTTAAATATTATTCCTAACTTATATGTTTCTGTTGTTTGTGGTTCAATTTCAAAATTCTTTATTTGGTTATTTCTTTCTACTTCTATTAGCATCTTTTCATTCGTACTTGAAGATATTAATTCTATTACTTTGTATGGGTCATCTTTGCATTCTATTCCATCTATCTTTACTATTTTATCTTCTGCTTGTAAGCCCGCTTTTTCTGCCGGACTTTCTGAATATACTCCTTTTATACTAGAAGATAAATTCTCTTCTTTTGCTTCTAAGTATATTCCAATACTTTTTGTTTCTTCTTTTGTCGGAATTACTTTTATCTCTTTTATATCATCATTTCTTTTAACTGTTACTAAAACTTCATTTCCATTTGATTTTTGTAAAGCTTCATCTATGTCACTTTTTAATCTTATTTTTTTGCCATTGATTTTTAGAATTTGATCGTTTTGTTCTATTCCGGCTTCTTGTGCAGAGTAATTAGGAAGTGTTGAGTCAACTATATTTGATATATAGTTTCCACTAGATGATACTAATATAAAATAAACTAATAGTCCAAATATTATATTAACAGCTCCACCAGCTAAAACTACTGCTATTCTTTTTGGAATACTTGCCGTACTAAAAGAACCTTCTTCATTAGAACGTTCTTCTTCTCCTAACATATTCACAAATCCACCAAGTGGTATAAGTCTTAATGCATATTTTGTTTCTTTGCCCTGTTTTTTCCAAATTGTTGGGCCAAACCCTATTGCAAATTCTTTTACTTTTATTTTACATGCCTTTGCCACTAAAAAGTGTCCACTTTCATGTATAAATATTAAAAATCCTAATAGGAATATTATTTTTATTGCACTAATTAAAAATGAAACCAATTTATGCCTCCTTTTTTATGAAAATTGGATTTATCTTTATAATAAATTCAACAAGAAATATGCAAATGGTGCTATGAATATTATGCTATCTATTCTGTCTAAAATCCCACCATGACCTGGTATTAGATTTCCAAAGTCTTTTATTCCTTCTGTTCTTTTTAATGTAGATGCTGACAAGTCTCCTATTTGGCTTAAAACGCTAAGCACTGCTGTTATTAATCCTATATATAAATATGAAATTGATAGTCCGCCAAATTTGTTTATGCAAAGGGTGTATATTAGTGAAATCAACACAGCACCAATTGTTCCGCCGTACACATCCTTCTTTTGATTTTTTAGGACTTATTTTACTAAATTTATGTTTTCCAAATTTTACTCCAACAAGATATGCAAATGTGTCTGTTCCCCAAGCAGAAATTAGAATAAACCAAATTAAGTATTTTCCATTTTCCATACCATATAGCATTGATATAAATGATAAGAAAACTGTTATATAGCATATTCCGAAAAGTGTTACTGCTATATCACTTATACTGGTTTTCATGTTACTTGCAATCACTTTCATAAAAAGCAATGCCACTATTAGTGATATTGAAACTGCAATAGTAGTTAGCAAATATTCTTTCGGAATTACATGTAAAAATGGAATTAATAAACATGGTATATATGCTACCCATTTTACTGGTTTATAATCCACACTTAAACATTTCAAGTATTCATACATTGCTATAATTGATATTATTCCTATAAATGCATCTATTATATATTTATTCCCATATATAAAAATTAATGCAACAATTGGGAAGCCTATTACTCCACTTAAAACTCTTTTTAATTTCATATTTTTTTCCTTTCACTATTTTATTTTTTTGGTCAGTGATGTTGTTCATCCACATTGCTTGTATTAATAGACTATGGTCTTCCTCCAAACCTTCTGTTTCTTTTTTGATATACGCGTATCGCTTCTAACAAGTCTTCTTCCCCAAATTCTGGCCAATGTTTGTCTGGAAAATAAAATTCTGTATATACTAACTGCCATGGTAAAAAGTTGCTTGTTCTTAGCTCTCTACTTGTTCTTATAAGTAAGTCTGGGTCCGGCTGTCCAGCTGTATATAAATTGTCTGAAATTAATTGTTCATTTATGTCTTCTATGCTTATTTCATTATTTTTTACTTTTTCTGCAATTATTTTTGTGGCTCTAACTAGTTCTTGTCTTCCTCCATAATTAAATGCTATATTTAATGTTAGTCCTGTATTGTTTTTTGTTATTTCTATAGCTTTTTCTATTGATTTTTGCAAGCTTTTTGTTAATCCTTTTATATCTCCTATAACTTTAATTCGTATATTTTGTTTATCTTTTTCTTTTATAAATGCATCTACACGCATTCTAAGTATTGCCATTAATGCAGATACCTCTTTCTTGCTTCTTTTCCAGTTTTCTGTTGAGAACGCATACACTGTTAAGTATTTTATTCCTATTTTGTTACAAAATTTTGATATATCTTCTAATGCTTGTGCTCCTGCCTTATGTCCATCTCTTGTTGTAAGTTCTCTATCTTTTGCCCATCTTCTGTTTCCATCCATTATTATTGCTATATGCTTTGGTAAATTTTCTTTATCTATATCTATATTTTCCATATTATTGCCCCTTTATATCTTTTCAATTTATACTATTCTATCATATTATATAAAAAAAATGAAAGCTTTTTGAAAATATTTTCAAAAAGCTTCTTTATTTATAAAACTTCTATTATGACATATATAAGGTTTGAATTACTACAATTTTTCCATTTACTGCAAATGCTAGAAGTTCGTCATAAGAACCTCCACAATTGTTTTCTACCCATCTCTTTAAGTCATTTATTGTTGATTTTTTTAATGTTTCCCCCTCAGTTTCTCTTTCTATTTTTAAAATTCCATTATCAACTGATATTGAATCTAACACTCCAGCAAAATAGAATTCTTTATCTAGCTCAAATTTTACACTTTCTTTTAAAGTATCATCTAATCCACCTGTTTTAGCTCCCGCTATATTTTCTAAAAAGTATACTTTATCTTCTTTATCGAAAAGTAATGCTAATAGTGAATTTCCAGATTTAACTTGTACAAAATTCTCTCCTTCGGTTGTTTTTGATGGTTCATATTTCCATACTTTATTTCTAAAGTTAAATTCTTTTCCATTTAAAATTTGGTTGTATCCTTCTTGTGTAAATGTCTTTCTATTTTCTTCTAATATATACGCTGTTACTTCATATTTGTCACCTTTAGAGTCAATTTTATCTATTATAAACCTTGTTCCTTCTTTACTAATCTTTTTTACTGCTTCTGCATTGTAGTCTTTTTCACTTTCCTTATTTACGCTTTCCTTTTCTATTAATACATTTTCTACTTTTTGATTATCATTACTTGTTGTTTTACTTTCTCCTTTATTAGAGTTATAACATATCACTCCAACTAAAGCTATAATCAATAGTACTATTATAAATATGCAAATTGCTGTTTCTAAACTTATACTTATTTTTCCTTTGTTTTCCATTTTGAGGTCCCCCTTTTTGTTAAAATTTTATACCTTAATATATAGTGTGTCAAGGGAATTTAAACAAAGACTTAAAAGAGACACATAAAGTATCTCTTTTAAGTCTTTAGTAAAATAACATTTAATCTTCCATAAGGTTTTCTGTAGTATCTTGTAATTTCAATTTTGTTCCATCTGTGAATTCTATAATTCTATTTCTTGAAACTCCATATTCTCTTTCTTGTTTTTCTTCTCTTGTATTTTTTACAATTTTATTTTTAGCTTTTTTATATACTTTAGCTGTTGCTGTATTATATCCATCAAAATATAATAGTTTTCCATCATCAGTTACTACAAAAAGTCTTTCAGTTGCTCCTTTTGCTAACTCTCCATCAAATGATGACCATTGTACATATGCATTTTTCATCTTTACATCATTACCATCTTCATCTTTTATTGTAATATATTTGTGATTGTTTCTATCATAATATACAATAGTATTATCTTTCTTTACATATATCCTATCTCCCTCATTTCCAAAACTAGTTGCAAAGTCTTGGATTGCATCTTCATATTTATTTCCTTCTTCATTTACTAGTTCTCCTGTTTCTAACAAGAAATATGGTGGTTCCTTAGCTCCTAAGCGATTTCCTCCATCTGTCATATCAAGAATCTTGGCTGGCAAGTTTATTTTTTCAAAATTAGAATTTAATCTTTCATTTGTGCCTTCTACTACTGAAGTTTTCCATACTGTTCCTTCTTCTGTTAAAACATATATTCTTTGTACAGTTTGTTCTCCCCATGTAACAAGGGCCTTTGGTGTTCCTTCAATATCTACTACACTGCCTTTTACATATAACTTTCCATCTTTTATTTCTATTTTGTCATCATACCATGTATATTCTGTTTTACCTTCTCCCTTGAATAACCAATATAAATCACTATACTTCTCATATGCATTTAAAACAGTTTCATTCATTTTTTTGTCTGTATTTCCTTTATTGCTTATTTCTGTATTAGTATTTCCTATATTATTTTGATTGTTATAGTAAACATACATCCATACTAGCCCTATCACTAGTATTATTATTACAAATATAAATATGGCTGTTGATAATTTTATTCCTTTTTTCATTTAAATCTCTCCTTTGTTTTTAATATGATGTTATTATTGCACTAAGAACCATGTCTTCTACAACTCTTAATGCAGGTAACCTACTTCCATCCATAGTATCGTATTTTGCTTCTATCTTCACGGCAATACCTGCAGTACTATCTATTACATGATAATACACCTCAGTGTTGTTTGCAATTGTTGCTTCTCTCCATTCCAAACGGTTTGGATCTGTGCTACCAATGTTGAACCCTCCTTCTGACATTTCTTTGCTGTATTGTCTTCCATTTTTTTCGCATTCTTTTCTAAATAGTTCTTCATATCCTCCTGAATTAAAGGTTGGTTCATATACAGTTAATGTTACATTTACATTATTTACTGTTCCACTAAATGAGCATGATGGTTCTCCTGGTTGACTATTCCATTTGTTTTTATTTATTTCTGTTACTTTCCAACTGGTTGGATAATTTATTTTCATTCCTGGAATATCTTTAGTTATAAATTTCTCTTTTGAAATTCTATTTGGTAATCTATCACAGTTTCCCGCTAAGTATTGTCTTAAAATTTCCACATCTGCCTCTGCAACAATTCCATCATCATTCGTATCAGCATTTTCTTTACCTTGCTCTGACAGAGTCTTGTTTCCTTGTAGGTATTTTTGCAATGCAATTAAATCTTTTCCGTTAACTATTCCATCACAATTTACATCTCCACACAAATTTGTTGCAATTGCATTACTATCATTTGAACCACCATTTGTATTATTCTTAGCAGTATCTTCTGTTATTTTTTCGTCTTCCTTTGAATTTGTATCTTCTGTAATTTCTGTTTGTTTGCTATTTTCTCCAAGTACATTTAAATCTTCTGTCTCTACTATTTTGTAGCCATCATCTTCTTTTCTTATTTTCATCACGCATGTTTTTGTTTTTGTAGTTTCAGCACATTCTTCTTCATAAGTTACCTTATATGTTATTTCTTCATCTTCTTCTTTTATATTCTCCACTTTTGAGTTTTTTATCCAATATGATTTTCCTGATGTTGCAATTTGATATGTCATTCCGTCTACATCACAAAATAGTTCATCAACTATTTTATCTAGTGCTTCTCCATCAAAAATTGTGTTATATCTTTCTTTTAATTCATCTCTATTGTATTTTTTAATTGTTTTTACATAAACTATATTATTTTTATTGTATATTTTTGGTTCATTTGCATCTATCTCGTAAATATTTGTTTCTTTTACTGCATAAAAAGCTCTTTCAAATAGGCTTTTGGCTGTTTCATCTAGATCTATTCTTGCTTCGTTTTTAAATAATGCTTGTATTGAAGATATTGCACTCATCTTTCCATTTGATTGCGCATATAAATTTATTCCAAGGAATCCTACTATAACCAAACTTGCAGCTATTGTTACAAACTTTCCAAAGCTTATTGTAACTACTCTTTTTTCCATCTGTTCACCTCCTTCTAGTACTACATTTTTCTCAAATTTCTTAATCACGTCTTCTGCTCTTTTAGAAATTTTTTGATCTTCTTTTGCTTTTTCTCTAATAAAATTATCTATGTCTTTATTCTTCATTAACATTCACCTCCTCTGGTTTTAAATTTTGATATAAACTCTCTCTAGCCCTACTCAATCTGCTTTTTACTGTACCTGCTGGGATTTCTAGTACTTCTGCTATGTCATGTACTTTTAAATTATTATAGTAATACATTACTACTACTATTTTTAGTTCTTTATCAAGTTTTGAAATTGCTACTTCTATGTCTGTTTTTTCTATTTCTTTATTCAAAGTCATGTCTTCATTTGAAGTATTGTTTTGTATTTTTACAATTTTATCTTGATTAACTTTTTGTTTTTTAATTATGTGATAACATTCATTTATTGCTATTCTTGTTGCCCATGTTTTAAAATATCTTTCGCTCTGTAATTTACTTATATTTTTATATATGTTAATTAAAGTCTCTTGCATTGCATCACATACATCATCTTCATTTTGCAAAATAGCTTTCATAACCTTATATAAAGCGAGCTTGTGTTCTTCTATTACTTTAACAAATGCTTGTTTATCACCTTTCATTGCTTGTTTTATATTAGACATTTCATCCCTCCACTACATATTAGAGTATTTATTTTTGCTTTTGGTTCACAAAATGCAAAAAGTGCTTTTTAACAAAAGCACTTTTTTCTGTATTTTTATTTTTATAATCGTTATTACCTTTGAGATTTTCCCATTTCATTTGGAAACTCAAATCGGCAAGAACAAAAGGCGTAAAATCCATTTTGTTCTTTTTATATTTTATCTTTTGTTATAAGTGAATTAATTTATTATACACTCATTATTTCTTTTTCTTTTTCTGCTAATATTTTATCTATTTCTGCTATTTTATTGTCTGTTAATTTTTGTATTTTGTCTTCTGCTCCTTTTAATTCATCTTCTGTCATTTGGTTATCTTTTTGTAGTTTTTTTGCTTCATCCATAGCTTCTCTTCTTATTGAACGAATTGATACTTTTGAGTCTTCAGCCATTTTTTTAACTTCTTTTACTAGTTCTTTTCTTCTTTCTTCATTTAGTTCTGGGAAAGCTAAACGAATAACTTTTCCATCATTATTTGGATTTATTCCTATTTCTTCTTTTAAGATTTCTTTCTCTATTTCTTTTAATAAGCTTATATCCCATGGTTGTATTACTATTAATCTTGCTTCTGGAACTGATATTCCTGCTACTTGATTAATTGGTGTTGGTGTTCCATAATAGTCTACTCTTATTTTATTTAATATTGCAGGATTTGCTCTACCTGCTCTTACTTCTGAAAAGTTTTCTTGTAAAACACTAATTGTTTTATTCATTTTTTCTTCAATATGATTTAATTCCATAAAATTCTCTCCTTTATTTTACTATTGTTCCTATTTTCTCGCCCTTTATAATACGTACTATATTTTCAGGGTCATCTATTCCAAATACTACTAATGGTATATGGTTATCTTTGCAAAGTGATGTTGCTGTTGAGTCCATTACTTTTAAGTCTTGATTTAATATATCTAAATATGATATTTCGTCATATTTTATTGCATTTGGATCTTCTTTTGGATCTGCTGAATATACTCCATCAATTGTTTTTGCAAGTAATATTACTTCTGAATCTGTTTCTGCTGCCCTTAGTGCTGCTCCTGTGTCTGTTGAGAAGTATGGATTTCCTGTACCACAAGAGAATATTACTACTCTTCCTCTTTCTAAATGTTTTATTGCTTTTCTTTTTATGTATGGTTCTGCTATTTCTCTCATTTCAATTGCAGTTTGAAGTCTTGTGTATATTCCTCTTGCTTCTAATGCATCTTGAAGAGCTAATCCATTAATTGTTGTTGCAAGCATTCCCATATAGTCTGATGTTGTTCTTTCCATTTGATGTCCATATCTTCCTCTCCAGAAGTTTCCTCCTCCAACTACTATTGATACTTCTACTCCCATATCTACTATTTCTTTTATTTTGTCACATATTTTTCCTAAAGTTTCTGCATCTACTCCATTTTTTCTTTCTCCAGCCAAAGCTTCTCCGCTTAGCTTTAATAGTACTCTTTTATATGCTATGTCTTTCATAAAACACACTCCTTTAAATTTTCGTTATTATTCTATCATACATGATTATATAAAGAAAAGGGTTTTTTTAAATTTATTAAATAAATTGCAATTTGCGTTTTTATGTAAACTGTGTTATAATTATATTGTAATGTGTTAATATTTATTTAATACAACCCCTCTGTATATATAAAGCAAGGAATTTTAATTCCTTGCTTTTAGTTTACTTTTTTAATATTTTTTCTATTTCTTTAAATCTTTTTATTTTTTGTGTTGTTGTTTTTTCTAATTCTTCTTTTGTTAGAATCAATTCTTTTATTCTTTTGAATTGTGATAGATTTTTGTTTATTTCTTTAATATCTTCCCATACTAAGTCTTTATATTCTTTTTCTGTTTTGTCTCCAAAATGAGATTTTATCTCATTTTCATCATATACTACTTTTATTCCCAAAGCAATTTCTCCTTTTGAGTTTTCTCTTGGGAACAACATACTTTCTTTTACATAAGGTAATTTATTTACTAAAAATTCTATATCGCTTGGGAAAACATTTTCTCCATTTTTTAGTACTATAACTTCTTTTTTTCTTCCTGTTATAAATAAGTATCCATCCTTATTGTAATATCCTAAATCTCCTGTATGGAACCATCCATCTTTTAAAACCTCTTTTGTTGCTGCTTCGTCTTCATAATAGCCAAGCATTACATTAGGTCCTTTTGTAACTATTTCTCCTACACCATTTTCATCAACATCTTCTAGTCTTATTTGAATATTGAATGGAGCCATTCCAACGCTTCCTGGACAGTGTTCTTTGTCTGTTTCTGCTGCAACTAATGGAGATGTTTCTGTTAGTCCATATCCTTGTACAGTATCTATTCCAAAATTGTTGTATCCTTCTATTACGTTTTTATCCATCGCAGCTGCTCCAAAGTAAGCTATTCTTAAATTTCCTCCTAATTGGTTTAAAACTGATTTAAACACTTTTCTTCTTATATCAATATGGAATTTTAATAAAAAGTTTGCAATTTTGCTCATTGTATTTACAACTTTTTCTTTGCCTTGATCCTTTATTCCTTTTTGTATCTTTTTATATATTGTTTCTAGCACTAAAGGTACTGCTACAAATACACTAATATGATATTCTTGTAAGTTTTTTGCAATATATTTTAATCCATCACAAAAAGCAACTGTTGCTCCACTATAAAATCCATATAGAAATGTGATTGTACATTCAAAAGTATGATGTAATGGCAAGAAAGATAATAATACATCATTTGGATACATTTTTGACATTTTAGCCATTGCCATTATGTTAGATGTTATATTTTTTTGAGAAAGCATTACACCCTTTGCTGTATTTGTTGTCCCTGATGTGAATATTAAAACACTCATTTTCTCATTATCTATTTTTACTTCATCATATGCTTTGTTTCCGTTTTTTCTTTCTTCTTTTCCTTTTTCTACTAATTCATTAAAAGATAATATACCATCTTTTTCTTTGTTTAAGTCCATATTTATAAAATATTGCAAAGATGTATCTTCTTGTTTTATTTCTTCAAAAACTTTACTATATTTATTCTCATATACAACAGCATCTGCTTTACTTCTTTTTATTAAGCTTTTAATTTCAGCATCTGGTAATGCTTTATCCAATGGAACAATTACCATATTTGATGTTGTAACCGTTAAATAAGTAACGCACCATTCATATCTATTATTTCCTATAACTGCTACCTTTTTATTTTCTAGTCCCATTTTTAAAAGTGTTGTTCCAAAAGCTTCTATCTCTTCTTTTATTTGACTATATGTTTTTTCTACTATTTTTTGATTTGGCTTTCCTAAATTTTTCTTAAATTTGTATGCTACATTATTGGAATATTTACTAGCACTATGATTTACCAAATCTCTAAAATTATATATCTCATCAATCTTGTAAATTTCGCTGTTTAATTTTTTCATTTTTTATTACCTCCAAATTTGTTCTTTGTATTTTTCACTTTCAATAGTTTAGCACCATTTTATTAAGCAAGTCAAGAATTTGTTGGTATTGCTATTTCTACACTTTTATGCTATACTGGTAGAGTATTTAATTTCCAATTCTACCGTCAGTAGAATTGTTGGGAGAGTGTAGCTTTATGAATGATTTAAAGCGAATTATCGCAAATAACATAACAAATCTTCGAAAATCAAAAAATTTAACACAGTTAGAATTTGCAAAAGAACTTAATTATTCTGATAAAGCAATATCAAAATGGGAAAGAGCAGAATCTATTCCAGATGTTGTAGTTCTAAAACAAATTGCAGATTTTTTTGGAGTAACTATAGATTATCTTTTAAATGAGCACTTAGAAAACGAAAAATTGATTGTAATAGAAAACAAAATTAAATCAAGCAGTCTTAATAAAGTTTCTCTTTCTTTACTATCTGCTTGTCCTATATGGATTATATCAACAATAGTTTTTAGTTTAGTTTCAATCTTTAAAGGTATTTATGTGTGGTATGTATTTTATATTAGTGTTCCTCTAACAATACTTATGTTTTTAATTTTTAATAGTCTTTGGGGAAACAAAAGAAATAATTATATTATAGTTTCGTTTTTTGTTTGGAGTATATTAGCGTGTATATATTTGTGTTTGATTAAGTTTAACCTTTGGCAATTGTTTATATTGGGCATTCCTGCTCAACTTGCAATTATTTTGTGGTCAACATTAAAATTTAAAAGGAAAAAATAGAAAGTTACAATGTAACTTTCTATTTTTATTTATATATTCAATTATTATTTTTCTTCTTTTAAGCAATCTTTGCCATCTACTATTCTTGATACAAGCATTGCTGAACTTGTATTTCCAACAACATTTAATACTGTTGCTGGGCAATCTATAATTGTTGCTATTATTGTAAGTATTGGTAATGCTGCTACTGGATATCCCATCATGCTTAATATCATCATTTCTGATATTGTTCCTCCACCAATTGGAACTGCTGTAACTAATAATGTAGCTACTAATGAAACTAATAATATTTGCATAGCTCCACCAAATGTTGCTATATTTGTTCCAAATAAGCAAACTAAAAACATAACTTTAAATACTGATCCAATTATACTTCCGTCTTTATGTAAGTTTGTTCCTAGTGGTATTGATGTTTCTGCTATATCACTTGATATTCCCATGTTACTTGTAGCTTCCATATTTACTGGTATTGAAGCAGCGCTTGAACATGTTGCAAGTGCTGTTACTGTAGGTGGTATTGCATTTTTCCAAAATATTTTAACGCCTTTTTTCTTACCTGCAATAAATGCATAAACTGTATACATTATAAAATAGTATAAAACTGATACTACTAAATATATAATAAATGTTTTTGCATATCCTAAAGCAATGTTTGCTCCAAAGCTTCCAACTAATGCTGCAAAATAGCATCCTAATCCTATTGGAGCATAATACATAACAATATTTAATAAATTCATTATTATAGTAGTTGCTGATTCAAGAAAATCTTGAACTGGTTTTCCTTTTTCACCAGACATCTTAATTGCACATCCGAATAGTATTGAGAATATAACAAGCGCTATTAGATTATTTTTTGAAAGTAATCCACTAAAATCTGAAACTGTTATTGCAGATACTGTTCTTTCAAGTATGTTTAATTCTTCTGTTTCTTCTGTAGCTACTTCTTCACTGCTATTTTCTAATGATTCTAGTATAGCTTTGCCATCTTCTACATTCACAAGTTTAACAAAAAATGTACTTAATAGTCCTACTAAAACTGCAATAATTGATGTTATTACAATTACTAAAACTATTGAACCCATTATTTTGCCTAAACGCTTTGGCTGTTCTATTCTTGCAATTGATGTACTTATTGTTAAGAATACCAATGGTACTATTATAACGAACATCAAGTTTAAGAAAATGTCTCCAAATGGACTTAAAACTGTTGCACCTTCCTTCCATATTAAACCTATTATTGCCCCTATAATTATAGAAAGTAGCAATATTACTGTCTGACCATAATGCTTAAAAAACTCTTTCATAGGTTTTCCTCCTTTAAAATTTTATTACGCATACATTATATTGTTTTTTTCTCTATTAATCAAGATTTTTAAATGTTTTTCTTTGTTTATTTATATTAATTTTTCTAGTATTTGAATAGCATTAGTTGCAGCACCTTTTCTTATATTGTCTGCCACTACCCACATATTTATTCCAGATTTAACGCTATAATCTCTCCTTATTCTTCCAATATATACCTCGTCTGTTCCTGTTGAATTTATGGCTAATGGATATATTCCATTTTTTATATCGTCTTGAACTATAATCGACGGACTATTTGATAATAATTCCTTTATTTTATTTATATCTATTTCTTTTTCAAATTCAACATTTATTGATTCAGAATGTGAATTTAAAACTGGGACTCTTACCGTTGTAGCAGTTATTCTCATTTTGGGATTATCTAAAATTTTCCTTGTTTCATTTATCATTTTTAATTCCTCTTTAGTATATCCATCCTCTGTAAATGAGTCTATTTGAGGTATGCAATTATTTGCAATTACATATGGAAATTTTTGATTTTTCAATCCTTTTAATGTGTTTTCTAAGTCCTTTACGCCTTTACTTCCTGCCCCTGATACTGCTTGATATGTAGAATACACTATTCTTTTTATTTTATATTCATCATTTAATGGTTTTAATGCAACTACTGCTTGTATAGTTGAGCAGTTTGGATTAGCTATAATGCCTTTATGTTTCTTTATATCTTTAGCATTTACTTCTGGAACTACTAGCGGTACATCTTTGTTCATTCTAAAATAACTACTGTTGTCTATTACAATTGTACCATTTTGAACTGCAATTGGCACATATTCTTTTGATACTTTGGCACCAGCCACAAATATTGCATAATCAAATTTTTTATTGAATGTTTCCTTTGTTAATTCTTTTATTTCATATTCTCTTTTCATGAATCTAACTTTTTTGCCTTGTGATTTTTTAGATGCAAAAAGTTCATATTCAAAATTAGGAATATTTTTTTCTTCCAATACTTTTAAAACAGTCTGCCCTACTAAACCAGTAGCACCGATTATTGCTAATTTTTTATTTTTCATATTTTTCTTCTTCCTTTAATAAATCTTTCATATTATACATTCCTGATTTTTTATTAATAATATATTTAGCTGCCTTTAAAGCACCTCTTGCAAATATTCTTCTTGATGTTACATTGTGTGTTATTTCTAAGCTTTCATCCTCACTAAAAAATATTACGCTGTGCTTTCCAACTTCCGTTCCTCCTCTAACGGAATGAATTCCTATTTCAGTATTACTACGTTTATTTTTCTTATCATGTCTATCATATACATATTCTAACTTGTTTCCTAATGTCTCATTTATAGAATCAGCAAGCATTAATGCTGTTCCACTTGGACTATCTATTTTATTCCTATGATGTGTTTCTATTATTTCAATATCTGCCTCTTTAAGTTTAGTTGCTAAATTTGATATAATTTCACTCATTAAACTAATCTCATAAGACATATTGTTTGATTTGAAAATAGGAATTAATTTTGCATATTCTTCATTTATTATTTTTGTCTCACTATCATTAAATCCTGTTGTTGCTATTACTATTGGTATTATATTTTCCTTTGCATATTTTAAAATATTAAATGTAGCACTAGGATTAGAAAAATCTATTATTACATCTGGTTTTTCTTTTATTTTTTCTATGTTGTCATATACTGGTATTCTATTGTTACACTTTATTTTATCATATCCGGCGCAAGCAATAAAATCATCACTTTCTTCTATTTCTTTTAAAAGCTCTTGCCCCATTCTACCTGCTATTCCGCTAATTAAGATTTTCATTTTTTCACCTCAATCAATCCGTATTTTTTCATTTCTTGGATTAGATTTTCTCTTGTTTCATCACTCATTCTTATTAATGGTAATCTCGGAATTCCAACATCATATCCAAGAATATTATATGCTTCTTTTATTGGTATTGGATTTACTTCCGAAAATAAACATGATGTTAAATCTAAAGTATTAAGTTGTAATTCTATGGCTGTTTTTATATTTCCATTTAAAAAATTATAAACCATGTCATGTACATCCCTTGGAATAATGTTAGAAAGTACTGAAACGACTCCTATACCTCCAACCGAAAGTACTGGCAATATTTGGTCATCATTTCCAGAATATATTGCTAAATTATCTTTACATAAATTTGCTATTTCTGCCACTTGTGATATATTTCCACTTGCTTCTTTTATTGCAACTATATTATCTAATTTTGAAAGTTCCAAACATGTTTTAGGTAATATGTTAACACCTGTTCTAGAAGGTACATTATATAATATTATTGGAATCTTTATTTCACTTGATATAGCTTTATAATGAGCAACTAATCCTTTTTGTGTGGTTTTATTATAATATGGTGTCACTAGTAAAACCGCGTCTGCACCAACGCTTTCAGCATATTTTGACATTTCTATTGCATTTTTAGTGCAATTACTTCCTGTTCCAGCAATTATTGGTATTCTTTTGTTTGCCACATCTATAGCAAATTTTATTGTTTCTTTTTTTTCTTGCATAGACATTGCTGAAGATTCACCTGTAGTGCCACAAACAATTATTGCATCTACTCCTTCTTTAATTTGATACTCAATTAATTTTCTAAATTCATCAAAATTAACACCGTTTTTTGTAAATGGAGTTACAATAGCTGTTCCACAACCTTTAAATATTATTTTTTTCATTCTATCCTCTCCTCCTTTATAATATGTCTTTTAACAATTCTTCTTGTGTTTTAGTTGAGAGTAATGCTGGTGGTATATCAAAAATGGTAATAGCTCCATATTCACCTTTTTGATATAGTTTATATACAGCTCTAGCATATGCTACTAATACACTTGCTGTGAATTCCGGATTAGAATCTAATTTTAAAGAATATTCTATTATCTCATTCGAATCATTATTTTTCCCTGTTTTTCCGCTTCTTATTACAAATCCACCATGTGGCATTGTATTATGGTTTTCTCTTAACTCTTTATCTGATACAAAATTTACAATTGTATCATAATCTGCAAAATAATTTGGCATATTTATTATTTCTTTTTTTATTTCTTCTTTGTCTGCATTTTCTTCTAGAACAACAAAGCACTCTCTTATATGCTTTTCTTTAGCTGTTAATTCTGGATTTTCTCCATTTCTCACTTTTTCGATTGTTTTTTCTATTGGTATTGTGTACTGTTTTGCATCTTTAACTCCTTCTATTTGTCTTATCGCATCAGAATGTCCTTGGCTTACTCCTTTCCCCCAAAATGTATATGTATTCCCTTTTGGTAAATAACATTCCGATAACAATCTATTTAATGAAAAAATTCCTGGATCCCATCCACATGAAATTAAAGCTATTTTTTTAGATAGTTTTGCATTTTCATTTACATTCCTAAAATGTTCTGGTATTTTTGCATGTGTATCAAAACTATCTATTACATTAAACATTGACGCAAATTTTGGTGTTTGAACTGGTAAATCCTTCGCTGATCCTCCACACAAAATCATAACATCTATTTTATCTTTCCAATTTTCTATCTCTTCAATTGAATTTACTTTTACATTTGTTATTGTTTTTATATTGTCGGGGTCTCTTCTTGTGAATATTGCTTTTAGTTCCATATCATTATTATTTAAGATTGCAAGTTCCACCCCTTTACCTAAATTTCCATATCCTATTATTCCAATTCTTATCATCATTTTATCTCTCCTTCTTCATATATTACTGTTCCTATACTATCAAAATTAAAAGTAGATTTTACTATTATCTTAATATTTTCTTTTTTAGCCATTTTTACGCATTTGCAGTGCAATACTCTTGCCCCATCTTCTGCCATCTCTATCATTTTATTATATGATATCTTTTTGTATTTTATTGCACTTTTGTTTTTGTTTGGATCTTCTGAATAAATTCCGTCTACATCTTTAAATATTTCACATTCTTTTAATCCAAGTGCCTTAGCTAAAGCTATTGCAGTAGTGTCAGAGCCTCCGTCTTCCTAATGTTGTTATATTATTATCTCTAGTTACCCCTTGAAATCCTGCAATTATTACAATTTTTTCTTCTTTTAATTCTTTTAGTATTCTATCAGTTTTTATATCTATAACATTAGCATCTCCATAATTAGAATCAGTAATTATTGGAACTTGCCAACCAAGAAGAGATATTGCCTTATATCCCAAATCACTTAAACACATTGATAATTTTGCTATAGTAATTTGTTCTCCAGTTGCTAATAAAACATCTTGCTCTCTTAAATTCTCTTTTGTTGAAATTTCTCCTTTCTCTTTTAATAATTCATCTGTCATATTCCCTTGTGCTGATACTACGACTACAACTCCTTTTCCTTTTTCTTTAGCCCCGAATTATATGTTTACAAACATTATTCAAACCAGGACCATCTGCTACAGAACTGCCTCCATATTTTTGAACTACTATATTCATTTCTATAACCCCTTAATGTAAATAAAACGATATTTAAGTCTAAATATTCATTTTTTAAATATATGTAAATTGCTTTTAGTATAAATCTCTATAATATTAATAGATTTTATACATTGCAAATTTCCATCAATATCATCTATAATTATTAAAGCAATACTATTATATGTTCTTTGTATTATTTAATCAAGTTTTACTTAAAAGTTTATATTATTTTTTCTAAATATAATATATTACCTAAAATTATTAGAAATGTTCCTGTTTTTAATTGTTTCTTTTAAATCACCTTCTTTTTAATGCTTTATATTGGCAAGACCAAAGGGCAATTCTAATCCATTTTGTTCTCTTATAAAATTATTTCCTAGCCATATTCTTGCGATAACATCTGTTATGAACAATATAAATATACAAATTGTAAAAATATTAAGAGTTTTTTGCTTTTTACTTTCTATAACACTTTTTAAAACAGGTTGTACTATATAAATAGCAAATAGTGCAGCAAACCCAAACTTTAAATCTGGTATTAAAGCAATTCGTCCCTGAAAATTTAAAAATTCATTGCTATAATCCCAAAGATTTTTAAAATTTCCGCCAGTAAAATCCATAATATATGTAGATACTAACTCAACCATTGTTGCAAATATGCATGATTCTAAATATATAATTACTGGCCTAATATTAATTCTTTTTAATCTTATTTGTTTGTTTTTTGTTCTAAAAAATAGTAATGTAATTACCATACCTCCAACCCCATATATTGGAAGCCATGGTCCAAATAATACTCCTCTGTTCACAATAATATGATCTTCTATTATAAAAAGAAGTACTTCAAATATCCAGCCAAAAATGCAAAAAGTTATAAAAAATATAAATATATCTCTTGCTATTTCTATTGGTTTCTTATTTGAAAAATCAATTCCTAGATCAAATATTTTGTTTGTTTTAGCTTTTTCCATTTTTTATTTCCCCAAACCGATATTTTTATTTTTCTTGTTTATTTTAGAAATTTCTTTGAATTTATCTCTTTTTTCTTTTAAATACGCTTCGCTGTCACTATTATATTTTGCTTCATTTTTTAATTTTAAATAAGAATTGTATCTTTCTTGAGATAGTTCTCCATTTTTTATTGCTTCTAGTATTCTGCAACCTGGCTCATTTGTATGTGTACAGTCTGAAAATTTACAAGTACCCAAAAATTGTTCTACATCTTTAAAAGTTTTATCAAGTCCTTCTTCACAATCCCACATTCCAAGTTCTCTCATTCCTGGTGTATCAATTATCATTGTTCCATTTGGTAACATTAGTAATTCTCTGTTCTTCTTATATTAAAATTATCATTTAAAGATTGCATTATAAATACATAGTCAAAATTTGCTGCAATTAGCTGTTCATGTTGTTTATGTAGCTCATGATTTCTATCTGCTGAAGCAGAAGCTCTTGAAAATGAGCTTTCTCTTTTTAGTGTTTCTAAAATTAAGCTATCACCTAAGTCATTCCATTCTATTAAAACAAAATCTCCTATTGTAGGATATATTGAATTTGGATTATCATAATAGCTTCTTTTTTTTAGTCTAGCAAATGTCTTTCCTTTGTTACATACAATTTCGTATCTGTCCCTATATGTTGTTATTATTCGTGCAGGTGTTCCTGCTCCATTTATTATATAATTTTCTTTTTTAAAACCATAATCTTCTATATTCATTTTTTTACCTCCTCATAATCTTTCTTTTAGATTACTACGAGATCCAATCTTAATTTTCTCAAAAATACCTCCTTATAAATTAATTCTTAATATGATTTATATCACAAAAACAGATAGTTAGCAATGCTAGCTATCTGTTTTTTATTAATACTATTTAACTTTATTTTTCTTTTTTAATACACTTGTAACTACTCCTTTTTTCCCTAAATATTCATCAATTCTTTTTTGAGCAGCACTCATTAGTTCTTCTTTTGTATTGCCTGTTTCACTTGGCACATAAATTACACGTTCTGCTTGTGTTCCTAGAGCATCATCTATATGGTATATAACATTGTCATATTTAAATACTGCTATACCTAATCTTAATGTATAGAAAGGACTGTTCTCTCCTGCTCTATTATCAACATAAAAGTCCATATTTTTGTAATTTAAATATGATTTTAGTTCTCCTGAAAACATATCTAAAGATTCAGTTTCATTTTTTCCTACATTGTTTACCCAGTAATTTATTAATTCTAAATCTCTAACATTAAAGTATTCTATATTACTTGGGAATTTTTTAATAAAGTGATCCATTTTTTCTTTTATAGTATTATTATAATTGTAAACAATATCTACATTATCAATTAAATAATAATGGTATATTTCCATATATTGTTATTCTTAATATTCCTATAATGACTAAATGTAGTGGATAATATAAGTAAAAGAACCATTTCATCCAGTTTAGTTTGCCTTTTTCTCCATTATAAAAATTTAATAATGGATATGCTAATATAACTGCTAATGTAATTAATCCATATGTTTTACTTACAAATAAATATGAAATAACTGCATAAATTATAATCCAAAAACTCATACTTATAATTTGCTTTTTTAAATTGCCTCTATTGGAATACATAGATAAAATTGCCATTACTGCTATACAACTCCAATCAGATGAAAAAGTTATAATGTTTATTAAAATAACTAGTAACCATTTTTGCCATTCTTTTAAATTAGTTTTGTAATTTATAATATAAAGAGCAACTACTGACCAAGCAAGAGGCCACATAATACTTGTTTGATTAAAAATATTTCCTGAACTAAATGGCATATAATTTATTCCAAAGGCAAAGCAATATGCAAAATGAGATATTATTGCAAAAATAAATAATCTTAAAATATATTTTTTTAAGTTTTTAGTATAATAAAAACCTTCACAAATAAAGAAAAACATAATAGGTGCAGTTAGTCTACCAATTATATGTAATATATTTGAGATTATATTATTAGGCATTCCTGGGTAAATTAAATCTGCAATATGATCAATTGTCATTGCTATAATTGCTATTACTTTTAAATGATTTGAATTCAACTTTTTCATTACATCACCTACTTAACAACTTACTATTTTTCTAATTTTTATAATATCACAAATTTTTTACACCTCACATAAATTACAATTTCTCTAGCCATTCTTTGTAAAATTTTAGCTGTTCTTCCGTATGAAAATAGTGCTCTCCATTTTCTAGTATAGTTAAATCGCAATTAAATTTATTTGAAAAGTTTTTGATTATATCTTCGTTTTGCATATTGTCTTTATTTCCATATAAGATATATGTTTTTTTATTCCGATTAATTATAGGATTATCTTTAACATATTTATAGTAATCCCAATATTAGGATTTTTATAACTTCATCTTCTTTATTAGACATATTTCCATGTACTGCTATAAAGACTTTACTACTTTTTTCTCCCCATATTATTGATGGAATACCGTCTATATTTATTCCTTCATTTTTTATTAGATTAGCTTTTGTGTGTGCTACGATCCCAACGGTTACACAGTTTATCATTTGTGTTTCTCCTTTTGTTTTATTAATTTATTCGCAGTGCGAGTCGTCTAGGACGGCGACTCATACAGCTTTTTTTGCAGACACAGGGCCTGCCCCTACATCTATTTTTTTATATGTCATTCTTCTTCATGTCAATACTATTTATTGTCACTTTTCATTTTTTCTAAACATTCTTGTTGCTAATGCTAGTATTATAATTGTATATATACAAAATACAATTATATTTTGTGTTGTTATTGTTTCTATATTATTATTTAAAATTCCTTTTGTAATTGTTAATGCAGAGTCAAATGGTAAAAACTCACAGATTTTTGCATATGTATCTCCTAACATTTCTTTTGGAAAATACATACCACTTGTAAAGCATACTAATTGAATTATTATGCTTGAAACTCCTGATGCTGCTTTATCTGAAACTAAACTTCCTATTAGTATTCCCATTGCAATAAATAGTACTGCTATTATAATTGATGCTAAAACTGTCCAGATAATATTTATGCTAAATTGTAATCCTAAAAATATTGCTATTATAAATAATAATATATCTTGTAATAAAATGATCGGTATAAATGAAATCATATACCCTAATATATATTCTATTGGCTTCATCGGCCTTATTCCTAATCGTGTAAGCAGTGATGTTGTTCTATCTTTTGAAATTAGCATAGCTGTAAAAAGTGTAATAAATGAAAAACTAAATATCATAATTCCTGGTGTGAAGTTTTCTAGTTTATATGCATCATTTGGTATTTTAAATTGTTGAAATATAAATAGTAAAAATAATGGCAAAACTATTGCAAAAATAATGCTTAATGGATCTCTTATAATTTCTTTAAAATTTCTCTTGGCAAAATTCAATGTTCTCATTACAATTCACCTCCAGTAGCAATTTTTACAAAAGCATCTTCAAAGTTTTTTGCTCCTGTTTTTTCTATAAGTTCTTTTGCTGTTCCTATTTGAACTATATTTCCTTTATTCATTATTGCAATTCTATCTGATAAGCTTTCTGCTTCTTCCATATAGTGTGTTGTTAGTATTATAGTAACTTTTCCTTTTAAACTTTCTATTATTTTCCATAATTCTTTTCTTGCAATAACATCTAGTCCTAAAGTAGGTTCATCTAAAAATAATATTTGTGGATTGTTTATTAGTGCTATTGCTATTGAAACTTTTCTTTGCCATCCTCCTGATAATGTTTTTGCTTTTTGCTTTAATACTTCTCTAATTTAAACATTTTTATTAGTTCATTTATTTTTATATCTTTGTCTTTAATTTTATATACTCCTGCCATAAATTCTAAGTTTTCTTTAACTGATAAATTAGGAGCAATTGCTGTTTCTTGTGGTGAAACATTTAATTTTTCTCTAATTTTCATATAGTCTTTTTTTGTATCATATCCTAATACCTTTATTTCTCCATCTGTTGGCATTATTAATGTTGACATCATTTTTATTGTTGTAGTTTTTCCAGCGCCATTAGTTCCTAATAAAGCAAACAGTTCTCCCTCTTTTACTTCCAAGTTAATATTATCTACTGCAACTTTGTCTTTAAATTTTTTTGTTAATTTTTTTATTTCAATTGCATTCATATTATTTGTCTCCTTTCGGAATAAATTTATCAATACTTTCTTCTAACACATTAGCTTTAACTATTGCCATTCCTTTTTTCTTATCACATAAAACCACTACCGAATCTCCTGGTTTTATATCAAACATATCTCTTGCTTCTTTTGGAATAACTATCTGTCCTTTTTCTCCCACTTTGCTAATTCCAACATATTTATCTTTATTCATAAAAAACCCTCCTTGTATGATTTGTTATACTTTTCATACTTATTTTATCACATTAAATTTAAAAAGCAATAAAAAAGTATTAAATATTTATTCCTATTCAACAAAAACAAGGAAAGCACTTATTCAAGTGCTTTCCTTGTTTTTTAGCTTTGGATTTTGTCAATTAATTTAACACATTTTCTAAAGCTTTTTTAGCTTTTCTTTCTTTTTCTCGATTGGAAATATATTTTTTAACTATTTCTAAAGCTTCTTCCTTTGTGAGGTTTTTTTCCTCCTCATCAGCTCTTATGGTTAATATTTCCCGACCATCTTCCAAAGTTACTTTCATGCCTATTATCCTCCTGTAATAAATAATTTGAGCTTTCGCTCTTTATTAAGTAGTTTATCATTAAATTTCTTAAAATTCAACTAGTCATAATAAAAAAATAAGCGCAAATTCTCACCTGAATTTACGCTTATTGTCACATATCAACATTTATTTTAACATATTTTTTATTGTTTATTTCTTTCTTCAAGATCCTTTAGAAAATCTGAATAATCTAACATTCCTCTTTTTTCTTTAGTTAATAAACTACACACAAATATTATCATAACATAAAAATAAAAGCAATATTTTCGCAGGCATTTATTGTCAATATTTTACATTAGTAATTTTTTTATTTTGGCTCCGTTGTTTAAGTTATTTACAACTTTTGGAGCTTATTATTATTTATATAAATATCAGTCTGTTTTATTTAAATATAATCTATCATAAATAATATGATTTTACAATACTATTTATTAATATTTCTTTCCCAAATTTTCCTTATGTATTTTAATGATAAAGTAGATAATGTAAATCCGTATTACAGGAACTAAAGAACTCAAAAAAATATTATCATAATTTTTTACTATATATGAGTATATAACAACTACAATATAAGTTAATATACATATACAAATTTTTCTTGTTCCACTTGTTTCCCATTTTTTATCTAGTTCTACCCTTTTGTTTCTTTGCTTGATGGTATTTATTTCTTGTTCCAATTCTCTTAAATCCATATTTTTTACTCCTTTTAATAAAACTCTAGAATAAGTCTAGAGTTTTTGATTTATTAAGCATTATGCACTAGCTTTTAGTTTTTTTATTTTTTTATCATTTTCAGCAATAATATTATCATAATACTTTTCTAATTTTTGCAATCTATCTATTGATAGCATATTTAGCTTTTCTTCATTACCTTCTATTTCTTGTAAGAAATTCTTTTTTTCTATTATATTATTTATGTTTTTATCATCCACAATTAATTCAGTTTTAAAGCTATCTTTCTTTTCTTCGTTAACAGATTCACTAATATTTACATTAATTTGCTCTTGTATGCTACTATCTTGATTATCTTTTTTACCAAATATTCTTTTAAAGAATTTTCTTATTTTCGTTATAAAACTTTCTTTATATTCTATTAATCCGTTATTATTCATTTTTATAACTCCTTCTTTTGTATATTTAATCTATTTATTTCTGTTTCCTGTTCAGCTATAGTTTCTTGTTGAGCAAGAACCTTTTCTATTAATGCCTTTTTCTTTTTTATTGCTGTATTATTTTCTTCAATTGTTTGGTCATTATTGGCAATTAGTTGTTGTAATTCATCTTCTGACATAGTTTCTAATTCTTCTGGTTCTTTAGTTCTATTTGGTGTTTCATCAATTGGTGAACTTTTAAGTCTCTCATCGTAATACTCATTATATTCACCATTACGATTTTCACCCCAGCTGTTATAACCATCTCTATTATATCCATCTTCATCATAACCACTTATGGTATATCCCCAAGAATCACGTCTCCATCTGTCGTAACCATGTTCATCATATTCAGTACCTGTTGCTTTGTTTATTCCTTCTCTGTTCCATCCTTTCTCATTAAATCCTTGTTCATCATATCCATCTTTATCATATCCCTGTTCGTTATATTTGGTACCCGTGTTTTTATTTATTCCTTTTTTAGTCCAACCATCTTCATTATACATGGTTTTTGTATCTTTATGAATTCCTTCTTTGTCAAAGCCTTCTCTATCATATCCTTCTTCATTGTACCCATCTACCTTATATCCATTAAAATCATATATAGTTCCTGTTGCTTTATATATTCCATCTCTATCCCAGCCATCTTCATTAAAACCTCTGTTATTGTATCCCTGTTCATCATAGAAATCACCCGTAATTTTATGTTTTCCACAATCGTCAAAACCATTTCTATCATATCCCTGCTCATCGTACTCAGTACCAGTGTCTCTATGAATTCCATAATAATTAAAACCATTTGAATCATATTGGTAGTGTCTCTCTTCTGCTATCCTTTGCATTTCCTTTCTTCTTTCATATGCCTCTTTGTATATTGTTTCAATATGATCACTCAACATCTGGTCTCCTGTTTCTATTGCTTCTTGTTTTTTTTCTCTAAGGAAATCTAAAATGTCAATATAAGTACCTTCATCTTCATAAATTTTATCAAGTTCATCATCATATTCATCTAAAGTTTTAAATCTTTTATCTTCCAAGTTTTTGCCTCCTCTACTAAATAATTTTGTTATTTTAGTAAAAATATTTTATTTGTATGATATTATTTTATAGTTCTTTCTTTTGACTACTTAATTTATCTATTTCTGATTGTTGTTCAGATATAGTTTTTTGTTGAGCAAGTATTCTTTGTACTAATGCTTTCTTTATAGCCACATTATTTTCTTCAATTGTTTGGTCATTATTGGCAATTATTTGTTGTAATTCTTCCCCTGACATATTTTCTAATTCTTCTGGTGTTTTATCTTCAGAAGTTAATTCAGTGCTTTTTTTAATTTCTTTTTCATAATATTCGATATAAAAATCACATAATTTTTTATATTTAGGAACTTCTTGTGATATTAGCTTTATAGCATCCATCATTGAAATTTGGTCGTAATCATAAAGTTTATCAAAGTATCTGCCTCTCCCTTTAGCCCTATCAAAAAGGCCTAAATCTTTCAATGCAAAATAAATATTTTCATCTTCTAAAACAGATTTCTTAGAATCACTTGGTGCACTTGTTAAAACTGAATAAACATTAGGAATTTTGCGATATTCTCTATCAAGATATATATCTCTGTCCATTTTTTGTTCACGATATTTATATTTTAATATTTGTTGATAAACTATAAAAGGATTTTTAGTATTACCATTATTTTTTAATTCTGATAAGACTGTTTCATCAACATCTAAAAAATCTTGTACTGTAAAAATTCCCATATCATTTAACACTTTAATTCTTGGTTCTGGGTTAATACCGACAAATAATAATTCTTCATCTTCTAATTTAATATTTTCATCCATAATTAAAACCTCCTTGAATAATTATTATTTATTTTTCTCAAAATTCATATTTAATACTGTAAACACTATTAATTATAACATAACATATTTATTTAGTCATTATTTTTTCAAAAAATCTTTCATTTTACAATTTAGGATGATTTTTTCGCAAACAAAAAATCAACCATTTTACTGATTGATTTTTGTATCTGTAGTTCGAACAGATTGTTTCGGGCACGTCCTTTTCGAATCCTCCTATCTAAGCCAAAATAAAGACTAGTTATAGCTTTCGCCATAACTAGTCTTTATTTTGGCTGGGGTGGGAGGATTCGAACCGCCGCATGCCAGGGCTGGGGTGGTAGGATTCGAACCTACGAGATGTCGGAGTCAGAGTCCGATGCCTTACCGCTTGGCGACACCCCAATATTTAAGGTAAGGGGATAAATTCATCCCCTTGTATTCTATTTTAAAAATCCTTGTATTATTTGTTCTTCTGCTTCTTTTTCATTTAATCCTAATGTCATTAGTTTTATTAGTTGTTCTCCTGCAATTTTTCCAATTGCTGCTTCGTGTATTAGGTTTGCTTCTACATTATTTGCTATAATTTCTGGTATTGCTATTACTTTTGCACTATCTTTTATTATTGCATCACATTCTACATGTCCAAAACATTTTGAATTTCCCTTTACATTCGATTTAAATTCTTGTACTGATTTATCAACTGCTACAGATCTTGATGTAACATGTGTACTTGCATTTTCTCCATTTAGTTCAACTTCAAATGATGTTGTTGCACTTTGTTTTCCATGTGTCATTATTTTTTCTGATATTACTAAATTTGTATCTTTTCCAAGTATTCCTTTTGTTGTTCTTATTGTTGAGTCTACACCTTTTATTTGAACTGTTTCCATTTCCATATAACTTCCATCTTTTAATGTTACTTCTGTTACTGGATTTAAAATTCTTTTTCCTTTTCCAGAGCCTTCTCCATAATGTTTTTCTATATATTTTACTCTTGCTCCTTCTTCTAAAAAGAATCTATGAATTCCATCATGTTGTGAATCTTTGTGATGGTCGTTGTGTATTCCACATCCTGCAATTATTACTACATCTGCATTCTTTCCAATATAGAAATCGTTATATACAACATCTGTTAGTCCACTCTCTGTAATAATTACCGGTATGTGAACAAATTCATACTTTGTATTTTCTTTAACAAATATATCTATTCCTGGTTTATCTTTTTTTGTTACTATATTTACATTTTTAGTTACTTGTCTTTCTATTCCTTGTCCATTTTTTCTGATATTGTATGCACCTTTAGGAGTTTCGTTCATATCTGCGATTTCTTTTAGTAAGTCTTTATCTACATTATCCATTGCTTTCTCCTCCTAACTTACAACAATCACTTTTTTCTGTTTTTAAGATAGAAGACATAACTTCTTCTTTTTTGCCTATTTTTTCTATATGTCCATTGTTTAATAATACAATTTCATCTGCGATATTTAGTATTCTTTCTTGATGAGAAATAATTAATGTTGTTCCTTTTGTTTCTTTTCTTATTTCTTCAAATACTTTTATTAAACTGTTAAAACTCCATAGGTCTATACCTGCTTCTGGTTCATCAAATATTGTAAGTTTTGAATCTCTTACTGCAACAGTTGCTATTTCTATTCTTTTTAATTCTCCACCTGATAAAGATGCATTTACTTCTCTATCTACATATTCTTTTGCACACAAACCTACTTTTGATAATATTTCACAAGCTTCTTTTCTTGTGATTTCTTTTTTAGCAGATAATTTTAGTAAATCGTATACAGTAATTCCTTTAAATTTTACTGGTTGTTGAAAAGCAAAGGCTATTCCTAATTTTGCTCTTTCATCTATTTTCTTTTTAGAAATATCTTTTCCATCTAGTATAACTTGTCCACTATCTTGTTTTTCAATTCCCATTATAATCTTTGCAAGCGTAGATTTTCCGAGAACCATTTGGGCCTGTTATTACTATAAATTTATCAGAATCTAGTTTTAAACTCACATTGTCTAATATTTTTTTATTATCTCTTGTAAAACATATATCTTTTAGTTCTAGCATGATATATCCTTTCTATTTGTTTTATTGGCATAAATATAATAACACCTTTTTTTGAATAAATCAAGAATTAGATAAATTTGAATTTGTGTGAGGTGGAATTCTAGGGACTGTCCCTTAAAATCACCAAACCTGGGGATTTTGGGGACTGTCCTGAATTCACTTGTTTAATCCATTGTGCCCTGGATATATTGCTAAATCTTCTAATTCTGCTTCTATGTTTAATAGTCTGTTATATTTTGCTACTCTATCTGTCCTGCATGGTGCTCCTGTTTTTATTTGTCCTGCATTTGTTGCTACTGCCACATCTGCAAGTGTTGTATCTTCTGTTTCACCTGAACGGTGTGATACTACTGCTGTGTATCCGTTTTTCTTTGCTAATTCTATTGCATCCACTGTTTCTGTTAATGTTCCTATTTGATTTAATTTTATTAATATACTATTTGCTATTTTATTGTCTAATCCTTTTTGTAATCTCTTTATGTTTGTTACAAATAGGTCATCTCCAACTAATTGTAGTTTATTTCCTAATTTTTCGGTTAGTTTTCTCCATCCTTCCCAATCTTCTTCTGCTAATCCATCTTCTATTGATATTATTGGATATTTATTTGCTAAATCTTCCAAATATTCTATCATTTCATCTTCTGTTTTTAATTCTTCCGTTTTCCAAAAATAATAGCATCCTTCTTTTCCTATTTTTTTAGCTTCATCATACATTTCTGTACTAGCTACATCTAATGCTAGTACTACGTCTTCTCCTGGTTTGTATCCAGCTTTGCTTATTGCTTCTACTATAAGTTTTAGTGCTTCTTCATCACTTGATAAATTTGGTGCAAATCCTCCTTCATCCCCAACACCTGTTGCCAATCCTTTTGCTTTTAAAACTTTTTTTAATGTATGATATATTTCTGCTGACATTCTTAAGCATTCACTAAATGATTTTGCTCCAACTGGCATAATCATAAATTCTTGAATATTTACTGTATTATCTGCATGTTTTCCTCCATTTAATATGTTCATCATTGGAACTGGCAATGTTTTTGCATTCACTCCTCCTATATATTTATATAAGCTCATTCCAAGTGAATTTGCTGCTGCTTTTGCTACAGCTAATGACACTCCAAGTGTTGCATTTGCTCCAAGTTTGCCTTTGTTTTCTGTTCCATCTATTTCTATTAATTTTTTGTCTATTTCTGCTTGTTCAAATACATTCATGCCTTCTAATTCTTTTGCAATTATTTTATTTATGTTCTCAACAGCTTTTAATACGCCTTTTCCTAAATATCTTGATTTATCTCCATCTCTTAGTTCTACTGCTTCAAAGCTTCCTGTTGATGCTCCTGATGGCACCATTGCTACTCCATTTGTTCCTTCTTCTGTAATAACCTCAACTTGTACTGTTGGATTTCCTCTAGAATCTAATACCTCTAAAGCCTTTATTTCTTCAATTGCTAAATAGTCTTTCATAAAAATTCCTCCTTTATATTAATATATTCCCAATTTATAGCAACTTAATACAAAAGAGCAACTTAATACAAAAGAGCAGTTTAAAATAACTGCTCTTTCAATGTTTTTATTATTATTTCATTGCTTCTTCGCAAGCAACTGCTACTGCAACTGTTGCTCCAACCATTGGATTGTTACCCATTCCTATTAATCCCATCATTTCAACGTGTGCTGGAACTGATGATGATCCTGCAAATTGTGCATCTGAATGCATTCTTCCCATTGTATCTGTCATACCATAAGAAGCTGGTCCAGCAGCCATATTGTCTGGATGTAATGTTCTACCTGTTCCTCCACCACTAGCTACTGAGAAGTATTTCTTACCTGCTTCAATTCTTTCTTTTTTGTATGTACCTGCAACTGGATGTTGGAATCTTGTTGGGTTTGTTGAGTTTCCTGTTATTGAAACATCAACATCTTCTAACCACATTATTGCAACACCTTCTCTAACATCGTTTGCTCCATAGCATCTAACTTTTGATCTTTCTCCATCTGAATATGCTATTTCTTCTACAACATTTACTTTTCCTGTAAAGAAATCAAAATCTGTTTTTACATAAGTAAATCCATTTATTCTTGATATTACTTGTGCAGCATCTTTTCCTAAACCATTTAATATTACTCTTAAAGGTTCTTTTCTTACTTTGTTTGCAGATTTAGCAATTCCTATTGCTCCTTCTGCTGCTGCAAAGCTTTCATGTCCTGCTAAAAATGCAAAACATTTTGTTTCATCAGATAATAACATTGCACCTAAATTACCATGTCCTAATCCAACTTTTCTATCATCTGCAACAGATCCTGGTATACAAAAAGCTTGAAGTCCTTCTCCTATTGCTTTTGCAGCGTCAGATGCTTTTGTACAACCTTTTTTGATTGCTATTGCAGCACCTAATGTATATGCCCAACAAGCATTTTCAAAACAAATTGGTTGAATTCCTTTTACTATATCATAAGGATTAAATCCTTTTTCTTTGCATATTGCTAATGCATCTTCAAAATCTTTTATTCCGTATTTTTCCATTACTGGTTTTATTTGGTCAATTCTTCTTTCATAACTTTCAAATAATGCCATCTTTTATTACTCCTTTCTTGGGTCAATTTTTTTAACTGCCTCATCAAATCTTCCATATTGACCACTTGCTTTTTCTATTGCTTCTAAAGGTTCTAATCCTTTTTTGATGTTTTCCATCATTTTACCAAGATTTACATATTTATATCCTATTATTTGGTTATCTTTATCTAATCCTATTTCTGTTATGTATCCTTCAGCTAATTCTAGATATCTTGGTCCTTTTGCTAATGTTGAATATATTGTACCTGTTTGGCTTCTTGTTCCTTTTCCTAAGTCTTCTAATCCTGCACCTATTGGAAGTCCTCCTTCTGAAAATGCTGATTGTGTTCTTCCATATACTATTTGCAAGAATAATTCTCTCATAGCTGTATTTATTGCATCACATACTAAGTCCGTATTTAATGCTTCTAGTATTGTTTTTCCTACTAATATTTCTCCTGCCATAGCTGCTGAGTGTGTCATTCCTGAGCATCCTATTGTTTCTACTAAAGCTTCTTGGATTATTCCATCTTTAACATTTAGTGTTAATTTACAAGCTCCTTGTTGAGGTGCACACCATCCTATTCCGTGTGTTAATCCTGAAATGTCTTTAATTTCTTTTGATTTTACCCATTTACCTTCTTCTGGTATTGGTGCTGGTCCATGGTCCACTCCTTTTGCAACTGGACACATTTCTTCTACTTCTTTTGAATAAATCATGTATATTCTCCTTTCCAAATTTGCGAAGCAAATTTGTACTCTTCACTATTTATTCTTCATTCTTTGCTGTGATTTGTGGTTCATAAAATTTGCTTCATATATTTTTAAAAAATTAATACCTATTATTTCTCTATTAGGCTTTCACCTGTCATTTCTTCTGGTTTTTCTATTCCTAATATATCTAACATTGTTGGAGCTAGGTCTGCTAAACGTCCTTCTTTTAGCTTTGCATCTTTTCCAACTAATATTAATGGTACAGGATTTGTTGTATGTGCTGTATGAGGTTCTCCTGTTGCATAGTCTATCATTTGTTCTGAATTTCCGTGATCAGCTGTAATTAATAGCACTCCATTTACATCTTCTACTGCTTTTACTACTCTTCCTACGCACTCATCTATTGTTTCTATTGCTTTTATTGCTGCTTCTAAAACTCCTGTATGTCCTACCATATCTGGATTTGCATAATTTAAAATTATCGTATCATATTTTTTAGATTCTATTGCTTCTACTACTTTATCTGTAACTTCTATTGCGCTCATCTCTGGTTGTAAATCATATGTTGCAACTTTTGGTGAAGGAACTAAAATTCTATCTTCTCCTGGATATTGTTTTTCTTCTCCTCCATTAAAGAAAAATGTTACGTGTGCATATTTTTCTGTTTCTGCAATTCTTAATTGTTTTAATCCATTTTTTGCAATTACTTCTCCATAAGTATTTTTTAGTTCTTGTTCTTTAAATGCAATATGAACATTTTCTATTGTAGCATCATAAGTTGTAAAGCATACATAATATAATGGGAAATATTCTCTTTCAAATTTATCAAATTCTTTATCTACTAAACTTCTTGTAATTTCTCTTGCTCTATCTTTTCTATAATTAAAGAATATTACAGAATCATTTTTAGCTATTGTTGCTATTGGATTTTCATCGTTACATATTACTGTTGGTTCTACAAACTCATCAAATACTTCTTTTTGATAAGATTCTTCTATTCCAGCTATTGCAGAATTTGCTTTTATTCCCTCTCCTTTTACTAATGCCTTATATGCTTTTTCTACTCTGTCCCAACGGTTATCTCTATCCATTGCATAATATCTTCCTGATATTGTTGCAATTTTCCCAACACCTTTTTCTTGCATTTTCTTTTCTAGTTCTGCTATGTATCCTTCTCCAGATGCAGGTGGAGTATCTCTTCCATCTAGGAAACAATGAACATATACATCTTCAAAGTCTTTTCTTTTTGCAAGTTCTAATAATCCATATAAATGTCTTATGTGGCTATGCACACCACCATCTGATAATAGTCCCATTATATGTAATTTGGTATGATTCTTTTTGCAGTTTTCTATTGCATCAACTAATTCTGGATTACTAAAGAAGTCACCATCCTCAATTGATTTTGTAATTCTTGTTAATTCTTGGTAAACAATTCTACCTGCTCCTATGTTTGTATGTCCTACTTCTGAATTTCCCATTTGTCCTTCAGGTAATCCTACATCTAATCCACTAGTCTTTATTACTGTTGTTGGATTTTGTTTCATTAGTTTGTCTAATACTGGTGTCTTTGCAAGTTTTACTGCATTTCCTTTTTCGTTTTCATTTATTCCAAATCCATCTAGTATCATAAGCATTGTTAATTTTTTATCCATCATATTTTCCCCGTTTCTCTTGTTTGTATTTATAGTGGCGTATGCAATATTTTATTTGTAATTTACTATTTTTGCGAATTCGTCTGCTTTTAGACTTGCTCCGCCCACTAGGCCACCATCTATATCAGACATTTCAAATAGTTCTTTTGCATTTGAAGATTTTACACTTCCACCGTATTGTATTATAACACTATCTGATACAGAATTTCCATATATTTTTTCAATTTCTTCTCTAATCCATTTAATTGTTTCATTTGCATCTTCTTTTGTTGCTGTTTTTCCTGTTCCTATTGCCCAAATTGGCTCATATGCAATTATAGTTTTTTCTACTTCTTCGTTAGATAAGCCATCTAATGCAAGTTTTGTTTGAGTTGTAACTATTTCTTTTGCATTTCCAGCTTCTCTTTCTTCTAAGCTTTCTCCTACGCAAACTATTGGTTTTAACCCTAAGCTTAATGCTTTTTTTAGCTTTTTATTAACACTTTCATCTGTTTCATTATAATATGCTCTTCTTTCTGAGTGTCCTATTATAACATATTCTACACCAATTGCTTTTAGCATTTCACCTGAAACTTCTCCTGTATATGCTCCTTTTTCTTCTGCATTCATATTTTGTGCACCTATTTTTATGTTAGTTCCTTGTGCATGCATTAAGCAATAGAATAAATCTGTATATGGTACACATATAACTACTTCATTTTCTGTATTTTTTACTAATGGTTCAAGCTCTATAATAAAATCTATTGCTTCATTTGGGAGTTTGTTCATCTTCCAATTTCCTGCGATTACTTTTTTTCTCATACTTTTCTCCTTTTTTAGCGGAAACAAAATCCGCCTATACAATATTAATTTTTTCATTTCATTTTGGGCGTATGCAATACGCCCCTACATATATCTTTAAAACAAATCAAAATTAGTAGATTGTACATTTTCATTTGTTTTTTACTCTTTGTCTTGTAAGCATGCAATACCTGGCAAAGTCTTTCCTTCTAGGAATTCTAGTGATGCTCCTCCTCCTGTTGAAATATGTGTCATTTTATCTGCTAATCCTAATTTTTCTATTGCTGCTGCAGAGTCTCCTCCACCTATTATTGTTATTGCATCTAATTTAGAAAGCATTGTCGCAACTGCTTTTGTTCCTGTTGCAAATTTATCAAATTCACAAACTCCAAGTGGTCCATTCCATACTACTGTTTTCGCATCTTTTACTGCTTCTTCAAATTTTTCTATTGTTTTTGGCCCTATGTCTAATCCCATAAATCCATCTGGAATTTCTGTTGAATCAACCATTTTTTCTTCTCCATTGTTTGAATATTCAGAAGACACATGGTTATCTACAGGAAGTAATAGTTTTACTCCTTTTTCTTGTGCTTTTTCTAAAATGCTTTTTGCTAAATCTAATTTATCTTCTTCGCAAATTGATGTTCCTATGTGATGACCTTGTGCTTTATAAAATGTGTATGCCATTCCTCCACCAATTATCAAAGTATCTACTTTATCTAATAAATTTTCTATTACTCCAATTTTATCTGAAACTTTTGCTCCTCCAAGTATTGCTACAAATGGATGCTTAGGATTCTCTAATGCTCCTCCTAAAAACTCTAATTCTTTTTCAATTAAGAATCCTGATACTGCTGGCAAATAATCTGCAACCCCCGTTGTTGAGCTATGCGCCCTATGAGCTGTTCCGAATGCATCATTTACATATATTTCTGCCATGCTTGCTAGAGCTTTTGAATATTCTGGAGCATTTTGTTCTTCTTCTTTGTGAAATCTTACATTTTCTAGTAATACAATGTCTCCTTCTTTCATATTAGATGTAAGTTCTTTTGCACTTTCTCCTATAACATCTTTTGCAAGTTTTACATCTTTGTTTAATAATTTAGAAAGTTCTTCTGCTACTGGTTTTAAAGAATATTTTAAATTAAATTCTCCTTTTGGTCTTCCTAAATGTGAGCAAAGTATAACTTTTGCATTATGATCTAGTAAATATTGTATTGTAGGAAGTGCTGCTCTAATTCTTCTATTATCTGTAATCTTTCCTGTTTCGCTATCTATTGGAACATTAAAGTCGCATCTTACTAATACTTTTTTACCATTTACATCTATATCTTTAACTGTTTTTTTGTTCATGATTAATTCATTCCTTTCTATGTTTTTGCTATTTTGCCTGCAAAAGGCATAAACTATTATCTTATAACAAAGCGACTTTAGTCGCCCCTTGTTCTCGCCGATTTGAGTTTCCGAATGAAATGAGGAAATCTCAAAGGCAATAGCGATTATAGCACTTTTATATACTAGGAAATGAGAAATTTCCTACTATAATATAAAGTGTGAGGTTAGAAGTATGAGGTGTGCATTTGAGTTAGCCTTTATTGGTTTTTCTCTTCACACTCCTCTCACTTCACACTTCACACTTCTAAATTCTTATATTATAATTCTGCAAAGTATTTTATTGTTCTTACCATTTGACTTGTGTAAGAATTTTCATTATCATACCAAGCTACTACTTGAACTTGATATAATCCTTTTTCTACTTCTGTTACCATTGTTTGGGTTGCATCAAATAAAGATCCATAAGTAATTCCTATTATATCAGAAGATACTAATGGTTCTTCTGTATATCCAAATGATGCACTTGAAGCATTTTTCATTGCTTCATTTATTTTTTCTACTGTAATGTCTTCTCCTTTAACAACTGCTATAAGTATTGTTGTAGATCCTGTTGGAACTGGAACTCTTTGTGCAGATCCTATTAATTTTCCATTTAATTCTGGAATAACTAATCCTATTGCTTTTGCAGCACCTGTTGAGTTAGGTACTATATTTATAGCTCCTGCTCTTGCTCTTCTTAAATCACCTTTTCTGTGTGGTCCGTCTAATAGCATTTGGTCACCTGTGTATGCATGAACTGTTGTCATTATTCCTGATTGAATAGGTGCAAAATCATTTAATGCTTTTGCCATTGGTGCTAAGCAGTTTGTTGTACATGATGCTGCTGATATAACTGTATCTTCTGCTTTTAATATATTTTCATTTACTCCGAATACTACTGTTGGTAAGTCTTTACCTGCTGGTGCAGATATAACTACTTTTTTTGCTCCTGCTTTTATATGAGCTTCTGCTTTTTCTTTAGTTGTGTAGAATCCTGTACATTCTAATACAACATCTACTCCTAATTCTCCCCATGGAAGATTTATTGCATCTTTTTCTGCATATATTTTTATTGTTTTTCCGTCTACTGTTATTGAATCTTCTCCTGCAACTACTGTATCAGCTTTTTCATATCTTTTTTGTGCTGAATCATATTTTAATAAGTGTGCAAGCATTGTTGGACTTGTTAAATCGTTTATTGCAACAATTTCATATCCTTCTGCTCCAAACATTTGTCTAAATGCAAGACGTCCTATACGTCCAAAACCATTAATAGCTACTTTAACTGCCATTTAAATCCTCTCCTTTTTGTAGGTAATATATATAGTTTTCTCATTTAAATATTATTAAATAAGTTACTCTATTATGTTTTATTATTCCCTACTTTTTATATTTTAACAGTGCAATTGTATATCAAAAAAGAACACTTTTCAAGTGTTCTTTTTAACTTTTTTATACTTTTAAATTAGAATATTCTTTTTCCTTTATATGTAATTGGAACTTCTTTAAATAAGAAGTTTTTAAATGATTGCCATGTTACTTCTTGATGTAAGAAATCATTTATTTCATCTTCTACTTTTTGTTGATATGGAGTTAATTCAACTTCAACATCATACAATAAAGCATTTTTTACTTTTGTCCAGAATCCTGTTTTTTCTGGTAAATTAGTTCTAGCTACTTTAAATTCGCTTCCTATTGATCCGCTTGCGTTATTTTCTCCGCTTTCACTTTCTCCTATTGTTCCTTCTACTGAATTAACACTTGCATTTTTTAAAGCATCTGCAATGTTTTTTACAGCACCATTTTCTATTTCGTTTACTCCTTCATTTAATGGATTTTCTCCCATTTCGTTTCTCCTCCTTTATTGATATGTATTTCATACCACTCTTTTGTAACGTAGAACTATTCATATTTATATACAATTTTATTTTCGAACAATTCTTATATACATTTTATACTATAAATACATTTTTTTATCAAGACATTTTTGTCAAAAAAATATTATATTTGCGTTGCAAAATTGTTACAGTTTTGTTACATTTCTCCAATTAATTCTAGATTATCTCTTGAAACAATTTTTACGTCTTTTATTTGATTTTCTAATTCGGTTTCTTTCGCTTTAACAACCAAATAATTTGTTGTGTGTCCTTTTATATATTCTCCATCTTGTTTTTCAAATAGAACTTTTAGTTC
>FR893524.1:126909-146242 GCA_000434035.1 Clostridium sp. CAG:452 | reverse complement strand
ACATATCTATCTAAGAATTCTATTTCGCATTCATTAGATAATTCTATTAGCTTATGGCTCCTTTTCTCTTTAACTGTACTATCTATTTGATTTTTCATCTTTGCAGCAACAGTTCCTTTTCTTGGTGAATATTTAAATACATGTAATTTTGTAAATCTAATCTTGCTTAAATATTTATATGTTTCGTTGAATTCTTCCTCAGTTTCTCCTGGAAATCCTACTATTACATCTGTTGTAAGTGCAACGTCTGGAAAAGTTTTTCTTAATAAATTTACTTCTTTTTCAAATGTTTCAGCTGTATATTTTCTATTCATTCTTTTTAAAGTCTCATCACACCCGCTTTGCAAAGACAAATGAAAATGATCACACATTTTTGTTACTTTTTTTAACCTGTTCACAAATTCTTCTGTTATTATGTTTGGTTCTAGTGAGCCAAGTCTTATTCTTTTTATTCCGTCTATTTTTTGTATCGCTTCTAGTAAATCTATCAATCTAGTATTGTTATCAAAATCAATACCATATGATGCAACATGTATTCCAGTTATTACAACTTCTTTTATTCCCTTTGCCGCAATTTCGGTAATTTCTTTTACTACACTTTCTAGTTTTCTGCTTCTTACTCTTCCTTTTGCATATGGAATTATGCAATATGAGCAAAAATTATTGCATCCATCTTGTACTTTTATTACTGCTCTTGTTTTTTCTGTATATGTAACGCTTCCAAAATCGACGAACTCTTTTTGCTTGTTTATGTCAGACATTTTTACTCTTTCACGATTTTTATTATCTCTATATTCTTCCACTATTTTTACAATGTCTTTTTTCTCAGTATTTCCTACAATTAAATCTATGTCAGTAATTTTTTCTAGTTCTTCCTTTGCTGTTTGTGCATAGCATCCAGTTGCAACTAATATACTATTTGGATTTATTTGTTTTGCCCTTCTTATTATTTGCCTTGATTTTCTATCAGACATATTTGTTACAGTACATGTGTTTATTATATATACATCTGCAAATTCTTCAAAATTTACAATTTCATAATTATTATCTATAAATTGTTCTGCCATGGCATTTGTTTCATATTGATTTACCTTGCAACCGCAACGTATAAAAAGCTACTTTTTTCATATTATATTCTCCTAAATCTTATAACTAATTATAATTTGTTTACTAAAAAATGAATAGTTATTTTTCACTATTCATTTTTTTATTAATCTATATTAAAGAGGGGTTGTTTTCTATCTTTTTGTTTTTCCGTCTAATGCATCTAAGTCATCTAAAGCTTTTCCTGTTCCTAATGCTACGCAACTTACAGCATCTTCTGCAATCATTACATTTATTCCTGTTTGTTCTTGTAAAAGCTTGTCTAATCCATCTACTAGACATCCTCCACCAGTCATATATATTCCTCTATCACTTATATCTGCTGCAAGTTCTGGTGGTGTTCTTTCTAGTGTTGAATGTACCGCATCTACAATCATCATGGCTGGTTCTGCTAATGCTTCCATCATTTCACTTGATTTTATTGTTATTGTTTTTGGAAGTCCTGTTATTAGGTCTCTTCCTCTTATATCCATTTCTGTATCTTGTATTTTTGGATATACACATCCAATATTTACTTTCAAGTCTTCTGCTGTTCTTTCACCAATCATCATATTATGTTTTTTCTTTATATATTTAACTATTGCTTCGTCAAATTTATCTCCTGCTACTTTTATAGATGTGCTAACAACAGAACCTCCAAGTGATATTACTGCTACATCTGTTGTTCCTCCACCAATATCAACTACCATATTTCCACATGGTTTTGATATATCTATTCCTGCTCCAATTGCTGCAGCTATTGGTTCTTCTATTAGATATACTTTTCTTGCTCCTGCTTGTGATGCTGCATCTATAACTGCTTTCTTTTCTACTTCTGTAACTTGTGAAGGTATACATATCATAATTCTAGGGGCAAATATAAATTTACCACATATTTTATTTATAAAATATTTAAGCATTTTTTCTGTAACTGTATAATCAGAAATTACTCCATCTTTCAAAGGTCTTGTTGCAACTATATTACCTGGTGTTCTTCCAAGCATTCTTCTTGCTTCTCCACCAACTGCTAATACTTCATTTGTAACATTGTTTACAGCAACTACTGATGGCTCTCTTAAAACAATTCCTTTACCTTTAACATATGCAATTACTGTTGCTGTTCCCAAGTCAATACCTATATCTTGTCCAAAACCAAACATGTATACATCTATCCTTTCACGTTATTATTTCATTATTGTTACACTTATGTTGCAATTATATTACAAATAAATAAAAATAGCAAATGTTTTTTAAACATTTTGCTATTTTTTATTATTTTCTTTTTTAGTTCTATGGTAAGACATATATAAGAGTAATTATTCCTGCAATTGGCCACCATTTCTCTACTGTTTTTTGAGCTTTTGTTTTTGGAGCTTCAACTATTTCATCTGTAACACTAAGTCTAATTCTATTTACATTTGTATATGCATAATTAATATCAAATTTTATTGTTTCATTTAGGTTAAAACTCTCCAATTCTTTAGTCTCTTTTCCTAACCAAGTACCATCTTTATCGTAGAAATCCAATTGAAGATATGTTTTCGGTATGTGTTTTCCTGTATCATTTGTTACTTGTCCTTTTATATATCCATGAGTATATGTAGATTTACTTTCTGTTACTTCTATTTTTGGCGACTCTGTTGCTATAGTAAAATTATTCAATTCTTTATAATTATCTTTTGTGGCAACATATGTTAATCCATTTACAAGCAAGTATAATAATATAAGCCATATTAAATACTTAAAAAACTTCTTCATTTTTGCCATAATATTTGCTCCTTTTATTTTTCTTTAATAATTATAATATAATTTAGTAATTTTGTAAAGGACAGGTTATTTTACTAGGATTTCTTTATTTAAATAAACAGAATATATATATACTTTTTCTACATTTTTATTCAAAGCCTCTTCTATTGCTTTTTTATAAATCTTCAATTGAGGTTTGTATTTTTCTATAAGTTCTTGTTCATTATTTTTTTCCACATAATCTGTTTTATAATCTACTAGTACAATTTCATTATTTTGATTTATATAATACAAGTCGATTATACCTTGTATAAGTATACTTTCTTTTGTATTTTCGTCTATAACGCTCATGTGGAATGGTTGTTCTTTATATATCTCCTTGGCATTCTGTATTTCTTTAAATAATTCTGTTTTAGTAAATTCTAATAATCTTTTCTTATCTATATATTGAGATTGTTTTTCTGTAACTATGTTTAGATATATTAATTTTTGTATTAAGTCATTTAATGTCTTCTCATTATAGTTTTCTCTAAAGTCTAATTTTTGCAAAATTAAATGTATTAATGTACCAATTTCCGCTTTGTTTAGTATTTCTATGTTTTGCATGAATTTTGGTTTTTCTACTATCTGTATATTCTTTTCACCATATTTTGCAATTGCACTTACAGACGTCTTTCCCTCTATTTTTGTACTCTCTATATATTTATATTTCCATGTTAATTTTTTGTTTACTTCTTCTTTTTGTTCTTTAGATATATCTTTTATTACATCTATTTTCTTTTCTTTTTTATTATCATTTTCTTCTTTAGTTTTTTCGTTTTCTAGCACAATTTTATTGAATTCTATTATGTTCTTTTCTTTGTTAAATAGATATACATATTCTAGCCAATCTAAATATGTTTTTGATTTTTTTACCAAATTTAAAGGAATTTTCTGTGCGCCGTCATACATATCTAGCTCTTTTTGCTTGTTTTCTAATGTTTTTTGTAAATCCTTTTCTACACCCGTTATTATTATTTTTTCTTTTGCTCTTGTTAACGCAACATACAAAAGTCTCATTTCTTCAGATAGTAGTTCTGTTTTTGATTTTATTTTTATTGCTTCTTTTGCTATTGTATTGTATTCTATTTTTCTTTCAAAATTTATATATTTAGGTCCAAATCCCATATCTTGGTCTAATAGTATTTGTTCATTTAAGTCTTGCATATTAAATTGTTTGCCAGCTCCACTTAAAAATACTATTGGGAATTCTAACCCTTTACTCTTATGAACGCTCATTATTCTAATTACATTCTCATTTTCTCCGAATAAGTTTTGCAGAACCCATGTCGTCTGAGCCTTTGCTTATTTTGTCTATGTAATTTATAAAATTATATAATCCTTTAAAGCTTGCCTTTTCATAGTCTTTTGCTTTTTCGAAAAGTAATTTTAGATTAGCTGTTTTTAATTCTCCATTTGGTTTACTACTTACAAAGTTATAATAATTAGTACTTTCATATATATACCAAATAAGCTCATCCAGGCTTAGATACTCTTGTTTCAGTTGCCAATCGTTTAACATATTTAAAAATTTATTTACTTTGTTTTTTAATTCTAGATTTTGAGATTTTTCCTTTGTTGTTTCTAGAGCTTGATAAAACAGTCCATTTCTTTCTTCTAATCTTATTTCAATTAATTCATTATCTGTAAATCCTCCTATTGGTGATCTTAAAACTGTAACTAATGGAATATCATTATTCGGATTGTCTATTATTTTTAGAACTGATAGAATTATTTGTATTTCTTCTGTTTCAAAATAATTAGATCCTGTGTCTGTAAAAGTTGGAAATCCATTTTGAGTCAATTCTTTTTCATATACTTTTGCAGTATCTGATGTAGTTCTTAAAAGTATTACAATATCTTTAAATGTTGCTTTTCTATATCCTTCTTTTTTATCATATACACAATAATTGTCTTCAAATAGTTTTCTTATTCTATTTGCAACAGCTTTTGCTTCCATCTCACTTTTTTCTAATATTTTTTCTTCTGTTTCTTCCTCTTTTTCCTCATCTTCTTTTTTTAAATCTATTATATTTAATTCTGCTTTGCCTGCAACATTTAATTCTTGTGCCGCTTCCTTAAATTCTGTTCCCTTGTTTAAATATTCTTTTTCGTTATATTCTATTCCTCCCAAATCCATGCTCATAATATTATCAAAAACTAAATTTGTTATATCTAGCACACTACTTCTACTTCTAAAGTTTTGAAACAGCTGTATTTTAGTGTTTTCTTTGCATTCATTTGTAGCTTCATCTGGCATTTTATAGCTATTGTATTTTTGCAAAAATAGTTCTGGTCTTGCTTGTCTAAATTTATATATACTTTGTTTTACATCTCCAACCATAAAAATATTTTTTCCATTAGAAATTGTAGTTAATATATATTCTTGAACCAAATTACTATCTTGATATTCATCTATTGCTATTTCTTTAAATTTTTCTTTATAGATTTTTGCAACTTCTGTTGGTATGTAATTATCGTTTTCATCTTTTTTTACTAGAATCTTTAATGCAAAATGTTCTATATCACTAAAATCTATTATATTCTTTTCTTTTTTATTCTCTTGATATTTATTAGAAAATTTTAATATTACTTTTTCTAGTATATTTAATATTTTATACATATCATATATATCTTCAATAGCTTCTTTTGATTTATATATAAATATTGTATCTCTAAAATCTTTAATTGGTTTTTCTACTTTATCGCGTATTTGCTTGCTTTTGTCTTTTAGCTCTGATTGTATTTTTCTAGAAATAGGCCATTTTTCAAATTGTAAATTGCAAATTAAATTATAGATATCATCCCATGAATCTTGCTTTAATAATTTTTCTATTTTTTCTATATCTTCTAGTATTGTTATATAGTACTTTTCTAGCTCACTATCTTCTTTTAATTCATTTTTTACTGTTTTTAATGCAGTTGCTGCACTTTGAGCTTCTTCTTTAAAATTTTTTATTAATAATTTTCCCCATTCTGTTTGGGAAAAATCGTTTTTGTTTGTTATATTAAATTTATCTACATTTTCACTAATCCATTCCATTGGAAATGGCATACTTTGAGAATAATTGTATATTTTTAGCACTAATTCTCTTAATTGGTTATCATTTCTATAACCACAATATGTATCTACAAGTTTTATAAAATCTTTGTTTTCTTCTTCATAAAGCTCTTCAAATACCTCTTCTAATGTTTCTTGTTTTAAAAGCTTTATTTCTGCATTATCTCCAATTCTAAAGTTTGGTGATATTCCTATTTCATAAAAATAATTTTTTATAACTTCTAGGCAAAATGAGTGTATTGTGGAAATATTGGCATCATTTAATAAAACAATTTGTTTTTGTAAATTTTTATTTTCTGGTTCTTCTTCTATTTTTTTGTAAATTGCTTCTAGTATTTTTTCTCTCATTTCAGAAGCTGCGGCATTTGTAAATGTTACTATTAAAAGCTGATTTATATCTATTTTTTCTTTAATTATTTTATTTATCATTCTTTCTACTAAAACTGTTGTTTTTCCACTTCCGTGCTGCTGCTGCGACTAAAATATTGCTTCCAATTTTATTTATTGCTTGTAATTGATTTGGTGTCCAATTATGTGCCATTTTTTCCTCCTAAAAATTATTCATATAAATAATATCACAAGCAAAAGAACAAAGCAATCAAAACTGCTTTGTTCTTTCAATTCGTTTCTGTGGTACTATTTATTTATTTTTTCCTCTAGCCAATTTTCTAACTCATCAATTTTTACTCTTACTTGTTCCATTGTATCTCTATCTCTTATTGTTACAGAGTTATCGTTTTCTGTTTCAAAGTCTATTGTTATACAATATGGTGTTCCAATTTCATCTTCTCTTCTATATCTTTTTCCTATACTTCCTGCCTCATCATATTCACACATATATTTTTTAGATAGTTTTTCAAATACTTCTGTTGCTTTTTCACTTAGTTTTTTAGATAGTGGAAGTACTGCTGCTTTGTATGGTGCAATTGATGGATGTAGATGTAACACTGTTCTTACATCACCTTCTCCAACTTCTTCCTCATCATAAGCATCACATAATACTGTTAAGAAAATTCTATCTACACCAACTGCTGGTTCTACACAATATGGTACATATTTTTCGTTTGTTTCTGGGTCTAAATATGTTAAATCTACTTTTGATGCTTCCATGTGTCTTGTTAGGTCATAGTCTGTTCTATCTGCTATTCCCCATAATTCTCCCCATCCAAATGGGAATAAGTATTCTATATCTGTTGTTCCTTTGCTGTAGAAACAAAGTTCCTCTTTTGAATGTTCTCTCATTCTTAAGTTTTCTTCTTTAATTCCTATTCCTAGTAACCAGTCTTTACAGAATTTTTTCCAGTATTCATACCATTCTAGGTCTGTACCTGGTTTGCAGAAGAATTCTAATTCCATTTGCTCAAATTCTCTTGTTCTAAATATAAAATTACCTGGTGTTATTTCGTTTCTAAAAGAACGTCCCATTTGGCCTATTCCTAATGGTAATCTTCTTCTTGTTGTTCTTTGTACATTTTTAAAGTTTACAAACATTCCTTGTGCTGTTTCTGGTCTTAAATATACTTCTGATTTTGCATCTTCTGTAACTCCCATAAATGTTTTAAACATTAAGTTAAATTTTCTAATATCCGTAAAATTTGATTTTCCACAATTTGGACATTCTATTTTATTTTCATTTATATAATCTACTAGTTGTTCATTTGTCCATCCATCTAATCCTGTTATATCTTTTCCATTTTTGAATCCCCATTCTTCTATTAATTTATCCGCTCTGTGTCTTGTTTTGCATTCCTTACAGTCTATAAGTGGGTCACTAAATCCTCCTACGTGTCCTGTTGTTACCCATACTTCTGGATTCATAATTATTGCTGCATCTATTCCAACATTATATTTTGATTCATGTATAAACTTTTTCCACCACATATCTTTTATGTTTTTTTTCATCTCAGAACCTATTGGTCCATAATCCCATGAATTTGCAAGTCCTCCATATATTTCTGACCCTGGATATATAAATCCTCTATTTTTACATAAATTAACTATCTTTTCCATTGATTTATCTGCCATTAGTTTTTCTCCTCTCAAAACTTTTAATATTTTTTTCTTTATTTTACGTTTTTTATTTTATACGTTATTGTGAATTGTGTCAATGTTTTTACTGTATATTACAGAAATATTACAGATTTAAAACGTAAATATTACATTTTTGTCTGTTTATGTTACCTGCTTGTAACATATTATTTACACCATTATGTTTCTGTGGAAACTGTGGATAACTTTGTTAATAACTAATTTTCTTAACTTTTCTTAACAATTATATTCACAAGTTGTGGATTTTTTTACCAGTTGTTTTACATTTTTACAGTTATTTCCATTAATTATGTGTCCAGTAAATCTGTTTGTTTTTTCCTTTGTATTTCTTTTGTAAGTAGCCATTCACGTTTTTTGCTTTATGGGCAATAAAAATAACAAAAAAAATAAAAACCTTTTGGTTTTTATTTATTAATTAAAAATATTATTATACATATAATTTCAATAATTAGTATTGCCGGAAAGCCAATTACAAATTGCATTTTTTGTGTCTTATGTCTAAAAGTATACATTCCAGCAATCCCGCCTATTCCGCCACCTAGTAATACAAGCATAAATAATGTTGATTCTTTTATTCTCCATTTTCCTTTCTGAGCCTTTTTCTTATCTATATACATTGCTAAAAACGCTATTAGATTAATTACTATTACATATGTTATTATATATTTCACTTTAAATTCTCTTTTCTCTATTAGTTTTCTTTTATACTTTATATATTATTTTTACCGCAGTGTCAAGTAAGAAAAGGGAGTAATCCCCTTTTCTTACTTGCAATATATTGTTGGATCTACATTTACATCGTCTTTTAAAATCTCAAAATGTAAATGTGGCTCGTCACATATCTCAAATGATGCCGAATTTCCAACTGTTCCTATGCTTTGTCCTTTTTCTATCTCTTCGCCTTCCGATACAAATTCTGTTGTAAGTAAATTAGAATATACTGTTTTAAATCCATTTACATGTTCAACTATTACTGTAAGTCCATATCTAGGATCATTTTTTATTGCAATTACTTTCCCTTTTTCTGCTGATTTTACTACTGTTGTTCTTTCTGCTTTTATATCTATTCCTAAGTGTGTAATCCACTCATCTAATGTTTCTGAATATATCAAAGTATCTTTTGCAAAGTTTCTTGCGACCTCTCCTTCTACTGGTCTTATAAACTCTGGATCTTTTATAACAACTGGCCTTTCAGCAACCTCTTCTATTTGTTTATTACTTTCTTCTGTTTGTACACTAGTAGTTTTTTCCGTATTTTCTTCTGTTTTATTGTTCTGATTCTCTTCTATTTTATTTTCCATTGTATTTATTGCCTCTTCTATTGTTTTTCCTATTTCTGTACTTGCTTGTTCTACCTCTTGGCTATCACCTTCTACATCATTTGGCACAAGTTCTGCAATTTTTTCTGCTGTTAATGTGCTATATGTTGAATTTTTTAATTTGTTGTTATATACAGCAAATGTTATAGCAAAAGTAAGTATTATTAATAATAAAAATCCCCCAACCAAAAATAGTAAATTTCTAGAATAACTTTTCTGTCTTATTTCTCTTCTTCCTCTTCTCATTGTATGCCTCCTTATATTTATCTTTAGTAAAATTATTTCCTTATTTTTGAAATTTATTCATTTAAAGATTTACTATTTCTACGCCTGTATAATAATGTTTTATTATTTCTTCATAATTTTTTCCTTCCTTAGCCATACTATCTGCCCCTGTTTGACTCATTCCAACTCCATGTCCATATCCAATAACTTTAAACTTTACATTTTCGCCATCTACACTTATTTCAAATTTTGCTGATTTCAATCCAAATATATTTCTAATTTCTGTACCAGTTAACTCTAAATTTCCTAGTTTTATTGTTTTTATTCTTTGTCCTTCTGTATATTCTAATATTTCTATTTGATTTTCATTTGAAAAATCTATTTCAAAGTTACTATGATATTGTTTTATTTTATCTACAAATTCGCTTTTAGTTAAAATTACTTCTGAACTATATTGGGTATAATTGCCTTCTCCACTTGTTTCTACTGCTTGCAAATACGGTTCATCTTTTCCTCCCCAAACACTACTTGCAATTTCTGTTTTTCCTCCACTATTTGAATGAAAAAACGCATTAATTGGTTTCCCATCATATGTTATAATTTTACCTTTTGTGCTATCTACTGCATTTACAATTTTGGACCAATTATTTTCTCTTTCACTTTTGTTCCATTTTTCAAATCTTGCTTCTTTCGAAATCCATGCTTGGCAACATTTCGAATCATCACAAATGTTTGCATTTTCATGTTTGCTTCCATTTGTTATTTTATATATGGTATACGTTCTAGCAACAACTGCCTGCGCTTTTAATGCTTCTTCTTCAAAGTTTGCAGGCATTTCGCTTGATACAACTCCATATAAATATTGGTCTAGCCCTAATTCTTCTATTTCTCCTGTACTTACATGTAATAGTTTTACTGTAGTATATTGTCCATAGTCATATGTTTCAATGTTATTTTTTTCTTCATCTATTGGCAGCTCTACTTTTGTTTCTAGTGTTCTAAACTTGCTTGTAAATATTATTGGAATTACAAAACAAATCAGTACAAAAGAAATAATAAAAAATATTATTCTTTTCATTTTACTACCTACTAACTTACTATTTTTTCTTTCATTTCACTCAATATTCTTTTTTCTAATCTTGAGACTTGCACTTGCGTTATTCCCAACATTTTTGCTACTTCTGTCTGTGTTTTTCTCTTGTAATATCTAAGTAAAATTATTTTCTTATCTCTCGTTTCAAGATTATTTATTAATTCCTCTACACAAAGTTTATTTAATAGAATAGTTGTTTCATCTTTTTGATTAGATATCTTTGATATTTTGCTTTCTCCATTTTCGTCATCATATACGTTTTTATCTATTGACTCAACAGTTCTTTGAGATTCTAGTGCTACAACTATTTCTTCTTTTTCTACTTTTAATTCTCTTGCTAATTCTTCTACCGTAATTTCTTCTCCTTTTTTTGTAATGTATTCCTTTTGTATTTGCCCTATTTTTGCAGATAGCTCTTTTATACTTCTGCTTACCTTTATTGCTCCATCATCTCTTATAAATCTTTTTATTTCTCCTATTATGTACGGAACAGCATATGTAGATAATTTAAATTCTAATGTAGTATCAAATCTTTTTATAGCTTTGATAAAGCCTATATACGCAATTTGTTCTAATTCTTCTTTATCATATCCTCTTCCTAAAAATCTTTTTACTATACTCCATATTAATCCAGAATTTGTTTTGATTATTTTTGTCATAGCCTCTTCATCATTATTTTGAGCCTTTATTATTTCTTCTGAATCTATTTCATACATAAATTACTCCTTTGTGCTTCTAACATTTTTTTCATTGTTACTTTTGTTCCTATTCCTAAAATAGACTCTACTTTCATCTCGTCCATAAAGCTTTCCATTATAGTAAATCCCATTCCAGATCTTTCTAAATCTGGTTTAGATGTATACAATGGCTCTTTTGCCTTGTCTATGTCCTCTATGCCTTTCCCTTCATCTGATATTATTATTTCTATCGAATTTACAAAAAGTTTACATTCTATTTTTATTATTCCTTCTTTTTCTTCATATCCATGTATTATGCAATTAGTTACAGCTTCTGAAACTGCTGTTTTTATATCTGCTAATTCTTCTATTGTAGGGTCCAATTGTGCCGCAAATGCTGCTACTGCAATTCTAGCAAATGCCTCATTACTTGATTTACTTGCAAACTCTAATTTCATTTCATTATCATATACATTTTTCAAAATCATTTCCTCCTATATTTTCATTTTCTTCTATTGGTATTAGTTTTAAAACTCCCGACATTTCTAATATTTTCTTTACAACTGGTTTGACATTTATTAACAATACAGTTCCTCCGAAACATTGTTACTAATTTGTACCTTCCTATTATCATTCCTATTCCACTACTATCCATAAATGTAACATTTTCAAAGTCAAAGATCACCTTTTTAGGTATATGTATTTGTATTTCATAATCTGCTCTTTTCCTTATCTTCTCACTCGTGTGATGATCAATCTCCTCCGTTATTTTTAAAATTAATAGCTTGTCTTGTTTTTTATACTCACTTGTCATTTGTATTCCCCTCTTTTCTAATGTATAGGAACAAAGCTTTCTTTGAAGATAGTCTTCGTTTGAGAGCAATGTCCCTACTTGGCATCTGTTGATGTCGATCTTCTATATTTTATTACACAATATATATACGTTTTTTGGAAATTTTTTCCTTCGATGAATTTTAGGAAGTTTTAGCGAAAAAAGAGAAATCCTTCAATCAAGGATTTCTCTTTTTTCTTAATATATTACTCTTATTATTTTAATTCAACTTTTGGATTTTCTGTTACCATATACTCTGCTTTTGGAAATACTCTTTTTTCTGCCGGAACAAAGCCCCTTACTTGAACTGTTGGAAGTATCCATGTATATGGTCCTATAAATGTTCCTGGCACCGCTGTTGAGTTTGCTCCCATTCTTGAGCTGTCTCCTATTATACTCCCAAAAAAGTCTGTATTTGTGTCTATAATTTCTCCATTTAATTTTACTTTTATATTAGCTTGATCAAATCTTCTATTTGCAAGTATTGTACCACTTCCTATTCTTGTTGATTTTCCAAGGATAGTATCTCCAACGAATGCTAAACTTGCTACTTTTGATTTGTTTTGTAATATACAATGCTTTACTTCCGATGCATGCCCAACGCAACAATTATCTCCTATTATTGAACCTGGTCTTATTAGAGCCCCTGATTGAATCTCTACATTTTTTCCTATCAATACTGGTCCCTGTATTGTTACATTTGCATGTATTTCTGTCCCTTCGTCAATAAAATATGGTCCTTCTATTGAGCAAAATTCTCCAACCTCTGCTTTATTAATTTGCATATTCTTGTCATCCATAAATTCTCTTATATATTTATTTATATTTGCTAGTGCTTCCCATGGATATTTACAATTTTTAAATACATCCTTAAATCTAAATTCATTAATTTCTTTAAAATAGTAGCTTAATTCTAACTCTTTCATTTTAACCTCCTTTATTGTTTTGTCGTATTCTTAATCTTGTGTCTCTACATTATGAAATATACAGGACATCAGCCCTTACAAATCTATTTATATTTTTCCAAAATAGTTCCTATATCATTTGCAAATTCTTTAAGCATAACAATTTTTATTCCTATCTCTTTACCTTTTATATAATCTTCTATAACTTGTTTTAATCTCTTCATTTGCTTCATTTCTGGTTCTATTTCTTTCGGATATTTTTCTGCTCTTGTTAACATTTTTTCTTTTATTGTTACTATATCCTCATTGCTTGCACAAGAAAGCCTTTGAAACATTTGATATGCATCATAGTATTTAAAAATTGGTATATTCATACATTCTTTATCAAATCGTTCGTAGAACATTTCCATTTTCATTGGTATACATTTAAATATTTCTTCTGCCTTTTCTATATACATTTTATCTTTTAATGTTGTGTTCAACATATAAAAATGTGCTAAAACCTCTTCTATTTCTGGAGTTTTCTCTCCTATTATTATATCTTCTATTTCTTTTTCTGCATTTGGACTATATTCTGAATTTAGTGCAGCAACATTCATTCCATTGAAAAATATTGTTTTTATTGTTTTTATATCATAATCTATTAATCCTTTTTTTACAAAGTACGTAAAATATATAAACAATTTTACCGTGTCTAATAGCTTAACATTTCCCTCTTTTACATCTTCAATTACTTCTTCAATTACTCCTGGAAATTGATCATCTGAAATTTTCCAATACTCTTCTGTAAGTAATCTTTTATATCCTGGAAGTTTCTCTGTATCTATTGTATTTATAATTGTTTCCATATTTTTTTTGAATGTTTTCATATCAAAAATTCTTGTTCTTACATACATTTCTATAAATTTAAAGAAACGATATTCTGATTTAAAGTTATAGTAATAATTATTATCAAATTCTTTAATATAAAACTGTCTGTTATCCATTAATACTCTAGATGAAACTAATATTGACTTATATTCTTCATTATCCTTTATGTTTATAAATTTATCCTTTGTTATTTTTCCTGCTTTAATTTCAAAAGATATTGCTATCGTAAATATTAGCATAGTTTGTAAAACTCTATAATTTGTATTTGGATAATATTTATTAACCATTTCATATATTTTTTTAAAATCATTTAATGCATGTTTTAATATTCTTAAGTTTCTTGTCCCACTTTTATTAAATGTTGATATTATATAATTTGTATTTTCTCTCAAAAATCTAATTAGATCTGGATTATTTTCATAACGCATTAATATTCCATTTATTATATAACTAAACTCTGGAACATATTCAAATGTTTCACCTATTAATTTTTCTTTTATTCTTTCATAGTCATTTGCTTTATCAAATACATATTCAATCTTATCTCTTATTTTTTCTACCATTGGTTTATCTGTTTTAGATAAATCTCCTTCTTTATCTAAAAGATATGTTGCTATGAATGTTTTCATTTCTAAATTTGTGCTTTTTAATTTTGTTGATAATTCTTTTTCATTGCATATTATTATTGTCTTAATATGATCATGCTCAACAAAGTTATTTATATATCCGAAGTATATCTATAACATCTACATTTGCTCTTTCCAAATCGTCAAAACATAAAACTTTGTCATCTGTTGAGAAAAACTTACTATAATCTACTTTATCTCCATTTTGAGTAACTCCAAAAAGATTTGCCATATCTAATCCAGTTTTTGCATATTCTGGAATAGATTGCTGTCCTGTTGCATTCATATATTTTCTCATATTCTTGTCCATTAATTGAGTGGTTTCTATAAAAATTTTTTTGCTTATTTCTTCTAAATTAGATATTCCATATAAAGACATATAAATTGTTGTATATTGTTTTCCATTCAATTGTAGTGAATCTATTTTATTTCTTATCTTGTTATTCCAAAAATAAGTTTTTCCGCTTCCCCATTCACCATTTATCATTATCGCATAATCTGTATAATCTGCTCTTACATAATCTAATATACTTTCTACTAAATCTTCCATGTTTCTCCTTTCTACAAAGTTTATTAACTCTTTGTTTTAATCTTTTGCAATTGTTAAAACTCCAATTCTTTTTGCTCCAGCCCTTGTTAAAATTTTACTGCATTCATTCACTGTACTGCCAGTTGTGTATATATCATCAAATAGCAGAATGTTTTTGCCCTGAATTTTTTCTGAATTTAAAATCTTAAAAGCACCTTTTATATTTTGCTTTCTTTTATTTTTATTTAATTTGCTTTGAGCTATAGTATTTTTACTTTTTATTAATACATCATCACAAAGTTTTATTCCCACATATTTTGATATTTTACTTGCTATTAGCTGTGTTTGATTATATCCTCTCTGTGCTTTTCTTTTCTTATGTATTGGAACTGGAATAATTATATCATATTTTTTTAAAAGTCCACATATTTTTTCATTTTTTAATATTATTTTTGCAAATGTATTATACATATATGCTTTGTCTTCAAATTTATATTGTAATATTTTATCTCTAATTATTCCTTCATATTTAAAAATGCTTATTAATTCTTTAAAATATTTGTTTCTAGGTTTTATAATTACATTTATTTGATTATTTCTTATTTTTACTTTACATTTATTACAAAATTCATTTTTGCATACTTTATTACAAAACCCGCATACATTTGGATATATTAAATTTAATAAATTAGTCATGCTTGTCCTCCTAAATTTTAATTTTTTTTAGTTAAACTCTTGTAATATTTTTTTATTTATGCTAAACTAGTATTTAGTCAGTTTATTAGGTAAATAATAGGAGGTGCTCATAATATTATGGCAAAATGTGAAATATGTGATAAATCAATAAATTTTGGAAACAAATTAAGCATTACTCGTTCTCATATAAGTAAAAGAACAACTAGAACTTGGAAACCAAATTTAAGAACTGTTAAAACAATAGTTGATGGTCAACCAAAAAAAGTTAAAGTATGTGCTAAATGCCTACGTTCAGGTAAAATACAAAAAGCATAAAAATAGGTTTTTTATATAACCTATTTTTTTTATGCTTTTTTGTATGTATTACTTTACACCAAAAATCAATTTTACTATTCCTCTCAAAAACTTAGGAACTTTTTTTACAACAACTGTCATTTAAAGCACTCTCCTTTATTCCATAATACAATTTATTTTTTTAACAAGAAAGCCATGCTATTCCAACTACCACAATTGTAATACCTATAATAAATAGCCAACCTGTAAAAGGAAGTAATATAACTAGCAATACTCCGCAGTCCAAAACCAATTAAGCATACAGCTAATGTTTTTTTAAATAGTTTTAACATTATTACCTCCTCTATTTACTTTTAGATGATTCTTGTTTATTATTATAATATATTAATTAATTAACGAAAGGGTGATACTTTTGCAACATAAAATAGCTGTAGATAATATTATTAAGATAATAGAAATATTGAAAAAAACTTACCCTGATGCCAAATGTAGTTTAGACTTTTCCACTCCATTCGAACTTGGTATAGCTGTTATGTTATCTGCTCAATGCACTGATGATAGAGTAAATAAAACAACTCCAAACATTTTTAAGAATTACAATACTCCTCAAGATTTTATAAACGTGCCTTTATCCCAATTAGAAGATTTAATTCATCCTTGTGGTTTTTATAAAACTAAAGCCAAAAATATAAAAGCTTATTCAGAAAAAGTTCTAAAAGAATATAATGGAACTTTACCTCAAAATATAGATAAATTAATGGAATTGCCTGGTATTGGTAGAAAAAGTGCTAATGTAATAATGTTAGAAGCTTTTAATAACCCTGTTGGAATAGCAGTTGACACTCATGTAAAAAGAATTGCAACAAGATTAGGTCTAACAGCTAATACAGATCCTTCAAAAATCGAACAAGACCTTATTAAAATTATTCCTCCAAAATACTTTAAAGATGTTAATCACATTTTTATATGGCATGGAAGGAATATATGCCTTGCTCGTAACCCAAAATGTGATATTTGTCCATTGGCAAAATATTGTTTTTCTGTTGACAAAGTTTAATAATAAGCTATATATTATTGTTATAATTATTATTTTTAGGGGGTTTTTTATGATGAAAAACAAATTCAAACTATCTTTTTGTATATTTACAATTCTTTGTATAATATCATCTATATGTTTTGCTACAAATGCTAACTCAGATGCGGTTCCAATTTCTATGGAAGGTGGAACTCCGGTAGATACATCTTCTCCTTCAGATATTATAAATAATGATTTGTATGTCTCAGATAAAGAAGCAAATATAAGTAATCCTATTGTTGGAAATGTTTATGCAAGTGTTGATAATCTTAATATCGCTCCTACTTCTGGAAGCGCTTCGGCAAGCAACATTATTTCTGGAAATTTATTCGCAACAGCTGGTACAGTATCTATTAAGTCTGATGTTTCATATGCTGATGAAATTGATAAAGATGGAAGTCAAAAAATATCAAATATAAATAAATTTCCTATAATCAGTGGAAATGTGTTTATTACAGCAAATAAGTTCATCGTAGAGCCTGGTGTAGAAATTAAAGGTGATTTATTTATTTGTGCAAATGAAATTATTTTATCAAAAAATGCTGTAGTTCATGGAAACGTTTATGCTGTATGTAATAAGATAAATTTAAATTGTCAAATTTCTGGAGATTTGTATACTAGTTGTAAAGATTTTAATATGAATTATTATGGAATTGTGCACAGAGATTTGCACATAAATTCTGGCAATGCAAATATAGGCGGTTACGCATACAGAAACTTATTTATAAATTCAGATAGCATAGTGACTACTTCTAATTTTATATGTGCTAAAGATTTAAATGTTGAAAGTGCTAACAAATTCACCTTCTCCGGAAAGGTTCAAGGAAACGCAACTGTAAAATCAAAGCAAATAGAATTTAAAAATGAAGAAGATGGAAAAAGTATAGATTGTAAAATTGTAGGAGATTTTAATTATACTTCAAAAAATGAAATTGAAGTTTCTAAAGATATAGTAGCTGGTAATTCTAGTTTCACAAAATATGCCTCTAACCCATTAAAAGGTGTTGGTAGCTTTTTAATTAGTTTATTAACCACTCTAATATATGTATCAGTTGCATATTGGATTATCAAAAAATTTATACCAAACTTCTTTAATAAACTTTCTAATGTTAGCACAAAAAATATGTTAATAAATCTAGCAATTGGTTTAGGAATATTAATACTTGTTCCACTAGCTTGTATATTACTACTTATTACTGGTGTTGGCTCAGCTTTAGGTGTTGTGTTAGCTTTACTTTATGTTGTAGTATTACTAATTGCTACTCCTATATTTGCAATATTAATTACTGAGTATATTAAAAATATGACCAAAACAGCCATTAACTCTTTTGCTCTATTAATTATTGTTACAGTAATATTGCAACTGTTATTTAAAATTCCTTTTGTAGGGTCTATACTTTCATTTTTAGCTACACTTACTGCAATTGGAAACACTTGTGTATTAGCTTTAAAGGAAAAATAATTTTAAAAAATATATTTTATTATACGCACTTATTTTTAAGTGCGTATTTTTTGTTGAATAGGAAAGTGTGGCAATGCCATTTTTCTTATTTTTGCACTATTAATAATAGTATTTACTACTGGTATACTTTTTTCGTTAGATATATTTTACTTTTTGGTTTTTGTGAATTATTCGTTGGATTTCAACGTTTTGATTATTTACTGAATAAAAAATTAAATAGTTTTTAAAAATTAAATATCTGAATTTTGAATTTAAAATTTTCTTTCCCATATATGGGAAATATTCTAGGTTAGAAATTGGTTTTATAATATTGGCTTTAAATCTTTTTGCCGCAATTGGATTTGCTAGATTAAAATAAATATAGTTATATAAGTTTTCTAATTCTACTTTTGCTCTTTTAGTATAAATGATTTTATGCATTTTTCATTCTTTTCTTCTAGTGTTTCCAATGCCTTTATTACTTCTTCTTGTGTATACCAAACATTCTCATCTCTTGCTTCTTGACACTTTTCTATCACAAATTTTGCTGTTTCTTCGTCAAGTTCTCCATTAGGTCCGACTTCAATTTCTAAAATCTCATTTTTATAGTTTTCCATTTTTTACCTCCTTTGTGTTTTATATTTTACCAAAACATTGTTTGGCTGTCAATGCTTTTTTTACATTTTTTATTTGTAGGGGGCACTGTCTACAGCGACCCGCAATTAAATTGTTGTAAAATTATATATATGCAATATATTATGGCGGACACATGG
>FR893524.1:10049-126863 GCA_000434035.1 Clostridium sp. CAG:452 | reverse complement strand
CGCCACTACAGTTAATATTTATAATAAATCTTTTACTGATTCACTTATTATTTTGTTTACATCTGCAAGCATTATATTAAATCTTACTTCTATATCAAAATACTCTTTTATTTTTGGTTCTGCATTTAGTACATTATACATTTCTTGAAGTTTTTTCATTTTTTCTTCATCTTGCTTTTCTCCTTGGAATGACATAACTTGTACTTCGTATCTTGTTTTTTCAAAGTCTTCTATTTTTGCTTTCATCTCTGGAACTGCATCTATCTCTTCTTTTATCTTTTTGTATTCCTTATACTCTTTACTCTCCTGTATTGCTTTTGCTAGATTGTTAGCCTCATCATAAACATACATTTATCTTTCCTCCTTGTGTCTCATTTGTCTATTATTACTTTATGCATAAGCTTGACGCTTCTTATTAAACGAAATTAAATTTGTAATTTCTGTTTCTACTGATTTGATTTTCTTTTCTTTCTTTGCATTTTCTTGCGCTATTTGATGAGCTTGACGTTCTGCCATTGTTTGGCAAATAGCTTTTTGGTATATAAAGTGTGTATCTTGTGCTATTTTTGTCCATGAATATTCATTTTTTACTTTTGTTTTTGCTTTTTTTGATATACTTTCACATAGTTGTGGATTGAATAATAATTCAAGAATTGAATCTGCAAGAGAATTTGGATTACCTGCATAAGATTTCATTCCATCTACTCCATGCTCTACTATTTCATTTAATCCACCTACATCTGAAACCACTGTTGGAACTCCAGCTAACATTGCTTCTAACGCTACTATTCCAAATGGTTCATATGTGCTTGGAAATACTGATATATCTGCACATTTATACATTTTTGAAACTTGTTTTGCATTTAAGTAACCTGTAAAATATACTTTTTGACCTAGTCCCATTGCCTCTACTTGTGCTTTTAATTCATCTAGCATTCCACCTTTGCCTGCTATTACAAGTTTTACATCATGATAGTTTTTTAGTATTTTTGGCATTGCAGAAATTAGATGTTGAACACCTTTTTCATATACTAATCTTCCCATAAATAGTATTATTTTTTCATTATCTGCTGCATATTGTCTTCTAAAATCGTAATCTTTTTCTACTCCACTATATGCCGTACTATTTATTCCATTTGCTACTACATTTATTTTTTCATATGGAAGTCCAAATAGTCTTTGTAAATCGTTTTTCATAAATTTACTATTTACTATTACTTCTGATGATTCATATGTAAGCATCCATTCTGTATCATTTATATATCTTTGAACTTCATCATGAATCCCACCATTTCTTCCAGCTTCTGTTGCATGTATTGTGCTGACTAATGGTAAATCATAAGAATTCTTTAATGTTTTTGCTGCATAAGCTACTAGCCAATCGTGAGCATGAATTACATCAAACTTTTCTCCTTTTGCTATCAATTCATTTACCTTAGCTACCATGTTGAAGTTGAGTTGCATTATCCAATCTATAAAATTATTTGGATTTATCATATAGTTATCTACTCTATACACATGAACACCTTTATCATTTTCATAATATGGTGCGCTTCCTTCCCTATATGTAACAACGTAAACGTCGTGTCCATCTTTTATTAATCTTTTTGATAAATCATTTACTACTCTAGCAATTCCCCCAACTATTCTTGGTGGATATTCCCATGTAAGCATTAGTATTTTCATGGCATTTGCCCCTTTCAATTTTTCATTAGTTTAGTGTATAATATTTCTTGTATATTGTATAAGATTTTTCGTCAAATGTAAACACATATTTACAATATTTACAAAAAAAATTTTTATTGTTTTTTCTATTGAATTAATTCTATTTTTGATATATTATATATAATAATATTTTATTTTACTAAGGAGGAATTTTAATGCCAAAAGCTACAAAAGAAGCTTCTCAAAAAAGCAATAAAGATTTAGTTTCTAAAGAGACTTCTAAAATTCAAAAAAAATCTAATACAAAGCCGGTAGCAAAAAAAGGAACTACAACAAAAACAGTTGCTAAAAAAGCAACAAGATCTACTAACGCTACTGTTTCAAAAACTTCCAAAAAAGCTCCTAGTAAAAAAGCATCTACTAAAGCAAAGTCTACAAAAGCAACATCAAAAAAGAGTACTGCTAAAAAAAGCACAAAGAAGGTAGCCTCTTCTAAAATTAATTTATTGGAATACTATGACTTGCCTTACAGATACAATCAAACAATTGTCAAGGTATTAGCGCAAACCCCAAAAACACTTTTCGTCTATTGGGATGTTTCAGATGAGGATAGAAAAAATTATATTAAACAATATGGAGAAGACTTTTTTAATACAACCAAACCTGTTTTAATAATACACAATGTCACAATGAATTATACCTTTGAAATTGAAATAAATGATTTTGCAAATTGTTGGTATTTTAATATTAATGATGAAAAATGCGAATATGTTGTTGAACTTGGAAGAAGGCCAAAAAATAATAATATATCAATTCCAAACAATTACTTATATGTTACTTCTTCGAACAAAATTGAATCGCCTAACGGTCACGTTCTTTTTGAAAAAGCTCAAAAAACTCTTTATTATAGAGATGTAAAAACAAATAAAACATATTCAAAAGATGTTGCCAATTTAGAATTCATTAAATATTTTGGAAGAATATATAATTTAACATCTTTATACAAAGAAATATATAAAGATGAAAACATATTTAATATTAATAACCCTACATCTACTTTTATGTAAGAACAAAGGAGAAAATAATGAAAACTGAAAAAGGATATGTAAGCTTCATATTACATGCACATCTACCTTTTGTACATCATCCAGAAAGTGAAGATTATTTAGAGGAAGAATGGCTTTTTGAAGCTATTTCGGAAACATACATTCCACTATTATTAAACTTTAAAAAGTTAGAGGAAGAGAAAGTTGATTTTAGAATAACAATGTCACTTACCCCTCCTCTTCTTTCTATGCTTGATAGCAAACTATTACAAAACAGATATATAAAATATTTAAAAAAACATATTGAACTTTGTAAAAAAGAAGTTGTAAGAACTGCTTATGATAAAAGATTAAATGAACTATCTCACTATTATTTAGATAGGTATTCAAATGATTTACATGTTTTTAAAGATATTTATAAATGTAATTTGATAGAAGCTTTTAAACATTTTCAAGATATTGGTGTATTAGAAATAATCACATGTGGAGCTACTCATGGCTATTTTCCAATTCTATATGTTAATGAAAAAACAGTCAAAGCCCAAATTGCTGTTGGAGTTCAAACATATGAAAAATACTTTGGTAAAAAGCCTAGAGGAATTTGGCTTCCAGAATGTGGTTATGTTCCAGAAGCAGATAAATATTTAAAAGAATTCGGCATTGAGTACATAATTACAGAATCACATGGTATTTTATTTGCCGACCCCACTCCTATTTATGGAACTTTTACTCCAATTGTATCTCCAGAAGGTATAGTTGCATTTGGTCGTGATATAGAAAGTTCTAAACAAGTTTGGAGCTCTATTTGTGGCTACCCCGGTGATTTTAATTATAGAGAATTTTATAGAGATATTGGTTATGATGCTGATTATGATTACATCAAACCATATATTGCAAAAAATGGTGTTCGTGTAAACACCGGTATTAAATATCATAGAATTACTGGTAAAACGGAATTTAAGGATTACTATAATGTACAATGGGCAAAAGATTCAGCAGAAAAACAAGCTGGTCACTTTTTAGATTCACGAGTTAACCAAATAAATGATTTATCAAAATTTATGGATGTCCCACCTATTGTTGTATGTCCTTATGATGCAGAGCTTTATGGTCATTGGTGGTACGAAGGTCCTTATTGGCTATATGTTTTATTTAAGAAAATTTATTACGACGATTGTAATTTTAAATTAATTACCCCTGGTGAATATATCGATAAATATCCAAGAATGCAAATTGCTTCACCTTGTAGATCTAGTTGGGGAGCAAATGGATATAGTGAAGTTTGGCTTAACCCTACTAATGATTATGTTCACAAACATTTACACGTAGCTGGCGACAGAATGTGTGAACTAGCTAGACTTTATCCTAATGCAAAAGGCTTAAAGAAAAAAGCTCTTAACCAATGTGCACGTGAATTGCTTTTAGCCCAAAGTAGTGATTGGTTGTTTATTATTACAAATGGAACAATGGTCGATTATGCAAAGAAAAGAATAAAAGATCATATTGGAAGATTTACAAAACTATATGAACAAATTAAAGCAGACAAAATTGATGAAGAATTCTTAAAATCAATAATGAAACTAGATAAAATCTTTCCAGATATTGATTACATGATTTATTATTAATAAACAAGTTTCAAATTCTCCTTTTCTTACATAATATATGTATATCTAATTAGTTTTTAGTAGATAATAACATATATTAGAAAGGAGAATTTTTGTGCTTAAATCTTTATGTATCAAAACTAACAATAATAGAGCTATTAATTATCTACTAGATGAGTTTAGTAATGCAAAGCTTAATAATTTATATATCTCTACTTCCAAATTTAAATTGTATAACAATTTTATAATACACTATAAAGGTAAAGAACTAGATACTTTTTATACTATTATAGCTGACATTTTATCTTCATTAATTATAAATCTTTATGAAGAAAATCTTATAAAACGTATAATTTCTAGCAATTATTTTTATTTTGCAGATATAGAACAAAGAAAAATTCTAGATATCTGCAAGAACTATTTGTATTGTGGAGATTTGGACGAAGTTTCTCTTAGACAAGATAGTTTAAAAATTTCTCTTATAGATTATTTTGCAAACAATAAGTCTGTTATATTAGATGGTTTTATCAATTTTAGAATTAATGATTATATTAAAATTATAGATTATATTGTAGATTTAGCAGTAAATAAATTTGTAATTGATAGAGAATATAATGAATTTGTTGATTTACTAAAATGTTATATAAACTCTAAAGAAAGCAAAACATCTATAGTACATTTAATATATCAAGATCAAGAAACAATTCTCCTTGACGAATTTAAAAACATTATAAGTATTGATGATAGTACTTTAAATAGTAAATATTTATCTGATATAACATTTTCTTCTAATGATTATGCTTTAAATACTTTACTTACTTTATTGCCTGAAAAAATTTATATACATGTTATAGATAACGTTCAGGACGAATTTATTAATACTATAAAACTAATCTTTGATAATAGAGTTTATATTTGTAATGATTGCAATCTGTGCAAAATCTACAGATTAGAAAAAATTCATAATTAGATAAATTGTAATTTGCAATATTATATTTAATGTGATATAAATTAAAACAAAAACGCACGAGGTATTTTAATGAGTTCTTTTGTTTTAAAAATAATTGCAGTAATTACAATGTTTATAGATCACTTAGGTTATACCATATTTGGAAAATTCTCATATCTAAATTATATTGGTCGCATTTCCTTCCCTATATTTGCTTTTCAAATATCAGAAGGTTATATTCATACAAAAAATCTTAAAAAATATTTTTTAAGATTATTTTTGTTTGCTGTTATCTCGCAAATTCCCTTTATGTTATTCCACTCAATTATTTCTGATACCTTTTATTTAAATATATTCTTTACTTTGCTACTTGGTCTTTTAAGCATATACATATATGATAAATGTAAATATAAATTTATAGGAATTCTTTCAGGTATATTGCTTGCCCTTATTGCACAATTTTCTAATTGTGACTATGGAGCCTATGGAGTTGCAATTATATTGATTTTTTATATTTTTAAAAACAATATTTTTAACTCTTGTATATTCTTTATATTTGCCACATTGATAAAATATTGTATTCCATGCATTAAATATGGTGTCTTTCCAAAAGAATATTTGTACTTATTTATTGGCACAATAATTCCTAGTTTATTCTTTGCTACATACAATGGCAAAAAAGGCAAAGATACAAAGTATTTGCTATATTTATTTTATCCTATTCACTTAATTTTATTATATGGAATTCATTTAATTTTGAAATAAACTATAGTGCAAAGTTTATTCCTCTTGCAACTACATCTTTCATATTTTCAATAAGTTCATCAATCTCTTTTGGTGTAACAATTAGATTAAATTCTTTTGGAATAAGAGCCTCTTTTATTATTCCATATTTATCTTCATCTTTTAATTTGTTCAAATAGTCATTTGATTCTCCTTCGTTTTGTAGTTTTTCTATAAACACGTCTATACTGTCTGCTGCAATTGTTGCCGCTTCAACTACCATTGGTACTCCTATTGCAATTACAGGAATTCCTAGCGTAACTTGACTTATTTCATTTCTCGCATTTCCTACTCCTGCTCCAGGAACAATTCCCGTATCTGATAATTGTACTGTACTACTTATTCTTTCAATACTTTTTGATGCTAAACTGTCTATTACAATTATAAGTTTTGGTTTTATATTATCTACTATGCCTTTTATTACCTCCATTGTCTCTATTCCTGTTGTACCGTAAAACTCCTGGAGCTATCGCACTAACAGGCCTTGTGCCTTCTTCCAAATATTGTGGAGCATATTTTAATAAATGTCTTGTAATATCAATTTCATTTACTACTTTTGGTCCTAAGGAGTCTGGCGTTACATATACATTTCCAAGTCCAACTACCAAAATATCTCCTTCTTTATCTGCATGTTTATTAATTAGTTCTTTTAATTCTTTTGTAACAATTTCAGAAGCCTTTTGTATCTCCGCATCTTCTGCAATTTTCAAATTTTTTATATCAATGGTAACATATGTTCCCATTGGTTTTCCAATTGCTTGGGCTCCTTGATTATCTATAATTTTTACTCTATTTGTTTTTATATTTTGGTCTTCTTCAATTGTTTCTGTTTCTATTCCAGGAATTTCTTCTAAATTATTAGCTTTTCTAAAAATATCTCTTCTTTCATCAGCTAAATCAGTATTAAAATTAAACATAAAAAACCACCTCTTTTACTATTTTTAGTAAAAAAAGTGATTTTATACGCCTTGCAAATTGTAATTTATATTTCTATTCTATCCTTAAATTTATTTTCTATTTGTTTCTTCAGCTCTAAATTCTTTTCTTTTGTTAAATTTGGATCATCATTCATAATTTTTATTGCTACATCTTGTACTTTTTTTAATATTTCGATATCTTCAAATAAGTTTGCTATTTTAAATTCTGGTAATCCATGTTGTTTTGTTCCAAAGAATTCACCAGAACCTCTTAATTCTAAGTCTTTTTCAGAAATAACAAATCCATTGTTTGTTTGACACATTATTTTCATTCTCTCTTTTGTATTTTTTCCGTTTGCCCTCATATTTTAAAATGCAATATGATTTATATTCTCCACGTCCTACTCTTCCACGTAACTGATGAAGTGTTGCTAGTCCAAATCTTTCTGCATTTTCTATTACCATCATATTACTATTAGGAACATCTACACCAACTTCTATTACTGTTGTAGAAATTAGAATATCTATTTTTCCATCTTTGAATTCTTGCATAATTTGGTCTTTTTCTTTAGGTTTTAATTTACCATGAATATATTCAACTCTATAATTAGAAAACACTTCTTTATATTTTTTATATACATCTAAAACTGCCTTTGCATCTATTTCCTCTGATTCTTCAACTAATGGACACACAATGTAACATTGTCTTCCTTCATCTAATTGCTTTTTTATAAATCCATTTACTCTATCTTCCATTCCTTTACTTACTGCAAATGTATCTATTTTCTTTCTGTTTGGAGGAAGTTCATCTATTATAGAAATATCTAGGTCGCCATATAGTATTAATGCCAAAGTTCTTGGAATTGGAGTAGCTGTCATTACCAGTACATCTGGATTTTCTCCTTTGCTGTTTAGCGTGCTTCTTTGTCTTACTCCAAATCTATGTTGTTCGTCTGTTACAACAAGTCCTAAATTTTTAAATACGACATTTTCTTCTAGTAAACTATGTGTACCAATTAATACATCAATTTCACCATTTGATAGTCTTTTTAAAATATCTTCTTTTTGTTTTTTAGAAATGCCACTTACTAATAATTCACATTTAATATTAAAATTTGAAAGAATCTCTTCAAAATTTTTTAAATGTTGTTTACTCAAAATTGCAGTAGGTGCCATTACTGCTACTTGATAACCAGATTTAACAGCTTTGTATGCAGCAATTATAGATACAGCAGTTTTTCCGTGATCCAACATCTCCTTGCAAAAGTCTATTCATTGGCTTTGAACTTTCCATATCTTTATTAATTTCTTCTAGTACTTTTATCTGTGCATTTGTAAGTTTAAAAGGAAGTTTCTCTATTGCATCTTGCATTTTAATATTTTCATCAAACTCGATTCCCTTTGAATTTACTGTATATTTTGTCTTTAAATTTAAAAGTGCAAGTTGCATAATAAGTAATTCTTCAAATACTAATCTTTTTCTAGCCTTATTATATTCTCCAAAATCTTTTGGAAAATGTATATCATTTATAGCCTTATTTATATCATCTAAATTATATTCCTCTGTTAAATATTGAGGTAAAGTTTCATCCAAACCGTCATTTAATTCTCTCAAACCATTTTCTATTATTTGCCTTATAACATTTTGAGATAAATTATATGTAAGAGGATACAATGGAATTATTTTTCCTGTATTTTTGTTTTTATTTTCTTCTTCGAACACAGGCGAATTCATTTCTACAAATCCAATTCTTTTCTGTACTTTTCCAAAAAAGTTATATGTTTCTCCGAAGTTTAAATTTGTTTTTTAAATATCTTTGGTTAAACCAAGTAATTTGGCAAAGTCCGGTTTCATCTCTTACTGTAAGTTTATAGATTACCATATTTTTTCTTATTCTTTTTTCCATAAGATTAGAAACGCATATTGCTTTTATTAATGCCTCTTCCCCATCTTCTAACTCTGCGATATTCTTTTCTTTTCCTCTATCTTCGTAGTCTCTTGGAAAATATGTAATTAAATCATATAAATTAAATATGCCTATACTGTTTAAAAGTTCTGCTCTTGCAGGCCCTACGCCTTTTATGTATTTAACATCTTTATTTAAATCTAACATTAAAAACTCCTTTTTAATTTGTTTTAATTAAACATGAAAATTGTAATTTGTGTGAGGGGAATTCTAGGGACTGTCCCTCAAAATCACCAAACCTGGGGATTTTGGGGACTGTCCTGAATTCATCCGGAACTAAACAAATTACAATTTGCTTAACTTATATTTTAATCCTGTATTTCTCTTTTTTATGTCTGTATTTTGTATCATAAATTCTATTATATTTTTATTGCTAATTACTATTAAAAGTTTTTTTGCTCTTGTTATTCCTGTATATAACAAGTTTCTTGTAAGTAGCATTGGTGCTGATTGTGGTACACACATTATTACTACATCAAATTCACTTCCGTTGAGATTTATGTATTGTTATACTATAGCTATGTTCTAGCTCATCTAAATTTGTAAAATCATACCACGCAACTTTTTCATCATCAAAGCAGACTTCTATTTGTTTGTTTACTTCATCAATTTCTGTAATTATACCTAACTCTCCATTAAATATGCCACTACCAGCTTCTAATGTACTATTTGTTTTTTTCTCCCAATAAATATCATAATTATTCTTAACTTGCATTACTCTATCGCCAATTCTAAAAACTCTATCTCCATTTTGTTTTTCTATAGTAGATTTTGGATTTAATGCATTTTGCAATTGTTTATTTAATTCTTTTGTTCCAAGCATTCCTTTTTTGGTTGGTGTTAAAACTTGTATGTTTTTAAAAAAGTCATAGTCGCCATACTTCTTTAGTCTACCTGTACAAAGTGATATCACATCTTGAAGCATTTTTTCTTGTGACATTTCGTTTATGTAAAAGAAATCTTCTAATTTGTCTTTTTCTTCCACTCCAATAAATGTCTCTCCACTATTTACTCTATGTGCATTTGTTATTATCTTGCTCTTTGCAGCTTGTCTAAAAATTTTATTTAGCTCTATTGTTGTAATTGCATTTGATTCTATTATATCTTGTAAAACATTTCCAGGCCCTACTGATGGTAATTGGTCAATATCTCCAACTAAAACTAATTTTGTTCCTAAATATATTGCTTTTAATATGTGATTCATTAAAAACATATCCACCATAGACATTTCATCTATTATTACCACATCAGCATCTATTGGCGTTATTGGATAATCTAAACTTATAAAGTTCTCATCATCTAACTTTCTAATTTCTAATAATCTATGTATTGTTGTTGCTTCTTTGCCTGTTTGTTCTTGCATTCTTTTTGCTGCTCTTCCTGTTGGAGCACATAAAACGACCTTCATTTTTCTTGCTTCATATAATTTTATTATAGATTTAATAATTGTTGTTTTACCAGTACCAGGCCCACCAGTAATTACACATACATTGTTTTCATTTACTGCTTTTATTGCTTCTTTCTGTTCTTCTGATAGAATAATTTCTTCATCTTTTTCAGTTTTTTCTAGTTCTGTTTTAAAATTCTTTATATGTTTAATATTTTTTGCATTATCAAGTCCAATTAATTTTTCAGCTATATTCTGTTCTGCTGTATAGAAAGTATCTAAATATACCCATTCTTTGTCCTCATATTCTTCTAAGAATATCTCTTGTTTTGCTTTTAAGTTTATTATTTCATCTTCTATTATTTCTGGTTCTATTCCTAATAAATTAGATACATAATTAATCAAATTGTCATATAGCACAGCACTATTTCCATTGTTTCCGGCTAAAATTAGGCTATATTTTATAGCACTTGATATTCTGCTTGTACTCTGCTTGTCTATTCCTAAATCCATTGCCATTTTATCTATTTTTTTAAAATCCACTCCATAAGTTATATCTAATAGTATATATGGATTTTTTTCTATCTTTGGAATTGCATCTTGCCCTAACTTTTCATAAACCTTTTTACAGTTTTGTCCTGTTATTCCAAATCTCTCTAAAAAGCCTACAATTTGCCATAAATCCCATTTTTCATTAAACTCATCTGATATTTCTTGAGCTTTATTTAAGCTTATTCCCCTTATGTGTGCCAATCTTTCTGGTTCAAACTTCAAAACAGGTATTGTTTCTTCTCCAAATTTATCTACTATTCTTTTTGCTGTTGCAGGTCCAACTCCTTTTATAATCCCGCCAGATAAGTACTTCTCTAATGCTTCCAACGTCTCTGGCATAATTTTTTCAAATGTCTGGATCTTAAATTGTCTTCCATAGTCCGGGTGATTTATAAAATTTCCAACTAATTTAAGGCTATCTCCTTTATTTATAAAAGGTAGGTAGCCTACAATTACAGTTAATTCTTCCTCTGTTTCAAATTCAGCTATTGTATAACTGTTTATTTCATTTTGATATATAATTTCTGATATTTGTCCTTTAATTTCCAAGTCTACTGCTCCTTGTTTTAACAAACTTCTTATTATTTTATATCACAAATCTTTATCTATGTAAATTATTTTTCGTTTACATTGTCAATTAAATCTTTGCAAGTTTTCCAGTCTAGTAAATTAATAAATTTATAGTCCTCTTGCAATTTTTCTAATATTTCTTTCGTATTATCTGTAGAGCCTAAATCAGATATTATTATATCATTTATATTTTCTTCTTTTCCATATAATACTCTAAAAAGAATTGAACGCATAAATCCTTCTATTTGTTCCTCTTGATTTTTTACTGCTATTATAAAATAAATTCCCTCTGTTTTTATTTTACTGTATACACACGCATAATATATTGTTTTTACAATTTCTATAAATCCATACAGTGCCAACACCCAAACAATACCATTTAAAATAAAATCAAGCATATAACACCCTCTCCATTTTAAGGTATTATATGCTTTTGTTTTTGTTTTGGTTACTTTATTACTTCTAAAATATATTTTTTAAACTTGTTTTCTCTTTTTCTTTTATATGGTTTATCAAAAATATTGATGTATCTAATTCTGCCATAACATCTTTTATTTCTCCGGATTTTATTTCTGCTTTCATTTTTGTTAGTGATGTTTCTATTAAATCTATTTCATCATGTAAAATTATTATTGACCATTTGGCATTTATTTCTTCCCATTTTTTATACATATCTTCCGATTTTTTGGCTAATTTTTCACTATCCAAATTGTTTTTTTCTAAATCTTTTTTTATATCTTCTAAATCATCTACAAGCAAGTCGCTTGTTCTGCCTAAATACTTCTGTGTAACTATTGAGCCTGTAAATATTATGATTAAAATGCTTATAATAATTATTATTTCTTTCATTTTTTCTCCTCTTTTGCTTGGCAAAATATCTGTCCTTTTCCATCAAATGTTACAATTAGTGCCTGTTCTGGCTTTATTTTAAATTTTTCTACTTGCTTTTTTAACCAATTGTAATCCCTTCCTATTGCTTTTAAATTTTCATGCATTACTTTGCCATCTACTACTAAGTCATAAGGTATTCCTTCATATTCTGGCAATATTCCAAAATCTTCTGGTATAGTATTTCTTTTTACTGGTTTTTGTATTACTGTGACCTGACCACTTGTTTCTAATATTGCATATTCTACATCTCCTATGTTAAAAATATTATTTTGTCTTAATCTTTCTTGTAATTCATTAACAGTAAATTTTTCCTTTTTCATTACTTTTTCATCTATTTTGCCTCTATATACTAATATTGATGGCTTTCCACAAATTATTTTTCTTCCATTTATACTTTTTAGATTTATAATTGATATTACTAATTGCACTAACAATAGCGCAAGAATTGGAATTATTCCATTTGTTATCGGTATTCCTGTATCTGCCATTGGTACTGATGCTAAGTCTGCTATCATTATTGCTATTACTAGTTCAAATGGCTGCATTTGTCCTAACTCTCTTTTTCCCATTAATCTCATTACTATTAAGACTAATATGTAAATTATTAATACTCTTACAAAAATATTTATCATTTGGATTCCTTTCTTTTTTTAAATTTTAATTGAATAAATTGTAATTTGTTTAGTTCCGGATGAATTCAGGACAGTCCCCAAAATCCCCAGGTTTGGTGATTTTAAGGGACAGTCCCTAGAATTCCCCCTCACACAAATTACACTTTATTTAATTATTTTTGTTAAGAATATTTTTAACAATTTTTGCAAAAAATATTCTTATATTCGTTTTTTTGTATATTAATTTTTTTTATGCAAATAATATTAAATGAACTCTTGGAAACCAAACAAGATTAAATATATATATTTAAGTTAGGAGGTTTTTTAAATGGCAGGAAATGACAATAATGTGAATGCACAAACTTCAAATGGTACAAATACAGCCTGGCAAATTGTTGGACGTTTAATTGCTGCTGCTATTATTCTTGCAATCACAGCATTTTTTACACCTGGATTCCAAATTAATAATATTTGGTCTTTAGCAATTGCAGCTGTTGTTCTTACTGTATTGGATTATTTAATTATTAAATTTACTGGTCTTCATGCTAGTCCATTTGGAAAAGGTTTTGTAGGTTTTGTTCTATCTGTTGTTGTTCTTTACGTAACTCAGTATTTTGTTGCAGGTTACTCTATTTCGTGGGTTGCTGCAATAATTGGTGCATTAATTTACGGTGTTATCGACTACTTTATCCCTGGCGAACAAAACATGTAACGTAACAAAAAGAAGCTGCACATTAAATGTACAGCTTCTTTATTTACTTATTTTCTTTATTCATTTGGTTGCCCATCATTTTGTTGTTCTGGAGTACTTGTTTGTTCTTCCGATTCATTACTTTGTTGGTTTTGTTCCATATTATTTGTTGTTTGTTGATTCTCTTTTGGAATATTTACTGATATTGTATTTACATATTCTACATATTTTGATAATAATACCTCTTGATTTGAAAGCTCTACATAGTATTCTTTTTTACCTATATTATCTGTTTTTGAATAAATTTTTGTTATTTCACTTTCTACAGGAGTTATTTCTCTACCTGTTTCTATATCCAATATTCCATATTTATTATTTTTGCAAACCACAATTCCATCTTTATTGTCATAAACATTTTTGATAATCAAGACTGCATTTTGTTCTTTTGTTTTATCTCCAGCATATCCTAATTTATCATATTCAGTATTTGCAATTACTTTTCCTTCTTTATTAATTATTCCATATTTATTATTTAGTTTTACTTCATACATTAATGGATCATAATTTACAATTCTTACTGAGTCATATTTTACTTCTACAATAACTTCTTGTCCATCTTTTGAAATAACTCCATATTTCCCATTACTTGCTGCTACAATAAAATTACCTGTGTATTCATTATACTTAATTTCTTTGTATTTTGGAGTTATAACTTGTTGCATTGATGTAGTTATTACACCATATTTATTATTATTGTCATTATCTTTCTCTTCTGATTTTGCAACAATTAGCATATTGTATATTATAGCTTTTTGATTTTCGAAATCTTTATTTACTGATTTGTAAACTCCTTGTTCTACTACTTTTTTCTCATACTCATCAGCCAAATAATCTGTTGTACAAATAACAGTTTGATCTTTTTCATCTGAATATGTTATTACGGCATCACAAGTTGTATCAAAGTCCTCTAAAGCAATATATAATTTATCATTATTTTGTATTATAGGATTTTTAATTTCATAATATTCAAATTCAACTTCTGTGTTTGGAACCGTTTTATATATCTTATTTTTTCCTAGTTCAAATCCAATAATTTGATTTGAATTTTCCAAGTAACCTTTTGTTTTACTTTCTTCATATTGTAAATATTCTCCATTTTGATATTCATATCCTATTAAAGATGCTACATCTTTTAACGATACATATTTTTTCCCTGAAGCTTCATCATTTATAATTAGTCCTGAAATAACAGTTTTACTTTCATTATTTACATATAAGCTTGCTTTTTTAGGTTGACTTCCTTTTAATAAGTATATTAAAGCAATTACCACAACAAGTAGTATTATAGATACTATTAATAAATTTAATACTACCTTTTTTCCTTTTGATTTGGGTTTTGGTGCATTATTGTATTCTTGTCCTAATAAATCCATTTAAAATTCCTCCTACTCTTTTGTATATCCATATTTTTTATAAAACTCATTTTTGAAATTTAATAAATTATCATTCTCTATTTCTATTCTAACTCTTTCCATAAGTTTAGTCAAGAATCTTAAATTATGAATAGATAATAATCTTACTCCCAAAATTTCATTTGCTTTTATTAAATGTCTTATATATGCTCTACTATAATTTTTGCAAGTATAGCAATCACATTCTTTATCCACTGGGCCCCAATCTCTTTCATATGTTGCATTCCTTACTACCACTTTTCCATTCCATGTCATTGCTGTTCCATTTCTTGCAATTCTTGTTGGAAGTACGCAGTCACACATATCAATTCCTGCTAATGCTGCTTCTATTAAATAATCTGGTGTTCCTACTCCCATTAGATATCTTGGTTTATCTTTTGGCATAAGAGGAGTAGTATATTTTAATATTTTTAAGAATTCTTCTTTGGGTTCTCCTACACTTATTCCTCCAATTGCATATCCTGGAAAGTCAAGTGCAATTAAGTCTTCAGCTGATTTTCTTCTTAAATCTTCGTAAAATCCGCCTTGTATTATTCCAAATAGTCCTTGCTTATCTGTATTTTTATGTGCCTCTTTGCAACGAATTGCCCATCTTGTAGTTCTTTCCATAGAATCCTTTGTATATTCATATGTAGATGGATATGGACAGCATTCATCAAATGACATTATTATATCTGCGCCTAAAGCCTCTTCTATTTCCATTACCTTTTCTGGTGAAAAGAAATGCTTGCTTCCATCTAGATGAGATTTAAATTCTACTCCTTCTTCTGATATTGTTCTTAAATCACTTAAACTAAAAACCTGAAATCCACCACAATCTGTTAAGATTGGTCTGTCCCATTTCATAAAGTTATGTAGTCCGTCCTGCTTCTTTTACAATATCATGTCCTGGTCTTAAGTATAAATGATATGTATTTGATAATATTATTTGTGCTTTTACTTCTTCTTTTAGTTCTTCTGGTGTCATAGATTTTACAGTTGCCTGTGTTCCAACTGGCATAAATATTGGTGTTTCTATATCTCCATGTGGAGTATGTACTATTCCTCTTCTTGCACCAGAATTTTTATCTTCATGTAATAATTCATATGTTATTGCTGGTTTCATTTTATCTCCTTTTCCTATATTATTAACATTGCATCGCCGAAAGAAAAGAATCTATACTTCTCTTTTACTGCTTCATTGTATGCTTGCAAAATAAATTCTTTATCTGCTAATGCAGAAACAAGCATTAGCAATGTGGATTGTGGTAAATGAAAATTAGTAATTAATCCATCTATACATTTAAATTTATATCCTGGATAAATAAATATTTCTGTGTCATCTTCTATTTTTCTTACTTTGCCTGTTTTTTCATCTGCTACTGATTCTAAAACTCTGCAAGAGGTTGTCCCAACCGCAATTACTCTTCTTCCCTCTTCTTTTGCTTTATTTATTTTATCTACATCTTCTTGTTTTATATAAAAATGCTCTGAATGCATTTTATGTGCTTCTACTGTATCTTCTTTTACTGGTCTAAATGTTCCTATTCCTACATGTAACGTTACATTTGCAATAATAACTCCCTTTTGTTCTAGTTTTTCTAAAAGTTCATCTGTAAAATGAAGTCCTGCTGTTGGTGCCGCTGCTGAGCCATTATATTTTGCATATACTGTTTGATATCTATCTCTTTCTTTTAATTCTTCGTGTATATATGGTGGTAATGGCATTAAACCAATTTTGTCTAATATTTCATTAAAAATTCCATCATATTCAAACTTTACTTTTCTAGTTCCGCCTGGCATAATATCTAATACTTCTGCTTTTAGAATTCCATCTCCAAATATAACTTTCGTTCCTACATGAAGCTTATTTCCGGGTCTTACTATACTTTCCCAAATATCTCCTTCTATATTGTTCAACAACAAGAATTCAACATTAGCACCTGTTTCTTTCTTTCCATAAATTCTGGCTGGTATTACTTTTGTGTTATTCCTAACTAATACATCTCCTGGCTTTAAATAATCTATAATATCTTTAAATATTTTGTGTTCAATTGTTCTTTTACTTCTATCTAATACCATAAGCCTTGATTCATCTCTTTTTTTTATTGGCGTTTGTGCAATCAATTCTTCTGGTAACTCATAATTAAAATCTGATACTTGCATTGCTGTTCCCTTCTTTTAATATTTATAATTAATTTTGTTCTATAGCTTGTTTCTTTCCAAACATACTAAATATGCTTCCAAATAAGTTTTTCATTTCTTCTATAATGTTTTGTGGTTCCTTTGCAAATTCTACTTCAACAGGATATTTAAAATTACTTTCATGTGATGGCTTTAGCTTATATACAATCGGATCTAATCCTTCTTTTTTGCCATTAATATTACATGTCATATAATCTTTATACCATTGTTTTAATCCAACTAATCTTTGCTCTTTATATCCATATTTTTCATTATCATGTAATTGTGGTATATCATATTCATATTCTGTAAGTGTTCTTTCTAATGAATGTAAGAATTCATGTATAAATACTTCCTCTGGAAATGTATTTGCTCTAGAATCATATGTATATATATAACTATTTTGATCGTTTGGTAATCTTATATTTGAATACCCTATTCCATGTAAATCCATTCCTCCGAAGTCCTATCCAGTCATATATTGGTATTTCTATATTTTTATCCAAATCCCCTAATCTTACAGCTACAAATATATAATCATATTCTTTTTTATCTAAATATGGTGTTATTATATCCTCTACATCTGCTGAATCAACATAGTAACCATATTCTTCTGAATATGTTATTGTTTTTATTGGTTCTTCTATTTCATAAACATCATATTGTGCTGTCATTTGTCCATCTGATAAACTTTTACATGATGTTACAAATCTTTGCATATTTGTTTTTATGCTCTCAACGTCTTTAAGCTCCATACTTAATTTTAATTTTTGCCCATTTTTTAATTCTGTATCTATGTTTTTCATTACAAAGCATGCAACATTCCAATTGTTTGAATTACTTTCAATTCCTTCTTCTAGCTTAAATTCTGAAAACCATGCAGTTCCTTTACTGTTTGTGTCATTTCCGCCTAATCTAAAACCTATTTTTATTGTGTCTCTATTTTTAGAATCAAATATAAACTCTAGTTTTTGCCAATCATTCGTCCCAGAAATACATTTTGATGCTTCTACTGAATCTACTACTGAAATATGTGCTCCTCCATTATTTTTTTTGCTAGAATTTTCAACATCTTTAGTTTTAACCATGCAAGTTAATTTATATGGAGTATTCTTTTTTACATTAATTGTTTTATAAAATATAGCGTCATTAAATTGGTCTGACTCTAATTTATAACTATAATCATCAGAATACTTTTCTTTATTATCTCTTGTAAACTTAGTTATCCCTGCTGTTTGTTCTGCCTTTACAAACCCATTAAAATAATACATTTTATATAGCCCTAAAAGTTTGTATATAACAAAAGCTACTACAATTATAAAAATTATATTTGAAATTTTTGAACCAATATTCTTTCTAGACATTTAATCCTCCGTACATTTCTTTTTTATCATTTTTAATGCTTTAGGTCTTTCTACAGTTATAACATGTGAGCATCCGCATACATTTAAATTTAAAATCTACACCAATTCGAGTAATTTGCCATGTTTTACTTCCACACGGATGTTGTTTTTTTAATTCTACTATGTCTCCAATTTTGTATTCCATTGATTTTCTCCTTTAGATAAATTCCAATTTACCCTATAAAATCTTGAATTCTTTTTTCTACTTCTTCTTTCCCTAGTACTTGCATTATTTCGTATAAATCTGGTGTGTTGTGTCTTGTTGTTAGTGCTACTCTTATTACTGTACTAATATCTCCTACATGTCCTTTATAAGCTTCTGGATTTGCTTTATATTCTTTTACTTCTCTTGCATATCCTTTTTCTTCTGCCAAATCTTTCATTTTATTAAACCATGTTTCTTTGTCATCTGATATATTAAAATGTTTTTCTATATATGAATTTAATATGTCTTTTATCTCTGCCTCGTCATTTATTTTTTGGAATTCATAATCATTCATATTTTCAAAAATGTCATTATACATATACTCTATTGTATTTTCTACATCTGACCATTTTGCTATATCTTTTCTTGGTTTTGCTTTTCCTCTTTCTATATTTAAAACTTTAATAGAATAGTCTTTATTTTCTTTTAATAGTTTTGCAAATTCCTGATTATATTTTTCTGCCCATTTTAAAGTTTCTTCATATATTTTTTCTGCTGTATATTTTGATATTACATTTTTAGAAACATCTAAAAGTTTTACCATATCAAAAACAGCTCCACTTACACTCATCTTATTTAATTGTAAATCAAATTCTTCTACTGGCTTATTTGGATTTGCTCTTCTCCATGGTTCAAAAGTAGAATTTGCAATATTTAGCAAGTACTCTACAACAGCATCTGCTGGAATTCCCTCTTCATGGTAATAACTTACTGCTGCTTCTGGATCTTTTCTTTTACTAATTTTTCTTTTGCTTCCATTTTCGTCTTTCATTATTGTTGCTGTATGAGCATATTTAGGTGGCTTAAATCCTAATGCTCTAAACAATTCTAAATGTAATGGTAAAGAAGATACCCACTCATCTCCTCTTATTACTTGTGTAACTCTCATTAAGTGGTCATCTACAGCATGTGCAAAATGATATGTTGGAAGTCCATCTGCTTTTATAATTACTATATCCTGGTCATTTTCTGGAAATTCTATATTTCCTTTTATACTATCTTTATGTTTTATTCTTCTGTCTTCTCTTCCCATAGATTTAAATCTTATAATATATTTTTCACCATTTTTAATTTTCTCTACAGCTTGCTCAACAGGAAGTGTTCTATATTTTGCCCATACTCCATAATATCCTGGTTTTATTTTTGCTGCTTCTTGTTTTGCTCTAATTTCATCTAATTCTTCAGGAGTACAAAAACATGGATATGCTAGTCCCTGTTTTACCAAACTTTTAGCATAAGCTTCATATATTTCTTTTCTTTCACTTTGCTTATATGGTCCATAATTTCCTATTTCTTCTGTTTCTGATATTACACCTTCATCTGGAGTTATTCCAAAGTCTTTTAACCCATTTACAATCTGTTCAACACCATTTTCAATTTCTCTTTTTTGGTCTGTGTCTTCTATTCTTAAAATAAATACACCTTCTGATTGTTCTGCTAGTTTTCTATCTATAATACTTCCAAAAAGTCCTCCTATATGTATAAACCCTGTTGGACTTGGTGCAAATCTAGTTACCATTGCGCCTTCTTTTAAGTTTCTTTCTGGATACTTTTCTTCATAATATGAAACATCTTTTGCATCCGGAAATATAAGTTCTGCTAAATCATTAAAATCCATATTTTTTTATTACTCCCTTCATATCTTCTTCTTTTTCTTCAATTTGTTTTAATAATTCCATTTGAGCCCTTGCTCTTATTAAATTATGGTTTTCTATTTCTTTGTCAACACTAAAATAAATGTCACCATTTAAATAGTCGGCTAAAAATCTTATTGCATTTTCATAAGTCATCATCCACACGCCAAGTGGTAGCATCTCTAGTTCTTCTTCTGTTATAATGTCTTTTACTTCGCTTAGAAATCCCTTTGTAAATGCCTCAAATCTATTTATATCTGCATGTATTTTAGATACATCTTGCTCATCTTCTTTTGCTGTTGTAATTCCAGTTCTTAGTCCTTCTCCAAAGTCATAAGCCAATGCCCCTGGCATTACTGTATCTAAGTCTATTAAACATACTGCTTCATCCGTATTTTTATCAAATAAAATATTGCTTAATTTTGTATCATTATGTGTTACTCTAAGAGGTATTTCTTTTGATTGTAATTTATTTGTTATTATGTTTGTTCTGCCAATTCTTTTTTCATCTGTTAAGAAATCTATTGCATCTTTTGCAAGTTCAAATCTCTCTTTTCTTTTATTGTTATTCTCTTTGCTTGATAGTGCCTCTTTTAATTGATTAACTCTATTAGGAGTATAATGAAATTTAGGTATTATTTCATATAATTCCTCTGCTGGGAAACCATCTAAATTCTTTTGAAATTTTCCTGCTGCTTTTCCTGCTTCTTCTAGTATTTCCATACTTTCTGTTGTAAGATATGTTTTTGTATTATCAATAAATTCTTCCATTCTCCAGTTTTCGTTGTATATGGAATTAGGATTTTCGTCAAGTGTATCAATCATCGTTATTGTAAGTCTATCTGTATTTTCTCCTTTTTCAGTTGCTTTTTGATTCATATATTTTGTTATTTTTTTAATATTTGTCATTAGTTCTGGTAAATTTGGAAAAACATTTGTATTAACATATTGTAAAATATATTTTTTTTGCTCATCTTCTTTTGTTTTATATGTAATAGCATAAGTTTTATTTATATGTCCACTATTACATTTTTCTATTTTTACTGGCTCTCCATCAATACTAAAATTTTTGGCTATTTTAATTAATTCATCCTTTTTCATATTTATGCTCCTTTAATATAAATTTAGACCCTATCATTATACTATTTAAACCTAGAAATGTAAAGAAAAAAAGCAAAAAGAGATGGGCTAACTACATAGCCCATTGTTGTGTGGCAAAGCCACTTTCTTGTTATATTTCAAAGTCTATAAAATCATCACTTACAATATTATCATTTTGTATGTTTTCATTTTCTTTATCTTCCACGTGATCAAATAATCCCTTTGATAAAAATTCTCCTAATAATGGTTTTTGCATTATTTTACTCATTATTCCAACCATATCAGTTTGTGATAAATCTTTTACATTCACATTGTTTTCTACATTAGGTTCATCTATTTTTTGATTATAAGCCACATTATATTCTATCTCTATCTTTGCTTTTCCTAACTCCATAAGCTCAGAAGTTTCTGCTGTTAAAGTTATTTTTCCTTTTTCTCCATTCTCTTGCTTTTCCTCTTCTAGAATAGCTTCACCTTTTACAATGTTTGCTTTTACTCCCGTCATCTTCATACTTATATCATATTTGTATACATTTTTATCTTTTTTTGTTATTGTTATTATTGCTGTTTGTTTTTCTTTTGCAGAATATATTTCTACATTTGTTCCTATTAGCTTGTTAGATAATCCTTTTGTATATAGAGATATTTTTATAGTGTTTTTCCCAGTTGTTTCTATTCCTTTTATTGCATTTGCAATTTCTTTTAAGCTATCTTTTTGAGACTCATCAAAGTTTTCTAAATATTTATCATTCTCTGATAAATCTGTATAAATATTAGCTAACATATCACATAATTGTTTATCCGTAAGCTTAACTGATGTTTTTTTAATTTTTTGTTCTTTACCATTTATTTTTATTGTAGTTTTTTCTTGTTCAAAATTTTTTATTTCACTTATTTGTTTCTTTATTTCTTTTTTTATTTCTTCTATAGCTTTGTCAAGTTTTTCTTGTTCAGCAGTCGACTTAGCACTTTCAAAAATAGTTTTTAAATCTTCTTTTTGTTCATCTTCTAATTCAATTTTTATATATTTATCAAATATACCATCAAGATATGCATATACAGCGTCATTATTATAATATAATTGTGCACTAATTTCTGGGTTGTTTTCGTACTCTAAACTCAAATTCACAATCTCTTTTTTATTCTCTGCATCTGTTTGAACTCCAAACCCAAAAGCGCATTTTGCAAGTTTTTCTAATTCTTCTTCATTTGTATTATCATCTGATTCTGCTGTAATCTTTGTTTTAGTATCAAGTTTTATTGAATTTGATTCTGATTTTTCTATTTTAAGAATTTTATCAATTGCTGAATAATAAATTTTTTCTGGTTTTGAGCTATTAATCAAACACACTGATATTAATGCTACTATTACCAATACTAATAATGCTATTCCTAATATTAGTCCTTTCTTCTTTGGTTTTTTACTATTAAACTCTTTGTTTATTTCTTCAATATTTTCCATTAAAATCCCCCCATTAATTTGTTTTTATCACAAAAAATATTTTTAGTCAATATAAAAAACCAGATATTAAGTATCTGGTTTTTCTTTTATTACACTTCCATTATTATTGGTAAGATCATTGGGTCCCTTTTTGTTTTCTTATATATATAATCTCTCAATTCTTCTCTTAATAAAGATTTTATTGTTGACCAATCTGTTATATGTTTTTCTTCAAATTCAGAAATTTTTGCTCTTAATAATTTCTTTATTTCTTCCATTAAATTTTCAGAATCTCTAACATATACAAATCCTCTAGATAATACATCTGGTCCTGCAACAACTGTTCCTGTTACAGAATCCATTGTTAATACTATTATAATAAGTCCGTCTTGTGACAAACGTTGTCTATCTCTTAGCACAATATTTCCAACATCTCCAACACCTAGTCCATCTACCATTATTCTTCCAACTGGTACTGTTCCAGCAAGCTTTGCTTCATATTCATTTAATTCTAAAACTCTACCATTTGTCATTATAAATATGTTTTCTGGGTTTACCCCTACTTTTTTTGCCGTTTCGCTATGTGCTATTAATTGTCTATATTCCCCATGAACTGGTATAAAGTATTTTGGTTTTACTAAACTTATCATTAATTTTTGTTCTTCTTGACAAGCATGTCCTGAAACATGTATATCTTCTAATGCATTGTATACAACTTCTGCGCCAATTTTCATTAAATCATCTATTACTTTTGATACAGCATTTTCGTTTCCTGGTATTGGATTTGCAGATATTATTATTAAATCATTTGGTGTAATTTGAACTTTCCTGTGTTCTCCTGAAGCCATTCTTGTTAGTGCAGACATTGTCTCTCCTTGGCTTCCTGTTGTTATAATTGTAAGTCTATCATCTGGATATGATTTTATCATATCTATATCTATAAATATATTGTCTGGAACTTTTATATATCCAAACTTTCTTGCAGTTTCTATTGTGTTAATCATACTTCTTCCACATATTGCAACTTTTCTTCCATATTTTACTGCTGAATTTACTATTTGTTGAACTCTATGAACGTTAGATGAGAAAGTAGCTACAACTATTCTCTTTGTACAATTTATAAATAACTTGTCTAGTACTTCTCCTACTGTACTTTCAGACATTGTATATCCTTTTCTTTCTGAATTTGTACTGTCAGACATAAGTGCTAAAACGCCTCTGTTACCAAGTTCCGCAAGTCTTCCAAAGTCCATCATTTCCCCATCTATTGGTGTATAATCTATTTTAAAATCGCCTGTATGCACTACTACTCCTACAGGTGTGTGAATTGCAAGTGAGCATGCATCTGGTATACTATGTGTAGTTCTTATAAATTCTACTTTCATTGCTCCAAAATCAACAGTTTGTCCTGGATTAACAACATTTAATTTTGCACTTTTCAATAATCTATGCTCTTCTAATTTGTGTTCTATTAATCCTATTGTAAGTTTTGTTGCATATATTGGAACATTAATTTGTTTTAGTAAGTATGGTATTGAGCCTATATGATCTTCATGTCCGTGTGTTATAACTAATCCTTTAATTTTTTCTTTGTTTTTCTCCAAATATGTTAAGTCTGGTATAACTAAATCAATTCCTAACATATCATCCTCTGGAAATGCTAATCCACAGTCTACTAATATAATATCATTTTCATATTCGAATACTGTAATGTTTTTTCCTATTTCAAGTAATCCTCCTAATGGGATTATTTTTAATTTTTCTTTTTTAAATCTAAATTGTTCTCCTTGTTTTTTATTTTTTGATTTTTTTGTTGTTTTTTTAGTTTTCTCTCCTTCATTATTTGTCTTGTTTACCTTATTATTTCTTGGTCTATATTTTCTTTTTTGTTTTTCAGTTTTTGCATTATTGTTTAATTTTTCTTCCATTTTAATATCTCTCCTTTTTCTTTTTTCCTTTTGTATAACATTTTTATATCTCATATATATACTAATTTACACACCAAAATTAGCTTGCAAAATTTTAAATTGAATAGTTGCATCACTCTCTATTCAATAAAAAAATTTAATATTTAAATTAATGATTTTACAATTATTATTCTGTTTTTTAATAAATCTTATAATATTATATTTTAAAAAATGTAATTCTCTCTCCATACATTTTTATAATATTATCTACAAACTCATTAATTATTTATACAAAAATCTCATACTCGTCCTAAAACTTAGGCACAAACTAGAAATAATTATACTATATTTTTTATGTGATGTCAAATATATAGGACATGTTGTGTTCTGTAACACATTTTTAATTTTTGAATAATATATAACATACTCACAGATAAAGTTTTAAGTACTTCATTTAAGACACTTTAGACTAATAGTTGTACTTACTTAAAGGGAGGTGAAATCATGCCAGAAAACAGAGGAGGATGCGGATGCGGTTTCGGATTCGGTGGTGACTGCTGCTGGATTATAATAATCCTTATATTACTTTGCTGCTGCTGCGGTGGAAATAATGGCGGATGTTGCTAATTGCATTTATTAATAAGTTATTGGTACAAAAAAGTTACCTACGCAAAAGTAGGTAACTTTTTTATATGCTATTTTTTTCTTCTATCTGACTTTCTTCTATCAGCTTTTCTCTTATCAACCTCAACTGGATCATTTGACTTTCTTCTTTGTATTGTTCTTCTTTCTGTTTTTCTTCTATCGTCAAATATCTTTCCTTCATTATCTGTAATCATGTTTATCACCTCATACTTCTTTTGTATAATATGAGTATATTATAACCACACATTAGTTGTCAATACTTTTTACTAGTACATTCCTTCCATTCCTTGTGGCATTCCTGCATTTGCATGATCGCATCCACATTCTTTTTCTTTTTTGTCTGTTACAACGCTTTCTGTTGTAAGAATCATTGATGCTATGCTTGCTGCATTTTGAAGTGCGCTACGTGTTACTTTTGTTGGATCAACAATACCAGCTTTTTTCATGTCAACATATTCTTCTTTTGCTGCATTAAATCCAATTCCAGCTTCACTTGATTTTATTTTATTTAATATAACTGCACCTTCTAATCCTGCATTTGTTGCAATTTGTCTTACTGGTTCTTCTAATGCTTTTAAAACTATTTTTGCACCTATTTTCTCTTCTTCTGATAAATCATTTAAACATTTTTCTACTGCTGGCATAATGTTTACAAGTGCTGTTCCTCCTCCTGCAACTATTCCTTCTTCAACAGCAGCTTTTGTTGCAGATAAAGCATCTTCTATTCTTAGCTTTTTCTCTTTCATTTCTACTTCTGTTGCTGCACCAACTTCTATTACAGCTACTCCTCCAGCTATTTTTGCTAAACGTTCTTGTAATTTTTCTTTATCAAATTCGCTAGTTGTTTCTTCTAGTTGTGTTTTTATTTGTTTTACTCTTGCAGATAATTTTTCTTTATCTCCTGCTCCATCTACTATTATTGTGTTTTCTTTTTGTATTTTAACCTGTTTTGCTCTTCCTAATTGTTCAATTGTTGTATCTTTTAATTCTAATCCTAAATCAGAAGTTATAACTTCTCCACCTGTTAGAACTGCTATATCTTCTAGCATTTCTTTTCTTCTATCACCAAATCCTGGAGCTTTTACTGCGGCAACATTTAGCACTCCTCTTAATTTATTCAATACTAATGTTGATAATGCTTCACTTTCTATATCATCTGCTATTATTAGTAGTTTTCCTGATTGTTGCATTAGGCTTTCTAGTAATGGTAATATTTCTTGAATATTGCTAATCTTTTTATCTGTAATTAATATATATGGATTCTCCATTACTGTTTCCATTTTATCTGTATCTGTTACAAAATATGGTGATATATATCCTTTATCAAATTGCATACCTTCTACAACATTTAATCCTGTTGTTGCTGTTTTAGATTCTTCTATTGTAATAACACCATCTTTTGAAACTTTTTCCATTGCTTCTGCAATTAATTCTCCTATTTCATTGCTGTTTGCAGAAATACTTGCAACTCTTGCTATATCTTCTTTTCCATTTATTTCTGAACTAATTCCTTTTAGTCCTTCTACTGCTGATTCTACCGCTTTATCTATTCCTCTTTTTATAGCCATTGGATCTCCACCAGCAGCTACATTTTTTACTCCTTCTTTAATTATAGCTTGTGCTAAAACTGTTGCTGTTGTTGTTCCATCACCTGCGATATCATTTGTTTTAGTTGCAACTTCTTTAACTAATCTAGCTCCTATATTTTCATAAGGGTCATCTAATTCAATTTCTTTTGCTATTGTAACACCATCATTTGTAATAAGTGGTGCACCAAAACTTTTATCTAATACAACATTTCTACCTTTAGGTCCAAGTGTTACTTTAACTGTATCAGCTAATTTATTTACGCCATCTAACATTTTCTTTCTGGCGTCTTCTCCAAATTTAATCTCTTTTGACATATATATCGTCTCCTTTTCTTTTATAATATTTTCATTCGTTTTTCTCTATTCTACTATAGCTAAAATATCCTCCTGTTTAACTATTGTATATTCTGTGTCTTCATATTTTACCTCTGTTCCAGAATATTTATTTATAATGACTTTTTCACCTTCTTTTATATACATCTTTACATCATCTGTTCCTGGTCCTACTGCTACAACTTCTGCTATTTGTGGTTTTTCTTTAGAACCACTTGATAAAATAATTCCACTTTTTGTAGTTTCTTCACTTTCTATCATTTTAATTAATACTCTATCTGCTAATGGTTTAATCATAATCACATTCCTCCTTTTGATTTGATTATTTGTCACTTTTTGTTAAAAATTAGCAGTCTACTTATTCGACTGCTAATAATTTATACCCATTTATATAAAAAGTCAATAGATTTTATTAATTTTATTCAGATTTTTTATTGTTATTCGTTTGATTATATTTTTCTTTTTACCTTTAAATAATCTTTCAAAGCAGATTGTAACACTTTTGAAAAATTTATATTTTCCTTTTCAGCTAATTTATTTAGCCACTGCGGTATTGTTAGAGTTTTCTTTACAGACTGTTCGTCTAATTCATTTCGCACTAATGGCATCCACACATTTATTAAAATTGCTTTTTCATTACTTTTGCATTTTATTTTCTCAAAAGGTGTAGGTTTTGGTATTTTTTCTTTTTCTTGTTCCATATCATATAATACTAAGCCTAATACTTCTTCAGAATTTTTTATCGCTTCTTCTGTTGTTGTTGCACACGATAAGCACCCAGGTAAATCCGGAAAACTAATACTTATTCCATCTTCTGCATACTCAAATACAGCAACAAATTCATAACTATCTTTCATTTTTCCCTCCTATTTAAAAACAATTCCAGATTGTTTTGATATATTTTTTAATGTGCCTATTGGAACAGTTTTTTTACTAGTAGATACTGTTACAATCTGTTTAGTATTTATGATGACTTTCTCTTATTCTTTTTTCATACCAACCATTTTCTAACAATATATCTATTACTTCTTTTGGTGAATAACTTTTCATATTATTCCCTCTTTCTATATATTATATACGTATTTTTTATACGTGTCAATTTTATAAAAATTATTTTAATTGTTTTCTTGGAAATATTTATTTAGATTCAAAAAAATTAGAAACAAGAAAAGTGACTTTGCCACACTTTTTTTCTCGCTGATTTGAGTTTCCTAATTTAATGAGGAAATATCAAAGGCAATAGCAATTATAGCATTTTTATATACTAGGAAATTTCTCATTTCATAGTATACAAAAAAAGAGGCTATAAAATTATGTTTTATTAGCCCCCTATTTAATTCTTTTATGGTGCTCACTTAAAGACTTGAGCTTCTCCTAACTTTTATATTTTTATTATATTCATTTGTTTGGTTTTTGTCAATATAGAATTGTAATTTTTTTACAATTCTATATTTTCTTTTCCTACTATCTCTTCAAATTGTTTTAGAATTTCTTCTGTTAAATATATTGCTCCACATGGTAATATTTTATCTTCATTTTTTACACTTATTGCTATATTATTTCTATCTCCTGAAAAGAATTTTATTGCTCCTCTTAATTTTGATTTTTGTTCTTCTGATAAATTTGTTATATTTATTATTATCATTTTAGGTCGAACAGTTTCATTTGTTCCTATACTATTTGTAGTCTGTCTTTTAGTAAACTCATGACCTGCCACTTCATTATTTATTGTTGTGTTTTCGTTAATTTCTGTTATACTATTTGCAACTATTTTTACATCATCATCTTCTCTTATGCTTAAACGTCCTTCTATTAGCACTATATTTTCCTCTAATAAAATATTTTGTGCCTTACTATAGCAACTATCAAATACTATTATCTCTGTGCTTCCATATAAATCTTCTACTGTCATAAATGCCATTAAAGTGTTTTTCTTTGTATATTTTTTCTTTATAGAATTTATTATTCCAACATATTTTACTGGTTTTCCATCTTGGCTAAAATCATTTTGCTCTTTCATTTGTATCATTTGAAGTGTATTAATTGTTGCAACTTTTTCTATATTCTTTCTAAACTTTTCTAATGGATGTCCAGATATATAAATTCCAAGCATTTCTTTTTCCATTGATAATAACTCTTTTTCGTCAAATTCTTTTAATGTTGTAAATTTATATTTCATGTTTTCTATTTTTTCATCTTCTGTTTTTCCTAAATCAAACATTGTAACTTGACCTTGCATTGTTTTTTTTGATGTATCATTTATTGTATCTATTATTGTTTCAAATGATGCTAAAAGTGTACTTCTTGTTTGTTCAAATTCATCAAAAGCTCCTGCTTTTATTAAGCTTTCTATACATTTTTTATTTACAGATTCTCCTTGCATTCTTTCGCAAAAGTCTGTAAAGCTTTTAAACTCTCCATTTTGTTTTCTATTTTTTACAATAGTATCAACTACAGCTGTTCCAACATTTTTTACACTTCCGAAGTCCAAACCTTATTTTATCTCCATAAACTGCAAATTTTGTATAGCTTTTATTAATATCTGGTTTTAAAATTTCTATTTTTAGCCTTTTACATTCATCTATATATTCTGGAACTTTATCTAAATTTCCTAAAAAACTATTTAATGTTGCCGCCATAAATTCTGGTGGATAATATGTTTTTAGATATGCTGTTTCATACGCTACAACAGCATATGCTGCTGCATGTGATTTATTAAATGCATATTTTGCAAACTCAGCCATCTCGTCAAATATTTTATCTGCAGATTTTTCATCTATTCCATTTCTAACACAGCCAGGAATTATTACATTTCCGTTTTCATCTGTTTGTCCATGTATAAAGTTTTCCCTTTCTTTTGCCATTACATCTAGTTTTTTCTTTCCCATGGCACGTCTTACTAGATCGGCTCTTCCTAAAGAATAGCCAGCTAAATCTCTAACTATTTGCATAACTTGTTCTTGGTATACCATACATCCATAAGTTACATTTAATATTGGCTCTAAACTTGGATGTGTGTACTCACTATGTTCTGGATTAAGCTTGTTTTTTATATATCTTGGTATTTGATCCATTGGCCCTGGTCTGTACAAAGAAACACCTGCAATTATATCTTCTAAGCAATCTGGTTTTAGTTCCTTCATAAAGTTTCTCATACCTTGGCTCTCGAATTGAAATACACCTGATGTATTTCCACTTTGCCAAGTCTCTTCAAATACCTTTTTGTCATTCATTTCTTTATCGATTTTTACATCTATTCCCCTACACTTTTTTACTAATTTTATTGTATCAGAAATAACTGTAAGTGTACGAAGCCCTAAAAAGTCCATTTTTAATAAACCTAGTTCTTCTAGTGTTGTCATTATATATTGTGTTGATATTGTGCCTTCGTTTACATATAGAGGCACATAGTCTATTACAGGATCTTTTGTAATTACTATCCCGGCAAGCATGTGTTGAAGCCTGTCTTGGAAGTCCTTCTAATCCCATTGCTATATCTAGTAATTTTCTTGTCTGCTCATCTTGTTCATATAAATTTCCAAATTCTCTATTTTGCTCTAATGCTTTTTTTATTGTAATATGAAGTTCATTTGGAACCATTTTTGCAAGTTTATCCGCTTCCGCATAAGGAACATCTAAAGCTCTTGCAACATCTCTTATTACCATTCTTGCAGACATTGTTCCAAATGTTATTATTTGAGAAACATGGTCTTTTCCATATTTTCTACCAACATAATCTATTACTTCTCCTCTTCTTTCGTAGTCAAAATCTACGTCAAAGTCGGGCATACTTATTCTTTCTGGGTTTAAAAATCTTTCAAAAAGTAAATTATATTTTATTGGATTTATATCTGTAATTCCTAAAGCATACGCAACAATTGAACCCGCTCCAGAACCACGTCCTGGCCCTACTGCTATTCCTTGTGTTCTAGCATAATTTATAAAATCCCATACAATCAAGAAATAATCTACATATCCCATCTTTTCTATTACAGATAATTCATATTCAAAACGTTCTTTTATTTCATCACTTGGATTATCTCCATATCTTCTTGCAAGTCCATCCTTTGCAAGTTTTTTAAAATAATCTGTATGTGTTGCAAATTCTGCTGGCACTTCATAGTTTGGAAGTTTTGTATTACCAAATTCAAAATCCAAATTACATTTTTCTGCTATTTTTACTGTATTTTCTATTGCTTCTGGAACATTTTTAAAATACTCTGCCATTTCTTCTGGTGATTTTACATAGAATTCGTCTGTTCCCATACGCATTCTATCTTCATCTGTCATTTTTTTACCTGTTTGTATGCAAAGTAAAACCTCATGGTTATATGCATCTTCCTTTTTTAAGTAATGTGAATCGTTTGTTGCAACTAATGGAATATCTAATTTTTTAGACATCTCTATTAATTTTTGATTTGCCAATACCTGCTCTGGAAGTCCATTTGGCTGTATTTCTAAATAGTAATCTTCTCCAAATAGATTTTTATGCCATAAAGCAACTTCTTCTGCTTTTTCTATATTATTGTTTAAAATTTCTCTATTTACATTTCCTGCAAGGCATGCACTTAAGCACACAAGTCCTTCATGATATTTTTCTAATATTTCATAATCTATACGTGGTTTATAATAAAAACCTTCTGTAAATCCCATCGATACCAAGTGCGTTAAATTCTTGTATCCTGTTTCATTTTTTGCAAGCAAAATAAGATGATAATAATGGTTGTCTATATTAGGCTCTTTATCAAATCTTGTTCTTGGAGCAACATATACCTCGCATCCTATAATAGGCTTTACACCTTGTTTTTTACATTCTTTATAAAAATCCACTACCCCAAACATAACCCCATGGTCAGTAAGAGCAATAGAATCCATTCCTAATTCTTTTGCTCTTGCTGGTAAATCTTTTATTCTATTTGCTCCATCCAATAAACTAAATTCACTATGGACATGTAAGTGCACAAAATTTGACATTTTACTCTCTCTTTCTTTTGGTTGTATTATATTATAAAGATAGTTTTTTATCAAGTAATATTATTAATAATTTACATAACTTGATGTATTGCTTGACTTTTAATTCTTCAAATTATATAATTATGTTTACAAATTTTTAGGAGGTTTTATTTTGAAAAAGAACAAACTTTATCCAGACGAGCCTTATATAGAAACCTGTTATGGAAATACGGCTTTATGGATCCGGTCATTAGCACTGCATCCTAAAAGATGTATACCGTCACGTCCAGATACGGATATGTCAAAACATGAAGAAAAGTGTTATGACAAAATCATTAATGCAGCAATTTCAGAAGCGAAAGAGGGTGATTTAAGAATGTGCCTCACTGGATTTGAGCATTCTCCTCTTGTTGATGAATGGCTTGCATTCAATGGCTTTAAGATTGTTCGCGGAATATATCATTCTTATCTCGAATGGTAATTAAAAACCTTAAACCGACTTTGTTAATCAGGGTCGGTTTTACTTTATGTTGACACTTTTTCCTTTTTATGGTATTATATGTGTTGCTGGTAAAACCATAACTTAAAAATGGAGGAATTAAAATGTTTGAACTGTCAAACTTCTCATCATCACACTTTTCACCTCAAGAGCGGGTTGAAGAAATAATAGATTTTGTTATTTCTCCTTCCAATTTCTCATCGTTCGATCGTGGTGAATCTTGTTTTATTGGGAATCTGTCTCCATGTCAAGCTAGTGCCCTAGAAGCTCAATTAATTCTACTTGGGTACATACTTACAAAATCCCCAAAGGGATATTGGGTAAAAAAAGCTTGATAAGCCAAGAGCCTTTCTTGTTTTTTCAAGAAAGGTTCTGTTTACATAAAGTTTGGTTGTTTTCCTTTACTATTTTGCCAGTATATGGTATAATAGAGTTGTTGGAGGTAAAAAATATGATTAAATTAGTTGCTAGTGATTTAGATGGAACTATAATCGATAAAGCTGGCTCAATTTATGAAAACAACTTTAAGGCCATAAATGATTTAAATCAAAAAAATATAGATTTTGTAATTTGTACTGGTAAAACATATCCTATTGTAAAAGGAATGTGTTCAAAATTTAATGCTAGTTATGGTATTTTTGGTAATGGAAATGAAATTATAAATTTAAAGACAGGTGAAGAAATCTATAAACAATTATTAACTTCAGAACAAATTAGTTCTTGTATTTCTATTGCAAAAGAAAATCACTTACATGTTCACTTATATACAGACACTGAAATTATAACAGAAAGCTTGCAATATATGGATTTACGAAATTATAGATTACAACAAAGCAAAATTTATGATAGTTCTTTAAAAATTACAATAGTACCTGATATCAACCAATACTTATTATTTAACAAGCCTCAAGTATGCAAATTGATTATTTCTGCTGAAAAAGATTTATCTAAAATAAAAGATAAAATCTTAGAAAAAGAAGATATCTCTGTAATAACAATAAGAAAATATGGTGAATATAAAGATAGCATTATAAACAAAGAATATGAATATTTAGATATTTCGCCCAAAAATATAAATAAAGATACTGCATTAAATATTTTAAAAAATTATTTAAAAATTGATAACAGCGAAGTTTTAGCTATTGGAGATAATTTAAATGATTTGGACATGGTTAAAAATTCTGGAATTGGTGTTGCTGTTGCCAATAGCTATGATGAATTAAAAAATGTTGCAAAATATACAACTGAAAATCCAGTTGAAAAAGGTGGTTTTGCAGAAGCAGTTTATAAATTTATTGAATTTTAGCATAAAATGTGATGTGAGAATTGTGCTTCTCACATCACACTTCGTACTTCATGAAATTACAACTTATACAGTCTGTTTTTATCAATATACTCTAAAACCTCTTTTTTGAAAAAGCTTTCTACATTCTCTCCGTTTTTTATTTTTTCTCTAATCTCTGTTGAGCTTAATTTTATAGGCTTTATTTTTTTTATTTTTATTATTGATTCTTTATTTTTTCTTAATAGCTCTTCACTTTCAATTATTTCTTCTAAATTGTCCCCATCTCTTTCTAGTACAATTACTTTATAATACTTCAATATTTTTTCTGGTTCCATCCATGTGTGCAAATCCTTTAAGTTATCTGTTCCCATAATAAAATATATATCATACTCTGGATATTTATTTTTAAATATGTCCAAAGTTTCTATTGTGTATAGCTGTCTTCCATATCTCAGCTCTATATCAGACACCTCTAGTTTTTTTTCTTCATTGCACATTAATTTAAGCATATTATATCTATGCGCGTCTTCTATTAAGTTACTTTTTCTGTTATATTTTGTGCTTACTGGCACAAATATAACTTTTTCTATATAGTCACAGTTTTCAATTATTTGTTTTGCTAATTCTAAATGTGAATTAAGCGGTGGATTAAAACTTCCTCCAAATATTGCAATTGCTTTGTTTTGCATATTTATTACCTCTTTGCCATTTGTTATATTACTTATATCACATTTTTTTATGTTGTTTCAATATGTTTTAAGAATTCTCCTATCTCAATCATTGATTCATTTTTCTTAATATTGTATAATAGTTACAAAATCAGGGTGGTGAATTTATGAAAAAATTTATTTTTAAATTGATACTTTGGATTTTAATTATATTAATTTTTGTTTTTTCAGTATGTGCTGGTTTGGGTTATTTAAAATATAAATCTGCAACAGATAAGCTAAGTCTAACTAACGCAGTTGAGCAAATCAAATCTAAAGAAAACTATGTAAAATTAGAAGATATATCACAAGATTATAAAAATGCTGTTGTTGCCGTTGAAGACCATAGATTTTATTCTCATAAAGGAATTGATATTATATCTATGTTAAGGGCAACATATGTTAATATAAAAAGCTCTTCCATTACATATGGTGCAAGTACTATTACTCAACAGGTTGGCAGAATATTATATTTCACTCAGGAAAAATCACCAATAAGAAAATTTGCAGAGATTTTTGTTGCATTTGATTTAGAAAAAAATTATTCAAAGGATGAAATTCTAGAATTATATTTAAATATTATTTACTTTGGAAATGGTTACACTGGAATACATGATGCTTCTTATGGCTACTTTAATAAGTCTCCCAAAAATTTAACATTTTATGAAGCAACTTATTTAGCTGGGCTTCCAAATGCTCCTAGCGTTTATTCTGAGGATGATAAGTTAGGTGAAGAAAGAAGATTACAAGTTGTACAAGCTGTAAATAAATATTGTAAGAAATCTCAAAGGCAATAGCGATTATAGCATTTTTATATACTAGGAAATGAGAAATTTCCTAGTATATAAAAAAATGGGGTAATCCCCATTTTTTTATTTTATTACTTCCATTGTCTCTTCTGCTATTTCTAATTCTTCGTTTGTTGGTATTACATACATTGGTATTTTAGATGTTGGCTTGCTTATTATTCCTTGATATTGTTCATCATCATTATGTGATGCATCAAATTCTATTCCTAGTTCTTCTAATCCATCTACACATCTATTTATAACATCTGGGTTGTGTTCTCCTATTCCACCTTCAAATATTATTGCATCTACACGTCCTAGTATTGCCATATATGCTCCAATATATTTTTTTACTCTATGTCCAAACATTTTTAATGCAAGTTCTGCTCTTTCATTTCCTTCTTTGCTTAATTCTTTTAAGTCTCTTACATCTCCAGTTATTCCTGTTATTCCTAATAATCCTGATTTTTTATTTAATATTGTCATCATTTCATCTATATTTAAATTTTCTTTTTTCATAATAAATTCTAATATAGCTGGATCCAAATCTCCTGAACGAGTTCCCATTACTAATCCTTCTAGTGGTGTTAATCCCATAGAAGTTTCAACACATTTTCCATTTTTTACAGCAGCTATACTAGATCCATTTCCTAAGTGGCAAGAAATTATGTTTATATCTTCTTTGTTTTTTCCTAATACTTTTGCTGCTTCTTTTGTTATAAACTTATGTGATGTTCCGTGAGCACCATATCTTTTTATTGCATATTTTTCAGAATATTCGTATGGAATTGCATAAAGTGATGCTTCTTCTGGTATTGTTGTATGGAAAGATGTATCAAACACTAATACTTGTGGTATATTTGGCATTATTTTTGTACAAGCTTCTATTCCTTGTATATGTGCTGGGTTATGAAGTGGTGCATATTCTATTGCTTTTTTGTATTCTTCCATTACTTCATCTGTTACTAGAGTAGCCTTTGTAAACTTAGGTCCTCCATTTACTATTCTATGTCCTATACCATTTATTTCTGATAAGTCTTTTATTGCTCCTATTTCTGGATCTGTTAAATATTCTATTACTGTCTCGAATGCCTTTGTGTGATCTGGTAACTCTAATTCAGCTTTTACTTTTTGTCCATTTCCTTTTTTATATTCTATAAATGGCATATTTATTCCCATACCACCTATTCTGTCACATTTTCCTGATGCTAATACACTATCATTATCCATATCTATTAATTGATATTTTAAAGATGAACTTCCACAGTTTACTACTAATATTTTCATTATATATTTCTCTCCTTTTATTCTATTGTGGGCAGACTCATGGTCTTCCCCTACATTCATAATTATAGTTTTATTCAAAACAAATCATTTCATTTGTTTTAGTTCTGTTGAGCTTGAACACACGTTATAGCAACAACCCCAACAATATCTTCTGCTTTGCAACCTCTTGATAAATCATTTACTGGTTTTGCCATACCTTGGCATATTGGTCCATAAGCTTCAGCTTTTGCTAATCTTTCTACTAATTTGTATCCTATATTTCCAGCTTCTAATTCTGGAAATACCAATGTATTTGCTTGTCCTGCTACATTGCTTCCTGGAGCTTTTGATTTTGCTATTTCTGGAATTATTGCTGCATCAAATTGCATTTCTCCATCAATTGCTAAATCCGGTGCTTTTTCTTTTGCAAGTTCTGTTGCTATTCTTACTTTATCTACTTCTTCTGCTTTTGCACTACCTTTTGTAGAATAAGAAAGCATTGCTACCTTTGGTTCTTTTCCTAATATTTGTTTAAAACTATTTGCTGTAGATATTGCTATCTCTGATAATTCTTCTGAATTTGGATTTTGGTTTAATCCACAGTCTGCAAAAACAAATACTCCATTTTCTCCATATTCGCAATTAGGAACGACCATTACAGAAAATGTAGAAACTAACTTTGTCCCTGGTGCTGTTTTTAAAATTTGTAATGCTGGTCTTAATGTATCTGCTGTTGAATGTGCTGCTCCTGAAACTAATCCATCAGCTTTTTCTTTTTTTATCATCATCATTCCAAAAAATACAGGTTCTTTCATTAGTTCTTCAGATTTTTCCATTGTCATACCCTTGTGTTTTCTTAATTCATAAAAAGCCTCTACAAATTCTTTATAGTCTTCTGACAAACTTGGTTCTATTATTTGTGCCTTTGAAACGTCAAAGCTATGTTCTTCTGCTATTTTTAAAACTTCTTCTTTATTACCTATCAATACAACATTACAAAAATCTTCTTTTGAAATTAAATCTACTGCTTTTAAAGTTCTTAAATCTGTTGCTTCTGGTAATACTATAGTTTTTCTTTCTTCTTTTGCTCTTTTTATTATATCATCTAAAAAAGCCATTTATATTCCTCCTTGTTCTTAGCATACTTAAATATTATATAAAGAAATTATGAAAAGTACAAGATTTTTTTATAATTTTGTATATTTATTTCATTGTTACACCTGAAAATCCGGGTTATTTATAAATGGATTTTCTGATATTGTTACAAATTTTATAGAATATATGTCACAATACAATAAATTTGCATCTTGTATTGAACGAAGTACAATATAGCTTGCTCCAACCTCTACTAATATTCCGTGTTCTATCTTCTAAATAAGTAGTTCCAATAAGGAATTCTACTCTAACAAGTTTACCAATATGCTGTCTTAAAAAAGCTGGCGTATATAAAGCATTTGTTACTGTTTCTGGTGCTCTTTGGTTATCTATTTCCATTGCTCTATATTCTGGAAAATTATAATTATTATAATACATTCTATCCTCCTGATTTTAAGTTTGATCATATAGAGGTGTTGGCCTATAAAAGCAATGTTCATTTATTCTTGTATGAAATGTGCCGTGAACCGTTGTATGGAAATGTGTTGGGGCAACTCGGATTGTATGGATTCATGTACCACAAGCATTCTCCTATTTCGTTTATTTTATTTCCTGCAATCGCCCAATCGGCTACATTATAGTGTTCATCTGTTGGAACCATATTATATATGTTTTGTGAATTATATTGATTTCCTAATGTTTCTGTTGCACAGTCAAATTGGCCTGTTTGAAAAACTATGTTTCGTATACTTCCTCCTTGAGAAATATGCGCATATTCTCCGTGTACTGCTATTTACCCTATTCATAATTACTGTTGCAACTGCTTTCATTCCGATTTTCGCCTTCTCCTCCTGCTTCGCATTGAACAAGTCTTGCAATTAACTCTCTATCAGAAAATGCCATTTTCTCACCTCTATATATGTATTATATTTTTATTTTAGGATTTTGTGACAGATTGGATTTTTCCTTATTGCTTTTGCTATTTATAAATTATATAATTGCTTTGAGGTTTTTATATGATTTTAGAATATGTTGTTAAAAATTTGTCTTTGTATAAAACAGTTAGGCAAGTTTTAAAAATAGAATTTAATATGTCAAATAGATTAATTACAAAATTAAAGAAGAATAAATGTATTTTGCTAAATGGAAATGAAACATATTTGGATAAAATGCTCTCTATTAATGATGTCATTTCTTGCGATTTAAATTGTGAGGAATCTTCTGACAATATAATCCCTACTAAAATGGATCTAAACATCATTTATGAAGATGACTCTTTATTAGTTATAAATAAAGCTCCTAATATCGCTGTACATCCTTCTATTTTGCATTATGAGAATAGCTTGGCAAATGGCGTTAAATATTATTTTGAATCTATAGGTTTGAATAAAAAAATAAGACCAGTAAACAGGTTAGATAAAGATACTTCTGGTTTAGTTATTTTTGCTAAGAATGAATATATTCAAGAGTGCTTGGTAAAGCAAATGCAAAATAATACATTTTATAAGGAATATATAGCTTTGCTTTGTGGTAATCTTGAAAATATTTCTGGTAAAATAGAAGCACCTATTGCTAGGAAAGAAAATAGCATAATAGAAAGATGCATAAATCCCAATGGCGATTATGCTCTTACTTATTATGAGTTAATAAAAAATTACCCTAATTTTTGTTTAGTAAAATTCATTTTAAAAACTGGCAGGACCCATCAAATTAGAGTTCATTCCAAATATATTTGCCATCCTATTTTAGGTGATACACTATATGGAACCTCTTCTGATTTAATAAATAGGCAAGCTTTACATTGTAGAAAGTTGTCCTTTGTTCACCCTATTACCAAAAAAGAATTGAAGCTCGAAGCTCCAATTCCTCTTGATATGCAATCTTTAATTAATTTATCTTAAATAATCTAATACAGGTTTTTTCCCTTCGCCTTCTCTTTCTTCTTTTATTCGTTTATTAACTGCTGGTACTGCTAGTGTATATACATTCGAAACATTTGAGTATTTAGGATCAATCTCGCCTTTATATATTGGTATTTTTCTATCACCAATTTTAGATAACCAATCTTCTAATACTTTTTTATCTAATTGCATTGTTGTTGGTCCCACAAAATTAGGATTGTTTATTCCTAATAGAATAGAATCATCATTCTCAGCAATTTTTCCCCATTTTTTTGTTCTTATATTACCTGATTTTAAATCTTGAATAATTGTGCTCTGCATTGCAATTATATTTGTTAACATTCCTCCTAAAGCATTTATTTCTCTTCTTGTTTTGTTTATTTCTTCCACCAAATCTCCTTCTGGTAATCCTTCTTCTTGCAAAAATTTAGCATATTCACTTTGTAGTTCTTCTGGTATTTCTTCTCCTTTTTTTGTTACATCTCTTATTAGTAAAATTAATCTAGCTCTTTGTATTGCTGGAGTTAATCTTTCCATACTCATATTATCTATATCTTTTTCATTTCCATCAATAACTTCCTGCCATAACCCTAAATTATCTATTATATCTAATCCTGTATAAACTTCTTGCATGTTTTGAAATAACTTACTTTGCCAAAAAGCACTAAATAAATTTACATCTTCTACAGTTATTGTTTTTAAAAATCTTTCATCTAGTACATCATACAATCCAATTTCGTCTGTATCTCTACAAAAATCATCTGCTAATCCAATTTTTTTAGCAAAAGATAAACTCTTAACATTTTCTTCTTGTAGTACTGAATTAGCTTTATTTATATATTCATCAGTTATCCCATAAGTTTCTAATACACTAAAAACTGCCTCTAGTGCTGCTTTTTGTTCATCTTTTATTGCCTTTTCTGTTTGTTTTTTTCCGTTATGCAAAGCAGTTAATATATTATTATTATCTGTCACCCTACATGTTCTAATAACATTTCTTAATAAACTTAACTTCACTTTCTCCATATTTAATGATGTATGTAATTCTTCTCTAGGATTTTCTCCTTCTAATTCTCTTGCTTGATTTAATAATTTATAAAGTTTTGAAGTATCACGTTTTTCCATTTTCAGCAATTCTTTTACTGTTCTATATTTTGTTGCAAGGTCATAAACTTTAAATCCGTTATTAGGTACTGAAGAAAGGCCTTTTTCCAATTCCTTTAAAGCTTCTTCTCTAATTTCTTCTATACTTAATCCTTCATTTCTATAATCCCCAGCTAATTCTTTTAAATACCTTTGAGTCCTTTTTAAAGCTTCTTTAATAGCTTCTTCATCATATTTCTTACTCTTTATCTCTTCTATTTTTTCGTTTATATTAGTACTTTCCATATTTCCCTCCAAAAAATACAAATCTACATAATATTTTAACATAAATTTTATAATTTTTCCATACTTTTCTAAAAAAAAATTGCTATTACTTTTAAACTAGTAATAGCTTTTTAGAGTAAATCTATAAGCCGGGTTCTGTTAAAAACAGTCATTTATCTAGAATATATATTACTATATATTTCAAGCCACCAATTTAAGAAGACGACGAGCAGTCTTAACCTTCTTGTATTTAGGTGTTGCTCCAAATGGGGTTTGCATTGACCAAATATGTCACCATATTTGCGGTAAGCTCTTACCTCACCTTTTCACCCTTGCCGTTTAAAACGGCGGTTATTTTCTGTTGCACTTTCCTTAAGGTCACCCTCACTGGACGTTATCCAGCATTATTGCTCTATGGAGCCCGGACTTTCCTCATATAGGGCCTTGCGGCATCTACACGCGACTGTTCAATTTACTCTATTTATTATTTTAACCTGTTTTCTACTTAAAGTCAACATTTACAATGTATTTATGCTTTCCAGCAAATTTTTATACTTCATATAAAATACTTCTTTGTCCTGTAAATTTAAAGAATTTTGTAATTCTTTTACTAAAACATAGGTTTTATTAACTTTGTATTCATTCTTTTTCGCAAATTCTATGTCATTTACAACGTTTTTAAATGATTTTTCACATTCACTTATATTTGTTTGAACATCATTCCAATTTCCTTGTTCAACAAATAAATATGCATTTACTAAAAATGATTTTGTTTGTTTTATATTCTGAATACTATTTTCTGCTGATATTGCTCTTTCGTAAATTGGTATATATGAATATAATTTAACTATATTATTTAATGAATCAATTTTGTTCTCATTTTTAATACTTATTATACAATTATCCAACTCTTTGCTAAATGCAATAATATCATCATTACTAACATTTAAGCTATATAAATCTAGTAATATTACACTCCATGATTGATTTAAGTTTTCTATATCATATTTTATAGAATTCCAATCAATATCACTTTTTATAGCATCTAGCACTGAATTGGTTTCCATTTTTGTTGTATTTATATTATTATTTTTTTGTGAATTTTGATTATCTTGAGATTTTTCGGAACTACCTTGTCCACTTTGTCCTGTTCCCGTTTCTTGTTTCCCTCCAGAATTTCCACTTGATGATTTTTTCGATTTTTCTTCTACTTCAACTCTTTGAGAAGTAATTGTATAATTTTCAAGACTAATATTGTTTAAACTATTGGCTATACTAATTATGTGTGTATCCAAGTAATCTAGTTCCTCACTAACTTTTTCTTTTAAATCTTTTTTATCATCTTTTTTCGCACACCCTGTCATTGTCACTATGCATATTATTGTAAACAGAGCAAAAATACTTTTAACTTTTTTCACATATATCACCAAGCATATTATTTCCAATATTTTTGTGATTATTCTTTTATAACTTTGGTAAAACTAATTTTAGATAAATTTTTAAGGAGTCTTTAAATTGAATACAATTGTTAGTTTATATAGTCAAACAAATCAAGAAATTGCTAATTTTTTAAAAAGTTTTAATAATATTAATGTTGATAATAATCTTCTAGAATGGAAAAAAGAGTTTGAAAATCCTATAGAGATTGCTGATATTATAGGTGTTTTTATTGATAATAATGAAAAATATAAAATTAATATGTGGATTAGTTTAGATAAAGGTTTCTTTTTAAATGTCACAGAACATAATGCAGACCAAATAATAAGATACCTTTTTGAAAGGTATCCTTATTAATTACTCATTATTATTTTTTTCTTCTAATTCTTCCTTCACTTCTTTTGCTTCTGCTTCTTTTTCCGGCTTTATTTCAGCTTCTTCTAACTTTTCCTCAGCTTTTTCTAACACTGTTTTTTCTTCTGTTTGTCTTTCTCCACACTTAGGACAAAATTGTGCTTCTTTCTCTATTTCTGCATAACATTTTGAACATACTTTCTTTTGATTTAATGTTAATATTTCTTTTCTTGCCTCTTCGATTTCTTTGCATAATCCATCTAATTTGGCACATTCTTCTGCAAGTTCTTCTTTTATAATTACATTTTCTTCTCTCACATGCTTTTCGTAAACTTTCTTTCCTATTTCTTCATATAACTCTTTTATCTTACCTTTGTTTTCATTAATTTTCATCTTTAGTTTTGTCTCTTTTGCTATTTTACTTGTTGCTTCTGATGTTTTTTTACCTATATCATTAAAAAATCCCATTTTTACTCCTCCTTTAAAATTTTACAATATTAATATTTTTACCATATTTTTATATAATATTCTAATCTTCTTGTTTTGCTTCTCTTGTCATTAATTTAAATACTGCCTCTTCTGGCGTTAATTTATTAAATAATATATTATAAACACTATCTACTATTGGCATTTCTACATTATATTTTTTTGAAAGTTCATAAGCTGTTTCTATATTATCTATTGCTTCTATTGTCATTCCTATTTTTTCTCTTGCTTCTTTTACTGTTCCGCCCTCTCCAATTATTATTCCGGCTTTTCTGTTTCTACTATGTTCACTTAAACACGTTACAATCAAATCTCCGCAAGCCTGTTAATCCATATATTGTTTGTGTTTTTCCTCCCATTTTTGTATTTAATTTAGACATTTCAGATAGTCCCCTTGTTAGGAGTGCTGCAAATGTGTTATCTCCTAATTTTTGTCCAATAACAATTCCTGCACAAAAAGCAAGAATATTTTTTAATGCTCCTCCTAATTCTGCACCTTTTACATCATCTGATGTATATATTCTTAGAACTTCATTCATAAATGTTTCTTGTACATCTTTTAATAAATCTTTATGCTTTGAAGCTATTACCAATGCTGTTGGTATTCCCATTGATACTTCTTCTGCATGGCTTGGTCCCGAAAGTCCACCAATTTTAGAATTTGGTAGTTCTTCTTCTACCACTTCATTTAATGTGTATAGTGTTTCTTTTTCAAATCCTTTTGAACATATTATTATTTCCTGATTTGTTACATATTTTTTGAATTTTTTTATTGTTTCTCTTACCGCTTTAGATGGTGTTACTATTAAAATCATTTCTGAACCATCTATTGCTTTTTCTAAATCTGTTGTACAAATTATATTACTTGGTATGTATGCTTGTGGTAAGAACTTACATTTTCTTGTATTGTTTATTAAGTCTGCTTCTTCTTGTAGATATGCCCACATTTTTATATTGTTACCCATTTTTGCTAAATGTATTGCTAGGGCTGTTCCCCAGCTTCCACTGCCTATTATCGCTATGTTTTTCATTTGTTTACTCCTTTAATTTTAGGGAAAAAGGGGACTGTCCCCTTTTTCCCTATTTTTTAAAACTAATTTTGTTTTCTGTTCCATTTTTTATTCTTTTTAGATTTTCTCTATGATTGAATATTACCAACAATGCTATTAATATACTAATCATTACAGGTAGAAATTTAACATCTCCCATAAATATTGTAAGTATAGGATATAGTACTGCTGCTAATATTGAACCTACTGATACCATTTTTGTAAATGCAATTATTATAACTGCAAAAATTAAACATATTAGACCAATCTTCCAATTTAAAGTTATTAAAACTCCAAGTGCTGTTGCAACTCCTTTTCCTCCTCTAAATTCAAAGAATATTGGGAATGTGTGTCCTAGTATTGCAAAAAATCCTGCTATATATTCTAATAATGTTTCATCAACTTCTGTCCATATACGTCCTGCAAGTATTGCTACAACTATTGCCATTACTCCTTTTAGCACATCACATACTAATGTTAATGCAGCTGCTTTTTTTCCTACTGTTCTTAAAACATTTGTTGAACCTGCGTTTTTACTTCCTTTTTCTCTTACATCAAATCCTGCAAACTTTCTACTGAAAATTACTGAAAAGCTTATGCTTCCTAAAAAATACGCAACTATTGCAACTCCTATATATACTCCTATCATTTTTATTCCTCCTTTTCTCCTTTTTCTCTTGTAATTACTCTTATTGGCGTTCCTGTTATTCCAAAGTTTGTTCTTATTTGATTCACTAAATATCTTTCATATGAAAAATGAAATAACTTTTTACTATTAACAAATATTACAAATGTTGGTGGCCTTGTACTAGCTTGTGTAGCATACAATATTTTAAGTCTTCTTCCTTTGTCTGTTGGTGGTTGAACTACTGCTATTGCCTCATTTATAACTTGATTTAGTATTGATGTAGAAACTCTTATTGCATTATTATTTGCCACTGTATTTATCATGTCAAATATTCTGTCTACCCTTTGACCTGTTTTTGCAGATATAAATATTATTGGTGCATAAGATAAATAGCTTAGTTTGTTATATACTTCTTTTGTATATTTTTCTAATGTTCCTGTTGTTTTTTCTACCTCATCCCATTTGTTTACTACTATTATAATTCCTTTACCTGCTTCATGTGCTTCTCCTGCAATCTTTGCATCTTGGTCTGTTACTCCTTCATTTGCATCTATTAATAGTAAACATATATCTGCTCTTTCTATTGCTAAAAGAGATCTCATTATACTAAATTTTTCTATTGATTCTGTTGTTTTGCTTTTTCTTCGAATTCCGGCTGTATCTATAAAATTATACTTTCCATGTTTGTTTTCAAAATATGAATCTATTGCATCTCGTGTTGTTCCTGCAATATTACTTACAATTACTCTATTCTCTCCTAATATTTTGTTTATTAAAGAGGATTTTCCTACATTAGGTTTTCCTATTACAGCAACATTTATTATCTCATCTTCATCCTCAGTTTCATCCTTTTCTGGAAAATGCTCATATACAGCATCTAACACATCTCCTATTCCCAATGCATTTGTAGATGATACTGGATATGGTTCTCCTATTCCTAAATTATAAAATTCATATATGTCATTACTCGTCTCTCCCACATTGTCCGACTTATTACATACTAAAACAATTGGTTTTTTAGATTTTTTTAGCATAAGAGCAATTTCCTGATCTGCTGCGGTTATCCCTTGTCTTATATCTGTTATAAATATAATAACATCTGCTATGCTTATTGCTATATCTGCTTGTTCTTTCATTTGAGATAGAATAATGTCATCAGATTTAGGTTCAATTCCACCAGTATCTATTAATGTAAAATTTCTTCCTCTCCAGTTTGCTTCTCCATAAACTCTATCTCTTGTTACTCCCGGAACGTCTTCTACAATTGATATTCTTTTTCCTATTATATAATTAAAAAATGTTGATTTTCCTACATTAGGTTTTCCTATTATTGCAACTATTGGTTTTGCCATTTTCTCACCCTTTTCTTTCGCCTAATATTTTATATCATATACTTTATTTAGTCAACCTTGTTGTATATATGAGAAAACAAAAAAAATGCCTTATTAGGCATCTTTTTTTACTATTACTTCTTTTCCATCATAATATCCACAATTGTCGCAAACTCTGTGTGGTAATACTGGCTCTCCACAATGTTTACATGTTGCAGTATTTGGTGTTTCTAATTTCCATGTTGATCTTTTTGTATGTGTTCTTTGTTTTGACCATCTTCTTTTTGGTTGTGCCATTTTTATTCCCTCCCTCGTAAATGCTTTATCTATCTATGTTTTACATATTATTCTTTAAAGTCACTATAAGATTATACTAATTTTTCTTTGTCTTGTCAAGGCTTTTAGTTTATTTTTTTAATTCTTCTAGAAACATCTTATTTAAAAGTTGAGGGTTTGCTTTCCCCTTTGTTTGTTTCATTGCTTGTCCTACTAAAAATCCTAGTGCTCTATCTTTTCCTGCTTTGAAGTCTGCTATTGATTGTGGATTTGCTTCTAGTATATTCATAACTACTTCTTTAATTGCACCCTCATCAGAAATTTGTATCCATCCTTTTTCTTTTATAATTTCTTCTGGATCTCTTGGATTCTCAAATAGTTCTGCTACTACTTTTTTACCTATACTAGAACTAATTGTTCCTTTGTCTATTAATATTACAACTTTTGCAAGTTCTTCTGCTGTAAATGGAATTTCGTTTGGTTCTAACTCTTTTTCGTTTAATATTCCTGTTATATCTGAAATAATCCAGTTGCTAACTGCTTTATAGTTGTTACAAATACTTGATGCCTTTTCAAATAGATCTGATAAATATTTTGAGTTTACTATTATTCCAGCATCCTTTGGTGTCATTTTATATTCTTCTACATATCTATTAAGTCTAGATTCTGGAAGTTCTGGCAAACTGTTTTTTACATTTTCTATATATTCATCTGAAAGTTTTATTGCTACTAAATCAGGTTCTGGGAAATATCTATAATCTTGTGCATCTTCCTTATCTCTCATTGAAAAAGTTCTTCCAGATACGTCATCCCATCTTAATGTTTCTTGTAATACTTTTCCTCCTGCTTCTAATAAATCTATTTGTCTTTCTATTTCATATTCAATACCTCTTGTAATACTTCTAAATGAGCTCATATTTTTCATTTCTGAACGTGTTCCTAATTTAGTATCAGTTTTCTTTTTTACAGATACGTTAACATCTGCTCTAAAAGAACCTTCTTGCATTTTGCAATCTGATACTTCTATATATTCTAGTATTGATTTTAGCTTCTTTAAATATCTATCTGCTTCTTCTGCGCTACTCATATCTGGCATAGAAACGATTTCTATTAATGGAACTCCCGCTCTGTTTAAGTCAACTAAACTGTCTCCACCAAATTCATCATGATTTAGTTTTCCTGCGTCTTCTTCTATGTGAATTCTTAAAATTCCAATTTTCTTTTTGTTTCCATTTTCATCATCAATTTCTACATATCCATGATTACATAATGGTTTATCATATTGTGATATTTGGTATGATTTTGGTAAATCTGGATAATAGTAATTTTTTCTATCATTTTTGCTGTCTTTTGAGATTTCGCAATTTGTTGCAAGACCTGCTTTTACGGCATATTCTACAACTTTCTCATTTAATACTGGTAATGTTCCTGGCATTGCCATACATATTGGACAAACATGAGTATTTGGTTCTGCCCCAAATGTTGTAGGACATGAACAAAATATTTTTGTTTTTGTTGAAAGCTCTGCATGAACTTCCAATCCTATTACTGCTTCATAATCTTCTCTTGCCATTATTCTATCCCTCCTTTAAATTGAGGTTTATATTTCTCTCTAAATTTATATTCTTGTTCAAAACTATATGCTGTATTTAATATAGTTTCTTCTTGGAATTTGTTTCCTATTAATTGCATTCCTATTGGCATTCCTTCCTTATCTATTCCACAAGGAATTGAAATACCAGGTAATCCTGCTATATTTACAGAAACAGTACAAATATCTGCTAAATACATTTCTAATGGGTTATTTGATTTTTCTCCTATTCCAAAAGCTACTGTTGGTGATGTTGGAGTAAGTATAACATCATATTTTTCAAAACCTTTATTAAATTCGTTCATTACTAATGTACGAACTTGTTGAGCTTTTTTATAATATGCATCATAATATCCAGAAGATAACACATAAGTTCCAAGTATAATTCTTCTTTTTACTTCTGCTCCAAAGCCCTCACTTCTAGTCTTTTTATATAAATCTTTTAAGTCTTTAAAATTTTTTGCTCTATAAGTATATCTAATTCCATCAAATCTACCTAAGTTAGAACTAGCTTCTGCGCAAGCAATTATATAGTATGTTGCTAATGCATATTTTGCAATATCTAAAGAAAACTCTTCAACTTCTGCTCCCAATTTTTTATATGTTTCTATTGCCTGTTTTAAACTTTCTTTAACCTCTTTATTTATTCCTTCTCCAAAAAATTCTTTAGGTACACCTATTTTTAGTCCTTTTATATCTCCTGTTAATGCTTTTTCATAATCTTTTTTAGGCATATCTACTGATGTAGAATCTTTTTCGTCATGTCCTGCAATTATATTTAATAAAATAGCACTATCTCTAACATCTTTAGTTATTGGTCCTATTTGGTCAAGTGATGATGCAAATGCTACTAATCCATATCTTGATACAAGTCCATATGTTGGTTTTAGTCCAACAACTCCACAAAATGCTGATGGTTGTCTAATACTTCCACCTGTATCTGAGCCTAAAGCCCAAGGTACCATTTGGCTAGCAACTGCTGCTGCACTTCCACCTGATGACCCTCCTGGAACTTTACTTAAATTCCAAGGATTTTTTGTTTTCTTAAAATATGAATTTTCTGTTGAACCGCCCATAGCGAATTCATCCATATTAAGTTTTCCTATTGTAATTAAATTCTCTGCATTTATTTTATCCATTACTGTTGCATCATATGGAGATACAAAATCTTCTAGCATTTTAGAACTACATGTTGTCTTTATACCTTTTGTACAAATGTTGTCTTTTATTCCTATTGGAATTCCTGCTAACTTATTTGTGATTTCTCCTTTTTCTATTTTTTGATCTATTTCTTTTGCTTTGTTTTCTGCATCTTCTGAAAGAACAGTAACAAAAGCTTCTATGTCGTCTTCTTTTTCATTTATTCTACTTACATAGCTTTTTGTAATATCTTCTGATGTTATTTCATTTTTATTTAACTTGTCCATCAATTCGTGGACTGTTAACTCATATAGTTCCATATTTTCCTCCCTACATTATTGAATTACTTTTGGAATTTTAAACATATTTCTTTCTTTCTCTTTTGCATTTGCAAGTAATGCTTCATTGTCTTCAAATATTTTAACTTCGTCTTTTCTAAACACATTTTTTGCTTCATTTGTTCCTATCGTAATATCTAAATCCTGTACTGGTGCATTATTTACAACATCTGCAAAATCTAAAATATCTTGTAAGTTTTCTATATAATTGTCTATTTCATCTTCATTTAATTCCAACCTTGCTAAATTTGCAATATGCCTAATTTCTTCTTTACTAACTTTTTTCATAAAATTACTCCTTTATACGAAAACCGTCCCCACCGTTGTAGGGACAAATATATAATTCTTTTTTTATTTTATTATTCTTTATAAAATTTGTCAATTCTTCTATTATATTTTTACACAAAAATAATGCTTTGTACAAAACGAAACCGGGACTCTTGTTATAAAGAGTCCCGGTAGGACCTGATCAGTGGTTTGGTGCATGATAAAGGGGTAGGAAAATAAAAGAATGGTGACAAGATGTATCGGTTGGATCAGGCCCCCAATATGAAGTTATGTTAACATTATATATTAATTTTATAATCCTGTCAAGCTTTTTTGTTTTAATGCTTCATATATTACAATTCCTGCAGAAACTGAAGCATTTAAAGATGTAATTTTTCCTTTCATTGGAATTTTTACTAAAAAATCGCAATTTTCTTTTACAAGTCTACTCATTCCAAAGCCTTCACTACCTATTATTATTGCAAGTGCTCCTTTTAAATCTTGATTATAGTAATATGTTTTTGCATCTCCATCTGTTCCACAAATCCATACTCCTTGCTCTTTTAAGTATTTTATTGTTTCATTAATATTATTTACTCTTGCAATTTTTACATGTTCTACTGCTCCTGCTGATGATTTTGATACAGTTGCATTTACTCCGAACAGCTCTTCTTTTTGGTATTATAACTCCATGTACTCCTGCTGTTTCTGCTGTTCTTATTATTGATCCTAGATTATGTGGATCTTCTATTCCGTCTAAAATTAATATAAATGGGTCTTCATTTTTTGATTTTGCCTCTTCTAATATGTCTTCTACTTCGCAATAATTAAATGGAGGTACTATTGCAATTACTCCTTGATGATTTTCTGTTTCAGAAATTGCATTTAGTTTTTGTCTTTCCACTTCTACAATAACTATTTTTCTTTCCTTAGCTTTTGCTATTATTTTATTTATAGAACCATGTCTTTCTCCTCTTGCAATAAATATTTTATTTATATCTCTATTTGATTCTAATAATTCTAGTACGGAATTTCGTCCTTCTATTTGGTCAGATAAACTTTGTTTATCTGTATTATTCTTTTTTAACTCTTCTTTTTTCATTTTAATTCTCCTTATTATTTTCTATAAAGCTATTCTTATATTCTTCTATTTTAGTTGTGTCTACCTTACCTATTTTAAAAAGTATTTGATTATTTAGTATCTTATATATCACATCAGTCTTTACTATACTATCCATATTTAGATTGTTTTTGTTGTTTTTTTCTAATAATTTATTAGCTGGATATTTTAATTTAGTCAACTTTGAAGATATAAGCATTCCAAAATTTTCTATTGGTACTGCTATATTATTTTGGTCAATAATAACAAAAAAATGATTTTTCCCTTTTACTCCATTAGAGTAATAATATTCTTTTACAAATACTATATCTCCAATTTCGTAATTATTATATTCTAAAGATTCTTCTTTTAATGTCAACACATTTTCAATTTTGCCCTTATGCCATTCTTCTTCTACAGGGTACTCCTCAAAAGCTTCTTTAATATCTCTTACTTTATTGCATTTATATGCAAATTTCATAAATTCACTTAAGCCTTCTTCACTTTTCATATTATCATCTCCTGTATTTTATTATAATATATTTTTGACTTTTTAGCAATATTTTTTTTAATCCTCATCTAATTTTAAAACTGATAAAAATGCTTCTTGTGGCACTTCAACTTTTCCTATTTGCCTCATTTTCTTTTTACCTTTTTTCTGCTTCTCTAACAACTTTTTCTTTCTTGTAACATCTCCACCATAGCATTTTGCAAGTACGTCTTTTCTCATTGCAGATATTGTTTCTCTTGCTATAATTTTTCCTCCTACAACTGCTTGAATTGGTATTTCAAATAATTGTCTTGGTATAACTGTTTTTAGTTTTTCTGCCATTTTTCTACCTCTTGTATATGCTGTATCTTTATGTACTATAAAAGATAATGCATCAACTGGCTCATTATTTATATGTATATCTAATTTTACAAGTTCTGCCCTTCTGTATTCTTTAAACTCATAGTCAAAAGAAGCATAACCTTTTGTTTTTGATTTTAATGTATCAAAAAAATCATATATTATTTCATTTAGTGGTAATTCATATTCTAATGTTACTCTTGTGCTGTCTAAATATTTCATATCAATATATGTGCCACGTCTATCTTGGCATATTTCCATTACATTTCCAACAAATTCTTTTGGAAGCATTATCTCTGCTTTTACTATTGGTTCTTCTATATAACTTATTTCTTGTGCTGGTGGTAAATCTACTGGATTATATAGTTCTATTACCTCTCCTGTTTGCTTATACACCTTATATATAACTGATGGTGCTGTTGTGATTAAATTTAAGTCAAATTCTCTTTCTAATCTTTCTTGTATAATTTCTAAATGAAGTAGTCCTAAAAATCCGCATCTAAAGCCAAAGCCTAAAGCAATAGATGTTTCTGGTTCATACTCTAATGCAGCATCATTCAATTTTAATTTTTCTAGTGCTGTTTTTAAATTTTCGTAATCTCCTCCATCTAATGGATACATTCCACAATATACCATGGAATTTGCTTTTTTATATCCTGGGAGTGGCTCTTTTGCCGGATTTTCTGCTGTTGTTATTGTATCTCCTACATGCAAATCAGATACATTTTTTATACTAGCCGCAATATATCCAACTTCCCCTGCTGTTAATTTTTCTGCTGGTACTGTGGTTCCTGGCTCTAAATACCCAAGCTCTGATACTACAAATTTCTTATTTGTAGCCATAAATAGTATTTCATCACCAGTTTTTACTGTTCCTTCTACTACTCTTATATAGCTTAATGCTCCTTTGTAATTATCATAAAAAGAATCAAATATTAAACATTTTAATGGTTTTGTTTCATCTCCCACTGGTGGTTTAAAATCTGTTACTATTCTTTCTAAAACTTCATCAATGTTTAACCCAGTTTTTGCAGAAATACAAGGTGCATCCATTGCTGGTATTCCAATTATATCTTCTATTTCTTGTTTTATTTCTTCTGGTCTAGCATTTGGCAAATCCACTTTGTTTATTACTGGTAAAATATCTAGGTTATTATCTAGTGCTAAATATACATTAGCAAGTGTTTGTGCTTCCACTCCCTGGCTTGCATCTACAACTAATATTGCACCTTCACATGCAGCTAAACTTTTTGAAACCTCATAATTAAAGTCTACGTGTCCTGGGGTATCTATTAAATTTAATATGTATTCATTTCCGTCTTTTGCTTTATATAACATTCTAACAGCTTGTGCTTTTATTGTAATTCCACGTTCTCTTTCTAAGTCCATATTATCTAATACTTGACTTTCCATTTCTCTAGAAGATAAAAGTCCTGTTTTTTCTATTAATCTATCTGCTAATGTTGATTTTCCATGGTCTATATGTGCTATTATACTAAAGTTTCTAATATATTTTTGTTTATCGTGCATTATTTTTCCTCCTTAGTCACTATCAGATATTCTACCATAACAGTTGGAATTTAGCAATATGTTTGAGTTTTAGAATTTTTGTGGTATAATATATTTATGGAAAAAATTGTAGAGAAAATTATAAATTCAATACCAAATAATTTAACTGAATTAGAAAAAGCCTATTTTGTTTACCTTGAACTTGGAAAAATATTAAATATTGATACAGGATATTTTTTATCTGGTTCGAGAAGTAAAAAGGATAGGATTTTTGAGAATGGGAAAAATTTTGAAAGAATTAATTCTACTAATGTTATTTGTAATTCTTCTGCTGAATTATATGCACACATCTTGAATAAGCTTAATATTAATGCGTATTGTTTTTATTATAATAATTTTACTCATGCAGATGTTTTAATAGAAACTCCTAATGCTAGTTTTTACTATGTAAATATGCTTCAAGATTTATACAACATTCAAACAGGTGCTAGAACTAGGCATTTTGCCCCACCTTTAGAATACATTAATGAAGGATATCGCCGAGAATTACAAGAAGAAAATTTTTTAAGTCTTGCTTCTGTTAGTTCAGGTGAATTAGAAAGAATGGATAAAAAACTTGGTTATTCTTTTCATGGTATTTATTTGAATGATTTTATTAATAGAATTAAATTGGAAATTAAGAATCCCGATTTTGTAAATGAATATATTTTACCAAATGGTGTTACTTTAGATAATTGCAGTCCTCAAAATTTATTAAAGTATAAGTTTTTATTTTTAATAAATAACCTTAATGCCTATAGTGAAACTCCTAATAGATCTATCGGCTTTTTAGAATTAGAACGATATTATGAAAGGCTTTGCTCTGCTATACTTTCACCTGAAGAAGACAAAAAAGTTATGCTTTATGCTTGTTATCCTAAAGGTAGTGAATTATCAAATGATTCTTTGTCTTCTTATATATCTTTAGAACTTGATGCGGATAATATTATGTATTTTTCTTTTTCTAGTGAAAAAAATAAATATATATCACTTTCAAAAGAAGAACTTCAACAACAAGTTAATAATGGTTTAACTGCTTATAAAACAAAATTTAAAGGCATTGAAAGAGAAGGTTAACTGCAATATTTGTTATATTTCTCTTTCAAATTTTTTTTATTTAAAACCTCTTCTATTCCTTTTTTACTAATCTCTTCAAAAACGTCATCAAAAAAATTAATCAATTTTGGATGAAATAATTCTTTATTCTTTACATTATTCCAATACCACAATGGATAATCATTTGTAAAATCTTTTCCTTTATAAACAATTCCAGCAGATAAATTATCGCACAACATTTCTATTGTATATTTATATGGTATAACTGGCGCCTTTACTGGTGCATTAAAATCATACCAATACTCTTCGTGGTGTTTGTTATGGCCTTTATGATGAAGCCATGCAGATGAGTATTGTCTTTTTTCTCTTGCTACTTGTATTGGACTTTTATAACCTACATAGTATTTTGCACTTTCCCAAAATTCTGTTGGACCATATTTAGATAAATCATGTATAAGTCCTCTCCATGGTAATCCTGCTCTTGTACATAATTTAAATACTATCCACCTATGTTTTGTAATTAGTTTAAAATGTAACCATATTTTTTTAAGCAATTTTGTTCCTCCTTGTTATAATGAATTCAGGACAGTCCCCAAAATCCCCAGGTTTGGTGATTTTGAGGGACAGTCCCTAGAATTCCCCTCACACAAATTACAATTTATCTGTTTCTTACCAAATTATTGAAACTATACAATAGATTAGAACTCTTGCAAGTGCTGTTGTTAATAAATTATCTATCACAAATGGTATTCCAATTTTATTTATGTTTTCATATTCTTTTAATAACTTGTTTTTTTCTTCTTCTGTACAAAGTTTAGTTTTTTCCATATATTCTTTTGCAAGGTATTTTGCTTTTGTCATTGCATCTATTTCCAAAAAACTTCTTACACTAAATTCGATTAGTGTAAATAGCATAAGTATTGCTATTTGCAAGCTCTGGTTAGTTATTACTTTTAATATTGTTAATACACTTATTATTATAAAGTATATTATATTTATATTTGAAAATATAAAGTTAAATAATAATAATCTTCTATCTTGGCATGAGTGTATACATTCATGTGCTATTGTTTGTATTCTTGCATAATTGTTTTTCATATCTGCTATGCTTATTTTATTTGTAACCGCTATATACAAACTTGTTCCAGTGTCTTTGGCTTCTTCTATTTTTACATTTTTATTATCTAACATTTTCAGCATTTCTTTTGCTATTTCTATGTTATTTGGAAATTTATCTGTAATATTTTCTAATTCTTTATTTTCTTGTTTTTCTTTAATTTTTTTTATATTTATTTTAAATATAAATTTAAATAGTATTATTGCTAGAAGTAGTAAAACTGCATAACAAATTATTTCCATATTCTACTCCTTTATTTAGGTTGTTTCATTGCGTGCTATCTTTTATTAGGGCATTCTGCTGCCGAATGCCATCCTTCATCTCCTTTATATATTATATTAGTATTAGTTAAATTCAAAGCTGTACCTTCCCAATGTGATGGATATTCTTCTCTAGTTATAGGTAAATATACTTTTCTATCTATTGATCCATTTTTTATGAATCCACATCTTGTATCCCATTTTGCACCTTCTTTTGTCATACTTATTGGCAAATGTATATGTGACAATTTATCACATCTATAAAAAGCTTGCCATCCATTTATAGAATTCAATTGACTGTCTTCTGGTATCTCTACATATTCTAAGTTTGTACACCAAATAAACAAACCATCAGCAAACCAAGTAACACTTTTAGGTAGCTTTATATATTTTAATTTTGTGCAGTCTGAAAATAAATATGCACGAAATGCTATTCCTTCATCTTGTTTAAGTGTAACTTCTTCTAGATTTGAGCATCCACAGAAAATATAGTCCATTGTTCCTACTTTTCCTAATATAGTAACATTTTTAAGTCCTTTGCAATCTTGAAAAGCATACCTTCCTATTGCTGAACTTCCGATATTTGAAACTGCTACACTTTCTGGAATTATCATTTCTTCTATTCCTGTACATTTTTTAAAAGCTGCTTCTCCTATGGTTGTAATATTATCTTGAATATTTATACTTTTCACATTTGCACATAGCTGTTTTCCTGTAGCAGATGTATTAAACGCACTATTGCCAATTGTTGTTATTATTGTTCCATCTTTTGTTTTTGTTGGTATATTAAAAGAAAGCATTCCTTTATTTATGGCTTCATATCCTTTTTCACTAAATCCTGTAACAGTTTCTCCATTTATTGCAAAATATATAGTTGTTGGATATATATTTACATCTTCTAACCAGTTCATTTCATTTGTATTTGTTACAGATTCAGGATTATATAATATATCTCCTATTTTTGTATTAAAAACCAATTTCCCTTTAAACTCTTTTTTTATCTTGTTTGGTATATCTAAATCTTCAATTGTTATATTATCAACTGACTCTCTTCTGGCTTTTCTTTGTACTATCTCTTCTTCTAATGCTTCTTTTACTTGACTTACTTCTGTTTTGTAAGTTGATTCTTTTGTTGTATTAAATAGTCCTCCATTTATTGATACTGTTACACTTACTCCCACTAAAATTAACATTACAACAATTGTAACTACTAGTGCAACTATAGTTATTCCCGTCTCTTTTTTCATTTTTATCCTCCTTTGTATGTTATACAGTTTTATTAATTTGCTACACTAAGTTTTATTATTAAATCCATATTGTCATCTTTTGCAGATTTATTTCTTCTTATTGCTCCACATTTTTGACATTTATATACTATTACATATCCTTTTTTGTTGCTTATTTCTATTCCTATTGGTTCTAATAAACCATGGCATTCTTCTTGCCTATCTCCTGGGTTCTTGTCAACATGCTTTGAATACAAACAATGATTACAATGATTTCTGCATGAATACCCTAATTTTTCTACTTTTTTGCCACAATGTTCACATATAAATTCTTCATCTATTTCTGTAAATACTCTCATGTTTTCTCCTTTTAATATTCAAATATGCTTCCTCCAATAAATTCTCTAAGTAATGAATTGCTTGGTACATCTTTTTCTTCTATTGGCTCAAAATAGCTAAGCATAGAATATAACCTTTTTGCTTCTGAAAACTCTTTTTCTTCTTGACTTATTTCTTTTAATAATGGCAATGCATAATTTTTTAGTACGCTAAGTTCATATATTAAGGAAGAATTGAACATTACATCTGCTTCTTCTTGGTATGGGAATATGTTTTTTGCTTCTCCATTGTTTACAGATTGCCACATTTTTAATGTATGCATTGCACTATATCCTCTGAATTGATAGTCTCTTACTATTCTTCTTATTAGCCTGCTATCTGTTGTTGAAATTCTATTATAATAATCTATATTTAACACAGTTAAACAACTTATATATATTTTAAATTTTTGTTTTTTCGGTATTAAATATGTTAGTTCATCATTTAAGCAATGTATTCCTTCCATTATTAAAATCTCATCATCTTCTAATTTCATTGTGTTTTGGTCACTATACTCTTTACTTCCTGTGTGAAAATTAAATGCAGGTGCTTTAATTTCTTCACCATTTAATAGTTTTAATAAATCATTATTTAATAAATTTGTATCTATTGCTTTTATATTTTCAAAATCATAATCTCCATTTTCGTCTACTGGAGTATCTTTTCTTTCTACAAAATAGTTGTCCACTGAAATTGTTTTTGGTTTTAAACCATTTATTCTAAGTTGTAAAGCTAATCTTTTTGCAAATGTTGTTTTACCTGATGATGATGGTCCTGCAATTAGCACTACTTTTAGGTCTTTGTTTTTTGCAATATTATCAGCTATTCCTGCAATTTTCTTCTCGTGTAATGCTTCGTCTAACAAAATATAATCTTTTATTTTATCTTTTTTTATTATTGTATTCAAACGATACAATGTATTTACTCCTAATATTCTGTGAACGTCTTCATATTCGTCTAATGTTTCTAATAGTTTTGGACATTCAATAAATTTAGGTAAATTGTCTGGATCTTTTCTGCTTGGATATCTTATTAAAAAACCATCATGATATTTTAATAATTCATATTTTTTTATGCAACCTGTAGAAATTGGCATTACTCCATAAAAATAATTATAATAGTTCTCACAATAATATAATGTTACTTCTTTTTTTTCTTTTAAATCTAGTTGCAATTTTCCTTTTAATGTTTTTTCTTTTTCATAGAATTTTTCTGCCTCTTCTTTTGTCATAAATCTTTTGACTATTGGTAAGTCTTGATCAATTATTTCTTGGGCTCTTTTATTTACCTTTTCTATCATTTCTTCTGTGACCTTCATGTTGTCAACTTCACATAGCATTGAGTGATATAGTTGGTAGTCTACAGTTATTAAGGCATTATTATATACTTCTTGAAAAGCTTTTGCTATTATATATATTAAGCCTCTTTTATATACTCTCATTCCATCTTTGTTTGTAACATCTATTAACTCTATTTTTCCATCACTATTGATTTCATAATTTAAACTTTTTAATTCATTATTAAATTTGCAAGCAATAACTTCTTTTTTAGATTTTGATATTTCTTGCTCTAATAAATCACATACTTTTGTCCCTTTTTTAACATCTATCTCTGTATTGTTGTATACTATTTGCACTTTTTACCTCCAACTACATTGCTTTATTGTCTTGTCCATTTGTTCTTATTCTATATACTTGAACATTTCCTTCTTCATTCTCATTTAGATAATACATAAATTTATCTACTATATTTATTGCATTTGAATATGTGTTTACTTCTGTTATTTTTGTTTCATCTTTTCCGTTTAGTTTTATGCTGTAAATAGCCATTTTTTCATCTTTAACTGCTTTTGCATAATATATAGCATCTTCTGTAAAGTTTACTGTATATGTATCTAATCCTCCTGCTATATCACATATTTTTTCTTTTTTCTTTCCATTTGTTTTCATTTTGTATAATTCATATTTATACTCATAATTTTCCATATCGTATTTTTCGTTTATAAAATAAATCTTATTACCATTTACAAAAAATTCTCTACCTGCTTCTTCGTCTATTTTAACTACATTCTTGCCTGATAAGTTCATTTTTGCTAAAACATATTTTCCATTACTTTCATAAGTATAATAGATTTGATTTCCTACTACTTGATAATTTTCTATTGCTTTATTAGATAATTGTGTTCTATTTTTTCCATTTGTTTTTACTTTATAAAGATTTGTTCCTTCAAAATAATAAATCCAGTTGTTTGTAACCACAATTGGCTCTAAACTAACATTTTCTGCAATTACTTGATTATCTTCTCCATTTAATTTTGCTCTAATTAATTGAGAGTTTTCTTCAGATATATAATACATGTAGTTTCCTACTATGTTTAAATAATAGCCATATTCACTACTCACTTTTTCTGATTTTTCTTTTCCATTTTTCTTTGCTTTGTAAATTCCATCTACATTTCCTTCATCAAATGCTACATAATAAATTTGATTTCCTTTTGCGGCTACAATTCCTTTGTTTCTTAAATTTCCGTATGTGTTTCCATACTCTTCTTTTCCTGTTCCTATAATTAAAGCAATTATTAAAACTAATATTACAGCTAATGCAATAAGCACTATTTTTTTATTTGCTTTATAGAAATTAACTACAGTGTTTTTTAAATTAATTAATTTTTCTTTCATGTTTCCACCCTTTCTTTTTTCATATGTATGTTATAATTTGTACAATTTCATTATATAGGTTTATTTATGTATTTACAAGTATTTTTTTTAGCTTTTTGGATATATTAGTTATAGGGGTCGACGTCCTCGGCGTCCCATAATTAAAATCAAAAGGAGTTGTTCTTATGAATAAGCAAAGATTAAATGAGATTTTAAATCATAGACAATTAAGTGAAGTTTTTTATGAAGAAAAGCCTGTATGGATTCAAGAAGTTAATGATGATATTGCCAAAATTGGTTTTTTAGATGGCTCTCCTGAAAAGAGCGTATATATAGATGATTTATATGAAAGTGACCTATATAAAAGCAAATAAATTTTCCTATTTGTAAAAGTGAGAAAGAAATGGACATTTCCTTTCTTTCTCACTTTTTAGCAAAAAACATTTTTTATATTTTTATTATTTTTTCCCATGGTAATTCTTTTTTACCAAAGTGCCCATAGTTTGTTGTTTTTGTATATATTGGATCTTTTAGATTTAAGTATTCTATTATCCCTCTTGGTGTTAAGTTGAATTCTTCTTTTATTATTTTTATTAGTTCTTCTTCACTTTTTGTTCCTGTTCCAAATGTATTTATATGTATTGAAATTGGTTCTTCTACCCCTATTGCATATGATATTTGTATTTCGCATTTTTTTGCATACCCATTTGCTACAAGATTTTTTGCAATATGTCTTAACATATATGTTGCTGATCTATCTACTTTGCTTGCATCTTTTCCCGAAAAAGCTCCTCCTCCATGTCTGCTATATCCACCATATGTATCAATTATTATTTTTCTTCCGAGTTAACCCTGTGTCTCCTAGTGGTCCGCCTATCACGAATCTTCCTGTTGGATTTATATAGATTTTAGTTTTTTCATCTATCATGTTTTTGTCTACTACTTGCATAATTACTTTATTGTATATATCTTTTCTTAATTCTTCAATATCCACATCTACATTATGTTGGTTAGATATAACTATTGCCTCTATTCTTTTAGGTTTATCATCTTCGTATTCTACTGTTACTTGTGTTTTTCCATCTGGTCTTAGATAATTTATTTCTCTGTTTTTTCTAACCTCAGTTAGCTTTTTTGCAAGTTTGTGAGCTAGCCAAATAGCATATGGCATATATTCTTCTGTTTCGTTACATGCATATCCAAACATTATTCCTTGGTCTCCAGCTCCGCCTATATCTACTCCCATCGCTATATCTGGACTTTGCTTGTTTATTTCTATATTTACTTTGCATGTTTTATAATCCATATCTGTTTTTTCATTATCATATCCAATTTCTTTTACAACTTGTCTTACTAATTCTTCTATATTTATTTTTGCAGTTGTTGTTAATTGTCCTGCAACTGTAATTATATTTTTAAATGCAAATGTTTCTACTGCTACTCTTGAATTTGGGTCTTGCTTTAAACATTCATCTAATATTGTATCTGATATGTAATCACATAATTTGTCTGGATGCCCTTCTGTTACACTTTCTGAAGTAAAATAATATTTATTCATATTTGTTCACTCCTTATTTTATTATTTGTATTTATAATATACATTGTTTTTATTTGTGTCAATGTTTTATTTTAAAATGTTTTTAAGAAGAACAAAGCGACTTTAGTCGCCATTTGTTCTCGCCGATTTGAGTTTCCGAATGTAGTGAGGAAATCTCAAAGGCAATAGCGATTATAGCATTTTTATATACTAGGAAATGAGAAATTTCCTAGTATATAAAAAATAGAGGTGCAATCATGCACCTCTAAGATTATAAATCTTATTTATTTTTTAATGCTGCTTGTGCTGCTGCTAATCTTGCGATTGGAACTCTAAATGGTGAGCAAGATACATAGTTTAATCCTACTTTGTGGCAGAATTCTACGCTTGATGGCTCTCCACCATGTTCTCCACATATTCCAAGTTTGATGTTTGGTCTTGTTGCTCTTCCTTTTTCTGCTGCCATTTTAACTAATTTTCCAACACCATCTTGGTCTAATTTTGCGAATGGGTCTGATTCATAGATTTTTGCTTTGTAGTAAGAATCTAAGAATTTACCAGCATCATCTCTTGAGAATCCAAATGTCATTTGTGTTAAGTCATTTGTTCCGAAAGAGAAGAATTCAGCTTCTTCAGCAATTTCATCAGCTGTTAATGCAGCTCTTGGTATTTCAATCATTGTACCAATATGGTATTCAATGTCTGAACCTTTTTCTGCTTTAACTTTTTCAGCTGTTTCTACAACTATATCTTTAACGAATTTTAATTCTTTCTTTTCTCCAACTAATGGAATCATTATTTCTGGAACTATATCGTATCCGTCTTCTTCTTTAACTTCGATTGCAGCTTCCATTAATGCTCTTGTTTGCATTCTAGCGATTTCTGGATATGTTACTGCTAAACGGCATCCTCTGTGTCCCATCATTGGGTTGAATTCATGTAATTCAGCACATTTTTCTTTTAAGTGTTCTACTGTAACACCCATATCTTTAGCTAATGCTATGATATCTTCTTCAGCTGTTGGTAAGAATTCATGTAGAGGTGGATCTAAATAACGAACTGTCATTGGTAATCCTTTTAATTCTTTGTACATAGCTTTGAAGTCACCTTTTTGGAATGGTATTAATTCATTTAAAGCTGCTTCTCTTGCTTCTACTGTTTCTGATAATATCATTTTTCTTATTTTTGGAATTCTGTCTTCTTCGAAGAACATATGCTCTGTTCTACATAATCCTATACCTTCTGCTCCTAATTTAACAGCATTTCTTGTATCTCTTGGGTTATCAGCATTTGTTCTAACTTTTAATTTTCTGAATTCATCTGCCCATCCCATTATTCTTCCGAAATTTCCGCTAACTGAAGCTTCAACAGTTTTTATATCTCCTTTGTAGATTTTTCCTGTTGTTCCGTCTAATGAAATGAAATCACCTTTATGGAATTTGTATCCACCAAGTTCGAATTCTTCTGCTTCTTCGTTCATTTTGATATCTCCACATCCAGATACACAACATGTTCCCATACCACGAGCAACAACTGCAGCATGTGATGTCATACCACCACGAACTGTTAATATACCTTGTGCAGCTACCATACCTTCTATATCTTCTGGTGTTGTTTCAAGACGAACTAGTACAACTCTTTCACCTTTTCCACCTTTTCCTAATTCTTTAGCTTCTTCAGCTGTAAATACTACTTTACCAGCTGCTGCACCTGGTGATGCAGGTAATGCTTCTCCAATTACTTCTCCTGCTTTTAAGCTATCTTTATCAAATGTTGGGTGTAGTAATTGATCTAATGATTTAGCTTCTATTCTTAAAACTGCTTCTTCTTTTGTTATCATTCCTTCGTCAACTAAGTCACAAGCAATTTGAATAGCTGCTGGTGCTGTTCTTTTTCCATTTCTTGTTTGTAAGAAATATAATTTTCCTTCTTGGATTGTGAATTCCATGTCTTGCATGTCTCTGTAATGATTTTCTAGTTTGTTTGCTATTTCCATAAATTCTTTATAGCATTCTGGTAAATCTTCTGCAAGTTTTGTGATAGGTTGTGGTGTTCTAACACCTGCAACAACGTCTTCACCTTGTGCATTGATTAAGTATTCACCATATATTCCTTTTTCACCTGTTGATGGGTTACGTGTAAATGCAACACCTGTTCCAGATGTTTCTCCCATATTACCAAATACCATAGCTTGTACGTTTACAGCTGTTCCCCAGTCACCTGGTATATCATTCATTCTTCTGTAAACTATAGCTCTTGGGTTGTCCCAACTTCTAAATACGGCTTTAACTGCTCCCATTAATTGTTCTGTTGGATCTTGTGGGAATTCTTCACCGTTCATAGCATTTTTGTAAACTTCTTTAAATCTTTTTACTAATTCTTTTAAATCATCAACTGTTAATTCTGTGTCGTAATGAACTCCTTTTGCTTCTTTAACTTCGTCAATTATTTTTTCGAAGAAAGATTTTGGAACTTCCATAACAACATCTGAATACATTTGAATAAATCTTCTATATGAATCATATGCAAATCTTGGATTTCCTGTTTTTGCTGCAAATCCTTCAACTGCTACATCATTTAAACCTAAGTTTAATATTGTATCCATCATACCAGGCATTGATGCTCTAGCACCACTTCTTACTGATACTAATAATGGATCATTATTGTCTCCAAATTTTTTGCCTTGCATTTCTTCTAATTTTTTTAATGCTTCAAAAATTTGGCTTTGAATTTCATCATTGATTTTTTTACCATCGTTGTAATATTCTGTACAAGCTTCTGTTGAAACTGTAAATCCTTGTGGAATTGGTAAACCTAAGTTTGTCATTTCTGCTAGGTTAGCACCTTTACCACCTAATAATTCACGCATGTCTGCATTTCCTTCTTTAAAAAGGTATACGTACTTTTTGCTCATAAATTAAAACCCTCTTTCTTTTATATTTTTTTCAAAGTTCTGTATCATTATATATCATGCTTTTTTAAAATGCAATTGTTTTTGTAATATTTTTGTAATGTTTTTGAAATGTTATTGCTTTTGCAAAAAGAATGCCCTGTCAAACTAATGACAGGGCTGTAGGTCTTACTGTGAAGCTTTTCTATAGGAAATAAAAATTTGGTCACTTGATTCTCTCGTTCCGAGAATTTTGTAACCATTATCCCTCATGTATGCCTTAAAATGAGAGATTTTTATTGCTCCTACATTTTTTGGAATTCTGATGATTTTTACACCATCATACATGTCCAAAATATTGACTTCACTAAAATTTCTCCAATACTCTTGTACTGGATCTTGCAAGTTCCGGTGCAAGTCATCCCCAAAAAAAATATTTTCTCTGCTGTTTCCCATTCTGTTTTCCTCCTAATAAATTTTTATGGGTCCCTACTAAATAGCAATAAAACTACATTTATATTATACTATTTTTTTATTATATGGTCAAATATTTATAGTTTTATATTGATTGTTACATAAAAATATTTTACCACTCCATCAACATTATAAGAAAATTTATATTTTACAGTACCATTTGAAAGATTACTATTTGCTTCTAAATCAAATAAAATATTAAATACTCCTGTTTCATTTGTTAAAACAGTTGGTGTTTGTTCAGTTCTTATAGAATGTTTTGTAGTATTCTGTAAAAGTGTTGCCGTTCCATTTGTTATTGTAACTGGATAATTATTTATAAATGTCATACTTAATTTTACAGTTCTTTTAGTTACATTCCAGCTTCTTCTATTACAATTTGCAATTGCTTCTATTTTCTCATCCCCATTATTGACAGAAGAACTTTTTATTGTTAATGCATGAAGATTGTCATGATCATCAGCATTATAAAAAACGAAATATTGGTTATCCACTTTATTTACTGTAATAGAATCTAATTTTGGTTCCTTATACTTTGTATTTGCAGTTCCGTTTATATAAAGTGTATCTGACCACAAAGCATAACCCGTGCTTATAAAGATTAGTATTGCAATAACTGCAATACCAATCAATAACACACTATTCTTTTTATGTTTCCTTTTGTATTTTGCCATACTTATAAATTTCTCCTATTTTACTTTTAATATAAATTTATATATTACGCTATTAGTTATAACAAAGAACTCCGATTCTTCTTTTTGGTTCGAATTCCAGTATAATATTGGCTTATACAATTCTTCTGATAATTTTATTAATTCTCCAAAGTCATTAACTTCAATAACTTCTTTTCCGTTTAAGTCTACATTTCTGCTTAACTTTACAATCTTATCTTCACAAGATTTTAATATTCTATTTAATTCTAATTTGTAATTATTTCTAACTGTATTTAGATTTGTTGTATTTACTGAAATATATCTTAGCCATGCTAAGGCAGCGACTATTAGTATTACATTTACTGCTATAACAACTGTATTATTTTTATTGTTTGTTGTTGTTTTATATAATGTATCTTCTGTTTCGTCTGTTAATTTTCCTGTTATCTCTGTTGTTTGTTCTCCTAATTCTATATCTATATTTGATACATAATTATCATTTATTTGTGTATCATTTATTTTGCCATCTATATTAACTCTCAATTGAACATTAAGGTTAGCTGTAATTGCCATTCCTAATGTTTTCTCAAAATTATAAATTTCATCGTTATATTCATTTACATCTATCGGAATGTTTTCCTTTATATTTATTGTGTTATTTGACTTTTCGTTTTCTGTTTCTTCTAATAAAACATATTCTTTTTCCCATACTTTTTGTGGTGTTCCGTTTTTAGAATAAGCTCCATTTAGTACTCCAACAATAGAATATGAGTATGTTAATTCTGTGTATTTTGAAGCATCATATGAAAAGTCGAACTTCATATTTATTTTATCTATTAGATTTGTTACATATATTTTACCCATTGGTAATGTTTTTTGGTCCATAAATTTGTTGTCTTTTAAATCTACATCGTATGTTGTATTTAATTTATTGGTATATGTTAAAATAATTTCTTTTTTATCATATGTATCTTTTTTTACGGTTTTATTAAAAATGGTAGCAGAACAGAAAGCTATTATACTAATAGCTAAAACTATGTAAAAAGTTCTTATTGATTTTCTTAGTTTCTGCTTTCTTTTTCTCATTAGTAATTGTCTTCTCCCCTTCTTATAAACCTAATTCATTTTGTGTTTTTACACCAGTTATCCAGATAGCTGGATATCCTAAATATCTTATTTTAAATAAGCATTTGCCTATAAGCTGATCTTCTGTTACTAAATTTTTATCTCTACTGTCATTGCTATCTCCTTTTGTTGCAAAATAGTATCTACCGTTTTCTTGTTTTATTTCTACTATTCTATGTACTACTGTAAAGTCAGGCATTTTATATTCAATTATGTCCCCAACTTCTACATCGTTTGGTCCACATTTTTTTATTATTGCTACATCTCCAATATTTATTTGAGGAGACATACTTCCTGTTGCTATTGCTATTGGTTTTACCGGAAAAATTCCTAATGCAAACCATATAGCAAGTATTACTATTATCACTAAAACTATAACTGATTTTGGTTCAGAGTCACTTGCACCTTCTTTTGATTTAAAATAATCCTTTTTTCTTTTTATATATCTTATATATAGTAACAATATTATTGGTGTTGCTATATCTATTATTGCTATCATAAACCAAGTCATTTTAGGTAATATTGGTGATAGCCATAATACTAAATATATAAGCAAGTCATAACATACTGCTGCTACATAGTTTTTACAGTATGCTAAATATGTAAATAATATGTTTTTAGATAATACTGGTAAGAAAGCTGATGCTATTTGTTTAAACGCATAATAAACATTCATATCAGTTATATTTAAAGTTTTTACTTCTAATAAAGTCATTATAATTATTAATGCTATACCCACTTTTTTCTTTTGTTTTTCATATGTATTGTTTATTATTAAATATCTAACATATTCTCGTGTTAAAATCACAGTTCCTGTTACCCAAAAGTTTATAATCAGCCCTTTTAAAGTTGTAGAGTTTGGGTTTTTTCCAAATGATACAAATAATCCAGAAATCAAATATACTATTATATATCCTAATACAGCTATTAATGTATAATCTACTATTTCTTTTTTTAGTTTTGCTATTGCATATGTTTTTTTTATATATAACTTTAAACTTACACACAGTAAAATCCAAAATAGTGGATTTATTATTATAGAATATATGCTTCCCATCTTCACAAAAAATATTTGAGATAAAGCATAATATAAAATTAAAATTCCAAATATTAAAATTGTTTCTATTTTTGTTCGTTTCATTTGGGCTTCCTTTATACTAATTGGTTTTAATACGCTCTAAGGGTAATTTTATTTAAACAAATTACCCTTAGATTTATATGTTTTTATGCATCTGTATGTGCTGGTGTTCCTGTAAATGCATCTGTGCTTTGTTCGTATTCTAATTCGGCGCTAAATGTTAAATCTTTTGTTGCTATTGTTGAGTTTTCATCCCATTTTACAGAGAAAGTAATTGAACATGTTTTTCCTGCTTCTACTACTTCACCTACTGCTAATCCTTCTGGGAATGTAATTTTTATGTCAGGATCTTCATTTCCAGTAAATTTTAAACCTTTTAATTTTGCTGGAACTGTACCTGCATTTTTGGCAACTACTGTTACATTTGTTCCTGCTCCTGGATAAGCTAAGTCTTTTACAACTACTGTAACTGTGTTTTTATCAGTTGATATTGTTGCAGTTGATTCTGTTGTGTTTATTCCTTTTGCTGTAGCTGTATCAATTGTTGCAGAAGTAAATTCCATGTCAAATGTACCTTTTGCATTTGCTGTACCTGAAATTGTTAATGTATCACTAAATGCAGCATATCCTACTGCTAACGCTAGTAATAGCACCACCAATACTACGATTACATAATTTCTTTTTTTGTTTTTCATCTTTTGAAACCCTCCTTATTTTCATTGATGGATTTATTATAACACTTTCTTGTTACAAGAGTATTACGATAAAAAGTCTTTTTTTGTTTCTTTGTAATGTTTTTTTATTTTTTTTGTCACATACTTTTGTCTTTGCTTATGTTATAATATATTTAGTTATATATTTGTTTAATAGGGGGAATATAATTGGAAGCAATCACAAAAGATGGAATTTTTAATTCAAATGAATTATACTTGTTGCAAAATTTTGAGGCTAACTTAGTAAATATTAACTTAAAAATAGCGGAACAAGAAAATAAAAGAAATGAGGTAACATGTCTTTTTGATACATTATCAAAAACAGACTCTGTTTCTAAAATAGGATCTAAAAAAGATTATTCAGAAGAAATAAATAATATTTCAGAAAAGTTTGCTAAGAATATTGAAAAATTAAACTCTTTAAAGTCTTTGTTAATTGATATAAATAGTGGCTTTATTTCTCTATCAAGAAACGCTTCTTCTGACGAAGTTGCAATAAATCTTAAAGAGAAAATAAATTCTTATTTTTCTACATATGAAGAAATAAAAAAAGATATAATGTTAGCAGATATAGAGGTTGATCGTTTTGTTAAAAGAATAAATTCTTCAAATGGCAAAAAATCTGAAGAAGTTTCTGAAGAAATTTCAGATGGAAATATTCAAAATAATAATACATTAATAATTTCTGAAAAAGATAATAAAGTATTTCTGCCTTATACAGTTTCTGAAATTCAGTCATATATGGAAAAATACCCAAAAGAATACAAATCTTTAGAGTATGTAATAAATAAAGAATTTATTTTACCATTAGATTATTATACAAAGCACCCTAGCTTAGCAAGATTTAGAGAAGCATATTCTTTAATAAGAGATAGAGAAGCAAAATCAGTTTTTGATGCTTTGAAATATGCTCTTAATATTATGTTTAAATATGATCTAAACCCAGCAATTATTTCTGCTTGCAAAACAGAAGAAGCTCTTAACTTGTATATTGAATGTTTAGAAAATAAAGATTTATCTAAATTTAACTTGTTCAAAATAGAATTTAGATTAAATCCATTAAAAGCAGCAAAATTCGAAACTGGTTTTTAGATAATTTCATTAATTTTGTAAACAAAATTTAAATGAAAAAAACGGATTTTTTAAAATCCGTTTTTTTATTTAACTATTGATTCATTTGTTTTGCAACTTCTTCTGCAAAGTTTTCTTCTCTTTTTTGAAGTCCTTCGCCTTTTTCGAATCTTGCAAATCTTGTTATTTCTGCATTGTTGTTATCTAATAATTTTTGAACTTTTATATCTGGTTCTTTAACAAATGGTTGTTCTAATAAACAGATTTCTCCATAGAATTTTCCTATTCTTCCTTGAACCATTTTTTCTGCTATTTCAGCTGGTTTTCCTTCATTCATAGCTTGTGCTTTTAAAATTTCCATTTCATGTGCTACTACTTCTTGTGGAACTTCTTCTCTATTTAAATATTCAGGTTTTGCTGCCGCAATTTGCATACATACATCTTTTGCAACTTCTTCTGTTCCTTTTGGGCAGTCTACTAAAACACCTATTTTTCCATCTCCATGGACATAGCTCTCTACTAATCCTGTGCTTTCAAACCTTGTAAATCTTCTAACTGACATATTTTCACCTATTGTTGCTATTTTGTCTGTTAATATATCTTTTATTGTTCTTGAAGAATCATCTATTGATTTTTCTGCTAATAAGCTTTCTACATCTGCTGGATTTGTAACAGCTATTTGTTTTGCTGTATCAGCAACAAATTTTCTAAATTCTTCATTTTTTGCAACGAAGTCTGTTTCTGCATTAACTTCTAATACTACACCAACTTTTTTGTCGTCTGTTACATAGCAATATACTAATCCTTCTGCTGCTATTCTATCAGATTTTTTAGCTGCTTTTGTTATTCCTCTTTCTCTTAATAATTCAGCTGCTTTTTCCATATCTCCATCTGTTTCTGTTAAAACTTTTTTGCAGTCCATCATACCTGCACCTGTTTTTTCTCTTAACTCTTTTACTTGTTGTGCTGTTATCATATGGCTTTCCTCCTTTAAAATTATAAATTCAAACTCTATTATTGTAGGGGTCGCCCCTTTAGGTACGTCCCCTACATGTCTTTGAGTTGTTTGTTCGTTTTAATTAATTATTCTTCTACTGTTTCTGTTTCTTCTGCTACAACTTCTTCAATACTTGTTGGTTCTTCTGTTGCTATTTCTTCTTGTTCGTTATCTAATGCTTCTCCTTGTCTTCCTTCTATAATTGCATTTGCCATAACGTCTGTAATTAATTTTACAGCTCTTATTGCATCATCATTTCCAGGAATTGGATAATCAACGTCTTCTGGATTACAGTTTGTATCTACTAAACCTACTATTGGAATATTTAATTTTTTAGCTTCTAATACTGCAATTCTTTCGTTTTTAGGATCTACTACAAACATAGCTCCTGGCATTTCTTTCATGTCTCTAATTCCACCTAGATTTTTTTCTAGTTTTTCTTTTTCATTTTTTAATGCTGCAACTTCTTTTTTTGGTAAAACTTCGAATGTACCATCATTTTCCATTTCTTCTAATTTGTTTAATCTTGCAATTCTTGTTTTTATTGTTTTAAAGTTTGTTAACATTCCACCTAACCATCTTTGGTCAACATAGAACATATTGCTTTTTATTGCTGCATCTTTAACACATTCTTGTGCTTGTTTTTTTGTTCCTACGAAAAGGATAGTTTTTCCTTCTTCTGCAATATCCTTCATAAATTTGTAAGCTTCATCAATTTTCTTTGATGTCTTTTGTAAATCGATAATATGGATACCGTTTCTAGCTTGGTAAATGTATTCAGCCATTTTAGGGTCCCATCTTTTTGTTTGGTGTCCAAAGTGTACACCTGCTTCTAATAATTGTTTCATTGCAACTACTGCCATTTTACATTCCTCCTTATTTGTTTTTCCTCCACATAGTTTTTTACATTTAAGAACACTTATTTATAAGCACAATCTTAAACTATAACTATATGTGCGTATTTTTCAACTTGTATATTATACCAAACTTTTATCTGATTTGTCAATATAATTTTTCCTATTCAACAAAAAATGGGGAAAATCCCCCATTTTCTTAATTATGCAGTTTCACTTTTATTTGCTTCTATTGGCTTTTTCTTTATTTTTATCCTTTTTGAAGTTTTATTCTCGTTTATAACTAGCTTTGGTCCATCTTTTCCTTCTACTGTGTCTTTTGTTATTATGCATTTTTCTATTTTTGGATTTGATGGTATATCAAACATTATATCTCTCATTATATCTTCTATTATAGAACGAAGTCCTCTTGCACCAGTGTTTCTTTCTATTGCCTTTTCTACTATTGAATTTAATGCTTCTGGTTCAAATTCTAATTCTACCCCATCTAACTCTAATAGTTTTTTATACTGTTTTGTTAATGCATTTTTTGGCTCTGTTACTATATTTATTAAAGCTTCTTTGTCTAGTTCTTTAAGAGTTGCAATAATCGGAAGTCTTCCTACAAATTCTGGAATCAAACCAAATTTTAATAAATCTTGTGGCAGTAATTCCTCAAAGATTTTGTATTTTTCTATTTCTTTTTTGCTTTCTATTTGAGCTCCAAAGCCCATTCCCTTTTTTCCTACTCTGTCTTTTATAATTTTTTCTAATCCCTCAAAAGCGCCTCCACATATAAATAATATGTTACTTGTATCGATTTGCAAAAACTCTTGATGAGGATGTTTTCTTCCTCCTTGCGGTGGTACTGATGCTACTGTTCCTTCTACTATTTTTAGTAGAGCTTGTTGAACGCCTTCTCCACTAACATCTCTGGTTATCGATGGGTTTTCTGATTTTCTAGTTATTTTATCTATTTCGTCTATATATATAATTCCTTTTTCTGCTTTTTTAATATCATATTCTGCTGATTGTATTAGTTTAAGTAAAATATTTTCTACATCTTCTCCAACATATCCTGCTTCTGTAAGTGTTGTAGCATCTGCTATTGCAAATGGCACATTTAATATTCTTGCAAGTGTTTGTGCTAAAAGCGTTTTACCACATCCTGTTGGTCCTAATAAAAGTATATTGCTTTTTTGTATTTCTACATCATCAATAATTTCATCACATGCTATTCTTTTATAATGATTATATACTGCAACAGATAATGTTTTTTTTGCATCATCCTGTCCTATTACATATTCATCTAAAATTTGTTTTATCTCTGCGGGTGTTGGTATATCTTCTGATTTTAAATCCTCGTACCCTGTTTCTTCATCATAGTTCTCGTCTTCTATTATATTGTTGCATATTGCAATACATTCATCACAAATATATGCATTAGGCCCTGCAACAATCCTTTTTACCATTTCTTGTGGTTTTCCACAAAATGAACATTTTACACTTTTTGTAATGTTTCTATTTGCCATTGTTACCTCCTAACATCTATGATTTCATCTATTAGACCATATTCTAATGCTTCTTGTGCTGTCATGTAATGGTCTCTTTCTGTATCCTTTTCTATTTGTTCTAAGCTTTGTCCTGTCTTTTCGCTTAGTAACTTATTTAATTTTTCTCTTGTTTTTACCATGTGGTCTGCATGTATTTTTATTTCTGTTGTTTGACCTGCTAATCCACCAGAAATTAATGGTTGATGTATTAATATTTCTGAATTTGGTGTTGCAAATCTTTTGCCTTTTGCTCCGCATGTTAAAAGTACAGATCCCATACTTGCTGCCAAGCCTACACATATAGTAGATACTGGACATTTAATATAGTTCATTGTGTCTACTATTGCCATTCCGTCTGTTATAGAACCTCCTGGGCTATTTATATAAAATGATATTTCTTTATCTGGATCTTCTGACTCTAAGAATAACATTTGTGCTATTATTAAGCTTGCTGTTACATGGTTTACATCTTCGCTTAAAAATATAATTCTATCCTTTAATAATCTTGAGAATATATCATATGATCTTTCTCCTCTTCCTGTTTGTTCAATTACGTAAGGCACTAAGCTATTTGTTAAATTTTCCATTATAATTCTCCTCCTTGGTTTTATTAATTTAAAAATTGGGTAATAGCCTAATTATAATATTCTACAACAAGCTATTACCCCCTTTATTTATTTTTTATTTTTTCTTCAATGCTAGTACTTAAAACAAATTATTTTATTTTTGCATTTTCTACTAAGAAATCTATTGTTTTTTCTGTTTTTAGGCTATCTCCTACGTATTTCACTAATTCTGGGTTATCTTTAACTTCTTCTTCTTTTCTTCCGTAGTTTTCTGCCATTTCTTTGATTTTAGCTGATATTTCTTCTTCTTTTACTTCTATTCCTGCTTCTTTTCCAACTGCTTCTAATACTAATCTAGATTTTACAGCTGTTTCTGCTTGTTCTTTGTATTCTGCTCTAAATTCATCCATTGTTTTGTTCATCATTTTTAAATATTGATCTATGTTCATTCCTTGATAACTTAATCTTGTATTTATGTCTTGAACCATATGATCTGTTTCTGTTTCAATCATTCCTGATGGGATTTCTACTTTTGCTTCTTCACATACTGCTTTTATAACTTCATCTTCTGTTTCGTATTTTGCTCTTGTTTTATTTTGTTCTTCTTGTTTTTCTTTTATGCTGTTTTTTAATTCTTCTATTGTATCAAATTCACTAATGTCTTTTGCTAATTCGTCATTTATTTCTGGCATTTCTTTTTTCTTGATTTCATGTAATTTTACTTTAAATGTAGCATCTTTTCCTGCTAAATTTGCAGAGAAATATTCTTCTGGGAATTTTACCTTTATTTCTTTTTCTTCTTCTGGTTTCATTCCAATTATTTGGTCTTCAAATCCTGGTATAAAAGTATTGCTTCCTATTGTTAATTCATGGTTTTCTGCTTTTCCACCATCAAAAGCTACTCCATCTACAAATCCTTCAAAGTCTATTACTGTTATATCTCCAGATTCAACTGGTCTGTCTTCTACTGAAACTAATCTTGCATTTTTTTCTGCCATATGCATTAATTCATGTTCAACATCTTCATCAGATACATTATACTCAACTTTTTTTACTTGTATACCTTTATATTTTCCTAATGTTACTTCTGGTTTTGTTTGAACAACAGCTGTAAATATTAAGTCTTTTCCTTTTTCGATTTGTTTTATTTCTACTTCTGGTTTACTTACTGCTTCTATATTGTTCTCTTTTAATCCTTCTTCAAAAGCTTCTCCTGCTACTTCATTAAAAGCATCTTCATAGAATATTTGTGCTCCATAAGTTTTTTCTACTATTTGATATGGTGCTTTGCCTTTTCTAAATCCTGGTATATTAAAATATTTAGAATTTTTGTTAAATACAGTTTTTATTGCTCCATCAAATTTTTCTGCTTCTACTGTAAATTCTAATTTTACTTCATTATTATTTTCTGTTTTTTCTACTTTTACGTTCATTTTTTATCTTCCTTCCGTTTTTTATTAACTTTTGTATTATATCACATTTTTTATTTTTTGCAACCCTTATTGGTTAATAAAGCTCACTTTTTCGTTGAATTTTACATAAAATTGTGGTATAATTTAGGTAGTGCTTTTTAGCATATATACTTAAGGAGGTTCAAATCAATGAAAAAAACACCAGAATTTTTACCAGAAGCCCGGAACCCATTAACATTTCTAGATCCTTTAATCGATCCTGAATGTTACATTGGTAAAGTAGTTAGTTGTTCAGTAAGAAGTTATGACTATTCCGCAAATGAAATGGAAGTCTTTATTGGAAATTCATTTTATGGAATCATTCCTTTAAGTGAACTGAGTATTTATGATTTAGGAGATGCGGATTATAAATCTCTTGCTCCCTTTTTCGCAGGCTCTCGTTTACTTACAGCTGAAATAATTGGCTATTTTAGTGACACCAAGCGTTTTTTACTTTCCAGAAAGAAGAATATGGAAAATGCTTTATTGTATTTTTCAAGCCTTGAAGGTTCTTCCAAAGTAATTTACGCTTGGAAAACAGGAGCAACACAGTCGCATGCCTTTGTTGATATTGGAGCAGGAATATATGGTGCAATACCATATAAGGAAGTTTCTTCCTCATATGTTAACCCTTCAGATTATTTCAACAAAATTGACTATATTCCTGTACATATTTTATATCAAAATATGTATGGAAAATTTATAGTTAGTTATCGCTCAACTATCCCTTATCAAAATTTCGAAGTAGGCGACATCGTATCTGGCAGAGTTGTTGGTCCAGTAAAAGATTTAAGTGGATTATTTATTGAATTGAATCCAAATCAAGCTGGAATTCTAAATGCTGATTTTGGACTCCACATTGCACATTGTGATGATGATGATAGAGAATGGTTTGTTGTTTTAAATGAAAACAACAATTTTCCTCCTCGTATAATACGCAAAAATGGAACATATCTGTTTTCAATACGCGCAATAAGAGACGATCCATCTCAGTTCAAGCTTAGCTTTGTGCAGTAAGAAAAAAATGTATGAGAGCAATCTCATACATTTTTTCTTTTATATTTTTTGCAATTTAAATTCAACTTGATCACAACTTGCTAATTTAAAATCTATTCCGTCTATTTTCCCTTGTTTTGCTTCTTTTCCAGCTTCTCCGTGCAAATGTCCATATATGCAAGTTTTCACATTGTACTTTTTCATGGTAGCTATAAAATTCATTTCACTTTCTTTGTAATTGTTGAATGGCGGATAATGCATACACACTATAATTTCTTTGTCTTCTCCGTATTTTTCTATTCCATCTTTTATTGATAGTTCTAATCTTATATTTTCTCTTTTTAATATTTTTTTATCTTGTGTATTATCATCATCTTGCCATCCTCTTGTTCCCACTATTATCTTGTCTTCAAATAAATAACTATTATTATATATAAAATCTATGTTTTCAAATTCATTTTCTTTAAGATATTCTCTCATTTTTTTTAATGTAGTCCACCAATAGTCATGATTTCCTTTTAGCAGTAGCTTTTTTCCTGGCAGGTTGTGCAAATATTCAAAATCTTGGTATGTATCTTGTAAATACATAGCCCATGAAAAGTCACCTGGCAATAATACTAAATCATCATTTTTTACTTTTTTTAGCCAGTCTGTTTTTATTTTTTCTGTATGATTTTCCCAATTTACGCCAAATATATCCATTGGTTTGTTGTTTCCAAAAGATAAATGCAAATCTGATATTGCGTATATTGCCATTTCTTCCTCCTTTATTATCTAAATTACAATTTTAAATTTGGTACTGCATTTAATGTAAAATCTGATAAATTACCTGCTAAATAATTGTAATATCCTGCAGAAGCTATCATTGCTGCATTGTCTGTACATAATTTTAATTCTGGATAATATATTTTTATATTTTGCTCTTTTTCTAATTTTGCAAATTCATTTCTTATATATGAATTTGCAGATACTCCACCAGCTAGTGCCAATTTAATTGGATAATTTTGTTGGCGGTCAGGATTGTCCACCCATACAGTATTTTTAATATAATTTATAGATTTTTTTGTATTCTCTATTAGTATTTCTGTAACTGTTTTTTCAAAACTTGCGCATAAATCCGCTTTATTTATATTAGGATCCTTATGGTTCAAATTTATAACTGCTGTTTTTATTCCACTAAAGCTAAAATCCATATTATCAAAATGTGTTTTTGGTAATTCTATATTTGCTTTTCCTTGTTTTGCAAGATTATCTACTTTTGGTCCACCTGGATAACCGAAGGCCTACAACTCTTGCCACTTTATCAAAAGCCTCACCTATTGCATCATCTCTTGTTTTTCCTAAAACTTCAAATGTACAATAATCCTTTACATGCACAATTTGTGTATTTCCTCCAGACATCATTAAACACAAAAATGGTGGTTTTAACTCCTTATGAGTTATATAGTTTGCTGCAATATGTCCTTCTATGTGATTTACACCTACTAATGGCTTGTTATTTGCAAATGCTAATCCTTTTGCATAAGAAACTCCTACCAATAAAGCTCCCACTAGTCCTGGTCCATATGTACATGCTATAACATCTATATCATTCATTGTGCAACTTGCTTCTTTTAAAGCTTGTTTTGTTATTTGATTAATAACTTCTGTGTGACATCTTGAAGCAATTTCTGGCACTACGCCACCATAAATTGTATGTATGTCTATTTGTGAATTTATTACATTAGAAAGAACTTTCCTACCATTTTTTACAACTGATACGGAAGTTTCGTCACAACTTGATTCAATTCCTAAAGTTAATATATCTTTCATTTTTTCATTTCCTTAATTATATGTTTTTTATTTTATAATAAAGTGCGAGGTGTAAATTATACTCTTATATTAATGATAACAGTCTAAATAGTTTTTCTACAACCCATCTAATTCCCGCATACACTGCTGTAAATGCTGGTTGTAATATCACACTTGATAATCCTGTAATCCAAATTAATAAAAATACTACATAAAATATTTGTTGATTATTATAAAACCATTCTTTACCTTTTGCTGGCAAAAAGTGCATTAATACTTTTGATCCATCAAGTGGTGGTAATGGTATTAAGTTAAACACTCCTAAGCCTATATTAATACTTATTGTATAAAGTATTATATAATTTATTACGTTTTGCCACATAATAGAAAGTCCTGCTAAAGCATTTGTTGCGGCAAATAAAGCATAGTATATAATCATAAATACAAATGCTAATATAAAGTTCATTATAGGACCTGCTGCCGCAACTATTGCTTCTGCCTTTGATAATGAATATTTACCATTAAAATTTCTTGGATCTATTTCTACTGGTTTACCCCATCCAAATCCTGCAACGATTAAAAGTATAATTCCTACTGGATCCATGTGACTAAATGGATTTAAGCTAAGTCTCCCTTGTCTTTTAGGAGTATCATCTCCCAATTTTACAGCAGTCCACGCATGTGCAAATTCATGAAATGTAATTGCTATTAATACTCCTGGTACAGTTAATAGCAGATTTAAAACTCCTGCTGTTCCACTACTTACTAACCATAATGCTAGCATAACAACTAAAATTATAGTAATTGTTCTTTTATCAAATGAAAAATTAAACATATTTTCCTCTTTTCTCATCCCTATTCAATTTGTTCTATGCTCCATGTATATTAAGCATATATTTTTTAAACAAATCAAAAAGTGCTTTTTCAATGCTACCCCACAAAATTTATTAAATCTCATTAAATTTTATCAAACAATAAATATTTAAATCATCTAATTTTTTTACCTTTCATACTATACCACATTTTTAAAAAAATTTCAATTGTTTACAAGTAGTATTTTTGCTAGTATACCATTTTTATTCATCATCTCAAAACACAAAATACAATCTAATTCTATTTTTATTTTTCTTTATCAGCTAGTTTAAATACAGCCTTCGTATATTTTAATAATTCTTTTTTGTTTTTAAATCCACAAGTTTTTGCAAAATAATCTGCATATATTGTGTTCTCTTTTACTACTCCTGTTTGTATTGCTTTGTTTATATTGTAGCTTTCTTTTGATGATATATCTCCTAATCTTAAATATTCTGTTACAGTTAGATTGTAGATATTATCATTATTTTTTAACTTTTCATAGATTTCGGTTGTTATTATTCCATTATCTATTAGTTCATAATCGTTTTTAAATTCTACAATTTTTTTGTCTGGATATTTTGTTACATTTGCAACACGTTCTATATATTCCGCTTTACCTTCTTTGTTTATTTTCCCTACATTAACAGGTTTGAATATCATTATAATTATAAATATAACAGCTATTATCAATATTAGAACACCTATGGTACTTAACTGCTTTTTATTTAGCTTTACTCTCTTTTTAGTTTTAGCTCTTTTTCCTGCCATATAATCGCTCCCTTTATTTTTAAAAGAGAACTAGAAAATTCTAGTCCCCTCTTTTGTAGTATTTTTTTAGTTCATTTTTTTCTTTTTTGCAACTATTGTTGTTGCTCCAAGTCCTATTATTGACATACTTGCTATTGCTACATAAAGCATTACATTGTCACCTGTTTTTGGATTTGAGCCATTAAAAGTATATCCTTCTCTCACAGGCATATATTGTAGAAGTGACATGGATGTTCCTGAATTGTCCCCTCCTATGTAGTCATAACTATTATATTCTTTACCATCTATTTTACCGCCATTAGCATTTAGTTTTAGTACAATTCCATCACCTTTAAAAGTATTTTGAGTATATGTAGCAGTTATTTCTATACAATCACGTTTAGCAAAATAACTAGAATCATATGTAGCAAATCAGCTAAAAGAAGATATGATATCAGATCAAATAGCAATAAAGGAATATAGAGACCCTTTCAAAGGGTAGTAAGTAATAAAAACGCAAACGAAAGTGGCGTAAGCTGTCAAACTGCTGACGCTTCAGCGTCAGCTAGTATCAAGGCCTTATAGGCCGATATGGAAATCCCCCAGTTATACTGGGGGATTTTTATACTAATGTTTTTATTATTATTTTTCTATATATACACTTGTTTTTTCTGTGTACATATCATCTGTTATAGGTTTATATCTTTCACCATCATAATCATCTGTGAATCTATTATATGCTTTATATATTTCATTGGTTTCAGTATCATATACTCTAATTGCATACTGATCTTTAGTTCCTACTGTAATGACTTTTCATCCCTTTGGCTTTTTAAGAGTAATATCGCCATTACTAAAATCTTCAAATTCTATTTGACTTGCTTTTGATTCAACTATTTTTATGTCTTTATCTGGATTATGAAATATTCACTTTCCTGTTTTCTTATTATCTACAACTACCACCATTATCTTTAAAGTATGATTCTATGTATTCTACTAATATTTTACCTTTTTTAAATTCTTTATCTTTAACAATATTTTGAATATATTCACTACCACCAGCCTCTACTATATCACCATTTTCATCTATTTCTATGAGATAGCTATATTCTTTATCATTTAATTTGCAATTAAGATGAATAGTTTGACTTGACTCTTCTGCTGGTTCTTTTTTTTCAGCCCCAAACATAAATATTAAAATAGAAGTAACAATTAAAAACACAATAAATAGAATCCCAATTCCTTTTAAAATCTTTATTATTATTTCTACAAGTTTTTCTGTGTTACTAATTTTTTCAACCATTACTGATTTAATATCATTATTTAGTAACTCATCAATGCTAACATTTAATGTTTTAGATAGTAATTTTAATTGCTCTGGATTTGGAGATGTTTCACCTAACTCCCAATTCGATATTGTTTGCCTTGTGACATCAACTTTTTCTGCTAATTGTTCTTGCGAAAGTTTTAAGTCTTTTCTTAATTTAAAAATATTTTCTCCTAATTTCATATTCTTCCCCCTTTCACATACAATTATATAAGTGTTACTGTAAAACCTCTACCAAAAGTCTTTGGAACTTTGTCAAAGACTTTTAACATTTACTGTACATAACTAATATTTTGATTTTAATCATACAATTTGTGTTATTTAATATAATTCATCCTTTTTAACCATTTTATTGTGTCTTTAATTGTATCCTTCATATCTCTATTTTTATACTCCAATTCTTTTTTAGCCTTTTCATTGCTAAAATTAGAATTAGAAGATAATGTATATAGAGAATATTTTGTAAATAATGGAGTTTGCTTTTTTATATTATAATATAGTTCACAAATTGGAGCTACTAATTCTGCCAAACATAGTGGTAACACTATCTTAATTCTTTTTTTCTCCTCTAAATCACAAACAAAATCAGTCAATTCTTTTATTGTAATATATTTATTAGATAAAATATAACATTCTCCTCTATTATTTTTATCACAAGCACTAATAATACCATCTGCCACATCTCTAACATCTACAAAATTATACCCTCCTTTTACACAAGCAAAGAGTTTTCCTGTCGCTACTTCTTTTATTAATTGTGTTAAGTGGCTATTCCCATAATCATTTGGTCCAATAATTCCAGAAGGATGAATAATACAAGCATTTAGATTCTTATTTTTTATTGCATCAATAACATATTTTGCTGCCTCTGCCTTTGTTTTTGCATATAATCCTACTACTTTTTCAGAATCAAAGTTAGTAATCTCTGTTATTGTTTCATTATTAGGCTTTTCGGTAATTGAATGTACACTACTTACATAAATAAGTTTTGCATCTATTTCTAAAACTTTGTCTACAATATTTTTTGTGCCATTAACATTAACATCATATACAATTGGGTTATATTTAGATTTTATATATACAACTCCTGCACAATGTATTACATAAACTTCTTTTCCATCAATATTTTCAAAAACTGATGATAAGCTTTTCTTTTTAGTAACATCTCCATAATAAATTTTACAATTCAAGTTATCCAATGCCTTTATAGAATCATTAGGTAATACAAGTGCTCTTATTTCATTTTCACTATTTTGTTCTAATTTTCTTATTATATTATTTCCTAGAAAACCATTTGCACCAGTTATTATATATAATTTTTTCATATCACACCTCCAAGATATATAGATAGTTACTAATTAAATTTTTATTACTTTGTCAAGAAATCAAATATATTTATTCTTGTTGATGTTTTTGTCTTATATAACTTTTTATATCCATATCTAGAACATTTCCATTTTTCTATACTTATTAGTTTCGTTTATAAATTATAATTTCTAGAGTATATTATAACACAAAAGACATATGTTTTTAAAGCCATTTAACTTCATATATTTCCTTTTAAATAATTTATTCTAATTCAAAAGCTCCTGTATATAATTGATAATATTGATCTTTCCCACGCATTAAATCTTCATGATTTCCTCTTTCAATTATCTTTTCGTGATCCATAACCATAATAGCTTTTGAATTTCTAATGTTACAAATATTGATGTTAAACTATCACTTAATCGTTTTTCAAATTCTTGTACTTTTTCAAAAGATTCTTTTTGAATTTTTTTCCTTTTTCTGTAATAACTATTTTCTTTTGCCTTGTATCTTCTAATAATGTATCAATTTCTGAATCAGTTATTTGACTATTATTTGCTTTAATTAAATATTTAATATGTGAAATAGATTCCAATCCGTATTTGCTAGTTTTATCTACATATAAAAGCGGATAATTGAAAATTATCTGCTCTATAAAGTGTTGATATTAAATCATTTCTGCAAAATATGTTCCACCCACTTTAGACTAAATTAATTATGTATCCTTTTAGCCAAAATATATGTGCTTTTAAAATTTTGTAAAGGCTAGGCGAAGCTTATTTATATCAGCTTTTTTAAAATTTATTAGGTTTTATTAAAATACTTAAATGTTCTATGCTAATGGTTTCATTGTTGGGAACAATATTACGTCCCTTATTGATTCACTTTCTGTGAATAGCATGCATAATCTATCTATTCCGTATCCAATTCCGCCTGCTGGTGGCATACCATATTCTAGTGCTTCAATAAAGTCCATATCTATATCATTTGCCTCATCATTTCCAAGTTCTCTTTCTTTTAATTGAGCTTCAAATCTTTCTAGCTGATCAATTGGGTCATTAAGTTCTGTGTATGCATTAGCAAATTCTTTTCCTGCTATAAATAACTCAAATCTATCTACAAATCTTGGGTCTTCTGGATTTTTCTTTGTAAGTGGTGATATTTCTAATGGATGTCCGTATAAAAATGTTGGTTGAATTAGTGTTTCTTCAACATATTTTTCAAAGAATGCATTTATTATATGTCCGTAAGTTTTTTCGTGTTCTTCTAGTTCTATATTATGTTCTTCTGCTAGTTTTAAGCATTCATTTATATCTGTAATCTTTTTAAAGTCAATTCCTGTTTGTTCCTTAATTGCATCAGTCATACTAATTCTTTTCCATGGTCCTTCAAGGTTAATTTCATTTCCGCTCCAATTATATATCATTTTTCCTGTTACATCTTTTGCAATTTTTTGGAACATTTTTTCAGTTAAATCCATCATTCCCTCTAAATTAGAATATGCTAAATAAGCTTCCATTAATGTAAATTCTGGATTATGTTTTAAGTCCATTCCTTCATTTCTAAATACTCTACCTATTTCGTATACAGCTTCCATTCCACCTACTAGTAATCTTTTAAGTGGTAATTCTAATGCAATACGAAGATACATATCTAAATTTTGTGCATTATGGTGTGTAACAAATGGTCTTGCAGAAGCACCTGTTAAAAGTGTTGTTAATACTGGTGTTTCAACTTCTGTAAATCCTTCTCCATCCATAAAGTTTTGTATACATCTAATAATTTTTGGACGTAAGAATGCAACTCTTTTAGCTTCTTCATTCATTATTAGGTCAACATATCTTCTTCTATATCTTTCTTCTTTATCTGTTAATCCATGGAATTTTTCTGGAAGTGGTCTTAAAGATTTTGTAAGAAGTACTACTTCTTTTGCATGTACAGAAATTTCTTCTGTTCTTGTTTTAAATACAAATCCTTTTATTCCGATTATATCTCCTATATCATATGTTTTAAATGCAGAATAGCTTTCTTCTCCTAAGTCATTTATACTAACATAACTTTGAATTTTTCCTTTTGCATCTTGAATAGTACAAAAAGATGCTTTCCCCATTATTCTTTTTGCCATTATTCTTCCTGCTACAGAAACGTCTTTTCCTTCTAATTCTTCATAATTATCTTTTATTTCTTGGCTTAAATGTGTTCTATTATATTTTGTTACTTTAAATGGGTCTTTCCCTTGTTCTTGTAATTCTCTTAATTTTTCTTTTCTAATTGCTATTAAATGATTCTCATCTAATTGTTCTTGGTTATTTTCAATATTTTCTGCCATATGCTTCATCTCCTTAAAAACTTATTTTAATATTATATAACAAATTGCAATAATTGTAAACCACAATTTTTGAGTATTCTTAATACATAAAATTCCTTTTTTTGTGTTGACAATGTATATAAAAAATGTTATAAATAAGTGTACGTTTATTTGGCCCCTTGGTCAAGCGGTTAAGACGCAGCCCTCTCAAGGCTGAATCATGGGTTCGATTCCCGTAGGGGTCACCACACTTGTTTTATGGCAAGAGTGAATAGTAAAAAGTATATAATGTTTTAAAAACAGGCGATCAATGGTCGCCTGTTTAATTATATTAATTTATGCATTTACTTAATATTTCATCTAATCTTTCTTTTTGTCCACTCAAATATAAATATCCTATTAATCCTTCAAATGCCGTAGCATACATGTAATCTGTTGGATCCGCATTTTTAGGCAAATGATGATTTTGAGTATTTCTAGTTCTTCTAACAATTTCTAATTCCTCTTGCGTTAAATATTCTTTTATTTTTTCTAATGTATCCGCTTGCGCTTTGGCTTTTACATATTTAATTGTTTCTATATGTAATTTGTGTGGTTTTAAATTTGTTGCATTTACAAGTTTTTCTCTTATATATAACTCATAAACACTATCTCCAACATAAGCCCAAACAAGTGGCGACATTAAATTTACTTCTTCTTTACTTTTCATTTACCTTCTCCAATGTTATTTTTCCTAATTTTCCGCTTCTAAAATCATTTAGTATTATTTTTGCAGTTTTTTCATCATCTATCTCTCCACCAGATATAACGGCTCCTCTTTTTCTTCCTATTAGTTTCATAAGATTATATAGTTTCTCATTTTCGTCTTCTGAATCTATTTGGTCTAATTCGCTTTCTGTTATTTTATATCTTTCCAATAAATTTGCTTTATAATTATTATATAAATATATTAATAGCTTGAATGCTACTTCTATTGTTTCTAGCACTTCATCTTTTATTGAGCCTGTGTATGCTAAATTTAGTGCAACAGTTTCATCCTCAAACTTTGGCCATAGAACACCAGGTGTATCCAGCAATTCTATATTATTTGCTATTCTTACCCATTGTTTTTGTTTCGTAACACCTGGTTTGTTTCCTACAATAGTTGTTTTTTTATTGCATAGCCTGTTTATTAATGATGACTTTCCTACATTTGGTATTCCAAGTATTACAACTCTTATATTTTTCTTTACTCTACCTTTTAATGCTGCTTTTTGAGTTTCTTCTTCTACAGATTTTTCTATTTGATTTAAGATTTCTTTTATTCCTTTTCCTAAATTTGCATCGCATGCAATTGCAGTTACATTATTATTTTTGTAATACTCAATCCATTTTTTAGTTTCTCTATCTTCTGCCAAGTCACTTTTATTTAATAGTACTATTCTTTTTTTGTTTTGTACTATTTTTTGTATATCTGGATTTCTACTTGATTTTGGTATACGTGCATCTAGTAATTCTACAACTACATCTATTAATTTCAAATCTTCAATTATTTGTTTTTTTGTTTTTAACATATGCCCTGGATACCAATTTATATTAGTTTTATTTTCATTCATATTTTTCACCTTATTTTTATTTAATACTTTTATATTTTAACATAAAAGCAAGTGATTTTCAACTAATCACTTGCTATAGTCTTCTACTCATTTTTAATCTATAATCTCTTCAAAGCGATATTTTTGAGTAACATCTGGATATTTTTTATGGTCTACTTCTGATAGGAACATATTCAATGGTCTTACATAAATTCCGTCTTTATGATTAGTTTTTCCATTGTTATCCATACAACGATAAACAACCAATTTTTCTCCTGTCTCACTATGTTCTGCTACTGTAATTACAAAAGCTCTTGTTCCTTTAAAGTGTTTCCACATTGTAAATGGTTTTACTATTCTCTCTTTCATATCTTTTTCTCCTCGTTTTTTTGTTCTTTATATTCATACATTCTTGGGGTTTTTAAAACAAAAAAGGCATTTCTGCCTTTTTTAGTTTATTTTTAACTATTAGATTGTGGTCCAACATATTCTGCACTACCAAATCCTAATATCATTTGGAATATTGGTGTTAAAAAAACTAAACCAACTATAAATCCTGCACCTTTGCCAAATGCTTGTCCAAGTTTAACCATTGATATTATTGAAAGCACTAATGTAGCTATATAACCTACAACTGGTATTATACCTGCTAAATAGATTAATAGTAGCCATGGTGATAAACCTATAATTTTATAAAGTACAACCATATTGTAAATTGGTATTAACGACTTCCATCCAGCTTCTCCAGCCTTTGTGAAAATCTTCCATTGAGCAATAACAAGCAATACATAAAAAACTATAACAATAGCAGAATACGTTCCAAGCATTGCACCTAATGTTGCTGTTGTGGTAGCAGGTATATCTGCTGTATACGAATAGTAATATAAATCCTCCATTTATATCCCCCTTTCTTTTATATATAATTATAATAATATATAAAAGTATTTTCTTCAACATTAATTTACAAATTATTTAAAATTTGTATTGATTTTTGTCTGCTCTGTCATCTAGCTTTCTTTCATACTCCTCGTTTCCATAGAACCAGTCTGTCCTTTTATTTCTTGCAGCACTTTTTCTATCTTTATTTATTGCAATATCTAATACTGTTAAAATCGCTATAAATACACCTATTATTGAAACAAACAATGTTGCATATTCTGTAATTTCCGTTTGTCCGCTTGTTATTGCTGTAATTTGATTGTATATATCTGTTCCAAAGTATAATCCATAAGATACAAAATAAATCAATGCTCCTATAAGTTTTCTTTTTACAATAAGTACTAAACATATTAGTGTTACAAATAATAATATTATTTCTATTGTTGGATTTAGTGGTTTAATTGGAAAATCTTTTTGCATACTGTCTAAAAGTGCAACAACAACTCTAAAAATCCAAAACATTCCTCCAGCCATTGTAATTAAATAGCTAACTGTGCTCATCATATGTATTCCCCCTATATATTAATTTTAATTTATTTAATTCTATCATAAAGTTTTTTAAATTACTATATCTCTTTTTAATAATCCATTTTTTAGTATCCCTATCCCTATAAAATGTTCATTATTATATATTCTATATATATCTTCTGATAAACTATATGTTAGTTTTACTCCATTCAAAAACATTTCTAATTTTTTATTATCTAAATTGATTTTATCTTTTTCTTTAAAAACTTTTTCTATTTTTATTATGTTTTTTTCTGCATTTTCTAATGTTATATCATCTAGTAAAATTGAATCTTCTATTTTAAAGGTGTTTACTTTTGTTCTTTGTAATTCTTCCATATATCCTACTGTTCCAAGCTTTTGAGATATATCCTCACATAGTGTTCTTATATAAGTTCCTTTTGAGCATTCTACTTCAAATTTTATTTTATTGTTTTGATATTCTAATAATTCTATTTTATATATTTCTATGTTTCTAGGTTCGATTTTAACTTCTTTTCCTTCTCTTGCATACTCATAAAGTTTTTTTCCATTTATTTTAATTGCTGAATACATTGGTGGTAGTTGTTTTTGTTTTCCCAAGAAACTTTGTAGGACATCATTTATATCTTCTTTTCTTAAATCTTTTGGTATTGATTTTTCTTCTATAACTTGTCCTTCGCTATCTCCTGTATCTGTCTTTTCTCCCAATTTAAGTGTAGCTATATATGTTTTATCATGTTCCATTAGGTATTTAGAAATTTTTGTTCCTTTTCCTATTAAAATTGGCAAAACACCGGTAGCATTTGGATCTAGTGTACCGGTGTGTCCTACTTTTTTAGTATTTAATTTTTTTCTTATAACATTTACAACGTCATGTGAAGTAAAACCTTTTTGCTTGTTTATTAAGATTAGTCCGTCCATTTATTCCCCTTATTTTAAGTATTTTTTACATTCTTCTATTACTTTTTGCTTTGCTTGTTCAAATGGTAAGTTTATGCTACCTCCAGCGGCTCTTATATGACCTCCGCCTGAAAACATTAAGCATATGTCAGAAACATTAACATAGTCGTTTGAACGTAAAGAAATTTTATATCCATCATCTTTCTCTCTAAAGAATATTGATACTTCTACGCCTTCTATATCTCTTCCCATTTCTACTATTCCATCGTAATCATTTATTCCTGCATTTACTTTATCTTCATCTTCTTTTGTTATGTATGTAAATGTAATCTTTCCATCTTCAAAAAACTCTATTCTATTCATTGCAATTCTTCTTAATTCAAATTGAGTTTTTGATATTGTTTGCATTACTCTTTTATATATGTCTGATACTTTTACTCCTTTATTTAATAGCTCTGCTGTAAATTCAAAAGTTTCTGCTGTTACCCCTGAATACTTAAATCCGCCTGTGTCTGTAATTATTCCTGTTAGTAAACATGTACCTATTTCTTTATTAATTGTTACTCCTAGTGCTTCTAAAACTGTAATTAATATTTGGCAACACGCTGGAGCTGCTGGATTTACAAAGTTATAATCTGCAAACATTGTATTTGCACTATGATGATCTATTGATATTTTTGTATTTGCGTCTTCAAAATATTTTGCAAATCCATTTAATCTTTTTATATCTCCACAATCTAATGCTATTGCTAAATCATATGAATCTGCATTTCCTTCTTTTTTTATATCACTTGCATTTGGTAAAAACTTATATGTATTTGAGTATTCTGGTATTATAACGTCAGCATTTTTTTCTAATTGTTTTAGTCCATTATATAGTGCCAAACTGCTTCCTATTGCATCTCCATCTGGGTTTTCATGTGTTAATATTACTATGCTTGATGCATTATTTATTTCTTCTATAATATTATCTAGGGTCATATTTAATCTCCTTTATTCATTTGGTTTAATATCTTTCATTATGTCTTTTAGAATTGTGTCTATTCTTTCTCCATATTCCATTGAATCGTCTAACTCAAAAACTAATTCTGGCGTTACCCTTAAGTTAACACTTTGAGCAATTCTACTTCTTATAAATCCAGAAGAAGATTTTAAACCTGCCAATGTTTGTTTAACATTTCTAGAATTTAATATGCTAACTTTAACTTTTGCATATCTTAAATCTGGGGAAATTTTTACAGAAGTTACACTGACCATTCCTGTTACATTTGAATTTGTAACTTCATAGTTAATTATATTACTTATTTCCCTTTTTAATTCTTCATTTATCCTATTTAATCGGTTTCCTCCACCTTTTGGTTTATTCATTTTATCTCCTTTATTGCTTTCTTTAATACTAGTAGTAAACGAAATAAATTAGGTATATTGCTAGGAAAACAAGTAAAAATTTTTAAGACTATACGCTGTATGTTGCAAAAATTTTTACGAAGTTTGACAACGCAAGATGCCTGATTTTGTTCGTTTACAATGCATTATTGTTTCACTTGTTCCATAATATATGCCTCAATAATATCTCCCTCTTTAATATCATTAAAGTTTTCTATTTGAATTCCACATTCAAATCCTTTTGCAACTTCTTTTGCATCATCTTTCATTCTCTTTAATGAGATTAGTTTACCATCATGTATTACAACATTATCTCTTAATACTCTTACTCCTGCATTTCTTGCAACTTTACCATTTGTTACATAGCATCCAGCAATAGTACCAACATCTGAAATTTTAAATGTTTGTCTAACTTCTGCATTTCCTATTACTACTTCTTTAAATACTGGGTCTAACATTCCCTTCATAGCTGCTTCTACGTCTTCTATTGCATTGTATATTACAGAATATGTTTTTATTTCTACGTTTTCTTTATCTGCCATATCTTTTGCTATTGGTTGTGGTCTTACATTAAATCCTATAATTATTGCATTTGATACATTTGCAAGTGTAACATCGCTTTCTGTTATTGCTCCAACATTTGCATGTATTACTTTAACTTTTACTTCATCGTTTGATAGTTTTTCTAATGCTTGTTTTACAGCTTCTACTGAACCTTGTACATCTGCTTTTACTATAATATTTAATTGTTTTAGGTTTCCTTTTTCTATTTGGCTAAATAAATCATCTAATGTAACTCTTGATGATGCTTTTAAGGCTTTATCTCTTGCTTGACGTTTTCTTCTTTCCATTAAGTGTTTCGCAGTTTTTTCATCTTTTACTTCGTAGAATGTGTCTCCTGCTTCTGGCACTTCTGTTAAACCTGTTATTTCTACTGGTGTTGATGGTCCAGCTTTTTTTACTTTGTGCCCTTTATCATCTGTCATTGTTCTTATTCTACCTATAACTGATCCTACTAAAATTGTATCTCCTATGTCTAATGTACCACGTTGTACAAGCATTGTTGCTACTGGCCCTTTTGATTTATCTAGTTTTGCTTCTATTACTACACCTTTTGCTTGCTTATTTGGGTTTGCTTTTAGTTCTTTCATATCTGCAACTAAAAGTACCATTTCCAACAAATTATCTATATTTATTTTTTTCTTTGCTGAGATTGGAACAAAGATAGTATCTCCTCCCCAATCTTCTGAAACTAATCCATATTCTGCAAGTTCTTGTTTTACTTTATCTGGATTTGCTCCTTCTACATCTATTTTGTTTATTGCAACAATAATTGGTATTCCAGCAGCTTTTGCATGGTCTATTGCTTCTATTGTTTGTGGCATTACTCCATCATTTGCAGCAACTACCAATATTGCTATATCTGTTATTTGAGCACCTCTTGCTCTCATTGCTGTAAATGCTTCGTGTCCTGGTGTATCTAAGAATGTAATCTCTCTACCATTTATTTCTACCTTATATGCACCTATCGCTTGTGTAATTCCTCCTGCTTCTCCTTCTATTACATTTGTAGACCTTACTGCATCTAGTAAAGAAGTTTTTCCATGGTCAACGTGTCCCATAACAACAATTACTGGTGGTCTTGGTTTTAAGTCTTCTTCTTTGTCTTCACTATCATCAAATAAAATATCTTCATCTGTAACTACTTCTTTTTTATGAGCAGTTACTCCAAACTCTCCTGCTATTAAGAATGCTGTATCAAAGTCAATTTCATTGTTTATTGTTGCCATTATTCCATAGCCTAATAGTTTTTTTATAATTTCTCCACTAGTTTTTTTAAGTTCTGCACTTAAATCTTTTACTGTTATTGTTTCTGGTATTGTTATATCTGTTAAATCAAATATTTTTTGTTTTACTCTGTTTTCACCTTGTTGTAATTTTTTCTTTCCTCTTCTTCCTCTTGTTGTTGTTAAATCATAATAGTCTAACATAGAACCTTCATCAAACATATTTGATAATCTGTTCTCTTGTTTTAAGTCTTTTAATTTATGACTGCTTATTTCTTCAAAATCATTTCTTCTTGATTTTGAAGCTTTTTTATTCGATTTTTCCTCATATCTGTTGTTTTTTTGTTTATCTATTGCTTTATTTGCGTATTCTCTTACATTTTCTTTTTCTACTACATCTGAAGCCATTATATTTTTTATGTTTTTCTCAATTCCTCTTTCATCTAATGGTCTTCTTCCGCCAAAATTTCCTTGGTTTCTATTATTGTTGAAAGGTCTTTGTCCATCTCTATTAAATGGTCTATTGTTTTGTCCATCTCTATTGAAAGGTCTTTGCCCATCTCTGTTAAATGGTCTATTGTTTTGTCCATCTCTATTATAAGGTCTTTGTCCATTTTCTCTGTTGTATGGTCTTTGATTATCTCTATTAAATTCTCTATTAGCAGGTCTTTGTTGTACCGGTTTTTGGTTTATTGGTTCAACTTTTTTTACTTGCTCTTTATTTGCATTTTCTGTTTTCTTTTCTTCATTTTTTTCAAGTGGTGTAACTTCTACTTTCTTTTCTTCTTTTTCTGCTACTTCTGGTTTTTCTACTACTGGTTTTGCAGGTTCTTTTTTAGGTTCTTCTTTTTTTCCAAATAGTTCGCTTACTGTAAGAGGTTTTGTAGGTTTATTTCTATAAACAATATTGTAATCTGTTTTTCTTTGTCTTTCTATAAAGCCAACATCTCTATCTCTTTTTGTTTGTTCTTTTTTTATTTCTTCTTTTTTTGTTGCATCAGAATCAGTCATAATTACTTCTCTTCTAATTATAACTGGATTGTCTCTTTTTTCTCTTACCTCTTTTTTTGTATTATTATTTGAAAACTTTGCTTCTATTTTCTTTGCCTCACTCTCATCAACACTACTCATATGTGTTTTTACATCTAATCCTAATTCTTGTGCTTTTTCTAATACGTCTTTACTATTAACACCTAATTTTTTTGCTATTTCATGTATTTTTATTTTACCCAATAGTATCACCCCCATAATTTTCTTTACTGTTTGGTTTGTTTTTAATTAGCTTTGTCAATAATTACACCCCTTAATTCATTATAAATTTCTTCACTTATATTTTTTTCTAGTACTTTTTCTAATCTTTTATTTTTTATTACTTTTTCTAAACATTCTATGCTATCACATATATATGCTCCTCTACCAGATAACTTTCCAGTTTTGTCTATTGCAATATTTCCGTCTTTTGATGCAACAATTCTAATTAATTCTTTCTTGTCTTTTTTTGTATTGCATCCCATGCACATTCTTTGTACAACATTTTTCATAAAATTATCTCCCTTTTTTTGCTGGTCTTCAAGGACTGCGAACACTGCACTTATTAATTTTCTTCTGTTGTTCCTTCTGTTTCTTCTTGGCTCTCTAGTAATGCTCTAAATTGGCTTTCACTTTTTATATCAATTTTCCAGTTTGTAAGTCTTGCAGCTAAACGTGCATTTTGTCCAGATTTTCCTATTGCTAAAGATAATTGATCATCTGGAACTATTACTTGTGCAAATTTTTCTTCTTCTTTTACATCTACTGCCATAACTTGTGCTGGTAATAATGCTGCTGATATGAATATTGCTGGGTCTTCATTCCATTCTATAACATCTATCTTTTCTCCATTTAGTTCGTTTATAATATTTTGAATTCTTATTCCTTTTTGTCCTACACAAGAACCAACTGGGTCAATATTTTCGTTTGTAGAATATACAGCTACTTTACTTCTTGAACCAGCATCTCTTGATACACTTTTTATTTCTATTAAACCTTCATATATTTCTGGTATTTCAAATTCAAATAATTTTCTTACAAAATCAGGATGGCTTCTAGAAACTAGCACTTGTGGTGTTCCTTTTAATCCTCTTTCAACACTAACAACATATGCTTTTATTTTATCATTTACATGATATGTTTCTGTTGGTATTTGATCTTTTACTGGCATTATTCCTTCTAATTTTCCTAAGTCTAATACAATAGTTCCACCGTCTGCTTTTTGTATAATTCCAGAAACAATTTCTCCTTTTCTGTCATTATATTCTGTATATACCATATTTCTTTCTACTTCTCTAATTTTTTGTACAATTACTTGTTTTGCAGTTTGTGCAGCAATTCTACCAAAGTTTCTAGGTATTATTTCTATTTCTACTTCATCACCTATTTTTGCATTTTTATTTTCTTTTTTGGCTTCTTCTAAGCTTATTTCTAATTGATCATCTAAAACTTCCTCTACAACTGTTTTTACTGCATATACTTTTATATCTCCTGTGTTTTCATCCATATTTACTTTTACATTTTCAGCTGAATCAAAGTTTCTTTTATATGCTGTAACCAAAGCAGTTTCTAATGAACTTAATAAATATTCTTTGCTTATTCCTCTTTCTTTTTCTAATTCTTCAATTGCTGTTATCAATTCTTTAGTTTCGATTGATTTCATTATAATCATCCTTTCTTTTACCAATTATATACTGTTTTTATTTGTGATATATTTTTTCTGTCTATTTCTATTTGTTCTTCATTTTGACTAACTATTTCTATTTTGGTTTCATCAAAATCTTTTAATATTCCTTTGTATTGTTTTTTACCTTCAAATGGTTTAAATAGTTTTATTTGAACTTCATTTCCTATATTATCTTTTAAGTGCTTTTCTCTTTTTAAAGTTCTTTCAATTCCTGGTGAAGAAACCTCTAAAAAATATTGCTCTGAAATTACATCTTCTTTGTCAAGCAGTTCTGTAATACTATTGCTTACTTTTTCGCAATCCTCCAAGTCTATTCCTTTTTTTGAATCAATATAGATTCTTAAGAAGTAATCTTTTGCTTCTTTTACATATTCTACATCATAAAGTTCATATCCAAGGTTTTCTATGTTTTGCTTAATAAGGCTTTCAACCTTTTCTTCTATCTTTGCCAATTTTTTCTCCTTTTCATAATTGAAGAGTGGGATTTGTTCCCACTCTTCTAGTATTTTTTCAATTGCTATATTATTATATACCTGTTTTTTAAAAAAATCAAGCATTTTAGGTCATTTTTAGCCAATTTACTATTTTATTTAATCTTAACTGTTATCACTGGACGGACTGGCATATTCCATGAATTCTTTTCTCCTCCTACGTTTAATCTCCTTCAGAGCCAGCTACAAGAAATAATCCATTTTCTCCGCTTCTCCATAACTCGCCTTCATAATAAAACGGTTGAATGCATCCACAAGTTTTTGTAAGGGTTCCATCTACTTCCATATCCAGCTTATAAGTTAGACGTGATGTGAATAAATATTTAGACTCTTCTGTAAATCTTTTTTATGTATATTTATTTTATATTTATATACACTAATATATTATGAATCAAATATTATATACAGGTATTAATAATGAAAAAAATAATTCTAAAAATAATTCTAAATCTTTTAAATTTTTACTATATATTTCTTTGTTTTTATTTATATCCACTGTTTCATATTTTTCTGTATATCTATACAATTCAAAAAAACAAGAAAAATTTGCTTCTACTTTAATTAATTCTTTTAATATAGATAGTTTGTATTCAAATGAGCAAAATTATACTGTTGTAAAATTAAACAATTCTGATGAAGCTAATGTAATTGGCATAATACAAATTGATAAAATTAATATTGAATATCCTATTCTTTCTAAAACTAATGATGAGCTTCTTAAAATCTCACCTTGCAAGTTTTTCGGTCCGGATCCAAATAAAGTAGGTAATCTTTGTATTGCAGGGCACAATTTTGATGATGACCGTTTTTTTAGTAAACTCTCTTTATTGGATGTTGGTGACATTATAAAAATATATGCCCCAGCAAACGTGTGTGTATATTATAAAGTTTATGAAATGTATGAAATTGAAAAAAATGACATGAGTTGTACTTCTCAAGAAACAAATGGGAATAAAGAAATAACCTTAATTACTTGTAATAACATAAATAAAAAAAGGCTTATTTTAAAAGCCAAAGAAATGGAATTAAACGTACAATAGAGCTGTTCTGCAGAACAGCTCTAAAAACATTTATTTATTTAATTCTATACATTATAGTCTCTTATTTTTTTGTAAGCATATATTGCTGAAACTCCACATACAGCTATTATAAATACTATTGAGTAATCAACACCTGCATCTGCATGTTCTGTTGCATTTGAAACATTTGCTTTGTTGTTAACTACGTTATTTAATTTATTGTTATTGTTGTTTGTATTGTTATTTGTATTGTTATTATCTTTTGATGGTATCTGTGTAACTGTATTATTATTTTGATTGTTTCCAAGTGCATTAAGTAAATCGTCTGCTGATGTTGCAAATACATTTGTTGTTATTGCTAAAATTAAAACTATAATTGCTAATAAACTTATTAATATTTCTTTTGTTCTTGACATAATCTCTATCTCCTTTAATCACATTATAATATTATTATAAATTATTCTCTATTATTTATACTACATTTTTTCAATTATTGCAATAGTTTTGTGGTTTTTTTTAAATTTTTTTTAAAAAAATATTTATTTTTCGACATTTTTTTATTAAACATTAAATTTAAATAGAACAATGTCTCCTTCTTGCATTATATATTCTTTTCCTTCTGATCTAATTAATCCTTTTTCTCTTGCTGCGTTCATTGAGCCTTCTTTTATTAGGTCATCATAAGAAACTATTTCTGCTTTTATAAATCCTCTTTGTATGTCTGAATGTATTTTTCCTGCTGCAACTGGTGCTTTTGTTCCTTTTTTTATTGTCCATGCCCTTACTTCTGGCTCTCCTGCTGTTAAAAATGACATTAAACCTAGCACTGAATAGCTTTCTCTTATAACTCTATCTAATCCAGATTCTTTTAGTCCTAATGCTTCTAGCATTTCTTTTTTATCTGCTTCTTCTAAACTTGTTAGCTCTTCTTCAATTTTTGCACAAAGTGGAATTGCTATACTGTTTTCGTTTTTTACATATTCTTTAACTTTTTTTACATTTTCATCATTTTCTGCATTTGCCAATTGTTCTTCTGATACATTACATATATATAAGATTGGCTTTGCTGTAAGAAGCATCATATCTTTTAAAATTTCTTTTTCGTCATCATTAAGTTCTAGCGTTCTTGCAGGTTTTTCTTCTTCTAAATGTTTTTTTATTTTTTCCAAACAATCAATTTCTTCTTGATATTTTTTGTCTGCTTTTAAATTTTTCTTTGCTTTTTCTAGTCTTTTTTCTACTGTTTCTATATCTGCTAATATTAATTCTAAGTTAATTGTTTCTATATCTCTAATTGGATTTATACTTCCATCTACGTGTACAATGTTGGGGTCTTCAAAGCATCTTACTACTTGTGCTATTGCGTCTACCTCTCTAATATGTGATAAAAATTTATTTCCAAGTCCTTCTCCTTTACTTGCTCCTTTTACAAGTCCAGCAATATCAACAAACTCTACAATTGCATGAGTTATTTTTTGAGTATTATACATCTTTCCTAAAACATCTAATCTTTCGTCTGGTACTGGTACAACGCCCACATTTGGTTCTATTGTACAGAATGGATAGTTTGCACATTCTGCCCCTGCATTTGTTATACTATTAAACATTGTACTTTTGCCTACATTTGGTAAACCTACTATTCCTATTTTCATACTAATCCCTCTTCGTTTTTTGATTTTTTTGTTTTTTTATGATATAATATTTTTTAATCACATATTGAAAGGAGTTGTTATTATGCCGGTTTATTCAGATTTGCAGTATCGTTTAACACCTGTTTGGTGTAGTACAGAAGTTTTTTGGAAAACACCTAAAGCAGTGCCAAATGATTCTAGCAAAGCCCTACCGAACTTTTTAGTTTCGGCAGCTAAACCTACCAAATAACAGCCAAAAGGAGTGCATATTAGTTCTGATAATTTGGAAATGATATACACTTCTTTTATTTTGGAGCTTCCAACCAGAATCGAACTGGTGACCTCTTGCTTACCACGCAAGTGCTCTACCTACTGAGCTATAGAAGCATATAAGATGAGGATTATTCCTCCTCATCTACTATATTTCTAATTGCTTTTTTTCTAATTCTCTGTATTGCATTGTCAACCGATTTCACTTGTGTGTCAAGTTTTTCTGCAATTGTTACATAGCTTTCTCCGTTTTACAAATCTTCCTAAAACTTGTTTTTCAAAATCGCTCAAATGCTCATCTATTTTTGTTCCTACTTTTTTGTAATATTCTTTTTTTGTTATAGTGTCTAATGGATCTTCAACTGTTTTAGAATTAAAACATTCTATTAATGAAGTATCATCATCATTTTCATATACTGAAGTGTTTAAGGATAATGAAGAATTGAGAGGTATATGCTTTTGTCTGTTTGAAGTTTTTATTGCTGTAATCAACTGTCTTTCTATGCACAAATTAGCAAATGATTTAAAAGAATTCTGCTTGTCCACTTCAAAATTTTTTACAGCTTTATACAATCCTATCATTGCTTCTTGTACTATATCCTCTTTTTCTGCACCAACAATAAAATACTTACTTACCTTCATATTAACAAGGTTTTTGTATCTTTCAAATAAGTATTCTAGTGCCTTCTCATTTCCTTCTTTTGCAAAAGTTACTAATTGTTCATCAGTTTTATTGTTTAAATTGTCATCAAATGAATATGCTAATTTACCTTGTGCCATTTGTTTACTTTTGCCTCCATCATCAATTGAATTTGACCTTATTATATTAACTAAACGTAGTAAAGTCAATAGTTTCAAAACATTTTTATTTTTTATTATATTCTTTTATAGCAAATTCTATATCTGCTTTATTTTTAATTGGAGCAAATTCGTCTTTTTCTATTCTCAAAACTAACATATCTTCAAAATATGAGAAGGCATCAAATATAAATTTTTCAAATTTAAAGCTATCTTGTATTACGCTTTCTCCCTTTTGATTTAGTGCATTAGTTTTTCTAAATACCCTATGATATGGTAGGTCCTTTTGTATAACTTTTTTTACTGCTTTTAGTGTCATAAGATGTGCCAAAACATTACAGTCTCTATATAGAAATTCACCATTCTTTGCTTTTTCTTCTGACAATTCTTTCGAAATTTTGTCATATCCTAATATATATGGCCTGTTTTTTCTTTTGCAAAAGACTGCAGATTTCTCCATAGCATTTTCTTTAAAAATGGATTTCGAAGCCACTTGATATTTCTTATAAGCCATCATCCCTAAAAAAATATAATCAATTGGATTTGCCAAAATGTTATCTATTCCCATAAATGATATGTATTCTATGCCTTCATCATCCAGTTTATTTATAATATTATTTTTACTTAAAGCCTCAAAAACATCTCCATTTCCATTTGCTGCTTTTTTTATTTTTTGCTTTTCTTCTAGCAGAATCTTTCCATTTAAATCCAAAACTGGAATTTCATTTTGTGTAAAGAATATTATTCTATTCTTAGGGTATCCAAAATAGTTATTGTTTCTAAAGAATTCTTGTGTTTGTAAATCATTTTCTTTGCTAGTCATTATAAGCCATAATATTTCTATATTATATTGTTTATTTGCTTTAATAAGTTTTTCACAGTTTATTTCAAAAAAGCTTTTTAGTTTTCCATCTATATTTAATTTAAACATTCCTTTGGGCCCATTTACTCCTAATCTGCTTCCCTGTCCTCCTGCCATTGTAATAACACATAATTTATTTTTTCTCAAGATTTCTTTTGCTAGGTTTGAATATTCTTCTATTATACTTTTACTTAATTTCTTTTTTATATAATATTTAATTGGCTCTATTTCTTTTAATTCAATAATCTCGTCTTTTTTTGAGTTTATATACAGGCTATTTATTTGTTCAAAATCAATATTTTCTATTTCTTTTTGTAGCTTGCTTTGTTCTGTTTTATTTAAATCCTGATAAAATCTTTCAAGTTGTTCTTGATTATATTTTTCTAAAATATTCATAAGAAACTCCTTATGCTTGAATTTTATACTCTATATTCTCCATAAAAGGATGTATTTCTTTTACAGATTTTAATGTTATAATTTGTGTTTTGGGATGTGGTCCCTTTCCACTAAAATTGACTATTTCCTTTGAATAGCAGTTTTTAGTAAGTTTGCTAAGCAAATATCTTGTGTCCATATATGTGTAATATATTTGATAACCATCATTTAAATCTTTCCATAATTGTTCAAAACTATAGTCTTTATTCATTTTATCTCCTTTATAAATTGGAATTTGTTTAGTTCCGGATGAATTCAGGACAGTCGCCAAAATCCCCAGGTTTGGTGATTTTAAGGGACAGTCCCTAGAATTCCCCCTCACACAAATTACAATTTAATCATTTTTTGAAATTCTTGTTCTGTTATTATTTTTACTCCTAGTGATTCTGCTTTTGTTAGTTTACTTCCTGCTTCTTCTCCTGCTAAAACATAATCTGTTTTTTTAGATACAGAGCTAGAAGTTTTTCCTCCAAAACTTTCTATAATATTGCTTGCTTCTTCACGAGTATAGTTTTCTAATGAACCTGTTAATACAAATGTCTTTCCTTCAAATCTATTATCATTATTTGTTTCTTCTTTTAGCTTCATATTCACATTTGCTTGTTCTAATCTATTTAACAAATCTTGTGTTTGCTCTTGTTTAAAAAACTCATAAATACTTCTTGCCGTAATTTCTCCTACATCATCTGTCATTATTAATTCTTCTAATGTAGCATTTTTTAAGTTTTCCATTGTTTTAAATCTTCTTGCAAGTGTTTTTGCAGATTTTGTTCCAATGTGTCTTATTCCAATTGCACAAATCAATCTATCTAAATCGTTGCTTTTACTTTGTTCTATTGCGTCTATTAAGTTTTTTGCAAATTTCTTTCCATCTTTTTTTAGGCTTTCTATATCTTCTTGTTTTAAGTAATATATATCCGCAATTGTTTCTATTAATTTGTTGTTATATAACTGTTCTACTATTTTTTCGCCTAATCCTTCAATATTCATTCCTTCTTTTGAGGCAAAATGAATAATGTTTCTTAAGTTTTGAGCTTTGCACTCAACTCCTATACACCTTACAGCGGCTTCTCCCTCTTCTCTCACAGCTTCCGCTCCACAAACAGGACAAGTCTTAGGCATCTCAAATTCTTTTTCATTGCCTGTTCTTTTTTCTACCAATGCCTTTACAACCTCTGGAATAACATCTCCAGCTTTTTGTATTAATATATGGTCACCTATTTTTAATCCTTTTTCTTTTATAAAATCTTCATTATGAAGAGTTGTTTTGGATATTTTAGAACCTGCAACCACTACTGGTTCTAGTATTGCCATTGGTGTAATTACTCCTGTTCTTCCAACATTACAAACAATATCTTTTAATATTGTTTCTTTTTGCTCTGGTGGGTATTTATATGCAATAGCCCATTTGGGCACTTTAAATGTTGTACCAATTTTTTCTCTTAAATTTAAATCATCAACTTTTATAACTGCTCCATCTATTCCAAATGGAATTTTTTCTCTATCTTCACCTATTTTTTCTATTGCCTTTATCGCTTCTTTTATGTTATTGCAAAATATTTTTACAGGATTTACATTAAAACCTATTTTTTCTAAATATAACAAAGACTCATAATGTGATGTAAATTTTATTGTATCACTTTTTTGAACATTAAAAATATAAATATCAAGAGGTCTAGTAGCTGTAATTGAACTATCTAGCTGTCTTAGTGAACCTGCTGCTAAGTTTCTTGCATTTGCAAATTTATTTTCTTCGTCTTGCTTTTCATTTAATTCGTCAAAGTCTTTTTTAGATATAAAAACTTCTCCTCTTACTACTATATCTATGTTTTCTTTTAGCTTCTTAGGAATATTTTTAATAGTTTTTAAATTATCTGTGATATCTTCTCCAACTTGTCCATTTCCTCTTGTCGCACCTCTTACAAATTCACCATTTTTATATTCTAATGCAACTGATAATCCATCTATTTTTGTTTCTACAACATATTTAATATTATCATCAAATTTTTTCATTCTTTCATCAAAGCTATACAACTCATCAAAAGAAAACACATCTTGTAAACTTTGAAGTGGCACAATATGTGTTACCTTTTCAAATCCTTCTTTTACAGTTCCTCCGACTTTTTGAGTTAGTGAATCTTTGCTTATAAACTCTGGAAATTCTTTTTCCAAGTTTTTAAGCTCATTCATAAGCATATCATATTCAAAATCTGATATTTCTGGTGCATCATCATCATAGTATTTTTTAGCATAATATGCAGTAAGTTTATTTAATTCATCAATACGTTTTCTTGCTTTTTGCTTGTCCAATTAAGTTCCTCCTCTGTTAAATTGGTGAAAAAGGGGTCTGACCCCTTTTTCACCAATTTTTAATCTTTTAGTAATTCTTTACCATTTTTTACATAGTCCCAACCTGAGAAGATTGTTGCTATTACAGAAATTAACATAAACACTGTTGCTAGTATATTTATTATTAACTCTGCTCCTGTTAGATTTCCTCTTATAAATGCTCCAAATATGTTTGTATTATTAATATTTATAAACATTAATATTATTGCAATCATTTGTGTTACTGTTTTTAGTTTTCCCCAAATACTTGCTGCTATTACTTCTCCACCTTTTTCTACAGCTATTAGTCTGTATCCCGATACTACAAATTCTCTAAATAATACTATAATTGGTATCCACGCTGGTAAACTTTTTGCTTCCACAAATATTAGCATTGCTGCTAATACTAATATTTTATCTGCTAATGGATCTGCAAATTTTCCAAATGCAGTTATCTGATTGTTTTTTCTTGCTAATTTTCCATCTAAATGATCTGTATATGATGCAATTACAAATATCAATCCCATTATCCAATATTCAATCGATATATTTAAAAATGTTCCACTTATATTTAAGTATGGGATTATTACCATTACTGGTACTAGTAAAATTCTAAATATTGTTAATTTATTTGGTAAATTCATAATCTCTTCACTCCAATTATATTTTTGTCACAAATTCTTTTATTGTTTCTACAAATTTCTTTTCTACTCTTTGAGCTGTTTCTTTTACTTCTTCATGAGAAAGTTCCTTTTTTATAATTCCTGCTGCCATATTGGTAATGCATGAGACTGCTATTACATTTATTCCGCAATGTCTTGCAGTTATTGCTTCTGGAACTGTTGACATTCCTACCGCATCTGCTCCTAATATTCTTAGTGCTCTTATTTCTGCTGGTGTTTCATAACAAGGTCCTTTCATATATGCATATACACCTTCATAACATCTTCCCATCTTTTCTAACATAATTGGTCTTAATTTTTCAATCAGTTCTTTACTATATACTTCAGACATATCTGGGAAACGAACTCCAAATTTGTCTTCATTTTTTCCTCTTAATACTGATTCTGCAAAAAAGCTTAAATGGTCATTTATAATCATAAGACTTCCTTGCTCTATATCTGTATTTATTCCTCCTGCTGCATTTGTAAGTATAATATCTTCTATTCCTAATAAAGAAAATACTCTAATTGGATATGCAGTATGTGCTACTTCATATCCTTCATAATAATGAAATCTTCCGTTCATTGCAATTACTTCTGTTCCATTCAAATCTCCGATTATTAATTCTCCTGCATGTCCTTCTACTGTTGAAACTGGAAAATTAGGTATATCTTTATATTTTATTACTGTTTCATTTTTTATTTCTTTTGCTAATCCTCCTAATCCAGATCCTAACACTATTGCTATTTTAGGATTTTTACCTTTAATTTTTCCCTTGATATACTCTGCTGATTTTTCATAATCTTCATAATTAAACATATTATTCCCTCCAAATATATTAAAAATTATTTAACCAAATATTATAACTTGCATCACTTGGCATTCTTAAATCTCCTCTTGGAGATAAGCTTACTGTTCCTACTTTTGGTCCATCTGGCATACAGTTTCTTTTAAATTGCTGTGTAAAAAATCTTTTTATAAAAACCTGTAACCAATGCTTTATGTCTTCTTTTTTAAAGTCATTTTTAAATGTTTTGCACGCTAATATGTATATTTTTTTAGGTTCTGCTCCATATCTTAAAAAGTGATATAAAAAGAAATCATGCAATATATATGGTCCAACCTGTTCTTCTGTTTTTTGTTCTATATTGCCATTTTCATCTGGTGGCAATAGTTCTGGTGATATTGGCGTATCTAATATATCATTAATTATATTCTTATACTCTTCCTTACTATTGTCTGCAACCCATTTTATTATATATTCTACTAGTGTTTTTGGAATGCTTGCATTTACAGAATACATACTCATGTGGTCACCATTATATGTACACCATCCAAGAGCTAACTCTGATAAATCACCTGTTCCAACAACTATTCCATTTTCTTCATTTGCAATATCCATTAGTATTTTTGTTCTTTCTCTTGCTTGAGCATTTTCATAAGTTATATCCTTCATTTTCTTGTCATGTCCTATATCTTCAAAGTGCTGCAAAGAACTTTTAGTTATATTTATTTCTCTAAATGTTGCTCCATACTCATTTATAAGCTTTATAGAATTCTTATGTGTTCTAGAAGTTGTTCCAAATCCTGGCATTGTTATTGCTATTATATTTTCTTTTGGAAGATTTAATACTTCATATGCTTTAATTATTACCAAAAAAGCAAGTGCTGAATCTAATCCACCTGATATTCCAATTATTGTTTTATTAATGTTTGTATGTAATAATCTTTTAGCTAAACCATAGCTTTGTATATTTAAAATTTCTTCACAAATTTCACTTATTTTTTTTTTATCCTCCGGAACAAATGGAGTTTTACTATATTCTCTTGTTAAATTTTCTATATTATCTGGTATATTTATTTTTATTTCTCTATATTCTAAATCTACCGGATTTCCCATAAAGCTGATATTTTTTCTTCTATCATTTGCAAGTCTTTTTGTATCTATTTCTGTAAAAATCATATTACTTTCAAAGTCAAATCTTTGGTTATTTGTTAAGCAAGAACCGTTTTCAAAAATCATACTTTCTCCAGAAAATACTACATCTGAAGTTGATTCATTCACACCACTAGAGCAATATACATATCCTGATATTGTTTTTGCTGATTGCATTTTTACTAATTCTCTTCTATACTCTTTTTTGCCTATAACTTCATTACTTGCAGATAAATTGAATATAATATTTGCTCCAAGTAGTGCCAATTTATTACTTGGTGGTTCTACTGCCCATATATCTTCACATATTTCTATTCCGAAACAAATTTCATTGTTTTCTTTATCTTTAAATAGTAAATCTATTCCAAAAGGAACTTTTTGATCTAATATTTCTATTTCTTTTTTATTTGCATTTTTACTAGATGCAAACCATCTTTTTTCATAGAATTCGCCGTAGTTTGGAATAAAAGTTTTTGGAACTATTCCAAGTATTTTACCTTTTTGAATTACAACTGCTGTATTAAATAATTGATTTTCTGCTTTTATTGGCATACCAATTATACAAATAATATCTAAATTATTTGTATAATCTAAAATTTTATTTAGTGCCTTTTCTGCTTCTTCTAGTAAGGTGTCTTGTTCAAATAAATCTTGGCAAGTATAACCTGTAACACATAGTTCTGGAAATACTGCTATTTGAATTTTATTATTACTTGCAACCTCTATTTGTTTTATTATTTCATTACAATTAAACTCTGTATCTGCTACTTTTAATTTTGGAACTACAGCTCCTACTCTTACAAATCCTTGTTCTTTTAACATATTAGTTTCCTTTCCTATATTGTTGCATTTATTATATTATTGTTTTATATAATTTGCAAGAAAAATTGCTACCGTTTTTTATTATTTCTATATTTTTACAAATTGCAATTTGTGTGAGGGGGAATTCTAGGGACTGTCCCTCAAAATCACCAAACCTGGGGATTTTTGGGACTGTCCTGAATTCACCCGGAACTAAACAAATTCCAATTTATAAAAAGGACGCATTATGCGTCCTTTTATCCTATAATATTATACAAATTAGTCCTCCGCTTCCTTCATTTATAATTCTTTCTAATGTCTCTTGCAATTTTTCTTGTGCATCTTCTGGCATCCTAGAAAGTTTATTTTGTAAGCCCTCATTTACTAATTCGTGTAAGTTTTTACCAAATATGTTTGATTCCCAAATTTTTATTGGATCATTTTCAAATTCTGATAGCAAGTAATTTACTAACTCTTCTGATTGTTTTTCGCTTCCTACTATTGGTGATACTTCTGTTTCAATATCTGCTCTAATCATATGTATAGAAGGTGCTTTTGCTCTTAATCTTACACCAAAGCGAGAACCTTGTTTTACCATTTCTGGTTCATCTAGTATTAATTCCTCCATAGTTGGAGTTACAATTCCATATCCTTTTTGTTTTACTTCTTCTAATGCAACTGCAACTTTATCATACTCTTTTTTTACACTTGCTAAATTAGAAATTGTAGAGAATAAATCTGCCTCGTTTTGAACATCTACTCCTGTTATTTCTGTTAGTACTTGGTAAAATAGTTCTTCTTGTAATGTGATTTCTAAACTTACAGATCCGTTTCCTAAGTTTATTTCTTTTATTGTTGTTTGTTTAACTATTTCTGTACTATTTATTTTTTCTATTCCAACATTTATATTCTTTACTGCATTTGTATTCTTAAATGCTTCTTTTATATTTGTATATAATTCTTGTTTTAATGGATGCTCATCATCCAATCCATCTACCCAACCTGGGAAATTTAAATTTATTCTTTCAACTGGAAATTCATATAGTATTTTTCCAAATATATCGTTAACATCTTCCATGTTTAAATTTGTACAGTCAGTTGGAATTACTGCTACTTGATACTTATCCTCTAGTGCTCTTGATAGTTCTTTTGTATAATCTGAATATGGATTATTTGTGTTTAATACAATTACAAATGGCTTATTAAGTTCTTTAAGTTCTTTTACCACTCTTTCTTCTGCTTCTACATAATCTTCTCTTGGAATTTCTGTTATACTTCCATCTGTTGTAACAAGTATCCCTATTGTAGAATGTTCTGTAATTACTTTTTTAGTTCCTATTTCTGCTGCAATCTCAAATGGCATCTCTTCATCTGACCATGGTGTTTTTACCATTCTTGGAACTTCATTTTCCATATAACCAAGTGCATTGTTTACTAAATATCCTACACAATCTACTAATCTGGTTTTTAGTTTTAAATTATCTCCAATTGTAATCTCCACAGCTTCATTCGGTACAAATTTTGGTTCTGTTGTCATTATTGTTCTTCCAGCAGCACTTTGTGGAAGTTCATCTCTTGCTCTTTCTCGTTTATGTGCATTTTGTATATTTGGTAAAACTACTAAATCCATAAAGTTTTTAATAAAAGTAGATTTACCAGTTCTTACTGGGCCGTACTACTCCAACATATATATCTCCATCTGTACGATTAGCAATGTCCTCATATATCTCTAGATTCTCCATACTAATATTCCCTCCTAAATAAAAATGTTTGTACAATTAAACTTTAATAAATGTATATTAGGAAAGAACAATTATTATTACACTTTTTTAATCTTTTTTTCCTTTTTCTTTTTTAGTCATATTCGCCATTTTATCTGCTTGCTCCTTTTGTTTTTCTAAAGGTAGCCACTGATATTCTGTGCATACAAATTCTCCATATTTTGTTGTATTTTCTTTTTTTAATTCATCCTCACTTTTTTTCATAAAAAAATCACCTCATAAAATAGTATTTCTCATTTTATGAGGTGATATTCATATTTATTCTTCTACACCCGTTGCAACAACAGTAACTTCCATTTCATCTTGTAATGACTCATCTATTACTGTTCCAAATATAATGTTTGCATCATCACTTACTTTATCATTTATCACTTGAACCGCTGTATTAATCTCTGTTAGGCTAAGATTCTCTCCTCCCCTTACATTAAAAATTACGCCTTTTGCATTATCTATTTTGTTTTCTGTTAAAGGATTATTTATTGCAGTTTTTACAGCATCTTCTAGTGTTTCTCCTTTTTCTGCTCTTCCTATTCCCATATATGCCTTTCCTGTATAACTAAAAATAGTTTTTATATCTGCAAAATCAATATTTATTTCTCCAACTGTTGTAATTAAATCTGTTATACTTTGTATTCCTTGTTCTAGAATACTATCTGCTATTTCGAATGCATCTTGTATTGTTGTTTTATTTCCTATAACTTTTAGCAATTTGTCATTTGATACAACAATTAAAGCATTAACATTATCTAGTAATTTTTTTGTTCCAATATCTGCTCTAATACTTCTTTTTCTACCTTCAAAAGTAAATGGTTTTGTTACAATACCAACTGTTAAAATATTCATTTCTTTCGCTAGCTCAGCTATTACTGGTATTGCTCCAGTTCCTGTTCCTCCACCCATTCCGGCAGTTAAAAATAGCATATCTGTATTTTCTAATATTTTTCTTATTTGTTCTCTACTCTCTAGAGCTGCTTTTTCACCTATAATCTCATTTGCTCCTGCTCCTAAACCATTTGTTGTTTGTTTTCCTATTTGCAATACATTTCTAGTATTTGCCCTTCTTAGTGTTCCTGTTTCAGTATTTAATAAGTATGTTTCTATATTTTGAACCCCATCATTTATAATTCTCATAGCAGCATTGTTTCCTCCGCCACCTACTCCTATAACTTTAACTTTTACAATATTTTCTTTATCTTTATACATGTTCCTTCCGCCTTTCTTTTGCAATTATAATAAATCTAATACTAATTTTCAAGTTTTTATTAAAATATTGTAAAAAGATTGCATTAATATGCAATCTTTTTATCACACTCAATTATTATAATTTTCTAAATACTCCTCCAACAACACCAAGTATTTTACAATCTGGTACTATTATTGGATCCATTGTACTATTTTCCGGTTGTAATCTTATATAATCTTTTTCTTTATAGAATGTTTTTACTGTTGCTTCATCTTCTATTAATGCTACTACTATTTGACCATTTCTTGCACTATTTTGTCTTTTTACTAGTATGTAATCTCCATCTAGAATTCCTGCTTCTATCATACTTTCTCCACGCACTGTAAGCATAAAGCTTTCGCTGTTTCCAACAAAATCAATTGGAATCGGAAATGTGTCTGTTACATTTTCTACTGCAAGTATTGGTGCACCTGCTGTTATTTTTCCTATAACTGGAACATCAACTAATTCCCTTCCATTGTATAGAGGCTTTGGAGAAGGTTTTTCGTTATCTGCAAGTCCTCCTTTTAATACTCTTAAAGTTCTTCCTTTTTGGTCTTCTTTTTTAATATATCCTTTTTTAGTTAATTTTGCCAAATATCCATGAACTGTTGCTGTTGAACTTAATCCAACTGCTTTTCCTATTTCTCTTACTGATGGTGGGTATCCTTTTTCATTTATTTGTTTTTCTATAAATTTTAGTATAGCTCTTTCTCTTTTATTTAAGTCAGTCATTTCTTCTTTACTCACTATTAATCACTCCCGAAAATCTATTTGCCTATATAGTATCATAAGTTTTTTTAGTTGTCAAACAAATTTTTGGATTTTTTTAATCAAACCATTCCATTTCCCAATCCATGAATTTTACTGTGTCTCCTTCTTTTATTCCCATTTGTTTTAATCTATCTTCTACTCCTAAAAATCTAATACTTTTTTGGAAATAATATAAAGATTCATTATCTTCTAAGTTTGCTCTTCTTAGTATTTTTTCTATAGCTGGGCCATCCACAATATATACACCATTTTCTATTCTTACATTAAATCCTTCTTCTTCTTTCTTTAATGTATATACTTTCTTTTCTTCAACTTCTTCTACATCTTCTTTTGGTAAATCTTTTAGTACTTTTGATACATGTGTAAATAGTTCTTTTAATCCTTCCCCTGTTGCTGCTGATATTTTAAATATTTCTATATTTTTTTCTTTTGCTAGTTTTTCTAATTGCTCATATAATGTTTCATCTTGCATTGCATCTATTTTGTTAGCCACTATTATTTGTTTTCTTGTGCTTAATTTTTCACTATATTTTTTTAATTCTTTGTTTATTGTATTAAAGTCATCTACTGGATTTCTTCCTTCTGAGCCAGAAACATCAATAACATGTAGTAAAAGTCTTGTTCTTTCTATATGTCTTAAAAATCTTAAGCCTAATCCTGTACCTTCGCTTGCACCTTCTATAATTCCTGGTATGTCTGCAAGTACAAAACTATCTCCAAATTCTGTTTTTACAACTCCTAAATTTGGTTCTAATGTTGTAAAATGATAATCTGCAATTTTAGGTCTTGCTGATGTTACTCTTGAAAGTATTGTAGATTTTCCAACACTTGGGAAACCTATAAGTCCAACATCTGCTAGTAGCTTTAATTCTAATATTACTTCTTTTTCTATTCCTTTTTCTCCATCTTGTGCAAATCTTGGAGCTTGTCTTGTTGATGTTGCAAAATGTGAATTTCCTTTTCCTCCTCTTCCTCCTGGAAGTATTAACTCACATTGTCCTTCTTTAGATAAATCCGCAATTAACTCTCCTGTTTCTGCATCTTTTACAACTGTTCCGATTGGTACTTTAATATATAAATCTTCTCCAGATTTTCCGGAAACATCTATTTCCACTTCCATTTTGACCATTTTCTGCTTTATATTTTTTATTATACCTAAAATTTATTAATGTATTTGAATCCGGGTCAACAATAAAATATACGTCTCCACCCTTTCCGCCATCTCCGCCGTCTGGGCCTCCTGCTGCTACATATTTTTCACGTCTAAATGTAACTGCACCATTTCCTCCGGTTTCCTGATTTAATTATTATTTTTGTATAGTCTATAAACATTATTCTTCTCCTTCAAAGTAGTCTAATTTCATTGCTTTTTTTACTTTTGCCATTGTTTCTTTTGCTTTTTTTCTTGCTTTCTCTGTTCCTTCCATTAGTATTTTATCTACTAGTTCTGGATGTGCTTCGTAATATTCTCTTTTTTCTCTAATTGGTTTTAAAGTTTCTATAATACTTTTTGCAAGTTCTCTTTTGCATGCTACACAACCACGTTTTCCTGCTCTACATTCTTCACATATTTTGTTTAATTCCTCTTTTGGGGTAAATAAATTATGGTAATATGCAACCATACATATATCAGGATTTCCTAAATCATCTTTTCTTATTCTATTTGGATCTGTTACAGCTCCCATTACTTTTTTAGTAATTTCTTCTTCTGAATCTGATAAATATATTGCATTTCCTAGTGATTTTCCCATTTTTTCGTTTCCATCTAGACCTTTTATTCTTTTTGTGCTTGAAAGAACTGCTTCTGGTTCTACTAAAACATCTCCATAAATACTATTAAATTTTCTAACAATTTCTCTACATTGTTCTATTAAAGGTAGCTGGTCTTCTCCTACTGGTACTAATTTCCCTTCAAATGCTGTTATATCTGCTGCTTGGCTTACTGGATATCCTAAAAATCCATACGTTACGCTCTCTCCAAAAACATCTCTTTTTTGTGCAATTTCTGTTTTTACTGTTGGGTTTCTTTGAAGTCTTGCTATTGTAACAAGATTTGAATAGTATACTGTAAGTTCTGCAACTTCTGGTATCATTGATTGAATATATATAGTAGTTTTACTTGGATCTATTCCTACTGATAAATAATCCATTGCTACTTCTCTTACATTTTTTCTAACTTTTTCTGGATTGCCAAAATTATCTGTTAATGCTTGAACATCAGCAATTAATATATATTGATCATATTTTCCACTTTCTTGTAATTCTACTCTTGTTTTTAAAGAGCCAAAATAATGACCTATATGTAATCTACCTGTTGGTCTATCTCCTGTAAGAACTATTTTTTTCTCCATAATTTGCACCTCTTATTTTTTAATATTTATATATTATATACTATTTTTTTTATTATTACAATAAAAGTAAATTGGAAAGTTTCTAATAAACCTTTAATTAAAAAAACTCCTCAAATCTTTGAAGAGTTTTTCTTTATTTTTTAGGCTTCTTCTTGGTAAACACTTACTTGTTTTTTGTCTTTACCTTTTCTTTCGAACTTAACTTTTCCATCTACTACTGAATATAATGTATCATCACTACCTTTTTTTACATTAATTCCTGGATGTATTTTTGTTCCTCTTTGTCTTACTAATATATTTCCTGCTAAAACGAATTCTCCGTCTGCTCTTTTCACTCCTAAACGTTTTGACTCACTGTCTCTACCGTTTTTAACACTACCTTGACCTTTTTTATGTGCCATCTATAATTCACTCCCTTCACGTTTTCCTACAATCTATCTTTTTTATTTACTACTATGCTTCAACTTTTTCTTCTTTTTTTGTAGCTGTTTTCTTTGCTGTTGTAGCTTTAGTTGTTGTTGCTTTTTTTGCTGTTGTAGTTGTTTTTGCTGCTGGTTTTTCAGCTGTTTCTGCTTTTTCAGCTTTAGCTGCTGCAGTTTTTATTGATGTTATTTCAACTTTTGTATAAGGTTGTCTATGTCCTTGTTTCTTTCTTTCATTCTTTTTAGCTTTCATTTTGAAAACGATAATTTTTTTACCTTTTCCATGAGCTACTACTTTACCTTCTACTTTAACACCTTTTACGTAAGGGTTACCAACTTGTACTTTTCCATCATCAGATACTAATATTACTTTATCAAAAGTAACTTTTTTTCCTTCTTCTGCATCTAATTTTTCAAAAAATACTACGTCTTTTTCTTCTACTTTGTATTGCTTTCCACAAGCTTCAATTACTGCGTACATTCTTTATACGACCTCCATTTTTCTAATACTCGCTAAGATTACAACTTAGGTAACTATTATATTAATAGTATTTAAACCTAACTTATGCGGCTTACAGATGAATATTTTACCATAGCTTGCGCCATTTGTCAAACATTATTTTAATTTCATTGAAAGAAGTTTTGATATTCCGTTTTCTTCCATTGTTATTCCATACACAGTATCTGCTGCTTCCATTGTTCCTTTTCTATGTGTTATAACTAAAAACTGTGTTGTTTGTGTGAATTTTTTTAGGTATTCTGCAAATCTGTAAACATTAACATCATCTAGAGCTGCCTCTATTTCATCTAATACACAGAATGGTGCCGGATTGATTTTTAATATTGCAAATAGCAACGCAATTGCTGTAAATGCTTTTTCTCCTCCTGATAGAAGAGTCATGTTTTGAAGTTTTTTTCCTGGTGGTTGTGCTTCTATATCTATTCCACATTCTAGTATGTTCTCTTCGTCTGTAAGTTTAAGCTCTGCTTTTCCTCCACCAAATAGTTCACTAAATACTTCTCCAAAATTTTTATTTATTACTTTAAATTGTTTTTCAAATTGTTCTTTCATTATTTTTGTCATGTCTTGAATTACTTTTTTTAGTTTACTACTTGAGTCTTCTAAATCCAATCTTTGCTCACACATAAAGTCATATCTTTCTTTTGTTTGTTTATATTCTTCAATTGAATCTACATTAATACTTCCTAAATTTCTTATCTCATCTCTTAGGTGCTTTACTCGTTTTGTAGTTTCTGCTACATTGTCTGGCTTTTTGTATTCTTCTGCTACATTATTTGGTGTTATTTCGTAATCTTCCCACATTTTATTTATTATTTGTTCTAATTCATATTCTATTTTAGATTTTTTAACTTCTTGTTTTGTTATTTGTGCTTTTAAATCTTCTATTATTTTATACTTGCTTGTAATTTCTTCCTCTGCTTTTGCAAGTTCTTCATTTTTAGAAATTCTTTCTTTCTTTAGTTCTTCTACTTTCTCTCCACTTGTACTTACTTCTTGCTTCATTTGTTCTATTTGCTCATTTAGTTTTAGAATTTCTTCTTCTAGGTTTTTATTGTCTTCTACTATTTTTTCTCTTAATTGTTTTTTATTTTCTATACTTGTTTTATTGTTTTGAATATCTTGCTCTATTCTTGCAACAATTTCATCTATTGAGCTATTGCTTTCATCAAATGAACTAACTGATATTTTTAAATTTGTTATATCAAAATTTAAGTCATCTATGTATTTTTGAGTGTCTTTATTTTTGTCACTAAATGCTGTTATTTCTTTTTGTAGTTCTTCATTTTCTTTTTCTAACACTTCAATTTCTTGTTGTAATTTTTCTGCTTCTTCTTTGTTGTTTTTCTTGCCTTCTCCTATTTGAGAAAGTTCTTTTCTTAGATTTGCAAGCTTGTTTTCTAGTTTAGTAATATTTTCTTCTATTGATACAACTTTTTGTTTTTCTGTTGCATACACAATTTCTGTGTCTTGCATAATATGTTCTAGTCCCATTACTTCTTCAATAACATCTTCTTGCGATTTCTCGTATTCTTCTTTTTGTTGTTCCAATTCTTCTATTTTTTTATTTAATTTTTTGATGTCTTTTTCTAGTTCTTGTATTTGGCTTGTTCTTCCTATTATGTTATTTGTTTTTACTGTAGTTGATCCACCTGTTATTGCTCCGCTTGGATTAATTACATCACCTTTTAGTGTAACTATTCTAAATGAATATTTATTCTGTCTTGCAAGTATTATTGCTGTTTCCATGTTGTCTACAATTACAGTTCTTCCAAGTAAATTTAATATTATTTCTTCATATTTTTTATCTACCTTTACTAAATCTGCTGCAATTCCTATTACTCCACTTAAATTGTTTTTTATTAATTTATCTACTCTTTTTCCTTTTACAGAAGCTATTGGCAAGAAAGATGCCCTTCCTAAATTATTTTTTCTTAAATGTTCGATTAGTTTTTTAGCATCCTCTTCTGTATCTGTAACTATGTTTTGAAGTGTTTGTCCAAGTACAGTTTCTATTGCTGTTTCATATTCCTTTGGAACAGTTAATATGTTTGCCAAAACTCCATGCATACCTTTTTTTAGGCTTGCATCTTTATCACAATCTAGCAATAGAGATTTTACACTTCTTATATATCCTTCTTTTTCTTTTTCCATGTCACTTAGGAATTTTAATTTTGAGTCTTTTATTCTTAATTCTGTAGAAAGTGTATTTATTTTGTCTTGGTATTCTTTTGATTTTGCAATACTTGCTTCTCTTTTCTCGTTTATTGCTTCTAATTTTCTGCTTGCTTCATTTCTTTTAGCTTCTATTTCATAAAATGTTTTAGATATCTCATCTTTTTCTAATCTTTTTTGATCTAATTCTGATATTGTATCTGATATTTCATTTTTTACTACTTTTTCTCTTTTTTCTAAATTCTCATAATTTACTTCTTGTGTATTAATTTGTGTTGCTTTTTCATATTTTGAATCTACATTGCTTTCTACTTTCTTTTTTTGCTCTTCTATTTGTTTTTCTTCTGATGATAGTTTTTTAGATATCTCTTCTAATTCTTTTTCTTTTTCTTCTAATTCTTTTGCAAACTTTTCTCTGTTAGATGATAAATTTAGTTTTTTCTCTAATCTTTGTGTCTTTTCTTCTTCTAACTCTTTTACTCTATTAGTTACTTCCTCAATCTCTTTTAAATATCTTTCATAATTCTCTTTGTTGTTTGATATTCTTTCATTTGCAAGGTTTATATCTGAGTTGATTTGTTCTTGTTTTTTGCTTGTTTCAAAGCCTAAGTTTTGAGTTTCTTCTATCTTTTCTGTTATCTCATCTATCTTAGTCTTTAATTCTTCTTTTAAGTTTTGCATTTCTTGCATCTTTGTTTCTTCATCTTGTTGTTGGGCTACAAATATGTCCATATCTTTTGTAATTTCTACTAATTTTTGTTTGTAATTGTCTATGTTAAATAGGAATAGTCCTATTTCTATTCCTTTTAATTCTTCTCTTAAATCTAAGAATTTCTTAGCTTTTTCTGATTGTTTTTTTAATGGTTCAATATTTGCTTCTATTTCTGCTAAAATATCATTTATTCTGAGTAAATTTAATTTTGTTTGTTCGAGTTTTTTCTCTGATTCTGCTTTTCTTACTCTATATTTTACAATTCCTGCTGCTTCTTCAAAAATTGCTCTTCTATCTTCTGATTTATTACTTAAAATTTCATCTATTTTTCCTTGTCCTATTATAGAATAACCATCTTTTCCAATCCCTGTGTCCATAAATAATTCCAAAACATCTTTTAATCTACATGGTGTTTTATTTATGTAATAACCAGATTCTCCATTTCTATATATTCTCCTTGTAACTGTAACTTCTGAATATTCTATTGGTAATTTTCCATCAGTATTATCAATTACTATTGAAGCTTCTGCAAATCCTAATGATTTTCTATTTTGAGTTCCAGCAAATATAATGTCTTCTGACTTTGAACCTCTTAGGGATTTCATGCTTTGCTCTCCAAGAACCCATCTAATACTATCAGAAATATTACTTTTTCCAGAACCATTTGGTCCTATTACTGTTGTAATACCTGGCATAAATTCTAATACTGTTTTATCTGCAAATGATTTAAATCCTTGCAACTCTAGTCTTTTTAAGTACATGTTTTCCACCTTTTTTTCTTACTTAAACAAAAGGGGATTTTGTCCCCTTTTTTATATACTAGGAAATTTCTCATTTCCTAGTATATAAAAATGCTATAATCGCTATTGCCTTTGAGATTTCCTCATTACATTCGGAAACTCAAATCGGCGAGAACAAAGGGCGACTAAAGTCGCTTTGTTCTTCATTTTTATATAATATATTAAAATCTTCAAATTTTCAACTTTTTTTTGCAAAAAAATCCCCGTTCATAAAATGAACAGAGATTTTTTAATCGATTATTCTTAATTGTTTGTTGCTCTAAGCGTTTCTTCTAATCTTTCA
>FR893524.1:0-9995 GCA_000434035.1 Clostridium sp. CAG:452 | reverse complement strand
TTTGCGACATTTGTTCTTCCATACTTTTTGCTTGTTGTGTTGCTTTTTCTACAGCTTCGCCTGAGCTTTCGAATATTTGTCCTCCCATTTCAATCGCATTATATAATATTCCTATAGCTGTATTTTCTATACCTTCTCTTTCTTTTATCATTTCAAATATTTTTTGAAATAAATCTTTTATATCATCTCCTGATTTTTCATTTATAATATAGCTATTTTCATCTGTTAATGCTGTAATTGTAGCGTTTGTATTAAATGCTATATCTACATTTATATCTGCTACAATTCTTAATTCTTCAGTAGATGTTAATTCTAAATTCATTACATATTTCTCGTTGTTCTCTGTACTATTTTTTGTTATATCTGCCATTATTTGTGTACCTTTAGAATTTTCTATTTGTATTGATAATGTTATATCATTTTTTTCAAATGTTTTTACTATTTGTATTGTTTGAGAATAACTATCTTTCATAGTAATTTGAATTCTAGCTAAATTTCCTCCATGTACATATATTGTTTCTGTAAAATCAAATCCTAAATTTTCTATACTATCTCCTAAAAAACTTGATGTATCTATTATTTTATTAACATCTATATTTGACGATTTTAAAGAAGAAAAGACTTGTTTCATTTCATCACTGCTTAGTTTTAGCTCATATGCACTTACTTGAACATTTTCTCCATCTAATTCAGTCTCCATTTTTCCTAAATTAGAATATTTTTCTTTTGAAGCTTGTTCTTTTATTATTCGGAATGAATTACTCAATAATTTTTTCACATTATCCTGTTTGCTAGATAATTGTGTTGAATATTCAGTTGGTTCTATTTTATCTAAATTTAAGTTTGCAATTCCTAGTTTAGCCCAGAATATATCCAAGTTTTTATTCTCTAGAGTAATATATCTATTTGTTATTCCTTTAAAAGATAATCCATATTTTTCTTGGTCTTTGGCTGTATCTATTTCTAATATATCTTTTTTGTCATTATCACCAAAAATAACATTTAATTCTGATTTCTTTTCTGCAATATTAGTTTTACCATTTATTAAAATATTAGAGTTGTTTAAAACATTCTGTCCATTCATTACAGCATTCAAATTTACATTTATCTTTTGCTCACTATTCTGTGTAGAAAGCTTTGTTAATAATTGCTCTGTTCTGTCACTTTCCAATAACTGCTCTGCTTGATTCTCTCCCAAATAATTATAAAATATTTCTTTAGTTGATTTAAAAGTATCTGTGCAAAAATATACATATGCTCCTACTCCTGCTCCAACAATTAATATTCCTATTATTACAAATGTTAATATTTTTATTGCTTTCATTTACAAATCACCTCTTTATTTATTATATTTTAATGTTTTTAGTCACTTTTTGTCAATATAAAACATACAATATATTAAGTAAAATAAAGAAAGGAAATGATATAAATGGAATTTGAAAAAGATTTTTGTCCAGTTGTTAAGGTTGACGGTTTTATCGAAAAAGGTAAACAATTCGACTTAGAAATAAATTTACCAGAAGATAACAGAAACGTAATATATGGAGTAATTAAAGATTGCTACAAAGACCCTGTTGAAGATGCTGTTGTAAAACTAATAGAAGTTTGCTTCGAATATGGTAAAGAAGAAAGAAAACCAGTTTCTCATACCTTTACAGATAAAAATGGTGAATTCGTATTTGGACCACTTTGTCCAGACAAATCTTATGAATTACAGATTTGGGTAGACAGAGTAAAACATGTAAAAATTTGCAAAGAATGCAAACGTCATGGTAAATGCCTAAAAGGTGTAAAACTTGATTGTGATGACAAACCTTGTAAAGATGACTGTAAGCCAGACTGTAATAAACCTTGCAAATAAATACTAAACAAGGACGTATAAATTAAAATACGTCCTTGTTTACTAAAATGCACCTATTTTTTTTGCTAATTGTCTACCTTTTTTCATTATTGTTTTTTTATTCATCATACCTTCATTATACATAATTGCCATACCTGCAGCTATTGCAGTTCCTATAATCATACCTTTTACAAATTTCATTTTTATTCTCCTTTCTAATATAAATTGGAATTTGTTTTTTCTATATTTTTATTATTACTTTTTCTATCTTTTTTATACTGTCTGATTAATGAATAAATTTCATAAATTGAAATCAAAATTAAAAAAATTCCAAAATATTTTTTTAGATGTTTTACATCCATATTCACTGATATTTTTGCTCCTATTATTGCTCCTACAATTCCTGATATTGCTACTGGAATTCCTACTTTCCAGTTTATAAGTTTATCTTTTATTGTTGTAACAATTGCCGAAAGTGATGTTGGCACAAAAAACACAAGATTTGTGGCTTGTGCTGTATGTTGTTCTACTCCCATAAACACAGAAAGTATAAGAATTAAAATTGTTCCTCCTCCCATCCCAGTACCACTTACTGTTCCCGATATCAATCCTGTAAGAATCTCTAACATATCTTTCTCCTATCTAAATTATCATTTTTATTGAAACATAAATTAAAAACACAATAAATATAATTTTTAAAACTTTGTCCGGCAATTTTTTTAACAGCTTTGATCCAATAAAGCCTCCTATTATACCTCCTATTGCACATTTAATTCCAATGTTCCAATTAATGTAGTTATTATTATAGTAAAATAAGCCACTAGTGATAACCATTGGCAAAATTGAAAAAACAGAGGTAGCTCTTGCCTCTGCTTCGTCTAATTTAAATATATGAACAAATGCAGGTACAACTATCATCCCCCCACCTGCTGCAAAAAGTCCGCTTATGATCCCTGCACTTATTCCTAAAAGTATCTTTTTAATCATACTATTTCCTATTCTTTTCTATATTACTTTCCATCTTTATATCTATATTTATTTTTACACATTTTTCAATTTTTATTCTTTTATTTTTATAAATATCAAGTTTAATTTTTACTGGTAGGCAACTTTTTCTTACGTTTATCGTTATATTAATTTTAATCCATGTGATTTTTCAACATTAAATGATAAAATACAACATAATTTCGAAGAAGTGAGATGATGTTCTATGATAAAAATTAGATTATCTGATTTATTAGGAAAACATAAAATGACTCAAAAAGCCTTATCTGAAATTACAGGTATTAGACCTGCAACTATTTCTAAAATGTATTATGAAGAAGTAAAAAGAATTGATGTTAGACACTTAAACAACATTTGCAAAGCTTTTGACTGTGAAATTTCTGAATTATTAGAATATATACCAGATAAAAAAGTTGTAAAAAAATAAAAATTTTTAAAAGACCCCAATTTATTTTTTAATAAATTGGGTTTACTTTTTTATTAGAGCAAATAGTAATTATATCTTTTTGTTCTCTAATCTATTGTTTCATCCTTTATATAGTACTTTGTACCTAGCATTTTGTCTGGCAAATATTGTTGTTCTACTTGATGATTTGGATAATCATGTGGATATTTATAACCTTCTCCATATCCAAAATCTTTCATTCCAGAAACTGGTGCGTTCCTTATATGCATTGGAATTTCACCTGTATCTTTTGTCTCCACATCTTCTAAAGCTTTGTTTATTGCCAAATATGTTGCATTTGATTTTTTTGATGTCGCTACATATATTGCAGCTTCTGATAATATTATTCTTGCCTCTGGCATTCCTACACTTGCTACTGCTTGCATTGCACTATTTGCAACAACTAATGCATTTGGATTTGCAAGTCCTACATCCTCTGCTGCTGCAATCACAATTCTTCTTGCAATAAAAACTGGGTCTTCTCCACCTGCAATTGCTCGTGCTAAATAAAATGCTGTTGCATCCGGATCGCTTCCTCTCATTGATTTTATAAATGCACTTATATTATCATAATGACTATCTCCAGTTTTATCAAACATTGATTTCTTTTTTCCAACGCATTCAGCAGCGATTTCATTTGTTATATTAATGAGCCCATTTTTATCTACTGGTGTTGTAAGTACTGCTATTTCTAGACTGTTTAATGCTGTTCTTACATCACCATTAGAAATTTCTGCTATTTTTTTAAGTGTTTCGTCTTCTATATTTATATTATAACTTCCAAGTCCCTCTGGATTTTTTATAGCATTTTTTAATATTGTAAATATATTTTTTACAGAAAGTGGTTTTAGTTTGAAAACCATAGACCTTGAAATTAAAGCTTTATTAACTTCAAAATATGGATTTTCTGTTGTAGCTCCAATTAATATAACTGTACCATTCTCTACAAAAGGAAGCAATGCATCTTGTTGCAATTTGTTAAATCTATGAATCTCGTCTATAAATAATATGCATTTCCCTGTTGGGTTAAGTAATGGATTTTTAGCTTCTTCTATTGCGGATTTTATATCTCCAACACCAGAAGTTACTGCATTTAATTTTATAAATTTATATTTAGTTGTATTACTTATAACTTTAGCTAAAGATGTTTTACCTGAACCTGTTGGTCCCCATAAAATTATACTAGATAATCTATCTGCTTTTATTGTTCTATATAGAATTTTGTCTTTACCTAAAATTTCTTCTTGCCCAATAAATTCATCTAGTGTTTGTGGCCTTACGCGGTGGGCCAGTGGTATATTTAAATCCATTTATTCTCCTCTCTAAAACAAATTGGAATTTATTTTTCAATTTCTTGCTAAGTTTTTTAATCCTTGTTTTATTATCTCTTCTAATTGTAAATTCTTTGTATCCACATTTTCCAAAGCTTTTTCTATTTCTCGTTTTGTATAGCCTAGTACTTGTAATGCAGCTATTGCTTCGCTTGTTTCTTCTTCGTTTGTTATTGATAATTTTACTTCTTCTGTTTTTGTTATTGCTTCTTCTGTTTTTAATTTATCCTTAAGCTCTAACACTATTCTTGCTGCTGTTTTTTTACCTATTCCTGGTATTTTTACCAATTGAGATATATCATCTGATATTACAGCAAGTGCAAAACTTGATGGGCTTATTTCTGAAAGCATTGCTATTGCTGATTTTGCCCCTATACCACTTACTTGTAATAAAAGCTCAAACATACGTAATTCTTCATTTGTGTTAAATCCATATAAACTAATATTATCTTCTCTTACATAATAATGTGTATGTACTTTAACAACTTTACCAATTTCTCCTAAAGTTTCTATTGCTTTTGTTGCCATAAATATCTTATAACCAATTCCACCTACATCTATTACAACATAATTATTTGATTTTTGTTCTAAACTACCTTTTATATATGCAAACATTTAGCTCTCTCCTTGCAAACAAATTTTCTGTACATATTTTATCATATTAAATTTATTTTGCAATAGATAAAATAAAAAAAATATAAGTAGCTGTTTGCTACTCATATTTCTAATGTTTAACTGTTTCATTCAATTTTTTTGTGATTCTTAGTCCTATTACATAGTTTATAATGTAAATTATTATAAATATTAATGTATATATTATATAGAAATACTTTGGAACAGTTCTATATATAGTAAAAATGTCCCAGCTTCTATATGTAAGATTATATGCATATATTGGTGGTATTATAAGCATAGGCAAAAAATATCCTATTAAAATCTTAAAAATATTGTTCATTTTTTTACTTGTAATTACAACATAAGCTATCCCTATTGATACTCCCAATAGAATGGATATACAAATATATTTATTTGTTATCATTGTAATCTCAGTTTGAAAAACACTCCATACTGAGTAACCTAGTGGATCAAAATCTTCTGCTATTGCATGATAATTACTGTTTTCTATATAATCCGATTCCTTATGACTCTCTTCTAACAGTTTTGCATAATTACTAATTCCATCTCCTAATTCTTTTATCTTTTCTCTATCAACATTTCTTAAATCATAATATTTCTTACTAAATAAACTAAATTGGTATTCTTTGCAGCGTTTATTAAAAAAATTCAAGGTGAAAATCATGTATATAGCTATTGTTGAAATGCTAAATACTAATAATGTTTTTAATAATTTTTTCATTTTAAATTCCCCCTCTCTCTAAGTAGCTTCATTATTTGTGGTACTTTTCTTTTAGAAACTTTTTCTTGTGTATTGTCCTTCAAATTTACCAAAATTGTTCCAAGTATACTTGTATCAAAACATTTGACTTGATTTGTATTTATAATACATGAGTTTGAAATCCTTATAAAGTTCTTTTGCTTAAGGAATTTTTCCAGTTCATATAGTTTATATTTAATTTTATATGTTCCGTCCACAGTTCTTGCATAGTTATATTTGTCTTTGCTAAAAAAACATATTATTTTTTCTAGATTTATAAAATATATTTCATTATTATTACTAGCAACAATTTGATTTGATATTGAATCCATATCTGATATATATTTAATGAAATCTCGTATTTCATCAGATAATTTTGGGGCGTTTATTGTAATTGTTGTTTCTTTATATTCACTTGATATATTAGTATTAATCTTAATATTCATAGCTCCTCCTTTTTTTAATTATAGCATATGTCTTTACTGTTCACAATTGCAAATGAATTCTTTAAGATAAATGGTGCTATTATTGTGATATATGTAACTTATGTTTTATCGAATCAGTGCAATGTAAATTTTTGTAAAAAATCTATTGACTGTTTTGTAAAAAAATGGTATTTTATTGTATGCCAATATTTTTTATTGAAATATTTGGAGCGGTTGTTTATATAAAGGATTAAATTTTACCCTTTATATGACAGCAATTTCCGTTGTTACAGTTTTAAGTAAATGCTATTATTCGAAAGGAACATTGTTATGAAAAATTCTTTTAAAAAATTTGTCTTTATAATGTTAGCATTTGCATTTCTGTTCATAAATTCAGTCTCGGCTTTTGCTGCAGAATTTACTACAGCAGAAGCTGTACAGGCTTCAATTTCTACGCAGTCCAACTCTTTCCCATATTCTAGCCTTGCCAATTCACTAAACACTACAACTTCATGGAAAACAATTGCTACTTCCAACACAGGTTTTAGTTGTAATGTCTTTATAAAATGCATGAACACTACTACTAGTGGCTGGGGAGTGGTGCCAAGTGATGTTCGTATGCTTGGTAAAAATGGCAATGTTGTTTGGACTGAAAATGGCGCTGTTCCTGGTCAGGGAGACAGAACATTTTGGTGTGGAAATGACGTGTATACTATTCAGATAAGAACTCAGGCAGGTTATGGTGTTGCTATTGCTCATCAGGCTTAAACACTTTAGAGTTGTGGCATTAACTCACAAATAAATAGCATTTGCTAAAACTGGGTAACGACGGGGAGGTGAGATGTTCTTATTGAACATCTCATTTTTTTATATTTTTACACATGTTCTTTGTTTATTAATAGATAATTATTTTAATATTTCTTCAAGTCAAGAAGTATATCAGTTCAGTATACAATACCAATCTATTTCCATTTGAATATATTTGTTATTTTCTTATATCTATACAAAATGCAAAAATAGGAAGAGTTGTTCTCCTCTTCCTATTCCTATTTTATTATCTATTCAACTGTAACTGATTTTGCTAAATTTCTTGGTTTGTCTACATCTAATCCTTTTTCCTTTGAAATATAGTATGAAAGTACTTGCATTGGTACTACTGAAAGCACTGGAGACATAAATGGGTTTGTTTTTGGTATTTTTATTACTGTATCAAATCCATCATTTTTTATATCTTCACTTGTAATTAGTAATACTTTTGCACCTCTTGTTACTACTTCTTGCACATTGCTTATTGATTTTTCAACTAACCTTTCATCTGTCATTGTTGCAACTACTGTTACTCCATTTTCTATTAACGCTATTGGTCCGTGTTTTAATTCGCCTGATGCATATGCTTCTGAATGAATATATGATATTTCTTTTAGTTTTAAAGAGCCTTCTAAGCTTACTGCATAGTCTGTTCCTCTTCCTAAAAAGAACATATCTTTTTCTTTGTATACTTTTTTAGCAAATTCTTTTATTTCTTCTAAGTCTTTTAATATCTCTTCAACTTGTGATGGTAATCTTAAAATATCCTTTTTTAGTTCTTTTATTTCTTCTAAATCTGCTGTTTCTAGTTTCTCTGCAAAATATAATCCTAATATGCTAAGGAGTACCACTTGTGAAGTATATGCTTTTGTTGAAGCTACTGCTATTTCTGGTCCTGCATGTGTATATATTGAGTAGTCAGCTTCTCTTGTTATAGAGCTACCAATTACATTTGATATTGCAAGTGTTTTTGCTCCTTTTGATTTTGCAAGTTTTAATGCAGCTATTGTATCTGCTGTTTCGCCTGATTGGCTAATATATATAGCAAGTGTTTTATCATTTACTATTGGATCCCTGTATCTAAATTCTGAAGCAATATCTACTTCTACTGGAATTTTGCAAAGTCTTTCAAATATAGTTTTTGCTACTAATCCTGCATGCATTGCAGTTCCGCATGCTACTATATATATTTTATTTAAACCTTTTAAATATTCTTTTGTAAAATTCAAGTCTTCTATTTCTACATGTCCATTATCTAATTTTGCACCAATTGTTTCTCTTATTGCATTTGGTTGTTCATTTATTTCTTTTAGCATAAAGTCTTCATAACCATCTTTCTCTGCACTAGCTGCTCCCCACTCTATACTTTTTATTAGTTTATTTATTTTATTTAAATCTTTATCATAGAAAATTACATTATCTTTTGAAAGTTCTACAATTTCATTGTCATCTAAAAGATAAAAATCTTTTGTATAAGAAAGGATTGCTGGTATATCTGATGATATATAATTTTCTCCGTTTCCTTTTCCTATAACAAGTGGACTATCTTTTCTTACAACAAACATTTTATCACTTTCACTTGCTGCTAATATTTCTAATGCATAGCTTCCTTTTAAATCATTACATGTATCTTTTATTGCTTTTAATACATCATTCTCTTTTGTAAAGTAATAATGTATTAGGTTTGGTATAATTTCTGTATCTGTTTGTGATAAAAAATTATATCCTTTTTCTATTAAAAAGTTTCTTAATTCATGATAGTTCTCTATTATTCCATTATGGACAACTGCAAAAGAACCTGAATTGTCCATATGCGGATTGGAATTTTCTTTTGATGGTTTTCCATGAGTTGCCCATCTTGTATGAGCAATACCAATTGTTCCTTTCAAAGAATCAATTCCTTCCAAATTATATAAATTATTAACTCTTCCTTTGTCTTTTTTTACAACAATGTTGTTTCCTTCCATTACAGCAATTCCTGCTGAATCATAACCTCTGTACTCTAATCTTAAAAGTCCATTAATTAATATTGGAGTTGCTTTTTTATCTCCTATATAACCTACAATTCCACACATAGTGTACCTCCTAAAAAATCTAAAATGGAATTGAAAGTATTTTTAGTAAATTAAGGTTTATATTACCTTTGTTCTAATATTGCTATTAGTCTTTGTGTAATATTTAATGACAACCATATGCCATAGAACCATCCGCCGAATCCTTCGATAAGTTCTAATCCTCGTCAACAATATACATTGTCCTGGCGCTGTATTATTTTAATTTCTACTCCTTTCTTTTAAATTTTATTTACTTAAAAAATCTTTCAATACTGTATTATATTATACTATTATCCTTTTTGAAGCAAGTCTTTTTTAAAAATTGTAATTTACAATTTTGTACTGTTATGTTATTATATATTTGGTTATATTATACGTAAGGAGTACTTTTATGAAAAATTATTATGAAATTCTAGAAGTAAGCGAAAATGCATCATTTGAGGTTATAGAAAAAGCTTATAGAACACTAGCAAAAAAATATCACCCAGATATGAACTCTGGAAGTAATTCATATCTTTCTGAAGATAAGTTTAAAGAGTTAACAGAGGCATATAGAATATTATCTAATAAAGCTCTTCGAGCTCAATATGATGAAGAAATTGGACTAGGTTCTAATAATTTTAATGTATATAATAATCTATATTCTGAGCAGGAAAGACTAAAAAAAGAGGTCCAAAGTTTAAAAATGGAAAAAGAATCTCAAAAGTATGTAA
>FR893523.1:273488-276681 GCA_000434035.1 Clostridium sp. CAG:452 | reverse complement strand
GGAGGAGTGTATATGTGGTGTTTTTGGTTAATCGCAGCTGGAGTATTTTTTGTAGCTGAAATCATAACAGTTGGATTTTTAGTATTTTGGTTAGGCATCGGTGCACTTTTAGCTATGGTTGCTAGCATATTTACAGATAGCATAGCAATACAAACAGCAGTATTTGTTATTTCTTCTGCAATACTTATACCTCTTACAAAACCTTTAGCAGATAAATTCATAAATAAAAAAGATACAATACCTACAAATAGCTATTCATTAATTGGAAAACATGGTATTGTAACATTAGATATTAATCCAATAGAAGCAACTGGTCAGGTAAAAGTAAATGGTGAAGTATGGTCTGCAAAAACAGATGATGAATCTTCTATTGCTAAAGGCACAGAAGTAGAAGTTTTAAAAATTGATGGTGTTAAATTAGTTGTTAGCCCAATTAGAGTAACATCCGTATTATAGTTATCAATATTTTTAATATATATATTTTTTTAGGAGGAATTAATATGCCATTTTTAATTATACTACTAGTTATAATTTTAATTATAGCATTCAAATCAATCAAAGTCGTTAGACAATCTGAAGTTTATATTATAGAAAGACTTGGTAAATTTCATAAAGTTGCTGACGCTGGACTTACAATAATCATTCCTTTCGTTGATCACGTAAGAAGTGTTGTAAGTTTAAAAGAACAAACAATGGATATACCACCACAAGGAGTTATTACAGAAGATAACGTTACAATTACAATAGATACTGTTGTGTTCTATCAAATAACAGATCCTGCAAAAGCAGTATACGAAATTCAATCTTTAAAAAGAGGTATTGAATACTTAGCAATTACAACTATTCGTGATATTGTTGGTAAAATGAACTTAGACTCAACATTTAGTTCAAGAGATATGATTAATAATCAATTAAGAATATTACTTGATGAAGCAACAGATAAATGGGGATGTAAAGTAAACAGAGTTGAAATTAAAGATATTAGACCACCAGAAGATATCCGTGATGCAATGGAGAAACAAATGAATGCAGAAAGAAATAAAAGAGCTGCTATTCTTCAAGCTGAAGGAGAAAAACAAGCTGCTATTACAATAGCAGAAGGTCAAAAAGAAGCTGCTATTCTTCAAGCTGAAGCTGATAAAGAATCAAGAATTAGAAAAGCTGCCGGTGAAGCAGAAGCTATTCGTGAAGTTGCTAAAGCTAAGGCTAAAGAAATAGAAATGGTTTATGAATCAATTAAAAATGCAAACCCTGATGATACATTAGTTCAATTAAAATCATTAGAAGCACTTAAAGAAGTTGCAAAAGGAGAAGCAAACAAAGTATTTATTCCTTTTGAAGCAACAAGTGCTCTTGCAAGTTTAGGTTCTATTAAAGAAGTTATGAAAGACGAAAAGAAAGCAAAAAGCAAAGATTAAAATAGGAATGAACAAAGCGACTTTGTATATAAAAAAAACAGAAGATTATAAAATCTTCTGTTTTTTTATTCCTCTAGTCCAAAACTTACTCCAAGCGCATCATTTATTTTATTTATTACTATTCTATCATCTATATGTCCTATCTTCTCTTTTAACCTACTTTTATCTATTGTTCTTATCTGTTCTGCAAGTACTACAGAGTCAGCTTTTAATCCAAATTCTTTTGAATCTAATTCTATATGTGTAGGTAATTTATTTTTATTCATTTGAGAAGTTATTGCTGAAACTATTACTGTTGGGCTGTATTTATTGCCTGTGTCATTTTGTATTACTAAAACTGGTCGTATTCCGCCCTGTTCTGAACCAACTACTGGACTTAAATCTGCATAAAACATATCTCCTCTTTTTATTACCATATTCTTCACTCCTGCTACTTTTGTTAATTAGATTTTTTGTATATTTTAGATATGAGTTTGAGATTAAGAATATAATTTACTTAAAATTCTTTTGTATTATATATCATTTTCTAATGGACTTAGCTTAAATGCTAAAACATCTTCTTTTTGTAAATTATTTATTTTTATCTCATTATATAATATGTAGATTATGTTTTTTTGTGTTACATCTTGTACTTCCATTCTTGTTGGTTTACATGTTTTTTTGTCAATATATAGCCTTTTGTGATTTATATATTTATTTCCATTTTTTGTACTTGTCTCTAATATTATTTCATTTTCATTTTCTGTTACTTTGTTCTCGCCAGAATCCAAAAAATCATCAATAAAAGCACTTAAACTTAATGCATTATCTCCTAAACATTGATAATTTTCATAAATCTTGCTTAAATTAATATTACTATTTTCAATTTTCAAACTAGAACCATCATATATAGTAGTTAAACCCTTTATATTTTCTGGCTCTAATACTTCTTGTTTGTATATTCCATTTTCTTTTATATACTGCTCTTTTATTAAATATGAATTGTTATTTTTGTTTGAATTTATTTCTACCTTAAATGTTGCCTCATATGAACTAATACCTAAAATATAATCTTTTACATTATCAGCTGATTTGATACTTATATTATTTCCAGATTTTATTTTTTTATAATTAATTTCAATAAAAAAAGCAATTATTACAACAATTATTATTGTTATAATAGTAATTATTTTTTTCATTTTTAATTACCTCCTTATAATTGTAAATTGGAATTTGTTTAGTTCCGGATGAATTCAGGACAGTCCCCAAAATCCCCAGGTTTGGTGATTTTAAGGGACAGTCCCTAGAATTCCCCCTCACACAAATTACAATTTTTTATTTTGATAATACAAAAAAAGAATAGCTAATTGCTATTCTTTTATAACTTTATTCATAATGATTTAAAATATTCTTCTAAACAAGCTTCTAGTTCATTTACATCTTCTATTCTATTTATTTTTTCTCTTATTTTACTTGATTCTTTAAGATTTTTTATATACCAACATATATGTTTTCTCATTTCTCTTACTGCTATATACTCTCCTTTTTCAGCTACTGCTAACTCTATATGTTGTTTTAATACTTTTAATTTTTCTTCGTTTGAAATTTCTCTTTTTTCACCTTTTATTATGTCATTTATAATCCATGGATTTCCTATTGTTGCTCTTCCTATCATAATTCCATCCACATTGCAATACTCAAACATTTTATTAGCATCTTCTATACTCTTTATATCGCCATTTCCTATTACCGGTATATTTACCGATTCTTTTACTTGTTTTATTATATCTAAATCT
>FR893523.1:150296-273442 GCA_000434035.1 Clostridium sp. CAG:452 | reverse complement strand
CTTCCGCTATAGTACTCTTCTCTTGTTCTCCCATGTATTGTTATTGCAGATGCTCCCGCTTGTTCTATAATTTTTGCCACTTCTACTGCATTTATATTGTTTTTATCCCAGCCTTTTCGCATTTTTACTGTTACTGGCTTTTCCACTGTTTTTACTACTTCTTGTACTATATCTCCTATTAATTCTGGATTCAATAATAACTTACTTCCATCGCCGTTTTTTACTACTTTTGGTGCTGGGCATCCCATATTTATATCTATAATATCAGCAATTTCTGACACCTTGCTTGCAGCAAAAGCCATTATTTTAGGATCATTTCCAAAAATTTGAACTGCTATTGGTCTTTTTTCCCCTTCTACATCTAAAAGCTTTTTGGTTTTTTCATCATTATGAAAAATGGCTCTGCTACTAGCCATTTCTGTGTACACTAACCCTGGATTTCCATACTCTTTGCAAATTTTTCTAAATGCTAAATCTGTTATACCTGCCATTGGTGCAAGTAGTATATTATTTTCTAATTCTACATTTCCTATTTTTAATTTGTGTATATACATATCTATCCCTTTTTAAAATATATTTTTCTGTCTTCTGCTACTAATATTTAATAATAAACCTATTGATATAAAGTTAGTAATTAATGATGTTCCACCATAACTTATAAATGGTAATGGTATACCTGTTATAGGAAGCAATCCTATTGTCATTCCTATATTTTCTACAACGTGGAATAAAAGTATTCCGCACTATTCCCATTGCTATATATGAACCTAAATCATCACTTGTTGTTTTTGCTACATTAATTGCTTTTGTAATTAATACAACATATATAATTACAACTAAGCAACACGCAATAAATCCTGCCTCTTCACCTATTACTGGAAATATAAAGTCAGTAGTTTTTGGGTATAAAAATCCCAACTGAGTTTGCGTTCCATTAAGCCATCCCATTCCAAAAAGTTTTCCCGCTCCTATTGCTAACTTTGATTGGATAATATTATATCCTGCACCTCTTGGATCTAAATTTGGATTTAAATATACTTCTATTCTAGATTTTGCATGGTCTGGTAATACAAAAAAATACAATAATGGCAATGCTATAACTAATATTGCAAAAGTAGTTATTATATATTTTTTATCTATTCCAGCAACATATAAAATTAATGTAATTGCAACTATATATGCTAATGCAGTTCCATAATCTGGTTGAATTGCTATTAAAAATGTTGGTGCTAGTCCTATTAACAATACAATTGCTAACTTGCTAGGTCTATTTATTTGATTTTTTCCATTTGCCTGAATATTTACAATTGTGTAGCTCAAAAAAAGTATAACAAATATTTTAGCAAGCTCTCCAGGTTGAAAAGATAATAATCCCATATTAAACCAGCTAGTTGCTCCATTAATTGCTCCCGTAAATAATACCACAACCAATAAAATCATAAAAACTGCATAAAAAATCCAAGAGAATCGTGCAATAACATTGTAATCTATAAACATTACTGCGCACATTATTGGAATGCTTATCAAAATCCATATACATTGTTTTTTAAAGGCATCCAATTCAGTTCCTTGGCTTGCACTATATAACGCAATTAAGCCAATTATTACTAATAACAATATGCAAATTAAAATGCTCCATTCTATATTTTTTAAGTTTCTCTTATTCATGCTTAACCTTTCTAAAATATTTTTTTAGGTGGAATATTGCTTCCACCTAATCTTATTATTTTATTTTTTTATCTAATTATTTGTTTTCTTCTTCAGCTTTATCTTCTTTTTCTGGTTCTGTTCTATCACCTTCTGATTTTTCTTCTGCTTCTACCTCTTCTACTTTTTTCTCTTCTTCATTGTTTTCTGATTCTGTTTCTTTATTTTCTTCTGATTCTTTAGCTTCGCATTCTTCTGATTTTTCTTTGCTTTCTTCTTCATTTATTTCTTCTTTGCTTTTTTCTTGTTCTTCTGCCTTTACTTCTTCTTGCTTTGTCTCTTTCTGTTCTTCTTTTTTATCTTCTTCCTTTTTCTCTTTTTCTATTTTTTCTTTTTCTACTTCTTTTTTCATTTCATTTTTTATATTAACAATTGGGATATTAGCATAAAGTGATGGTGCACCTGTTGTTCCATCTTCTTTTATTTCATTTGTAAGTCTAACATCAATTGCTTCTTCTTCTACATCTATATATTTTTTTATAACTTCTATAATTTCCTGTTTCATTAATTCTAGAAAGTCAGCAGAAACATTTGCTCTATCTTGCATTAAAACTAAATGCAATCTCTCTTTTGCTGTATCTTTACTAGGTACATTTTTTTCTTCTGCTTTTTTTAATCTTTTAAAAAAGTTTACTATACTTTCGAACATTTCTATTTCCTTTCTAAAAGCGATTTTATGCTTCACTTTTTATGTTATTTTCTAAACCATCCTTTTATTTTTTCCCATAATCCTTGTTTTTTTCCTGGTATTGTAACATCTATATTTTCTCCAAGAATTCTTCTTGCTATCTCTATATATGCTTTTCCTGATGGTGCTTTTTTGTTCTTTATAACAGGTTCTCCTTTATTAGTTTGTGTGATTATATATTCATCATCTGGAACTACGCCAATTAGGTCAACTGATAATAAGTCAACTATATCGTCAACTTCCATCATTTCACCTTTTTTTACCATGTTTGGTCTTAATCTATTTACTATTAATTCCGGATTTCTAATTTCTGAACTTTCTAATAATCCTATTATTCTATCCGCATCTCTAATTGCTGATATCTCGGCAGTTGTTACTACTATTGCTCTATCAGCACCAGCTATTGCATTTTTAAATCCTTGCTCAATTCCAGCTGGACAATCTATTAATATGTAATCAAAATCTTCTTTTAATTTTTTTGTTAGTTCTTTCATTTGTTCTTCATTTATTGCAGTTTTATCTCTTGTTTGAGCGGCTGGGAGTAAAAATAATTCTTCAAAACGCTTGTCCTTAATTAGTGCTTGTCTTAATTTGCATTTTTCTTCTACAACGTCAACAATATCATAAACTATTCTATTTTCTAGTCCCATAACAACATCTAGATTTCTTAATCCTATATCGGTATCTACTAAAACAACTTTTTTACCAGCTTCTGCTAAGCTTGATCCCAAATTTGCTGTTGTTGTTGTTTTTCCTACGCCACCTTTCCCTGATGTTATAACTATTACTTCACCCATTTATTATTTCCTCCTTAAAAAAATAACTGCATTTTTCAATACAGTTATTTTATAATTTTTTGTGTAAAAAGTCAACTAAAAAGCCATTATTGTTATTTGTTTTTTATGCTCTAACCCTATTCTCCGTATGAAAATGTTCCAGTTCCAGCATTATAATAGCATTTCTTTTCAACTCTATCATATAGGCATGCTATATTATAATAGAATTTTTTTTCTACTTTATCATATAAATATGCTACATCATTCTCGTCAAGAATTGGAATAAAATCTCTAATCAATGTATCTCCATCATACATTTGTAGTTCATACAATCTCATACTCGTATTATGTTGTGCTTTTCCTCCTCTATGTGTACAAAATACATATATACTACTTTTGCTATATTTAGATACATCTTGTGTGCTTCCAGAGCCTTTTAGCTGTCCATCAACATAGATTTTATTATTTTGCAATGTTATTGTTACAGGTACATTAATTTGTGGAATAACACCTGTACCCATTATTGGGGTTCCAAATATTCCCCTATACCCTTGTGTTTTATTATTTGAATCCCAACAGATATTTACACCAGCATTATATGCATTATCACTTCCCAGCATATATGATGAATTACTATTTGTATAGCAAGCTTTAATATTAATTTTTAGATTATTACTTGGAAGCACTCCTGTATCTATATATTGTGTTCCTGTACTCTCAATATAATTTACCTTAGTTAGTTGCATATTTTGACTAGCTTTTTTCTTATAATTAAAAGTTCCTGTTCCTGAATTATAATAGAATTTTTTTTCTACTTTATCATATAAATATGCTACATCATTCTCGTCAAGAATTGGAATAAAATCTCTAATCAATGTATCTCCATCATACATTTGTAGTTCATACAATCTCATACTCGTATTATGTTGTGCTTTTCCTCCTCTATGTGTACAAAATACATATATACTACTTTTGCTATATTTAGATACATCTTGTGGGCTTCCAGAGCCTTTTTGCTGTCCATCAACATAAATTTTATTATTTTGCAATGTTATTGTTACAGGTACATTAATTTGTGGAATAACACCTGTACTCATTATTGGGGTTCCAAATATTCCCTTATACCCTTGTGTTTTATAATTTGGATCCCACCAGATATTTACACCAGCATTATATGCATTATCACTTCCCAGCATATATAATGCATTACTATTTGTATAGCAAACCTTAATATTAATTTTTAAATTATTACTTGGAAACACTCCTGTGTCTATATATTGTGTTCCTGTGCTTTCAATATACTCTAATTGTTCCACATTATCTGGTAGTCCATCTCTTGACTTATCAAAATAAGATTCATACATTTGATTTAAGTCATAATTCTCATATATGTCTTTTGTGTCACTAATAACTTTTCTTTGTGATTGCATTTTATTTGACATTATTACATAACTACTTATTAAAAAAGTGGTTAAAAATACTAGTGAAATTAAAACAAGTATTGCAATTGCACCATTTTCACTTTTCAACTTTTTCATTTGTTACCTCCAATAAAATCTAACTTTATTATACTGTAATAGTTTTTTAAAAACAATAGATTTTTTGTTTTTTCTTTAGTTGCACATGAATTAAGGAACAAATGGGGACAGACCCCTTTTGTTCCTTTCTTTATTTTTCACACTTCTCACCTCACACTTCGCACTTCGTGAAACTGGAATTTGCCTTTCTTTCAAAAAAATAGTATAATATCTATGTTTTAAGGAGATTGATAATATGAACTCAAAGTATTTAGATAAATTAGAATATAATAAAATACTAGAAATGTTAGAAGGTTTTGTTAAAACATATTTAGGTAAAAATTTATGTAGAAGACTAAATCCAAGTACAAATGTATCTTTTTTATTAGAACAAACAAATCAGGCTCTTGGATTAATTTATAAAAAAGGAAGTTTACCTCTTTCTTCTATTCCTAATATTGATATTGCAATTAAAAATCTTGAATCTAACTTTTCTTTAACAGCTTTAGATTTGTTGGAAATTGGTAGTATCTTAAAAACTTCCAGAGAATTAAAGGAATATTTCCTTGACGAAACATGTGATTTAATACTTCCTTCTTGTGATCTATTATATATTAACAAATTATTAGAAAAAGAAATTTTCGATAAAATTTTAGATGAGAATACTATTTCAGATAACGCCTCTTCAAAGTTAAACTCGATTAGAAAATCTCAAAAGAATTTAGGTGTAGAAATTAAAAATAAATTAAACTCAATGGTTCATTCTGCTACATATTCGAAGTATTTGCAAGATAGTATTGTTACAATAAAAAATGAAAGATATGTAATTCCAGTAAAAGAAGAATATAGAGGTTTTGTTAAAGGATTTGTTCATGATGTTTCTTCAAGTGGTTCTACTGTTTTTATTGAGCCTCTTGCTGTTTTTGAACTTAACAACGAATTGAATAACTTAAAAGCTGAGGAAGCAATAGAAATTGCAAAAATTTTAACAGAACTTTCTAGAAAACTTATGCCAATTACTAATGAATTAAAAAACAATGTTGAATTAATTGGTCAAATTGATTTTATATTTGCTAAAGCAAGTTTTAGTAAAAAACTAAATGGAATTAAACCTGATATTAACAACAAAAAATATGTAAATTTAATTCAAGCACGTCATCCTTTAATTGATGAAAGCAAAGTAGTTCCAATTGATATTTATATTGGAGAAAACTATTCTTCACTTATAATTACAGGGCCAAATACTGGTGGTAAAACTGTTTGTTTAAAAACTACAGGTTTATTGTTATTGATGGCTTATAGCGGAATTTTAATCCCTTGCAAAGAAAATAGCAGTATATATGTTTTTGATAATATTTTTGCGGATATTGGTGATGAACAAAGTATTAGTGAATCTTTAAGTACATTTTCTTCTCATATTTTAAATATTGTTGAAATTACTAAAACAGCAACTAAAAATAGTCTTATTCTTTTAGATGAGCTTGGCTCTGGTACTGACCCAATAGAGGGAAGTCGTTTAGCAATAAGTATTTTGGACTATTTTTATAATTTAGGTTCAATTGTAATTAGCACTACTCATTACGAAGAATTAAAGCAATATGCAATTGTTACAACTGGTTTTGAAAATGCAAGTTTCGAATTTAATTTAGAGACTTTATCTCCAACATATAAATTATTAATTGGCATTCCTGGTAAAAGTAATGCTTTTGAAATAAGTAAAAGACTTGGTTTAAAAGAAAGTATTTTAGAGAAAGCAAAATCATTAATTGATAATGATAATATTTGTATAGAAGATTTATTAAAAGAAATTTATGATAATCAAATAGAAATTGAAAAAAAGAAAGATGAAACAACTAAAAATTTAAATCAAATAGAAATGCTTAGAAAAAAACTTGAAACTGATTATTCAGAATATGAAGAAAAAGCTATCCTTATGGTTGAAAATGCAAAAAAAGAAGCTAGAGACATATTATTAGATGTTCAAGATGAAGCAACACAAATAATAAAAGAAATGAACAATCTTTCAAAGAAAAATGGCAAAACTTCTGTTCAAGAAATGTATGATTTAAAAAGTAAAGTAAATGATAAAATAAAAGACTTTTCTATGAATAGCAAAAATCAAAAAGGTAATTTAACACCAGACGAAATAAAAGTTGGAATGCAAGTATATGTTATTCCTCTTAGCAAAGTTGGAACTGTAATAAAACTTCCAAATGCTTCTTCTGAAATAGAAATCCAAGTAGGAAGCTTAAAAACAAATATTGCTATTGATAAACTTGTGAGAACAAAACAAGAAACCCAAAAAGCTATTCAACCTACTAAAAATAAATCAATAATAAAGTCTAAAAATATATCTAACGAAATAAATGTAATTGGTTTAACAGTAGATGAAGCAATTCCACTAGTAGACAAATATTTAGATGATGCAAATATTGCAAGATTAGAAACAGTTAGAATTGTTCATGGCAAAGGAACAGGAAAGCTAAAAGCTGGAATCCATGCGTTTTTAAAAAAACACCCACATGTTAAATCTTATAGAATGGGTACATTTGGCGAAGGTGAAATGGGAGTAACTGTTGTAACAATAAAATAGGGAAAAAGGGGTCTGTCCCCTTTTTCCCTATTTTATTCTATGTTGCATTTTCATCCATCTTACTCTTTCTTGATGTAGTTTTTCTCCAAATTCTTGTCCTTGTATGTTTTTATATTTTTCCTTTATATATTCTCCATTTATTTTTGTTAGTAGCTCTTGCCCTATTTGTTCAAATGTACATTTTTTTCTCTTTTCTTCACTTAAAGTTCCTGTTCTATTTTTATCACAATATACTACTATTTGCAATCCATGTAATCCTAACACAGATTTTTCTACTCGTTCTATAAAAGAAACTTGTTTTGCCGGGGTCATTTGACTAAATATTCCACCTCTCATGTGTTCTTTACATGATGTAATTCCTGCTTTTTTCCATGAAGTTGGAACTCCTATTCTATTAGACAATTTTCTTTCTGGTTCAACACCTCTTTCATCATGTCCGTAATGATGTGGCAATATTTCTTTTGGTGTTAAGCCTTTTCCTAAATCGTGAACTAAACTTGCATATCGTATTTCTAAATTATCTGTTAATTTTGCGCTATTATCAACTACTATCATTGTATGATTATAGCTATCTCCTTCTGGATGATATTCTATTGGCTGGATACTTCCTATTAAATCATATATTTCCTTAAAATGTATATCTAAAACTCCTGCTTCTTTTAAAACATAAAAAAATATTGATGGTTTTTCTGTTGCTAATGCTTTTCTAAATTCGCAAAATACTCTTTCTTTTGATAATGAATTTAATTCTCCTTTTAATTCATTCATCATTTGTATAGTTAATTTCTCTACTTTAAAATTTAACTCACTTGCAAATCTAGCTACTCTATATACTCTTAATGGATCTTCTTTAAAGCTAGTGCTTGTTGCTCTTATTATTTTATTTTTTAAATCTTCTTGTCCATTAAATGGGTCTATTATTTCTTTAGTTAAAACATCTTGTGCAATTGAATTAATTGTTATATCTCTCCTTAACAAATCTTCTTCAATTGTTATATTTTTATTTGTTGTAATCTCAAATTCTTTATGACCTTTTCCTATTTTTTTCTCTGTTCTAGCAAGTGCGAATTCATGTCCATTCAAATCAAAAACCTCAAAGGCTTTTCCTCTTATATGTGCATTTGGAAATAGCTCTAAGAAATCTTGTTTTTCTAAACCAACTACACAATAATCTTCATCAAAAATAGGCCTATTTAATAGTTTGTCCCTAAGTGCCCCTCCTACTAAATAAAGCCTGCCTCCATGATTTTCAATTAATTTTGCAATTTCTAGAGCTTCCATGTTTTTTCCTTTTATTTTTAATATTCTACTTTTTTAATTTATTTATGCAATCATATTATCATAAGTTCTATTAATTTGCAATTTAAAGCAAAAGACACTAGCAGTGTCTAGTGTCTTTTCTTTGTTTACACAAATAAAGTTTCATTTTTATACGACTTTATAGATTATATATCTTCTTTTTTAAATTTATAATTTCTTTTTGGAAGTACTGGTGCCTTTGTGTTTCCTTTCATTGACTTTATTATAGCATTTATTCTTATTGGCAAGCTTCTTGTTTCATTGTTTATAAAGCTTAGTAAATATGGCTTCAATTCTTCTGGTGTGGTTTCATATAGTTCCATTAAATAGTAAAGCATCTTATACATATCTTTACATCTCTTTATATTAGGTGTAGCCATTATACTTCCTTCTCTATTTCTATAATAATAATATATAGGAAATTCCCCATATTTTAATTTTTCTGCTAGTATAGTTGCTTTTATAGAATATACCATATCTTCATAATACATGTTTTCAATAAAAGTTATATTATTTCTATCCAAAAATTCTTTTTTCCAGACTTTACTTGCAACTGCAAAATGCATGTCGCAAACTATTCTTGCCTCTTTAGTTGAATTTTCAGCATTTGGTAAATATACTTTATTATCTCCTCCTACATATTTTACCCCAAAATATGTTACATCTGCTCCATCTTCCCCTATTGTATTATTTATTTTTTTTAAAGTATCTGGTTCATAGAACAAATCATCACCATCTAGATGAACTATATATTCTCCATTTGCCTGTGAAATTGCTATATTTCTTGATTTACTTAATCCTAAATTAATTACATTATCTATAACTTTAATTCTGTCACAATTTTTACTTTCATATTCTTTAAGAATATTTAAAGTATTATCTTTTGAGCCATCGTTTACTAATATTAGCTCATAGTCTTTAAAAGTTTGATTTAATACACTTTCAATTGCTTTTGATACATATGTTTCTATATTGTATGCGCATATTATTACACTAAACCTCTTTTTCATTTTTATACTCCTCTGTTAATATTTTTTAATTTAAAAGTTATATTGCAATTATACTATTATTTTTTTTTATGTCAAATTTTTCCTATTTGTTTTTAGTCCAATTCTTTTGCTTCAGCAACTTATTATTTCTATAAGTAAACATATATGCAATATTTGCAAAAAACAAACATTTCGTTTCAACTGAACTAATGTCTGTTTGTTTTTTCACATATTATTAATTAAACGTTTACTTTTACAAGTTTCTTGCCATTTGGATTCCTGAGCATGATGCCATCATTAAACCTCTTGTCATTCCTCCTCCATCTCCTATTGAGTATAATCCTTTTATATTTGTTTCAAATTGTTCATTTATTATTACTTTATTGCTGTAAAATTTTATTTCTGGTGCATATAAAAGATTATCTGGATTTGCAAATCCTTCTACAACTTTATCTATTGTTCTTATAAATTCTAGTATACTTACCATCGTTCTATAACCTAATGCAAATGTAATATCACCTGCTACTGCTGACTTTAATGTTGGTTCTACTGAATTTCTTTCTAACTCATAATCCCAAGTTCTTTTTCCTCTATGTATGTCTCCTAGTCTTTGAACTACTATATTTCCTGCACCTAGGTCATTTAAGTTTTGAGCAACATTACGTCCATATCCAATTGGTTTATCAAAAGGGTGTGTAAAGTGATGCGATACAAGTATTGCTAAGTTTGTATTTGTACTTTTTCTTTCTTTATATGAATGTCCATTTACTAATGTTAAATTGTTATCATAAACTTCTGCTGATACAAATCCACTTGGGTTTTGGCAAAAAGTTCTTACTTTATCTCTAAATGGTCCTACTCTTCCAACAAACTTTGCTTCATACATGTATTTATTTACATCTTTCATAATTTCGTCTGGAAGCTCATATCTAACACCAATATCTACTATTCCTGTATCTGTTTTTATACCATGTTTATTGCACATATCTACTAGCCAATTTGCACCTTTTCTTCCAACAGCTAGTACAACTTTATCTGCATATACACTCTCTAATGGATATTCTTCATCTTCTATATATTTTGCTTCTTTAATTTTAACACCTTTTATCTCGCCATTTTCTACAATTAAATCTCCAACAGTTGTTCCGAAAAGCATCTCTACGCCATTGTCTTCTATATATTTTTCTAATCTTCCATATACTTCATGGCTTTTTTCTGTTCCTAGATGTCTTATTGGAATATTTATTAATCTTATTCCATCTTTTTCTGCTCTTTTAGATATTTTAGCAATTTCTTCTTGATATTCTGTTCCTTCTAGTTTTTTATCTGCTCCAAAGTCTAGGTAAATCTTGTCTGTATAATCTATTAGCTCTTTTGTTTTTGGAACCCCTATATATTTGTGTAAAATTCCTCCAACATGAATGTCATCGTCTTTGCTATCATATAGTGATAATTTGCCATCAGAAAAAGCTCCTGCTCCGGAAAATCCATTTGTTATATTACACATTGGTTTACAATGTACACATTTTTTTGTCTTTTCTATTGGGCAATATCTGTCTTCTACTCTTTTTCCTTGGTCTATTAATAGTACATGTTTATATTTTTTTAGTTGTATTAGTTCATAGGCACAAAAAATTGAGCTAGGCCCCATTCCTACTACTATTACATCATATTTACTTTGCATATAAATCACTCCATTTGTTTATTTTACTATATAATAATAGCATAAATTTATTATATATTCAACAAAAAAAGCCTATATTAGGCTTTTTTTAGGTTAATTTTCTTCTTTATTTGTTATTTCTTCTAGGTGTAATAATTCTTCCCAACGTCTGTCTACTTCTTTTTGAAATTCCTCTATCATCCATTCATTTCCTGGTTTAAACATGTGTTTAAATCTTTTTTGTGGTCTTAAGAATTCTTCTATTGGAAGTTTATTTTTTGGTTTGTAGTTTACTACATATCTTCCATCTATTACTTCATATAGTGGCCAGTAGCATGTTTCTACTGCCAATTTATTTATTTGCATTAAGTCTTCTGTATTATATCCCCATCCTCTTGGACATGGTGTAAGTACATTTAAGAAAGCTGGTCCTTTTGTATATATTGCTTTTTCTGATTTTTCATATAAATCTTTAAAGTTATTATATGCAATTGTTTGAGCAACATAAGGAATATGGTGGTTTGCCATTATATTTGTTAAGTCTTTTCTATTTTGCATCTTGCCAGGAATTACTTTTCCTGCTGGTGATGTTGTTGTATCTGCAAATCTAGGTGTAGCAGATGAACGTTGAATTCCTGTATTCATATATGCACCATTATCATAGCATACATATACCATATCATGTCCTCTTTCCATTGCTCCTGATAAGCTTTGTAGTCCTATATCGTAAGTCCCTCCATCGCCTCCAAATGCTATAAATTTAGTTGTTTGATCTTCTGGTATTTTTCCACTTCTTTTTAATGCTTTGTATGCAGCTTCTGCTCCACTTGCATTTGCAGCTGCACACTCAAAAGCTGTATGTACAAAAGAATCTGTCCATGCTGTGTATGGATAGATAAATGTTGAAACTTCCATACATCCCGTTGCACAAGATATTACTGCATGGTCTTCTGGTTTTAATGCTCTTAAAACCATTCTTCCTACAACAGGAGCTCCGCATCCTGCACACATTCTATGACCTGCTGTAAATCTTGATGGTTTTTCTGCAATTACTTCTTTTAAATTATATGCCATTGTTATTTCCTCCTATTTTCTTAATCCTAAATATCTATATGGGTTATCTATTTCTCCTGTTTTTGCAATTTGAGCCAAATCGTTATACACGCTTTCTATATCGTCTGCTTTTGTATCTCTTCCGCCAATTCCATATACATAGTTTACCATTGGAACTTGTTTTTTATTTACATACATTGCAGATGTTACATCTTCAAATAAAGCTCCACCAGCAGCATTTAATGAATCTGCTTTATCTAATACTGCAACTGCTTTTACATTTTCTAAAGCTTTTGCAATTTCTTCTGCTGGAAATGGTCTAAATACTCTTATTTTTAGAAGTCCTGCTTTTATTCCTTTTTCTCTTAAATTATCTACAACATATTTTGTTGTTCCTGCTGTTGAGTTCATACATACTATTGCAATATCAGCATCATCTAGTTTATATTCTTCAAAGAAAGAATATTTTCTACCTGTCATTTTTTCAAAGTCTTTTGCTACATCTAATATTACTTTTTTTGCATTTTTCATTGCTTCTGCTTGTTGTGCTTTGTGTTCAAATAAATATGCTTGTAAATCAAGTGGTCCTACTGCTATTGGGTTATCTTTATTTAGCAAGTATTCATCTGGTTTATATTCTCCGACAAAAGCTTTTACTTTATCATCTTCTATTAATTCTATATTTTCTATTGAATGTGATGTTATAAATCCATCTTGACATACCATTAAAGGTAGTTTTACATCTTTATTTTCTGCTATTCTATGTGCCATTATTAAATTATCATAAGCTTCTTGATTATTTTCTGAAAATAACATAATCCAGCCAGCATCTCTTACTCCCATTGCATCAGAATGATCATTATGGATATTTAATGGTCCTGATACTGCTCTATTTACCAAACTCATTACTATTGGCAATCTTAAACTTGAAGCAATATATATCATTTCCCACATTAATGACATTCCATTTGCAGAAGTTGCTGTCATAGCTCTTGCTCCTGCTGCTTCTGCTCCTATTGTTGCAGACATTGCACTATGCTCACTTTCTACTGCAACAAATTCTGTATTTACTTCTCCATTACTTACAAATGTTGAAAAATATTGTGGTATTTCTGTTGATGGTGTTATTGGGAATGCTGCTACTACATCCGGATTTATTTGTTTCATTGCAATAGCTGCTGCTTCATTACCACTTAAACGTTCTCTAATAGACATTTCATTTCCTCCCTTTTTTATTTTAAACATTAATCAGACACATGTCCTGTTTCATTTGTTTTATTGCATAACTATTGCACCAAATGGACACACTTTAGCACAAACTCCGCATCCCTTGCAATAATCATAATTAAATTCTGTTCTTTTTTGGTCTTTTCCTACTGGTATTGCATCATCTGGGCATACAGGGAAACATAGTCCACATTGTTTGCATTTTTCTGATAAGAATATGGGTTTTTGACTTCTCCAATCCCCTGTTTTAAATTCTCTTGCATTTCCTGCTGTATATATATCTCCACCTGGTGTTAATTCTTCCATTGGTGTTTTTGAATTAATATCCATTCCTATTCTCCTTCCATTCATTTTAAATTTCTTCTACTGAATTTAAAGCCATTTCTAATGCTTTCATATTTCCTTCTATTACTTCTGGTTTTTTAGCAAATTTATGTTTAAATGACCCTTTCATATCATTTAATAATTCTTCATCTGACATAACTTTACTAACTTTTACTATTGCTGCAAGCATTGGTGTATTAGGAAAATATCTTCCTAATGCTTCTTCTGATATTTTTCTCGCATCTATTTTATATACTTTTCCCTCATAACCTTTAAGTAATCCTTTTATTTCTTCTGCATTTTTTGTAGTGTTTATTACTATTGCTCCTGTATTTTTTAGTCCAGATGTTACTGGAACTGTTTCTAATAAAGTATCATCTACAACTACTACATAGTCTGGTTCATAAATATTACTATGTATTGTAATTGGTTTATCACTTATTCTGTTATATGCTGTAATTGGTGCTCCCATTCTTTCTGGTCCATATTCTGGAAATCCTTGAATATACTTACCTGTGTTGAATGCTGCATCTGCTAAAAGAAGTGATGCTGTTTTTGCACCTTGTCCTCCTCGTCCATGCCATCTAATTTCTATTAACCCGTCCATTTATTAACCTCCTTATTAATCTATATGTCTTTATTTTACTGTTATACAAAATAAAGTATATTTCGAAAATACACAAAAGTCAACCCGCAAATTCGCTAAAATTTGAATTTTTATTTGATATGTGGTATAATTAGGGTAATATAACTTTTGAAAGGATGATAATGTTGACTTTTGTTATGGTTACTCTTTTGGAGGTAGCAGTCGTTGCCCTCATCATCACTGGGTTCATCTTTGAATCCAAACTGATTCAGTTCGAGGAAGAATCCGTTAAGGTACTTAGGCTTATGCCTAAATTCTTCAAGGCTCTTGCTAAAAGAGTCAAGAGAAGACTTCATCGATAACAGAGCAGTTTTAGAAGAAACATGGATTTACAGACTTGATCCGTGCTTCTTTTTTTGTTAACTTGTCATAAATAAAAAGTGCGGTTATGTCCTAATTAGAAACCGCACTTCTTTCTTTTTTATTTTATTCTTCTTCTGGTGCTTCAACTGGGCAAACTCCTGCACAAGTACCACAACCAATACATGAATTTGCATCTATTATGTATTTGTCTTCTCCTTGTGAAATACATCCTACTGGGCATTCTGCTGCACATGCTCCACAAGATATACATTTATCTGTTATTTTGTATGCCATATTTTTCCCTCCTTTAAAACTTTATTATAAAAATTAATATCTAAATTATTTTTTATTTTTTTCATCCATTTTTTCTAATTTTTCTAATTCTTGTAATTCTTTTAGATCTTCTGGATTATCTGTTTCTATACTGTCATCCTCTTTTTCTGCATTTTTTATAATTTTTATATCTTTTGAATTGTATTTTTTAAAGAAAGTGTCTTCTCCATCATGAAGTTTTACTTTTACTATTTCTTTTAGTGTTTCTACACCACAAACTTCGCCTTCTCCATCTTCTGTTTTTACTATTGCTCCAACTTTTGGTAATCTTTTAAGTTTTTCTTCATATACTTCTTGTTCATATTTTAAGCAACACATTAATCTTCCACAATTACCAGATATTTTAGATGGATTTAATGATATGTTTTGTTCTTTTGCCATTTTTATTGATACTGTTTCAAAATTTCCTAAAAAAGAACAACAACATAATTCTCTTCCACACATTCCGTTTCCGCCTAGATTTTTCACTTCGTCTCTTACTCCTATTTGTCTTAATTCTATTCTTGTTTTAAATATTGCTGCTAAATCTTTTACTAAATCTCTAAAATCTATTCTTCCATCTGCTTTAAAAAAGAAAAGCAATTTACTTCTATCGAATTTATATTCTACATCTGTTAGTTTCATATCTAACCCATGTTCTTTTATTTTCTTTTCACAAATTTTTAAAGCTTCTTTTTCTTTCTCTTTGTTTTCTTCATGCTGTTTTTTATCTTTGTTTGTTGCAACTCTAATTATTTTTTTCAAAGGTTTTACTAATTTATCATCTGGAATGGTTCTATTTGCTATTGCTACCTCTCCGTATTCTTTTCCCATTGCTGTTTCTACAATAACATGTTCTCCTTGTTCTATTTCTATTCCATCAGGGTCAAAAAAATATATTTTACCTGGTTTTTTAAATCTAACGCCTATAATATTAGCCATTTATTTCCTCCCATATACTTAACATAAAATTATCTATTGTCATATCATAATTACCGTTTTTTCTTAATCTTTCTTTTGTTTTTTCTGTGATTTCAATACATTCAACATATTTGACATTCTGTTTGATTTTCTCAAAAAAAATTGTAATAATATAATCTAATATATTATTTATTTCTTCTTTATCTTTAAAAATTTCTTCTTTGCTGTTTATTAGGTCAATTATATTTGTATTTTCCAGATTGCTAAATGTTTTATTTATAGTTTCAAATTCGCTTTGTCGCTCTATTACCTGAATTGACTTATTTATGCTTCCATTTGATATTTTATATACTATATCTGCAATATCTTGATAATTGTATTTGTTTTTTAATATATTTAACATTTCTTCTTTAGTAAGTTTGTTAAAGTTTATTTTAGTACATCTTGATTTTATTGTTGGTAAAAAAGCACTTTCACTTGTTGTAATTAGTATTATTGTAACATATTCTGGTGGCTCCTCTAATGTTTTTAGTAATGCGTTTTGAGCTTCTTTTGTTATGTTTTGTCCATCATTTATTATATATACTTTTTTTGTTGATACTATTGGTTTTTCTACTACTTTTTTATTTAGTTCTCTTATTTGTTCTATTTTTACGTTATTTCCATCTGGTTCAATTATTGTTAAATCCGGATTATTTGAATTCTCAAGTTCTAAGCATGATTTACACTTGCTGCATGGTTTGTTTTCATTTAGACATAATATAGCTTTTGCAAATTCTTTTGCAAATAAAAACTTACCAATACTTTCTTGTCCAATAAACATATATGCATTAGCAATTTTGTTTTTAGTTATAATGTCTTCTAGTAATTTTTTATTTTTTTCGTTTCCTATAATATTTTCAAAAATCATATTAATCTTCCTAAAATTGATTATTTAACTTTTCCAAATTTATTTAATGGCCAAAATCTAATTACTACTTTGCTTTCAACTTTCTCTAGTGGGATACATCCAAAGCTTCTACTGTCCATACTTTGTGGTCTATTGTCGCCCATAACAAACACACAATTTTCTGGAACAATAATGTCTGTAAATACTTTTTGTTCTGTTTTTATTCCATCTCTTAAATATGGTTCATTTAATTCTTGTCCATTCAAATAAACTTTGCCACTTTCAATTTTTATATGGTCTCCAGCTACACCTATTACTCTTTTTATATAGCTTGTTTTATTAAATTCTAATACATAATATGAAAATTTAGCAAAAATTCCCTTTGGTTTATAATCATATATTGCAACTGGATTATTCATATCTACATCAAATGTAGACATTTGTGTTTGACTTGGTGCTTCAAATGTTATTATATCTCCTCTTTTGTATGTTCCTTTTACAGTTCTTGTCCATCTGCTTAGAATAAGTCTTTGTCCTTCTTCTAAGGTATTGTACATTGATGGTTGTTTTACTATTGTTGGTGTTCCTATATAATATCTAAATAGCAATGCTAAGACTACTGCTATTATTATGCAATATGCCCATTCTAATATATCTTTTATTTTTGAATCTGCTTTTTCTTCCATTGTTTTTCCTTCTTTCGAATACATTACTTTCTCATTATACATTACTATCTACATTTTTTCAATTATTTCATTGTATAAATTGGAATTTGTTTAATTCCGGATGAATTCAGGACAGTCGCCAAAATCCCCAGGTTTGGTGATTTTAAGGGACAGTCCCTAGAATTCCCCCTCACACAAATTACAATTTATTTACTTTTTGTTGGTATTGTAATTACTACTTCTGTTCCTTCGTGTACTTTGCTCTTTATATCAATTCTTCCATTGTTCTGATCTAATATTTCTTTCGCTATTGAAAGTCCTAGTCCTGTTCCGCCCATTTCTCTTGTTCTTGCTTTATCTACTCTATAAAATCTTTCAAATATTTTGTTTAGGTCTTCTTCTGGAATTCCTATCCCATTATCAATTACTTTTATATATGCATCATTATATACAAATCCTACATATATTTTTATTGTTCCACCTTCACCAGTATATTTTATACTGTTTGATAATATATTTAGTACTACTCTTTCTATACCATCTCTATCTGCATAAACATTTGGAACGTTTGCAGTTACAAAGCATTCTACTTTTTGATGTTTTTTGTCCATTTCTATTTGTAAATTTTCTTGTGCTTGTTTTACAAGTTCTCCTAAATCGAATTCAGTCTTTTCTGTATTTGTTTTTTTATTATCATACTTAGAAAGTGTTAATAAATCATTTACAAGTTTAGTCATTCTTACTGCTTCTGATGATATAACATTTAAGAACTTCGTTTGCAATTCTTTGTCATATTCACTTGTTGCAAGTGTTTCTGAATAACCCAAAATTGATGTAAGTGGAGTTTTTAATTCATGTGATACATCTGCCACAAATTCTTTTCTCATATTATCTAGTCTTACATGTTCTGTTATATCCTGAATTAGTACCATTACTCCTGCTGGTCTATTATTTTCGTCTTTAAATGGAGCAAAAAACATATTTACATATGTATCATCTATATTTACTTTTTGCTCTGTTGAGGTCCAATTTTCTAAATATATTATTTTTTCCATATTCATATCTATTTTTAGTTTTTTGAATATCTTGTCAAATGTATTATCATCTGCTGTTATTTTTAAAAGTCTACTTGCAGCTGGATTTATATGTATTATACTGCCATCTATATTAAATGCTATAATTCCATCTGTCATATGAAGTAAAATTGTTTCTATTTGCATTTTTTGTCTTGTTACTTCATTTAGATTTTCTTTTAATCCTGCTGTCATTACGTTAAATGCTTTTACTAATTCATCTATTTCTGTATTTGATTTTCCATTATCAACTTCTTTTAGTTCTATTTGTTCTGTTTCATCTCCTGCTGCTATTCTTTCTACCTTTTTTATTAATTTAGAAATTGGTGATACTACATTTTTAGATGTGAATATAACAATTATTGTAGATATGATTAAAAAACTTCCTGTTAATATTGATAAAACAATTTTCCATGTTACAATGCTTTGTGCTAACATTTCAGGGTTTTGTGCTACATTTAAATTATTTAATCTTGCTAAATATATATATTCTGGAATTGCAAGCATTACTACTGCAAGTGCAATAATTATTAATATCATTTTTATTTGAACACTTTTAAACATTTTTTCACCTCAAAAAAATAAATTGTAATTTGTTTAGTTTCGGGTGAATTCAGGACAGTCGCCAAAATCCCCAGGTTTGGTGATTTTAAGGGACAGTCCCTAGAATTCCCCCTCCATAAATTACAATTTATATATTAATTTGCTTTTATATAATATCCTACGCCTCTTTTCGTTATTAATATTTTTGGATTTGCAGTATCTTTTTCTATCTTTCCTCTAATTCTTCTTACTGTAACGTCTACTGTTCTTATATCTCCATAATATTCATAACCCCAAACTTTTTCTAGTAATACTTCTCTTGTTATTACTTGTCCTGCTTGGCTTGCTAAAAATTTTAACACTTCAAATTCTCTTAATGTTAAGTCAATAACTTCTCCATCTACTTTTGCTTCGAATTTATCTAAATCTAGTGTTAAGCTTCCTACAACAATCTTTTTAGTTTTGTCTTCGTTTGCTTCTGCTGGACTTTCTTTTATTTCTGATTTTCTTAAATTTGCTTTTATTCTTGCCATTAATTCTCTTACACTAAATGGTTTTGTTATATAATCATCTGCACCTAGTTCTAATCCTAATATTTTATCTATTTCTTCATCTTTTGCTGTAAGCATAAGAATTGGTACATTAAGAGAAGCTCTTATTTTTTTACATACTGTTAATCCATCCATTTTAGGTAGCATTATATCTAATAATATTAAATCTGGTTTTTTTGTAGTAGCTATTTCTACTGCTGTAAGTCCATCATTTGCCTCTAATGTATTATATCCTTCTTTTTGTAGATTGTATACTAATATTTCTACTATTGGCTTTTCATCATCAACTATTAAAATTGTCTTTTTATCTTTTTCTTCAATATTTTCCACTAGAAAGCCCCACCCTTCTTTGTTTCAATTTTATACATTCTTTATATCATATAACTTAAATTTAGACAAGTTTTTTTTACAAATTTATTACGGAAATATGACATTTATAAAATTATTTCTATTTCATTTATTGTTTTATTGTCTTTCAATTTTATTTGTTTTTCTTCTATTTTGTTTCCATTTAAATAAAATTCTTTTACTCCGCTGTTTTTTCCATTTGGATTTTTAATTTTTATATTATATATGCTTGTATTATATCTATATTTTATACTGTATTCTTCCCATTTTTTTGGTATACATGGCTCTAGCTTTAATATTTCATTTTCTACTTTTAGCCCTAATATATTTTCTATTCCTGCATTTAAAAACCAGCTACTTGAGCCTGTATACCAAGTCCAACCGCCTCTTCCCACAAGATTATTTGATCCATATATATCTGCTGGTATAACATATGGTTCTTGTTTATATTTTATTGCCGCTTCTTTTGTTCTTGTGTGTTCTATTGGGTTAATCATTCTATAGTATTCTAAAGCCTTATCTCCAAATCCAAGTTTTGCAAAAGCAATTATTGCCCACATTGCTGCATGTGTGTATTGTCCTCCATTTTCTCTTACTCCTGGTAAATATGCTTTTATATAACCTGGCTCTAATTTTGTTTTATTAAATGGTGGATCCAATAATTTTATTATTCCATTCTCTGTATCTATTAAATGATTTTCTAAACTTTCCATTGATATATATTTTTTGTCATTATCAGCTGCATTTGATATTACTCCCCAACTTTGTGATATGCTATCTATTCTACATTCTTCATTTTCTATGCTTCCGCAAAGGTTCTCCGGTTATCCATATATGCTCTTCTAAACCACCTTCCATCCCAACCTGCTGTGTTTAATGCTTTTTTTAGATTTTCTTTTTTTATCTTATATTCGTTTACTCTTGATATATCTCCTCTTTTTTCACATATAGGAATAAATTTTTCAAGTATATTGTATATAAAAAATCCTAACCAAATGCTTTCACCTTTTTGTTTGTTTCCTACTGTATTTAAGCCGTCATTCCAGTCTCCTGAGCCTATTTTAGGCAATCCATGTTCTCCAAAGTTTAGACTTCTATCTATTGCTCTTATGCAATGTGTATATACGTTTTCTTTTTGTTTTGATTCTAAATACACATCATATCTTTCGTCAACACCATCTGGTAAAAGTTCTCCCATAACATAAGGTTGTTCTTCTTCTAAAATAGTATAGTCTCCTGTAAAATTTATATATTCATATACCAAATAACAAAGCCATAATAAGTCATCCGAAAATCTGGTTCTTATTCCTCTATTAATGTCATCATGCCACCAGTGTTCCACGTCCCCTTCTATAAATTGATGTCTACATGCAATTAGTATTTGTTCTTTCATAAAATTTATATCTGTGTATTTTAATCCTATTGTGTCTTGCAATTGATCTCTAAATCCTATTGCTCCGCCTGATTGCTGATAGCCCGTTCTCGACCATAGTCTAGATACTATTGTTTGATATGTTGCCCATCCATTAAGCATTATATTTATTGATTCTATTGGTGTTTTTACTTGTACCCTACTTACTAATTCATACCAAAAGGCTTTTTCTTTGTTTAGTTCTTGAGTACAATTTGTTATTTTAGAATATTTATATGCAGTATTTTTTGCATCTAGTTTACTCTCTTCTTCTCCAAATACTATACTAATTTCTTTGCTTTCATATCCTTCTAATTCAACTTCCAATTCTATTGCAATACAAGAATTTTGTCCCAATCCAGAACTATTGTCTAATGAAACCAAATCTAGTGCAATTGGATTTTTTATACTTTGATTTCCTATAAATGATTTTTTATCTCCTGTATAGCTTCTTATATTTTCACTGGTTGTAATATATGGAATACATCTTTTAAAACTATCCTTATATAAATTATTTGCAAAAATTACATTCGCTTCTTTTACTAGTTGTATGTTTCCGTTTGTTTTTATTTCATCTTCTCCAAGCACATCTTTAATATAATATAATAATTTTAGTTTTCTCTTTTTAGCATGCAAGTTTTTAAGGTTTAAAATATTTATTTTTACTGTGTCTTCTTTTGGAACAAAAATATTTAGCTCTTGATATATTCCATTATATATATTCTTAAAGTTTACAAATCCTAAACCATAAGTTATATACGAATTTGTTTGTATATCATTTAAATTATTTGAAAGTGACCATTTTTTACCATTTTCTTTATCTTTTAAATATATAATTTCAGAAGGTATATCTAGCACAGGTTCATTATTCCATGCAGATAATCGATTTAATCTACTGTTTTTATGCCATGTAAATCCTCCTATGTTTTGAGTTACCAAAGTACCAAACTTAGGATTTGCAAGTATCATACTCCATGCAGTTGGAAGTTTATTGTCTTTTCCAATTTTTATTTTGTATTCTAATCCATTTTCACTAAATCCTCCATATTCATTATAGTATTTTAATTCCTCCATATTTTCTTCTAGTTCTTCTTCTTTTTCGGTTTCTACTGTTGGCTCATTTTCTTCTATTCCTATATTTTTAATTGTTTTTAAATATTCTTCTTCCAAATCTGTTATTGCTGTTTCTAGGCTACCTGATTCAGCTTTTAAAAATACTGATGCTTTAAATTTTAGTAAATCAATATCTTCTAAATCTATCTCATTTTTGCATATTGTAAATATTCCACCAAAAATGTTTTTTAAATATGCCAATTGCTTATTTATTATTGCATCTTCTATTTCATATTTTAAATATGAATCATAAGAGTTCGGTTCCTCGTTTATTATTACTAAATCTATTTTTATATCTTTGTTTTTAAAAAACTCATACGCTTTTAGGCATTCTTTTACTACATAAATATCGTTTATATCCTTTATTTCTAGTAACAGAATTGGTAAATCTCCTGATATCCCATATTTCCATAACTTACTTTGAGAATATATCCTTTTAGGCAATCTTTCTAAAACCAGTTTTCTTAATGGATTATGGAATAATAAATAAGAAAGTAATTTTTGATAAGTTTCTACTTCTTTTCCTTTTACTCCTAAGTATATATTTTCTGCTTCCACTTTTGCTCGTGACACATCAAAGGCCTTTGTTATTATTTTTTCATTTTTATACTTTTCTAATGCTGATATTGCCTCTTCTTTATTATTTGATATACTTAAAATTAAGTCAATTATTATTGTTTCAGATGGCTTTATTTTAATAGTTCTTTTGGTTGCTAAACATGGTTCTGTAACTAATCCCATTGTTTTAGAATATGGCTTTGAATCTTCTACTAGTTCTGGAATAAATGTGTTTCTTTTACCCAAAAATTTTTCTTGGCTTATTTCATATTCAAAATCTCCAACTGTTTCGTGTTCTGTATATAAATTCACTGCTAAATATATATCTTTATCATTTACTCCTCTTTTCTTCCTTTTTACTAAAATATTATCTTTTTCTAAGTTTTCAAATGTTATAAATAAATTATTAAATGCCTGATGAGCATAATCTTGTTCAGGCTTTGATAAAACAGGTTCAAAATAGTTAGTTATCTCTAGCGTTTCTTCCATATTTCCATTGTTTTTTAATTCAAGCCTTCTTATTTCTACTGGATCATTTGCGCAAGCAATTATTTTTGTTTTTGTTTCTATGTTTCCATCTGTTCTTGTAAATTTAGTTTCAGATGGTGTAAAAGAAACCTTGAGCTTGTCTTGCCTTTTATCTATTGGAATGTTTGTCCATATTCGTTTGTTTGATACATTTTTTATATAAAAAATTATTCCTTGTTTTTTATCTGCTGTTTCTTTAAATCTGTTTATTAGAATTCCTTTATATTTACTAAACCCTTCTCCATTTGATTTTGTGCATATTGTATAATTTCCATTTGATATTGTATTTGCTTCATTCAATTCATAATTTATTTTGCTATATGTTTTTTCTGTATAGTTTTCGTAATCTTTTGGTTTTAATTTTTCTATTTTTTCTTTTTTCTCTTTTGTAATTATTGCCTTTTCTGGCATCCTTTCTTGCAATAATATTTTAATTCCTTCAATCTCTGGATTTTTCATAAACCTTTTTACTAGTATATTTTTATTTATTAAATTATTAATTGATAAAAGACTTAATCCCTGATGATGTGCCATATATGTTTTTACTGTTTCATATTTCTTGCCATATTTTAGTCTAGAAAGTGTATAATCTATTGATTCATAAAAACCATATTTACTATTCATGCCTTCACTTTCTAATAATCTTAAGTTTTCTATTCCCTGTTTTGGTACATAATTTAAACTTAAAAATACAGAATATGGTGACACTACCATATCATCTTCTAGACCTCTTTTTAGTCCTAACCATGGTATTCCAAATGCTTTGTATTGATAATTATTATTTAAGTCTCTTAAATTAAAAGCCGCTTCTGAAACGCCCCATGGTATTCCTAATTTTTTTGCATATTCCATTTGACTCATTATTAAAAACCTACATGCCTCGTCTAGCAAACTGCCCTCATATTGTTCTATATTTATATTTGGCATTAAATATTCAAATGCTGTTCCAGACCATGATACAAGTCCTTTATATTTTTTTAAGCTTGTTATTGTTCTACTTAAGCTATTCCAATGTTTTGATGGTATATCTTTTTTAGCTATCGCAACTAAACTAGCTTGTCTTGCTTCTGAAGCTAGCAAATCATAATACGAATTTGTTAATTTATTTTCTTCTATATTAAATCCTATTGAAAATAGTCGTTTTTTAGGGTTATATAACACAGAAAAATCTGTACTTTGTATAATGCTATCTATAATTTGTATCATTTGATTAATATTTTCTATATATCCAGATGTGTTAGGAACACTTACTTTTAGATTTTTTTCAGTATTTGTTAAAAATTGTTTTACAGTATATAAATACCCAATAAAATTACCATTATCTACTGTTGAAACATATCTTGGATTTAATGGTTCTAAAGTTTGTGTATTATACCAATTGTATAAATGTCCATTCCATTTTTGCAATTTTTGTATTGTTTCTAATGTTTTACTTATTCTTTCTATAGCATCTTCTAACTCTATATATTTCAAGTCATAAGCAGATACAATTGCAAGCATACCGAAGCCCTATATTGGTTGGAGATGTTCTTTTTGCTATTACTTCTTTTCTGTCTTCCTGATAATTATCTGGAGGTAAAAAATTATTTTCTTCATTCATTGTATCATCAAAGAAATTCCAAATTTTTTCACCTGTTTCTAAAAGATAATCTTTATCTTGCTTTGATATTTTCTCTACTGCTTCAATCTTATTTGCATCTTTGCTTAAATAATATGCTTCAATAGGTCCAAAAAGCCATATAACACCAAGTATTACTTCAAATATTTGCTTTGTAAATATACCAATTAGTAAAGTTAAAATTCCAAACAAAGCATTTGCCCACATGAATTTATAATATGATACAATGTCCGTTTTTGCTTGTTTTTCTGCTTCTTCTGCTGTTAGCCATTCTAATAAATGTTCTTTGCTAACTTTTGTCCTATATATTGTTTTTATTATTGAATTCAATGTTATTATAGCTTTATTAGGTAGAAAACTTATTTCTAATATTCCTCTTAATACACTTGCCTTTAAGGCTCCTATAACTGGTATTATATTTTTGTGTGCAGAAATATAGTTAGAATCTACATTCTTTTTAAAAATTATATAATTTAATATATCAATTACACTTGAAAAAGTTATTCCTAATAAAGAAATTGTAACTATTGGCCATATTTTTACACTTGTTGACATTTTTAAAATTACAGAAAAAATTATCCCAATAAATGCAGTAACTGGCATTATACTTCTTTTTAAATTATCCAATATTTTAAATCTAGATAATTTATTTAATGGGTTTAATTTTCTGGTTCCATTTTTTATTGTAATTTGTTTATTAAGCCACATCTTTATTTGCCAGTCTCCACGTATCCATCTGCTTAATCTGGTAATATAACTTATATATTTACTTGGATAATCATCTAGTAATACAATATCTGTTGCAAGTCCACATCTTAAATAATTTCCCTCTAGTAAGTCATGGCTTAATACTGTATTTTCTGGTATTTCCTCACATAATACTTTATGAAAAATTTCTACGTCATATATCCCTTTACCTGTAAAAATCCCTTCATCAAAATTATCATAATAGATATCTGATACAGCATTTGTATATAAATCTGTTCCTCCGAAGTCCTGCATAAATTTTAGTAAATAGATTTTTTCTACTTGCTTCTAAATCAATTCCAATTCGCGGTTGAATTATTGCATGTCCTTGTTCTACAATATTTTTTTCTTTTGCTAAAACAGGTCTATTCAAAATATGTGCCATTGCACCTATTAGTTCTTGTGCAGAATCTAAAACAAGATTAGTGTCAGAATCTAGTGTTATTACATATTTAATTTTATTGCAAATATCTTTCTCTTCATTTGCTATTGTGTTTACTCTAAAAAAATTTACCCCATTTACTATAAAATCGTTAAACTGGCATAATAAGCCTCTTTTTCTTTCCCAGCCTAAAAAACTCTTTTCCCCTGCATTCCAAACTCTGTTTCTATACAAAAAATAGAATTTATCATTTTCTTCTATTAAAGTTTTATATTTTTTGTTTAATCTTTCTGCTTCTTCTAATCCTGTTTTTATTATTTCTTCGTCAAAGCTCTCTTTTTCGTTCTTGCTAGATGTACAATCCCCTAGCAAAGCAAAATATATATTTTCACTTTTGTTTGCTAAATAATATACTTCTAATTTTTCAAATAGTTCTTTCACTTTATCTTTTGAATTTATAATCGTTGGTATTACAATAAATGTAGAATATTTTTCTGGAATGCCTTTACTAAAATCTAATTTTGGCATTAATTTAGGTTTTACCTTTTTACTTAAAATATAGTTTAGCACTTGCATAAACATTTGAGAAATAGGTACATATAGTATAATTCCAGAAGCTATTGAAATTACTACATTTTTGCTTATATAGTTAAACCTTATAACAAATAGTATTGTAAGTAATATAGAGATTAGATTTATACTAAAAATATATCTTTTTGCTTTTTGTTCTTTTGATATAATTTTTATACCTAATTCTTTTAGTAATTCTGCTTTCCCATCTTCTATTAAATAATAGCCTATATGTGTCTTTTTTCTATTTTTCCCTTGATATATTCTTGCCATCTCTAATATTTTATTTGCAATATATATTTCAGATATTTTGGTCTTTTCTGATATTTGTTTTATTTTATTTCTATAATCTTCTTTTGTTTTATAATCCATTTTACTATATACATTTGCAGGATCTTTTTTTAATATTTCTTCTACCCCATTTATATTTTCAAATAAATCTAAAAAATTTACTCTTAATATTTCTTTTATACTAATAATACTATTTCCCATAGAAACCTTAGATGCTGCAATGTCATAATGCTCTTTTGTTATAACTTCAGAAATTGTCATTCCCATTTTATTTACTTGCTCTTCTAATATTTCTAAATATGGTAATCCCTTTCTTCCTGTGCTCTTCAACTTATATGACATATATTCAATAAAAGGATATTTCATTTCTTTATATGAAACATTCTCTTTATATTCATCTTTAATTGGTTTAAAAACTTGAGTATTTGCCTCTTTTTTCTCAACTAATCTTTCTATAATACTTTCTACTTTATATTTTTGTACCTGTGAAGAATATATCTTTTCGCATATATTTCTTATATTTTCTATAATAGCTATCTCCAAAAAAATCCAAAGATTCCATATTTCCTCCATAGCAAGAGTTTTTCTTCTTTGGTACGCAGATATTGCCATACTTAAAATTTCATCATTTATTTTATTATCTGTATATGCAACTATTTCCGATGCTACTACATATATTCTGCTAAAACCTTTGTACATACCTGTTGTTATTCCTGGTAGTTTTTTATATTTTGTAATTGTCATTTCTTTACATACAGTTTTAAATGTTTCTTCTATTATATAAAAGTTATCTAATAACCATTCCCCTGCTGGATATAGGTTTATTCCCATTTTTATATGTTTATTTAATAAATCATAAGTTTTTTCTATAAACCTATAATTATCTTTTAATCTTGGAATTGGGTATGTTGCAATATTAGATGTTAATTCCACATCATGGCTTGTTGCAATCTTTTCCATATATTGTTCTAATTGATAGTTATCTAACACTGCACCTTTTATATTTAAATATTTATAATTAGTTTTTTTCAAAATTCTTCCACCTCAATATGTAATTTATACATATTTTTGCCAGGTATAGGAATTTTTATTCAATTATTAAAAAAACAGCATAGCATTTTTGCTACACTGTTTTGCAAAATAATTTTGAATTATTTTTCTTTTTTCTCTTTTACTGGTTTTGTCCAAGATATGTAGTCGCATCCGTTGTTTGGATTGTTCTCACATATATAATAATTTCTTCTCTTTTTAGTTTTTCTTATTTGTACTTTACCTCCACATTTTGGACATGGTTCGTCTATTGTTTCTATATATGGTTTTGCATTTTGGCATTCTGGATATCCTGGGCAAGCCAAGAACTTTCCATATTTTCCATATTTAATTACCATCATTCTACCACATTTGTCACATGGTACATCTGATACTTCATATTCTAATTTTACATGTTCTAATTCTTTGTCTACTTTTTCTACTACTTTTTCAAATGGTCCATAGAAGTCTGCAATTACTTTTTTCCAATTTTCTTTTCCTTCTGCTATTTTATCAAACTCTTCTTCCATTTGTGCAGTAAATTCAACATTTATTACATCTCCAAAGTTCTCTATTAATAGCTTATTTACTATTCTTCCAAGTTCAGTTGGATGTAACTGTTTTTGTATTTTTTCTATATATCTTCTTGCAAGAATTGTTGTTATTGTTGGTGAATATGTACTTGGTCTTCCTATTCCTTTTTCTTCTAATGCTTTTACCAAACTTGCTTCTGTGTATCTTGGTGGTGGCTCTGTAAAGCTTTGCTTTGTTTCTATATTCTCTTTTTGTAGTTCTTGGTTTTCTGTAAGTGGTGGTATTTTAGCAAACTCTTCTTTTTGCTCATTATCTTCTGTTTCTACGTAAAGAGTCATAAAGCCTTTAAATCTTATTGTTTGTCCATTTGCTCTAAAATTGTACTCATTTGCGTTTATTTTTACAAGCATAGTATCAAATATAGCTGTTGCCATTTGACTAGCTATAAACCTATTATATATTAATCTGTACAATTTATATTGGTCGTTTGTTAAGCTTTCTTTTATTTTGTCTGGTGTTAAATCAATATATGTTGGTCTTATTGCTTCATGGGCATCTTGTGCATCTTTATTTGTTTTATAATACCTATTTTCATAGTATTCTTCTCCATATGTATTTTCAATATGCACTTTTGCTGCTGCTCTTGCTTCTTCTGATATTCTTGTAGAGTCAGTTCTCATATATGTAATTAAACCAACAGTTCCCTTTTCTGGTATTTTTACACCTTCATATAATCCGTTGAGCTACTTGCATTGTTTTTCTTAATGCAAAATTTAATTTTCTTGAAGCCTCTTGTTGCATTGTACTTGTTGTAAATGGTGGTGCCGGATTTCTCTTCTTTTCTCCATTTTTTATTTCACTAACTACATATTTTGCTTTTTCTAATTCGTCTAGAATTTTGTCTATTTCTTCTTTTGAATGTATGTCTAATTTTTTATCATTTTTTCCATAGAATTTAGCTTCAAAACTTTTTTTTGGTTTTTTTGTGGCCAATGTAGCATATATATTCCAATATTCTTCTGGAACAAATTTTTCTATTTCTTCTTCTCTATCTACAACTAATTTTACAGCTACAGATTGTACTCTACCAGCAGATAATCCCTTCTGAACTTTTTTCCATAATACAGGACTTATTTTATATCCAACTATTCTATCTAATACTCTTCTTGCTTGTTGTGCATCTGTTAGATCCATATCTATTTTTCTTGGATTTTGTATTGCTTTTTTTACAGCATCTTTTGTAATCTCATTAAATGTTACCCTACACATTTTATTTTCATCTATGCCTAAAATATTGGCTAAATGCCATGCAATTGCTTCTCCTTCACGGTCAGGGTCAGTTGCAAGATATACTTTTTTTGCATCTTTTGCTTCTTTTTTTAAGGATTTTATTAAATCTCCTTTTCCTCTTATGTTTATATATTGAGGTTCAAATGTTTTTGTATCAATTCCCAACTTTGATTTAGGTAAATCTCTTATATGTCCCATAGAAGCTACTACTTTTGTGCTTCCACCTAGAAATTTTTTTATTGTGTTTGCCTTTGCTGGGGATTCGACTATTACTAATTTGTCTGCCATTTTATTTACGCAGAAATGAAATGGCTTGCATTACATTTTCAAACTTAATTGTAGTACTTGCATTTGATTTCTGCTTCCTCCTTTTTTATTGTTTTAATTAAATTGAATTTTATATATGTAAGTAAATTTATTTATATAAAGGATATTCTTCACAAATTTTAGATACTTCTTTTTTTAGTTCTTCTTTTTTATTTTCATAATCTTCTACTGTTATACTTATTAATTTTGCTATTTTTTTCATTTCTCCTTCTTTAAACCCTCTTGTTGTTACTGCAGGTGTTCCAATTCTTATTCCACTTGTTATACTTGGTTTTTCCGTATCAAATGGAACTGCATTTTTATTTACTGTAATTCCAATATCATCTAATCTTGTTTCTAATTCTTTTCCTTTTATTCCTTTATTTCTCAAATCTATTAATACTAAATGATTATCTGTTCCTCCAGATACTAAATTAAATCCATATTTTAATAATTCTTCTGCTAGTGTTTTAGAATTTTTTATAATCTGATTTTGATACTCTTTAAATTCTGGCTTTTGTGCCTCACCAAAGCATACAGCTTTGGCTGCAATTACGTGCATTAAAGGTCCACCTTGAATTCCCGGAAATACGGCTTTATCAATTTCTTTCGCGTATTTCTCCTTGCATAAAATTATTCCTCCTCTTGGTCCTCTTAGAGTTTTATGAGTTGTGCTTGTGACAAAATCTGCATATGGTACTGGATTTTGATGAAGTCCTGCTGCTACTAATCCTGCAATGTGTGCCATATCTACCATAAAAAGACTTCCGACTTTATCTGCAATTTCTTTAAATTTTTTAAAATCTATTTCTCTTGGATAAGCACTTGCTCCTGCAAGTATTAATTTTGGCTTGTGTTCAATTGCTAGTCTTTCTACTTCTTCATAATCTATTTTACCTGTTTTTTCATCTACTCCATATGGAATAAAATTATACAATTTTCCAGAAGAATTTACTTTACTTCCATGAGATAGATGTCCTCCATGTGATAAATTCATTCCTAAAACTGTATCTCCCACGTTTAATTCTGCAAGATATACAGCCATATTTGCTTGAGCTCCTGAATGTGGTTGGACATTTGCATGTTTTGCTCCAAAAATTTCTTTTAGTCTGTCCCTCGCTAAATCTTCTACAATATCTACACATTCACATCCTCCATAATATCTTGCTCTAGGATATCCTTCTGCATATTTATTCGTCATATAGCTTCCGCATTGCCTCCATAACGCTATTACTTACAAAATTTTCTGACGCTATTAATTCTATTTTGTTTTGTTCTCTTTTTAGTTCCTGCATTATTGCATTATAAACTTGTTCATCTTCTCTTTTTAGATTTTCAAAAGTCGGCATGGTAAATCACCTCTTTTTGTAGCATTATATACTAAATATTTTTATGTGTAAATAGACGAAATAAAAAAAGAAAGGTTATTGTCCTTTCTTCTTAAATTTATAGACTACACATTATCTTTTATGTATTCTACTACGTCGTTTACTGTAACAACTTTTTCTGCATCAGCATCTGGAATTTCTAAATCAAATTCTTCTTCTAATGCCATTATCAACTCAACTATATCCAATGAATCAGCACCTAAATCATCTATAAAAGATGCATCTGGTGTTATAGCAGTTTCTGCTACTCCTAATTGTTCTACTATTATTTCTTTTACTTTATCGAAAACTTCTTCTGAACTCATAGGTCGCATTACACCTCCTTATTTATCTAGAAGTTAGAAATATATCTTCTAAACTATTTTATTTATTTTTTACTAACTAAAATATTATATGGTTTAAAATATATTGTCAATACTTTTTTACAATTTATTTCATTTATTTTAAGAAATGCCTTCGAAGAATGGGTCGCCCAGTAGTGCAACCCCTACATCTTCTCTACATTTTTAATATGTTGTCTGAGTTGTAACCTTTTTTTCAAATTCTTCTTTTAGAATTTCTACTGCTTTTGACTCTGCAAATTTTTCTGCCTGTTTTATTGTAAAGTAAAATAGATATTCATCACTACTTCCATGTGCTTTTACCACTGGTTTTTTAACTCCTAAGAACAACGCTCCACCATATTCCTTGTAATCCATTGTCTTTGTAAATCTTTTTATTCCTGGAAGTGCAGGAATTGCCCCTATTGTACTTAGTAGATTCTTTTTTAAACTTTCTGTTAAAGAACGTTTTACTAGTTTTCCAAAGCCTTCTACTGTTTTTAAGAATATATTTCCTGTAAATCCATCTGTTATAACTGCATCAATATCCCCAGAAAAAGCTTCTCTTCCTTCTACATTTCCTACAAAATTTATTCCATACTCTTCTGATTTCTCTTTTAGAAGTTTATAGCTTTCTTTCATTAGGTCATTTCCCTTTGTCTCTTCTGTACCAATATTTAGTAATCCTATTGCTGGTTTTTCTATTTTATATATGTTTTTCAAATATATATTTGCAAACTGTGCAAATTGTAAAAGATTTATTGGTTTGCAATTTGTATTTGCTCCTGCATCCACTAACATTAACCCTTTTTTATATGATGGAAGCATTGGTGCAATTGCTGGTCTGTCTACTCCTTTTATTCTTCCTACTAATAATGTAGCACCTGTAAGTAATGCTCCCGAATTCCCTGCTGAGATAAATACATCACCTTCATCTGCTTTTAGCATATTAAATCCAACTACCATTGATGAATCTTTTTTGTGTTTAATTGCTTGTGTTGGTATATCTTCCATTTCTATTGTTTCTGTTGCATTTTTTATGGTTAATCTATCTGATATTTCTGATATAGTATCTTTTCCATATAATTCTTTTATTCTGTTATTAATTATTTTTTCGTTTCCTACTAATACTATTTCTGAACTAATTTCGTTTATTGCTTTTACTGCGCCTTTAATATTTGCATCAGGTGCATTATCCCCACCCATTGCATCTAATAAAATTCTCATTTTAAATTCCCTTCTTTATAACAATATATTTTCATTTTTATATTTTATTATTTAATTGAAAAAAAATCAATAGTAAAAGATAGGAAATTTAGGTTTTTAATGATTTTGATTGGTCAATTGGAAATTCACGAAGTGCGAGGTGCGAAGTGTGAAAGAACGCAGATTATAGCATTTTTATATACTAGGAAATGAGAAATTTCCTAGTATATAAAAAAGAGGTTAGAAATAACCTCTTTTTATAATTAATTGGTATTACTCAATTATTTCTGAAACTATACCAGATCCAACTGTTCTACCACCTTCACGAATAGCAAATCTTAATCCTTTTTCCATTGCTATTGGTGTGATTAATTCGATAGTCATATCTACGTTATCTCCTGGCATTACCATTTCTGTACCTGCTGGTAAATCGATAACACCTGTAACGTCTGTTGTTCTGAAATAGAATTGTGGTCTATATCCATTGAAGAATGGTGTATGTCTTCCACCTTCTTCTTTTGTTAATACGTAAACTTGTGCTTTGAATTTTGTATGTGGATGTATTGATCCTGGTTTTGCTAAAACTTGACCTCTTTCGATATCTTTTCTATCGATACCTCTTAATAGAACACCGATATTATCTCCAGCTTCTGCTTGGTCTAATAGTTTTCTGAACATTTCAACACCTGTTACAACAGTTTTCTTTTTCTCTGTTGATAAACCAACTATTTCAACTTCGTCTTGAACTTTAACAACTCCTCTTTCTACTCTACCTGTAGCAACTGTTCCTCTACCTGTTATAGAGAATACGTCTTCTACTGGCATTAAGAAGTCACCATCTGTTGGTCTTTCTGGTGTTGGTATATAGCTATCTACTGCATCCATTAATTCTTTGATGCATTGATATTCTGGTGCGTTTGGATCTGTTGATGTAGATTCTAGAACTTTTAATGAAGATCCTTTTATAACTGGGACTTCATCTCCTGGGAAATCGTAGCTAGATAATAAATCTCTAACTTCCATTTCAACTAATTCTAATAATTCTGGATCATCAACCATATCGCATTTATTTAAGTAAACAACGATATATTTAACTCCAACTTGTCTTGCTAATAGTATATGCTCTCTTGTTTGAGGCATTGGACCGTCAGCTGCTGAAACAACTAATATTGCTCCATCCATTTGAGCTGCACCTGTAATCATGTTTTTTACATAGTCAGCGTGACCTGGACAGTCAACGTGTGCATAGTGTCTTTTTTCTGTTTCATATTCAACGTGTGCTGTGTTAATTGTGATTCCTCTTGCTTTTTCTTCTGGAGCACCATCGATTTGATCATATGCTGTGTATTGAGCCTTTCCTAATAATCCTAACCATTTTGTAATAGCTGCTGTTGTTGTTGTTTTTCCGTGGTCAACGTGACCAATTGTACCAATGTTAACATGTGGTTTTGTTCTTTCAAATTTTGCTTTTGCCATTTGAATTTTCCTCCTTCAAATTACGAAGTAATTTGTACTTTTCATTATTTGTTATTCATCCTTAAATAAATAATAAATAATGAAAGCTTACTTCTTTTATTTTATATTTAAAAATTTAATAACAATTTTTTAATAAATGCATTCTATAACATTTTTTGTTATTTTGCAATACCTTTTATTCTTTTATTTTTATATGCATCTCAAAACGAAGCAAATTGGGTATATTGCTAGGAAAACAATTAAAAATTTTTGAAATTATAAGGTTGTATATTGAAAAAATTTTTATGAAGTTTGACACCGCAAGATGCCCAATTTCATTCGTTTTGATTAGTCTTCTTTCTTAGAACGTGATGCAACTATCTTCTCAAATACAGATTTTGGAACTTCTTCGTAATGGCTTGGTTCCATTGCATATGTTCCTCTACCTTGTGTTTTTGAACGTAAATCTGTTGCATATCCAAACATTTCAGCAAGTGGAATAAATGCTCTTATTATTTGCATTCCATTTCTTGCTTCCATTCCTTCTAGTTTACCACGTCTTGAGTTTACATCTCCTATAACATCTCCCATGTATTCTTCTGGAACTGTTATTTCAACTCTCATTATAGGCTCTAGTATTACAGATTTAGCTTGTTTACATCCTTCTTTAAATGCCATAGATCCTGCAATTTTGAATGCCATTTCTGATGAATCGACATCATGGTAAGATCCATCTACTAATGTTGCTTTAAAGTCTATAACTGGATATCCTGCAAGAATTCCGCTTTCTGCTGCTTCTCTAATTCCTTCTTCAGTTGGTTTAATGTATTCTTTAGGAACAACACCACCAACAATTTTGCTTTCAAATTGCACTCCTGAACCTGGCTCTAATGGTTCCATTTCTAACCAAACATGTCCATATTGTCCACGTCCACCAGATTGACGAATGAATTTTCCTTCAACTCTTACTTTGTTTCTAATTGTTTCTTTGTAAGAAACTTGTGGTTTACCTACATTACATTCTACTTTGAATTCTCTCTTTAATCTGTCTACAATTATGTCTAAGTGTAATTCTCCCATACCTGCAATTATAGTTTGACCAGTTTCATGGTTTGTATATGCTTTAAATGTTGGGTCTTCTTCTGCAAGTTTTGAAAGTGCTATACCCATTTTTTCTTGAGCTACTTTATCTTTTGGCTCAATTGCTATTTCGATAACTGGTTCTGGGAATTCCATAGATTCTAGTATAACTGGGTGATTTATATCACATAATGTATCACCAGTTGTAACTTCTTTTAATCCAACTGCTGCTGCAATATCTCCAGCATATACTTTGTCTATATCTTCTCTGTGGTTAGAATGCATTAAAACTATTCTTCCCATTCTTTCTTTTTTATCTTTATTTGCATTTAATACTGTTGAACCAGCTTCTAATGTTCCTGAATATACTCTAAAGAAACATAATTTTCCAATGAATGGGTCTGTTGCAATTTTAAATGCTAATGCTGCAAAAGGTTCATCATCAGAAGTTTTTCTTTCTGTTTCTTCTCCATCTAATGTAACACCTTTAATATGTGGTATATCTAATGGAGATGGCATATAATCAACTATAGCATTTAATAATTCTTGAACACCTTTGTTTTTATATGATGATCCACAACATACTGGAACTAATTTATTAGCTAATGTTCCTTTTCTTAAACCTTTTTTGATTTCTTCTTCTGAAAGTTCACCTTCATCTAAATATTTCATCATTAGGTCATCATCTTGTTCTGCTGCAGCTTCTATCATTTCGTTTCTATACTTTTCTGCTAATTCTTTTAAATCTTCTGGAACTTCTGTTACTTCAATTTCTTTTCCTAAATCGTCTTTATGAATAAATGCTTTCATTTTTATTAAATCAACTATTCCTTTGAATGTATCTTCTGCTCCAATTGGTAATTGGATTGGAATAGCATTTGCATTTAATCTGCTTCTCATTTGCTCAACGCAAGATAAGAAATTTGCACCAGTTGTATCCATTTTATTAACATATGCCATTCTTGGTACATGATAATTATCTGCTTGTCTCCAAACAGTTTCTGATTGTGGTTGAACTCCACCTTTAGCACAGAATACAGTTACAGATCCATCAAGTACTCTTAAAGATCTTTCAACTTCAACTGTAAAGTCAACGTGACCTGGTGTATCAATGATATTTATTCTATGTCCTAACCATTGACATGTTGTAGCAGCAGAAGTAATTGTAATACCTCTTTCTTGCTCTTGAACCATCCAGTCCATTGTAGCTTCACCTTCATGAACCTCTCCTATTTTATGAGTTTTACCTGTATAGAAAAGAATTCTTTCAGTAGTAGTAGTTTTTCCTGCATCTATATGCGCCATTATTCCTATATTTCTTGTTTTTTCTAATGGAAATGCTCTACCTGCCATTAATTTTTTCCTCCTATTTTTATTCGTTTTTTACCATTTGTAATGTGCGAAAGCTTTATTAGCTTCTGCCATTCTATGCATTTCTTCTTTCTTCTTGAATGATCCACCTGTGCTGTTCGTAGCATCAATTATTTCGTTTGCTAATTTTTCAGCCATAGTTTTTTCATGTCTATTTCTTGCATAGTTTACTAGCCATCTTAATCCTAATGTTTGTCTTCTTTCAGCTCTAATTTCGATTGGAACTTGATATGTAGCTCCACCTACTCTTCTTGCTTTAACTTCAAGGACTGGCATTATGTTGTTTAATGCTGCTTCAAAAACTTCTAATGCATCTTTTCCTTCTTTTTCTTTTATGATATCAAATGCATCATATACTATTTTTTGAGCAACTGTTTTTTTACCATCTAACATAATGTTGTTTATTAATTTTGTTACAACTTTGCTATTATATATTGGATCTGGTAAAACTTCTCTTTTTGCTATATATCCTCTTCTTGGCACTATTCTTCACTCCTTTTCTAAGATATGTGATTTTTCACAATCTTTATTATTTGTGTTTCATAAAAACACTTAGTTACTCTGGAAGATTTTTCTTCCCGTATAGCGCAATAAATTTATATCTATATTATATCTATTTATTAGCACTACTTAAAAAATATTTTTTATTTTTTTGGTCTTTTTGCACCATATTTAGATCTAGCTTGCATTCTATCTTTAACGCCAGCTGTATCTAATGTACCTCTTATAATGTGGTATCTAACACCAGGGATATCTTTTACCCTTCCACCTCTTATTAATACAACACTATGTTCTTGTAAGTTATGACCTACACCTGGAATATATGAAGTAACTTCATAACCATTTGATAGTCTAACCCTAGCAACTTTTCTTAATGCTGAGTTTGGTTTTTTAGGTGTTACTGTTTTAACTACTGTACAAACTCCTCTTTTTTGTGGTGCTCTATGGTTTGTTTGTCTGTTTAATTTTGAGTTGTAACCTTTTAAAAGAGCTGGAGCTTTTGCTTTTGTTGTAGTTGTTTTTCTACCTTTTCTTACTAATTGATTAATTGTTGGCACTTTAAAATTCACCTCCTATATTTTTTAATTAAAAGTGCTAATTTACTTTTAAACACTAACGCGTTATATTCTATCATTGTTTCTATTTATTGTCAAGACTTTGTGGTTGTATTTTTACTTACGGAATATTAATATTCAGAGTATTGCAGATCGCATATTGTGGTGTCTCCCATAATATTTGTAATAAATTTTATACAATTTTGATATAAGCACTCTTTTGTTTTGCTTTTTATACTGCTTCGTGCTATACTTATACTAATGGATATTTGGTTGCGTTTAAAATATCTAATAACTTTAAGGAGTGGCAATAATGAAAGAAACAGCATTCGAAAAGTTTGTTAAGGATTTTAAAAATGGTCCTTACACTCGGGTAGATCTATTGTTTCCAAATGACAATGATGTCTATTTTTCATTTGAATCAAAACCTCCGAAGAAAGCATTGTTCTCTAGATCCGAGTTTTCTTCTCAGGCATTGAATACTGCAAGGAAAAATAGTATAAAAATAGTGTCTGATTCCTTAGGGAATCTGGCACTTGTCAAATGGAAGCCGTAAAACGCAAGACCTGTGAGTAAATTACTCTCAGGTCTTTTCTATTGTTTTTATTGTTCTCCTGTCCACTCTATAATTACGCTCGCTCTTGCTCCCCATGGTTTACCAGAAAGAGAGTTTTCTGGTTTGTTTATTGTTATTTTAGTTAATCCGTCCCATATTGTTAAACGCCTCTCCACCAATGAATGTAACACTGCTTGGTACCACTATTGTTTTTATTTTATGACATCCATAAAGAGCACGCCATTCTATTCTTTCTAATCCTTCTGGTAAATTCACTTCTTCTAAGTTCTCGCATTGGTAGAAACTCTCACTATCTATTTTTTTAACAGAACTTGGTATAATTACATTTTTTATTTGGCTCCTATAAAATGATTGAGGTCCTATTTCCACTACAGTATTTGGTATCTCGTATGCCTCTCCTTCCATTATTGCTGGAGGACATTTTATTAATATTGTTTTACCTTTATTAAACAATATTCCATTTTCACTTTCATATTTATCATTTTCTGTTATTACATTTATACTAGTCAAATTGCTCGCTAGATAAAAAGGTTTATTATTTATATTTGTAATTCCTCCTCCTAGATGAATTTTTTGTAAACTAGAGGCATAAAAGGCAGAATCTCCTATTTTCTCAACAGAATCAGCAATCGTTATCTCTTGCAAGTTTTTGCATGAAATAAATGCATTTGCGTCTATTGTCTTTACTGTATTAGGCACTTCATAAGAAATGCCATCCCTATTTTCTGGATATTTTATTAGTTTTGTACTATCTTTATCAAATAGTATTCCATCAAGGCTCTTAAAATATTTATTATTTAAATCTACATTTATTCTAGCTAGTTTTGTGGACGAAATAAATGTTGCAGCTATGCTTTCTACATTTTCTGGAATATTAAACTCCTCCACCCCTATGCTTTGAAAAGCTCTCGGTCCAATTCTTTTCAAACTTTTAGGTAACTTCCATTCTTTAACTTTTGAACAAGCATCAAAAGCTCTTCCCGAAATTTCCTCTATTCCTTCTTCAAGAATTACCTCTTCTAAATTTGAACAACCGTTAAAAACTTGTCCATTTACATTGTCCCACCAATTTCCTATTTTTTTTACCGATCCAGGAATTTTTATTTTTGTTAAGCTTTTACAATGTTGAAAAGCATAGTCTGAAATTAAAGTAACAGAATCAGGTATTTCAATATCAGTAATTTTTTGACTCCATCCATATTCTTTAGTCGCTCCATTAAAACTAGCTTTTCCAATTTCAGTAATACCTTTCGATATTATTACCTTACCCGGAAAACAAACTATTGGACTGTTCCCATCGGAGCTCATTATTTTTGTTACTTTATATTCTTTTCCCTCTATTAGAAGGAAATTTGGTATAGTTAGTTCTGTAAGATTATCCGTAACTCCTAAGTATTTAGTTATTGTAACAAGATTTGTTTTCTCGTCTAGATTGTACTTCCAAAGAGATGCATCAGCCACATTTTTTCTTGCTCCAAATACAATCCATTTTTTAGCGATAGTAGTCATTCCATCCTTTCTTACTTCATCTGCTTCTTTTTTTGTTAGTAATTTTTCATTTTCTAACCTTGTTATAAAATCTTCTAATGTTTCCGACTTTATTCCAAATCTTTCTGTTGGTCTTTCTTCCTGCTCCCACATTTCTTTTTCCGCTAATACTTGAGTATATCTTGTTTCTTCCTTTGAGTCTTTTGCAGTTCCTATTAGCCCTCCATTTATTGCAATTGTTACTGTTACACCTACTAAAATTAGCATTATTACTATTGTAACTATTAATGCAACTATTGTTATTCCTTTGGGAGAATTGTAACGGTTTCTATATTTAATTTGCTGGTTCATCTTATTTGCTTCCTCCTTTGTGTTCTTTATTTTTTATATTTCATTTATATTTTTTATCTTCTATATGTAATTATGTATTTTATCATTTACATTTTATATGTTGTTTTTATTTGTGTCAATACAATAAAAAAAGAAAAGAGCAAGAAATTCTTGCTCTTATAATATGAATTCATACTTATATATTTTGTATTAATTCTTATTTTTTATTTACTAAATCTTTTAATGCTTTACCAGCTTTGAATACTGGAGCTTTTGATGCAGGTATTTTGATTTCTTCTTTTGTTCTTGGGTTTCTACCTTTTCTAGCTGCTCTTTTTCTTACTTCGAAAGATCCAAATCCAACTAATTGAACTTTGTCTCCTTTTGCTAGTGCATCTGTTATAACATCAACGAATGCATTTACTGATGCTTCAGCACCTTTTTTTGTGTCTCCTGTTTTTGCAGCTATTGCTGCTACTAATTCAGCTTTGTTCATTTAAAATTACCTCCTAATAAGATTTGTTTTATGCAGTAAAAACAGCTTCGGTTTCTACTATTTAAGATTATTCGCCAAAATTAGCTAAAATCCTTCTTTTTTTATTTTTTATTTTTTTACAAATCCTTTTGCCCCGTAGGTTTCCATGTTTTGGTAGCTCTGTATGTGTTGATTTTACTTACATTTGTTGTTTTTTAGATTTAAATGTTCTGAATAGCTTTTGCCCGTAAGGAAGCATGTAAATTTCTTCTTCCGTTAATATTTTTAACGATATTATTAAAATAAAGTACACCATCATTCCAGAAAAGATTGAAACAAATAATACAATTATATTGTTTTGTATTTTATTAATAATGTTATTGTACATTATATATGAAGTAATAGACATAAAAACTCCTGCAATAGTGGGTTTTACAATATATTTACTTACATAAAGCTTTGTAGTAATTTGTTTTTTTAGTGTTATGAAACAAATTGCAAATATGAATATATCTGAAATTATTGAAGAAATTATAGCTCCATATATTCCAATTCTATTAATTGGCAATAATATTAAGTTTAGTATTAATTTAATTGCTCCACCTAATGCAAATGCTATAACAGGTATGTTTACCTTTCCCAGTCCTTGTAAAGCTCCATTTATCGTTTGTGTTAGCACAATAAATATAATAGTAATCGATGATAACTGAAGCATTTCGGTTCCTTTTGATGCATTTGGGAACAAAATTAGTAAAATATCTTTTGCAAACATCCCCATGTATATTGTACATGGGATTCCTATAAGTATTGTAACTAATATAGAAAATTCTATTCTTTTTTCTACTATGTATTTTTGTTTTTTTGCAATAGCAGAAGATATAGCAGGTACCAAAGCTGTTGCAAATGCTATATTAAAAGAAAACGGTAATGCTACTAGTACATCTACTTTTCCGCTTAATATTCCATATTGATTTGTTGCTTCTAATTCTCCTATTGTTGTTTTTAATATTCTCACAATTGTTATTGCATCAATTGTCTTACTTAAAGCTGAGAAAAGTGCAGTTAATGATATTGGTATTGTTACTAATAAAATATTTTTTATAATTCTATTTATTCCTTCTTTTTTGTTATTTGAAGAAGATATAACCTCTTGCCAAACTTCTTTTTTTCTATCTACAAAATACTTGTATAAGTACATTAATGCAAATAATGTTGCCAATGTTGTTGCTAATGTTGCCCCAGCTGCCATAACAATTGTATTATTTCCAGATATTTTCCCTATATTTTCTACTATTGCAATTGTTAATAATGTCTTAAATATTTGCTCTAGGCTCTGTGAATTAGCTGTGATAGATATATTTTCTCTTCCATTAAAATATCCTTTTAACACAGCTTCTATTGATACTAAAAATACTGATGGTGCAAGAGCCATTAATGCTAATTTTGCTTCTGGTATTTGTAAATATTTATTGGCTATTATTTCTGCTCCCAAAAATAATATTGAACTTCCAACAAATCCAAGAATTCCAAATAATGCAAATGCTATTTTAAATATTCTATATGCACCTTTATTATCTCCTACTGCTACTTTGCTAGATACTAGTTTTGAAATGCTATTTGGTACTCCAACAGAAGAAATTGTAAGAAATAGCGCATATATTTGGAATGCAGCTGAATATATTGCATTTCCTCTATCTCCAAAGCCTTGTTTGTTTGTAAGATATAACTTATATATTAGGCCTACTATTTTTATAATTACTTGTGAAAGCATTAAAACAACAACGCCTTGCATAAAGCCAGTTGTTTTATCGTTTCTATTATTCTTTCTTTTTATTTTAATTCCTCCAGACTAAAGTAGGGGTCGCCGCCCTCGGCAACCCGCAATTAAATTGTTGCAAAATATGTATCGCCTTCGGCGACCCGCAATTGAATTGGTGTAAAGCATGTACATTGCAAAGTCTACGATGTCTCTGGGTCGCCGAGGGCGGCGACCCCTACAATGTTTTCAACATGTTTTAATTTTGAATATTTGAATAAATTAAAATTTGTCTTCTTATTTATATATATGAACTTTTTCTTTAAAAAGACTTGTTTTTTTCTCGATTTTATAAGATAATATATATGTATAAAAATAGATAATTGGGGGATTTTTAAGTGAAGTATATAGACAAATTTTTAAAATTACTAAAGACTGATAGAAATACATTTTTTACATATATTCTAACATTAATAACAGGATTTATAATAGTAGATAGAGTTGTAGAACTCCTAATAATGTTTTTTACAGGAATGTCAGTATCTTATTGGGGACCAATTAGATATACATTAGCTCTTGCTTGTCCTGTACTTGCATTTGCATTTTCGTATCCATCTAAGTTTTGTAAGTCTGATGAAACGAAAATATCTTTCTTCTATACATATTACATTTGCTTATATGTAATTGGAGTTTCAATGGTAGTTCAATGGCTAAATCGTTTGGCTTGGCTTGGAATAATGGCATTGCCAAATCATGAGTTTATTATTACAGAATTTGCCGACTTGATAAAACATGCACTTACAGCAATTTCAATTTATATACCACTTACAACATTCTATAATGTAGTTCTTTGGTTATTAAAAGTAATTAAAGACCCAATATTCCCTAACAATTTTCAAGAATCAATTTGTGATTACCCTGGTATAGATATATCTGCACCAGATGGTACTACTGGTCCTTATAGTCTAGAAATTGAATTTTGTAAAGATAAAACTACAGGTAAACCTGTTAAAATATTAGAATCTAGAAGATTACAACCTACTCTCGTAATTGGTCCTTCTGGAACTGGTAAAACTTCTATGATAATGGAACCGATGATTGCAAGAGATATAGAAAAGAAATTCTTCTTCCGTGAAGTTTCTAAGGAAATGGGTTATACCGCATTAAAAACAAATATTGCTTACTTAAATAAACCTTATAATAATGAATATTTAAACAAAAACTTTAATTTGAATATGCTTACACCTGTTGAAGGAAAAGAAAATATTTATAAAGCATATATGAAGAAAATGATATATGAAATTGAACCAAATGGTTCTATTGTATATAAAAATTTTGGTATTACAGTCGTAAGTCCTGATTCAAAACATACAGATACAATTAAAGAAGTAGCAAAAGCTTATGATATGCCATTTATAGAAATAGACCCAACAAACCCAGAATCAATTGGATTAAATCCATTTATTATTGGTAGTCCTGCTCTTTGTGGTTTGATTGTTTCTTTAGTTATTAGGGGATTATATAATCCTCCAAGTCACACTGCTGAATTAGCATATTCAGAAGATATTTCTTTACAAGCTATTCAAAATGTAGTATTACTTTTAAAATTAATGTATGGGAAAATGCATGATGGATTAATGCCAACTTTAGAAGATTTACTTAAATGCTTTAATAATTTTGACTTAGTACAAGAAATGTGTGAAGAATTAGAAAAAGATGAAGAACTTTCAAAAGAATATGAATTACAATTATCTTACTTTAAACAATATTTCTATAAAGGTTCTGAAGGAAGAAAAGATATGCAAAGATATGTTCATTTTGCTTCTTCTACACTTGATGTATTATTACGTTCAGCAGAAGCTAGAAACATTATTTGTAATAGATATAATAATATGGACTTTGGAGCTGTTTTAGACGAAGGTAAAATCGTTCTTATTTCAACAAGGCCATATGAAATTGGTGGAACAGCAGATCAAGGTTTTGGTAGATTTTTCTTAATGCTTATGATGTGCTCTGTAGAAAACAATCGTGAATTAGTAAAAAATAGAATTCCTCACTTCTTATATGTGGACGAATTCGATCACTATGATCCTTCTAATTTTGAAGATATGTTTACATTATATAGAAAATTTAAAATTGGAACCATTTTTTCTGCTCAAACAGTTTCTGGTTTAGGATCTGAAAAAATACTTGCAAACTCACCTACTAAAATAACATTTGGAAACAACACACCTGATGAAATGGATTGGTGGATGAGAGAATTTGGAAAACGTAGAGAATGGTCTATATCACCTTCTTATGATACAAAAGACGGTGCATATTCTTCTGCATTAGGTGCCGCTAAATGGGATTGGAAAGATCACATGCATAATGCTAAAATACAAGGACTTAAATTTAAGAGTATTATTTATAAAACAAAAGATAAGAAGGGAAAAAATGTTGTTAACTTTGGTAATGTAGACTTTTTGGAGAGCAAATATAAAAGTCCTCATAAAACAAAAACATATAACTTTAATAAGTATATAGCAAATGTATCACCTGACAATAAAAAAGAAGAAAAGCAAAAATGGAAACCTAATAAAGTAGTATTTTCAAAGGATGAAAGAGGGGATACTGATCCTATTCAAACAGACGTAACAGATAGTTCCTACTTCTTTGATAATGAAGATGCAATTAGCTTTGATTTAAAAAAGAAAAAAGAATAAAAGTATATAAGAAAGGCATTTTGCTAAGTATACCTTCGAAGAAAGTGCAAAATACATGCCACTCACTTCGTTCGGGCGTTTTAAGGTAGCCTAACCTTGTTGTATACGGAAAAATCTTACATGAGGTCAAGATAAAAGTCGATTTTTCCTATACAATAAAAAAGAAATTCCAATTTCCAATTTGGAATTTCTTTTTTATCTTTTATTTATCCTAACAATTTTAAATCGATTTCTTCTTTTTTGTATTTTCCTGTTGCTTCATCAATTTTAAATTCTACTAATGATTTTTCAAGTGTTTCACTATTTTGTCTTAAATCTGTTGTAAATAATGTTTTTATTCCTGGTATTTCCATTCTATTTGTTACTATTGTTTTTAACGTTTCTACCATATGTTTTTCATCTTCACATACAAATATTAACTGTGGTTTTGTTTCAAATCCAGAATCGAATTGAACAAAACTTTCATAAAAGTCTTTATATAATTGTAATCTATCTACTAGTTTCTTTTCCCAGTCCTCTTCTCTTCTTACAGCTTCAAATATAAAGTCTATTGATTTTCCGTTTTTTGTTAGTTTTACTCCTGCATGTGCTTTAAATACTTTTCCTAATTTTTTTGCTGTTATTGCAGGTTTTACTGTGTATTTATCAAAAGCACTTACTTTTCTTAAATATGCTATTATTATTTGATTTCCTGCCAATCTCTTCTTTATCATTGCAACTGGTTTTGTATTATCTGTTGGTTGCCATTTACATTCTACGCCTCTTGAATTCAACAAGTATTTACCCATTTTTTCTAAGCAATAAATTCTATAAATGCATTTTCCTTCTTCCCCCATAAAATAATATCTTGTTAAAATCTTACATTTTATTAATTGTTCTAGTTTATTGTTTAACTTATCTTGTGATTTTATATCTTCACCTTTATGTACTAATATTTGATATATTTGTCTTGAAGTTATAAATTCAAATTCGTTTACCAATTCCATTATTTTAAAATGAATATCAGAAATATGTCCTATATTTATTTTATGAATTATTTGATTCATAGAAACATATCCGTCTTTCCCATCAAATGTTTTTATTTCTCCCTCTCTTATTGCAAATGGTGATACTTCTGTTTTTATTTGTTCATCTTCTACCATAATTATGGCCCTCCTTAAATAATAATAAGCTTAACCTTCTTTTTATCTGGTATTATTTTCTTAATATATACATTAATATGTTCGCCGTATTCAATACCTTCTTTGTAGTCTGCTAAACCTACAAGATTAGGTCTTAGCTCAACAAATATTCCATTCTTAGACTTTTCTACTTCTCTTGCTATTCCTTTTGCTTTCATACCTTCTTTAAAGCCTTTTATATTTTCTTGCCATGTTCCGAAGTAGCTCTTTATATGTAAGAATTACCCTATTTGTTCTCCTATCTATTGATTTTATCATAATTTTTATTTTTTGTCCAATTTTGAATCTTTCATAAGGAGATTTTATCCTTGCAACTGATATATCTTCTATGTGGAGTAGTCCAACTACCCCTCCTCCAATTTCTACAAAAGCTCCATAAGGTCTAATATTTCTTACTATTCCATTTACACACATACCCTCTTTTAGTTCGTCCTTTACCCAGCTTACAGCTTCTTTTCCTACTGCTTTTCTGGAAAGTATTACTGTATCATTTTTAGTAATATCTTTAACCTTAAATTGAACTATTTTATTAACTTTGCTTATACATATATTCGGTTTTGGGAAACCTGTTTCGTCTATATTTACAGCCTCTACCTCTTCTCTTGGTATAACTCCTGTTATATTATTTCCTAAATCCAAATATAAGTTATAGTTGCTATCGCACTTGGTTACTTTTGCTTGCAAAATCTCTCCACTTACAGACAGCTTATTTAATTCATCTAGTGAAAATGACTTTGTGCATTCTTCCCAACCTTCTGGAATAAATTTTTGTGCATATTCCATATAAGTTTTCTCCTTTTTCTTTGGTTTATTTTATTATATATATAAGGTTAATTTTTTTCAAGTAGTGTTTCTATTTCTTTTTTAGTTAAATATCTCCATGTTCCCAATGGTAAGTCTTTTACTGTTAAATTTCCTATTTTACTTCTATGTAAACTAATTACTTTTTTTCCTATTGCTTCGCACATTCTTCTAATTTGTCTGTTTTTTCCTTCATGTATTGTTATCTGTAATCTGCTTATATTTTTTTGTTCATCTATTTTTAATATTTTTACCTCTGCTTTGCTTGTTACAAAATCTCCTATATCAACTCCATTTTTTAATTGCTCTATCTCTTCACCTGTAACCTTTCCTACTACTGTAACATTATATGTTTTAGGTATTTCATGCTTTGGATGTGTTATTTTATATACAAAATCCCCATCATCTGTTAGTATTATTGCCCCTGATGTATACATATCTAGTCTTCCAACTGGTACCAATCTTTTATTTGTTTTTACTAAATCTAGTACTGTATTTCTATTAAATTGATCCTTTACAGTTGTAACATAATCTATTGGTTTATTTAACAATATATATGTGTGCTCTGTATTTGTATTTTTAATTGTTTTACCATTATATTCTATTATATCTTTATCAGGATTTATTTTTGTTCCTAATTCTTTAACTACTTCTCCATTTACTTTTACTCTGCCCTGCATAATTAGTTCTTCGCATTTTCTTCTAGATGCAATTCCATTGTTTGCCAAATATTTTTGTAGTCTAATTTCTTCCATAAAAATCCTTTCCTTTATTTAAATAAATTGGAATTTGTTTAGTTCCGGATGAATTCAGGACAGTCGCCAAAATCCCCAGGTTTGGTGATTTTAAGGGACAGTCCCTAGAATTCCCCCTCACACAAATTACAATTTATTTAATTGTTTTCTAATTCTTGCAATACATGTTCAAAATATTCTGGTAATGGTGCTTCAAATTCCACTGTTTTGTTGGTTGTAGGATGTACAAATTTTAATTTTGCTGCATGTAGCATTTGACCAACTACTCCAAATGGATTTTTTCCATTTGAATATGTATAATCTCCTACAATTGGATATCCTATCTCTGCCATGTGTACTCTTATTTGATGTGTTCTTCCTGTTTTTATTTTTACTTCTAATAAAGTATATCCATCATATCTTTTTAGCACTTTAAACTCTGTAATTGCTTCTTTTCCTTTTTTATCTACTGCCATTTTCTTTCTATCTTTTGTACTTCTTGCAATAGGCATATTTATTATTCCTTGATTTTCTTTAACGTTTCCCCTAACTAATGCAATATATGTTTTTTCTACTTCTCTATTCTTTATTTGTTCACTGATATTAATATGTGCTTTATCATTCTTGGCAATTATTATTAGTCCGTGATGTATCTTTATCTATTCTGTGTACTACACCTGGTCTTATTTTTCCACCTATTCCAGATAGGCTATCTTTGCATTTTGCCATAACTGCATTTACTAAGGTTCCATCTGGATTCCCATTTCCAGGATGAACAACCATCCCTTTTGCTTTGTTTATTATTAAAATGTCTTTGTCTTCATAAATTATATCTATTGGTATTTCTTGTGGTTTTAAGTCTATCTCTTGTGGCTCTTCTTTTTCTATTTTAATAATGTCTCCTTCATTAACTTTGTATGAAGGTTTTTCTTGTTTTTCATTTACTAGGATTTTCCCTTCTTCTATAAGTCTTTGCACGCTTGTCCTAGAAATACTATTATCTATGCTTGCAATTATTTTATCTAATCTAATATTTTGTTCATCTTGTCTTATTTTATATTCTTGCATTTTATTCTCCTATATTTTTCTTTTTTATTACTGTATCTTTTACTAAAAAAACTGCAATTATTAGGCAACCAATTACTACAAATATATCTGCCAAATTGAAAACTGGATATTTTATTAATGGTGATATATCTATATAGTCTATTACAAAACCCCTTGCTATTCTATCTATTAAATTGCCAATTCCTCCCGCTAATACTAGGTGAAGAGCAATTAATATTAATTTACTTAATTCTTCTTTTTTTGAAAATATAAAGTATGTAATTAGTCCTATTATAACTACATTTACTGCCACAAACATTGATGTACTATTATTTCCAATTCCAAAAGCTGCCCCTGTGTTTTGCACATATGTTAAATTAAGTACATGTGGTATTAGTATTATACTAGAATTAAATATCTTACTTTTTATAATTATCTTTATTAATTGATCTAGCAATATTGCAATTATTGTAATTATCATTAAAAAATTAATCTTTTTACTTTTCATTATACACTCTCTTTTACTTGTTTTCTTTCGAATAAACAGAAGTTATCATCCTCATAAAGCAAATTATATTTCTCTGTATTTTGTTCTACAAATCTTCTAAGCTTAGATTTTTTATACATCAGCATGTGTGTTATTCCATATTCGTCTAATTTCTCTTCTACATTATCTATATTCATTCCAGAAAGGTTCATATAGTCATTAAATACTTCTACTCCTGGATTAAATTCTGGTGCATATAAATCTGCTCTTGAATCAATAAACACTGGTATTCCTCTAAATATTAAATAACTTCCATAATTATATTCATTGTATAACTTTATGTTGTTTATATCTAAATTTTCTAATATATATGTTGCAGCTTCTACTGGATATGAGTTTTCATCTATAAAATGGTTCTTCATCTTAGGCTTATATTGTATTACACTTATTGTTAACACCAAACAAATAGTAACTATCATCCCTGTTATTGTTGTCATCTTATCTATTGCTTTTTTACATCCTTCCGGATCATACTTGTTTAACAATGCGTTTATTAGTCTGTTTAAAATCATCACACATATTAATGTAAACATTGAAAATTGTCTTCTTGTATAAAATGTAAGAAAAATTAATCCACCTAACATGAATAAATCACTTAATCTTATTTTAGTATCTGTAAATGTTAGTATCGCAATAAAAAGTACTAAAGTGCACATGAATTCTAGGTTGTCTACAAGTGTTAGTGGTAAATGCTCGCTTATATTGTGAGTTGTTGTTCCTTGCATTGTTTTTATCAAATATGTATATGGTGTTGTTCCTAGTGGTGTAAGGAATCCTGTAAATAAACAAATAATCATTATAATTATTAATGCTTTTACATTGTTGTTTCCTCTTATTTTTATTTTATATGGATTTGCATTTATTTTTTCTTTCTTATTTATTGTTTTCTCATTTTTTTGTTCTAATCTATTTATTTCATCTTTTATTTTTTGTATTTCTTCTTCTTTAGTAGTTTTTAGTATCTTTTTGTTTAATCTATCTATTTTAGCTGTAACTAATATAATTTCTGTATTTGAAAGTATATATATCATGTATTCTGCTATATATGGTAGATATAGTACAAAGTAAAATGGAAACACTGCCAAATGTACATTTGCAATTATTATTGGTATTATTATTAATCCTACTGCATATCTTTTTTTCTTTGTTTCTAAAAACATTTCTATAAAATATACTGTGAGTATAAATAATATAAATGTTACAAGTTGAGCTCTTGCTGCTATGTAATTTCTTAATAAATACATTGCTCCTATTGTAAGTACAAATGATGTTAGCTTGTTTTTAGTAAGTTTTGTATTCACTAAATACATTGTAAGTCCAAGTGTTATACTTAATACTATTGTCGAAATATATATTCCTACTTGTCCTCCTATGTTATACACTAAATATATTACTACATCATATAACCAATGCGGATATGTATATTGTAAATTTTCGTGCCATGAAAATGGATCTTTCATGTCAATTCCATTTTGTAATATATGTTCACCTATTTTTATTGTATAAAATGTATCATTTTGCAAAGTTACTGGAGATATTGCAAAACAAAAAATTGCAATTAATACAACTGCCATTATTGTAAATCTTATTGAATTTTTATCTATTGTCTTTTTTCCCTTTTCCATAATATTCTCCTCTGTATAGTCAATTTAATTTTCTATTGCTATAATATCATATTTAACATTTTCTTACAATACAATTTTTATTTAATTTTAAGATGCGCTATGATGTGCTTTTGTCTTTATAATACAAAAAGGAACAGCTTTTGCTGTCCCTTTTGATTATTATTTCTTAAATTGCTTCTGCTTCTTCATTTTGGTTGCTATTTTCGTCTTTATTTATTACTTCTAAGCTTCCAATTGATACTTCATAAGCAACTCTTTGTTCTGTTCTTCCATCTTCGAACTTTTTCTCATAAGTTCTGCTTTGAACTCTGCCTACTATTTTTACCTCTGTTCCAACTTCCATGTTTTCACAAAATCTAGCATTTCTTCCCCATGCAATACATGGTATGTAATCTGATTTATTATATGCTCTATTTACTGCTAATAAGATATCTGAAATTTCTCTTCCAAATGGTGTTTTTCTATATATTGGTTTTTTACAAACATATCCATTTAAAACAACTTCATTTGAAACATTTTCTTCTTGCTCTTCTTTGTAATCAATAATATCTTTGGCAAATACTGTTAATACTAATCTGTTTTTTTCATTTTCATAACTGTTATATGATCTAAATTGCCCTTCTATAACAACTTTTCTACCTATTGTTAAATCGAAATTTGCTATTAATCTTTCTGATATTGTTATTGGTATAATATCTTCATTTCCGCTTAAACGTGGCACCTCTAAGTTAAATACATAAAAGCTTTCTCCATAAATCTCGTGACTAAATGTCTTATCACTAATAATTTTACCTATTAAAACTAGGTAATTATTTTCTGTGTAATTTGTAATCAATTTGGTTTCCTCCCTTATACTTTTCCATAGTATTTTATTCATTACCTTCGTGTTTTATTACTTAACAACACTATTATACTACATTTGGGAGGTTTTGTCTACATAAAATGGTAAAATAATCTATTTTTTTATTGCTAGAATTTTAAATTTCACTACTCCCCCTGGTGTTTGAGCTTCTACTACTTGGTTCTTTTTTGCACCTAATAGAGCTGATCCAATAGGAGATTCATTTGATATTCTGTTTTGTGATAGGTCTACTTCTGTTGAACCTACTATTGTATATTCTACTTCTTCGTCAAATTCCATATCTAGTACTTTAACTTTATTTCCAACTTGAACTGTTTTTGTATCTATTTCAGATTCATCTATTATTTTTGCATATCTTAATTTGTTTTCTAGTTCTGCAATTTTAATTTCATTTGAAGCTTGTGCATTTTTTGCTTCATCATATTCAGAATTCTCAGATAAATCTCCAAATCCTAATGCAACTTTAATACGCTCTGATATTTCACTTCTTTTCTCTGTTTTTAAATATTCTAATTCTTTTTCTAGGTTATCATATCCTTCTTGTGTTAATAATACTTCTTTTTCTTCCATTTGGCATTTCTCCTTTAAAATATTATTTAATTCATTATACTACTCCACAATTTTAGTTTTGTCAAGTATTATATTTTAAGTTTTTACAAAATTCATTTTCTGAAATATCTCCATTAATTCCTACTAATTTTTTTATTCTAATTTTATTTGCAATTATATCTTTTCTAGCATTTTCGTAACTACATTTATAAATACTACTTTCATATACTAGGTTGTTTTGAAAACCATCTATTTGGTACTCTTTTGGTATACATGCTTTATAATAGTTAATATTAATTCCATTAAATTTTTTTGCTCTTATTTTTATCTCATTAAATATATTCACTATTATTGCATTGCTATTTATTTCATACTTGTTTATTATTTCTTCTGGAAAATCTATATTTATAATAATGTTTGCATTTGATAAGCTTTTACTCTTATTATTTGTTATATTAAGAATTACTCCTAGTTCATTATATAAATAATCTTCTATTTTTTTAAACTTATTACTATGATTTGTAACAATATTTACTCTTTTTACGTTTTGAGCAATATATGTAATTATTTTTGCATTGTTTTGCGTAAAATCATTTATTAATAAAGTAACTTCTCCATTTTGTAATTTTACTTTTTGTCTTTTTAATATATACTCAATAATTTCTGGAATAAGCAAATAAAACAGATATCTTCCATCTAATATATTAATATTTTGGCAATATAATTTTTGTTTTAATATTTCATTTTCTTCCAAATAGTTTGATAACACTACATTTTCAATATTATTATCATACAATTTTTTGTTAATTCTTTTGGCTATCTTTATAATCTTTTTGTTTCTAATCTTATTAGACTTAAATAAAGGTAAAGTTATTGTTGTTTTGCCATTATCCTCGCTAAATTCTACTATATTAAATATTTTTTTTATTTTTATTACTATTCTTTTTACAAAGTCGCACGTTTCGTGCGTTTCACTTATATAACATATATTCAAAATAATCACCTAATTACAACGTTTTTTATATTGTATTTAGGTGATTATTAAATATTACTATTTTATCCATAAAATTGATTTTACTGTATCTGTTGTCTCATCTTCTTTTATATATGCGCCACCATATAATGTTTTTGATTTTTTTAGGCTTTCATATATAGCTTTTGTACTTGTTAGATCAGTTACATCCATTGCTGCTGTCCAAGTTGTTCCATAATTTGCTTCATCATAATCTAATAATTCATTGCCTTGGCACCATTTAAATCTATTTGTTCCATCTGTTATAATTAGTCCTGTTGATATTTTGTTCTCTCCTTCAATTGTAGATACCTGATATCCATTTGGTATTGGTGCTATACTATAATTTCCATTTATTTCTTCTGTTCTAAATGGATCTTTTTCATTTAGTTTTGATGAATCCCAAGCCTTTGGTATTGTTATTATTCCTTCTATATAGCCATTTTCTGTACTATATGAATTTGTACTATTCTCTCCATCTAAAACATACGTATATTCCTTTGGTGTTGTTTCTCCTATTTGTATATTTACTCTAATTACATTTTTACCATTTGCCTCATGATCTATATCATTAAATTCAAATGTACATTTTTTTACGTTTTTAATAAGTTTTATTTTTTCTTCAGTACTTTTATTTAAGTACAATATTTCCTCTTTTATCTTATACATAAATTCATTTCCTGTTTTAAATTTTATTGAATTGTAATCATTGTCTACAGTTTTTATTGAATTAGCACGTTCCATACTTGAGTTTTCTGGCTTTTTTACTTCTTCTAAAAAGTATAAATTAAACTTATTGTATTCTGATGAATATTCTGCATCATTATCCATAGTCTTTATTGAGTTTTTATAATTTGCCATTATAGTAGCAAGCGTTGCTACAACAATAATGCTAACTACTATATATACTCCTAATGATGCCATTGTTATACCTTTTTGGCTTTTCATTTTACCACCTACTTATAAATTTCTTTAGTATTTTTTAAGTTTGGTTCATTATGTTTTTAATCCTTATTGTTCTCATCTATTTCACTATTTTTAGATGTCACCTCATTTGGTGTTTCTTCTATAATTTCATCTATTACTATTTGCTCGTTCTCATCAATTTTATATTTTGGAAGTTCTGGTAATTCTTCTAAATTAGAAATTCCAAACATTTTTAAGAATTCTTTTGTTGTAGAATATATTGTTGGTCTTCCTGGTGCATCTAATCTTCCTACTTCTTCTATCAAGTTATACTCTAATAATTTGTATATTGTTCCGTCAGAATTTACTCCTCTTATTTGTTCTATTTCTGCTCTTGTTATTTTAGGATTATATGCAATTATAGAAAGTGTTTCTAGTGCTGCTGCTGACAAACTAGGTTTTGCTCTATTATCAAATATAGGATAAATATAATCATAATATTCTGTTTTAGTTGTCATTTGGTAACCATTTTCTACTTTTATAATTTCAATTCCTCTATTTTGTTCTTCAAATTCTGCTTTCATATTTTGTATTATACTATCTATATCTTCATTACTCAATTCTAATATTGCCATTAATTCTTTTGTTTCTACTACTCTACCAGCAGAAAAAAGTATAGCCTCTATTATTGCTTTTGTTTGTTCTATTTCCACTTTTGTTCTCCTCTTTTCTCTATTTTAACAATATATATTATTGCATTTAAAACTTTAAAAGTCAATGTTTTTGACATTCTTATTTTTTTGTGTTATTATTTTATATAATATAATTTTTATTATATAAATGAGGTGATTTTATGTCAGAACAAGAAAATGAAAATAAAGAAATTGAAGTTGTAAAAGGTGATGGTTCAGAATTAGAATTTTCTCCTGTTTATGAACACTTAAATGCAGCAAAGCCAAAGCCTAAAGATGAAAAAAAGAAAAATATTATTATACCAGAAGTTAAAAAGAAATAATTTTAAAATATGATGCTGTTTCTTCAAGTTGTTGGAACAGCTTTATTTTTTTGCATTTTTTCTTATATTATGATATAATTACTAAAACTTTATAAGGAGGTTTTAATAATGATTTACCGGGCCAGTTTCAATGGATTATCGGTAGAAAGGAAAGGTGTTTATAAGGTTTATAACATTACAAGTGAGGAATACATGCTGCTTTACAAAAAATTTAATAAGAGAATAAATGGTAGTAAAGGAAACTATACCATTTATGATGATGCTCACTGCTATCTATGGTTAAAGCTACTTGTTCATGACCAGTGGAAACCTATAAAGATAGACATCCGTGATGATTTTTTGAAAGCAACAAATAGCCGAAGGATTTATGAGGCTGATATTAAAAGGATCTCTAAAATCTTGACGCAAAATAGACTTTTCCTCTATGTAAGTTATGATCCCCAAAAGAACACCTATGCACTGCAAAACAAGGATTCATTCTTAACAGTGTTGGCAGAATTATTAAAACAGTAGCAAAACGACAAAAAACAGTAGATGAATATCTACTGTTTTTTATTGGTAGCGAAGACCTGCTACCTTCCTTGTTTAAGACTGAAATTAGAACAATTTATTGCTAGAAGATAATCTTATGTCTTCTAGTTTTTTATTAAATATAGTTATTCTTCCTATATGAAACACTTTAACAAAAGTCTTGCTAAATAATTTTACAACAACTCTTTCATACCACTTTAAATTTTTACATAAATTTTCTACAATTAATTTTTCCATTTTATTTTTCTCCTTATCAGAGAAACGCGTTTCTTAATCTAGTTAAATTATATTTACCTTTTTCGACAAAGTCAAGGAAAATCGTTCGACAAAATATTACTCTCACAATGATTTTGAGAAATTCGACAAAATAAAATTGGCTTTTTGCAATGGTTACAGAAGTTCAATATGTCGCTACCAGCGACACGTAGAAATAAAAAAATAATTGTATTAAAATATGGACATAATAATTTTTAGAGGTAATTTTATGTTTGTATTCGTAATTAAAAATATTAGATTAAAAAAATCTTTGACTATATATCAATTAAGTAAAATGACAAATATTGCTCGAACATATTTAGTTGAACTAGAGAACAATAAAAAATTTAATTCTTCTCTTAAAACTATGTATAAGATAGCAAATGCTCTTGAGGTTAAAGTTGATGATTTGTTTTACTCTGAATTAGATATAGAAAACTTAAAAGAAGAAATGTATCGTAGAATAGATAAATACGGAATAAATTCAAAAGAAGTTTTAGAAGTGTCACAAGTTATTGATTTGCTGATTAATATTAAAATGAATGAAGACTAGCCTCTCTCAGCTAGTCTTTGCTGTTTTTTCCTACAGCCCCCACAGTATTTATTTCTAAATACTTAATTATTATAGCATATTGTTTTTGAAAAGTTTGTCGAATTGTGTTTTGAAAAAAATAAAAGACTAGATGTGTCTAGTCTTTATTGTCTTGAATTTGCTATTGTTGCAATTCCATTATGATTTTCTATAATTTTAACTGCATTTGAATTTGAAAATGTATGCATATAACAATGATGAATAGATAAGACTGCATCTTGAAAACTATCATTTTCTTCCAAATCAACTATTTTCAAGCCTATTTCTTTAGCCTTTTCATTGCTAATATGCCTTGAATGTATCTTAGTTTCTTTATTATTATTCAGAAAAGTTATGATACTTTCTATTTTAGCTTCTTTATCTTCAACATTTTCAAACATCTTACCTTTTTCTAGCCAATCTTGAATTAGCTCGTTTGACAATTCTATTGCCTTATAACATTGTCCAATAAATGTAGGATGATATTTTTTGATAATCATTTGCCAGATAGGTATCGTTGATGGATTTTCTATTATATCCTTTTTTGCTTTTTCAAATTCTTGTATAACTCCATAACATGGTATACCTCCAAATTGAGGATCAACTGGTCCAATACTAGAATGTTTACCCATAATTATTTCTTTTCCTATACAAGAAAGCATTGTTCCTCCTGACATGGCTACTTGGGGAACAATAACTCTTATGTCATCTTTAAAAACAGCCTTTAAATAATTACCTATTGCTTCGGTGGCTGCTACTTCTCCTCCTGGAGTATGTAAAATTAAATCCAATCCTTTTGTTTTATCTAATTTATGTATCGCCGTCATAAAACCGCTAACATCTGTATCATTAATTCCTGTATCTGGGTGATTATGATTAAATAAAAAACCAGAATAATAACATATTACATTCCTTCCAGTTAGTTTATATAGTTTCTTTATATATTTTCTTCTTACGATATCTAATGGCACACCTGGATCTTGACTCTTTAATTCTTTTAGTATTTCATTCCAATTTGACATATTATCTCCTATACTTTTGCAAAACTGCTTATATCCAATGAAGATTTTTTTGTATAATCATATCTAAATATCGAAGTGTTATTATTATCCTTTTTATCTAATTCTTTAATATTTAATTTTTTGTAAGTTTCAAAAATATCTTTCATAGTTTTTTCATCTAATTCAATATTTTTATTCATGATTTCTATATCTCCATTTTCATTTAATAATAAAATAATAATTTTTTTCATAAACTTTCCTCCATCTTTATTAATAGTATGTTCAATATTAATAAAAATAGACTAAAATTTATAATTATTTATTTCATTAACATTTTAACATACTTTTTTACAAAATGTAAAGTATAAAAATTAATTTCCTTGAAATTAAGCCAGAACTAGCTTCTTTTTTCTTATTTTATTTTTAATAAATTTACAAAGATGACAAAAAGTATACAAAAAGGAACATTTACTTTTTTAAAAATAAGTAATAATATTTAATTATGAAGAGAAAGAGATCAAAGAGAAATCTTTGGTCTCTTTTTTTGCAAAATTTTTTAAAGAGAAAGGAGTTATAGAATATTTTAAAATTAATTTTTAATGTTAATATTTTTATTTTTCAAGTTTTCTTTTTATTATATGTTTGTGCCAAAGCCAATTATTTTATAATAATAGATTTAAAAAAAGAATAATTGTTATTAAAAAAAATATAACATAGCATAATTTTGTTCTGATAATAAAATCTATTTTTCTTCTAAATTTTGCCCAAAATTCGGCCTTTCAAAATCGTTTCTAAGCTCTTTTTATTTTTGATTAGAGTAGTTGTATGGCTTGATTTTAGGGTGTTTTTAGTACTTATTCACTAATTTGCAATAATCTAAACAAACCCAACCGCTTGGAGTTTTTGCCCAATTACCTTTAATTTCATAAGTATCAAATCTTGTTCCATTAATATATGTTTTTACAATTTTATAATTAGTACCAGCTCCGCTTCTAACATTTAATCCTGATTTAGTATTTACTACATACTTTCCTAAAACATATCTTGAAGAGTTTTGTACTTCACTATTTTTTTTATTAGTATAGTCTAAACAAATCCATCCAGCACCAGATTTTAATTTTCCCCAGTTCCCTTGTGTTTCTATTATAGTATATGTTCCTTTATCTCTAATACAACCTACTATATTATAATTAGTACCTGCTCCTGCTCTTATATTTAAAGCATTTGCTGTCACTTTAACTAAATAACCTTCTGTTTTATTTTCGATAGGTTTGTTTTCAATAGATTTAACAGTAGCATTTGCAATTTCTTCAAAAGGATAGTTCTTTCCAGGACAAGCTGTTGCATTTACGTCTCTATGCCTTTGAACTTTAGTAATAACATATTTATTTTTTAAGTATGCAACTAATTCTTTTAACGCTTGTTTTTGTACATCTCCCATTGTTTCATTTTCAAAGTTGCCTTCAGCACAAATTCCAATACTATCTGTATTAGATCCATAAGCATGTGCTCCGACAGCCCCTTCTCTTCTTCCTCTATATATAACCCCATCTTTTCTTACAAAGAAATGATATCCAATGCATGTCCAGCCTTTGTTTTTATGCCATCTATCTACATCATCTGCTGAGCAATTTGACACTGCAGCATGATGTAATATAATTCTATTAGTTGTATTTCTATTACTTAATCCTCCATTCAACGAGTAAGTCCTTTCAATTATATTCATACTATTTTTCCTCCTTTTCAGCTATGGCTTTTTGTCCTAATAAGTATGTACCTATTACTCCTTGTACAACTGCTATAATTTGTACTATTTGTATTGCGTAAGGTATTGTTATTCCTTCTACTGCATTAATTCCTGCTACTAATGCACTCACTATTGCTAGTATGTTTGTCGCATATTTTGCTATTTTTTTTATTTTTTCCATAAAAATTCCTCCTTTAATTTATTCCTATTTTATTGGCTATATAAGCCAATAAAGCAGCCAAAATAAAATAGAACAAATAATCTATTACTTTGTCCCATTTTTTGCTTTTTTCTTTATCATCTTTGTTTGCTTCTTCAGATATGGCTTTGTCATGTTTGTCAAGTTTTTCTTTTATTCCTTCTACATTTTTTTCAACATTTTCCATCCTATAAGCCATTTTTTCCATTATTGAATATGTTTTCTTCAGTTCATTGATTTGTTGTTCATGTTCATCTAGTCTGTGATGTGCAGATTTATCACTCTGTTCTACTTTTATCACTCTTTCTAACACTTCCGTATTGTCCAACTTTTCTCACCCCTTTTGCTCATTTTCTAATTTTTTTATTTTTTTTGCATAAGGTTATTTTCTTTTTTTAGTTATTCTATTTGTTCTTGCTCTCAATCTATAAAATAAGATATATTTCCTAAATTTACCCAATTACCTTTCGTGTAGCTTGCTATATTAATAATTCCAGATGCTTCAACATACGCAGGTTTTACTACATCAGATTCAGTTGTAATAGTGTAATTTGTCTTAAGAGGTTTTATTGAGCTATCAAGATTTAATAGCGTTGTAGTATTAGAAGAATTATTCTTTATTAATCCTCTTAGAAATACTTGCTTTCCAATCTTCCTATATTGAGCAGGTGGATAATTTCCGCCCAGATTTTCCCATCCATTACTTAATGTCAAATTTACCCATCCTGTATCTGCAATTTTATCATTCAACACTTTTCCTTGTTTTGCAGATAAAAAACTCTTAGAATCTATGCTTGTTAGGTTGTCCACTATTGCATTCTCTATATTCGTTTCTAACGTGCTTATTGCAGTTTGTATATTAGTTTGCATTTGATTTAAATTAGTATCATTTATAGCTGGTTGACTTCCATTATCAAATCCAATTTTAGTTAATATTGTTTTTACTAAACTCATTTATCTTGCCCTCCTTCTAATTTTTTAAATCTTTGTTGAAACTCTTCTATTTGTTTTTGTTGTTCTTTTACTGCTTTCCATAAAACTCCTAAAACTGAATATGAATTTATTCCTACTTTATCATTTGTAAATATTTCTTTTGAAGTTCTATAATTATCTCCAATTACAAAACCTATATTTTTTTTATAATTATCTTCTTGTGATTTATAATTAAATTCATATACATCTGTATTTTTTATTATATTTATAGCATTTTTTTCATATAACTTTATATTTTTTTTCTTTTCTGCCAAACTATCATAATGATATTCTAATGCGTGCATAGAACCTTGTGTTACATAAGCATCTGTAACTGACATATAAAATTTCCCTCTTGTTCCATCATCTCTTTGCGTCAATTGTAAATAACTTCCGTTGTTGCCTTTTCCTACATTTAAAACTCCTTCATTAAAAGCAAAATATCCATCATTACCAGAACTATCTCCAGCTTGAATAGAATTAGGTGTTATATAAGCAAATTTTTGATTGTTAGTAGGGTCTTCAATAATAAATTTTGCATTATTTTGATTTGTTCCTCCAGATAATGATATATTCCCACCAGTAAATGTTCCATTTTTAGCTTCCATTGAACCATCTGTTTTTATTTTAAAGTTTTCATTTGCTGTAACTGCTCCGTTTAAATTTATTTTGTCCGCATTAATTGAAATTGCTTCAGCACTTTGATTAATTTTTGAAATAACCTCATTTTCATCAACCTTCTTTCTTACTTCAAGGTTTATTTCATCAGCTGTTTGTGTTATACTAGAGTTCATTTCAACTTTAGTTGCAAATATATCTGTATAATCATTTTTAATAGCATATTTAGCAGTGATTTCTGCAGTATAATTTAGTATCTTAATTGTGTTTGTACCTTCATTTAATGAAATACTTAATTTACCTAAATCTTCAGTCATTTCCTCTGTTTTTACTGTTCCATCTGTATTTATTCTACGAATTACTTTAGCTTGTCCCTTTTCTAAAATGAACTCATCGTAAACTTCTCCGTTTTTTCTTAATACGTCTGTTATTCCTAATTCATAAACAGTTCCATTTACTAATATTCTGCTGTCACCCATTGGAAGTAAGTTATCTGAAGGATACAAATCATCAGAAGGGTACAAGTATTTAAATACTGTGTTATTTCCTTTGATTTGTAATTTTAGCAAATTACCTTTTACACAATTACTTAATACAATTGTCTTTGTTCCATTTGTCGTTTGGGTTAAATCTTGTATGTTAGATACTTCATTTTTTATTCCGTCTATGTCTTCTGTTACAGTTGTTATTTTTTGAGACCTATCTCCTATTTGGCTTATAGTTCTCTTTATGCTATCATCTAATTGTTGTATCTCTGTACTTGTTTTCGTATAGTTTTTACTTGCATTTTGCTTTGTTTCATACATATCTGATAAGCCATTATCTCTAACGTAAACTATATCTAATTCTGTGTCACTAAATATATTTGTTACGTTTTTATATGTATGTAATTGTTCTATCTTATCCCAAGCTTCTTGCTGTTCGGTGGTGTAAGGTACTATTTCCTCTGTTGCTAGTTCGTATTCTACAATTACTGGTGTACCATTTGCATATTGAGTTGCTAAATAAGATTTTAATTCTTCAACTGTACTCACTTTATTTATATCCATTCTTAATGCCATATATGTAATGCCTACTAGCGGTGCAAAATAAATACTTTCTACATCTTTAGTAGAATCATCAATATTAATAAAATGTGTACATGTAGCGTTGTTTTGACTATTCAACTTCATAGCAGGAGAAGTCATTTGTGCACTAAATCTTTTTGTTAAGACTTGATTACCAGTAGATGTTAATACCCAATTTTCATTGCCTGTAAGGATAATCTGTTTTCTCTTATGATGTATTCCATCACTTGCTAAATAAGAGCCTTCATATAATTTTTGTCCTTCTGATAGCGGAAAATCTACTTTTTGTTCTTGGTATGGTTTATATGTTTTTGCTGTTGTGCCTTCAACAATGCTTAACTCACCATTTTTTATATACATATTTCCCGAAGAACCATAATTTACAGATATATAATCAATAGTTTTGTTTGCTAAACTCGTAAATGTTAAGTATTTATATTCAGTTGTTCTATTTAATAAAACCTCTCCACTATTAGTTTTATCGGTATACCATATTCTTAACCTTACATTGCCTGTTGTATTTGTATTTCTAACAAATGCACTTAATGTATATTGAGTATTCTCTTTAAAATCGTATTCATAAAATTTATTTGTGTTAGTAGTAAATTCTAAATCCCCGTCATTATTTATTGTGCCTTGTAATCTATTATTTATATCAAACAAGTTCTCTCCTACATCTTTTATCTCTAGAGAATTATATGGTACATAATCTGTTGCTACTGTGCCTTCTTCTAACTGAATATTAGTAAAATTAGCTTCTCCTTGCTGACCCAAATTTGCATAGAACCATATATTTATTTCTGTATAGTTTCCAGTATTAAATTTACCACCTGTAAGAGTTGAAAACATCTTTATTATTGTTGTAGTTTCTTGATTTGCAAATATAGTTACATTATGCGTATTTCCTGTAATATTTTGTAAAATATATTGCAGATTATAATCTGTGTTTTGTTTTAAACCATTTACAACAATTTTTCCTGCATAATTTCCTTTTACATTAAATCCATTTTCTATCAATGAGACAACTGTATTAGGAGTATTTGAAACTGTTTTGTAATCTAGCTTATTCTTTCCTTCTACATTTTCTATTGGACTTGGGTAATCTGGACTTGGACTTGCTCCGTATTGTTCGTATGGTGGAAGTGTTTCTTCTGTATATGTTCCTTTTATTATCATTGGATAAACTGTTTGGTTATTTACTGTTACACCTGCATTAACTTTTAAATAAGGTTTTATTGTTGTATCTTTTGTAAATGTTGCATTACTTATATTTGTTCTTGGAAAATTATTTCCATCGTCATAAAAAATAAAACCAGAATTATTATTTACGCTTGAATTTTTATTGCTTAAAGTATAGTCCCCTGCAGATAATACAAAGTTATTGGCTATTCTAAAATAGTAAGTTCCAGTGCCAGTATTAGTTCCGTTTATAGTGATTGATTTATCTTCATTTACTGTAAATGTTAGCCCTTGTGTTGTAGTTGTTTTTGCTGTAACATTTAATAAGTTATTTTCACTCCTTGTAGCTTGGCTTGTCGAGCCTTTTACTTTTATACTTACTAATGGGTCATCGCTACTATCTTCTAAGTGTATATTCTTTCCTGTAGCTGTGTTTTGTGTATTTGTTATGTTTTCTACTGATTGCTCTACTGATGATACTTTTGTAGTTAATCCATTTACGTCTTGTTCTGTTTTGGTTAGCTTTTGAGAATTTTCTGTTGTTTCTTCGGTTAGTTGGGTTATTCTTTGATTCTGCTTATCAACTAATATATATGTTTGATTTATCTTCTTGTCTGTACTATCTGCATATTTATATTCTGTTTCAGTTTCTTCTGGTTTTTCTAAAAACAAGTTCTCTGTTAATCCATCATCTATGTTTATTTCATCATTTAGCAAAGCTACTTTATATGTTGTATTGTTCAATTTAAAATTAAACAAATCACACGCCTCTAAAAATAAAATTCCTTTACTTTGAACATCAAAAATATAAAATTCCAATGTTTTTAAATAGTTAAACATTTCATCTATATAATCAGCTCTATCATTTGTACTTAATAATTGACAATCTGCTATTCTATATTCATGCAACCCATTTGCAGTAATGCTTGTATTATCTTTTCTGTAAATATTATCGCTTTCTTCAGCTCTGCTAAATACTAATGAATTTATAAGATATTTTTCCCCTATCGTAACATTGTCCTCATCTAGATAACTCTCATCAATTGTCTCGTTTGTTTCTGTTAAATATAATAAATAAAAATTATCTCCCTTAAACATTAAGAAACTACATGTAATTGTTGCAATTTCATCTAAAGCATCTCTAAAACTATATTTTATTCCTGTATGTAAATTAGGATCTATCATTTTTTCAGAGTTAATAAAAGTGGCTGGAATATTATCAGTATTCCAGCCTAATCTTTCACATACTTTTATTAGATAATTTCTAACAGTTATCTTTCCTGCAAAGCTCAAATCATAGTCAACCATAGCTTCTTTCATTTTGCTATATGCCAAAACTCTATATGAATTTGTATCTTCTTGTCTTTCACAACTTTGTACATAATAATTATTTAAATCAATATATTTATAGTTCTTTTCATTAACTTTTACCCCTATTCTTCCGCTAATTTTAGTGCCTTTGGACATGAATACCTTTGAATCAAGTTCTATTTGATGCATTATTGTTTTGAATAAGGGTGTAGTAAATGAAGGTTTTATATAATTTAAATTATCTGCATTAAAATCAGAATTATTTACTTTTAATTTTATATTAAATTGCCTGCCGTACGTTCTTAAGTCAATTTTAAAATTTTCTTGTACATTTATCATTCATAATACTCCCTTTTCTTGTTTGAAATCACTGCACTGCTATAACCTTCAATTTTTCCTAGAAGTGACTGATCATACTCCTGGTCATTTGAATAGCAAGACATATTTTGTATTTTTTTCTTCAAATCTGGGTTATAAAATGTCACTTTGTTTTCAGCCTTATTAAAAAGAGATAGGACTATGCTTATCTCTTCATCATTTAATTTTCTAAAAGTCATGGTTATTTTAGGATATATACCTTTCAATGTTCCAGAATTATCTCCTGACAGTGCTCTGCCTGTATCCTTTCCCCAGATTTTGTGATAGCCAAATTTAGCCTTTGTTATGTATTGAGCCATTTTAACTCCGTCTATTATTAAACTATTTTTATCTACTAACATATCTACCTCCCGTTTCTAACAAAAGCTAGTTCTTGCTGTCTTTTTGCAATTCCTCTTTGTATTACTCTACCATCCATATTAATTATATAAGAGCCCCCATTGCCTCCAATTTTTGATGCAAGTTTATCTGCTAGTATATCTAGCCATTCCATATTGTTTTCTAAGGGTACAACCGCTTCTCTTCCTGCTTCTCCTATAATTGCTTGCGTAGGTTGAGAAATAATACCACCTTTTGCAAGTCGCGGTAAATTAAAAGTACTTAAATAACCCAAATTAATTCCTGGCACATTATTTATTACTCCAATTAACCTATTAATTGACTTTATAGGAAAATTTAATATGCTTTCAATTGCTCTTAAAACTCCATTTACAACAGCTTTAAATGTATTCGCTATAATGTTTCCTACTGTTTTTCCAACAGTTGCTACAACATTTTTTATTTGATTCCAAACAGCAAAGAACACTCCTTTTATTCCTTCCCAAATACTTGTAAAGATTTTTTTTATTCCTTCCCAAGCCATTTTCCAATCGCCAGTAAATACACCTTTGATAAACATTATAAATCCATCAAATATTCCCTTTACCATTGTAAATATACTATCGAATAAATTTAATAAGTTTTGCAAGCTATTAACAAACATATCATATATATTTCCAATAGTGTCTCCAAACATTTCATGGACCCAATCACTTTTACCTGTTAGCCAGTCAATTCCATTTTGTAAGAATGCCTTTATTTGCTCCCAGTACTTAACTATAGTTCCTACAATTAATGTAATAGCTCCTGCAACAGCTAATGGGACACTACCTATTACTATTGCGAGTCCTAATAAGGCTACACCAATTCCTTGAATTATTTTTCCAAAATTCTCCCAAGATCCATCATTTAAATATGAAATTAAACTTTGGATTGTGTATACAATTCCTGATATTAGTACCCCTATTCCTAATGCTTTTATTCCATCTAAACCTAATTTCCATGCTAAGAGTCCAACTGTAATTCCTGAAATAACCGATAAAATTAAATCTTTATTGTCTATAATCCATTTTAGCCATTCTGGTATTTCTCCTTGCATATTACTTAAATCCATACTCGGTGTTGCAATACCACTGCCTCCTGAAGAATCATTTGAATTGTCTGACAATACATTCATTTCGTCAAAGCCTTGCAATGATTTTTGTATTTCTTTAGCAGATTTTGCTGTTCCTCCTGCACTTGATTGCATTTTCTTAAATGCTTTTGCACTTGAATTTGCAAATATATTAATTCCGAACCAAGCTTGCATTATTGCATTTATATAACTTAAAGCTGTATACAATAACCTAGTAAGCCATTGAACTGCTGGTGCTACTATATTAGCAATGCAATACCCCATGTATTGCAAGTCTGCTGACATCTGTGGATTGTATTGACTAACTAAATTAATCGCACTTCTTACAGCACCCCATGCTGTCCTAATTCCTACTACGGCTATAGCCATTTTTCCTATTTTAGATATTTGACCGGTTATGCTTTTACCTATTCCATCTATAGAGCTTCTAACGTTGTTGGCTTTTATTGATTCTATTTTTGATTTAAATTGTTGTATTTTTGCATTATTTTCAGTTTGCTTTGCTTTTATCTTATCTAATTTACTATAAACTTTTTCTATTTTTGGACTTTGTTTATCTATTTCAGCAGTTGCTTGTGTGTATTTTTGTTTCATATCTGCAATTTGCGCTTTTATGTTTGCATATTCAGGAGTATCAACGGAAACAGCAAGAGCACTATTATTTTTAAACATAGCCATCTTTTCTGCTTTTAATTCTTTTATTTTTTGCTTATATGAATCTGCTTTTGCCTGCAATTCTTTATAATTCTCTAATTCTTTTTGTAATAGATTTTGTTCTGTACCTGATTTTGAATTATCTTCTTGCAATTTTTTCACTTTATTTTCTAATTCTTCTATTCCTTTGTCTACATCTTTGTTATCTATTTTAGTTTTAATTTTTAGGTAACCATCCAACTACATCACCTACCTTCTAGTTGCTCTTCGAAAAGTCTATCTAGTCGTAATTGCTCTGCTGTCTTGCTTGTATCTTTAATCTTTAAAGCTACTTGTTTTTTTTGTTCAATCCATCTTTCTCTTTCTTTGCTATCTTTTATTTGACTAATATCAAAATCCCTAACAAACCTAACTCTATTAAATACGCATTTTTCAGTCAATCCACATAGCAAATCAAAAAACTGCCACCAGTGCATTTTTGTTTTTGATAAATCTATATTGTAATCACTAAAAAAAGAAGCTTGTATATATCCCCAATCTTCTTCAAAAGACATATTTGCTTCTTTTTCTTCGCTATTATTCTCTTTCTTTATGTTTAAATATTTTGTAGCAATTTTTAGTAGTCCTTCCCAATCATCTGAATTACTCAAGCCTTTCTCCCCAAATAATAAATATATTATTGCCAATGCTCTTTCTTCTTCCGAAACATTGCTTTCAGCTACTTCATTACACTTCAATGCTACCCTAAAATCTGTATTTATTTTATATTTTTTATTATTAACTAATGCATATTCAACATAACTATTCATCAGTTAACACATCGCTCTCAACTACTTTGTATTTATTTTTTATTCTTTCTGTCATATCTGTTATTGTTAATCTAAATTTGTCTTCGTATGGTTTTAATGCTTCACCTATATCATCAAACATTTCATAATAAGGCTTTCTTCCATTTAAAAATTTTCTCGTTCCACCTTCGCCTAAAAATAAGTCCATTGCCGTCTCCATTTTTTTATAAAAACTTCTAATTGCTTTTACTTTAGCTTCTTCATTCTGGCTTAAATAACCTTTACCTTTATGGTCTTGCTTTTTATCTATTATTACCATTTGCATTTTTAATTCTTTTTTTGCTTCATTTATCATTCCTACACATTTATTATATTTTATTGGTAAATCTATATCTGCCAAATCAAACTCTAAATATATTTCATTTCCATTATTGTCCTTAACAATATTATCCTCTTCATCCATTATGCCTAATTTTAAAATATCTTTTTTAGGCTTAATTTTTATATAATTTTCCATGTTTCCTCCATAATAAAAAAACACTAGTCTTTCTAGTGTTTTTTTAATAAAATTATTATTTTACCAACCTGTTATTTCTACAAGTTTATAGCTTGACACTTTTTCAGTAACTAAACCTAATGCTTTATATTTCCAAGTTGCATTTGGCTCTAAATTGTTTATATTGTCAACAGCAGTTCCTAATTGTGCTCCATTATCATCATATAGGTTAAATGTTACTTGTACATAAGAATATGATTTGTCCGTATTGTTTTTTATTTCCCCTTCTATATAAGTTGTTCCTACGGCATCTGTTGTCTTTTTATCTGATATAAGAGTAAATTTTTCTTGTTTATTGTTGTTACTTGTTTGTACAGAACTATCTCCTCCACTTGCTATTGCTCCAATTCCAATAACAATAACTAATATCCCTAAAATGACTCTTAAAACTGTATTTTTTAATCTTTTACCACATTTAGGGCACACTTTAGCACTTTTACTTACTTCTGTCCCACAATCTTTGCATACTTTCATTGCCATAATTATTCCTCCTTTTATAATATATAAAAGAAGTATAATACATTGTAATTGAAAAAATTGTCGAATTTTGCAATTACAATGTATTTATATGTTTTTTTATTTAATTTCCTGTCTCTTCTTTTGTTTCTTCTGCAAATGTAGGTTTTCCGTTTGCAAATGTAACTGTTCCAAACGTTGGGTCCCCTGTATAGTTTATTGTATAATTTATTTTTGCACTATCTCCACCATTAGAGCCTATTTCTATTGAAACTGTCCATAATCTTGCTCTATATTTTGGTGTACTTCCAGCTTCATCAACACTATATTTATCTATTTCTAATAAGCTTGTTTCAGCATCTGAACCAGTCAATAATCTATATCTTATATTGTCTATAAATTCAAATACTTCATCACCTTTGTAGCATGTTTGTTCTACTCCTGATGTTAAGCCATAACTATCTACAGTTACATTTTTGTTTCTATGTATAATCCATTTTTCTTCTGTCTTTTCAGCATTGTAGTCTGTAGATTTATCAGTTATTCCCACGCCAATCAATGCCCAGTTTGCTGTCTGCTCTTTTGGCTTTGTATTTAAAAATTCAACTAATTCATCTCTATTTATTTTTGTTAAATTTACCACTTTTATTCCTCCTTAAAATAATATAAAAAACATTGGATACGATAAATTGCTTCATTTGCATTAGTAGCAAATATATAGCCATTTGTAGTCGCACCAATGTCATATACCCCAGGTATGCCTGGAAAAATTTTTTCCTTTTTATTATTTTCTAACCAATTTCTTATGTCTTCAAATGTTTTAGAATTATCTATATTGTTTTGTATATCTTCGTTCCAATGTAATTTACTATCAAAAGTAAACAAAAACTGTCTTTCAGAACCTCTTAAGAATTTGTTTAGTATTGGATTATATCCTGCATTTTCATTTATGGAATAAGCTTTAACTTTATCTACTAAATATTCTACATTCAACTCTGCATACTTATCTAAATACGGGCATTTAGCCATATAATCTCTTACTTTTTCTATCATCGCTTTTTCTTCTGACATTATTTATCTATCTCCTTTTGACCTGCATTTAATATATCTTCAAAATGGTCTGCCAACATTCTTTCTACAAAATGGTCTCCTCTTAGAGCTCCTCCATGATAATTTAATTTTTTACCACTTGGAACCTTCTTAATATTAGGTCTGCTCCAATACCTGCCACTTATAGGATCATGAAAAGCACCTTTTTTGTATTTAGGATCAACATATAAAACACCCTCGTGTTGATAATGAGCATAGGGTGTGTTTATATTAATTTCTCCACTTCCAATTTTTGTGGAATTATACATACTTGTTATCATTTGATTGCTATCTTGTGGCATATACTTATCAACATATCCCATAAAACTGCTGTCGATTACTTTTTGTGTCCTTCCACCTTCAAGACCATATTTATCTATGATTTGTTGTTTTTGAATACCACTAAAAGCTACCATATAATCCAACTTCATATTAAGCTCCTGTTATAGCAAAATGCCACATATCTTCTGAGCCATAGTCTTTAATAGCAATATTAGTAATTTTTATTACATCTTGATAATTTTCTAATAATTTAATTATAGTAGTAAAGTCTTCTACTTTCTCTTTTACTAGATAATCATCGTTTTGCAATGTCCACGTTTTTTGCTCCTTTTTAAACTCTTCTGGCTTTTGATATGGTTTATTTCTACTATCATTCATTAATATTCTTGCGGATAAACCATCACTTTTAGTTAATTGTGTCCCATTTATAGATACTCCATCATTAGAACTCCAAAAGCCTTTCACATAGCTTACTTTGTATGCTTTCTTATGGTCACTGTCTATATATTGATTTATTATGGTTATATCTTTGTCAAACATATCTTCCATATCAAACACCTCTATATAATAAGCCTGTATGTAATAGATATAATCTAATTTCTTCTAGTATCTTATTTTTCTGGTTAGAAATTTCTTTTTCAAGGTCAGTTAAGTTAGTAGTGTTTGCAAATGTTCTTGATAAATCGCCTACGCTTTCACTAGAAACAACTTTATCATTAGCATTGCTACTTACTAACTTATTTTTTCTTGATTCTAATTGTTCAATTTTAAACAAAATATCAGCAACAGAGCAAGTTGCCATTTGTACTTCATCTTTATATTTTTCTATATCTCTATTAAAAATATTTCTTTGTATTTCAGCGCTTGCTCTTAATGCTAATTTTTCAAAATTTTCTTCGGGCATGTCGCCCTTATATGAATCTACATAAAAATTATAATCGATATAACTTGTCATGCCCTTTTCCTTTCTATGCAAAGTCTACTAATAGATCATCATCCAAGTCTTTTACTCCATAGATAATATCAAAAGAAACTTTGTCAGTTTTTGTTTTAGAATCATAATCAAACACAACTCTAACAGCTAATCCATTTGCTGAAGCAATCGCTGCTTTAGCTGCTCCTTGTGGCAATTCTAGTTGTCTAGTTACTAGAGCTAGGCCGTTTCTATGGAAGCCTAAAGAGTGAGCTTTATTTATAAGCATTGCACTTACAGGTGTTTCTATTGCAAATGGTACTTTTTCAGTTACTTTTAATGTTCCTGCTCCATCTGCTAAAGTTGCATCTTCTGCTACTTCAAATAAATAGCCATTAACGATTAATTTGTCTCCTGCTTTAATAGTACCTGTTTTTGCAGAGCCATCAGATACAGTGAATTGAATAGCTCCTTTTGTACATTTTACTTTATAAGCAGTAGCAGTTCCAGCTGTTGCCGATGTGTTTTCAGGTGTATTTTGGCTCATAAATGAGTTCATAGTGTAAACTTTTCCAATTTCAGCTTCTTTTAAAGCTTCACTATCTCCTTTGTAACATGCTTTAGCAAAATTATCTAAAGTATTATATTTATACAAAGTATCTACTGCTAAGACTAAATTTCTGTTGTTATCTCTTGGAGCTTTCTTTTTATCTAATGCTTTTGCAACATTAGCAATATCTCCTATAACTGGTGTTGCTGATACAGATACTTTAGAACCAGCTTTTTCAATTCCTACTGTTAATAAATCAATGTCTACTGCTTGAGCAATTGCACTTAATGCAGGAGTAATTACTTGTTCACTAAAATCTTTTATATCTAATGTCATTTCTTTTGATGTTACAGGGATTGTAACATCTCTGTATCTATCTAATTTAACAGGCACTGAACCTTCTGATAGATTTTGTTCTTCTGTTTCTCCTATAAAATTTTTAGCAACAAATTTGCTTGGTTTTCTTACTGTTATAGTATCTCCTACTTGTACAAATTCTTTTGAATAATCTCTATGTACTAAATTAGCCATAGTTAAATTTGATTCTAATACCATTAATGCTTCATTAGCAATTATTTGTGGTGTTAATATTGTGTTTCCCATATTCTATTACCTCTTTCTTTCTAATTATTTTGTTTTCTCCATTGTTTGTAAGTGTTGTAGTCCATTTTTTCTGGATCTCCACTTATTACTTTTCCTTGCGGTCCTTGTGTTGGACCTGAAAATGTTGGCAAAGGTTTATCATTGTCAAATAAATAATCGTGACTTTCTTTGATAGAGTTTACTTGTTCCTCTAATCCCTCCACAATTTCAAATTTGTCATTATATTTAACCTTTTCCATGTCTAGCATTTTACTTAAAATACTAGCATCTTTTGCTTTATACTTAGATAAAGCTTTGTCTAAAGCATTTTGCTTTTTGAAAACTTCGATTTCTTTAGAACCTTCTGTTTTGCCTCTTTCATACTCAGCTGTTTTAATAGCCTCGACGTCCACTTTTTCAAGTTCAGCTATTTTATTGTTCTTTTCTGAAATAGTAGTATCTTTAACATTTATTTGTTCTGTTAAATCATCTACTCTGGCTTTTAAAGATGTTACATCTTTTCCTGCTTCAGTCATTATTTTTTCAATGACGTCTGTTTCTAGCCCTAAATCTTCTAAAAATTTTCTTTTCATAATGTTTCCTTTCTCCTACTACGAACTTTTACGTGTTTTTCGTTCACGATGTAGTTATGCACTTATTCACGACCTGCATATAGTCGAATTTTTGTATAAAAAATAGACTTTCAAACGAAAGCCTATTATTTATTTTATTTGTAGTTTATCGTCATTGCGGACAGTGAATATTTTATATTTTTCAGCATAAACTATTGATTATTAGCTTAATTTATAGTATAATTAAGTTAATAATATTATTAAAAGAAGTCAGTTGAGAACCTCTAGGTTCACAGTTGACTTCTTCTATTTTCTTTTATATATTTTTAGAAATTCTTTATCTTTAAGTAAAATAATCCTATCTAACCATAAAAAATGTTTTGAGTTGTAGATATTTTCTACTTGTCTAATAGCTTCGTCTGTACTCATCTTTGATTTTGTTATATCTATTACAAAGTTATCAGCTTGTTTTTGTTTTCCTTTTAAGTTCCCTTGTATTACATATTTTCCACTACCGCTAATTTGTTTCAAATCATATCTTTTATTTTTTACTATATAATCTGGAGTCTTTATGCCTTTAGGTTCATTTATTCTTGGTATTATCTTTATATTTCCACCATATAATTCACCTAGCATATTTGCAACTTCTTTTTCTCTTTCTGTTGGTTCTAACAAAATATATTTACCATCTACATTATATCGATTTCCATTTTCATTGATATAATATTGTTGTTCTATTAACTTAAAATCTTGTTTATCTTTTTTTATTATTTCTTCTGTTATGTCTATGTACTGCTTTTCTTTAGTATTGACTGACTTATAGCCTTTTACATGTTGTCTACTATAATCTTCTCTTAAGTCATTTTCTTGAGTAAATTTATGTAATCTGTCTTGCCACTCCTTTGTTTTTAAACTTGCTTTGTTATAGCCATCTTCATCTTGCACTTTCTTTGCTATGACTTGTTTTCTTTTCCATTTACGAGTACCATTTTCTAAATATCTTTGTTTCTGTGTTTTTTCGTATTCTTCTTTATTTTCATCATAAGTAAATCCTAAATCTTCCTTTTTAGTTGAGCCATACCACACCGTAAATAAGTGTTTACAGTTGATTCCTACTATACCTTGAACATCTCCATAATTGCAATGTTCCATAAAATCTGGTAATTTCTTTTCTTCTTCTGTTGCATTTCCATCATAGTTCCAACAAAAGAATTGTTTTTCTTGCCACCAAGCATGGTTTGTGTAATCTTCTCCTCCATCTCCAGTTCTAGCTCCAAAGTGATTAGTGACTCTTACAATGTGATTGCCACTTTCCTTTATTACTTCTTCATTTACTTTACCAGCCAAACCTCTCGTTGCAACTAACAAATCTCTTCTTACTGTTCCTACAACGTCATAATTCTTTATATTGCCATTTTTATCTTGATAGGTAAGTATAGATATTCCTTTATCTCCTAGCTTGTCTAAACTGTCTAATATTGCCTCCTGATAACTACAAACACCTGCATTTGTTTTTATGTATGTTTCTGTTATTATATCTGTATAAGTTTTCCTTACTTGTTCTTGTATAGTTTTGTTTAAATTTAGAAAAGATTTTTCTATTTCATCATAACTATATTGTATTATATTTTGTATATTTGCACTATTTATTATTGTTTCTGGATTTAATAAAGCATTTTTTTGTGTTGCTATATTTAATTGATCAACAGGTATAGAGCTTATGCCTATATCTTTCATTGCTTTTGCTAATTCCTTTTTTGTTTTTCCTGTATATTCTTCTAATAGCTTTAATGTTTCATTGTTTAGTCCTCCAAGTTCTTTTAGTTTTTCAAAATACCAATAATCACTATTAATAAATTCTTCATTTATTTTAAAATGCTCTGCAATTTTCTCTATTAGTTCTACTTCCATTTTAGAATATATACTTATAATAGACTTTATTGCACTTTGTATTTTATTTTCTATCATAAACTATTCCTCTTGCACATCGTTAGGTATTTGTTCTTTACTTCGTTCTCGTATTTTATTTACGTATTCTGTTGCTTCTTCTTCTGAATAATCTCTTGTTTGTACAAAGTATTCAATATCATCTATTAAGCCTGCATTCCTTTCTATTAAACTTTGTGATTGTTTCTTTTCACTATCTATTAGAATGCTATCGTCCCAGTCAAAACTTGCAAGTGCTCCAACTTTATGCTTGATACCGTACAAACTCATTAAAATATCTATACTATAAATCAAATCTTCTAATGCTGTTTGTAATGCTCCTTGTATATCTGAAACTGTTACATAATAATCTTGTTTACTTGATTTTATTTCTGTTGCTGTCTTTTCAATATTTTCTATTTTAGATATAGTTCCAAATGCTAACCCACATTGACTCTCACATTGTCTTAACCACTCATTTAATCCATTAAACAATGCTGTATCTCTTATTTGAGGACTAAATACGTTCCACTTACTTTCGTCTCCAAAGTCTAACTTTCTATATAGTCTTTCTTTGCCTTTTGGTAATATATCATTTCCGTTTTTGTCTTTTGTAAATGCCGTTGCATCTATATCAACGGCAAGTTCAGAGCCTTCATATTCCCATAATGTTCTGCTGAATTGTTTGTCTATTTCTTCTAATGTATCAATAGCATTTGCAAATATTGCAACACCTACAGGGCTTGTATTGTCAACTGGATTTGCAATAGGTATTTTGAAATAACCACCTAATAATCTATTAACATCATTTATTTGTATCTCTTCTTGAATGTTTGCCCATTCTTGCACTTGTGAAAGTAGAATTTGGTTCCCTAATATGTTTGCATTGTGTAGCGTAGTTTTATATGCCTTATTTTTAATTATTAATATTGTGTCATTCAATTCTTGATATTCAAGTCTTGTATATATTTCATTTCCTCTTGTAATTTGATCAATAAAAATAGCACCTAGCAATTCGCCAGTGCTATCAAATTTTGTAGGTATAAATTTATCAGCTTGAATACAACTAATCTTTATTTTCCCATTAGCATAGAATGGTTTGAAAAACATTCCACCTTTTCCTAGAGCATATTCTGTATTTGTTCTTATATTTTTTATAAATCTTTGATATACTTTATCTATTTCTTTATCTTCTACCTGTGACTTAAATTCTATTGTTACAGCTTTTGCAACCTTTTCACATATTGTTTTCGCAACATGCAATGATCTTACTTCTTCATTTAACCATGGTGCTTTACTATTATAAATATTGGACCATTTTTCAATGGCTGACAGTATTTCATTGCTTGTTGATATATCTATATTAAAATCTTTTGCTATATCAGTTGTATTAAACATCTTATTTATTGCTCCTTTTATAAAATTTACTAATCTTTCAAACATTTTATTGTCCTCTCTTTTTCCATATTGTTTCTGTCGCATATCGTACAGCGTCAATATGATGGTTGTTCTTATCTGGATAGCCTGTAATAATATTTCCGTCTTTATCTTTTTCTAATTCATACTCGCTAAACTCTATTGCAGTATTAGGACATCTTTTAGGGTCTATTACTATCTTTATTAAACCTGCTAACCATTTCATACTGTATTCAACACTTCCTGGTCTTTTCTCTGCTCCTCTTATAAATGCTCCATAAGACTTGTAGTCTCCTATTGATTTATTTTCTGCACTGTCTGCAGTTATTAAATCACTATTTGTTACTCCTTTTTTTTGTAGCTTTTTCCATGTATCTTGATTTGATGTTTTATTACATCTTAATTCATCAAATATGTATAATGTTCTTCTTGCCATATCGAAATGCATATTGTTGTATGCAAATGGATCAGGAAACCAACCCCAGTCAATACCTTTATATAATCTATCGAAGTGAGAAATTTCTTCATCTGTTATCTCCCTTAATTCAAGATTTTCAAATACACTACCTCCATCGCCAGTTTCTAATCCCAAATATTCATTTTCATATATTATCGGCGCTGTTTCTTTAGTGTATTCTGCTTCGTCTATAAAAGCTTGTCCTATCCACTCCCTTGGAGATGTTCTATAATCACTATGGTGTGATAATCTATTTGATTTTGGTATTCTTTTTTCTTTATTAACAAAATGTTGCCTACTTGCTGGAGTATTGAATGTATAAAACTCAATAAAATCATTTCCACCTCTTATTACGGATTGATTTATTTTTCTCACTGCATTCATTCCTTGTATTTGGTCAAATTCTTCATACCATATTATTCCTATATACATTCCTTTAGGTGGCTTTATTGATTTTATTTTGTCTGGATCATCTGTTCCTCTAAAATATATTTTTTGTCCTGTACTTCTCTTGGTTATTTCCATCGGAGAAGTTTTAAAGCTATAATCATCTATTAATCCAGGATATGTTTCACTTAATTTGTCAATTCCCCACTGTATTTGTGCATAAACTGAATCTTTTAAAGTATTGCTTACTCTTCTTATACATAATGCACACATATTAGGGTTATTTTCTAATAACTCTGGTATTTTTTCTCCACAAAAAGAGGACTTCAATGAAGCCCTTCCACCATCTAACCAATATTCTAAATGTCCTCTGTTATCAATATCTCTGTTTAGGTCTATAAATGCACTTGACATATCACTTGCTGGTATTCTTATTATTTGTTTTTCCTTTTCTTGTTTCTCTTTTGTTAATTCAAGAAATTTCATATCTTTGTCTACTATAATTCCATAAGCAGTCGCTAAATCTTTTACATTAGTAAACATATCAATATTGTCAACTTTTTCTTCCATCTTGTCTATCATCTTATTTAGCAATTTTATTCTTTTATTCTTTGTTTTATCTAATTCATTTAAAACATTCTTTGTATTTTCTTCTTTTTTTTGTGCAAGATTTTGCTCGATATCTTTATTTTCTTTTGTCAACCTTTTAACTGTATCAGGAGAAACATGAAACCTTCTTGCTGTCTCTCTTAAATTTTGGCATTCTATATAACATGCAATTATTTGTTTTTTTTCTTCATCATTTAATCTCTTCGCCATAAAATCACATCCTATATTCCTCCATTAGATATTTCATAACATCAACCTTACTATAGCATTCTTCTTTTTGTTCATATCTATCTTGTAATTCAAATTCATCTGTTTCTCCATTATATACTTCTACTTGTTCTTTTTTTAATATTTGATATTTAGTGCAGTACTTACAATTTTTTTCACTATAAAATTGAAAACTGTTTATTTTATATATTTTTCCTTTTGTAGATAAAGCATATAATAATTTATTAATGTTTTGATTTATGTTCATAACTTTTTCTCCATAGTATACCTTAATGCATCTATATAATCATGTTCAATATTCTGTTTTAAATATGCTTGAACTATTTCATTTATAAAATCATTGCTACTCGCTACTATTTCGCATACATCTTCATAGCTGAATGTTTTGTCGTCGTTTTGATTATGACCATATTCATACATCCACACATGTGTTAATTCATGTTTTAATGTCTTAATTATATTTGCTTGTTCTTTTAGTAACATTATTTTTTGAGTTCTATATATTGTTACTCCTAAAGTACCATCACTCTTCATCTCATTATTTATTGTGGCTTCATCTACTTCTTCTATTGTCCATTCAGTATTGTTTATTTTGAATTTCATTATTTCTCTCCTTTTTTTCTCTTTTTCTTCTTACTAGGAAAGCATTTCTCATAATTTCTGCACCCATGGCAGAACTTTCTCATACATTTATCAATATTCATCTTAATATTCTTGTGTAAAGCCCATTAGTGCTTTCTTTTGTTTTGCTGTTCTTGTTCCTGGCTTTTCATACCCTTTTACTTTATTTTCGTCTTTTTTATAGTCCGTACATTTTGATATTATCATATTGTTTAGTTTTACTAGTGCTATTCCTTTATCGCATACTTTACTTTTACATGTGCTACACATATATTTTTGAAAACTATTTATCATAATAGCCACCTCTTTTGTTTTTTAATAAAACACTATGTAATGATATAGGTAGGACTTGCACCTACGACATTCGACATATAGCTTGAATATTGCCTCTGTCCGTACCAGGTTTCACGCCAGTGCTCTGCTTCTGAGTTACTATATCACTACATACTATTTTATTTAGAAAATAGGAGTTATGCTTCTAAAAACACAACTCCGCAAAAGAATATTCTTTTTTTTCCATACAAAAAGAGCAGCCATTTGACTGCTCTCTTTGTATAGGTTATTTGTTTTTACGATCTGCGTTAGGTCCTGCAACGCCCTGTACTCCACTCTTCGGACTGTAAAAAGTATGTTCACCATACTTTCCTTCGTAGTCTTTTGAGTTCATCTGGTTGGCCTCGACATCGTGGCTTTCTTTTGAGCCTGAGTAGTTGCTCCAAGAGTAACCATCAGAATCGCTACGTTTTGTACCGCCGTTTGTGCCGTGGTCAGATGCTAATGTGCTGTTGTTGTTGGACATAAATCAACACTCCTATTAAATTACTTACCTGTTTCCAGGTTGCCTAATTATTATAGTATATTATGTCTACTTTGTCAATACTTTTTTAAGCTTAACTAGAATTGCTTCAAAACTTATATAATATATTTATTTAGAAAGGAGGTTCTATCAATAGAACTTTATATTAACTTATCTAGTATCGTTAATTACATACAAAAATAGAGACAAACTGTTTCCAATTCGTCTCCGCAAAACTTTTATGTTTTTTTACCTAGTATTATTAAAACATATTTCTTAGTCGTGTTTCAACCTTTTTTGTCGTGTTCTTTATATTTTTTTAATGCTTCTCCATATAGTTTACATGTCCACTTATATTCTTTGTTAATTATATTTGCAACTTCTGTAAGGTTCTTGCCTTTTATGTATTTAAAATATAATATGTTCTTATATGGTTGTTCTAACATATCTATTTTGTTTTCTATCTCTTCTTTAGACTTATACATATCTATTAATTGTCTATATTTACTATTCTTTAATTCAACTATTTTTGTGGCATACTCGCCTATCTTATCCTGGATTATCGGAGTTCCTTTTGGCATGTCACTTAATTCTGTTGTTATTTTTTCTGCTTTTGTTATTAACTCTTCCAAATCCTGTTCTTTTTCTTTTAACAGTTCCTTATTGTATAAATAAGCACTTAACTCTTTTTTAGTTTCTTCCATCCCTTCCTCCTTTGTTACGTATTATTATTTATATATACTCTTCTGTTTCATTTTAATAAATGCTTCATTAAATTCATTGTATCGTGCTTTATAATAATCTCTTTGTTGTGTTATAGCTTCAATATTTAGTCTTTCTATAACTTCTACAATCTTACTCATATTATTGCTCCTTTTCTAATAGTTCTTGTAAAACTTCTATCTGATCTAATAAATCACTGCCCCCCCAATAGCCTTTATCATCTGTCAGCTCTTCTACTTTCTTTTTTAATTCTTCTATCTTGTCTTTTACTAAAGAAACTGGAATAGTTTCACATTTTGTTTGAGTTTGTTTTACTTCATCTGTTACTATTTCTAATGTATTCCAACTATCGTGAGTATTTATTACTCGTGGATTTATACTTTCCAATACTGCAACACTTCCATTTTTCCATTGATGTAATACTATTCCTATTTTCCCATCTCTTTTATTTCTTACTGGTATTCCTACTATTTCTCTTTCTTCTTTTAATTCTTCATTCTCTTTTAACACTCTTTTATAATCTGATAAGACACGTTTTAGTGCTAATTGATTACTTAACCCTATCCAGTTTGCTGTTAATTTATTGCATCTATTTATATCTTCTTCTATACTATTTTCTTTCACTTTTTCCCTCCTTATAAGATTTCTCTGCTCGGTCATAATCAATCATAGTTAATACTGAACACATTGTTTCGTAAGACATTTCATTGATTTCTTTATCTGTTTTACCTAATTTAATACCTTGTGGCATTACCATAAAGTTTCTTATAACCATAAATAATGCTAATTTATATTTGTTTTTCATTTTATTTAATATCTCTTCTCTTTCTTTCACTTAAAACACCTCCTAGTCTCCATATTCTCTTGAAACAGAATTATATATATTTTCTAAAAAATGAGTTGCTTGAAATGTATCCATATTTGAATTATCAACTAAAACATCTCTAAATTTATAAAAATCTCTTTCTGTTTCTTCATTCCAAAAATCTATATTAAACTCATCTGCTGTTTTCACTATGTATCACTCCTCTCAAAATTTCTACAAGTATAATTAGGCTCATATTCTGGAATTAAAAATTTGTCACTTAATGTACAAATTTCTACTTCATCTACTATTTTTGCTGTTTTATAAAATTTACAACTTTTGCATAATCCTCTTGTGTTAGTAATTTGTTTTTCTATAAATTTTGTTGCACTAAATGACATATCTTATTTACTCCTTTACTTCATACTTTTTATTTTTAAAATAAATGTTCATATCTTTTATAAAAATATCGTATAAATGTTGCTTTGTTTTATTACTTAAATCTATATCATCTAATTCTGCTATAAATTCAGTAAACGCATCTACAAATACATCTTTTTTATCATCTTTTATTCCTTCTTCACATAAATCATGAAACATTTTACTATCAGCTTTTAGCATATCTATTCTCCTCCTAAATTTCTTCTAATTTATAGACACTTGGTTCATCACAGCCATTGTAATAACAGTAATGTACTAATCTTAATTCATCTCTATCTATTTCGTTAAAATATTTTGCAAACATTCTTGAATACTTTTCAAATTCTGTATCTGTTAATAGTCTTACATTTTCAAAATCCCCACTTGCTCCATATTCATAATCTAATTGATAATCTAAGAAATAATCTGTTTTATCATTATCAAAATCTTCTCCATAACCAATTGTAAAATCATTTTTTACGTTATAATCATCTTTCAATTGAAATTTTTCTAATAATTCCTCTATCAAATCGCTGTCATCTTTCAATTCCTCTATTATATTTTGTGGTATTTTAAATCTTACACATTTTTTTCTTACATAATCACTCATCTTTCTTCTCCTTTCTAATCAATTCTTATAAGTATCTTGCACCCTTTTTTATGTTTATATTTTTTCATCCTTTTTTCATACGCTTTTGTTGCATAATATGATATTGTATTTACTTTCACACCTATACATTTTGCTATCTCTTTTTTAGTGCCTTCGGTTATGAACTTATCTCCCTTGTATAGTGCATAAATACCTTCATTTTTTCTTTTCATCTTTCCTCTCCCTTGAACTTATTCAACACTCTCTGATCTCTTTTCCTCTTATATTCCTCGAACGCTTTTTGTTCTTCTAGTGTCGTTTCATAGGCGGGTATTTCTATTACTTCCTCTGTTTTTGATTCTATTAATTCTACTTGTTTAATTTCCTTGGCTGTTAGTTCTGCTACTGCTATTTTGAATCCATAATCTAGCTGTCTTTTATGTTCTTGAAACATATCATTCATTTGTCTTTGTTTTTCTTTACTTTGTCTATTAAACCATTCGTGGTTTTCTGCTGATAATAATGCTCCATTTTCAACTGTTGCTTTTCCGTCCTTTTGATTTCTCTTGTATATGATGATAAGTTAATTGTTTCATTCTGTGATATTGTGCTTTACCAGTATATTTTCTTTCCGTATCAGGTCTTAAATGTAGTTTTTCTATAAAGCACTCTTTGCCATATAATTTTATCAATGCTTCTTTTGCTTTTTTATTACTACTCATAGCCTTCTCCTTTGCTTCTTAAATCTCGTCTAGCTCTACAACAACTTTATCTGCTGTTCCGTATTGTTTAAAGAGTAACAAAGTAGTAACTTGATTATCATCTTTATAAGCTAGTCCATTTAATGCGTCTAGTATTATTTTTGCTATATTATCTATGTCTGGCTTATGCATATAGCCTTGTTCCCAGTCTATTAACTCTGCTCTTTTCTTTTTGCTTAATCTTCTAGGTGGCTCAAATACTGCTGTTATTTTCATTTTTATTTCTCTTTCGCTTGGTTTTACCTTATATTTGTTTTTAAAGCTTAACTTCACTAAATCTTCATAATCTCTTGTTTTTTGTGGTGTATATGTACCATATTTTCCTAGCCTTGGTCTTCCCTTTCCTGTTGGCTTTCCTAATATTTCAAATTTCATATTTTCATTTGTTCTCCTTCCAAAATTTTTTTACACAAATCTAATCCTGACTGTTCTCTATATTTGCAGTTATCAGCATTTATGTTTTGTTCTGCTAGACCACAACCTAGACATAGCCCTTTTTTTATTACTTCTTCACATGTCATAAGTTAGTCCTCTGGCATTTCAAAAACTGCTGTTTCTTGTAATACAAATTTATTACAAGAATCAGTATATCCATCGCATTCTGCTGTCCTATAATCTCTATAAGATTTTATTATTTCTGCTAATACTTCTTTTGCTCTTTCTTCTGTTTTGTAATATCCTAAGTCTTCATACAAACTATCTACTGTTTCAGTTCTTATACAAACATCATCATCACCTTCATCAAAGGTTATATAAACTCGTGTCATATTATCAAAATTAACTATCTTTTCTTTATCTTGACTTACTATTATCATAACTACCTCCTAAATCTGTGTTATATGGTTCATATTCTCTGAAACCATATCTGCTAAATAATATCTTTTATAATCTGTCTTTTCTCCAAATCTGTTTGTATTGCTTTCCCATTCTGTTTTAAACTCGTAGCCCTCTTTTTTGAGCTGGTCTATTCTTGCTCCTAGCTGTGTTATTCCTAAGTCTGCGTATGCTTCCCAGCTAGATATTGAACCAAATGCTCGTATGTAATTTATAATTCTATCTTTTTGTGCTATTTTCATAAATTAACCTCCTTTATTTGCGTACAAGCTGTCAAAATCGGTTTCCTTATATTCCCTGTTATTGTTATTGCTCGACTTCTTGTTTGCTATTTCTATTTTTGCTAAACTATCTATTCGCTTTCGGACATAATCATCTAGTATTACTTTTGCATAAGCCCAATTCGGATTTTTTATTCTTGAAGTTCTTATTAATACACTTTCTATAACTTCATACGGTAAATCATCTAAATAACTTATACATTCACTTATTGCGTTTAGATTTGTTGAACCGACACATTCAAGAAACTTTTGTTGCAATTTGCTTTCACGTTGTTCTTTTAATAATAAATCTTCTTTATCTTCTTCATCTTCTTTATCTTCTTCTTTATCTTCATCGGGTTTTTTGGCAACCGTTTGGTTTTCAAAAAAACCGTTCGGTTTTTTATTTTCCGTTTGGTTTTTTTTAGGTCTTCCACCTCTTTTAGCATTCTCTCTATTTTTTTCACATTTCTTGTTGTATTTTTCTCTATCTCTGTCTAATTGTGTCTTAATAAATGAGAAAGCCATTTTCAATGTACCTTCTAACTCTGGCTCTTGTCTTGTTTTCTCATATTGCATTATTGCTCTTACAAGTTGTCCCAATTCTTCGTTCGTTAATAAATTAAATTGTTCTTCATAATCTAAATACATTAGAAAGCTAACTTTCTCCATACACTTTCTCCTTTCGTAAAATTAAAGGGCTAAAACTTATGTCTAGCCCTGCTGTTTATTTATTATCTATTTCTTTGTTTGCTCTTGCTTTTTCCATTTTCATCTTGTCGTTTTCTTTCTTTATCTTTTCATCATATAATGTGTTGTAAATTTTCTTATACATGTCTTTATCAATTATTTTTAACCACTTTTCAAAATCATCACAAAAGTCCCAATTATTTTTAATATCTAATTTATTACCATCTATTTTAAAATTTTCTAATAAAAATTCTTCTAATTTATTCTTAAACCATTTTTCGTTTTCATTTGGCACTCCTTTGCTTATAAGTTCTTTGTATTCTTCTGTTGATATTGTTACTTCATTTTTATTTGCCATTTTTCTTTCCTCCTATAAATAATTTTTCCCTATTAATTTAATAAATTCTTCTTTTGTATGTCCTTGATTTATATATCTTTTTTCACATTCTTGTTTTAATCTTGTATCTAAAGCATGTCCTAATCTTCCATGCACTCCTATTGTTCCTCTGTGGTGTTCTTGACATAGATATACTTTAAATCCATTCTGCTCTGATATTTTTCTATTTGCATTTCCGAAAAATATATGATGTTCTTCAACTGGATCATATAAACCACATATATAACATCTTTTTTCTTTCTGCATAATTGATTTCATATATACCTCCTTGAAAGGGGCAATAGTGGCACTAATACAATAATTCCTTACTCTTATTCTGTTTAATTATCTGCTACTAGTGCCACTGTTTTAGTAAGCTATCTATTTCTTGCTTTGACTTTGTTTCTAAATTTAGTGTTTTTGCTTCTTGTATTAAAAATTCTATTAACAAACTCATTTCTTTGCTATCGTATGAACTTGAACCATAATAACAATGCACTTTGACTGCTTTGTCTTTTTTTGACACTTCTTTTACTAAATAGCCTAAACCTTGTCTTTCCCATATTCTTTTAAATTTCTCGTATGTACTTTCTTGAACAATGAACGGTTCAAATATTCCTATGTTATTTATTGCATCTTTATATATGTCTTCTTTAGTTGTAATCGTTCCATCTTTACTAATTTCTTTTGCTATCATGTCACATAGCACCCAACAATAAGCATTTGCATCTAAACTGCGTTTTTTATACCATTTTTTTAGCTCTATATTTAGCTTGTCTTGCTTTTTTAATTGCTCAATAATCTCTAATTCATTTGTATCTAAAAGTAAGCTAATTTTTGATTTATGCGTTTTATAGTCTATATTTATATCTGTTATTTGACCTGTTGTTTGCATACTTTTCTACCTTTCTACATGTTGATGCATTAATACATATTCTGAATTTTCTCCCATGTTATTTAATAAAAACTCACTAGCTTGTTGCTTACTTAAATGACTATCTTTTGCTCTAAATTCATAAACATATTTACAATCTTGTTGTTTTTCTCTTATTCTTTCTCTTATTTCATCTTCATCATAATTGCCTTCAATAAGATATAAGTCATAATTCTTTGCACTTATTCCTTCAACTGTTTTTGTGTCTGTTATATATATAACTTTATAGTTGTCAAATAGCACTCTATAACCGCATTGTGGTACATCGTGATATAGTTTAATTGGTACAATTTTAAATAGCTTATAATCGTATCTTGTTCCAATTTGAAGTATGTCTATATTTTTTCTTTTAACTCCACAGGCTAAAAGTGGTTCTAATAACCATTCACAACAAGCAAATCTTAATGTTGGTCTTTCTTCAGCTAATTTTTTTATTGTTTCTTTTTTGAAATGATCCGAATGTATATGTGTAAGAAGTACTATTTTTAACTTTTTATAATATCTATCTAGTCTTTTAAAACTCACTCCACAATCTATTAAAATTATGTCTTTAATTATTGTTGCATTTCCTGTACTGCAACTCGATACAATTTTATAGTTCATTCATTGATACCTCTTTTGTATCTTCTGTTTGTTCTTCTATTTCCGCTTGTACTTCAATAGGAGACTCTTGTTGAATTTCTTGCTGCATTTCTTCTGCTTCATACATTCCTGCTAAATCTTCTACAAATGTTTCTCTTAATGCTCTAACTTTAGCAACTTTTTCAACCATTGTTGCTCCTTTATTACCCCAGTTTGAATTTAATTGCCCTTGACCTGTCTTTTGTGCTACTTCATTAAAGCTTACACTCGAATAGGTTGGATGTGTCCAATCTTTTCTATAAACTCTTGCCCATCCACCTACAAGTTGCTCATTTCCTAACCTAAATGTTCCTTGTCTTTCTTCTACTGTTCCATCTTCTTTTTGAATGATAATTCCACATTCCATTCCATCGTAATTTGGGTTTAAAACTGCTCTTTTCAATATTGCGTCTTTTCCAACAACTAATTGTGCTGGAGAACCAGCTTTATACTTTATCAAATATGCTTCTCTTAAAAATGGATTTAATTTTCTAACTTTGCAAAGTTCGGTAAACAATTTAAATTCTTGATTTGTAATAGGAACATCACTACCAACTATGTATTCTTGAACTATTTTAGGAGTTAATTTTATTTCTTGACCTTCTACTTCAAATTTAACTACTAATTCTTGATTTGATTTTTGTACCTCATTACTCATAATCATAACCTCCTGCTATTAAAAATTCTTTTAAAGTTTTTAACTTTGCCCTTGTTCCTTTTACTGTAAATTTTAATGTTAAAATTTCTTCTATTTTTTCTTCTACGGCTGGTGCATTTAATATTGTTGGCTCACTATATTTGTCTGATTCTTTCGCAATATCAATAATAGATTTTTGAAGTTCTTCTTCTTGTTTCATTCTCTTCTTTTCTTCTTCAATAGCCTTAAATCTATTTGTCACCATTGTTATTGCTTGCGATACATTTAATGTTTGTTTGTATTCTACTAATATTTCTGCTTTATGTTCTTGTGTTTCAATAAGTTTTAAATCATCTACTATTTTGTCTATAAATTGTTTTGCTTGTTCTTTTAAATTTTTTACACTTGCTGATAATGTTACGTTTATTCTAGCTTGTCCGTATGTAATAAAATCAATATTACTTGCTACTTTGTATTCCTCAAAATAGTCTTTTATTTCTTTCTCTTTTTTTACTTTTAATTCATTTTCCGTACTATCTACTTTGTTTTTTAATTCCATATCAGCATTTCTGTATTTGTCTGATACATATTGTTTATAAATTTCTTCAAAATTCATATATGGAGCTAATATTTGTTCTTTTACTAGTTTTCTTTGTGTTTCCAACTCTTTAAACTCTTTATTTAAGTCAGCTCTTACCTGTTTTACTTCTTTTACAGTTTCTTCTGTACAAATTAAGCTTTTTGCATTTTTAACCTTTTCATCTATTTCTACAGATAATTGTTTTAAATTTTCTTCTATTAAAGGTAATTGTTTTACTACTATTAGATCTTTATTACTATTCATGTTTATAACTCCTCCTCAAAAATACTATCTTCGTAATCTCTATCTTCTCTTTCTGCCCATACATTGTCTGGTATGTAGTCTGATTTATATTCATACTCTGGCATTACCATTGGATTTTCTACTTGTTCCATAACTATTGCTCCTTTCCACAGTCGCTACAATAATTATCATTTTTATTTAGTACTTTTCCACATTCTTGGCAAACTTTAAAAGATTGTTGAGATTTCTTTAATACAATCTCTTCTCCTCGCGTAAATATTTCTATTGAGTCTTTGGCTGATATTTCTAAATTCTTTCTTAACTCACTTGGTAAAACTATTCTACCTAGCTCGTCCAATTTTCTTACTATTCCTGTACTTTTCATTTTACTTATTCCTTTCCTTGACTTTTTTTGAAAGAATCTGTATAATAAAAATATATGAATTTATACAAATTCTTATTTTGAAGTTATTTGTTTTGACCGACGATAACTTCTTTTATTTTGTCTACTACAATTACAGATGGTGTCTTATTTATTTCAGCTCGTCCTAAAATATTTTCAATTTCTTGTAGTTTTCTAAAATGTACTACTGCTCTTTGTTCTGCGTTATTTGCTTTTTCTTTTAATTTTTTCTTTGTTTCCATATTTCTCAACTCCTTTCTTTACTTAATTAAATAAGCTATAAACATTACGTCAAATGTAAATGCTAATAATGCTATACATTCTAACTTTAATATGTTTATTGCTAATTTTGCTTTGTTTATTTTATGTTTTTTCATTTGTGTTTTCCTCCTCAATTTGAATTATTTCATATATTGTCTTACAAAAGTCTTCTATAAATTCTTGCATTGTTTTACCTCCTGTGTTTCACGTGAAACGCTTTTAGCGAGATTGTAAGGTAAAAAAATATAATCTTTATCAATTTTATAAAGCTCTTCTATTTCATTTAATTTTTTCCATGTTGGACTTGTAATACCTTTTTCCCAACTTCTCAAAGTGTTCCTATCTATCCCTAATAATTCAGCCGCTTTTTTTTGAGTGAAGCCTGCATTTACTCTTGCTGCTTCCAAGCTTATTTTGAATTGTTTCAAATTATTCACCTCCTTAAGTTGTTCATATATTATCACGTTATTTGCGAGATGTCAATACTAAAAGCGAGATTTTTTTAAAAAAATGTTGTGTTTTTTTCGCCGATAGCTTATAATATAGACAGGGAGTGATTTTGATGGAAAAAGATAATCAAAAACAAAAAGAAATTTTTGCTAAAAATCTTAATTATTGGATGAATACTCGAGGTAAAACTCAAATGGATTTAATGAATGATTTGAATTTGTCTTCTTCTACTGTTTCAGATTGGTGCAATGCAAAAAAATACCCTAGAATGGGAACAGTACAAATGCTGGCAGATTATTTAGAAATCTTAAAATCAGATTTAATAGAAGAGAGACATAAAAAAACAGATAAAATTCCTGTATTAGGTATAGTAAAAGCAGGATATGATTATTTAGCAGAAGAAAATATTATTGGATATGTTACAGTTAATGATAATAGTTTAAAAAGCGAGGATTGTTTCGCATTAAAAGTAAAGGGTAATTCTATGGTCCCTGAAATATATGAAAATGACATTGCGATAATAAAAAAACAAAGTGATTTTGAAAATGGAGATTATGTAGTTGCTCTTATTAACGGCGATGAAGCTACTCTAAAAAGAGCTTACAAAACTGACACAGGCTTATTATTACAACCTGTAAATCCTTCTTTTGCACCTTTAATATTTGATAAAAATGATATTAATACGTTGCCAGTCGAAATAATTGGAGTGCTATATAATATTACAAGGAGTTTTAAATAATGTTAGCTTATGGTTATTGTAGATATTCTTCAAATTTGCAAGACGAAAAATCAATAGAACAGCAAAAAAATGAATTAGAAGAATATGCAAAAAAAAATAATATTTCTATAATTAAATATTACATTGATGAAGCTAAATCTGGAACAAAAGATACTAGAGATAGCTTTCAAAATATGATTTCAGATGCCTGCAAATCAAAAGAGATCCAAGCTGTTTTAGTATGGAAAACAGACAGATTTGCACGTAAAGCTATAGATAGTTTGTATTATAGAAATAAATTAGAAAAAGTAGGCATTAAATTAATTTCAATAACTCAACCTATTGATACAGAAACGCCAGAAGGAAAGTTAATGTCAACAATGTTAGCAGGAGTGGATGAATATTATTCTCAGAACCTTGCCTCTAATGTTAAAAGAGCTTTGAAACTTAATGCCCAAAACGCACAATTTAACGGTGGCATTGCTCCTCTTGGATATGATATAGTAAATAAAAAGTATGTTATAAATGAACGAGAAGCCTCTAGCGTTCGTTTTATTTATGACCTGTATATAGAAGGCTATTCTTTAATAGAAATTGCTTTAAAATTAAATTCAATGGGATTTAAAACAAAAAAGAATAAGCCCTTTAGTAAAACTTCTATTTATGACATTATAGGAAATGAAAAGTATATTGGTAAATATATTTTTAATAAAGGAACTAAATCTAATCACGATGGAATTAGGGCTGATGCTATAATACTTGAAGATGCTATTCCACAAATAATTTCCAAGGAGGTTTTTGAAAAAGCTATGAATAAAAGAACTAAAAGAAAAAATGCAGAAAACACAGCAAAGAACTTTTACTTATTAAGCGGGTTAATAAAATGTGAATGTGGCGGTTCCTATGTTGGTACAACAATAAAAAAACAGAAAAATGGAAATACTTATGTTTCTGGATATTATAGATGTTCTAATCATAACAAACTAGGCAAGTGTCAAATGCCTTCTCTAAAGCAAGAATTAATAGAAAATAAAGTAATTAAAATGCTTACAGAAGAATTGCTTAATGCTGAAACTAGGGAAAACATTGTAAAAGCAGTTAATGCTCAATATATAGAAGCACAAAAAGACTGTAAAAACGATGTTGAAATCTTAAAAGAAAATTTATCATCTATAAACCAAGAAATAAATAACATTGTAAATGCAGTTGCTAAAGGATATGCTACCGATTCATTGTTAAAAAGGTTAGAAGAAATTGAAAATACAAAGAAAAATATAGAAGATGAAATTAATTTCAAAGATAATATTGCTACACATAATTACATTACTTCTGAAAAAATAGAAGAAGTGTTAAAGAAAGATTTATCAGAATTGAAAGATAAGTCAAAAGAAAAATTAAAAATACTAGTTCAAAAATACATAAAAAAAATCGAGGTTAAGACTACGGAAGTCTTGATATACCTCGACTTTGGAGAAAGTTCTCCTAAAAAATTGGTAGCGAAGATGTGATTCGAACACATGACCCTTCGGGTATGAACCGAATGCTCTAGCCAACTGAGCTACTTCGCCATCTGGAACTTGTATTATTATAATAAGTTTGAAGCGTTTTGTCAATAAAAAACAGAAAATTTTTAAAATTTTCTGTTTTTTATGTGTTTAAATTAGATTATCTTTCATCTCTTTTACTATCTTCTTTTTTCTGAATATCTTTTTTTTCTTCGAATTTTTCTCTGTATACTTTTCTTTTTGGTAATTCAACCACTTTTTGCTTGTTTGTTTTCAAAGATTTCAAAAAGTTATCTTCAATTGCTTCGGTTTTATCTTCTTTTATTATTTCATCTAATTCTTTTTTCTCAGCTACAGAAAGATTTCCTTCATTAAATTCGTTTGGCTCCTTACTTACGAATGCCTTAATTGCATTTATAATATATCCCATAAATTTCTTCTTAAATTACTTTAAGAAAATTCACCTCTTTACTCTAAATTACACAATTCTATAATTAGTTTACCATAAATGGGTAGTTTTGTCAAATTACATTATAGTTTTTTCTTTTTTGTGCCAAAATTCCCCGTCCCCATTGGCACATTTTTTGATTAATTTTCGGACAGCCTGCCGTTCCTTTTTACACAATAAATGGGAGCAGTAATGCTCCCTATAATATATTTAATTCATATAGTCTTTTAATTTTTTGCTTCTGCTAGGATGTCTTAATTTTCTTAATGCTTTTGCTTCTATTTGTCTTATTCTTTCACGTGTTACTTGGAATTCACGTCCAACTTCTTCTAGTGTTCTTGCTCTTCCATCTTCTAATCCGAATCTTAGTTTTAATACTTTTGCTTCTCTTGGTGTTAGTGTATTCATAACCTCTTCTAATTGTTCTTTTAATAATGTATATGCTGCTGAATCTTGTGGTGCTGGGCTGTCCTCATCTTGTATAAAATCTCCTAAATGGCTGTCGTCTTCTTCTCCTATTGGTGTTTCTAGTGATACTGGATCTTGTGCAATTTTTTGAATTTCCATTACTTTTTCTACTGGTATTTCCATTTCTTGAGCAATTTCTTCTGGAGTTGGTTCTCTACCTAATTGTTGTAATAGGTGTCTTGATGTTCTTATTAATTTGTTAATTGTTTCTACCATGTGAACTGGTATTCTTATTGTTCTTGCTTGGTCTGCTATTGCTCTTGTAATAGCTTGTCTAATCCACCATGTAGCATAAGTACTGAATTTATATCCTTTTGTATAATCGAATTTTTCTACTGCTTTTATAAGTCCCATATTTCCTTCTTGAATTAAGTCTAAGAATAGCATTCCTCTTCCTACATATTTTTTTGCAATACTTACTACTAATCTTAAGTTTGATTCTGCTAATTTTTGCTTTGCTTCTTCGTCTCCATTAATTACTCTTTTTGCTAGTTCTAGCTCCTCATCAAAACTAAGTAATGGAATTTTTCCTATTTCTCTTAAGTACATTCTAACCGGGTCATCAATATTAATACCATCAAAGTTCATTGTATTAATATCTTCTACCTTTATGTCTTCTACTTTTTCTAATTCTTCAACATCTGGTTCTTCATCAAAATCGTCTTTTAAAACATCTACTCCCATTTCTTCAAATGCGTCAAATACTTTATCTATTTGTTCTGGATTTATATCTCCTAATTCTGTGGCAAGTTCTCCATATGTTATTTTTCCTTTTTCTTTGGCTTTTTCTACTATATCTTTTACTTTTTTAGTTGTTTCTTCTTTTGTTTCTTTATTTGCATTATCTGTTTTTGTTTCATTCTTTTTTGCTTTTTTATTATTTGCTTTCAAATCTTCAATAATTTCTTCATTATCTTTTTTTGTTCTTGCCATTATTTTACCTCCTATTTAATTTGTGCCAATTTTATAATTAATGTGTGCAATTCTTTTTCCAATTCACTGGCTTTTTCTTTATCTAAATTAGCATTATTCAGACTCTGTATAATTTCGTTTCTTCTTGCCATTAGTTTTTCTTTTTGATAATTATTTATTACATCATCTAATGCTTTTTTATTATCTTCTATTTCGTAATCGTCTGCCATAATTCCTGTTAATGCATTTACAACTTGCTCGTCATCTGCAAACATATCTACTAAGCTATTTATATTACTATTTCCTTTTTCAAATTCTTCATACAATCTTCTCATTATTTTTTGATTTGCTTCACTTTTGAAGTCATTTGGATTGATAATGTCTTTTATTTTGTTATATACCTCTTCTCCTCCATCTATTAATAATGAAATAATTATATTTTCTCTTTTTTCTAGTTCTGGATTTATTTCTTTTTCTTGTCTTTTTATTGTTGGTTTTCTAATACTAGAGCTTTCTAATATTTTTGCTCCTTTATTATTTGAATATTCATTTTTATTTATTTGTGCATATATTGCTTCTTTTGATATGTTATAGTCACTTGATATTTTGTCTATATATATTTCTTGTTCAATTTTGTTGTCTACTCCGCCTAATATTTTTGCTATTTCATTCATAAATTTTATTTTGTCATTTGTATTTTCTATGTTTAAACCTTTTTTTAATACTTTTATTTTAAATTCTACTAATGAAATTGCATTTTCTACTAAGTCATTAAATCTTCCATTTCCATATTTTATAACATATTCGTCTGGGTCTTTTGCCCCTTCCATCTGAAGTATTCTTATATCACACCCTAAATTATTTAGGATTTCTAAGCCTCTAAGTGTTGCTGCTTGTCCTGCTGAATCTGAATCATAAGATATAATTACTTTTTCCGCATATTTTCTAAGTAATCTTCCTTGTGCTTCTGTAAGTGCTGTACCACATGATGCAACTACATTATCTATTCCTCTTTGGTGTAGTGATACAGTATCCATATATCCTTCTACTATAATTAGCTTTCTTGTTTTTGTATTTTTTGCTACATTTAATCCATACAAGTTTCTTGCTTTACTATAAACTATATTTTCTGGTGAGTTGATATATTTTGGAAGTGAATTATCTAATACCCTTCCTCCAAAAGCAATAAACCTATTTCTTATGTCTTGTATTGGAAATATCAGTCTATTTTTAAACCTATCTACATAATTATTTCCTTTTTTTATTACTAAATCTGATGCAAGTATTTCTTCTTCTGTAAAGCCTTTTTCTTTTAATAATTTATATAAAACATTGGCGTTTTCGGCATAACCTATACAAAATTCTTTTAATGCTTTGTTATCTAGTTTTCTCTTTTTTACATATTCTTGTGCTGGCTTTGCTTGTGGTTTATATAGTGTTTCATGATAATACATTGCAACTAATTTATTGATTTCGTATACTTTTTCTTTAAGTTCTAATCTTTTTGAATCTACGTTATTTTCTAGTGTCGGTAATTTTATTCCAGCCCTATCTGCTAAAATTTCTAGACTTTCTTTAAAATCCACATTCTCTATTTTACTAATAAAATGAATTACGTTTCCACCTGCCCCACATCCAAAGCAATGGAATATTTGCTTGTCTGGTGACACAGAAAAAGAAGGTGTCTTTTCTTTATGGAAAGGACACAAACCGAAGAAATTTCTACCACTTCTTTTTAATATTACATATTGTGATATTATATCTACTATATCGTTGCTATTTCTTATTTCATCTATTAATTCCTCACTATAACGTACCATTTTTCTACGCCTTTCTTTTACATAATTATATTATTCGACAACTAATTTTCAAATCCTTCATATATTGTTTTTCCTATTTAACAAAAAATTAACTGTCTTAGATATATGTCTAAGACAGTTCAACTTTTATTTATTATTTTACATCTGTTATGTTATTTGTATCTGCTCCATTAAATGGAATGAATGTTTTAACAACATTGTGTGGTTCATTACTATTAATTGTTTTACTATATTCTGCAAATGAATTGTTTATTGTGTTATTTATTAATTCTTCCATTTGATCTTTATTAGAATTTTCAGCAAGAGTAAGTTCACTTACTAATATTTGTTTTGCATTAAGTAGCATCTTTTTCTCGCCTGTTGAAAGTCCTTTTTCTTTTTGTTTGAAACTTAAGTTTCTAACTACATCTGCTATTTCATAAGCGTCTCCACTTTTCATTTTTTCCATATTGTCTCTATATCTTTTATTCCAATTCATATCCATTTGAGTTGAATCTGTTTCTAATACTTTAAAAACTTTTCCAGCTGTTTCTTTATCTATAATATCTCTTACGCCTATTCCTTCTGCCTTTGCTGTTGGTACCATTACCTTTACTTCACCTGGCATTTTTATTATGTAATAAGCTTGTTTTTCTCCTAAAATATCTTTTTCTTCTATACCTTCTATTGTTCCTGCTCCATGCATTGGATATACTACTTTATCACCAACATTAAACATTTACAGTCACTCCTTTTTTAGTCTGTTATTTCTCTCTCGACCTTTTTTATTATACCACAATTTTGGTGATAAGTCAAAGGAATTTTTGGTATATTTTACATAAAATTTTTAGAGTTGTTTGTTAGTTGAACCAAAACCGCCTGTTCTTTCGCCTTGTGCAATGTCGTTATCTGTTACCAAATATTTTTGGAAAATTGCTTGTCCAATTCTTTCTCCTTTTTTTATTTCTACATCTTCTGCTTTAAAGTTGAAGAATGCATACATTATGTGTCCATCATTGTCTGGATTTTCATAATAGTCGCTATCTACTACACCTATACTGTTTGCTAGAATTAATCCCTTTTTACCTGGATTAGAACTTCTATTTGCAAGTATTAAAACTTCATCACTTTCCATATATGCTTTTATTCCTGTTTTTACAAGTGTTGGTTTTTGTCCTGGTTTAAAAGCTGGAATTATACAGTCTTCTGCTGCTTCTACATCATAACCTGCTGAATTTTTTGTTGACCTTACTGGTAAATTTATATTACTATTTTCAAATCCTTTTGCTATTTCAAATCCTCTTTTTCTTTCCATTTTTATACCTCTTTTCTTTATTTTTTAACATTATATATTCTTTGCCGTTTTGTGTCAATTACATATTTATTTTCATATATTAGTAGTAACAAATCTTTTATATATATAAACAAATGAGGACAGACCTCTTCGTTTTTAATTTTACTTGTTTTGGAGGTTTATAGTGAATAATACATCTTTAGATAAATTGGATATTAATAAATGTGCTAAAATACATTCTCTTAATTGTAATGGAGATTTAAGAAGAAGACTTCTAGATTTAGGTCTTGTAAATGGAACTAATATAACTGCTGTTCTTAAAAGCCCAACTGGAAATCCTATTGCCTACGAAGTACGTGGAAGCATAATTGCACTTAGAAAAGAAGATTCTAAATTGATTATGATTAATTAGGAAAATTGTAATTTGTGTGAGGGGGAATTCTAGGGACTGTCCCTTAAAATCACCAAACCTGGGGATTTTGGGGACTGTCCTGAATTCATCCGGAACTAAACAAATTACAATTTTTTCTTATGTTTCATTTTTTTATTTTTTGCATATATTATATAAATATTTAAAACGAGGTGATTTTATGGGACTTACTTCTAGTTCCACCGGCACTAAATTGCTAGATAACGATATAGAAGCTTTAAAGTCTAAATGTGATTTTACAATTGCAATAGCAGGCAACCCTAATGTTGGGAAAAGTACTGTTTTTAATTCTTTAACTGGTCTTCATCAGCATACTGGTAACTGGCCTGGTAAAACAGTTAGTAATGCTAGTGGTATAGCCACTTTTAATAACAAAAATTTTCTTTTAGTAGATATTCCTGGTACATATTCAATTATGTCCAATTCTCAAGAAGAAGAAATTGCTAGAGATTATATTTGTTTTGGAAATCCTGATTGTACAGTTGTGGTGCTTGATGCTACTTGCTTAGAAAGAAATTTGAATTTAGTATATCAAATTTTAGAAATTACAAACAAAGTAGTTGTTTGTGTTAATCTACTAGATGAAGCAAAAAAGAAAGGAATAGAAATAGATTTAGATAAACTCTCTTTCACTCTTGGAGTTCCTGTTGTTGGAACTATTGCTAGGAAGAAAAAAACTTTAAATAAATTAATGCAAAGTGTATATGAAGTTTGTACTGAAAATTGTTCTGATGAATTATTCAAAATTGAATATCCAGAATCTATAGAAAATGCAATTACTATTGTTGAAAAAAGTGCTAAGGAACTTTTATGTTCTTCTTTATTTACTAATTATAGATGGATTAGTTTAAAACTCCTAGAAGGAAATTCTAAAATTATTTCATCAATTGAAAATTACCTAAATATAAATTTAGTTGATAATGAAAATATATCTTGCAGTGTTAATAAAGCCAAAGAAATATTAGAAGAAAATAATATAAATATATCTAGTTTTAAAGATATTATTGTTTCTACAATTATGTTTCATAGTGAAAAAATTAGTTTAGATGTAATACATTGTAAAAGGGAAAATTATTCTGTAAGAACAAATAAAATTGATAAAATACTTACTTCTAAATTAACTGGTATTCCAATTATGCTTTTATTTTTTGCATTAATTTTTTGGATTACCATAACAGGAGCAAATTATCCTTCTGCATTACTAACAAAGTTTTTTAATTATATAGAAACAAAGTTAGTCTTACTATTTGAGCATTTCAATTCTCCTCTATGGCTTATAGATATATCTGTATTTGGATTATATAGAACTCTCGCGTGGATTGTTGCTGTAATGCTTCCTCCAATGGCTATCTTTTTCCCTCTTTTTACTATTTTAGAAGATTTGGGATATTTGCCAAGAATTGCTTTTAATTTAGATAACTTTTTTAGAAAAGCTTGTACCTCTGGAAAGCAGGCATTAACAATGTGTATGGGATTCGGATGTAATGCTGCTGGTGTTGTTGGATGTAGAATTATAGATTCTCCAAGAGAAAGATTAGTTGCCATGCTTACAAATAATTTTGTACCATGCAATGGACGTTTTCCTTTTTTAATTACAATTTCATCTATATTTTTTGCAAGTTCTGCATTAGGAATATGGTCTTCTATTTGGTCCACATTAGCCGTTATTGCTGTTATAATTATAGGTGTTATTGTTACACTTATTGTATCTAAATTACTCTCTAAAACGATTTTAAAAGGAATGCCATCCTCTTTTATGCTGGAGCTTCCACCTTATAGAACTCCTCAGTTTGGAAAAATCTTTGTACGTTCAATTTTTGACCGAACTCTATTTGTTCTTGGAAGAGCTGTTAGTATTGCAATTCCTGCTGGAATTATTATATGGTTTTTCGCGAATATAAATATTAGTGGAATTAGTTTACTAACTCATGTTGCTAATTTCTTAAATCCTTTTGCTAAACTTATGGGGTTAGATGGTTATATTTTAACTGCATTTATATTAGCACTTCCTGCAAATGAAATTGTTCTTCCTATAATTCTTATGAGCTATACTGCTGGTGGAAGTTTAATGCAAATTGATGATTTATCAAACATTTCTAATATTTTAATTAGTAATGGTTGGACCATTTTAACTGCAATAAATGTTATGCTTTTTTGCTTAATGCATTTTCCTTGTTCTACAACTCTTATTACAATAAGGAAGGAATCTGGAAGTCTAAAATGGACCGCACTTGCATTTTTAATTCCTACATTTTTAGGAATTATTACTTGCATGTTTACAACTGGTGTATATAATTTAATTTTTTAAATTTGATGCATTAGAAGATTCAATTAATTATTTAAAAGAGCAAGGCTATGAATTTAGAACTTTCTATGATTTTGTGAAAAATGGTGAAAAAGGGGTCTGACCCCTTTTTCACCATTAAAATTAGATATTTTCTTTTATTTTGCCTTGTTTGTATGCTGAAAGTAATAGTTTTAAGTCTTCTATTTCTTCTTGTATTTCCTTTCCTATGTCTGTGTCTGCTACTCTTTTTCTTTCTGTTTCTTTTTCATTTACCATTATATCATATTTTATATCTTGCTCTTCTCTTATTGCTGACTCTTTTGAATCAAATGGTTCATTTGCTGCAAGTATTAACCCATAAGAATTATATGTTAATGTGTATCCCGCTCTTCCTGTTTGTCCTCTATAGCTTTTTGCAAATCCTCCGGTCTATTACTAAAAGTTTTCCATTTGCTTTTATTGGACTTTCTCCATCTTTTTCTTTTACTGGTACATGGCCATTTATTATGTGTGAATTTTTTGTTCCTAATCCAAATTCTTTTAAAATTTTATCACATATTTCTTCATTTTCTATTAATGCAAAATATGGATTTTTTTCTTCCTTGTGAGTTTCTTTTTCTTCTACAAAATATCTTTCAAATGTTGCTGCTTTTGCTTTGCCAAACAATGGCGATTTTGGACCACACCACAAGTACCACATAAAATCTACTGCATCTTTGTTATTTTCTTTTCCAAAATACGCTTCATTTGCAATTTTTTCTATGCAATCAAAGTATCTTTTCCCTGATATGCTCTCTCCTAATACTTCTATTTTTGAAAATTCTCCATCTGCTTCCATTGGAACACATCCATGGAATAATAAGTTTGAATTAAAGCATTTATACATAGAAGCTTTTGAGTATAAAAATGATATATGTTTATTTAAAGTTTCACTATTTTTAAATGATTCTTGTAATCTATTTATTATCTCTTCTTCTTCTTTTGTTAATTTGTATGGATTTTTGTAATCTACTGTTGGGAAGTTTGTATCATTTAAATTGTATATTTTATTATCTATTTGTATTGTTCCTTTTTCATAGTCTATTTTATCTAATAAAAGTCTTCCATCCATTTTGTATTCTGGGTGCTCTTTTATTATTTGACCTTCTAGCTTAAATTGTATTATAGATATTGCTTTATGGATTTTTGCTATTGATATTTCATCACTTCTAATATATTTGTTGTAGTCAAATACTTTTGGTACAAATTTTTCACAATTATCATCTTTGTATGTTTCTAGTGCAAATGTTGCAAGTGGTCTTATATTTATTCCATAACCGTCTTCTAGTGTATCTATATTATCATATCTACTACATATTCTTATTACATTTGCTATACATGCTTTATTTCCACATGCTGCTCCCATCCACAATATGTCATGGTTTCCAAGCTCTATATCTAAACTATGGAAATTCATTAATGTATCCATTACTAGCTTTGCATTTGGGCCTCTATCAAATATATCCCCTATTACATGTAAATGGTCTATTGCCATTCTTTTTATTAGGTTTGATATTGCTACTATAAATTCGTCTGCTCTATCTAATTCTATAATTGAACTAATTATTTGCTTATAATATGTTTCTTTATCTGGTCCACATCCCTGAAGATGTAGCAACTCATCTATTATATAATCAAATCCCTTAGGCATTGCTTTTCTAACTTTAGATCTTGTATATTTTGAACTTACTTCTCTTGCAACTTCTATTAGTCTATATAGATTTATGCTGTACCACTCTTTTATATCTTCTACCTCTTTTTTTATTAAAGCTAATTTTTCTTCTGGGTAATAGATTAATGTTGCTAATTGTCTTCTATCACGTTCTGTTATTTGATTATTAAATATATCTTCTATTTTGTTTCTTATAATTCCAGAGCCATTGTTTAAAATATGAGAGAATGAACCATATTCTCCATGTATATCACTTAAAAATAATTCTGTTCCCTTTGGTAAATTAAGTATTGCTTGTAAATTTATTATTTCTTCTGCAACTTGTTCTATATTAGTGTATTGCTTACTAAGTATTTTTAAATGTCTTTTTAAACTAACTTTTTCTTCCATAATATACCTCACTTAATTAATATACCTCCATCTGATAGTATGGAGGTACTAAGTTATTTATTACTTATTTTAGCAATTAAATCATAATTATTTACTGCTGTAACTTTGCAATTAACAAATTCCCCTACTAATTTGGCGTCACAATTCTTTATTATTACCATTCCATCTGTATCTGGTATGTCCATATAGCTTCTACCTACACAGAATTTATGGTCAAATGTGGTATCTTCTACTAATACCTTATACTCTTTTCCTATATAAGATTTTAGTTTTTCTGCAGATATATCTTTTGCGACACTCATTATTAGATTATATCTTTTCTTTTTAGTTGCAGGATGTATTTGTTCCTTTAATCTTGCCGCTGGTGTTCCATCTTCTTTAGAATATGTAAATACTCCTAATTTATCAAAATATCCTTTTTTAACAAATTCATATAGTTTATTAAAATCCCCTTCTGTTTCTCCTGGGAATCCCACAATTAATGATGTTCTTAATATCACATTTGGTATTTGTTTTTTTATTTTGTTAATTAGCTCTTCTATTTGTTTTCCATTTGTTCTTCTATTCATTCTTTTTAACACAGAATCTGATATATGTTGAATTGGTATGTCAAAATAATTACAAATTTTTGGATTGTTTTTAACTGTTTGTATTAATTCATCTGTTATGCTTTCTGGATATGCATACAAAAATCTAATCCATTCAAAACCGTCAATTTTGCAAAGCTCATTTAGTAAATCACTTAGTTTTGATTCTCCATATAAATCTTCTCCATATCTTGTTGTGTCTTGTGCAATTACTATTAGTTCTTTTATTCCAGCTGTTGCTAATTTTTTAGCCTCTTCCAATACTTCTTCCATTGGTCTACTTACATAAGGTCCTCGTATATATGGTATCGCACAATATGTACATCTATTGCTACATCCTTCTGCTATTTTTAAATATGCTGTTTTATTTCCTGTACTTATTACTCTATCCATATAGCACAAATTATTTATAGTATCTGGCTTTTCTTTTTCGTCTAATAATTCAAGAATTTTATTCCAATAGTTTGTATAGTCATTTATTTCTATAAATAAATCTACTTCTGGAAGTGCCTTTTGTAGTTCTTTTTTATATCTTTGAACTAAGCACCCCATTACCACTAAATATTTGCATGTTCCATTTTCTTTATGTTCAGCCATTTCAAGTATTGTATTTATTGCTTCTTGTTTTGCTGATTCTATAAATCCACATGTATTAACTATTATTATTTCTGCTTTTTCTACATCATTTACTATTTCAAAGTTGTTCTTTTTAAATAGTCCTATTGCCATTTCTGTGTCTATTAAATTTTTTGAACAACCTAATGATACAAATCCTACTTTCATTTTTTACCTCTTATTAATAATCATCATTATTACACATATTTTTTCTTGTCATTTCTAATAAGTTTAGTTTAGTAAATCCTAATATTTGTGATTTAGTTCTATCTTTTTTTAAACTCTGTGCTAATAATTCTATTATTTCTTTTTTATTTTCTTCTTCGTGCATATCTATATAATCTATTATTATAATTCCGCCAATATCTCTTAATCTTAATTGTTTTGCAATTTCTGTTGTTGCTTCTTTATTTACTTTAAACACGGTCTGTTCCAAATTATTATTTCCTGTATATTTTCCTGTGTTTACATCAATTGCAGTTAATGCTTCTGTTCTATCAATTGTAATAAATCCACCGCATTTAAGCCATATTTTTCTATTGCTCATCTTTTCAACTTGGCTTCTTAATGAATGCATTTCTAATAAATCTTCGTTTTCTTTTAGTTCTAATTTTATCTTCTCTTCCATACCCATGCTTTTTAAAATGTCATTTACATCTTTATATGTCTTTTTATCATTAACTATAACTTTATTTAGGTTTTGATCCACAACATCTATTAAAGTTCTTCTAAGTAATGCTTTATTATCATATACTAATTTTGGACCATTTAATTTATGCTCATCATAGTCTTTTTTTATTTGTTTCCATTTTTTTATCAATCCGTCTAAGTCTTGCTTTAATAGTTCTTCATTTATATTGTTACTTGAAGTTCTTATTATTGCTCCATCGCCTTTTGGTAGAACTTGTTTTACTATATTTATTAGCCTACTTCTTTCGCTCTCATCTTCTATTTTTTGAGATACTGTTACAAAGTTTGTATTTGGCATAAAAACAACAAATCTACCTGGTAAATTTATATGTGTTGAAACCCTTGCTCCTTTAGATTCTGTTCCGTCTCTTTTTACTTGTACTAATATTTTTGTTCCAACATTTATTATGTCTGTTATATCTTTTCCTTTTATTTTATTATTTACATCTGTTTTTGTTTCATCTTCCTTAGGCAATAAGTCTTTTAAACGTATAAATGTATTTCTTTTATCACCTATATCGATAAAAGCTGATTGCATTCCTTGTAGTACACTTTGTACTTTGCCACAATATATATTTCCTTCTAGTCTTTGATGATTTTCATGTTCCTCATGTTTTTCTACTAGTATTCCATTTTCTACTAGCATTATAGTTTTCTTATCTGGTTCTTTGTTTATAATTAGTTCTAACATTTATGTCTCCTTTAATTAAATCTATTCATTGCAACATCTATTCCACTTTTTAATATTTCTATTACACTTTCTGCTGCTTTTTCTATACTTCCATCTAATATTTCTTTTTCTCTTTTAGGTATAGGACCTATTACATAATTTATCATATCTTCTTTATTTTCTGGTGACCCTATTCCTACTCGTACTCGTATAAAATCTTCTGTATTTAAATTTTGTACAACCGATTTCATTCCATTATGTGTTCCTGCTCCACCTTTTGCTTTTAATCTAATATCTCCTATTTTTAAGTCTATATCATCATAAATTACTATAATATTTTTATTGGAAATTTTATAGAATTTTTTAAATTGTATAATACTTTCTCCACTCAAGTTCATATATGTTTGTGGTTTTACTAATATTACCTTATTATTTTCTATTTCTCCCATGCCATACAATGCATTAAACTTAGATTTTGATACTTTTATATCGCACTTTTTTGATATTTCATTAATTACATCAAAACCCATGTTATGCCTTGTATTTGCATAATCGCTTTCTGGATTTCCAAGACCTACTATTAAATACATATCTCTCCTCTTTCATTTTGTATATTATAAAATATACGTCATCCTTTAAAATATAACATATTTCTACACTTTTTACAATATTTAACTGCACAAAAATAAAGATTGTATAAATCATACAATCTTTATTTTCTTTAAAATTTGTTTATTTTAATCTTCTTTGTGATCTTTTAAAAGCTCTAATTGTGAAATTAAAAGTGATTCCATTTTTGCTTTATATACATCAAATTGTTTTTTTAAATCTTCTAATTCTTTTTGTTTTAAAAGTATTTGTGTATTTAATTCTTCTACTGAATTCTTTGCTTGAAATTCTGCATCTTTTATTATTTGCTCTGCTTGTTTTTTAGCGACTTCTTGTACTTCATCTGCTGTTTTTTGAGCCATTATTAGTGTATTTTGTATAGTGTTTTCTATATTTTTATATTTTCCTACGTTAGAATCTAGTTCTTCTCTTTGTGCTTTTAATTCTGCATTTTCTTTATATAATTTTCCATAATCCAATGTTAATTCATCTAAAAAATCATCTACTTCATCTACATTGTATCCATTCATCATTTGTTTTGCAAATTTTTTATTTTCTATATCTAATGGTGTTATCATTATTATCACTCCTTATTATAAAAGGGCATAATAATATGCCCATGCTTATTAATTTTTATATTAGTTATTATTTTTTAGCCATGAAACTGAAAGTTTATTTTTTATTTCTTCTCTTGCTAAATCGCTTGCTATTTCATAATTAACTGGTGCAACCAAGAATATTGCATTTGATACTTTTTGGATATGTCCATCTAAAGCATGAACTCCACCACTAATAAAGTCTACAATTCTTCTTGCTACATCTTTATTTACATATTCTAAGTTAACTATTATAGATTTTTTTTCTTTTAAATAATTACAAATTTCTTCTGATTGTTCAAAAGAAGTTGGTTGTGTTATTACCATTTTTATTTGTTGTGGTTGTGGCATACTAACAACTTTGCTTTTTCTTCCAAAAAGTCCTTTCTCTTCTACTTCTTCTGGTTCTTCTTCTCTTTCATAACCATATATATTTTCATTATCATTTTCTACTTCTTCATCGTTTGCAGTATCTACTCCTAAAAAATCCCATACTTTATTCATAATTGCTCCTGCCATTAAAAAAACCTCCTAATTTTTTTCTCCTTCGTAATTTTCATATTATAAGTATCTATCTTTTCTTTCAAATTGTCAATACTTTTGTCGATTGTAACCAAATCTTAATTTCTTTGTAATATTTTTGTAATATTATTCAACATTTTTTAAATCTGGGTTTAATACTATTTCATCATATATAGTAACTTGTCTCATATTGTTTATTTGCGATGTTGTAAAACCTAACTCTTTTAGTTCCTCTGAATCATAGTTGCCAACTATGCAATAGTTTTCTCCTTCTTTACGTATTTTTACTAAAATCTTAGTTAAGTATCCTCCCCTGTTTCTTACTATGTAACTTAGCCCATTATCATATATAATTGCTGATTTTGGCACTTTTAGTCCTTCATATTCCCACCATATCACATCTATTGATATCTTTCTATAATCTATAAGTTTTTCAACGCAATCACTTATCTTAAATACTAATACTACATAATCATTTTTTTCTGCTTTGTATTCTATTGTTGCTGTTACATTATCTTGAGTTGAAAGTCTTAATGTTACTTTATCACCTGTTTTAGCCTCTTTTGCTTCTTTTGAATTCATAGTTGTTACAATATAGCATTCATAATTATTTATTATTTTTCCCGCCTCGGAATTTGAACTTACTATTTGTCCAGTTTTTAAACCTAAATCTTCTAAAAACTTTTTATCCAGTTTTTCAAAACTATTTGGAGTTAGTATCTCTTCTAGATTATCTATTCTATATGAAACTGCTCCGCTCATAGGTGCTGTTACATATTCTGAGTTTTTAGTCAATTCTTCATCATATTTATTTTTTTCTTGAATCAAACCATTTATATATGAACCCGCCTGGCTTAAATCTCCAGCAATTTTTGATTTTTTTGTAATATATGTATCTATATCCTTTTTTTGTTCTTTTATTTTTTGTATCTCATTTTCTCCACTTATTCCGTCGATCTTGCTTTCTATCTGACTATCTAGAGCAGTTATATCGCCTGTAAGTATTTGTGTGTTTCCTGAAATGGCTTTTTGAATTTTTTCATTTGTTTCTGTTATCTTTTGTTTTATATCTTCTTCATTTGCACCATAATACCTAAATATATTTTCTCCCTTTGCTACTTTTTCTCCTTCAGTTTTTATTTGTACCATACCATTTTTGTAATTTGTACCTTTTACTATTTTTTCCTCTCTTATTACATAACCTGTTACGCTTTCTTCACTAGATATAGATCCATTTTCAATAATAAATGTATTCGTTGGTACAGCCACTAAACTTATTATTTCATATGTTGCATACACTAAAAAAGAGATTATTAAAACTAATAATATTATGCCTAATGTTTTATTTTTATTAATACTTTTTCTACTGTTCTTTTTCTTTGTGTCTTTGTTCTTTTTAACATTTTTGTCAGCCAATATTTAATCCCTCCTTTATTAGTAATTGCATTCTTTTAATATTGTGTTTACATTATCATTTATATTCTCAGTTCCATCTAGCCAATATATCTCTTTGTTTTTTCTAAACCATGTTAGTTGTCTTTTGGCATATCTTCGTGTTTCCATTTTTAGTTTTTCTATCATTTCTTCTTTTTGAATATTTCCATTTAAGTATTCTACTACTTCTTTATATCCGAAGGCCCTGCATTGCTGTTGGAAATTTATTGTATTTTTCTAAAATAGATTGTACTTCCTCTATGAGCCCTTGTTTTAACATTATATCTACCCTTTGGTTTATTCTATCATATAAAACTTGTCTGTCCATATTTATTCCAAAAACTTTATAATCGTATTTTACTTCATTTTTTCTTGATTCTAGGTCTTGCTGAGTTTTTGTTTTTCCTGTTTTGTGATATATTTCTAGTATTCGTATAATTCTTTTTTGGTCATTCTTGCTTATTTTATTTGCTGCTTCTGGATCTATTTCTAATGCTTTTTTGTATAAATTTTCTAATCCTTCATTTTGCGCAATTTCGTTTAAATGTTCTCTATATTTCATGTCTATTTCTTCATTTGCAAATTCTATTCCATATATTAAAGAATTTATATATAGTCCTGTTCCACCACAAATAATAGGCATTTTACCTTTTTGTAAGATTTGTTCTATACATTCCTCTGATTGTTTTTTAAAATCAGAAACACTATATCTTTCTTCTGGCGAGATTATGTCTAACATATAGTGCTTAATTCCTTGCATCTCATCTTCCAAAACTTTAGCTGTTCCTATATTCATATCTTTATATATTTGCATAGAATCTGCCGAGATTATCTCTCCGTCTATTTTTTTAGCCAGTTCTATTGCTAAACCAGACTTTCCGTGAAGCCGTTGGTCCTACAATAACTATTACTTTTGGTTTGTTCATTTTTATTTCCTTTATAAAATTATTTTCTATTAAATTTACGTTCTATATCATATCTTGTCATTTTAATTGCTGTTGGTCTTCCATGTGGACATGTAAATGGATTTGGTAAAACCAATAATTGTCTCATTAATGTATCCACTTCTTCATTTGTTAATTTCATATTTGCTTTTACTGCAGCTTTGCACGCTATTGTGCTAATAAATTTATCTTCTTTTTCTTGTTTTGCAGTTATTGCAACTGTATCTATTTCGTCTAATATTTCTAAAAATAATTCTTTTGTGTCCAAGTCCATACACAATGAAGGAACTCCTATTAGTCTTATTGTGTTATCTCCAAATTCTTCTATTATAAATCCAGCTTTTTTAAATAGGTCTGTATTTTCTTTTACAATTGCTCTTTCCTTGTGTGATAATTCTATTATATCTGGTAATAGCATTATCTGAGAATCTTTTTCCATGTTATTATAAAAATTCTTTTTAACTTTTTCATACATAACTCTCTCATGTGCTGCATGTTGGTCTATTATATAAATTTCGTCTTTCATTTCGATTACTAAATATGTAGAAAATAAAGCTCCTATAAATTTATATTTTGGAATTGTATTATAATTTTCTTTTTCTTCAAATACCGATATATTTTCTACTTCTTTTAAAGTTTTGACATCTATTTTATTAGAATTTTCTTCTATTTTTTGTGTTTCTGGAAGCTTCCCAAATGTTTTTACATACATTTCGTCAAAATCTTTGCTTGTAGGTTCTTCTACTTTAGGATTCTCTAGCTCTTTTTGTTTTTCTATTATATCTTCCATTTTATTTTTTTGTTCTTGTGTTTGTATTTCCACTTCTTCTGGTTGTCCAGCACTTTTTTCTGCAAATATTTCTTGAAGTGTATTTGTACTATAATTTTCTATAAATTCATCTGCATCTTTTTCTTTCTTTTTAAATAATCCCATAAATCCAGATTTTTTTATATCTTCCGTTTCTACTTTTGGTTCTACTACTTGTTCTGTTTTTATTTGATTTTCTTCTAGTTTTACAGGTTCTTGATTTACTTCTAATTTTTGTTCTTCTACAACTGGCTCTCTTTCTACTTCTTTTACTAAATCTCCTTTTAGTAAAGTATCTTTTACACTATGATATATTGCTTTAAATACTTTTTGTTCCTCTTGAAATCTTATTTCTAATTTTGTTGGATGTACATTTACATCTATTTTATTAGGTTCTATTTCAATATTTAAAACAACCACTCCATATTTTCCTATTGGAATTAGTCCTTTAAATGCTTGTTCTACTCCTGCAGATAATGTTTTATCTTTTATATATCTTTTATTTACAAAAAACATTTGATAACTTCTATTGTTTCTTGCAATTTCTGGTTTTCCTATTGCTCCTGTTACTTTTATTCCTTCATACTCATAATTTACTTCTAAAAGTCCCTCTGCAATTTCTTTTCCATATATTGTATATATTACTGTTTTTAAATCACCATTTCCGTTTGTTTGTATTATTGTTTTATTTCCATTTATAAGTTTTATTGCAATATTAGGATTTGCAATTGCTATTCTCGTTACTGCATCTTCAATATATCCTGCTTCTGTAAAATCTTTTTTTAAGAATTTGTATCTAACAGGCGTATTAAAGAATAAATTGCTTACTGTTATGGTTGTTCCTTTTTGTGATGCTGAATCTTCTATTTCTAAGATTTTTCCACCTTCAACTACTATTTTGTGCCCAATATTGTCATCTTCTGTTTTACTTACTAGCTCTACGTGTGCAATAGCTGCAATACTTGCTAAAGCTTCACCTCTAAATCCCATAGATTTTACATTTTCCAAGTCAGCTGCTTTTCTTATTTTGCTTGTTGCATGTCTTTCAAATGCAAATTCTAAATCATCTTTGCTCATTCCAGAGCCATTATCTATAATTCTTATTTTAGAAATTCCACCATTTTGTATTTCTACTGTTATATTTGTTGCTCCTGCATCTATTGAATTTTCTACTAATTCTTTTACTACAGATGCTGGCCTTTCTATAACTTCACCTGCAGCAATTTTATTTATTGTTAATTCATCTAATAATACAATTTTACCCAATTTAATTCCTCCTTAAATTCATACTGAATTATATCATTAAACAAAAAAAAATTGTATATGTTTTTTTATAAAAATTATTATTTGAATAAAAATCTCAAATACAATAGCAATTATAGTGTTTTTTAATATACTATGAAACGAGAAATTCTCTAGTATATAAAATAAAAAATCAGTTTTATTAAATAAAACTGATTTTTTATTTTATATCATTGCTGCACCTATCATTCCTGCATCATTTTTTAATTCTGCTATTAAAATTTTAGGTATTTGTTCTTTATTATATAATTCTGTTTTTCCATTTATCTTATCTTGTAGTCTTTTTAGTAGTATATCATAATGTCCAAAACTTCCACCTATTGATATTGCTTGCGGTTCAAATATATTTATTAGATTTGCTATTCCAGTTTCTAAATTTTGTATATACTCATCCAATATTTTATCTAGTTTTTTATTATTTGTATTCTCTTCCATAAATTCTCTTATTTTTATTCCATCTGTGGTGTTTAAGTTAAATTCTTTATTTATTTTTTCTTTTAGTCTCCTCATTGATGAATACACTTCAAAGCATCCATTTCTTCCACAGTTACATTTTATCCCATTCTTGTTTATCACTGTATGTCCAACTTCAAAACCAGAATATCTTTTAGGTCTTAATAATTTTCCATTTAAATAAACCGCTCCACCAACACCTGTGCCAATTATTAAAAATACTGCATCTTCATATTCTTTTAGACTTCCAAATTCTTTTTCTGCAATTGCTGCACATTTTGCATCATTCTCTAGATGTATTGGTACATCAAAATGTTTTTTTATTTTTTCTACAACTTCAAAATTATCTATCCCTAAATTTTCAGCTTTTATAACTGCTGTTTCTGATACTGTTCCTGGAAAAGCAATTCCTATGCTTTCTATTTCTTCTTTTTTTACATTATTGTTATCTATATTTTTATTTATTAGCTCAATTATTGTTTCTAAAACTATATTAGACATATCTTCTTGTCTTTTGTCATAATCCTTTTCATCTTTTAAAACTAATTTGCCATCTTTATTTACGAGTCCTAATCCAATATGACTACCACCAACATCAATACCAATTCTCATAATATTCCTCCAAAACAAATTATAATTATAAGTATGCAGAGAACATCCATGTACCCATATACATTTGAATTAATGGTACTAATACTACTACTGTTACAAATATAAGCATTAGGCCAACTATAATGTATATTATCTGTGGTAATACCTTCATTATTCTTTTCATACTTTCATCTATTTCTATTTCCATATAGTCTAATAGTTTTTGCATCATTTCTGCCAAATCTGTTTGCATACCAATTTTTAGCATCTCTGTCGCCATTGGTGCAGAAAATCCCGCTTTTTCAAATGGCTCTATCCAACTTTGACCAACTAAGATATTATTGATTGATGATTCCACTAATGATAACATAACAAGATTTGTTGATATATTTTTACTAGTTTCTAATGCATCTTGTAATCTCATTCCATTTTGTATATTTAGTAGTATTGCTCTCATTAATCTAGTAAAATCAATTGCATATATTAGCCTTCCAAACACAGGCATCCTATATTTAAAATAATGAAAGTTATATTTTCCTTGTGGTGTTCTTACATAGAAAAATATTGCACCTACTATACCCAATATTACTATTAATGGAATGTACCAATGTGCTGCTACTTTATCTAAGAAATCCGCAAACCATAATGTTATTGCTGGTAATTGGTCTTTACTTCCTACAGATTCTAATACTCCTTGAAGAGATGGTACAGCTATAATAGTACCTCCTATAAGTAAAATTAAAAGGCCAAAAAACATTGTAAGGTTTGGTACTAATACCGATTTTATTTTTTTGTTTAGTTGCATAGTATCATCTAAATATTTAACTGCTTGTTGCAATGCTCTTGTAAGTGAACCAGATAGTTCTCCTACTTTTATCATGTTTATATATATTGGAGGAAATACTCCTTCATAATACTCCATCGTAGTATACATATTTTCTCCAGCTTCCACTCCTAAAAGTATATCCTCTAAAATTCCTTTTAATGATACATTTTCTGTACTTTCTATTATTGTTGTTAATGCATGTATATTGTTAAAATTAGCCTTTTTTAACAAGTAAAAATCTTGTGTAAATACTACTAAATCTTTAGTAGTAATTTTAGCACTAGTAACATTCGAAAATAAAGCTTTTTTTATTCTTTCTTTTCGAGACATCATATTTTTTTCTATTTCTTTGCTTCTTATGTTTTTTAATATACTACTACTACTTTCCACATTCTTTTTCTGTTTTTTTAGTGCTTTGTTTCCTTTTGCATTTATTTGCGTAACAGATATTGGTAAAAGATTATTATTTTTTAATCTTCTTAATAAAATAAATCTATTTACTTCTTCTACTCTGTTTCTAACAACTTGCCCATTTTTAGTCGCAGCTTTATATATATATATAGGCATTATGGGAATCCTCCATTCTTTTAATTTTGAATCTGTCCTCTTTTTATTTTCATTTGCATTATTGTTCTATTTAAAATTTCTATGTTCTTTTCTTCTATTTGAGCTTTTGCTTGTTGTAGTGTTATTTTATCTTCTACAAATAATTGTGCAATAGAATTTATCAAACTTATACTTCCTTTATCTATGTTTGATTGTATTGCATCTTCTAACTCTGATACACTAAATTTTTCTTTTCTTATACATCCGGCAACAATATTATCTACAACCATTACTTCTGGTAATAATACTAGTTTTCCATCTGTACCTTTTAATAATCTTTGTGATACTACTAATTTTAATAATGCTGACATTAAATACTTTATACTAGCTTGATCTCTTACTTCATAGAAGTTTATCATTCTATCTATTGTTTCTGCACAAGATTTTGTATGTAATGTTCCTATTACTAAGTGTCCTGATTCTGCCATATCTATTGCAGCTTCCATTGTTTCTCTATCTCTAATCTCTCCAATTACTAATATGTCACAGTCTTCTCTTAGAGCATTTTTTACACCATCTCTAAAGTTTGGAACATCTCCGCCCCTTCCAACTTCTTTTTGAACAATTACAGATTTTTTACATTGATGCTTAAATTCAACTGGTTTTTCTAGTGTTAGTATTTTTTTATTTTCCTTTTCATTTAGCTCGTTTATTAAAGCATTTAATGTTGTTGTCTTTCCGTGAGTTAGTCTTTCCTGTAACTAAAATTAATCCTTGTGGTTGAAGTGTCATTCTTCTAACAATGTCTGGTACTCCTAATTCTTGAAATGTTGGAAGCGTATTTTTTATAATTCTTAAGGTAAATGTTGGTTTGTCATCTGCTGATGATATATTTACTCTTAGTCTTATGTTTTCATATTCGAATGATGTATCAAGTCTTTTTGTTTCATGATAAATTTCATCTTTATCTATATTTCCCCTTACAAAGTAATCATATGCTTCATATAATTCATCTTCACTTAGCACCTCTGCTGTTTCACTTTCTTGTAATTCTCTTGCGACTCTAAGTATAGGCTTTAATCCAAAAATCAAGTGTACATCTGATGCATCTTTCTCTATTGCTTCATCTAAAACTTTATTCATATTTAACATTTTCGTTCCTCCTAGTATAATATGATTTTCCTATCAAGTTCATCTAGTGTTGTTATTCCATCAATTACTTTTTTAATTCCGTCAACCACTAATGGTTTAAAATTTTCTTTTAAAGCTTCTTTTCTTATTTCAATGCTAGATGCTCCATTTACAATTAACTCTTTTATATTATCATCTAGTGATAAAACTTCAAATATTCCTATTCTGTCATAATATCCACTATTATTACATTCCTTACAGCCCACTGTATCATATGTGTATTTATCTGTTAAATCAAATTCAACATTATATTTTTCGCTAATTCTTTTAATTGTTTCTTTTTCTTTATCATTAAATTCTCTTTTCCTTGCACATTTTTTACAAACTTTCCTTACAAGTCTTTGAGAAACTGATGTTCCAACTGTACTAGAAATATCATAGTTAGATACTCCCATTTTTCTTAATCTTGTTATTACTTCTATACTATCTATTGTGTGAATTGTTGACAATACATAATGACCTGTTTGTCCAGCTTGTACTGCTATTTCTGCTGTTTCTCTATCTCTAATTTCTCCAACTAGTATTATATCTGGGTCTTGTCTTAATACTGTTCTTAAAGAATCAGAAAATGTAAGTTTTTCATTTATTTCTATTTGATTCAATCCCGCAATACGAATTTCAACTGGATCTTCTATTGTTGTTATATTAATTTCTGGTTTATCTAAATAATCAATTATACTATACAATGTTGTTGTTTTTCCTTCTCCTGTAGGTGCTGCAACTATTGTTATACTATTTCTTTTATTAAAGCATGATTTAATAAATTTATCATCACCAGGGAATCCTAAATCTTCTAATCCTCTAATATTCATATTCTTTTTTAATAATCTTAAAACGAATTTTTCTCCATAAATATTTCTTTGTGAAGAAACACGAATATTATAATCCGGATACATTATAATTCTACCATCTTGTGATTCTTGTTTTTCCTGGTACATATTTGAAATTGCTTTTAATCTTCCTATTATTTGTGATTGTTTTTCTTTTGGAATCTTTACTGCAGTTACAAGTTCTCCATCTATTCTATATCTTACTCTTACTTGGTCATCTAATGGTTCTATATGAATATCACTTGCTCTTTTCTTTATTGCAGTTTTAATTATACTATCAACTAAACCAGTTGTGTCAGTATTTGAATTTATATTATCTGTAGCTGTTCCTTCTAATGTTTCTATTATTTGATTTATATTTTTTTCAAATGTTATATATTTTTCCATTATTAATCCTTTATTTAAAAGAATTAATCTAACTATTTCAACAGCTTTTCTATCTAATGTGTCTGCAAAACATACTTTTATTTTATTTCCTGCTATTTCAAATGGAATAGCTTTGTTGTTTTTTATCACATCTATAGATATATAGTCAGACGGATTTATTTTTACATCACTTTGAGTTAATATAATTGCTTTTTCATCTAATATATCTCCTAATGCTTGAATTAACGAATATTCATCACATAAACTAAGTGTATTTATTATTTCTATTATTTTTTTATTAGGATTTTCTTTTTGGTATTCTAGTGCTCTATTTATATCTTCTTCATTTACTAGCCCTCTTTTTACTAGTTCTATACCTATTGGTCCTCTTCGTTTAGCATCCATATTAGTTCCTCCTCTTTTGCATGATTATATATATTATTATAATATATATATTAATTTTTTTATATAATTTTATTTACTTTGCCATAACTTTCCAGAGTATTTTGCATTATCTATTTTGTATTTACTTTTATTTAAATATTTGTATGGATCTGCGCCCAACTCTCCGTTTCTAATCCAAACTCCTGTTAGTTCTTCATTTTTCCACTTAGGGTCTCCATATTCTCCAGGCTTTGTAAATTGGCTTGGTAATGAGTTCTCTGTAGATTCTAATTCTCTGTTCTCTATTTTTGTTGTTCCATTTTTAATTACAATTCGCTTATTTGTATTTTTATATAAAAAGTTCACTACATACTTATCTTCACTATTAGGATTTGGACTATATTCAAACCTTGGTACCCAAAAATATATAGTTCCATCTGCATAAGTGATTACATCTCCTATTGATTTTGGAGTGGCTGTAACTACTGCGGTACCCCATAGTCCTCTATCATAGTCATACCAGTTAGTATCATCTTTAGAAGTTACTTCCCAGTTTCCATTTACATATTTTATTGGATATATATATTGTCCTTCTGTTATTGCTATTTTATCTAAATCTGGTTTATTTGGAACTTCTAGTTTTTCTCTTGATTTTGCTGTTTTTATTTCTATTGTTTGGTCTTTATCTCCTAATTTATATGTTACTGACATTGTAATTTCTTTTACTAAATCCAGCTTATCTGTATTTCCTTCCATTTGATTATAATTGGTAACAGAAACTTGTGCCTTATATGGTGTCCCCTCATTTATTGATATTTTTCCATCTAATTTAGTACTAATATAGTTCTTTATATTATCTTCTGTAACATTATCATAATATTGAGTTGCTACATATTCAAATGTACTTGTTATATATTCCAATGCTTTTGATGATCTTTTTAAGGAACTACTAGTTACATATATATTATAAGATAGTGTGGCTATAATTCCAGAAAACAATATAGCCAATGCAACGCCAAGTACAGCATCTGCACCAGTTATTCCCTTATTGCTTTTTAAAAATCTCTTCATATATTAACTCCCAAAATAAAATTCTGTAATATTAAAAACACAATATTGCTTATGCATAAATATGTTCCAATTGATATTTTTTTCTGATCTTTCATTATTATTTCGCTTTTATTATCCTTATTTGATATAACAATTTGTGATATTGCTGTCATTAATAACGCAGTTATAATTGACAAAATTGTTACTTCTTCTCCTGTTGCCAAAGCCATATAAAAACATAGTAACAAAATCGAACTTGTATAGTTTTGTTTGCCAGTTTTCTTTAAAATAATAGTATCTATTAAAACTATTATTAAAAATATTGCTAGATATATAGCATATTTATATATATCAAGTTTAAATATATATAAATATATTATATATATTGCATTAACTATAAAACCAAAGAACAAAACAGGTTTTGAAATTGTATGATTTTGGTTTTCTATACCTGCTATTAAAAATAATGTTGAAATATATAATAGTCCATATACTAGATATGCTATTATATTAATATTAAATCTAAAAATATCAAGTTTTAATGATAATGCAAAGAATAAAAATGTTAAGCCGGAAAAGATTTCGAAAAGAAGGTATCTTGGTTTTATTTTTTGTTTACAATATCTGCATTTTCCGCCTAAAAATATATAACTAAATATTGGAATCATATCTAAAAACTCTAATCTATGATTACAATTTGGGCAATATGATCTTTTATGTGTAATATCTTGCCCTAGTGGTATTCTATATGTTGCAAGTGTAAAAAAGCTTCCAAATAATGTTCCTATTATAAAAATTGTTATATATATTATGGCTTCCAATATTATTTCTCCTTTTATCTTCCCTTAATAGATTTTTAGGCATATACATATAATGCATATGCCCCGCAAATTCGCAACTAATAATACTTTTTGATTATAGTGCAAAGTCTGTAACATTGTGTTCATTACCATCGATCATTACTTTTCCATTTGATAAGTTTCTTTCTGCATTTGCTGCTTCTTGTGTACCTGTTGCTCCTCCTTTTGCTTTATCAAATAATCCTCCGTTAATAGCAACTGTTACAGAAACACCTACTAATATTAACATTACAATTATTGTTATTACTAAAGCAACTAATGTAATACCTTTTTGTCCTCTCATCTTTTGTTCCCCTCCTTTATTTTTTAATTTGTTTGTATATATTTATATATATATAAATATTACCTAAAGTTATAATTTCTTTTCTCTATAGAAAAGTTTGTGTGGTAAAATTATCTTGTTTTGCCACCTTGTCCTCCTGTAAAATCCTCATTTCTATCTACTGTATTTGTTGTTTTATTTTCTGTTATATTTGTATTTTTTTTATTTGTTGTGTTTGTATTACTACTTGTATTTGTATTATTTTTTGTATTTTCAGAAGTATAATCTTCAAATGGATTTACTTTTCCTTTATTATAGTCTTTTGTGCTTGCATATGCACTTAAATCTGAACTGTCTATATAATATGTTTTTACAATATTCTCGCTACTTCTACTCATTGTTTCATTTAACTCTTCTTGTGCCTCTGGCGCTAATTCATATTGTTTTAAAGCCGTAGGTACAGTTTTATTATTAGGTATATAATCATAAAACATTATTCCTAGCACAAGTGCTACTACTAAAAGTAGCAATAAAAATATAAAAATTTCTTTTATAACTGTCTTTGCCATTCTTTCCTCCACATTATTCATTTAAATTTATACCTACATTTTCTACTGTAAATGTAGCATATAATGTAATACCATCACCTTTTGATTCAGCATTGTCTTGGCTATTATTTGCTGTGGTATCTTGTTGGTTTGTATTTGTGCTATTGCTATTAGTCTTAGAATTATCATTTACTGTATTATTACTTTCCTGATTGTCTCCGTTTTCATTACTTGCTACTTCATTATCTGTTACATTTGTAGCTGTATTTTTTGTTGTTATTTTATCTGATGATATTTTAAAATCTTTTATTTCAAATTTTAGTTCACTATCATCTTCTAAGCTGTATATAAAATCTGTAATTCCTATATATTTTCCTTCTAAACTAAAGTTTAAATTGTATACATCTTGTGCACTTGTAGATTTAATATCAAGTGTAAGTTTTACACCATTTTTTGTTGCATAATTTCCTATAATTGTCCATAAATATTCTATATTATATTTTTCTACTTGTATTATTCCTAAATTCGATTGAACATCTGGATTGTTTAAAGTTTTTGCCTGATATTGTTGTTTAGCAGTTTTTAAATCTCTAACTACTTTATCTAAATCTTCTATTGATTTTGGATAAGTTTTAGCTGAAATTTCTTTGCTTGTATTGAATTTTTGATCCAAGTTAGCACTAGCATTTTTTATATCGCCTACACTTTCCAGTTTTAATTGTCCAATACTTAAGCTTTTTACCCCTATTGTATATCCCAATCCAATTAACAATATTATTATAATTGAAATTAATATTTTTTTCACAACCTACTCCTCTTTTATATTAATAATTTAAGTTTCCTGTTATTGTAACTTTAACTAATTCAGATGTTTTTGTTCCTGCTGTTGAAGTTACATCAATTAAAATTCCCTCATTCTTTATACCTGCAATAAAGTAACCTAATTGTTCATATTTTTTTGCTTGTGCTTCTATTTGTATTGTTTTTCCTGTTGTATTTGTAATAGATATTAGTTGAACTTCTTTTGGTATTACAAACATTATTTTATTTAATAAATTAGGAATTGCATTTTTCTTTGCATTTATTTCCGAAATTCTTTCATTTTGCTTATCAATTTGCTCAACTAAAGATTGATATTCTCCTTTTCTAGTGTTTAATAAATTTGTATATTCTTCTACTTGTGCTATTTTTGCTTGAGAATCATCTATAAATCCTTGAACTTCTTTATCTTTTTTGTTTATTTGTGACATCAATACTTTTTCAAATGAAATATAAACAGCTATTAATAATAAAATTGCTATTGCAGTTCTAAGTAGCCATCTTTCTGTGTTGTCTAGCCCTTCATTAAAATCTAGTTTCAATAAATTAGCCAATTTGCTAGATTTTCCTTTTGTTGCACTAGAAGCTTTGTTTTTAGAATTCCCCCCAACATCTAGTGTTAGTAATCCTTCTAATTTTCCATTATGTTTAAAGTTTGCTTCTTTTGTTCCTATTCCTAGTCCTTCTAATGATAATGCAATCGCTGAATTCACTTCTATATAATCTTTTATGTTTATTTTTAAATTGCTCTTTGAGGCAAAAAATGGTGTTAAAATTTCACATTTTTTGTCCGGAAAATTCTCTTGAAAATATAAATCTATATTGTTTATTATACTTGCAGATCCTGTTATATATATATCTTCTATTTCTATTTCGTTTTCAATCATTATTTCTTTTGCTTTTTCTACTATGTTATACAATCTTGGCACAATTTCTTCTAAATATTCATTTTCCTCTGATTGAAGTCCTTGTCCCTCAGATGTATATATCGTTGTATTTTTACATATTTCATATGCTTTTGCATATGAATTTTCTTTCAATGATATAGAATCTAATATTTGTTTCATACCATCTTCAATTTTATTTATTCTATAAATCTTACCATTAACTATTGTAGTAAAGCTTGTTTCTTCTTCTATATTTATTATTAGACTATTTCTTTTATCTGCAAAATTATTTAGTGATTTTATTGCAATAGGTAAAGGAATTATTGTATTTACTCTATAGCCATCTAGTGATTGTAATCTGCTTACAATGCTTGATTTATCAACATAAGCATATAGGACTCCGGTTTTGTCTTTATCATCATAATTATCTAATAGCAATCTTCTATATTCTGTAGCATTTCTGTTTTTTCCTTTTTCATTACAAAAATAGTCGAACTCTGTACCTATTGCTTTTTCTAGGTCTTTTTTGTTAAGCAAGCTAAATACATTAGCATATGTGTATTGTTCATCTGCTAAATTTGTACTTATTGGAGTTTTAAAACTAAATGTTTCAGTTACAATTTGTTTTATTGCTTTTTCTAAATCATCATAAAATTTTACTCCATATGATTCTACTTTCACTGTTTCACGTTCTTTTGAAGTTTTTGCATATTTAATTATATTATTTTCTATATAAAGACCTAAACAGCTTTGCATTTTCTTCTCCTTAGTTTTATTTTTTCTAATATTTATAATTTACAATATTTTATCTTGTTAAACTTGAATTTTTTTAATGTTTGCCCAAAATATACTATTATAACCAAATTTTCTTTACGTATATTTTATAATATAGTCTTTAAAAGTCAATATTTTTGGATTAATTGTAATCTAATTGTAATCTAATTGTAATATTAATTTAAAACATATATTTTTTGCATATTTTTAGTATTTCAGGAAATTATATTATTATATTATTTTCGGAGGTTTTATTAATTATGGCAATTGAAAAGCATTTAAAATTAACTGGTATTTCTAATGTTTCATGGAAAGATGCAATTACCAAAACAATATTGGAAGCTTCTAAGACAATAGATTACATCTCATCTGTTACTGTTTTAGAGCAAAAAGCAAAAATAGATGGTAACAAAATAATAGAATATTATTCTACCATTGATCTTACATTTAGCGTAGATGAAAATAGAATTTAAAGGAGGAAAATATGGAACCAATTAATACTCAAAAAGAATATCAAGAATATGTTAATAAAAAATCACCAAATTCTCCAATTTGGAAAAATTGTTTAAATGCATTTTGGGTTGGTGGTTTAATTTGTAGCATTGGGCAATTTATAATGGAGATTTGTAAATTTAGAGGTTTGTCGCAAGATATAAGCTCTACAATTGTTTCCATTTTATTAATATTCTTAAGTGCATTTCTAACAGCACTTAATGTTTTTAACAAAATAGGAAAATTTGCTGGTGCTGGTTCTCTTGTTCCTATTACAGGTTTTGCAAACTCAATAGTTTCTCCTGCAATGGAATATAAATCGGAAGGTTATGTTATGGGAGTAGGTGCAAAAATGTTTACTGTCGCAGGTCCAGTTTTGGTATACGGAATTTCCACATCAATTTTAATTGGAATAGTGTATTTGATTTTTAATACACAAGCCATAACATTAGTATAAGCAAATTTTATATAATTATTTGGAGGTATAATATGAAAAAAATAGGTTCTCAAACAATTAAATTTGATAATCCAATAACAATATTAGATACCGCTTGTATTGTTGGTCCAAAAGAAGCCGATGGACCTCTTGCTAAGTATTTTGATAAATGTTTAGAAGATGAATTTTGGGGAGAAAAAACATGGGAAAAGGCTGAAAGCAAAATTATAAAAGAAACCGTAAACTTAAGTATTATAAAATCAAAGATACCTGTAGATCAAATAGATTATTGTTTTGCAGGTGATTTACTTAACCAGTGTATATCTTCTAGTTTTGGATTAAGAGACTTGAACATTCCTTTTTTCGGAATTTTTGGGGCTTGTTCTACTTTTGTAGAAGCTTTAAGCTTGGGTTCTGTTTTTATTGATGGTAATGGTGCAAGTAATATTCTTTGTGCTGCTTCTAGCCATTTTTGTAGTGCAGAAAAGCAATTTAGATTTCCTTTAGAGCTTGGAAATCAAAGGCCTCCTTCATCTCAATGGACTGTTACAGGTTCGGGTTCTGCAATAATTTCTAAAACAGGTCAAGGTCCTTTTATTACAAGTATAACTACTGGTAAAATAGTTGATATGGGAATAAAAGATGCAAACAATATGGGAGCTGCTATGGCGCCTGCTTTTGTAGACACTTTAGTTACACATTTTAAAGATACCGGTAGAAATCCAAGTTATTATGATGGAATATTTTCTGGTGATTTAGGCTATATTGGTAAAGAAATTTCAATAGAACTATGCCAAGCTAAAGGTTATAACATTAAAAATAATTACAATGATTGTGGAGTAATGATTTTTGATAAGGAAAACCAAGATACCCATTCTGGAGGTTCTGGTTGTGCTTGTTGTGCTAGTGTATTTTCTGGCTATCTATTCAATCAATTAAAGCAAAAGAAAATAAAAAAAATTCTTTTAATTGCAACAGGTGCGCTTACAAACGCAACTTCTTCACAACAAGGCGAATCAATTCCTGGAATTGCACATGCGATTTCTATAGAAATTTAAACAAATTTCAATTTACAGAAAGGATGTAATATAAATGCAAGATTTTTTTAATAATTTAAATTGGGTTATGCTTTTAAAAGCTTTTGTTGTTGGAGGATTAATTTGTATTATTGGTCAAATTTTAATTGATAAAACAAAGCTGACACCAGCAAGAATTTTAGTTATATTTGTAACAAGCGGTGCAATTCTACGGAGGATTAGGAATATATCAACATTTAGTCGATTTTGCAGGTGCAGGTGCAACTGTTCCTTTAACTGGTTTTGGAAACTTATTAGCAAAAGGAGCTATTGAAAAAGTTCAACAAAACGGACTAGTTGGCGCCTTTACCGGTGG
>FR893523.1:72502-150244 GCA_000434035.1 Clostridium sp. CAG:452 | reverse complement strand
CCGCTGGTGGAATTGCCGCAGCAATATTCTTTGGCTATATTGCTTCTCTGGTTTCAAAACCAAAAATGAAAAAACAATAATAAGAAAAGTGGCATTGCCACACTTTTCTTCTCGCCGATTTGAGTTTCCGAATAAAATGAGGAAATCTCAAAGGCAATAGCGATTATAGCATTTTTATTGAATAGGAAAATCTTCGATTTTTCCTATTTAATAAAAAAAGAATTGAATTCATTTTCAATTCTTTCCTTTTATTGTTTTAATTCAAATTATGCTTTTTTTGCTATTTCTGCAATTTCAGTAAATGCTTTAGGATCATTTACAGCTAAATCAGCTAACATTTTTCTGTTTATTGTTACATTAGCTTTTTTTAGACCTGCTATTAATTTGCTATATGTTGTTCCGTTCATTCTAGCTGCTGCATTTATTCTTGCTATCCATAATTTTCTAAAATCACTTTTTTTATCTTTTCTTCCTACATATGCATAAGATAATGATTTTAAAACTGCTTGGTTTGCATTTCTAAATCTATAGCTTTTTGCTCCAAAATATCCTTTTGCTTGTTTTAATACTTTTTTATGTTTCTTTCTTGTTATTCTTGCTGTTTTTACTCTTGCCATTTTTTATTCACCTTCCTATTTTCTAATTTCCATATGGTAACATTTTTTTGATACCTGCTTCACATGTTTTATCTACATAAGCATTTGGTCTTCTTGACATTTTTTGTCTTTTTGTTTTTGTAGCTAATCTGTGTCTTGAGTTAGCTGATGTTCTTTTTACTTTTCCACTTGCTGTGTAAGAATATCTTTTTGATGCTGCTTTATTTGTTTTTAATTTTGGCATTTTTTATTCCTCCTTAATAATCTTTTATTTATTAATTGGTGCTAGTATTATAAACATGTTTTTTCCTTCTAACAAAGGTTTCTTTTCTAATGTTGATACCTCTGATAAACTTTCTACAAATTTATTTAATACCTGTTCACCAAGTTTTGCATAACTTAACTCTCTGCCTCTAAATCTTACTGTAATTTTAACTTTACTTCCATCCTCTAAGAATTTTTTAGCATTTTTTGTTTTAAAATTAAAATCATGTTCTTCTATATTTGGTGTAACTCTTATTTCTTTTACTTCAACAGTTTTTTGCTTTTTCTTAGATTCCTTTTCTCTTTTTGATTGTTCAAACTTGTATTTTCCGTAATCCATTAATTTACAAACTGGGTTTTCAGGATTTGATGACACTAGTACTAAATCTAAATCTTTACCTTCTGCTAAATCAATAGCCTCATGTGTATTCATTTTTCCTAATTTGTTTCCTTGTTCATCAATAACTTGAACTTCTCTAAATCTAATTTGCTCATTAATTAATTGATCTTGTTTTATATTGTTCACCTCCAAACAAATAAAAATCTTCGTCTTGCTTTGTTTAATATTTTTAACAAATGAAAAAACTTGTTCCAAAAGAACAAGTTACCCACAATACTTAAATTTATTTAACTTAAATATTAACCTTTTTCCATACTAGATAAGGTGAGAAGGGTTACTTCTTCTTTACGACTTAATAATAATACAGTATTTTTTTAAAAATGTCAAGGTTTTTATTGACTTTTTATTGACTTTTTATTGACTTTTTTTTATTTATATATTAAAATAGTTGAGTATGAATATTTGTAGTAATATGTTTTTAACCTATTACCCGGTAGTTAATAATATATTTTACAATATAATCTTTAAAATATGATAGGAGGAACAGTTTCTAATGAATAATACAACATATATGGCAAAAAATAATGAAGTTGAAAGCAAATGGTATATAATAGACGCTAGTCAAAAACCATTAGGTAGAGTAGCTGCTGAAGCTGCAAAATTATTAAGAGGAAAACACAAACCAACATTTACACCTAACCAAGATACAGGTGATCATGTTATAATATTAAACTGCAAAGATGTAATTTTAACAGGAAAAAAATTAGATCAAAAAGTATATAGACATCATTCAGGATATATTGGAGGAATGAAAGAAATTTCTGCAAAAGATATGCTTTCTAATAATCCAGAAAAAGCAATGATGCTTGCAATTAAAGGAATGCTTCCACATAATAGATTAGGAAGAAAAATGATTAACAAAGTAAGAATATATGCAGGAGCAGAACATGAAAATCAAGCTCAAAAACCTGAAATTTGGGAGGTAAAATAATATGGCAACAAAAAAAGAAAAAATATCATTCTATGGAACAGGTAGAAGAAAAAAATCAATTGCAAGAGTTAGATTAGTAAATGGTAATGGTAATATTACTGTAAACAACAAACCACTTGATGAATTCTTTGGTATTGAAACTTTGAAAGTTATAGTAAAACAACCATTAGTTACAACAAACTCTTTAGATAAATTTGATGTAATTGCAAAAGTAACAGGTGGAGGAATAAGTGGTCAAGCAGGTGCTGTAAGACATGGTATAGCAAGAGCACTTGTAGAAGCTAACAGCGAATACAGACCAGCTTTAAAATCTGCTGGATTCTTAACAAGAGATGCAAGAATGAAAGAACGTAAAAAATACGGACTTAAAAAAGCAAGAAAGGCACCTCAATTCTCAAAGAGATAGACAAATCAATATATTTCAAAACCTCGGAAATAAAATTTCCGAGGTTTTTTCTTTTCTATGCTGTTTTTAATTCTAATCTTAATTTGTCAGCTATCATTGCTATAAATTCGCTATTAGTTGGTTTTCCTTTTGCTGCTGAAATTGTATATCCAAATATGTTTTCTACAGCATCAGCTTGTCCTCTTGCCCATGCTACTTCTATTGCATGACGTATTGCTCTTTCTACTCTACTTGGTGTCGTTTTGTATTTTTCTGCTATTTCTGGATATAATTGTTTTGTTATTTGGTTTATGATATCTATATCATTTATAACCATCATTATAGCTTCTCTTAAATATTGATAACCTTTTATATGTGCTGGAACACCTAGTTCATGTATAACATTTGTAACTAGAGCTTCTAGGTTATCTTCACTTTTCTTGTTTTCTTTTGGAATGTCTATGTATGGAGCTTTAATTTCTCTATTTATTGTTACACCTTGGTTTTGTTTTGGTTCAAAATATTTTATATCTCTTATTCTTTTAATTAATAATTCTATATCAAAAGGTTTTATTACATAATATTCTGCTCCTAGGCTTATTGCTTGTTGAGTTATTTTAGTTTGACCAACAGCTGATAACATTATGCATATTGGCTTTTTATCCATTGATGATGCCGATATTTTTTCTAGTACTCCTAACCCATCTAAATATGGCATTATAACATCTAGTAAAACAATATCTGGCTTTGTATTTAATATCATGTCGCATGCCTCTTTACCATCTTTGGCAACACCAATTACCTCCATATCATCTTCTTTCTCCAAATAGCCTATTAATGTCATTGCAAAATCTGGATTATCATCTGCAATCAAAACTGTAATTTTCTCTTTCAAAACTATACCCCCTAAAAATATATTTGTAATTTTTTTACAATTTGAATTATAATATTATTTTATAAATATTGCAATAGTTTTTTGGAAATTTTTTCTAATTTTGGTCGTAAGTGGCTATATATCAATATATTTTTCTTTTAAAATATCATATTTTATAATTTTTAAAGGATTTTTACTGTTGTTATTTGTAATTTCATTTAATTGCTCCTCTGCCATTTCCACCATAAATTCTATATTTTCCAAATATTCTGTATTAATAACCTTTAACTTGTTTTTATTTACATAGTAATTAAATTGTTCTATTTGATCATATGCTGTAACTATTTTTACTTTATATCCTTTTTTCTTATTTACTATCTTTGCTTTTTCCAGTGCTTTTATTGTAGCTTCAGAGTAGGCTCTTACAAGTCCTCCTGTGCCTAATAGAATTCCTCCAAAATATCTTGTTACCACAACCAAAACATTTGATAATCCCTTTTCTAATACTATTTTTAATATTGGACTTCCAGCTGTTCCAGAAGGCTCTCCGGTCATCATTAAATTTTATTGCTATTCCACCGTCACCGGTTTCTAAAGCATATGCAAAAACATTGTGTCTTGCATCATGGTATTTCTTTTTCATTTCCTTTATATATGCTTCTGCTTCTTCTACTGACTCTATATAAAATACATGAGCTATGAATTTTGATTTCTTTTCAACTATTTCTGCTTCTACATTATTACTTATTGTTTTAAATTCTTCCATTTATTCGTTCCTTTTTTATTTTTTGAGAAAATTTATACAAATTGGAATTTGTTTAGTTCCGGATGAATTCAGGACAGTCCCTAGAATTCCCCCTCACACAAATTCCAATTTAACTAATTCCTGCTGTATATCCTGTACTCCATGCTACTTGTAAATTGTAACCTCCAGTAAAGCAATCTACATCTATTATTTCTCCTGCAAAGTATAATCCATTTATCAATTTAGATTCCATTGTTTTGGGATTTATTTCTTTAATGTTTATTCCCCCTGATGTTACTATTGCTTCTTCTATAGGTCTTGTTCCATTTATGCTAATTTTAAAATGTTTTAACTCATTTACTAATTTTTGTCTTTCTTGTTTAGTTATTTCATTTATTTTTTTGCTTTCGTTTATATTTGTTTTCTCTATTATGACTGGTATTAACTTTTGTGGCAACAATTTATCTAAACTATTTTTAAATTGTTTGTTTTTTTGCTCCTCAAAATCACGTAATATTCTCGCGTCAAGTTTTTCTTCTGACAAGGCTGGTTTTAAATCTATTTCTAATTCTACTTTGTCTTCTTTTAGAATTTGTTCTATGTTTTTTGTTTTTACCAAATATGATGAAGCTGACAATACTATTGGACCTGATACTCCAAAATGAGTAAATAACATTTCTCCAAAATCTTTATATACTACTTTATCACAAATTTGCAATTGGATTGCAACATTTCTTAAAGATAATCCTTGTAATTCCTTACAAACCTCATCATGAGATGTAAGTGGTACTAATGATGGTTCTATTTTTGTAATAGTATGACCTAAATTTTTTGCTATTCTATATCCATCGCCTGTTGAACCTGTTACTGGATAACTTTTACCTCCTGTTGCAAGAATTATTTTGTCTGCCTTTATTTCTTTTCCATCATCTAATTCTACACCTAAAACATTTTTCTCGGCATCAGTAATTATTCTTTTAGCTGTTGTATTAGTTAATATTTGTACATTTTCTTTTTTTAATATATGTAGTAATGCTTCTAAAACGTCTTGTGCCCTATCCGAAACTGGAAAAACTCTCTCTCCTCTTTCTACTTTTGTTTTTACTCCTTCACTTTCTAATAATTCTATTATATCTTTATTGGTAAAGTTATTAAAAACTCCGTAAAGGAATTTTGGGTTTGTTGGAGTATTTGCCATGAACTTATCCATTTGGGCATTATTTGTTATATTGCATCTTCCTTTTCCTGTGATTAGTAATTTTTTTCCACAAGAATGCATTTTTTCTATTATTGTTACTTTATCTTCATTTTTAGCAGAAGAAATCGCTGCCATTAATCCGGCAGGTCCTCCTCCAATTATTACTGTATTTCTCATTAATATTTCCTTTCATATAAATTCCAATTCATCTATAATCTTGAAATTGCTTTTAAAATCCCCAATTTTCCGTATCCATATGTAAGTCCTCCTTGTAAAAAGGCTGTATATGGTGGTCTTATTGGTCCATCACAAGAAAGCTCTATTGATGATCCTTGTGTAAATGCTCCTGCAGCCATTATTACCTGGTCTGTATATCCTGGCATGTCCCATGGCATAGGAACAGAATTTGAATCTACTGGTGAAGCTGCTTGTATTCCTTGACAGAATTTTATTAGTTTCTCTCTATCATTAAATTCTATTGTTTGAACTATGTCTGCTCTTTTATCATTAAATTTTGGCTCTACATTATATCCTAACTCCTCTAGCATTCTGCTTGCAAATATTGCTGTTTTTAAACTACTTGCTACAACTTGTGGCGCAAAAAATAATCCTTGCAAGATTTGTTTGTTAATTCCCAAACTTGGTCCAACTTCTTTTCCAAGTCCCGGTGCTGTTAATCTTTCTGCTGCTAGTTCTACTATATCTTTTCTTCCTGCTATATAACCTCCATTTGGAGCAATTCCTCCGCCCAAATTTTTAATTAAAGAACCTACTACTACGTCTGCACCAACTTCAATTGGTTCTTTTTTAGTTACAAATTCGCAATAACAATTATCTATCATTACAATTATATTTCTATCAATATCCTTTATAAGTTTAATTACTTTTTCTACTTTTTCTAAGTCTATAGTCTTTCTTGTTGAGTAACCTCTAGAGCGTTGAATTTCAATCAATTTTATATTTCCTTTTTTTACTCTTTCTTCTATTGCTTTGTAGTCAAAATCATCATTAACTAGCTCTATTTGCTCATATTTTACACCATAACTTTGTAGTGAACTTTTATTTTCTACTATCCCAATTACTTCGTCTAAAGTATCATATGGTTTCCCAGATATGCTAATTAATGTGTCATTTGGTCTTAGTATGCCAAATAGCAATGTAGAAATTGCATGAGTTCCAGATATAAATTGAGTTCTAACTAAGCTATCTTCAGCCTTAAATATATCTGCAAATATGCTCTCTATTGTATCTCTTCCTATATCTCCATATCCATATCCTGTTGTTCCATTAAAATGCATTTCTGATAAATTGTATTTTTGAAAAGCAGACAACACTTTCAAACTATTACATTCTTCTATCTCTTCTACTTCTTTAAATATAGGATCTAAATCTTTTTCTATTTTTTTTGATAATTCTATTACATCTTCTTTTATTCCAAATTCTTTATACATATATTATTCTCCTTTTTATAAAGGCAAGCATTAAATTCTGCTTGCCTTTTGTGTTTTTACTAATCTTCTGATTTTTCTGTATCTTCTTTACTTGTTTTACTATCTTCCTCATCACTCTCATCATCGTTATCTTCTTCTACATTATTTCTACATGCTTTTACCCATAATATTCTTTTTTCTTCGTAATCTTCTATTTTGTATGTTACTCTTTTGGTTTCTATTACAGGTTTTTCATCATCTGATGGAATTCTTCCAAGCAATTCTATTAAGTATCCAGATAAAGTATCATATTCTCCTTCCGGTATTTCTACACCTAAAATTTTTCTTAAGTCATGTATAGAAACACTACCACTAATTAGGAATGTATTATCATCGATTTTCTCAAATTCTTTTTCTTCCTCATCATATTCATCAAATATGTTACCAACAAGTTCCTCTATTATATCTTCCATTGTAACTAACCCTGCTGTTCCACCATATTCATCTAATACTATTGCCAATTGGTGTTTGTTTTTTTGTAAGTCTCTAAAAAGCTCGTCTATAGGTTTGTTTTCTGATACAAAATATGGTTCTCTTATAATTTTTGCTATTTTTACTTTTTCTTTTTTATTTACATTTGCAAGCAAATCTTTTATAAATAACATACCAACAATGTTATCTATGTTTTCTTCATATACAGGTATTCTACTATATTTGTATTCATCTAACTCTTTTAAAATATTGTCTATATCTGAATTTATATCTATTGCATATATATCTTTTCTATGAATCATTATTTCAGACACTACTTTGTCATTAAATTCAAATACATTATTTATAAGCTCTCTTTCTTCTTCTTTGATTGAACCTTTTTCTTCTCCAACATCTACCATCATTCTTATTTCTTCTTCTGTAACAGTTTCTTCATCTGTTCCAGATATTCCAAACAATTTTGATACTCCATTTGTTGATGCTGTAAGTAATTTTACAAACGGTGCTGTTATTATAGATATTGTTCTTATTATTCCTATTGTTCCAAAAGCTATTTTTTCACTATTTCTCATTGCAAGTCTTTTTGGTACTAATTCACCAAAAATTAGTGAGAAGTATGAAAGTATAATTGTAATTAAAATTATTGATATGTTTCTCCATGCAGTTAATCCTAAAGGTATTAAGTTTTGTAGCATTGGTGCTAAATCATCTGCAAATGCATCTGCTGCAAATGCACTTGATAAAAATCCTGCAAGTGTAATTCCTATTTGTATTGTTGCCAAAAATTTGCTTGGCTCTCTTAGCATTTTCTTTATTTGCTTTGCCTTTTTGTTTCCTTCTTTTGCTTGTTTTTCTATTTTTGCGTCATTAAGTGATATAAATGCAATTTCTGTAGCTGCAAAAAATGCATTTATTAATATTAGTATTGCTAATACTATAATTTGTGACATTTAATAAATTCACTCTTCCCTTCTTACTTTTATGTAGTTTTACATCAAATATTATATATGCTACTAGAAGGATTGTCAAGGAATATGTAAGATTCTACATTCCAGTTTTAGGTAATTTTGGACCAGTTTCTTTTACTTTAATATTACTTTTTTTCTCTTTTACGGCTAATTCTGTTTTTTTCTCCTCTTTATATATTTCTGGTTCTTTTTCTGAATTGATTACATTTACAGTTGTTTCCTCATTAAGTTCTAACTCTACTTTTATTAGTTTACTATATAATTGGTAACCTTCTAATGTTTTAGTTTCTCTAATGTAATATATACCTGGCAGTAAATTATCTATTGTTGCTATTCCATCTTTATTTGTAGTAATTTCTGTATAAATTTTATTCTGATTCTTATCTAATAATTCAAATTCAACTCCTTCTAACTTCTTACCAGTTTTGTCATCTGTTTTTGTGATTATTATTTTTGTTTCATTTTTTGTATAATAAACCTTTTTACTTCCTGTGCCCTCTTCGTAAGTATAACCAGTTAGTGCATAACTTTGAAGTCCACTATCTCTACTTTCTCCATAGAATACTGGTTTTGTAGCAACTTGTGCCGATACTTCAATTGAAAAATTTCCATCTTGTTTTACTTCTTGTATTGGTATAAGTATTTTGAATTTTTCTGAATTTGAAAATTCTGTTTTTTCTTTATTATTTTGGTCCACTAATTTATATCCCTCTATATTTAAATTTTTAACATTTACTGTGTATTTGCTCATTGAAGTATTTGCAGTTACTAAAAATGTTTTAGAAATATAACTGCTGTCTAAATTATCAATTTTCCATAGTTTTTCTTGTTCATTTACTGTTAATTCTGAACTTACTTTTGTTTGATTTGAATTTCGCGCATTATTAACAATTGTTTTTAATGCATTTAAAGTTCTTTCTCCAGCTTCTCCTATTGCAGAATATTCATTTACATCTCTATTTGTAAGCATGCAATAAACAGCTTGTTTTGTTGCCAAATACGCCTCTTCTTCTGTATTGCATCCAAGTTCGGAAATACTTTTGTATGGATATCCATTTATTATAGCTCTCCATACCATTACATTATTTACTAATTTCTTTACATCTACTGTTTGAGACCTACCAATTTCCACTCCAGGTAATTCTCTATTCATACAATATGCTGGATACTCTTTTCCGTCTTTTTTATATACAGCTAAATGTGTATGTATTTTTAATCCTTTCCACATTAATAGCCCCTCTGTTTTTTTATTTGCATAGATATATGCTGTATCTATGGGTACTACTGCCTTACTTGATATTGGAATTAATCCTATTAAAATAACTATTATACTTATTATTGATATTAATTTTTTTCTCATTAAAATTCCTCCTTAATTTCTATTCCTTGAATACAACGTCTTTGTGTAGGTTTGTTCTCTACACATGTTATTAATGTTATTGTATTCTCTTCTGTATCTTGAAGGTATGACCAATTTGTATCTTGAATTATTGTAATATTATTTACAACATACTTTTTCGTTTCATAACCCTGTTTATATATTATCTCATCGCCAAATTCTAATTCTTTAAGCCTTGCAAAATAATTTATAGGATAACCTCTATTATGCGCTGCTAGTCCTACATTTCCATTTAAAAGATTTGTATTTTCAAAATGCCCAACATATTCTAGCATTACCTCTTGGCTTGTTCCTTCAGAAATTGGTGCTGTTAAATCTATCTTTGGTATTTCTATTTCCCATTTTTGCTCTTTTGGTTCTTCATATTTCTTTGGTTCTATTTCTTCTTTTTTTGCAATTTCTTTATTGTCTGTTTGTATGCTTTGCTTTTTTTGTAGATATATTGCTTCTACTTTGTTAGCTGTAAATTCAATTAAGCAGAATATTGTAAGTGTGATAATTAAGGAAATTACAAAAATATTACGCTTAGTGTATGTTATCAGATACGCATCACCTCTTAATATTAAATTGTTTTAATTTTGGATTTTTAAAAAGATAAAAACTTTTTAAGAATTAAATACTTTTTAAATTGCAGATCTGCAATTTGATAAAAATATATTACTACACTTTTTTTAGAATGTAAAGAATTTTTCATCGACAATAATTGACAAAATGTTTATTATTTAAATTAAAAAGAAGAAGGTAAGACTGCTATTTAAGCATTCTTACCCTTTCCTCTTACAAAAAATTTTCGCAAACGCCATTCGGATCTACGAGACTAACCTTCAGTCTGCAGCCACAGAACTCAGAAGGCTCTAAGAAGCTTCCTGTCGGAAGAACATATCTATACCAACTCCGCCTGCAATTTCTGCAACATTTTGGTACATTTTTTCTTGCTTCTCTTAACTTCTTTTCGTTTTCTTCCTTGTTTTTAGCTTCCCGTCTTTTAAACTCTTCATAGAGTTCTTCGCCTGATAAGCGTTTTTTTGACATGGTTTGCACCTCCAAAAAATTTATGTATTTATATTATATCACATTTACATAATTTTGTAAAATTTTACAAGTTGTATTTTGTTAATGTTTGTGTTATAATCATTTCATTATAAATAATTAAAGGAGCATTTTTATGAAACTAACATCAGATAGTGAAACATTAGCCGAAAAAAAGGCTTTAATTTTATATATTTTAAACAAAGTATCAAAGCCAATTAGCAATGATGCTCTTTTAAAGTTGGTAATTACAATAGATAATATGAATTACTTTTATTTTCAACAATTTTTGTTAGATTTATTAGAAAACAAATATATTATATCTTTTGAACAAGATGGAGAAAATTTGTATGAGCTTACAGATGCAGGAAGGCAAGCATTAGAGCTTGTTTCGGATATAATACCAGGAATTGCTAAATTTAGAGTTGATAATAGCTTTAAAGAAACTTTAGGTGATTTTCAAAATAAAGCTTCTATTACAAGTGATTTTATTCCTCATAATGAAAATGAATATAGTGTAAAATGCAAAATAGTAGAAAACAATCAAACTCTTTTTGAAGTTCAAGTTTATGCTGGAACAAGAGAACAAGCAAAAAAAATAGCTGACAATTGGAATAATAATGCAGAAGAAATTTATCCTCAAATTTTAGAAATTTTAGCAAAAAATTAAACGAAACAGAACATTTCGTTTAATTTTTTTATATTTTATTTCATCAACTTTTGTCTTACATATTCATATAGCATTACTCCTGTTGCTACTGCAGCATTTAAGCTTTCTGTTTTACCTAACATTGGAATTTTAACTTTTTTATCTGCCGTTTTCATTACTTCCTGTGAAACTCCATTTGCTTCGTTTCCTATTATTATTGCTGATTTTTTATAATCTATATCGTATATACTGTCATTTGTCTGAAGTGATGTTGCTATTACTTTAAATTTATGTTTTTTTATTTCTTTTATTGTAGCAACTAAATCATCACTTTGTATTATGTTTATTCTAAATATAGCCCCCATTGTTGAACGTACTACTTTTGGATTAAATATATCTCCTGTTTTTTTAGATACTACAACTTGTGATAATCCGTACACTATCTATTGTTCTTAATATTGTACCTAAATTTCCAGGGTCCTGTATTCCGTCTAAAATAACTATTGCATCTTCATCATATTTTATTTGTTGTTCTTTGCAATTTTTATCTACAACAGCTAACAAGCCTTGTGGATTTTGCACATCTGTTATATTATTAAATACTTTTTCATCTACATACACACAATTGTATTTTGCAATTTCATATAAGGTCTTCGAATCTATTTCGCCTGTTTGCACACAATTTTCGCATACTACTATTGTATCTATTTCGGCTTTTTCTTCTATTGCTTCTTTTATTAATTTTGCACCTTCTATAATGTATTTTTTGTCTATGTCTCTGTACTTTTTTTCTTTTAATTTTCTTATTTTTTTGATTGTTTCATTATCTTTACTTGTGATTACCATATTGGTTTTCCTTTCTTTTTTGGCGGACACAGGGCCCGCCCCTACAACGTTTGCAATTATATTTTTAAAAAATCCTTTATTTCTTCTAATGTTTTGCTTTGATCTTTTAATTTATACGTAATATATGGTTCTTTGCCTGGTGAAAATTTTATTCTGTCACCATATTTTTTTATAAGCTCATCTATTGGCATATCAAAACTTTCATTATTAGCAAATGTAAATATAATATTATTATTTCTTTGTGTTATTTTTATTATTCCTTTTTGATTGCAGATTTCTTTTATTCTTGCAATTTTTAATAAGTTTTCTACTTCTTGTGGCATTTTTCCGAATCTATCTATTATATCATTTTTTGTATTTTCTATATCTTCTTTGTTTCTACATAATGCTATGTTTTGATATACTTCTATTTTTTGACTACTGTTTTCTATATAACTATCTGGTATATAGCTAGATACATTTATATCTATTGTAATTTCTTGCTCTTCTTCTACTTTAATTCCTTTCATTTCTTTTACCACTTCATCTAGCAATTTACAATATGTATCATATCCAACTTGTTCCATGTGGCCGTGTTGCATATCTCCTACTAAACTTCCTGCCCCTCTTATTTCTAGGTCCCTCATTGCTATTTTAAATCCTGAACCGAATTCAGTGAATTCTTTTATTGCTTTTAATCTTTTTTCTGCAACTTCTGTCATTAGTTTATCTTTTTTATATGTTATATAAGCATAAGCTTGTTTACTTGATCTTCCTACTCTTCCTCTTATTTGATAAAGTTGTGCCAATCCTAATCTATCTGCATTTTCAACTATTATTGTATTGGCATTTGGAATATCAATCCCTGACTCTAATATTGTAGTACATACAAGTACATTTATCTTTTGATCTACAAATTCTAGCATTATATCTTCTAGTTCTTTTCCAGTCATTTTACCATGAGCAAATCCAACTTTTGCTTCTGGAACTAGTTCTTTTATTTTGTTTGCTTTTCTTTCTATACTTTCTACTTTATTATACAAATAGAATACCTGTCCACCTCTTTCTAGTTCTCTAGTTATTGCTTCCTTTATTACTTCATCATCATATTCTAATACATAAGTTTGAACTGGTCTTCTATTCTGTGGTGGCTCATAAAGGCATGACATATCACGAATTCCCACAATTGACATGTGAAGTGTTCTTGGAATTGGAGTTGCTGTCATTGTTAAAACATCCACATTAGTTTTTAATTGCTTTATTTTTTCTTTGTCTTTAACACCAAATCTATGCTCTTCATCTATTATTAGAAATCCTAGATTTTTAAACTCAACATCTTTGCTAAGCAATCTATGTGTGCCTATTATTATATCTATTTCTCCTAGCTTTAATTTTTTAATAATTTCTTCTTGTTCTTTTTTTGTTCTAAATCTATTTAGTAATTCTATTCTTATAGGAAAGTCCTTCATTCTTTCCTTAAATGCTTCATATTGTTGATTTGCAAGTATTGTAGTAGGTACTAAATATGCTACCTGTTTTTGATCCATACAAGCTTTAAAAGCACCACGTATTGCTACTTCTGTTTTACCATATCCAACATCCCCACAAAGTAATCTATCCATTGGCTTTGGCTTTTCCATATCTGTTTTTAGTTCTTGTATTGCTCTTAATTGATCTGCTGTTTCTTCATATTCAAAACTACTGTCAAATTGTTTTTGCCATTCTGTATCTTTTGAAAAAGCATAGCCTTTTATTTTTTCTCTTTTTGCATATAATTCTATTAAATCACGTGCTACTTCTCTTAAATTTGATTTTACTTTTTGTTTTGTATTTTCCCATTCTTTGCTACCTAATCTATTTATTTTTGGTGCTCTAGAATCTGTTCCTATATATTTTCTTATATTATCTAAGTTGTTTGTTGGAATATATAATATATCATCATCTTTATATTTTATTTTAATATAATCTTTTGTAACTCCATCTGCTTTTATAGTATTTACACCTATAAACACACCTATACCATTAGTTTTGTGAACAACATAATCTCCTATTTTTAAATCTGAGAATATTACTGTTTCTCCTTGTTTAAAATCTTGGCTAAGTTTTTTCCTTTTTTGTGGTACTGCAAATAATTCTTTTACACATATTACTAAAAGATTAAAATCATAGCATTCAAATCCTGATGAAAGTTCTCCTTCTTTTACAGTTATATTATTTAAATTTTCTAATTTTTCTAATAATAAATCTTTAACTTTTTTTGTATTATCTTTATTACCTGTAAGGATTACTATTGTTTTTTTGTCGTGTTGTGCTTGTTGTATTTCCTTAAAACATAAATCCATTGAACTACGAAAAAAGTTAACCTCCCTATAGCTAAAACTATATCCGTTTCTTTTTGCATGCATACTTTGTTTATCTACAAATCCTATATCTTGTTTTTCTAAATATATGGTTTGTATATTTTTTATTAATCCTAAAAAATCAATATAATTATTTAAGTTAGTTAAGGCCTGTGGCACTGTTCTTTTCTTTTCCATTAATGATTTTATTACATTTTGATTATCTTTTATTATATTTTCAGATCTCGCTTTTATTTTGCTTATTTCATCTAAAAATATTATATAATTTTCTTTTATATAATCTATTATTGTTTCACTGTTTTTATAGAAATAATTAAAATATTTATCTACTTTGCTTAAATAATTCCCATTTTTAATTTCTTCTATATCCTCTGCAACTTTTTCTTCATCAAAATCATTTAAAATGTCACTAATTACCTCTTCTATATTTCTTTCTAATACAAACTCTGTTGCTGGATATATTTTTGCTGTTTTTACTTTTTCTGTTGATCTTTGTGACATTATATTAAATTCTCTTATTGAATCTACTTCGTCTCCCCAAAGCTCAATTCTTATACCTGTTTCTTTAGTAATACCAATATCAATTATTCCACCTCTTATACTGTATTCTCCTGCATTTTCTACTAAGTCTCTTCTTTCATAACCCAGGTAAAATAATTTTTTCTTTAACTCTTCTAATTCTATTATTGAATTTTCTTTTATTTCTACTATGTTTTTATATAATTCATTTTTTGTTACTATTTTTTGAGAAGCCGCTTCTATCGTTGTTACTATAATTTTGGCTTTTTTACTATATATATTATTTAAACAATTTATTCTTTCGTTTGAAATATCTTTACTCTCTGCTAAATAATCATAAGAAAGTATTTCTCTTCTTGGAAAATATTCTACTTTGTTAGTAAAATATTGTAAGTCTTTTATAATCTTTTTTGCTTGTAATTCATTATATGTTACTATACAAATTGGTTTTTCTGTATAAAAAAATGTTGAATATGCAAAATGAATTTTTGCAACATCAGTAAGCCCAGATAACATTATTGGGCTTATTCCTTGCTTTACATCACCTATGTAACTATTAAATTTCTTAAAATTTGGCAATATTTTTATTGACTCGTCCATTAGAACCTCTTCTTATATTATATTCAAATTAGTTTTGTATATTAGAAAATACAAAGTACATTTTATTATAGCACTATTTTGGGGCAATTACAATGTTTTAAAAGTACATAAAAAGAAAAAGTGTTGATAAGATTCAACACTCTAAATACTTTCTATCTTCCTTCTTCCATCTTTTTTAATTCAGTGTTTAATAACATCTCTTCTGCATCAAATGGATAATCTCCTAATCTTCTTGTCATTTTATTATTTTCATTTTCCTTATTTTTCTCTTTGGTTTTTAATTCAGCATTTAATAGCATCTCTTCTGCATCAAATGGATAATTTCCTGATGGAATATTTGCCTTTATTCTTTTCATAAAATCTTCTCTATTATTCATTTTATTCTCCTTTTCGAAATGGATTGTTTTCTTTTGATATTTCCCCACGATATATCTATTGTAGCATATGTTTACATAATTGTCAACCGTTTATGCAAAATTTTCCATTTATGTTTCTTTAAATCCCTCTCCAAATACTTCTCTTGCATTTGTTATTACTATAAATGCATTGCTATCTATATCTTTTACTATTTTTCTTATTTCTCTTACTTCATTTCTTGAGGCAACACAAAACAGCACTTCTCTATCTTGTTTTTTATACATGCCTTTTCCATAAAGAGATGTACTACCTCTTTTTATCTGGTTTCCTATTTGTTCTGCTATTTCATCATTTTTTTGTGATATTATATATACAATTTTTGCAAAATCAATACCTTCAAAAAAGATATCAAGCATTTTTCCCATTATATATATTGTAATTGCAGAATATAGTCCTATTTCTAGTTCTTTAAAAAATATAACGTTTGCCGCAACAATTATAGTATCTAATATTACTAACAAATTGCTAATTCTTATATTAGGTTTATATGCTTTTATAATTTGTGTTAAAAGGTCTGTTCCTCCTGTTGATGCATTTGCCTTTAATATAACTGCTGTTCCTATTCCTGCAATTATTCCTCCATAGATGCATGCCAAAAATCTATCTGTTGTAATTGGTTTTAGTTTTTCAAATACATTTAAGAATATTGATAATCCTGCTGTTCCAACTATGGCATTTAAGAAAAAGTGTTTCCCATTTTTTATTAATGACATTATAAATAGTGGAATATTTAAAACTAGTACTGTGGTACCTAGTGGTATGTTTAATAAATAGTACACAATTGTTGCAATACCAGAAAAGCCTCCTGAGGATAGCTGATTTGGAAGTAAGAATAAGCTTGTAGATCCTGCAACCAAGGCAGTTCCTACAACAATTTGAATAAATTGTACTATCAAACGCTTTACTTTTATAATTTTTCTTTTTGTTTTAAATTTAGTCACAAAAAACACCCATACTTAGTATGGATGTTTTTAAAAGTATCTATTCATCTAAAAAATCTGTATATGTTTTTAAAATTTCTATTTCAAATTTTCCTGGTTTAATTTCTTTGCTTTGAATTATTTTTGTATCCACATCATATAAATCTTTTAGTTTTTTTATATTTTCCTTTTTATGTCCAACAATATTATTTATATTTTCTGGATTTACTTTTATTTCTATTTCCTTAACTTTTACATTAAATTTTTTAATTTTTTCAAGTATAGAATCATACCAAATACTATCTTCTACTAGTTGCCCAAAAGCCTCATGATATGGTCCTGCAACAACTTCGCTTTTTGCATTTTTAGGATCAGAAATTATATCAGTATTTTGCAATCCCATTCTTATTACTGTAATTTTTTTATTTGTAAAGAAATAATATAGTTCTTTACATCTTTCTACTGCCTGTGATAGTGGAATTGGTTCATATTCTCCATTTTGATACTCTTTTTCTAATTCCGTTCCTTTTATTACTAGAACTGGATATAATCTTACTATTTTTGGTTTTAATTTTGCTAAATCTTTTGCTGTATTTAATTCATCTATTTTTGTACTTTCTGGAAGTCCTATCATCATTTGATGTCCTAATACAAATCCATGCTTTCTTATTAATTTTGATGCTTTTTTTACATCTTCAAAAGTATGTCCTCTTTTGCATTTTTTTAATATATAGTCATTTGTTGATTGAACTCCTAATTCTATTGTTTTTACACCATATTTTTTTAGTAATTTTAATTTTTCTTTATCTATATAATCTGGTCTAGTTGAAATTCTTATAGATTGAATTTGTTTATTTTTCACAAATTCATATGCAGCTTCCAAAAGTTCCTCTTGTTTAGCTTCATCTATTCCTGTAAAACTTCCTCCAAAAAATGCTACTTCTTTATGAAGACTTTCATCTTTAAAACTTTTTAAATATTCTTCTATTGTTTGTTTTACATCCTCTGCTGTTACCTGCTTAGTTTGTCCACTTATACTTTTTTGATTACAAAAAGTACAATCATTTGGGCAACCTAAATGTGGTACAAATATTGGTATTATGTATTGTTCACTCATTTTTTCCCTCCAATGCATTATGTGCAGCTTCCATTTCTGCTGCCTTTTTAGTACTACCTTGTCCAATTGCTAAATGTTTCCCATCACATTTTACTTCTACTACAAAAGTCTTATTATGATCTGGTCCTTTTTCATCAATTACTGTATATTCAATTTTTACATTTCCATGTATTTGTAGTTTTTCTTGTAAAACTGTTTTATAATCTTTCATTCCTACATGTTTGCTTGCAATTTCTATTTGATCTTTTAAATTTTCTATTATAAATTTTTCTGCATTTTCTAAGTTTGAATCTTCATATATTGCAGCAATTACTGATTCTACACTATCTGCAAGTATCGCTGGTTTTTTATTTCCTCCACATGCTATTTCGCTTTTCCCTAGTTTTAAGAAATCACTAAAATTATGCTTTAAAGCAACTTGATAAAGACTGCTTTCACAAACAACAGAAGCTCTAACTTTAGTCATTTCTCCTTCTTTTAGTTTTCTATAATTATTATATAAATAATTACTTGTTACAAACTCTAATATACTATCGCCTAAAAATTCTAGTTTTTCATTACTTTCTACTTTTTTTTCATGTGCATACGAAGTATGTGTTAATGCGGTTTTTAGTAGTTCTTTGTTTTTAAATGTATACCTTATGTTTTGTTCTAATCTTTCTATATCTATGGCTTGTCCTCCTTTCTTTGAAAATTTGGATTTTATTTAATAATTTTTTCTATTTCTTCATATATTTTGTCTTCTACATAATTTACAGATACTTTTTTTGCATTTTGTCCCATTTGTTCAAGTTTGTTTTTATCTTTTAGCATCTCTTCTATTGTATTAGATAAACTTTGTGCATTTAGATCTTTATCTAATATTATTCTTGCTGCTCCCACTTTTTCTAATACTTTAGCATTATACTCTTGATGATTTTCGGTTGCAAATGGGAATGGAATAAATATTGCTGGTTTTCCAATTTTAGCTATCTCTGTAATTGTCATAGCCCCACTTCTTGAAACTATTATATCTGCTACATTCATTACCTCTTCCATATTATAAATATATGGTATAATCTTGACATTTTCTATTTGATTAATATTTATTTTTTTCTCTTTTAGTTCTTGTTTTATTACATCATATTGTTTAGGACCTGACGCCCAAATTATCTGATAATCTTTGTTTAATTTGCTTAGTATTATATCTTTTAATGTTTCATTAATAGTTTTTGCTCCTTGGCTACCTCCAAAAATTAAAATAACTGGCAAATCATTTTTTAAGCCCATTCCTTTTTTTATAATATCTTTTTGTGCTTGTGACATTGCTATTCCTTTTATTTTTGTTGGTGTTCCTGTTACTACTACATTTTTTGCTTTTGGTAATCTTTGCTTTGCTTCTTCAAAACCTACCAAAATTGTATCAACCTTTTTTGCAAGCATTTTAGTTGCTACTCCTGGAAAGGCATTACTTTCATGTAGCAATGTTGGTATTTTATATTTTTTTGCAGCCATAATTGTTGGCCCACAAATAAATCCTCCTGTACCTATTACAATATCTGGATTAAAATCTTTTACAATCTTTTTTGCCTCTCCAAAGCCCTTTAATGTTTTAAACATATTTTTTATATTGCTTATGCTTATTTTTCTATTTATGCCATAAGCATCTATTGTTTTTAATTCATAACCTGCCCTTGGAACTAAATCATTTTCTAGTCCTCTAGTTGTTCCAATAAACATTATTCTAGCATTTCTATTTTTTTCTTTTATTTTATTTGCAATTGCAATTCCTGGATTAATGTGCCCTCCTGTTTGTGCTGCTGCAATTATTACTTTCATTTTATTACCTCCGTAAATTGTAGTTTGTGTGAGGAGGAATTCCAGGGACTGTCCCTTAAAATCACCAAACCTGGGGATTTTGGGGACTGTCCTGAATTCATCCGGAACTAAACAAATTCCAATTTATTGTTTTTATATTTTCTGACTCTGCCTTGATATATTCAGCAATACGCCTACTGCACATAATAGAATTATAAGTGATGTTCCTCCATAGCTAAAAAACGGAAGCGCCATACCTGTTACTGGTATAGAAGATGTTACAACCGCTATATTTATTATTGCTTGTATTCCTATTAATGAGGTTATTCCTGTTGCAAGTAAACTTCCAAACATATCTGGAGCTTTCATTGCAATTAATATTCCTCTCCAAATAAATATTCCAAATAAAACTATAACAGCCACACAACCAATAAATCCTAACTCTTCTGCTAGTACTGCAAATATAAAGTCATTGTGTGGTTCTGATATGTATAAATATTTTTGTTTACTATTTCCTAGTCCTACTCCAAAAAGTCCTCCTGAACCTATTGCATATAAACTTTGAATAATTTGCCATCCTTCATCTTGAGCATAATCCCATGGATTTAAAAATGATATTATTCTTGTTAGTCTATATCCTCCTTTTTTGAAGAATTTTGCCAATATATATAATCCTATTCCTCCTGCTGTTCCTCCTAAAACTCCTAGTGTTAAAAAATGTGATATTTTACATCCCGCTACAATCATCATTATAGACACAACTGCTATTATAACAAGTGAAGCACTAAGATGTGATTGTACTCCTAGCAATACTCCCACAATTGGTAATACGAAAAATACTATTGGTTTTATAAATCCCTTCCATACATCTTTTAGCTCATTTTTATGTTTTGTTAGATATGCCGCAAAAAATAATATTATTCCTATTTTTGTAATTTCTGATGGTTGAAATGATGAAACTATTGGAACATTTTTTATCCAACGTCTTGCACCGTTTACCTCTTTTCCGAAGTCCTGGCACTAAAACTAATAATAATATAAAAAGAGAAACAACATATGCAATTTTATAAAATCTTTGATATTTTCTGTAATCAATTTTTGATATTATAAGCATTAATGCCACTCCAAGCACAGCACAAAAAGCTTGCTTTTTTACATATGTATAACTACTTCCCGTTGTTGCAAGTGATGATGGAGAACTTGCTGATAATACCATTGTTACTCCTAATGATAATAATAAAATTACAGTAATAAACAATGTAAAATCAAAAGATTTATATGTTTTGTTTTCCTTATTTATCTTCGGCATTCTTGTATCCTTCCTTTCGAAGCTTCTTTATATTGAATATAATCCTACTATACAAAGTATAAGAGTAATTACACTAAAAACTGATACTATCTTATTTTCTTTCCATCCTGATAATTCAAAGTGATGGTGAAGTGGTGCCATTTTTAGTAATCTTTTTCCTCCTGTTGCTTTAAAATACGTTACTTGCAATACAACAGATAATGTTTCTGCTACTGGAATTAAAGCAATTATTAATAATATCAATGGCATCTTCAAATATAAAGCCATTGCAGCAATTACTCCTCCGAAGTAATAATGAGCCAGTATCTCCCATAAATACTCTTGCTGTATTTAGATTAAATATTAAGAATCCTAAACATGACCCTACTATTATACTTCCAAAAACGATTACTTCTTTTACATCCAAAATTATTGCAATTACTGTTAAGCATGTCGCAATAATTGCTGATATACTAGTACTTAACCCATCTATTCCATCTGTTAAGTTTATTGCATTTGTAGTTCCTAGCATTACAAATATAACAAAAGGTATATACAAAAGCATTGGTAATACTATATATTTCTTAGCAAAAGGGATAAATGTTTCTGTTCCTAAATGTATTCCTCTTGTTAAATATAATGTATATGCCACTGAAATTATTAGTAATCCTAGCATTTTATATGCTGGTTTTAATCCTTTTGTATCCCTTAAAACTAATTTTTTAAAATCATCTATAAAGCCTATTGTTCCAAATCCTATTGTTATTAATAGTAATGGTAGAATATTTCTTGCTGTTTCCGGCTCTCTTGTCCTGTAATAAATATAGCCTCCAATTGTTCCTATAATTATTCCGAAGTGCAATTATTATTCCACCCATTGTTGGAGTTCCCTGTTTTTTGTAATGTGACTGAGGTCCATCATCTCTTTCAATTTGACCAACCTTTAGTTTTTTTAAAATAGGTATTACAAAAATTGATATAATTACTGTTGCTATAAATGATACAAATAGTATTCTTGTCTGAAAATACAAATTTTGTTCCCCCCTCAAAAACTCTTTTATTATTACTTGGGCGCACCCTGTGCGCCCTTATACTTTTTGTTTATGTTAGCATAATTAATGGCATTATTTTATTTCATTAATTTTTTTATTATTTCTCTTTCATCAAATGGATATTTTTTGCCATTTATTTCTTGATATGTTTCATGTCCTTTTCCAGCTAGAACAATAATATCATTTTTGTTGGCCATATCTATTGCATATTTTATAGCCTCAATTCTATCTACTATTGTTATATATTTTCCTTTTGTTTTTTTCATTCCATCTTCTATTTCTTTTACTATTTCAGATGGTTCTTCTGTTCTTGGGTTATCTGATGTAATTACTGTAAAGTCTGCAATATTTCCAGAAATTTCTCCCATTATTGGTCTTTTGCCATGATCTCTATCTCCTCCACAACCAAATACAGAAATTACTCTTCCTTTTGTATATACTTTTACTGCTGATAAAATATTTTGTAGACTTTCTGGTGAATGAGCATAATCTATCATTATTGTAAGGTCTTTTTTATTTGGTACAAGTTCACTTCTTCCTGGAACCCTAACATCAACTAAAGCTTCCTTAATTGTTTCTGCATCTATTCCAAATTTTAAAGCTACACTTATTGCTGCTAATGAATTATATACACTAAATCTTCCTGGTATTCCTGTTTTTACTCTTTCATTTTTTTGTCCTATTTTTACTTTAAAATCTACACTTGAATTTGTTATTGTTATATCTTTTGCTAATAAATCAGCTGCATTGTCTATACCATATGTTTTTATGTCACAATTTTTTGCTAATTTTTTTACTTTTAATACATTAAAGTCATCTGCATTTATAAATCCTATTTTGCACATATCAAATAATTTCAATTTTGAATTAAAATAGTCTTCCATATCTGGATGTTCTTTTGGACTAATATGATCCTCAGAAAAGTTTGTAAATAATCCTATATCAAATTGGCAATCATCTACTCTATGTAATTTTAAACTTTGTGAAGAAACTTCCATAACTACTGTATCTATTTTTGCCTCTACCATATCTGCAAAAAGTTTTTGTAATTCTAAACTTTCTGGTGTTGTTCTAGAACTTTCTCCTAAATTTTTGTCTCCTATATAATTTGCAACAGTTCCTATTAAACCAACTTTGTGACCAGCTTTTTCTAACACTCTTTTAATCATAAAAGTTGTAGTTGTTTTTCCTTTTGTTCCTGTTACTCCTATCAATGTAAATTTTGAAGATGGATTGTTGTAAAAATTGCAAGCTATTTTTGATGTAGCAATTCTTGTATCTGGAGCAGAAATAACTATTGTATCATCTTTAATATCTGATTTTTTTATTGTTTCGCCTTCTTGTATTACAATTACCTTTGCGCCATTTTCTACTGCATCCTTTATGTATTTGTGCCCATCTGTGTCAAATCCTTTTATTGCAATGAACATATCTCCTTCCTTTACATTTTTTGAATTATGTGTAATTCCTTTTACGTCTGTATCAAGATTTCCTTTGGCCTTCAAGCCTTCAATTCCATTTAATAATGATTTTAATTTCATTTTTATCTTCTCCTTTTTTTGTTTTTAATACAAAGGGTAAAATTATTTATCCCTAATTTTATTGATACACATGTATTATATAATTAATTTTGCGTTTTGTATAGTAAAATTGAATATTTAATTAAACAAATTGCAATTTGTCTAATTAGCATAAATTGTAACTTTTGTTCTTGTATTTATTTTTATTCCGGTTTTAGGTAATTGATCTCCTACTGTTTCTCCTTCCCCTATAATTTCTACTTCTAGCCCTAATTCTTTTAATGCTTTTTTTGCATCAGTTATAGACATTCCAGTCACTTCTGGCATTGTTACTGTTTCTATTACTTCCTCTTCTTGTTTTTTTGTTTCTAAATATGGTAATACTTCTCCGTAAAACTTGTGAAGCTATTGGTGCTGCTATTGCACCTCCTTGGTGTCCTCCTTCTCCAGTTGGATTATATAAAATAATTATAATTGCAACTTCTGGATCTGGTATATCTGCTACTCCAACAAATGACGTTACATATTTTCCAGTATTTACTCCGTCTTCTGATGTCCCTGTTTTTCCACCAATAGAATATCCACTTACTCTAGCGTTTTTTCCTGTTCCCTCTGATACAACAGATTCCATCATGCTAAGCACTTTTTTTGCTGTTTCTTCTGATATTACTTGTTCTCCTTGTTTTACTTCTATATCATGTCTTTCTCCCGTTTTACTATCTATTGTCGCCTTTACTAATCTTGGCGTAAATTTTTTCCCATTGTTTGCAATTGTAGATAACATTGTAAGCATATGTATTGGTGTTACTTCAAATCTTTGACCAAATGATATTGTAGCAAGTTCCACTGGGCCAACTTTTTCTTTTTTTAAAAATATACTTCCTGCTTCTCCTGGCAAATCTATTCCCGTTTTGGAAAGCAACCCAAATTTCTCTAAATATTTATAATATGTTTCCACTCCTAATTTTTGTCCGTAGTCCTATAAAAACTGGATTACAAGAATTCATTAACGCTTGCCTTAAACTTTCTGCTCCATGTGGTCTATAATATCTCCAGCATTTTATTCTCGTTCCTGCAATATTTATAGAACCAGTACAGCAAAACTCTCCAGCCCTATCTGTATCAGTTATTCCTTCTTCCAATGAAGCTGATGCAGTTACAAGCTTAAATGTAGACCCTGGCTCATAAGTATCTGATATTGCTTTATTCCTCCACATTTGAGCAAGTGCATTTGATTTATCTCCTGCAGATAAGTCATCCCATACAATCTTTAAATCTTCTTCATTTATTAAATATGGTTCATTTAAATTATAATTTGGATAATTAGCCATTGCTAAAATATCACCAGTTTTTGGATTTGATATTATTATATTCCCTCCACCTGTACAAACATTATCAACACAAGCCTGTGCCAAATATTTTTCTGCAATAGCCTGTATTGTCATATCTATTGATAATATTAAATCATCTCCATTCACCGCTTCCACATAATCTTCTCCTGCCGTACCTAGCTCAGAACCTGTGGCGTCTGTTAATTTTAATATTTTCCCTTGTTCGCCTTTTAATATGCTATCATATCTACTTTCAATTCCTTCCAGACCTTGATTGTCACTTCCTGTAAACCCTATAACATTAGATGCAAGTGTGCCATATGGATAATATCTTTTTGTATCTTCATCTATATTAACCCCTGTTACAATATTATTTTCATCTAGCCAAACTCTAAGTTCATTTGTTTTTTCTTTATCAACTTTTTTTACAATTGTTTCTATCGAACTTCTTTTACTTACTTTCTTTAAAACATTTTCATAATTTAGATCAAATATCTCTGCCATCTTTTTGGCTAGTTTTTCCTTGTTTTGTGGAGCTATATTTTTAGGTGTTACAGAAACCGTTTCCACACTAGCACTTACTGCTAATACATTTTTGCCAGTACTATCATATATTGTCCCTCTTTTAGGATTTATTTTTCTATTTAATGTTTGTTGGGAATACGCCATTGACTGTAATTCCGAACCTTGCACGAACTGTATTACCCCAATTCTTACAATCAGTAAAAAGCATAATATAGAGGTAATAAATATCATATTTCTTAATCTTCTTTTTCTTTTAATATTTGTAGGTTTCATAAGCTCTCCTAATATAATAAAAATAAGATTAGTATTATTTATTTATCTAATACTAATCTTATTTAAATATATTCTTAATTGTATTTATTATTACCTTAAAAGGAGACTCTTTTTCGTCTATTACCACTTCTTCTGAGGCTGGTTCAATGTAATCATTTTTTGGAAGTGTCATATATATTGTTTGTTTTGAATTTAATTTTTGCATTCCTAATTGTGTTTTTGCTTCTTGTTCTAGGTTGTTTAAATTCATTCCATTTTCTATTGCTACTTCCAATTGAGCATTTTGTTTTTCCACTTCTGCTAATTCCGACTTCAAGTCTTGTATTTTAGCAAAATTCTCGTCTATCTGTGAATTTCTTAAACTTATACCAAAAATTATTAAAAAACCTATTGCTATATATTTTATTACTTTCATTTTTCTCTTTTTTATTTCATTTACTTTATTTTTATTTGTTGTTTGTACTTTTCTTGCTGTTGTTTTTTTCTTTTTATATGGATTTTTTACAGGCGTATATTCTGGCTCAAGTTTTCTTGGACTTGTTTCATATTGATATTTACTAAAATTTCTTGGCACTTTTATACACCCCCTTCAAAATTCATTATATATTTTATATCTTTTCAAATACTCTTAATTTTGCGCTTCTACTTCTTGAATTTTCTTGCATTTCTTTTTCTGTTGGTAAAATTGGTTTTTTAGTTATAATTTTACCAAGACTTACATTTCCACACACACAGTAAGGTAAATCTTTTGGACAAGTACATTTTCCCTCTGCATCTACATATGCTTTTTTTACCATTCTATCTTCTAGTGAATGGAAAGTTATTACACATAATCTTCCTTTACTATTTAAAGCTGTTATCGAATTTTTTATCGTATTGTACAAAGGTTCTATTTCATTATTTACTTCTATACGTATTGCTTGAAATGTTCTTTTGGCTGGATGAGAATTTTTTTCTCTAAATTTACCTGGAATACTCTTTTCTATTATTTTTACAAGTTCTCCAGTTGTTTCTATCTTTTTATTTTTTCTATATTCGCAAATATTTCTTGCAATCTTTCTAGAAAATTTCTCTTCGCCATATTCAAATATTATTCTTGCTAAATCCTGTTCCTTGTAGTTATTTACTATATATTCGGCTGTAAGTTTCTGAGATTTATCCATTCTCATATCTAGAGGTCCGTCATCCATATATGTAAATCCTCTTGTTTTTTCATCTATTTGATATGAAGAAACTCCTAAATCTAGTAAAATTCCATCTACGCCTTTTATATTTAAATTTTTAATTATTTCATCTATATTGTCATGATTATCATGTACATATTTCACATTGTTAAACTCTTTTAATCTTTCTTTTGCTACTGCTAAAGCTTCTTCATCTCTGTCTATTCCAATAAGCATACCTTTTTCAGAAAGTTTTTTTACTATTTCTAAGCTGTGCCCAGCACCGCCCATTGTTCCGTCTACATATATTCCGTCTGGTTTTATATTTAAATTTTCTATACATTCATTTAGTAATACTGATACATGATTAAATTCTATCTTTTCCAATTTAAACCTCAACTAAAAAAATAGCATTAAACAGTTGGTAAAAATATATGTACCAACTGTCTTCCTCTTTTGTTTATATAATTCTTTTGTTTCTTTTGGCTTTCGCCATTTTTCTTTTGTGTGTTTTTTTACAACCCCTCTTAAAAAGTCGTATTGATTTCTTTTGTACTTAATATTTTTTCTTTAGTGTGTATAATTTTACTTGTTAAGTAAATTATAATTGTAATCTTTTGTGTAATTTATTTTTAGAATATTTTCTTTGGTGTTTTTTAAATTTTTCTTTTGTACTAGTTTTCTTTAGTACTTCTTTTATCTTTTGTATTCTTTTCTTTAGTATTTTTTCTTTCTTTTGTATTTAATAATTTAATCTTTCGTATCTTGTTTTTTATCTTTTGTGTTTTATATAAACTTTTCCAAGTTATATACCTAAGTTTTCTATTCTTTCTGCAATTTCATCAGCTGCTAAATTTTCTTCTTCACTATATTTAAGCCATTTTTCTTTGCTCCAAATTTCTATTTTGTCTAATACTCCTATTATAACTACTTCTTTTTCTAATCCTGCAAACTCTCTTAAATTGCTATTTATTAAAAATCTTCCTTGCTTATCAAGTTCGCATTCAGTAGCTCTTGCTAAGAAAAATCTTTTTAATGCTCTTGCATCTTTATTTGTAAGTGGAAATGTTCTTAATTTTTCTTCGAAGTTTTTCCATTCGTTTCCGCGAATATACAAACAAGCATCCATCTAGGCCTTGTGTTATAACAAACTTTTCTCCAATGTCTTCTTTTAATTTAGAAGGCATTATAAGTCTACCTTTTGTATCAATTGAGTGCTCATATTCGCCTATTAACAAATGTTCCACCTCTCTTCACTTTTGAGGATTTTTATTCCACTTTCCTCCACTTCGCTCCACTTTGAACTTATTTTATACGATTAGATTATAAAATGCAATACTTTTTGCAAAGTTTTTTTAATTTTTTTGCAAAAAAATAAAGCCCATATTTTTATATGAGCTTTATTAATTTTATCTTTCTTCACCATCATCTTTATTTCTATAATCTGATTTTTCTGCATAATCTTGTCCAAATTTTTCTGCTTCTGCGGCTCTGTTTGCTTTTCTCATTTCAGCAAGCTTTCTTTCTGCTTTTTCTTGTTTTGCTACTTTTTCTTCCATTGAAACTCCGTCCATGCCTTTTTCTGCTACTGCTTTTATATATTCTCTAAAAGACTTGTCTTCGTCTTGTTCTTTAGACTCCTCAGTTTTATTTAATGCGCTTGCCGCTTTAATTTTTTCTGATTTTCCCTTTTCTTCTGGCTCTGGTAGCATCTTTTCTTCTTTTTTTAATATCTTTTTAAACCAATTTTTAATTTTAGTTAATCTAGGATGTTTATCTTCAGACATTAATTGTTTGTTTTTTTGTATTTTTCTGCACTTGAGTCAGAAATTAAATCTTCTTCTGAAAATTCTCCTAACTTATTTTCTAAAGAAGGTTTTGCAGATACTTCTCCCTCTTTACCTGAATTTTCGTTCTCAGCTTTTGTCTTTTCAACATCTTTTTTCTTTGTATACTTTTTGTCCCAATTATCTAATTTTAAATCTATAGTATCCCAACTAGCACCATTTAGTAAGTTTTTAGCAACCATATTACATTTGCTCATTCTTGTTTTTAATAGAAGTGCTTTATCTTCTATTTCTTTTTTTGATAAATTCTTTAATTCACCTTCTCTACTAAATTCTCCTTCAAGGGCTTTTTGAGCTTTTGCATATCTAGAATTGTTTTCATCTCTTTTTCCATATAATTCTTCTCTTTTTGCAAGTAATTCATTTTTTCTATCTTCTTTAATTTCTGGATCTTTTAGTTCTTTTTCTGTTTTTATTATTTCTTCAGTTATTTTAACTAACTCTTTCTCAAGTTTCTTAGACTCTTGATTTGCTAAAACAGCATCTTTTCTTGTTTCAACTTCTTGTTTTAATTCATTTAACTCTTCTTTTAGTTTTTCTCTGTATTCTAATACATTTTCTACTTTTCCTAAATTATTTTTAGATTTTGATAGTTTTTCATATTCCTTATATTCTTCCTTTGTTGCTGTTTTATTGTTTGCTTTATCTTTCAACTCATCTATTCTTGCATCAAATTCTCCATTTTTTAATTTTTCATATTTATCTTCCCATTTATTCATATTTTACCTCCTAATATGACACTCATATAATATATTTTAACATAATTTAACATTTTTTACAATGGTTTTATGTAAAGTCATTGTTTTTTAACATATCTGTAATGCTTGTGTAATATCTTTACTATTGTATAATCTTATTCAAAGACCTTTCGGCCATTTTCTCATATCTCTTCTTTTTATCTTTAACTTTTTCTTCTAGTGGAGGTAATATTCCAAAATTTGCATTCATTGGTTGAAATTTTTCATTTGGTGAAGAAACGTAATTTGTTAATGCTCCTATTACTGTTTCTTTTGGGAAAATTATTTTTTCTTCTTGTTTTAGTTCTTTTACTGCATTTATTCCAGCAAATAAACCTGACGCAATTGATTCTACATATCCCTCTACTCCTGTTATTTGTCCCGCAAAGAAAATATTATTATTAGTTCTTAAATTACCTTCTTTGTTTAACAATTTTGGTGAATTTATATATGTATTTCTGTGCATAACACCATATTTTATAAATTCTGCATCTTCTAGTCCTGGTATCATAGAAAATACTCTTTTTTGCTCTCCAAATTTTAAATTAGTTTGAAATCCTACCAAATTATATAATGTACCGCTAGTATTATCTTGTCTTAATTGTACAATTGCATATGGCCTTTTACCTGTTCTTGGATCATCAAAGCCAACTGGTTTTAATGGTCCAAATCTAATTGTATCTTCCCCTCTTTTTGCCATTACTTCTATTGGCATACATCCTTCAAAAATTTCTCTTTTTTCAAACTCATGTAGAGTTACAACCTCCGCGTTTATAAGTTCGTTATAGAATCTTAAATATTCCTCTTCATTAAACGGAAGATTTATATAGCTTGTATCTTCTTGCTTTTTTAGTCTTTCTTTCCATTCTTGCATACTTTCTTCTTTTTTCTTTTCCTGTGAATATCTATCTCCATAAAAAGCAATATTCATATTAATACTGCTCTTTTCCACAATTGGTGCAGCAGCATCATAAAAATATAACTTATTTTCCCCTGTTATTTTTAAAATTTGTTCTGCCATTTTGTCTGATGTAAGTGGTCCTGTTGCGATAATAGTTATAGCATCTTTTTCTAAATTGCCTATAAATTCTTCTCTTATAATTTCTATATTTTCATTTTCTTCTATTTTTTTAGTTACTAATTTAGAAAATTCATCTCTATCTACAGCTAACGCTTGTCCTGCGGGAACAGCTGTTAAATCAGCACATTTTATAAGAAGTGAGTCAAGTTCTCTTAACTCTTGTTTTAGTAATCCACATGCATTTGTAATTGCATTTGATTTAAAAGAGTTACTGCAAACAATCTCTGCTAAATTATTATTCGAATGTGCGGGAGAAAAAACACTAGGTTTCATCTCATATAATTTTACTTTAATACCTCTTTTAGCAATCTGGTAAGCGGCCTCACAGCCAGCTAATCCCCCTCCAATAACATTAATATAATTTTTCATATCTTCATCCTTTAAAAAAAATCCTGATGAACATTTTTCATCAGGGCTATTTTATCACATATTATAAAAATAATCCATTATTCCAGTATATATTCCCCAAGCTAGTTTTGTTTGATAATCATCTGTTAGTAACAGTTGTTCTTCTTCTGGATTTGACAAGAAGCCACACTCTACTATACTTATTGGTATTTCCACATGCTTTATTATATATACATTATCTATTTTTAATGGCACTCTATCATTCTGCTTTTGTATTGTTTGATTTAAACTGTTTTGTATGCATGTTGCTAGTTTTTGCCCTTCTGGGCTTTCTTGCTTATAAAATGTTTGCCATCCCCAATATTGTTGCTGTGGTATTTTGTTCAAGTGAATTGATACAAATATATCTGCACTTGATTCATTGCCTATTTTTACTCTATTATGAATATCTGATATCTTTTTTTGTTTTAATGTATTACTGTCCAAATCATATATTGCATTTTCATCTGAGCGTGTAAGTATTACAGTTGCGCCAGATTGTTCTAGCAGATTTTGCACTTTTAACGCTATTTTTAAATTACTTTCTGCTTCGGTTGTTCCATTACTACTTTGAGCACCTTCATCTGGAACTCCATGTCCTGCGTCTATTACAATCACTTTATTATTTACTGGTAAAGCCACTGTTGCAACTGTTTTATTTTTTGTATTATTTACATTGTATGCTGTAATTGAATACAAAAACATAAATGTCGCAATTATTCCCGCCCAAAATATTATCTTTTTTCTATTTATTACTACCATAAAAAACACCTCATATAAAATATATATGAAGTGTTTTTTAATGTTATTCTTTTTATTAATCATTTTCTTCTCTTCTATCTATAGCATAAGAACTTCCCATTGTTGTTTTTGATAGATGCTTAACCTGTGCTCCTACTTCTCCTATTTCTAAAGTATTTGAAAATCTCTTTGCATCTGCTACCACGACTCCTATTGAAATAGATGTTAGTGGAAATTGTTCCATTACTCCTTTTCTGTTTTGAACTTCTATGTATTTTCTTTCTATATCTGTATCGTTAAAAAGCTTTAAAACTTCCACGTCAAACTCTGCAATTATATCTTGACATATTGCTTCATAGTCTATATCATCATTTGTTATTGCAACAAAATCATCACCACCTATGTGGCCAACGAATGCATCTGTACTTTCTAATGCATGTATGTGTTTTGTTATTATTTTTGCAGTTAATTTTATTATCTCATCGCCTTTTAAAAATCCATATACGTCATTGTATGCTTTAAAGTTATCTAAATCAATATACAATACAACAAATGGTTCTTTTTTTAATAGTCTTTTTTTAAGTTCTGTTTGTATTGGCAAATTCCCTGGTAATCCTGTAAGCGGACTAACGGTTCTATTTACAGTTAATAATCTTGATAGATTTTTTATTATATAATACAAATAATCTTTAATCTCTTTTTTTGAAATAACATATTCTACTGATCTTTCTAAAATATCTATTTTATGCTCTTTTGAATCATCGGCTGTTATTACTATTATAGGAGTAATACTATTATCCTCATTTTTTCTTATTTTTTCGCATAATTCTAATACATCTTCATTAATTGATTCTTCATTAATTATTATAAGACTTGGAATACTTTTTAGAGAAAGCTCTAATTTATCTGGATTTATATTTCTAAATCTAAATGCTCTTTCCTCTTCAAATAGTTCTCTTAACGTCATTATTAAATCATTATTACAGTCTATAATATGTATTTCTTTAATCATCTTTTTCTCCTATCATTAGTATTTTATGGGTACTGGCATTGCCCTACATATGTTTTTTGTGTATCTTCATTACTTGTTGCTACTATTGCTACTTCATTCTTTCCTTCTTTTAAATTGAAATAATAGAATAACTCTTTCTTTGTAGCATCATATCCACTAAAGTTTTGATCATATGCTAAAGTTTGTCCATTTACTGAAAACTCAACTTTTTTAAATCCAAGTTCATGAGTAATTTTTAAATATAATTTATCTCCTTCTCTATAAACGTCTATTTCTGGGTCTGTTTTTCCCACATATGTTTTTCTTGATATTTCTGTATTGCCAGCAGCATCAACCGCTGTAATTATTAATGTATTTGTTCCTTTTTTGGCAGTTATTTTTATATTAATTTCCTTAGCAACAGTTTCTCCTTCTTTTGGTTCTGCTTCTACTTTAACAGTATTTTCTTCTGGTTCATCTTCCCATCTATATGTTGCATATGCAAGTTCTGTTTCATCTGTTACTGTTATATTTGTTCCATCTGTTTTGTCCAAGTCTATTAATGGCTTTTCTGTGTCTTTTGTTCCTGTATATTCTTTACTTGTTTCAAACTCTTGAGCATTTCTATCAATTACTTTTACAGTTAAAGTATTTGTTCCTTTTGGTATTGCAATAGACTCACTGTATTCACTTGTTCCGTTTAATGATTTTTCAGTCTTATCATTCAAATCCCAATAATATGTGATTTTTTCTATTCCGCCTTCAGCCTTTGCAGAAATTGTAGCTTCATCTTCCACTTGGTCTAAAACTATTTCTGGTTTTGCTATTTTATTTATCTTACTTTTATTTATTAATTTGTATGAATAAACGCCTATCAAAGCTGCGCCAAAAATAAAAATTGCAATAGCAAAAACTTTAACTATTTTATTAAATTCTGGTGAATTCATTTTTTGTTTTGTCTTCTTTTTATTTGGATCTTCTGTTGATAATATTTGATTCATTCTATCTTCTCCTTATAAAACAGATTATAACATAATAAAATTATATTTGTAAATAAATTTAAAAAATTTCCATTATAATACAAATTGGAATTCATCCCTCACTTCGTTCGGGCGTTTTAAGGTAGCCTAACCTTGTTGTATACGGAAAAATCTTACATGAGGTCAAGATAAAAGTCGATTTTTCCTATACAATAAGAAGAGATTAGAATTAAATTCTAATCTCTTCTTATTTCATTTATGACTTTAATACATATTTCTTTATTAAGATTATTCCTCCACCTACGATTGCAAGTGTTATTGTTATTAATGTAAAGTAACTCATAAATTGTGTTGCACCTGTTTTTATTGATAGAATTACTAATGCAAAGTCGTCATCGTCTTCTTGTTCTTCTTTATATGGATTTTCTTTGTTGTTTGGTGTTGAGTCTATGTCATCTGTATTGTAGTCGTTTGCATCTTCTGATATTTCTGCTATATTTATTTTTTGTCCTAGATTCTTTTCACTATTTATCCATCTGAATGTTATTTCTAGTTCTTTTGATTCTCCTGGATTTAATAATACAGTTTCTAGTGCTCTTGTTACTATTTTATCATCTCCAGATTTTACCCATCCATATTGTTTGTTGTTTCCATCCTCTACATGGAATTCTAATCCTTCTGGAATATAGTCTGTTACTTCTGTTGCATATCCTGGAATTTCTCCTTCGTTTGTTACTCTTATTTTGTATACAAATTTAACAACAGTTTTATTTAATTTTTTCTTGTCTAATTCTACTTTTGCTATTGGTTCTGGTTCGTTGTTGTTTCTTATTCCTTCTCCAGTGCTTTCTGTTAAGCCTTTATTTGGTTTAAATCCAGTATTTGTTGTAGTTGTTTTTCCATCTACTGTTACTACTGATTGTGTTACCCATTTTAATAAGCTTAAATCAAAGATTGGTATACGTACTTTTTCTATATCTTCGTCGTCTTCATCTTGCCATTCGTTTGGTGTTGAATCTTCGTCATCCCCACTATCTTCTGTAATTTGTGCTTGATTTATTATTACTCTATCCTTATCAAAGTCTTTTGGTTCTTTTATTGTAAATACTACTTTTACGTCTGCATAACTTAATGTTTTTGTTTCTGGGTCAAATGCTTTTATTAATGTTTTTTCTAAGTATCTTGTTCTTATCATTGTTGCTTCTTCTGCTTTTGTTGTTATAACATATTTTTTACCATTATATTCTATAATGTCTTCTTTAGCAATGTTTTCATCGCCTTCTGTCATTTCTCTATACATTACCCAGCCATATGCTTTGTTTGTTGCATCATCTGCTTCAAATACTAATCCATTAGGTATATCATCTGAAACTTCATATGCATATCCATCTTCTGAGCCTTCATTGTAAACTCTTATTGTATATTCTACTTTGCTTCCGTTTTTTACCCATAATGGATCTTTTGGATGATTATATGTTGCTGTATGTTCTTTTTTGCCATTTCTATCATATGTTCCATCTATTAATGTACTTACATCTGGCACTGGTTCTCTTGATGCTTCTGGTGCTTCTCCATCTACTTTTGTTATAAATTTACGAAGTGCTAAATCAAAATATTTTAATTGTAATTGTTCAAAATCATCGTCATCTTGTTCACCTGGTGTATATCCATTTTCTTCTTTGCCTGGTGTATGTTTATCATCTTCATAAACATTTTTTGGCTCAGAATCTCTGTCATCACCTTTTTGTTCTATTTTGTTTCCATTTTCATCATATTCTTCTGTTATTTCTGCAACATTTTTTAGTATTCCTTTATATGTGTTTTCTTTTAAAACTATACATGTTATTTCAACTTCTTGATAGAATAATCCATCTTTTTCATCATTTGTACTTTGTTGCCATAAGTCTTCATCAGCTTTTTGTGATTTATATGCTTTAATTAATTTTTCTTTTAATGCTTTTGTTGATATTGCTGCTCTTTCGCCTGTTACTATTTGTATTTGGCTATAATCTGTTGGCACTTCACCTGTTATTGGATCTTTAAAGTCCTCTAGTTTTATTTTATCTTTGTTTATTTCTGATTCGTCTTTATAGAAACCATTTTCTCCAACTAAGTTCTTTATTTCAATTCCCTCTGGCAATACTTCTTTTCCTGTTGCTTCATCTGTTGTTTTTGGTATTGACCAAATGCTGTTATTTGTATAGTTAGGTAAGAAACCTAGTCCTTCTGGCAAGTAGTCTGTTACTTCTGTTGCATATCCATTTCTATCGCCTTCATTATATACTCTTATTTTATATGTAACTATATCTCCTTTTCTTACTGTTACAGCATCTTTAGGATGAACATATTCTGCTGTTGTTATTTTCTTTCCTGTTGTCGAATCTATTGTATTTAGCTTACTTGTATTTATTTTTGGTGTTCTATCTTTTTCATCTTTTAATTCTGTTCCATTTAGTTTTGTTATAAATTTACGAAGTGATAAGTCAAAAGGTGTTCCTTTTATAATTATTTTCTCAAAATCATCATCATCTTCTTGACCTTTATAATGATATTTAGAATCTGTTAAATCATTTTTATTTTCTTCGTTTCCTTTATATCCTGGTAATGGCTCTAATAAATCTTCTGCTGTTGGCTCAGTAAAGTTTTCTGGTTTAGAATCTCTATCTTTAATTTTTTCTTCTTGTGGTCTTGGTGCTGATGTATAGTCCATTGTTGCAATATTTGTTAAAACCATATCATTTGCTGAAGTTTCTGCAGAAACTTTAAATTTAATATCTATTGATTTACTATCTAGTTTTTCTCCGTCAAATGGATTTAAGCCAAATAAATATGGTTGTAGTCCTGTTTCTCCTTGCGCTGGAATCTTAGATATTGTAATTGTATTTTTTTCCTTATTTATACTATATATATATTCTTTACCTTCTAATTCTTCTGCTGTGTATTCACCTGAAGTTTTAGCTTCTATAAACTCTGGATTTGATTTTGCATCAAATTCTAACCCTTGAGGTAAATAATCTGTTATAGAATATACATAACCCTCTATATCGCCTTCATTATATACTGTAAATCTGTATGTTACTATATCTTCTGTTTTTACTTCAACTGGATACTTTTTATGCTTATAGTCTGCTGTTGTTGCTTCTCCACTTGCTAGTTTTGTTACATCTATATCTGGTACTCTAGTATCTTCTAGTTTTGTACCATTAACTTCTGTTATATATTTTCTTAATGCTAAGTCAAATGTTTTTCCTGGTAAAACTAAATCTTCATAGTCATCATCATCTTCTTGATATGTGCTATTGTCTGTTGGTGGAGTGTAATCATCTAAATTTGGTTTTTCTGGTACAGAGTCATCATCATCTCCGCTATCTACTGTTATTGCTGCTATATTTCTTAGGTTTTGCTCTACTCCACTTGCTATTGCTACAACTTTACATTCTACTTCTAAATCTGCATAATATAATCCGCCTTCGCCTTTTTCTGCTTTTTGCCAAATGCCTTCTGTTGTTTCTGATGTTTTTGTTCTGTCAAATGCTTTTATAGTTGTATCTTTTAAATAGTTAGATGTTATTGGTGTCACTTTTGAACCATCTTTTAATGTTATTTGTTCTCCTGTTTTCCATCCATATTTAGTATTTATTGCGCTTCCAGCCACTAACTCTAGGCCTGCTGGCAAGTAATCTGTTACTTCTGTTGCTGTTCCATCTACCTGTCCCTCATTATACACTCTTATTTTATATGTAACTATATCTCCTGTTTCTACTTTTTGTTTGTCTTTTGGATGAGTGTATGTTGCTGTATACTCTACCTCTCCTGTTCTATCATCTTTAATACCATTTATTAAAGTTGTTGTATCTACTCTTGGTGTTCTATCTGCAACTTCTATATTTTTTTCTGCACGTTTAATTGCTGTTATAAATTTACGTAGTGCTAAGTCAAATCTTTTTGGTACTTCTGTTGATATTTCATCTTCTGCCTCTGCTTTATCTCTTTTTATTTCAATTACCGCTTGGTCATTTCCTGTAGCATACAAGAAATTTGCTGTTGCCCATTTTCCTGTTTTTGATACTTTTAGTGAAAATTTTGAGCAGTCTATATCAACAAATTCCATTGCTGATTTATATAATTTAATATAATATTCATTATTATATGTAACTTTTTCTAATTCAACTTTATTTCCTGTTGAATTTATAACATCAAAAATTTGCATTCTTTTTAATGTATCTTCTGTTTGTTCAAAATAGAAGTATTGATTAACAATATTTCCTTTCCCGTCTTTTAATGCTAATTCAAAATCGTTGTATCTTGCATCATTTGTTGTAATTTTAAATGGTCCTATTAGATAATAGTTTTCATATGGATTTGGCTTTGTTCCTGTACTACTTTTATCTTCTACTCCAAATTTTATATTTTTATCAAATTCTATATTTACACTATCACTATTAGTTGTTTCTCTTATTGTGCTAGTTGAATCTGAGCCTTCTTTTAATGCTCCTTCTATAAAATATTGATATATTCTGTTTAAATAGTTTGCCCTTCTTGTTCCAAACACATCATTACTTTCATTTATAGCTAGCCAATTAACTGGTGTTGGATTTGTTGTTGATACTGATTCATTTTTTCCGTTTTCATCATAATTTGCAAAATACCAAAAAGCTAACTGTTGAATTACTTCTAAATCATCATCTGTTATCATACCTTGGTTTACTTTTGCAATTCCTATTTTTGTTAGTAATTCTGTTTTATATTCTTGTGCATTGTATTTATCTGTATTTACTGGTAAATATGCATTATCTGCTATCCATAGCATTGCATTATATATGTTAACATTGTTATATGTTTTCTCATTAAAAGTAATGTTCTCTGTTCTATCTAGGTTAATATTATATAATTCTTTATACTTGGCAATTACCTCATTAGCATTAGATTTCATATTTTCTATTACTGTATATTTTGTTGAGTTTGCAGAACTATTGTCACCAAATTCCACACTACCAAAGCCCTTTCCTCCTCTTATACAATAAAAGCTATCTTCGAATTTTTTATATGGAGTTTCTAATTCTCTTTTATTATAATCAAATATCTTTACTATTGAATACTTAAATTCTTGACCATCTTTATGTCTAGCGAAGGTATATTCTTCATTGTCTATGTTATTATCTCCATTATCTTCACTATATGGTCTTGTTCTTTGATATGTAAGGTCCCTTTTTTCTTCTGCTGCATATATCGCATTTGGGTTTAGTACCGCTATTGAAATCAAAGCTACTATTAATGCCATTAATAAAATCTTAATCCTTTTCATAATTTACCTTCCTTCTTACAAAATACTAACTATATATATTATAAATTTTTTTAAAATTAAATCAATACCTCTTTTTTAGGCATTTTTCTTTTGTAAAAAAACGTCCTTTAAGCCTTTACGGAAGCCATTTTTTAGAGTTTTGTTTTTTATTAGCATTAAATATTACATTTTCATGACATTTTTTTATGTGTATAATAATTTTTTCATTTTCTTGTTCTTTTGGCTTATTCCCGTAGTTATACAGCCTTTTTATATGTATAAAAATCCCTTTAGTATTTTTACTAAAGTAAGCATGCTTTTAAACGCCATATCCAATAATACATACTAATTATACAATATTTTAAGTTATTTATCAACACATTATGTAAAAAAGATTTTAGCAATTAAATCCAATTTTTTCTATTGACTTTTTTATATAAATTTGCTATTATAGTTATGCTTTAATTTTTGCGGGAATAGCTCAGTTGATAGAGCGCTGCCTTGCCAAGGCAGAGGTCGCGGGTTTGAGCCCCGTTTCCCGCTCCAGATTTTTAGTTGTTCACTATTAACTTTTTTATTGTTATTTGGTACTATTTTAATTAAAAGTGAATAAATTATATCATATCTTAAATATTCGGCGACATAGCCAAGTGGTAAGGCACGAGTCTGCAAAACTCTGATTCCCCGGTTCGAATCCGGGTGTCGCCTCCAAAAAATAAAGACTTTTTTCAAAGTCTTTATTTTTTTACTTATGCAATTAATTGCATATATACATTCTTAAAATTTCCTATTAATTCTATAAAGTAATATCTTGCACTTTTTTTATTTACTATATTTTTTGTGATTATATCTATACTTTCCACATTACTATCGCCAATTTGTAGTGTGACTTTTCCAATTTTAGTGTTTTCTTCTACTGGTGCTTCTAAATATTTTAAAGAATTTATACTTATTCTTATATTATCAATTTCTTCTTTTTTTATTGGATATAATTTATATTTAAAATTTTCTAAACCTAATTTTACACTTTGCTTTTCACCTTTATTTACAATAATCCTATTCTCATTTACTTTTTTCCATTTTTCAAATTCATTATTAACCAATTCTTCTAGATTTACTATTTCATAGTTTTTATATATGTACTCTATTAAATTGATAGAATCTTTTGTCCTTATTTTTTTAGTATCGGCTCCTAGTACAACTGTTATAATATTAAATCCATTTCTTGTTACTGACGTTACTAGGCATCTTCCTGCCCCATTTGTAAATCCAGTCTTTATGCCATTTACACCGTCTAAATATCCAAGCAGTTCATTTGTATTTGTTATTGTTTTTATATTTCCATTTATATTTACATTATGCACTTTAGTACTTACAACCTCTGAAATTTTTTGAATATTTAATGCATAATCGGCAATTAACGCAAGCTCATATGCAGTTGTATAATGTTTCTCCTCATCTAATCCATGTGGAGTTATAAAATGAGTATGTTTTAAATTTAGCTCTTGTGCTTTTTTATTCATTAAATTAGCAAAATTTTCTACGCTTCCCGCAGTGCTTACGGCTACTTGTATCGCAGCATCATTTCCGTGAGCAAAGCATCAATCCATATAATAAATCTTCTTTTGTTATTTTGTCTCCTGTTTTTAGTCCTAACCTTGAGCCCCCTATGTTTGCAGCTTGTTTGCAAACCTCTACTTCTTCATTTAAGTTTTTATTGTTTTCTACAAATACTATTGCTGTCATTATTTTTGTTGTGCTTGCCATTGGAACTTCTTTGTCATAATTTTTACCATATAATATTGTTTTTGAATTTCTATCAAAAGCAATTGCACTTCTTGATAAAATGCTTGGTTCTTTTGAAATATTTGTAGAAACATTTTCTATTTCTTCCTTTAACCATACATAGTCCGTTTCTTCTTCTATCTCGTACGCAAATACGCTTACATTAACACACATTAATGCAATTATAAATCCAATTATTATTTTTTTTATATTATTCAATAAAATCACCTTTTAAATTTTATTAAATAAAGCATTAAAAATGCATAATTTAGTTTTAAAAAATTCTCTTAACTTGAAAGATTTTTGAATTAAATTTTAAGATTTGAAATATCTCTAGAATGATGAATTATATGTAAGATATAAATATTTTCTGAATCAAATTTATATAGAATTTTATATGATTTGTATATAATTTGCCTTATGTTTCGTTTCTCATTTATTACTTTCCCCATTTCTGGAAAAAATAATAAATTTTCTATTCTTTTATTTATTTCATTAACTGTTTTATTTGCATAAAATTCTGAATCTTGAGCAATATACCATTTAATTTGTATTAATTCTTGTTGAGCATGTTTTTCTGTTATTATTTTCAAATTCAGTTCCTTTTAATAATTCATCAATTACCTGTTCCCATGGAATAGTATTATCTATTCCCATTTCTTTTTCCCTATCTACTATAACTGATGTAACAAATGCCAAGTCTAATCCTGTAGCTTCTGGATTATGCATTAGATCTTCTTCTAATTTTAGTAATTCTTCATAACTTTTTGATTCAACCTCTTCTTCATTGACTAAGTTAAATTTTTCATCGTCCATATTATCACTTCCTTTTTATTATGCATTTTTAATTTTTCAAATTATATTCCATTATTTTACATTTGTCAATATGTTTGTGCAAATTTTTGTTTGCGATATATTATAAAATTGGGGCGTATTCAATACGCCCCTACTTTATAATTTATTTTCCTATAAACATTTGTACATATATTTTCCCATATTTTGGGCTTTTTACTACACCTATCCCTGTATAAATAAAACTGCTATTTAAAATATTTGCTCTATGCCCTTCTGAATTCATCCACGCATTTACAGCCCCACTGTTGCTTGAATTTCCTGCAATATTTTCTCCTGCTGTTTTATAACTTATTCCGAATTTTTTCATCATATCAAATGGCGAACCATAAATTGGTGAAGTGTGAGAAAAGTAACTATTATCGACCATATCTTGTGCCTTTATTCTTGCAACATTTTGTACCTCGTCATTTATTTTTAATGCAGATAAACCATTAGCAACCCTTTTTGCATTAATTAAATCAAATACCTCTTGTTCATCAGCTGTAAGTTCACTTTTGGTAGTATTGTTTGCATTTGGCTTTGTTGTGTTAGAATTATTCCCAGCACTTCCGAGTATTAGGATATATTAGTTTAATATATTTACTGCTAACTGCTCCAATATAATCATTATCCGTTTGTACAACATACCAATCTCCTATTTTTGCAAATAAGCGTATATATTGGTTTTTATACACTTTTGTTATTACTCCAAAGTTAGTACCGTGGTCCTTGTCTTACATTTAGTGTTGTTGCAGTAACAAAACCTGTTGGTGTGCTTACTGTTTGATAGTTTTTCATTGCTAAACTGCTTGTAAATATACCTGCTATCAAGAAAAAAATCATTACACATAAAATTAATTTTGACTTTAATTTCATAAAAAATCAACTCCCAATAATAGTTTTAGCTATTATTAGGAGTTTATGCAAAAATTTTGGTTTAGCTTAAAATAGTTTTTTAATTTAAAATTTATTCGCCTCTTTTTCTTGTTCCTTCGTCTGGTGTTTTTCCTCCTTGTTCTCTTTCTCCTGATTCTCTTTCTGCTCTGTTCACTGCTTCCTCATATGTCATTGAATCATTTTCTTCTAATAATTTCATTATTCTTTCTGCCTTTTGGTCTATTTTTTCTTCTATATAGTCAAGATATCCCGGCATTGCACCTTTCATTTTTTCCTTTATTCCTAATCTTTCATATAAATCTTCTTTTATTTCTTCTTTTGTAACTTCTCTATTCTGTCTCTCGTTTCCCTCTATTTCATATGTTTGTACTCCTTTTTCTTTTGAAGGAACTCCTCTTTTATCTAAATCATCTGCTTTTTCAAAAGCTTTTGCTTTGCCTGACAAATCTTGACTAGAATTGTTTCTTCTATCCAAAAATTCTCTTGCATCTGCAGATTCTTGTATAGTATTTTTTCTTTCTGCTTCTGGTACTTTAATTCCCCAATAGTTTTTTTCGTCTCCCGCTTGTTGTCTACAATAAATAAGCTCACTTTGGCCGTGCTCATTTCTTGTTATAGCATATGCTGTCTGAGAATCAATTTTGTATACAGCAAGTGGTTTTATTTCTTCTATTTTTTCTCCACTTAACTTTTTGATTGTAATGTCTGGATTCTTTCCCCCTGTTTGTTTACTTTGTTCATTTTCTATTTCTTCCTTTTTTCCGTCCTTGTCTTTTCCTATTGCTTTCCAAGAATATGGATCTTTTCCTCTTATCATGTATATATCTTTATATTTTTTATCAAAATTTGCAGCATTAGCAAAAGTGTCATGCTCGGTTACTTTTTCTCCTTCATCTCTTTTTATATGTATAACATCTTTTGAATTAATATTATATTTTTCTGCAATTTCTTCTCTATCCTCTTCTTTGTCATCTTCTAAATCTGGTTTTTCTTCTTCGTCTTTTTCATTTTCGTCCTTTTCTTCATCATCTGGATTTTCTTTTTCTTTTTCCTGTTCGTCATCTTCTTTTTGTTTATCTTTTTCTAGTTCTTTTAAATATTCTATATCGGGAAGTCCTAAGTCTTCATATTTGGCAACAGGATTTTTTTTGTCTTCTAATTTTTGTTTTACATTCTCCAAACCATTTATATCATAAGAGAATTGTTTATTTTCATCTATTGTTGCAATATTTTCACCAAGCAAACTAATATTGTATACTTCTTTTTCTTTTTTTACATTTATATTAATATCTGCTGCTTCTCCCTCTAATGTAACTGTTGCTTCGTCATGTTCCATCTCATTTATTATCTGTGTAAGTATTTCCTCAAATTTAGCTTTAACTTGTTCTTCTTTTGCAAAATCTTTTCCTTCCATTGCTTCATTTTCTGCCATATTAAGACCTCCTTTTAATCTACATTAAATGACATTTCAAAATCTGTACCATCATTTAGTTTTACTATAAATGTTTTTGTTGTACTTTCTGTCTGATTTTCCTTGTTCGTTATTTTTACTTTATACTTATATAGTCCGCTTTGTTCTTCAAAACTTTCATAAGACACTTCATTTTTTGCATATAAAGTAGATTCTATATACTTTTCAAAGTCTTGTACAGTTTTAAAATAATTTGTTTTAAAGCCAGTTGACAAGCAGTTATATGCATAGTTATAGTCATATGAATTTATAGCATCAATAAATTTTTGTATATTTAAAACAACTTTTCCTTGTTCATTTGTCGAGTTATATTTCTCTAAGAATTCTGGTAAATCTAATGTGTAAGTATCTAACATTATTGAATAATCCATAACACCGCTTTCATTAAATATATAGTAACGTCCCTCTATGTCTATACACACATATTCAGTATATTCATCATAGTCATATGCTTGGAATTTGCTTATTACTGCATTTTCTAAATCTGCTTTCTTAATGTATTCTAAATATTTATTTATGTTTTCAAATCTTTTTTCTCTATATTCTTTATCTAGCAAATAATATGAAGCTTCTTTATCATTTTTTAAATATTCCAAATATATACTAAAATATCTATCTGCCATCGTATTTTTTGGAATTGGAACCATTTTATAAGTATTATCTTTTTTATTTGCAACTTCTTTAACTGTTGCACTATATGAATCACCAATGCTTAATTTGTCATAACCTTTTTCTTTCATATATATATATGGAATCACTTGAAATGTCATATTAACTGGATCTAGTTGCACCATTAATCTTGTTTCATACTTCTTCTTATTATTCAAATTGTAATAGAATATTTCCATAAAATATGTATTTATTAAATCGTTTTCTTCTGAAAAATATATTTTATTTATTATAAATTCATAATTGTCCGTGTATTCAATTGATTCATCAGGCACATTAGACAATACATTATTAACATTAATCTTATTTTCTTTTATATAATCATTAGAAATAAAATTCATTAGTTTTGCGTTGTCATTCGTTCCTATTGCAGTCAAATATGCTTTCACTATATTTTTAACTGCAAAAAACATATTTCTATCATCTACTTTTTTTATAATACATGGATTATCAATTGTAATATAATTTGATTTTCCTTCTCCTTCATATATACTTTTTTCTTCCTTTTTCTTAAAAAGTCCTATTATACAGATTAACAAAATAATAGTTATCATTAATATTATAATTGTAAACTTTATAAACTTTTTCATTATATTTCTCCCATTTTAATTTTACATAAGTCCACCTTTACTTGGGAATGCTCCTCCTGTCAAATCAATTCCTCCATTCCATCCCCAGCACATGCCATCATATTTTTTTATCCAGTCTTGTAAATCGTCTATTTTTAAATACCCAATATTATGAGCAACTAGTCCATCACCAATATAAATTCCAACATGTCCTGCTGAGTCATACTGATTAGCATACTTATATGCATAACCATATACAGTTGCACCTAATTGTATTGTATTCCAGTCTTTAGATACTCCCCACTTTCTTCCCGCTAAAACTGCCGTATTTGCCGAGATTCTACGTCCACCATTAACGCCTGCTTTTGCATATACATCTGCTACCCATCCTTGGCAATAACCCTTATTAGGTTGTATACCATATTGTGTAGAATTCATTGCTATCTCAGCTACTTTCTTTTGCATATCGTTTCCATCGCTTGTAAATGTATATACAGATTCTCCAATGCTTTCATACATTCCTACTATATACTTTGATATTTGATCTATCCATGCATCTGGTGGCTGGCAATATTTATTTCCTATTGTTTCTACAGTATAATTTCCATCCTTAAAATATGGACCATCTTCACCTATAAGTTTTCCTAAATCCCTTGTTGCTTCATTAAAACTAGGATATTTTCTCCATTTTGTGCCATTTCTATCTTCATCGTAATTCCCGTTATAGCTTCCTTTAATACTTGCCCAGTTATATGTTTCTCTATCTATTAAGTTCCAGCCGGTTCCTCCACTAGACTCTTTTTGAATTATTGCCATTGCAAATATTGCATTTACCTTATACGTATCTTGTATATAAACAAGGTCATCTACTACTCCTGAGAAATTGCTTCTTGCTTCTTTACCCTTAAAATAGTTGCTTATTACATCTGTTATTTGTTGTTTGTTAAGCTTTTTTAATGCTTGTGGTTCATCTAGTTTTACAACCATACCGCCTCGTATACTCATTATTGAAGTAAAATCACCTAAAGAATATATTCCTTTAATTCCTTCAATATCATATTCACTGGTGTTTCTTCCATAATATGAATCCAATAAATACATTATTATTGTAGAAAAATTTGGATCATATTCATCTATCATCTCTTCTAACCATCCTGGTGTGCTAGCCATATTTCCTTTTGCTTTTGAGCTCTCATCATATGCTTTTAAGAATTTTTCATCTTTTTTATCATAGATTGTCTGTGTTGGAGTTCCTTCCACTAATTCATACTTAGTTTTTATACTTCCAGAAGCTATTGAACTTTCAGTGTCTGTTCTTTTATATCTAATCGTAATTTGGTCATAATCTACATCTATAGCTGGTGTAGAGCCTTTAAACTCCCACACTCCACTTGCATTTTTCACATATGAAAATGTATTTCTTCCCGAATCAACAAGTGTTAAACTACTGCTAGTTATGCCTGATACAGTTATAATTGTAAATCCTGTTGACGGATTTTTTGTATGCGTACCAGAAAATCTTTTTCCATTACCATCAATAATCTGATTTATCTGTTGACTATATTCAATTTTTATTGTATTTGCATTACCTGGTACAATTGACACTATTGGATGAGGTTGTGTTGCTACTTGTGAATTCGCCTGTTGCTCTGTTTTTTGTCTTGCTATTTCTTCTATTCTTTGTTTATTATTATTATAATACTCTTCCAAGTAACTACTTTTTATATAATTTGGTATATTTGCTCTCTTACTGCTTTTTGTTTCATTATATTTATACGTATCTTCTACTCTGCTTGCTGATTGCTCTAAATTTTCTATTGTTACTTTTTTATCTATAGTTTTTTCTGCTTTCATAAACCATGTATCAGCATCTGTTATACCATATTTATATGTGTTATCTTTAAGTATTATATCTTGCTTTACCGTATAGCTTGGCTGATTATTTGTAAAATTTATATCCTTATATGTACAATCATGTATATCTTTCGGTGGAGTTACTTCAGAAAATCCACTTAGATCATCTATAACATCACTAGAAGTGTCGCAACTCGAATCACCTGATAAGAATTTATATTCCTCTATTATGCTTCTGTTACCGCTTACAGGTGCACACATACGAATATATTGATAATTTCTTATTGTCTCATAATAATTTGTAACATAAGTTTTTTTTGTTTCTGTCATTTCTTCTGCAATTGTAACCTCTATATTTGCACTAAAAGCTAAATTTGCTACCTTCTCCACAAATTCGGTATCTTCTGAATTTACTAATAATGCTGTTAACACTTCAAATGGAAGTGTATATTTACTTACCAATGGTTTATAATCTACTACCATTTCTGATAAAGTATAACTTTCCGAATTTTGAAATGTATCAGTTCCTTTATATGGATTTTCTATCTTTCCATCCGCAAGTGTATATGTTGTTTTATTATACCCCCATGTTGCGATTACTAAATTTCCCTCATCATTAATTGAAAAATATCCTTTTACCTTATCATAATCATTAGTTTCTAATTTTTTCTTAAAGTCCTCGTATTTGATATATTCTAATACTATTGAATTATCTAAATCTGATGTGTTTACCCTTTTTATATGTATTGTTCCAAGTATCTGATTGTTTTTTGATGCTTCTTCTATTTCAGAATCTGACAATGTTTTATATTTCTTAGTAGCTGAATCATACATTTGATCTCTACTTCTTAAATCCACATATTGAGTTGCTATTTCAGCTTTTAATAAATATGGCATTAATTTTATTTCTTTATCTGAAAAATCATTTTCATCAAATCCATATAATATTAATAATTGTTTAAGTAATTCGTCTTGCGACATTCCATTTATGTTTACTCCTGCATCTGTCAATTTTTTCTTTAACTCATCATTTATACTAATATCCCAAGTGCCTTTATCTTTGTTAAGTGTTACTATGCCAGAAGAATAACCTGTTCCCGATCCTAAAGCTTCTGCTTTAGCCGTTCTTGCTATATCCCAATTTCTATAATTTATTATGTATAAAAATCCTCCAATCAAAACAATAACTACTGGGACTAATATAAGAACAAGCAAAATAATTTTTAGAGGCGTAGGTAACTTCATGAAAATTTTTATTGTTTTTTTTGATTTTTCTGCTCTTTCTCTGCTTCTTTTTAATTCATTTTTTGATTTTTCTAGAAAGCCCTTTTCCTGTTTTTTTTGCTCTTCTTCTTCTGGATCCATTGTAACACCTCCTTTATTTCGTAATTTATATTTCTATTTCTATTTGTGCAAACTGATTATTTCCATTATTTAAATACTCTTGATAATTTAAAACTATATTTGTAAAATTTATTGATTTTACTACTTTTTGTGGATTATATGCTTTGTTAAATTTAATACTCACCGTTTGCATCGTTCCACTTTTTATAGTTAAATCATCTATAGATAATTCATTTAAAAATGCAACATAATTCTGATTCTTTATATCTGTCAAATACACTGTTCTTGTATTTTTCTTACTGTCTAATAATATATCGTTTTGAGTATTGTTTTTTATTTTTAAAATATATATTTCATAATCAATATAATTTTTTCTTTCTGCTATATAAATTTCTACTCCATTTTGTTTTTTTGTTTTATTAACTTCTTCTTTTCCTATGTAATTGTTTATATTTAATTTATACTCATCATTCTCTTTTACTATTGTGTAATAGTCTTGAATACTCATATCATCTTTATTCCCACCTGTTGATAATAAATCCTCTGTAATTTTTATACTATAAGTATAAGAGTTGTCTGTATTTATCCATGCTCTTTTGTCACATAGCCTATATGTTGTAAATATTTTTTCAACATAATTATTTTTAAATTCTTCTTCTGTTGGATATAGTGTTTCTTTGCAATCAGTTGAAAGTAAATTATATGCTGAGCTTATTTCTTTCTCATTACAAAATTTTATAAAATTATCTATAATTTCTGTTGACTCACTTGCAACTTCTTTTGGTACATCTGTTCCAGATATTATTGAATAATTCTTATTACTATAAGTAGTAGTACTAATATTAGTACTACTACTCCTATCTTTTGTACTATTTTTCAAAGAGTTATTTAATGTTTTTATTACTCCAAATATTAATATTATAACAACAATTGTTATCCATATAGCATGTCTATTTTTGTTATAAAATCCAATTATACTGTTCACTAACTTAAATCTCCTTTAAAATCGCTTATTAATCTTATTGCTCTTTTAGCTTGTTCTGGATTAAGTCCTTTGTCTCTTAATCTTCTTTCATAATCTTCCACATTTTTTTCTTGTCCCCAATATGATTTTGATAATCTTTTATGCATTTTTGCAGCTGCTACAATTTCTTCTTGGCTTACTGGTCCATCTTTATCATTCATGTGTCTTGCTCTTATATCCATTGCTTGCTTTATATCATTTGCACTTGTTATTCCGTTTGCATTAAGCATTCTTATTGCATCTTCTCTTTGATCTTTATCTAAGCCTAATTGATTACATGTTTTTAAGAAGTCCATATCATTATTTAGTTCTTTAGTAGTTTTACGCATGTTATATTCATCAGTTCCAAATATGTTTTCTTTTATTTGCTCTTTATTTTCATGTCCAAATTCCATAGCTTTATCATCTATTTTTCCCATTCCTGAAGCTCCTATCGCTGCTGCTGCTGCTCCGTATTTAAGCACATTTGTTGGATCTCCTGATGCTATTCCTGCTGCTAATCCTGCTGTTCCTAATGCTGCTATTCCTATTCCTTTTCCTAGTCCTCTTCTTAGTGTTCTACCTGCTTTCTTTCCTAATCTCATTGCATTTGGCTTATTAAAGTATCTTTGATGAAGACTGTTACCTATACCTTTTATAATTCTCTTTGAACCTGATTTAAATCCATTTCCATATATTGTTGGTTTTGGCTGTCCAGTTGCTATATCTTCACCAAATGCACTTGTTGTACTTTGTTGGTTAGCATGATTACTGCCAGAGCCTCCTCCGGAACCTCCTCCAGAACCTCCTCCTGGATTTCCTGAATCACTATCTGGTGCTGGTATATATCCTGTTCTTGTTTTGCTTGAACTTGATGAATCTCCTCCTGAACCTGAACCTGATTTTGAACCTCCTCCTGATTTCATTTTGTTTATTGCATTCATTACCATTGCTCCGCCTGCTGCTGCTCCTAACTGACCTATACTACTTGCCTTGTCAAATCCAAACATCTTTCTAAAGAATTTCTCGGCTGGCATCATAAATCCTACTGCTACTATTGCATATAGCCAATTTCCACCATCTACTATAAAGTTTATAGCTGATGATACTAACATATAGTATATTATAGTATGTATTACTGGTAATAAAGCATTAAATACATATTCTCTAATCCACATGGTAAATGCTTGTGCTTGTCCATCTTTTATCTTATCCAGTGGATATGTTAATGCTATTAATGGTGCTATCATTGTTAAAAACGCGAGCATTACCACCCTCTTTAGATATTGCCATAAAAATACCATTGTATATATTACTAACACTATATAAATTACTATATAAGCAAATATTTCTGCAAAACTTTCTGTTGAATCATTAGTTTCTCCTAGTTCTGCTCTTACTGTACTTATTAAATAATCATATGGCCTTTCTTTGTTTGAATCCTCATATCTAACCATATTTTCTGTGTCAAATATTTCTATAACTTTTTTTGTCATCTGCATTGTAAATACCATTACATATTGTAATAAGAATAATATACACATTGCTGCGACCCAATCTGCCAACATTTTTTTATATTTTGCTTTATCTTGTCCTGTACTACTTATTAATATACGTATTCCTACATATACCAATACTGATAATAGCCCTACTATTGCTATCATTCTTAATGTTTTATACCATGTTGATATTGAGCTTTGTAATTGTCCTGCTGTAGATGAATGTACTACAGTTTCTGTACCTGTAGTTAAGTTTTCTTCCGCATCACTTAAATTTGTTACACCTGTCAATTTATATAAATATAATGTGTGTTCTACCGTTGTCGTTTCATTAGAATTTCCACTACCTGAAGTAGATCTATAAATGGTTCTATATACTACCGCATAGCAGTCTCCTTGTTCACTAATCCATGAGTCTTTCACTTCTTGGGAGTCTTGTGTAGACTTATTATTAAGTGTTATATCTGTTGCTCCAGTTCCTGTAAGTGTTAGCAGTTTTTCAGAATCATATTTTATCTCTCCTTCAAATTTATATTTATCATCTTTCTTCCATTTTTCAATATATCTTTCTATTTTATTATCTGATACATCGCCTGTAAGACTTGTCAAATTTTTTGAGTCCACTTGATTTGCTCCAGTAAATTCTAATGCTTTAATAGTTGTATTCTGACTAGTTTTCTTCTTAACAGTTGTATTACTTGGACTTATAAAATTAGCATCTAATCCGTGGAATTTTACCTGTAAATATTGTTGCTGGTCCTATGTATATATGGTATTCATTTTTTTCATTTATTGTGCTTCCATCCCACAAAAATTGCTGTGCTAATTCTATTGAAAGATCTGAAACAAATGCTAATAATTGTGCTATTGGTCTAAATAGTTTACCTCCATCTTTTTCATCCTGCGATTTTGCTAAAGAATAATTTGGCAATATAAAAGTAAATATCAATACAAACACCACTATTAACATTAAAGTTTTTGTTAATTTTTTATTAGTAATTAAGTTCATATTCTTAATCCTTTCTACCTATTTATCTAACTTTTGTTGGCTAATTTATTTAAGTTTGTTTCCACAAACTCAAATTCTTTTTTCGTTGGTGTTATTTGGATTATTGCTGTATCTGAGCCTACTTTTAAAAGTCCTTCTCCTATTAGACAAGTTACTAAAAATCCCGCTTCTCCTTCGCTTAATTTAAATACTTCTTTTAAGTAATTTATTTCTGATTTATCTTGTGCTAAAAATAGCTTAGTGTCTGAAGATGTAAGTACCGCTTGTGCTTCTGGTTTTTCGTAAAAGTCTTGGAATCTTTGTGAAATTATTGCAAGTGATACATTTCTTTTTCTTGCACGTCTTGCCATTTTATTTAAAAACTCTACTGCTTCTGGATATGGAAGAAGCATCCAAGCTTCATCAACTAAAACTCTTTTTTTAGTTGCTTTTGTTCTATCTTCACTATTCTTTTTAACATATTTTTCCCAAATCCAAGAAAGTAATATTTGTTGTGCAAGTGGCCTTGCAAATCTTTCCTCCAATTGAGATATATCCAAGTTTATAAATGGTGCTCCATCTAATAGTTCAAATGTAGATTGCCCATCGAAATATGCCATTTGTCCATTTAATTCTCTTACATATTGTTTCATAACTTTTAACAAATAGCTGTAGTGAAATTGATAGTTAGGATCTGTATTTTCTTTAGCTTTTTTTATTAGTGTTTTATACCATGACCCAATTGTAGGCATTTGCTTCTTTTCTTTAAATAAATTTTCTCTTCTTATTCCTCCGTTTGAAGCTTCATATAAACTGTTTGGATCTGATGTTATTCCCGCTTTTGTATATTCTTCTGCAACTGCTTCTGCTATAATTTGTTTTGTAAGCTCATTTACCTCTTCACTTCTTGTGCTACCTCTTGCCATGGTTAAAAGAGCTTGTGTAACGTCCTCTATTTTGTTTTCTACATTTAAAATAGGTCTTTCTCTTCCTGTTATTTCGTCTTTTGTTCTTTCTATTTCTATATCGAATAAGTTTATAATTGTTTTAGAAGTTGGACTTATTACTACATTTATTCCACCAAGTGCATCTGCAACTGCTGAATACTCGCCCTCGGCATCTAATGCCAAGCTTTCTATTCCCATAAGAACAGAAGATCTAGAAATTAATGTTTTCATTGTAACAGATTTACCAGCACCAGATTTAGCAAATATAACCATATTATAATTTGTTAAACTTGGGTGGAAATTATCAAATAAAATTGGTACTCCTGTTTGTTTATTAAATCCTAGTGGTATTCCTGTTAGATGTCCTACCTCTGATGTAGTAAATGGGAAAACTGTCGCCATAGAAGCACGGTCAAATGTATGTGTTCTTTTTATTTTATCATTCATAAGTGGCAAATTTGATTTAAATGCATCTTCTTGCATTGCCCATGCCGATTTTATTCCAACTAAATTTTTAGACATTTCTGTTGCTAGCAATTTTGTATATGCGTCCAAACTTTGTAGATTGTATGCAAAAAGTGTTGCAACAACTGATGCTTCAAACAATTTATTGAATCCTGATGCTATATTATCCCTTAAATCTTCTGCTTCTAATCTTTTTTGAGTTAATATGCTTTCTCTGTTTATATTTCCTCTGTCTGCAGCAACAATTCTTTCTGTTTCCAACTGATTAATCACTTTATTTAACTCATTTTGAGATTTTGACTCTGGAACTGGGTTTATATATACAGATGTATTTATATCTCCAAATAGATACATATCTCTAAATAGTTCTGGAAATGTACACATTCTTGGAAGTGCTGATACGAAAAAGCTTCTTGCATATCTTGTAGTATTAGAAATTATTTCTAAATGATCTATATTAGAAGCATCTATTCCAGATGGAGCAATTAATTCTTTTATTGTTTTCTTTCTTAAAATTTCATATTCTGGTTCTTGTTTAAGCATCTGCATTTGTCTTTGTTGTTCTTCTAGTTCTCTTTTTTTCTTCTTTGTCATTTGCATTTTCCTCCTTCTTTTGTTTTTTTCCTTTTACTCTCTTTATAGCTTCTTCTGTTACTTCTTTTCCTATATATCTTTCATTTTCTTTCAATATAGCTGTTGCCATTTCATCTATTAAATCATCAATTGATTCTTCCTTTTTTTCTACTGCTTTTTCTTTTTCTGATTTTATTTCATCAACATATTCTTTTGCCATTTCTAAAGCTTTTTCTTCTATTGTTTTGTTCAAAGCCTCCATCTTTTTATCTAGTACATCTGGTGCTGTTGAATACAATTCCGTATATCCTGCTTTTAGAGCTTTTTCTATTCCATATACTTCCGATTCATCTCTATTGTATGCTACATACAATAATTCAGCTAGTTCATATGAATCCATTACTTTGCATTTCATGCTACATGCAAACAATGTTCTTATTAAAGCTTGTGATCTTGTGTATAATTCTGAAAACACCATTTGTTTTTTTTCTTCGTCACTTAGCATATCGTTTCCCAAATCCGATGTGTTATATGGAATTACTATATAATAATGCTTTTTAAGAACATTTTTATTTAAACTCATTTTTTCTATGTTTTGTGTAATATCTTTGCCATAGTCATATAAGTTTTGTAATCTTGCAATCTCTGTTCTTAATTCCCTTGTAATCGTTGTACTATATGAACCAGATTGAAGCATTTTATTATATTCCATTTGTTTTTTATCTAATTGTTGTTTTACTTCTTCTATCTTTTTTGTATAGTTTTCTATGCTACTACTTATATTTATTGTTCTTGTTTGTGTATATAATTGTATTGGATGCCTTAAAGTATTTAAAAACTGAACAAATCCTGCTTCTACAGAAGTCTTTTCTACTTCTGACATTAAGTCATAGTTTATTCCCTCGCAAGAAATTACCATTAAGTATCTTTTCCCACCGTTTTGTACAATCATGTTATCTTCTATTTTATCAAACTCCATAAAATCAAATACAGATAATTTTGTATATTGTGAAGTCTGTTTAGCAGTTTCTTTTGTTTTTAATTTAGAATTTTCAATATTGTTTGAGTTGTTATTTTCTTGTTTTTCTGGACTGTTCTCTTTTCTTTTCATGTACCAATATACCATAACTAGTACTACAACTATCATAAATAAAATTACTGCTACTATAGTTAGCATATCTACAGCATTATCCATTGTTCTTTTCCTCCTTAGTATATACATATATTCTTCTCTTTTGAGCCTTAAACTTTATAGCTCTTAGCATAACCTCATCTATTCTTTCTCCTCCAGCTTTTCTTGTTATTTCAAATCTAGGAGAATCTGGAATTTTTAATGTTGCTATTCCATAACCTATTGCAGCAAATATTAAACAAATAATAAGTTTTACATAGAATTGTGAAAACAACAATCCTATTAATGAACTCACTAATAATCCTACTATTAATCCTACAGCAGTAAATATTAATGAACGTGTGGTGAATATAAATAATATTCTACCTTCACCTCTAACATCTCTTGGTATACTATGTGTAGCCAAATTGGTTTCCTCCTTTGTTTTGTACCATTTTGCCTGATACAATTATACTTATATATATTATAACAGATATTAGCACTAATTGTAATATATTAGTAAAAAAAATAAAAAAAACATAAAAATGTAATACTTTTGTAATAAAATAAAAAAACTTGTTAGAAAATCTAACAAGTTTTTTTATTTTATTATTAGTTACCACCAAATGTTGAGAAAATCATTGTTGCAATTTGTGTAGCACCCATTACAACTACGATACCTATAATTAATGGCATAAATGATTTTTTATATTCTGCTCTTTCCTCTGTACTTCCTATCATGTATTTTAAACCTAAAATTCCAATAATTAGTACACCAGCTATTACTGCAATATTTCTAATCAATCCCATTATTTTTGATGCAGTGCTTTGAATTCCTTTTGTATCTATTCCAGAATAATCTGGTTTTATAGAATCTGGCTTCAATTGTGTTGCAAAACATATTGGACTTACTGCTACAACTAACATAATAGCTACTAATAATGCAGAAATTATTTTTACAGATTTTTTCATAGTATTCTCCTCCATTTCTTTATTATTTATATATTAAACTTCCTTAAATCTCTTTAAGAAAACTTTAAAAACTAATTTTATTCTTGTTCACCCCAGTATCTGTGTTTTATCTCTTGTTTTGTTGCATCCTGAGTATCTCCTTCTAAACTGTTTCCTGTATTTACTAGCGTTCTCCAAATAAAGAATGCTCCAAACACCACTATACAACCTATTATGTATGGTACTAAAGCTTCTTGTATTTTTGCTTTTCCTTCTATGCTTCCTGTTATAAACTGTATACCTATTATAGCTCCTATTATAACTGCAACACATATAGCTAAAGTCATTAGCCATTTATATATTGTATTAGATGTAGATTGTAATTTTTTTTCATCTATTACAGTGGTTGGAGATCTCCCTTTTGATAGAAAATCATCTGCTGATTTAAACATATCCGATACTGCGTTAACTTTTAGTGGAATAATTGTGTTTATTATTAATAATACTAATGCTATTATTAGTATTTTATTAAATAAATTTATATTCACCTTTATCACCCACTTTATTTATATTCTATTTTTGCATTATACTATATATTATACTAGGTAATGTTGTACAAAGTAATAATAGTGCACATCCTGCTATATATGGAACCATATTCTCTTTGTAGTTTGCTTTTTCGTCTAATGACCCTAGCATATATTTAAGTCCTATGATTGACATTACTACAACTGATGCTATAACTCCGCAGTTTCTAATAATACCTAATATCTTACCTGCCATCTTTATTGTTCTTCCGCCTTCTTGTACTGTTGGCATTCCTGGGTTATAGTTGCTTGGATTTATGTCTATGTCTGCTTGTACATATGTTGTTGTACTAAATATTAATAATAATATTAGAAGAAATAATATACTAATTATTTTTATTGTTTTTTTCATATATTACTCCCTCCTTTTGTATAATCTAAATAAATTATACCACAGTTTTCCTTTTATTTCAACATTTTTCATTTTCTTGTGCTATTTTATGTTATTTTAGCATACAAAATATTAATTTGTAAATACAAATTTAAAAAAACAGTTTAAATATTTTTTATATTTAAACTGTTTTTTATTATGACATTATCTTCTGTCTTTCGTATATATTCTTGTTCTTATTTTTTTATTATAGTATCTTGCTATTAATTCGTCTAATTCTAGGCTTAGGGTATATATATGTGTATAATCCTTCTCTTTTGTTATACTTTCATTTAATTTTCGTCTTAATTCTAGGATTTCTTCATCTACCATAGACTTTTCACTCCTTTTATTAATTTTTTCTTTTGTATATTAATAAAATACCATATTTTTACATTTAGGTCAATAAAAAAACAGCAAAAATGCTGTTTTTTGAATAAATTTCGTATGTCATATTTCTCTATTTTTTAACATCTGTTTAGATTTTAATATATTTTGTTTTTCATTTTGTCAAGAAATAAAAAAAAACGACAAATTGGAATTTGTTTAGTTCCGGATGAATTCAGGACAGTCCCCAAAATCCCCAGGTTTGGTGATTTTAAGGGACAGCCCCTAGAATTCCCCCTCACACAAATTCCAATTTATCTGATTTTACTCTTTTAATATACGCTATCACCGTCATTATGAATATAATTATTGACAAAACTTGTGATATTCTTATTGGTCCTAGCATTAGACTGTCTGTTCTTAGTCCTTCTATTATTGCTCTTGCAAATGAATACATTATTAAGTATAAATATGTTATTTGACCTTTGAATTTTCTATTTTTAGATACTACTGTAAGTATTATAAATATTGTAAGTGTTGCTATTGATTCATACAAGAAAGTTGGATGTACTTCTATATATTTTCCTGCTTCATATATTCCCATTCTCCATGGTAAATTTGTTTGTGCACCGTATGCTTCTACATTTATGAAGTTTCCCCATCTTCCAATTGCTTGTCCGAAGTGCTAAACATGGTACTATAAAATCTAATAAGTCCAATATATTTATTTTTTTCTTTTTGCAATATATATAACAGGTAACTGCTCCACCTATTATTCCACCATATATTGCAAGTCCGCCATTTCTTAAATTGAAAATTTGCAATGGTTCTTTTATGTAATAGTCTATCTCAAATAATACATAGTATAGCCTTGCACATATTATTGAAATTGGTATTAAAAATATGCATAAGTCTATTATATCTGCAAATTTTATTCCATACTTTCCGGTCATTTACTTTAAATATTATTATTCCAATAATAATGGCTAAAACTATTAGAATAGCATACCAATAAATGTGTATGCTATTTATTGAAAATGCTATTCTAGATATATTAAATATTAAATTTAGTCCTGGAAATGTAATAGTGTTCATTTTTACCTCTATTTTTATAAGTTAATTTGTTTTATCTTTTGGCTCTACTACTGATATTATTGTGTTTTCTTCTTTAAACACATTATTTAAAATTTGTTTTGCATATTCTTTTGTAATTTGTTTATATGTTTCTAAATAGTCAAAACTGTTTATTCCTTTAAAGTAGTCTGAAACGAACATTCTTACTATATCTGAAACATTGTTAAATTCTTTTACAGCTGTTCCATAAAGCATATTTTTTATTCTGTTAAAGTGTTCTTCATCTAATCCGTCTTGTTTTAGATTATTTATTTCTTCTTGTATTTCTTTTAATACTAATTCTGGATTTTTTGATTGTCCTGTTATTGCTATATGTGCAAAATTATCTCCAAATTCATATTCTACAAATGGTTCTGATATTAATAGTTGCTCTTCATATAATTTTTTGTATGTTCTAGAGCTTTTTCCTATAATCATGTTTAATAATATTTCTATTGCTAAATGTTTTTTTACTATTTCTTCTTTTGCATTTGAAGTATCATCTTTTATTCCTATTACAAAAATTGGCATGCTTACTTCCATTTGAGTTTTTTTGCTTTTGCTAACAATTCCCTCTTCTTTTGGATCGTAAATTCTTTTTATTTCTCCTTGATTTGGTTTTTCTATTAATCTTTTCTTTATTTCTTTTATTAATTCTTCTGGTTCAAAATCTCCGCAAAATCCCATTACCATATTTGAAGGATTATAAAATGTATTGTAGCATTTATATAATACATCTTTGTCTATTTTTGCTATTGAATCTATTGAACCTGCTATATCTATTGTTATTGCATTATTTTTATACATGCATTTTAAAGCATTCATGTATACAGCCCAATCTGGATAGTCGTCATACATCATTATTTCTTGACCTATAATGCCTTTTTCTTTTTCCACATTTTGGTCTGTAAAGTATGGATGTTGTACATAATCCATAAGTTCATCTAATGCTTCATAGAAGTTATCTGTTGATTCAAATAAATATGCTGTGTGATTTGTTGTTGTATATGCATTCGCATTTACTCCTAGTGCTGTTAATGTATCTAAACTATTTGTCCCATTTGGTTGTTCGAACATTTTATGCTCTAAAAAGTGTGCAACGCCGTCTGGAACCTCTGTTTCTTTATCTTCTCCTGGCACAACAAATTTATTGTCCATTGAACCATAATGTGTTGCCCACATTACATATTTTTTCTTTATACCCTTTTTAGGTATAATCATTATATTTAAGCCATTTTCTAATTTTTCGGTATATAATTTTTCTTTGACTTGTAAGTTTTCTATAATTTGCATAGTTTCTCTCCTTTTTCTGTATATTCGAGGTTGAGGGGAATTCTAGGGACTGTCCCTCAAAATCACCAAACCTGGGGATTTTGGGGACTGTCCTGAATTCACCCTTTTTTTGCGAACACAGGGTCCTCCCCCTACAGCTATTGCAAAGCCTTCGATGTCTTTGGGTCGCCCAGGAGTGCGACCCCTACAACGTTTGCAATATATTACATTTACAATTCAGGACAGTCCTTAGAAATTCCCTTTGTATCTCTAATTTCTCAAAAAATATATTGTATTTATTTTTATTTTATTTGCTACTTCTTTTACATCTTCTGCTGTAACTTCTTCTATTTTTTGTGCATATTCTTTAAATGTTGTTAATTTTTGTGATAGTTCTTGTCCTAAATAATATGTTATTTCTGAATCTTGTTCATCTTGTATTGATTCTATTCCTGATGTCATATATTTTTTTGCATTTTTTATATCTTCTTCGGTAAATTTACCGTTTTTCATATCTTCTAATTGTTCTTTTATTATTTTTACTGCTTTTTCATAATTTCCTATTTCTATTCCACATCTAATATATATATTAGACTTTTGTCTTACATAGTTTGAACGTGCTGTATATGCCAAGCTTGCTTTTTCTCTTACATTCTGAAATAATTTTGATGTAGCACTTTCTCCTAGTATTACATTATATATTGCTACTTTAAATTTATCTTCTTCATTTATGTTTTCTACATCTAATCCCATTACTAGTTTTCCTTGTGTTATATCCATCTTTTCCTCTATTGTGTGGATTTCTTTGCTCTCTATAGATTTTTCTCCACCTAGTATACGTTTGCCATCTCTTTCTGAAAGTTTTTTAATGTTCTCATTTTCTTCTACTACTTTTGCTGTTTTTTCTGCGTTTAAAGCACCAGAAATAAATATGTCTATTTTACTATTTGCAATTAATTCTTTGTAATAGTTGTAGAGATTTTTTTCATTTATTTTATCTAAATCTTCTATATATCCATATTTGTATAACCCATAAGGTTTGTCTTTATACATTTCTTCAACACATCTGTTAAATGCATATGCATCTTTATTATCTATTTTTGATTCTATTAAAACTTTTATGTTCTCTTTTTCTGAGCTAACATAGTCTGATTTAAATGCATTGTTTTCTACTAATGGGTTTAATATTATATCTAGTAAAAGCTCTACGCTTTCTCTTAACAAATCTTGATTTGCTTCTTTTGGTATAAAATTATCGTTTAGTGCTTCTAAATAAAATTTAATTACATGGTTATCTCCTATTTTTTCTATACCGCAATCAAAAGCTGCACCATACATGTTTTCTAATTTCTTTGAAATTTCTTCTTGTGTTTTTAATTTTTCTGTTCCTCTTTTAAGAACAGCTGGTATAACACTATCAAATGTAACGTTTTCTCTTGTTAATGGTAGTGTTATAAACATTGCTAACAAATTTGTTTTAAATTTTTCTGTTTCTATGCAATGTAATTTTATACCTTTTTTTATTTCTTTTGTTATATATGCCATTATAGATTCTCCTTTTTATTTTATTTATGCCAATATTTTCTTAACTGCATCACTTATATCTTTTCCATCTGCTCTTGTTCCTATTCTTTCTTTTGCAATTTTCATTACTTTTCCCATGTCTTTTATTGTTGTTGCTCCTGTTTCTTCTACTATTTCTTTTACTATTTTTTCTATTTCTTCTTTTTCCATTTGTTCTGGAAGATATTTATTTATTATTTCTATTTCTTCTTTAACTTGATTTATCAAGTCTTCTCTTCCGCTTTTCTCGTAATCTGCCAATGATTCTTTTCTTTTTTTAGCTTCTTTTGCTATTATTTCTAATATTTGATCATCATTTAGTTCTATTTGTTTGTCTTTTTCTACTTGCAAAATTGCTGCTCTTATCATTTGAACAACATTCTTCTTTAATACTTCTTTTTCCTTCATTGCTTCTTTTAAGTCTTCCATTAATTTTTCTTTTAACATATTTTTTCCTCCTTTAAACAAAAAAGATGAAAGCTATTCCTCCTAACTTCCACCTTTAATACTTTTAAAATTTTCTTTTTCTTGCTGCTTCTGATTTTTTCTTTCTTTTTACACTTGGTTTTTCGTAATGTTCTCTTTTTCTAACCTCTTGTAGAACACCATTTCTTACGCATTGTCTTTTAAATCTTTTTAATGCGTCTTCTATATTACCATTATTAACTTTAACTTCTGACATTTATTTCCCTCCCCTCACTATCACTACTGCTATCTGCCTCGTCTTGTGGGATTTTTTAACTTTTACTATTATATATTAAAAGTTAATAATTGTCAATAATTTAGATTTGGTTTTTGGGAAAAATATTATTTAAGAAATGCCTTCGAAGAATGGGTCGCTCAGGAGTGCGACCCCTACATTTTCTCTACATTTTAGAGTACCATCTTATTTGTCGTATTCGAATAAATCTCCTAATGGTTTTGCTTCATTTAATCTTTTTATTGCTTCCGCAAATAGAGGTGCTATTGAAACTACTTTTATTTTGTCTATTCTTTTTTCTGGCTCAATTGGAATTGTATTTGTTACTACTAATTCTTTTATTGGTGATTTTTCTATTCTTTCTATTGCTGGTCCTACTAGTACTCCATGTGTTGCTCCTGCATAAATTTCCTTTGCTCCATGTTCTTTTAATATATGTGCTGCTTCTACTAAAGTTCCTGCTGTGCTAACTTCATCATCAAATATTACTGCTGTTTTACCTTCTATATCTCCTATTATGTTTGTTGCTACTGCATTGTCATTGTTTGATTCTCTTCTTTTATCTATTAACGCTAGTGGGCACTCAAAGAATTTAGAATATTTATATGCTTTTTTTGAACTTCCTGCATCTGTTGCTACAACTACCATATCTTTTATTTGTTTTTCTTGGAAATATTTCTCCAATAAGTGTTTTGCTGTTACTCTATCACATATTATATTAAAATATGCTTGGATTGCTGGATTATGTAGGTCACATGTAAGAACATGATCTACTCCTGCTGCTTCTAACAATGTTGCCATTAATTTTGCTGTTACTGGCACTCTTGATTGATCTTTTTTATCTGATCTTGAATACATGAAGTATGGTAAAACTGCTGTTACTCTTCTTGCTCCTGCTCTTTTAGCTGCTTCTACAGTTATTAGTAACTCCATTATTCTTTCATTAACTGGTGGCTGTGTTGTTTGTACAATGTATACGTCTTTTTCTCTAACTGTTTCTTTTAGTTGTACAAAATTGTTATCATTTGCAAATTTAAAGGAATCTTTTTGTCCCATTTCAATTCCTAAATTATCACATATTTCTTTTGTAAATTCTTCTGCTGAATTGCAGGCAAAAACTTTAATATCGTTCATGCTAGTCCCCCTATTCGATTTTTGAAGAGTTTTATACAATTCTCTTCATTTTTCCACTTTTTTTGTCATATTTTACAACATTTTTATTGTAACATTACATTTGCCTCATTTCAACCAAAATTATAAATTATTTTATTTTTTTATTAAATAAATTGGAATTTGTTTAGTTCCGGATGAATTCAGGACAGTCGCCAAAATCCCCAGGTTTGGTGATTTTAAGGGACAGTCCCTAGAATTCCCCCTCACACAAATTCCAATTTGCATAACTTTTTTTCTCATTCTATTTGTTAAAAACTTCTCGAACTTCCTCCGCCACCGGAAGACCCTCCGCCACCAGAAAATCCTCCTCCTGAAGAACTTCCTCCTCCAGAATAATCTCCACCAAGATCTTTAACAAAAACTATTGCCATATTAATTAGCAAAATTATTATTGCAATACTAAAAGACTTTATAACTATCCAAGAAACAATAAATATAATACCTAAATAAATCAATTTAACTATATTTTTAGAAATAAATTTCATAATTGTTGATATTATTAAAGAAATCATTATTAAAACCATAAGAACTTCATCAGAGCTATCTTGTACTAACTTTGATTTTTGTGCTCCTGAAATTTCTATATTATACTCTTTGCAGACTTCTTCTAATATTGCACTAAATCCATTTTTTATTCCTTCATCATAGTTATCGTTTTTCAAATATGGAATTATATATTGATCTTGTATTCTTCCTGTTTTTCCATCTGGTAATGCTCCTTCTAGCCCATAACCTACTTCTATTCTAAACATTCTATCCCCTGTAGAACATAATAAAAGTACTCCATTATTTTTTTCCTTATCCCCTATTCCAAATTCTCTAAATAACTCTGTTGCATATTCTTCTATTGTTTTTCCATCTAAAGTTTTGACAGTTACAACTACAATTTGTGCTTTTGTTTTACTCTGCAAATCAATATTTGAATTTAATATATAGTTTTCTGTTTCTTCTGATAATACATCTGCATAGTCATTCACATAAAAATTAGTTTTAGGACTTACTACCGCGTATGTTGTATAATAAAATGCTAATATTGTAAATATTAGCATTATTAGTCCAAAGAGCTTTTTATTTTTAGTCAAAGTTAACATTTGGAACCTCCTTACTTTGTTCTGAAGCTTCAAAATAATCTCTTTGACTATATCCAAACATTCCTGCCATTAAATTTGTAGGAAATCTTTTAATTTTTAAATTATATTCTTTTACAGCTTCGTTATAGTCTCTTCTTGCTGTTGCAATACGATTTTCTGTTCCTGATAACTCGTCTGAAAGTTGAATAAAGTTTTGTGAAGATTTTAAATCTGGATAATTTTCAACTACTACCATTAATCTGTTTAATGCACTTGTTAATTCTTCATCTGCTTTTGCTTTGTCCGAAACTGTTGTAGCCCCAGCCAATTTTGCTCTTGCTTCTGTTACTGAGTTTATAACGTCTTGTTCTTGTTTCGCATACCCCTTTACTGTATTAACTAAATTCGGTATTAAATCTGCTCTCCTTTGTAATTGTGTATCAACTGCAGCAAATTTATTATCTACTTCTTCTGCTTTTGCAACAATGTTATTATAACTTGATACAAACATTGCAATTATAATAATTACAATTGCTATTACTGCTAAAATTACTATTGATGATTTTTTCATATAAAACTCCTCCTAATCTTTTGATTTATTAGTCTAATTCTACCATTTAGATTATTATAAAGCAATAAAGATTTTAAATTTTAACATTACAATTTTTCTGTCCAACAAAAAACCTCAATAGATTTTAAATATCTATTGAGGTTTTTGTTTATTCTACTGATTCGCCTGTTTGTTCTTCTTGTTCTTCTGTATTTATCTTTATGTTTCTGTAACCTGGCATTCCTGTTCCTGCTGGAATTAATTTTCCTATGATTACATTTTCTTTTAGACCTATTAATGAATCTACTTTTCCTTTTATTGCAGCTTCTGTTAATACTCTTGTTGTCTCTTGGAATGATGCTGCTGATAAGAAACTTTCTGTTGCTAATGATGCTTTTGTTATACCTAGTAATGCTCTTGTTCCTGTTGCTGGTCTTAGTCCTTCTTCTTTTATTTTTTCGTTTTCTTCATTAAATTCATGTATATCTACTAATGAACCTGCAAACATTGAAGTATCACCATTATCATCAACTCTAATTCTTTTTAACATTTGTCTTCCTATAACTTCTATATGTTTATCATTGATATCAACACCTTGGTTTCTATAAACTTTTTGTACTTCTGATGTTAAATAATTATATACTCCTTCTGGTCCTTTTATATCTAATATTTCATTTGGATTTATTGAACCTTCTGTAATTGGATCACCAGCTTTTATTTGGTCTCCTTCTTTTACCTTTAGTTTTGAACCAAAGCTAATAACATATGTTTTTGAGTTGTCTTTGCTTGTAACTGTAACTTCTTTTCTCTTTTTAACTTCTTCTATTTTTACTGTTCCATCTATTTCGGAAATTACTGCTAATCCTTTTGGTTTTCTAGCTTCAAACAACTCTTCAACTCTAGGTAAACCTTGTGTAATATCTCCTCCAGCTACACCACCTGTATGGAATGTTCTCATTGTAAGCTGTGTACCTGGTTCACCAATTGATTGTGCTGCTATAATACCAACTGCTTCTCCTATGTTTACTTCTTTTCTTGTTGCAAGTCCCATACCATAACATTTAGCACATACACCGTGTTTTGTTTTACATTCTAATACTGAACGAACTTCTACTTTGTTTATTCCAGCATTTATAATTTTATCTGCTATGTCTGGTGTAATTAGTGTATCATTATCAACAATTAATTCACCTGTTGTTGGATTTACTATATCATGAAGTGCATATCTTCCTATTAGTCTTTCATGTAATTTTTCTATTATTTGATTTCCATCTTTAATATCTTCTATTTCTATTCCTTCTGTTGTTCCACAGTCATGTTCTCTTACGATTATGTCTTGAGCAACATCAACTAATCTTCTTGTTAAGTATCCAGAATCGGCTGTTCTTAAAGCTGTATCTGCTAAACCTTTTCTAGCACCATGTGAAGAAATGAAGTATTCTAGAACATCAAGTCCCTCTCTAAAGCAAGATCTAATTGGTATTTCAACTGCTTTACCAGATGTATTAGCCATAAGTCCACGCATACCTGCTATTTGACGTAATTGGTTCATGTTACCTCTTGCTCCTGATTGAGCCATCATGTATATTGGGTTTAATTCATCAAAGTTGTCTTTCATTGCATCTGTAACATCATTTGTTGCTTTTTCCCATATTTTAATTATTGATGAATATCTTTCGTCTTCTGTTATTAAACCACGTTTATATTGTTTCCATACTTCTTCTACTTGTTTTTCACTATCTGCTAGTATTTTCTTTTTAGCTTTTGGTACTGCAACATCATGTACAGACACTGTAAATGCACCTTTTGTAGCATATTTATATCCTAATGCTTTAATATAGTCTAGTAATTCTGCTGATCTGTTTAATCCATGTTTATCTATACATTTCGCAATAATTGTTCCTAGATTCTTTTTCATAACTGCAAAGTCTATTTCTAGGTCAAATTCTTTTTCTGGGTCTGTTCTATCTACAAATCCTAAATCTTGTGGAATTTCTTCATTGTATATAAGTCTTCCTACTGTTGCTACTATTGTTTTTGTTTTCTTTTCTCCATCTATTTCCTTTGTTACTCTTACTTTTATTTTTGCATGTAATCCAACGTCTCCGTTTTGGTAAGCAAGTAATGCTTCGTCAACGTCTTTAAAGTACATACCTTCACCTTTTTCTCCATCTATTTGCATTGTTAGATAGTAACTACCAAGTATCATATCTTGTGTTGGTACTGTAACTGGTTTACCATCTTGTGGTTTTAAAAGGTTGTTTACAGATAACATTAAGTATCTTGCTTCTGCTTGTGCTTCTGGTGATAATGGAACGTGAACTGCCATTTGGTCACCGTCGAAGTCAGCATTGAATGCTGTACAAACTAATGGATGAAGTTTTATTGCTCTTCCTTCTACTAATACTGGCTCAAATGCTTGAATACCTAGTCTATGTAGTGTAGGAGCACGGTTTAGCATTACTGGATGATCAGTAATTACTTCTTCTAATATATCCCATACTTCTGGTCTTAATTTTTCTACCATTCTTTTTGCATTTTTTATGTTGTGTGCTAATCCTCTTCCAACTAATTCTTTCATTACAAAAGGTTTAAATAGCTCTATTGCCATTTCTTTTGGAAGTCCACATTGATAAATTTTTAGTTCTGGTCCTACAACAATAACTGAACGTCCTGAGTAGTCAACACGTTTTCCTAATAAGTTTTGACGGAAACGTCCTTGTTTTCCTTTTAGCATATCTGATAAAGATTTTAATGCTCTGTTTCCGGCACCTGTTACTGGTCTTCCACGTCTTCCATTATCTATTAATGCATCTACAGATTCTTGTAACATTCTTTTTTCGTTTCTTACAATTATTTCTGGTGCACCTAATTCTAATAATCTTTTTAATCTATTGTTTCTGTTTATAACTCTTCTATATAAATCATTTAAATCTGATGTAGCAAATCTTCCACCATCTAATTGAACCATTGGTCTTAACTCTGGTGGTATTACTGGAATAACACTCATTATCATCCATTCTGGTTTGTTACCAGATAGTCTAAAACTTTCTACTGTATCTAATCTTTTTATAAGTTTTGCTCTTTTTTGTTCACTTGCTTTTTCTATTTCTTTTTTAAGTTTTGCTGATAATTTTTCTATATCAACTTCTTGCAATAATGTTCTTATTGCTTCTGCTCCCATTTTAGCAACAAATGAACCTTTACCAAATTTTTCTTCTGCTTCTCTGTATTCTTTTTCTGTTAAGATCTGGCATTTTGTTAAGTCTGATGTTCCTTTATCTATTACTATGTAAGATGCAAAGTATATAACTTTTTCTAGGCTTCTTGGTGAAATATCTAATACTAAAGCTATTCTACTTGGAATTCCTTTAAAATACCAAATGTGTGCAACTGGTGCAGCAAGTTCTATATGTCCCATTCTTTCACGTCTTACTTTTGATTTTGTTACTTCAACACCACATCTGTCGCATATTATTCCTTTATATCTTACTCTTTTATATTTCCCACAATGACATTCCCAGTCTTTTGTAGGTCCAAATATTTTTTCGCAGAACAATCCATCTTTTTCTGGTTTTAATGTTCTATAATTGATTGTCTCTGGTTTTTTTACTTCACCTTTTGACCATTCTCTTATTTTGTCATCAGATGCTAGCCCAACTTTTAATTTGTTGAATATTTCTAATTCATCTTTTACTTCTTTGTTTTCCATTAAGGTTTTCTTCCCCCTTCAAAAATTTAAAGAATTTTTGTATTATTTATTCTTCATTTTTCATTCTTGCAGGTACACTTATGTGCCCCTGCATTAGGCCACAATATCTCTAAAATTAAATATACACTGCTCGAACAATTCCTTCTTGTGATTTAATTTTATTTTATATTGTTCTATTCAATTAAATTTTTGTTTTGGGCGCAATCATGCGCCCATATTTTCGCATTTTAATTTTTATTCGTCCATTATGTCGTCATCATTTAATAAATTGTCTTTTCCTAAATCGTTATCAAACATTTCATCATCTAACAAATCATCTTCGTCTAGTGGCTCTTCGTCATCTAGTTCTTCTGTTGAAAATTCTTCTAAGTCTTCATCATTAACTGCTGTTTCTTCTGGCAATACTTTATTTAATTCTTCTAAGTTAAAATCTATTCCTTCATCTATATTTTCTTTTAGCTCTAATTCTTTGTCATCTTCTGAATATAGACGAACATCTAGTCCTAAACTTTGTAGTTCTTTTACTAAAACTTTAAAGCTTTCTGGTACTCCTGGTTCTGGAACGTTTTCTCCTTTAACTATTGCTTCGTAAGTTTTTACTCTTCCTACAACATCATCAGATTTGATTGTTAAGATTTCTTGTAATGTGTATGCAGCACCATATGCTTCTAGTGCCCAAACTTCCATCTCTCCAAATCTTTGTCCACCAAATTGAGCTTTACCTCCTAGAGGTTGTTGTGTTACTAATGAGTATGGTCCAGTTGAACGAGCATGTATTTTGTCATCAACTAAGTGGTGAAGTTTTAACATATACATTACACCAACTGTGATTGGTTTATCAAATGGTTCTCCTGTTCTTCCATCATAAAGTATGGTTTTACCATCTTCTGATAGTCCAGATTCTTTTAATAATTTTACTATGTCTTCTTCTGTTGCACCATCAAATACTGGTGTTGCAACTTTTATTCCTAGTAATCTTGCAGCTGCACCTAGATGAACTTCTAAAACTTGACCTAAGTTCATACGAGAAGGCACACCTAATGGGTTTAGAACAACATCAACTGGTGTTCCGTCTGGCATAAATGGCATATCTTCAACTGGTAATATTCTTGAAATAACACCTTTGTTACCATGACGTCCAGCCATTTTGTCTCCAACTGATATTTTTCTTTTTTGAGCTATATATACTCTAATTACTTCATTTACTCCAGGTCCAAGTTCGTCTGAATTGTCTCTATTGTAAACTTTTACATCTACTATTGTTCCAGCTTCTCCATGTGGTACTCTTAAAGATGTATCTCTTACTTCTCTTGCTTTTTCTCCAAATATTGCACGAAGTAATCTTTCTTCTGCTGATAACTCTGTTTCTCCTTTTGGAGTAACCTTTCCTACTAATATATCTCCTGGTCTTACTTCTGCACCAATCCTTATAACTCCGTTTTCGTCTAAGTCTTTTAAGTTTTCTTCACCTATATTTGGAATATCTCTTGTTATTTCTTCTGCTCCAAGTTTTGTATCACGGCATTCACAATCATATTCTTCTATATGTATAGATGTATAAACATCTTCTTTTACTAATCTTTCACTTAATAATATAGCATCCTCGTAGTTATAACCTTCCCAAGTTGTGAAAGCTATAAGAACATTTTTACCAAGTGCCATTTCTCCATTTTGTGTAGAAGGTCCATCTGCTATTACATCTCTTGCTTTAACTTTTTCTCCTTTTACAACTATTGGATGTTGGTTAATACATGTTCCACCATTTGTTCTTTTGAACTTACGTAATCTGTATGTATCTTTTTCTCCTGATTTTGTTTTTATAATTATTTCGTCACCAGTAACTTTTTCTACTACACCATCATGTTTTGCAAGTACTGTTATTCCTGAGTCTTTTGCTGCTTTATATTCTATACCTGTTCCAACTATTGGCGAATCTGTAATCATTAGAGGAACTGCTTGACGTTGCATGTTTGCTCCCATTAATGCACGGTTAGCATCATCATGCTCTAAGAATGGTATCATAGCTGCACCAACTGATACTAATTGTTTTGGTGATACATCTACGTAATCTACTCTATCTGGTTCAACTTCTGTTACTTCATCTAAGTATCTTACCCTTACCATCTTATTTTTGAATTTTCCGTCTTTTGTCATTGGCTCTGTTGCTTGTGCTATAACGCATCCATCTTCTTCGTCAGCTGTCATATATACAACTTCGTCTGTTATTTTGTGTGTTTTTGGATCTATTTTTCTATATGGTGTTTCTACAAATCCATATTCATTTATTACTGCAAATGTTGAAAGTGCAGAAATTAATCCAATGTTTGGTCCTTCTGGAGATTCTATTGGGCAAAGTCTTCCATAGTGTGTATAGTGAACGTCACGTACTTCGAATCCTGCTCTTTCTCTAGAAAGTCCACCAGGTCCTAATGCTGAAATTCTTCTTTTATGTGTTAATTCTGATAATGGGTTTGTTTGGTCCATAAATTGTGATAATTGTGAACTACCAAAGAATTCTCTTATTGATGATGTTATTGGTTTTGTATTTATTAATGTTTGTGGTGTTATAACATCTAAGTCTTGTATTGTCATTCTTTCACGAACAACTCTTTCTAATCTTGTAAGACCTATTCTAAATTGGTTTTGTAGTAATTCACCAACACATCTTATACGTCTATTTCCTAAGTGATCTATATCATCAACTTTTCCTAAATCATATTGTAAGTTTAATAAGTAGTTGATTGATGAAATCATGTCTTCTGTTACAATATGTTTTGGTACTAATTCTTCTTCTCTTTCTTCTATCACTTTCTTTAAGTCTTTTTCTTCTGTGTTGTCTAAAATATTTTTTAACACTTCGTAATTTACTAGTTCTTTAATTTTTATTCCTAGTTTTTCTGTGTCTACATATGAATGGATATCTACTGTTCCATTTCCTATTATTCTTACTTTTTTGTCATTTACTTTTACATCAACAATGTTTATTCCTGAGTTTTGAATTTCTTTTGCTACTTCTTTTGAAATAACACTATCTTTTTCTACTAATATTTCTCCTGTTTCGTTATTCATTATGTCGTTAAATGCTACTTGTCCAGCAATTCTTGATGCTAAATTTAATTTTTTATTAAATTTATATCTTCCTACTTTTGCTAAATCATATCTTCTTGGATCAAAGAATAAATTGTTAAATAAGTTTCTTGCTGCATCTACTGTTGGAAGTTCTCCTGGTCTTAATTTTTTGTATATTTCTACTATTGCTTCTTCACTTGTTTTTACTGTGTCTTTTGCTATAGTAGCAAGTATTTTTTCATCTTCTCCAAATAGTTCAACAATTTGGTCATCTGTAACTAATCCAATTGCTCTTAAAAGAACTGTTACAGGTAATTTTCTTGTTCTATCTATTCTTACATAGAATATGTCATTGCTGTCTGTTTCATACTCTAGCCATGCTCCTCTAATTGGCATAACCGTAGCCTTGTACAATTTTTTACCAGCTTTATCATAGTCTGATTCATAATAACATCCTGGTGAACGTACTAATTGGCTTACTACAACTCTCTCTGCACCATTTATTACGAATGTACCACTGTCTGTCATTAATGGGAAATCACCTAAGTAAATTTCTTGTTCTTTTATTTCTCCTGTTTCACGATTAATAAGCCTTACTTTTACATGTAATCTTGTAGAGTAAGTTGCATCTCTTTCTTTTGCTTCTTCTAATGAATATTTTGTTTTTTCTTCCATGTAATAATCGAAAAATTCAAGAACTAAATTTCCAGAGTAATCAACGATTGGTGAAATATCTTTTAATACCTCTCCTAATCCTTCTTTTACAAACCAGTCATAAGAATCTTTTTGAACTTCAATAAGATTTGGCATTTCTATAAAATCGCCAATTCTTGCAAATGTTTTTCTTGTTGTCTTTTCATAATTTAAGTCTGTTAGCAAATAAATCAACTCCCTTTTTTGATGTGGGAAGTGTGCTTTTTGCACTTCGCACTTCATAATTATTGTTTGAGCAGATATATTTATGTAGAAATAAAATTCTAACTTTTATTAAATAAAGTCCCTCTTAAACATTAGTATATTATAGTCCTCAAAACCTTACTGCCCTAAATCGATTTTGATTTTTATTACATTGACTAAATGTTTAATTCCTCTTTACTTAATTTTTGAGCAATACAAAAAAGTGTAGGAGATTTTATTATTTTTTAACTCTATGGACGTCTGTAAGTCTTACGTCCCTACACTTTTTTAAATTATCTAATTATACTACTTTTATTGCTTATTTTAATCACCCTTAATATATAAGAGCTACATATTTCTAATTTACAAAATATGTGCCATATAATAATATCATAGGTAAATGTGGATTGTCAACAATTTGTAAAATATTTTTTATATTTTCTTATTTTAATCAATTAATTCAAAGCCCATATGTTTTTGTAATTCTATATTTATTATTTTTCTTAAATACAAATTATTTTCTTTACAATATTTTTGTATTGCATTTTCTGTTTCTGCTCCAAATTTTCCATTAGGATTTCCGGACAAAAAAGCCTAATTCTTTTAATTTTTTCTGAATTTCCATTACATCTGCTCCATACATTCCAGATTTTAAATCTCTAAATCCTTTACCAAATGGTCCATATACTCCGTCTACAATTGTAACCTTTGTTCCAACCGGCACTATTTTATATAGTTCTGCAACTTCACTGTTATTCATTCTTATACATCCATGTGAGCTCGCCCATCCTACTGAATGTGGATCTAGCGTTCCATGTATTCCAAATTTTCCCCATGGTACATTAAGTCCAAGCCAACTCCCGTCCAAATCCTTCTCCCCATTTTGCTTTTGATGTTACAGTCCATGTTCCTATTGGCGAAGGTGTAGACCATTTTCCTCCTGAGCATTTATATTCTTTTTTTAATTCGCCATTTTCAAATAAATATAATTTTGAGTCTTCTACATCAACTAGTATTTTATATTTTTGTTTATTATTAGATGACGTTGCAACAACTTTTGCATTTTCTACTTTGTTTTTTATTACTAATATACTTACAACTATAGCAGTTAATAGAATTAATGTTTTTAATATTGTTCTTATTTTAAACACTTTAATCATAATATAAATTATATTTTAAATTAATTAAATAAATGCATAAATTATTTTTTGGTTATTTATTAGTTTTGGAAATTAATTGTTAATGACATTTACTGAATTTAAAAAATCTCTAGAATGGTGAAAAACATTTAAGACATAAATGTTAGAATTAACTTTATAAAGAATTCTATATGATTTATATATTAGTTCTCTGAAATTTGTGTTATCAAATTCCGGGATTTTTCTTCCCATGTATGGAAACATTAGTAGATATTCTGTTTTGTTAATTATTTCATTTATTGTGCTTATTATACATCCAAAGGAAAAAACTGTCAATTGCTTTTTTGACAGTTTTTCAAATCTTATTTTTGTAAATTATATGTTATATTTGTTTCTCTTATGATACGTTGTATGTAATAGTTCGTGTGCTTTATGGCTACCTGGTTCTTCTAGGAATTCTTTATACAATTTTTTAATTGTTGGATTTTCGTGTGATTTTCTTATTGTACTTTTTTCGTCAATATCATATAAGCAATCTGCTCTTAATTTTCTTATATCATATTCACTTCTTTGTTTTGATGTTTTAATTGGCTGTCCTCCACCCATTACACATCCTCCTGGACAAGCCATTATCTCTACAAATTGATATTCTGCTTTTCCTGATTTTATTTCTTCCATTATTTTTTGTGCATTTGCTAAACCATGTGCTACTGCAACTTTTACTTCGTTATCTCCAATTTTTACTGTTGCTTTTTTTATTCCTTCTTCTCCTCTTACTGCTTCAAAATCTAATTTTTTTAGTTCTTCACCTGTTATTGTTTCATATGCTGTACGAAGTGCTGCTTCCATTACTCCTCCTGTTGTTCCAAATATAGCTCCCGCACCTGTTGCTTCTCCCATTGGGTCGTCAAATTCGCTATCTTCTAATTCCACAAAATCTATATTTGCTTGTTTTATCATTCTTGCAAGTTCACGTGTTGTAAGTACTGCATCTACATTATCTAATTCTTCGTTTTTCATTTCTTCTCTTTGTCTTTCGAACTTTTTAGCTATGCATGGCATTACAGATACAACAAACATCTTCTTTGGAGCTATTCCAGCTTTTGAAGCATAATACGATTTTAATATTGCTCCAAACATTTCATGTGGTGATTTACAACTTGATAAATGTGAAAGTAATTCTGGATAATTCATTTCTATGTATTTTACCCAACCAGGGCTACAAGATGTAATCATTGGTAACGTTCCACCTTGTGTAAATCTTTGGATAAATTCGTTTGCTTCTTCCATTATTGTTAAATCTGCACCAGTATTTGTATCAAACACTTTATTAAATCCTAATTTTTTAAGTGCTGTTACCATTTTTCCTGTTACATTTGTCCCTATTTTCATTCCAAATTCTTCTCCAAGTGCTGCTCTAACTGCAGGTGCTGTTTGTACTACAACAAATGTATCTTCATCTTTTAGCTTTTCCCATACTAAATCTGTGCTATCTTTTTCGCGAAGTGCTCCAACTGGGCATGCTGTAATACATTGCCCACAAAATGTACAGTTAACATCATTTAAACTATGGTCTCCAACTGTTGATACACAAGAGCTAAACCCTCTGTTTACACAATCTATCGCTCCTATTTTCTGAACTTTTTTACATGTTGATATGCATCTTCTACAAAGTATACATTTATTAAAATCTCTTACTATTGAAGGTGACAAGTCATCTATTTTGTGAACTGATTTTTCTCCTTCATACTCAACATTCATTACATTAAATTTCATTGCTAGTGTTTGTAACTCACAACTTCCATTTCTTGTACATGTTAAGCAATCTCTTTGATGATTAGATAATATTAAATCTAGTATTACTCTTCTTGCTTCCATAATTTGCTTTGAGTGTGTATGTACTACCATCCCCTCTTCTGCTTGTTGAATACAAGATGTTGCAAACCCTCTTCTTCCTTCTACTTCTACTATACAAATTCTACAATCTCCTATTTCATTTATTTCTTTTAGATAGCATAAGGTTGGAATATCTATATTTGCTTTTTTAGCTGCTTGAAGTATTGTTGTACCTTTTGGCACTTCTACATCTATTCCATCTATTTTTAGGTTAATCATTTCTGACATACTACTTCTCTCCCTTCTGTTCTGGGCAGTCACAGAGGTCTGCCCCTACACATCAATTTTTGCGAAGTTTAACAACGCAAGATGAATTTTTTTACTTAGATATAGCTTTAAATGGGCATTTACTAATACATGTACCACATTTAATACAAACATCCTCATCTATTTTGTGTGGTTGTTTTACTTCTCCTGTTATTGCATTTACTGGGCAATTCTTTTTACAAATTCCACAACCCCTACATTTTTCTGGGTCAATTTCTATTGCTCTTAATGCTTTACATTCTTTTGCAGGACATTTTTTATCTCTTATATGTGTAATGTATTCATCTCTAAAATATTTCATTGTGCTAAGTACTGGGTTTGGTGCTGTTTGTCCAAGTCCACATACAGAAGCTTTTTGTATTGTTTTTGCAAGTCTTTCTAATTTTTCTAAATCTTCTGTTTCTCCGTTTCCTTCTGTAACTTTTTCTAGGATTTCTAGCATTCTTTTAGTTCCAATTCTACATGGGGTACATTTTCCGCATGATTCATCTACTGTAAATCCTAAATAGAATTTTGCAAGATTCACCATACATTTTGTATCATCCATTACAATTAGTCCACCAGATCCCATCATTGAACCTATTTGCGATAATGATTCATAATCTATTGGTGTATCCAGATGTTCTGCTGGTATACATCCACCTGATGGTCCTCCTGTTTGTGCTGCTTTAAATTTATGCCCTCCAGGAATTCCTCCACCTATATCGAATACAATTTCTCTTAAAGTTGTTCCCATTGGTACTTCTACAAGCCCTACGTTTACAACATTTCCACCTAATGCAAATACTTTTGTTCCTTTTGATTTTTCTGTTCCTATTGAGCTATACCATTTTGCACCATTTAAAATTATTTTTGTTATATTTGCATATGTTTCTACGTTATTTATTAGTGTTGGCTTTTGCCATAATCCACAATTTGCTGGGAATGGTGGTTTTAATCTTGGCCTACCACTTCTCCCTTCTATTGATTCTAAAAGTGCTGTTTCTTCTCCACAAACAAACGCACCTGCTCCAAGTCTTATTTCTAAATCAAAGCTAAAGTCTGTTCCAAATATATTTTTACCTAATATTCCATATTCTTTTGCTTGATTTATTGCAGTTTGAAATCTATGTACAGCTATTGGATATTCTGCTCTTACATAAATATATCCTTTATTTGCACCAACTGCATATCCAGCAATCATCATTGCTTCTATTACAGAGTGTGGATCACCTTCTAATATGCTTCTATCCATAAATGCACCTGGATCTCCCTCGTCCGCATTACATACTACATACTTTTGATCTCCTTCTGCTATTTTAGTAAAATACCATTTCTTACCTGTTGGGAATCCTGCTCCACCTCTACCACGAAGTCCAGAATCTGTTATTTCATTTATAACATCATCTTGACTCATTTCAAATAATACTTTTTCCAATGCTTTGTACCCATCAAATGCTATATACTCATCAATATTCTCTGGATCTATTATTCCACAATTTTTTAATGCAATTCTTTCTTGTTTTTTATAAAAAGTTAATTCATCTAATCTTTGAACTACTGAATTGTTAATATCTTTACAAAGCAATCTCTCTACTGTCTTTCCTTCTAAAATATGCGTATTTATTATCTCTTCACAATCTTCTGGTTTTACCATAGCATAAAAAGTATCCTCTGGCCTTATTATAACTATTGGTCCTTTTGCGCATAGTCCAAAGCAACCAGTTTGTATAACTCTTACATTTTTTATGCCCTTTTCATCTATTATTTTTCTAAAATTCTCTATTATTTTAGGTGATTTAGAAGATGTACATCCTGTACCATGACACACTAAAATATGTTTTTCTCTTGTATTTGCTTTTAAATTAACACGTAAATCAAGTTCTTTTCTTTTTTCTTCTCTTATTTTTCTTATTTCTTCTAGTGATTTCATTTTGACCTCCTATAATATAAATTTTAGCAATTTCTTTGAGGTGCGGGTCG
>FR893523.1:71542-72442 GCA_000434035.1 Clostridium sp. CAG:452 | reverse complement strand
CCCCTACAGGTCTATTTTCCATCAATTGCTTTACATTATCTATTTTTGTATTCTGCAATTACCTTTTCCATTAATTCTGGTGTTGCTTTTCCATAAACTTCTTCATTTACTGTAAATACTGGTGCTAATCCACATGCTCCTATACATCTTGTTGCTTCTAGTGAAAACTTTCCATCTTCTGTTGTTTCTCCTACGTCTATTTTTAAAATTTCCTTTGCTTTATCTAATACTTTCTCTGATCCTTTTACAAAGCATGCTGTCCCTAAACATACTGCTATATTATATTTTCCTTTTGGTTTTAATGTAAATCTTGCATAAAATGTAATCACACCATAAATTTCAGCAAGTGGAATGTCTAAATATTCTGAAATCGATATTTGAGAATATTTTGGAATGTATCCATAATTCTCTTGAACTTCATTTAATATTTGTATTAAATTACTTTTGTCTTTTGAATATTTTTCTAGGATGCTGTTCATCTCTTCATCTTTTGGATTATTTCCACAACTACAATCCATTTTTTTACCCCCTATTTTTGAATTTTTTCTTCAAATCTATCTTTTTTGATTTCTTTTGGTACTTCGATTGGATATTTCCCTGTAAAACATCCCATACAAAAATCATCTATATTACATCCTTTTGTTATTTCTTTTAAATTGTCTATGCTTAAATATTCTAAGGTGTCTGCTCCTATAATTTCTCTTATTTCTTCAACAGTTCTTCCATTTGCAATCAGGTTTTCTTTGCTATCTATGTCTGTTCCGAAATAGCATATATCTATAAATGCTGGTGCTGCAATTCTTAAATGAATTTCTTTTGCTCCTGCTTTTCTAAGAGTTTTTATTATTCCTATTAATGTATTTCCTCTTACAATTGAGTCATCTATTAATACTATTCTCT
>FR893523.1:50429-71500 GCA_000434035.1 Clostridium sp. CAG:452 | reverse complement strand
TTTATGCTATTCTTTAATGGATTTAGTTTTAATGCTACTAATTTTTTTCTTTTGTTTTGTGTGTTCTGTATAAATGTTCTTCCTATATATTTACTTTTTGTAAATACTAAATCATATGGTATTTTTGATTCTTTTGAATATCCTAATGCTGCATCTATTCCTGAATCTGGTACTGCTGCTACAATATCAGCATCAACTGGCATTTGTGTTGCTAAAAATCTTCCTGCTTTTTCTCTAAATTCATGTACACTCATTCCTTCTAATATTGAATCTGGTCTTGCAAAATATATATATTCAAATACGCACATTCCTTTTTTCTCTTTGCTATCATAGTCTATTGATTTTACTTTTCCATCTTTTACTACAACTATTTCTCCTGGCTTTACATCTCTTATAAATTCTGCGCCACATATATCTAATGCACAGCTTTCTGAAGCGAACACAATATCATCACCTAATTTTCCCATACACAATGGTCTAAATCCTTGTGGATCTCTACATGCTATCAACTTTTGAGGTGACATTATTATTAAAGAATATGAACCTTTCAAAACTTTCATTGTATTTGCAATTGCCTCTTCTGTTGATTTTGCTTTTAATCTTTCTCTTACAATAATATGGCAAATAACCTCTGTATCGCTTGTTGTTGTAAATATTGCTCCATTATCTTCTAATTCTTGTTTTAATTCTATTGCATTAGTAATATTTCCATTATGTACTACTGCCAAATTTCCTTTTTTATGTCTTATTACTATTGGTTGGGCATTTTCTTTTTTAGCCGAACCCGTTGTTGAATATCTAACATGTCCTATTGACATATTTCCTTCTGGAAGATTATCTAAAACTTCATTAGTGAACACTTCTGAAACTAATCCTGGTTCTTTATGATAAGATATTACTCCATCAGTATTTACTGCAATTCCACAGCTTTCTTCTCCCCTGTGTTGTAAACCAGATAAACCTATGCAAGTCATATATGCAAGTTTTTCAGGTTTGTTTGAGTATACTCCAAATACTCCACATTCTTCTTTGACATTATCAAACATTAAAAGTTCCTCCATTATAATTATTAACATAGATTTATTATAATTGTAAATTTTAAAATTGTATATAGTTTTTTAAAATTTGACATTTTTTTCTGTTTTTATTATTTTAATTTTTGAGAAAATATATTGCAAACTTTGTAGGGGTCGCCGTCCTCGGCGACCCGCAATTAAATTGTTGTAAACTATGTATATTGCAAAGCCTACGATGTCTTCGGGTCGCCCGGGAGTGCGACCCCTACAGCGTTTGTAATAAATCCCACCTCTCACATCAATTAAACAAACTCCAATTTGTCTTTTTCTATTTATAATGTTATAATTCTATTATATTTTGAAAGGTCGTGTTTTTATGTATAATTTAGTAGTTTTTGCTTCTCGGAAATGGTTCTACTTTGCAAGCTATTATTGATAGTATAAATACTCGGAGATTTAAATGCCAAAATTAATCTAGTTGTTTCTGATAATCCAAACTCTTATGCTCTTGAGAGAGCTAAAAGCAGTAATATTCCAACTTATGTTATTGTTGGAAAGAGCAAAGAAGAAATTGATACAGAACTAGATAATGTTTTGAGCAATTATAGTATTGATTTGATTGTTTTAGCTGGTTATTTAAAATTAATTGGCAATAGGTTAATAAGCAAATATACTATTATAAATACTCACCCATCACTTTTACCTAAATTTGGTGGTAAGGGGATGTATGGTATGAATGTTCACAAAGCAGTTGTAGAAGCAAAAGAAGAATTTAGTGGTCCTACTGTCCATTTCGTAAATAGTAATTATGATGAGGGAAATATTATAGCTCAGGCAAAAGTTAAACTTTCAGCTGATGAAACAGCAGAAAGTTTAGCAAAAAAAGTTCAATCTGTTGAAAAGCTTCAATTAATTGAAGTATTAAAAAACTTTATCAAAGGCAAAGCAAATTAGTTGTAAACTAAAATAACCAGTCATTTAGACTGGTTATTTATTTAAATATTTTTATATTTTTTATAGTTTATATATGCAAGAACAGAAATTATTGCTAGTATAAATATTACTGGTATTGTATCTTCTATTCCTGTGTATGGAACTTCATTACTTGCTATATTAGCATTTTTGTTTTGATTTTGTTTAACTTCACTTTTGGGTATATCCGAAACTATAGGTGTTCCATCTTTTGTAGGTTCTTTTATTGTTAAGCTTATGCTAGCGTCTGAAATGGCATCTCCCTTTGGAGTATCTGTTGTTGTATCTCCTGTTGTTTCTGGTCCAAAAACCTCCATATCTGATAAAAGAACTTTTGTAGTAGTTCCTGCAACACTATCTTTTACTTTTAATTTTATTTTTCCTATTATTTGTGACTCGCCTGGTTTTATTTCTTTTGCTCCATTAGAATCACTAGAAAATTTTGTGTCCATACTTGCTAAGAATCCATTTTGATTACCTTGTTTTACAAGTACTATATACCATGGATTTTTATTTGTATCATCTTGTCTTCCACTATATAATATAGAATAATTTGCATATTCTGTATAATCAGATTTAATACTTGTATCATCATCTAGCACAGGTTCAAATATGTTTTCTGGATATTCTAATATTCCATAAAACTGTCCTATTCCTGTTGATTTTGTAACATTTGAAATTAATACATTTATTGTAACTGTATCTCCTTGTTCTACTGTTGTTTTATCTGCTGACAAGCTAATCTTACAAGCTTCATCTGCCGCATTTACTTTTGTTGTTAATAATATTACAAATAAAAACAAACTTGCAATTATTATACTTTTTCTTTTCATTATTTTTTCTCCTTTGCATTTTTTAACATTATTAGTATATACATTTATTGAAATAAAATCAATATATTTTAAAAAAAATACCACCTCGAACTAAATTCGAGACGGTATCTTTAATCAAATTTTGTACTATTTAATTTTTGATAATAATGCTTTTAAAGCGCTTATTATTGGAACTGTTTTATCTTCAACATTAACTAAACTTCTATCTAATACATCTAAATGTGCTGTTCCTGTTGGGTCTTCTGCTCCATATTCATATTTCATTGCAGCATCTCCTGAAATTACTTCTCTATCATTTACTGATGCATCTGCACCTACTCCTGCTCCAACTTCTTCTTTGTTAATATGTGCATTTGCGCTTTCATTTAATTTAATTGTTAATTTTTGCAATAATTTAATTGTTTGACTTGCTTTTGATTCTGCTTCAATTCCATCTTTGCTTGCTGTAGCGCTTCCTTTTGCATTAAAGTTTGCATCTAGAACTTCTTTATCTTCTACAGTTGCTTTGATATTACCATTTCCTTCTGCTTCTACACCGATTGAACCATTTTCTATTTTTAATGCTGCATTTGCATCTCCTTCAGCTTTAATATTTACTTTTTTGTCTGCAAGATCAGCATTTATCTTTCCTTCCAATGATACTGATTTTTCTGGAATATTTAATTCAACTTCTCCATTATAAACTGTTGCTAATACTTCGATTTCTTTACCTTCTTTTGTTGTAAAGTTTATTGTTGTTGTACCATTTGCTTTTGCTTCTAGTACACCATCTTTGTATGTGATTATTCCGTTGTTGCTACTTTCTGCTTTTACAAATTCACCATTAACTTTTAAAGTTGAACCTAATCCATTTTCTATTTTGTCAAATGTTAATGTTATATATTGTTCTTGATTTTTTATTTGTTTTTCAGAAATCCATCCTTCACCAGATACATAAACACCATATTCTTTATTTGGAACTATTATACTTACTATACCACAACCTAGTGTTCCTTCTTCGTATGTTTTTCTTACTCTTTTTCCGTTATGGAATGTATAAGTTTTTCCTTCGAAATAAATTTTTGTATTTAATTTTGCTTCAACTGGTTCTGTTGTAATTTCCTCTTTTGTTGGTTCTGTAGCATTAGCTTTTGCTGCAAAACACATTGTACTCATTAAAGATAATAGTAATGTTATTAATATTATTACTGAAATTCTAGATTTTAAAGTTTGACTCATAATATCAACCTCCCTTATAAATATATTTATTTGGTTTTTCGAATTGCTTAATTTATTTTTGTGCACGCCAAATCTTTTTGATTATATTAATTGTACTACTTTTTACATTTTATGTCAACATCTGTAAATAAAAAATTTAAGCCTCCCATAATGGAAGGCTTATTATACTATAATTATTCCTCAAATATTGCTGCAAATTCATCCCCGTCTATTTTTTCTTTTTCTAACAATACTTGTGCTACTTTTGATAATTTATCCATATTATTACTTAATATTGTTTTTGCTTTGTTATATGCTTCGTCTATTATTCTTTTTACTTCTTCATCTATTTTTGCTGCTGTTTCTTCACTAAAGTTTTTAGTTTGTGCTAAATCTCTACCTAAAAATACTTCTTCTTGTCCTGAACCAAATGTTATTGTTCCTATTTTATCACTCATTCCGTATCTTGTAACCATATCTCTTGCGATTTTAGATGCTCTTTCTATATCGTTGCTTGCTCCTGTTGATATATCATTTAATACTAATTGCTCCGCAACTCTTCCTCCTAGTAATGATATAATAGTTTCTTCCATTTCTGTTTTTGACATGAAATTTTTATCTTCGTCTGGTTTATACATTGTATATCCGCCTGCCATGCCACGAGGTACTATTGAAATTTGATGTACTGTATCTTGTGTTGGTAAGAATTTGCTTACTACTGCATGGCCTGCTTCATGGAATGCTACTAATTTGTTTTCTTTTTCGCTTCTTACCCTGCTCTTCTTTTCTGGTCCCATTGTAACTTTTACCATTGCATCTTCTATTTCTGTCATTGTTATTTCTTTTTTATCTCTTCTTGCAGCAAGTAATGCTGCTTCGTTTAACACATTCTCTAAATCTGCACCTGAAAATCCAGCTGTATTTTTTGCTATTGTTTTTAAATCAACATCATCTGCAATTTTTTTCTTTCTGCTATGAACTTCTAGTATTTGTTCTCTTGCTTTTACGTCTGGTGCTGATACTACTATTTGTCTGTCAAATCTTCCTGGCCTTAATAAAGCTTTATCCAATACGTCTGGTCTATTTGTTGCTGCTAAAACTATTACTCCTTCGTTGCTTCCAAATCCATCCATTTCAACTAATAATTGGTTTAATGTTTGTTCTCTTTCATCATGTCCTCCACCAAGTCCAGCTCCTCTTTGACGTCCAACTGCATCAATCTCATCTATAAATATAATACATGGAGCATTTTTCTTTGCTTGGTCAAATAAATCTCTTACTCTTGATGCACCTACACCAACAAACATTTCTACGAAGTCTGAACCACTTATTATAAAAAATGGAACTCCGGCCTCACCTGCAACTGCTTTTGCAAGTAATGTTTTACCTGTACCAGGTTGACCTACTAATAAAACTCCCTTTGGAATTCTAGCTCCCATATCTGTAAATTTTTTAGGTGATTTTAAAAATTCTACTATTTCTTCTAATTCTTCTTTTTCTTCATCTACCCCAGCTACATCATCAAATGTTACTCTTGTTTTTTCTCCTGTTCCCATCATTCTAGCTCTACTTTTTCCAAATGACATTGTTTTGCTTCCTGCATTTCCTTGGCTATTTCCCATAAACAAGAACCAAAATACAAAGAAAATAATTAGTATTCCAAATGGTGAAAGCAAGCTAAGCATTGTAATTATTGCTGATTGTGATCTTTCTTCTAATGTAAGACTTCCATCTACTAGATGACTACTTACCTTATCCATAAAGCTATCTAAACTTGGTATGTTAACTTCCTTTTCTATTTTAGGATTTGCTTTTAATACTACATAAGCCTTTTTTCCATCTGCTGATATTTCTATATTTTCTACTTTTCCGCTTTCAATTTCTATCATTAATTCTGAATAAGTCATTTTTGTTTGTGAATTATCCAGTATTGATGAAATTAATACTATAAGTATTATCCCCATTATTAACCACATTGCTAATGTTTTTAAACTTTTCTTCATTTTACCTTCTCCTTTACTGTAATGGGATTAATTTGTCTTCTGTGCTATATATCCCAATATCCTAATATTTGCTGTTTAATAATGTTGTTTTTCTATAATGCAATATAGCATATACATTTTTTTTATTCAATAGTTTTTTGCAAAGTTTTTTCTTCTATTCTTTGCGTATCAATGCTTTGCTTACGGAAGGTCATAGTTAGGAGTGAAAAAAATTTTTTTATTTTTTACTAAAATTTTTATGTTTTTTGTTGGTTTTAAAAATTTGTTTCCTATATTATTGTTACAAAGTTTAATTATATCATCTATATTTACTTTTTCTATTCCTTCTGTTGTTCCTAAAAGTTCATTAATAGTATATAGTATTAACCTTCTTTTTATTACTAATTCTAGGTTGTTGAATTTTTTTAGGTCTAAAATTATTTGGTTGTTTGCTTTTTTTTGTATACAATCGTGTGTTTCTACAGTTTTTTCTAGAGATACACATATTTCATCAAATGCTTTTTGTGTTACCCTATTTAAATATTCACTTTCTTCTGTTGCCACTTCTGATAATCTGTTTATTGTTTTTAATATATTTGGATTAAATTCCTTCTTTATATACGGAATAACACAATTTCTTACTTTGTTTCTTGTATAAATATTTTCATTATTTGATTTATCTATTCGTGGATTTAGTTTGTTCTCTTTACAATAGTTTTCTATTTCTTCTCTTGATACTTCTATTAAAGGTTTTATAAATTTATTTTCCCTTATTGGGTCTAGCCCTTTTAATCCAGATATTCCGCTTCCTCTTAAAATGTTCATTATTATAGTTTCTACTTTGTCATTATTATTATGTGCTGTTGCTATTTTATTTGAATCTGTATTTTTTAACACCTTTTCAAAAAAATCATATCTTATTTTTCTCCCTGCTTCTTCTGTTCCCATTTTTGATTCTTTTGCAATTTTTACTACATCTATTTTCTTTGTAAAGCATTCTACCCCTATGTTTTTGCAAAAGCTTTTTACATATTCAGTTTCTTCGTCTGCCTCTTTTCGTATCATATGATTTATATGTGCTACAAATATTTTAAAATCTAATTCTTCTTTTAATTCATTTAGTACATTCAATAGGCATATTGAATCCGGTCCGCCTGATACTCCTATTACTATACTATCTCCTTTTTCTATTAAATTATATTTTTTTATTGTTTGCAAAATTTTATCTTTCATATTTTGTCTCCTAATTGTTTAATGCTAAAATTATAGCATTTATTTTTAATAAATACAAATAGAGGGTCCCACATTTTAAATGTTGGAGCCCCCTTATTTTATTCATCTCTATATCTTTCTATATTTACAAACTTAGTATAATTGCCAAGCCATAATAGCTCTACCGTTCCTGTTGAACCAGCTCTGTGTTTTGCCATTATAACTTCTGCTATATTTTTCTTTTCTGTATCTGGGTTATAGTAATCATCTCTATATAAAAACATTACTATGTCTGCATCTTGCTCAATGGCACCAGATTCACGAAGATCTGAAAGCATCGGCCTATGGTCAGCTCTTTGTTCTGCTGCTCTTGATAATTGTGATAATGCAATTACTGGAACATCTAATTCTTTTGCAAGTATTTTTAAAGACCTACTTATTTCTGAGATTTCTTGTTCACGGCTAGCATTTCTTTTTCCTGTTCCTTGAATTAATTGCAAGTAATCTATTACTATTAGTCCTATATTTTTTTCTAGTTTTAATTTCCTACATTTTGCTCTTATTTCTGTTACTGTTATACCTGGTGTATCATCTATATATATAGGAGCTTCTGAAAGAGGTCCAAGTGCTGTTGCAAGTTTTACCCAGTCATCTTCTTCTATTTTTCCTGTTCTTATTTTATTGCTATCTACCATGGCTTCACTACATAGAATTCTGTTTACTAACTGGCTTTTTGACATTTCTAGGTTAAATATAACAACTGGCACTTTTGCTTGTACAGCTGCATTTGTTGCAATATTTAGTGCAAATGCAGATTTACCCATTGCAGGTCTTGCAGCAACTAATACTAAATCTGAATTGTGAAGTCCGTGCTGTTTTGTAATCTAAATCTGCAAATCCTGTTGGAATTCCTGTTATTGGCTCTTTTTGATTATATAATTTTTCTATTTCTGCAAATGTTTCTACTAATACTTCTTTTAATGGTGTATAGCCTTTTTGATTTTTTCCTTGTGCTATTTCGAATATCTTTTTTTCTGCTTGATCCATTATTGTGTCTAGATCTTCTGTTTCCGCATATCCTAAATCTATTAATTCATTAGATGTTCTTATAAGTTTTCTTAATATAGATTTTTCTTCTACAATTCTTATATATTTTTCCACATTTGCTGTTGTAGGAACTTTATCTGGTAAAACTGCTAAATATTCTAGTCCTCCAACTGCTTCAAATTTTCCAAGTGATATTAGTTCTGCTTTTACTGTTATTATATCTATTGGCTCTGCTCTATTATATAAGTTTGTTATTGCTTCATATATTGTTTTATTATCTTGTCTATAAAAATCGTCTGGTTTTAGAACTTCTATACTATCGACTACAGCGTCTTTATCTGTAAGCATACTTCCTATTACGGCTTGTTCTGCTTCTATATCGTGTGGTGGTACTTTTCCTAATTCCATGATTTCCTCCTTTGCTAATGTATAGGGACAAAGCTTATCTTTGAAGATAGTCTTTGTATGAAGAGCTATGTCCCTACTGAACATCTGGTGATGTCAGCATTCTTTATCCTCTACTCTTTTTATTCTGGTTGTATGTCTACCGTTAATTTTGCATTTATTCCTTCTCCAAATTTTATATCTACTGAAAATCTTCCTATGTTTTTTATTGTTTCTTTTAAAACTATTTTCTTTTTATCTATATCCATATTTTGTTTATTTTTTAGTTCTTGTGATATTTCTTTTGCTGTTATTCCACCGAATATTTTTCCGTTTTCTCCTGCTTTTACTTTTAAATCTAATGTTATATTATTTATTTTCTCGGCTTGTTTTTTAAATTCTTCTATCTCTAAACTTTTTTTATGTGCTTGTGAATCTTTCTTTGCTTGTAGTTTTAGAAGGTTGTCCTTTGTTGCTTCTAATGCTAGTTTCTTTGGAAATAAAAAGTTTCTTGCATAACCATCATTTGCATTTATAATCTCATCTTTTTTCCCTACATTTTTAATATCTTGTAATAGTATAACCTTCATATATATGCACCTCTTTAATTTTTTTCATATTGTATCACAGATTTTTTATAAATACAACTTTTATATGGCTTGTGAGAGTGTCAATAACTACCTACAATCTAATTGATAATTTATGCTATAATACTTATTATTATTTTTTTCTTCTTCAATTTCACAAAAAATTTTCTGGTCAATCGTACTTAATCTTTTAGGATGTTTATCTATCATATATAATGGATCTATATATCTACGTTTAACTTTTACGTTTACATAGTAACTTTCATTATTAGGTTTTTTAGAGCTCTCAAATACACTATCAAAAGATTTGTATATTTGCCATACTTTTTGTATCGATTCATCTGTAGAATTTTCTAGTTTTTCTACTATTTCATTCTCCGTACTTTTTTCAAAGTCTTCTTGTTTTAACAAACCTCTTTTAATTGCAACTCTTAGTATATCTGCCAATAAACTATTAGCAACATTTGAAACTCCTCCTGACATAAATCTTCCATTATTTAGTGCCACTCCGGGTAAATTTTTTTGCTAAATCTATTGTTTTAAAGCACATTTCATCTTCATTGTCTTCATTTTTCACTATAATCAAATCGTTAAAAATATTTTCAGCAGTTTCCATATTAATAAGCCCTCTTGCCGTACCCATATATAATGAATATTCTAATCTATCTGCTGATAGTCTTGGTGATTCATTGTCTGCAATTGAATATCTACTATAATCAGCTACATCATCTGTTTCTAGTCCATATCTCTTTAATATATCTTGAATTGTATCAGACCTTTCTATATATCTTTTTGTATTTATTTCTGTGCTAGTTTGTGTTTCAGCATCATTATTGAAAAAATCTATTACATGTGAAAATGTTGGCATAGAAATATCATGCAATAACCCTGCTATTGTCATCTTTGTATCTCTTGTAAAATGCCAAATTATCAATGCGACACCAACTGAATGATCATATCTAGAATAATTATATAAAAATTCTTGTAATTTTGGATTGAGATAATCATTCCCACAATTCTGTCCTACATCTTTTAATCTATTTAGTGTCCTTGATTTTTCTAGTTCTATCATGCACTCTGGAATTTCCGTGCTATATATTCTATGTAATTGCTGGATTTTTAAATTGTCTTCTTGTGTCTTTTTTTTCATTTATTTCTCCTATCTCAATTTTTCCATATTATATACTATTATACTATGTTTTTCAATTTGTAAAACATTTGTTTTTTGTTTATAATGCTTGTCCTATAGGCTTTGCAAGATGATTTGGTGAAAAAGGGGGCTGACCCCTTTTTCACCACTTTCTAATCTATTGTAGTGCTTGTTCTTCCTGTTCCTACTACATCTTCTTGTAGTGAACGCCATGTATTGCAACCTACTATTCCATCTACTGGTAGCCCTCTGCTCCTTTGATAATTTCTTACTGCTTCTTCGGTTCTGCCTCCAAATATTCCGATCTAATCCACCTGTTTTAAATCCTAATGTGTTTAGGTCATCTTGTGCTATTAACACATACGTACTTATACTACCTCTTTTTATTAATGGATATCCTGCTGTGCCACAAGCTGGTCTTCCAAATCTTTTATCAAAATGTACCCAAGTAGGTGTTAAGCTTTGTGGTTCTACATAGGTCCATACTCCGTGAACTGTTTGCTGTGTTCCATAGTCTATTTCTTTCTGATGTACTTAACACTTGACCTGCGTCAAATGAAACTCCGCGCGTAATGTTGACTTTGCGAACCATGTCCTCCGCTCCCATGGTCTTTTAAATGCAAATCCTACTGGAATTGGTGCTCCAAATAAATACCTTGTTGTGTTAAAACTCTGCATTGCTCTTTTTGTTGTCCATAGTGTTGGACTTTTACTAGAACCTCTGAATTCTCCAACTGTTAAGCTCCTATTTGCATTGTATGGCATAGCCTCGTTTTCATTTCTATAATAATTTTCCATTCTATTTGTATCATTATTAAATACTATTATTCTTGCCATAAAAATTAAACCTCCATAAAATATATCTCTCTATATTTTATGAAGGTTTTTTATTTTTTGTGTCAAAATTCCCGTCCGCTTTGGCATTTTATGATAGAATATAAAAAATTTAATTTTATTAATATAAGCGTAATGAAGTGCACATACAATTTATATTGCTTTTTATTTATTAATATAATATACTTTATTCATATTAATGGAGGTGTTTTATGAGTATTGAAATATCTGATTTTGGAAAAGATTTAAATGGAAACTGTGTTAAACTTTTTTCAATAAGCAATTTTAATGGTCTTGTTGCAAAGGTTACTAATTTTGGAGCTGTACTTGTTTCTCTGTTTGTTCCTGACAAAAATGGTAATCTAGCTGATGTTGTTTTAGGATTTGATTCTTTAGAAAATTATTTTAAAAATGATATTTGCTACTTTGGTTCAACTGTTGGAAGAAACAGCAACAGAGTTAAAAATGCTAGTTTTGTACTAAATGGTACAACTTATAATTTAGATAAAAATGAAAGAGGAAAAAATAACTTACATAGTGGATTTAATCCATATAATAGTAGGCTTTGGGATTATTCTATAGATGAAGATACAAATTCTGTTTCTTTTAATTTAATAAGTCCAGATATGGATCAAGGATTCCCTGGGGAATTTAATATAACAGTTACTTATAGCTTAGATAATGATAATAATTTAAAAATAAAATATATAGGAACCTCTAATAAAGATACTATTGCAAACATGACAAATCATAGTTATTTTAACTTATCTGGTCATAATAGTGAAACTGCAATGGAGCACAAATTGTACATAAATGCTGATAAATATGTAGAAGTTGATGACGAACTTATTCCTACTGGGGAATTAAGAGATGTTTCTAATACCCCTATGGACTTTAGAACTCCAACCAAAATAGGTCTTAGAATAAATGAAGACTTTAAACAATTTGAATATACCGGTGGATATGACCATAGTTTTGTTATTAACAAAACTAATAATGGTATTGAAAAAATAGCTGTTTTATCTGATGAAAGTTCTGGAAGAACTATGGAAGTTTATACTGATAGTATCGGCGTTCAATTTTATGCTGGAAACTTTATAGAGAATAATAAAGTAATTGGTAAAGAAAATTGTAATTATAAAAATCGTTCTGGTGTTTGCTTAGAAACTGGATTTCTACCAGACTCTATGAATCAACCAAATTTTGTTACACCTTTGTTAAAAGCAGGGAATACTTATAATACAACTACAATATATAAATTTATATAGAGCAAATAAAGGGCGACTATGTCGCCCTTTATTTTATGTTACATTACTCTTGCTTTTATTATATGTCTTTGTTTGTTATCATTTGTACATGTTATTAGTGTTATTTCTTTATTTCCATTTGTTAACTGGCTTGTACATTCTAACTCATCTGGATTTACTATAAATTTATCATATACAGTATATGTTAACATTCTACCACTTAAATCTGTTATTTCTATTTTATCTCCTAATTGCAAATTTGGCACTTTGCTAAAGAATTTTGAATTTTTATAGTTATGACCTGCTATACAAAGATTTCCTACTTCATTTGGATTTGGTCCGTGAAATCTACATGGAGCTATTTTTAACAATTCGTCTGTATATGTTGAAAGTATTGGATAGTTAACATTTATTGAAGGTATATTAATTACTCCTATTGTATAATATATTGTTCCATCACTTGCAGTTAGTTTTTGCTCATCTGGAACTTCTATTTTTTGTTCTATTTGAACCACTTGTGTTGTAGTTACATTTTTTTCTTCAGGAATTGCATTTAATCTTACTACTATTACTTCTTCATCCACAAGTTTTGTTGTATCTTGAAAAGAAATTTCTTGTAAAATTTCTTTTGATACCTCTTCACTCTTGTTTCTATCGTACTCTGCATAAATTGCATAAGAAGATAATACGCATAGCAAAAAAACAGATAAAAAGAATTCAAATTTAAATGCTTTTTTCTTTTTCTTCATATCTGGTGTTACATATAATTTTTGCGAAACAAGAATTTGATTCATGCAATATCCCCTTCTTTAAAATTAATCCACTATAATTCTAACATATTTCTTTTAATTTTTCAACAGTGTTATTTATACTTTCGCTTGGGGTTGAAGCACCTGCCATAATTCCTATTTTACTTATATTTTTAAGTCTATTTTTATTTAGCTCTTCTGATGTTTCTATAAGTATGCAATTTTTACATTCTTTTTTAGCGATCTCATATAATTTAGTAGTGTTTGAACTATGTTTTCCACCAATTATAATCATTAAATCTACTTGTTTTGCTATTTCTTGGGTTTCTTTTTGTCTAATGCTTGTAGCATTACAAATTGTATTCTTAACTTCGAAGACTATATTTTTATCTATATTTTCTTCCACAGCTTTTACAATTTTATTAAATTTCTCCACACTAAATGTAGTTTGAGAAACTAGTAATAATTTTTTCAAATTAGATTCCTTAAAATTTTTTATTGCCTTTTCTACATCTTCTTCTTCTTTTTCTAATATAGTTGAATTTTTTCTACAATAGCTCACTGTTCCTATTGTTTCTGCATGATCTTTTTGTCCTATTATAAAAATATAATAGTCTTTTGCCGAATACTCTTTTACAATATTGTGTATTTTTAATACATTTGGACATGTTAAGTCTATTACTTTTAAATTGAGCTCTTCAGCTTTTTTGTATATTTCTTTTGGCACACCATGTGACCTTATTATTACATTGTTCTTTGCTTTTTCCACATCATTAATAATTATAAGACCTTGTTCTTCCAAATCCTGTGTAACCTGTTTATTATGCACTAGTTCTCCTAAACAATATGTTTCTCTTTGTTTTTGTACTAACTCTTTTGTTTTATCAACAGCATTTTTAACTCCATAACAGAACCCTGCTGTTTTGCCAACAATTATCTCCATATGTTTCACCTTTAATTATTTTCGTTCATTAATTTTTCGTAGCATTTTCTACATACAGGAATATATAGTCCTTCGTCTCCTACTAGTATATCTCCATTTTTTTGTTTTCCCTTAAAATATGTAAAAATAGCTTCTTCACTTCTGCAATTTTCGCATACAGATGTTAACATTTGAACATTATCAGACATACACAATAAATCTCCCATTGGTCCAAAAGTCTTTCTTTCTGATGTTAGATTTAAACCAGCTATAAAAAACTTTTTTCCTTTTTTGGTAAGTTTATATAGTTCATCTAAATCTCCTTTTAAAAATTGAAATTCATCAATTACATATACATCTGCATCATAATTTTTTATGTCGTCTATGCTATTAATATTAATTGCATTTTGTTTATATCCATTTCTGCTGATAACACTTTGCTCTGAAAATCTATTATCTATAGTTGGTTTAAATATTTTTACGTTTTTTCCCGCTATTTGTTGTCTTTTAGCTTCATCTAATATCTTTTGAGTTTTCCCACATTTCATTGGTCCTGTGTAAACATTTATATCTCCCACTTTTATCACCTGTTTATATCATTTTTAAAATTTCTTCTTTTAGTACTTTTACTATATCTTCTTGTTTTACTTTTCTAATTATCTCACCTTTTTTAAATAAAAGTCCTTCTTTAATTCCTCCGGCAATTCCTATATCTGCGTGTCTTGCTTCATTTGGTCCATTTACTCCGCAACCCATTACAGCTACTGTAATAGGAGCTTTTATAGTTTGTAAAAATTCTTCTATTTCATTTGCTATTGGTATTAAATCATATTGAATTCTTCCACATGTTGGGCACGCTATAAGTGTTGGTGCATTTTTATATAAATTGCAATCTTTTAATATTTCTTTGGCAACTTTTATTTCTTTAACAGGATCTGCTGATAATGATACCCTCATTGTATCTCCAATACCTTCTCTTAACAAAATTCCAAGTCCTATACTTGAGCTTACAGTTCCACTAAACTCTGTTCCCGCATGTGTTACTCCTAGATGTAATGGATAATTTATTGTATTTGCAGCTTCTTTATAACTTTCTATGCACAAGTCTAATGATGATGCTTTTAATGATAATGCCATATCATAAAAATCTAAGTCTTCTAATATTTTTATATGTCTTAACCCTGCTTCTACCATTCCTTTTGCTGTTGGTTTTCCATCTCTTTGTAAAATATCTTTTGGAAGTGATCCACTGTTTACACCTATTCTAATTGGAATTTTTCTTTCTTTACAAGCATCTACTACAGCTTTTACTCTATCTACGCTTCCAATATTTCCTGGATTTATTCTTATTTTATCTACTCCTGCTTTTGCTGCTTCTAGTGCTATTCTATAATCAAAATGTATATCAGAAACAATTGGTATATGTATTTTACTTTTTATTTCTTTTATTGCTTTTGCATCTTCTTCGTCTAAGCATGCAACTCTTATAATCTCACAACCAGCTTCTTCTAATTTTAAAATTTGTTCCACTGTTGACTTAACATCTTTTGTTTTTGTATTTGTCATTGATTGAATTACTACTTTATTTTGTCCACCTATTTGTACATCTCCTACAAATATTTTTCTTGTTTCATTTCTTGTTATCATAGTTATCCCCTTAATTTTTATTTTACTTTGTTATTCTATCATAGATTATCTATTTTTTAAACAATAAGTTATAAAAATTGTAAATTACCTTTTCTTTACTTTTCTTGCAAATCTTGATATAATTATTGTTGGAATAAATTTTAGGAGGGCTATTGTATGGGAAATGCAAAAGCAGAAAAGGAAGAATTAAAAAAATTAGAAGATGAAGCATATTTTGAACTTTGCCAAATTATTGCAGAAGCTGTACAACTTCAAGATATTGAGCTTTTAGATTACAGAATTGCTTCATGGAAAAATAAATATAAAAAATTATTAGATAATCCTAGTCCTGAATTTAAAAAAAGGATTGAATACTTACTTAATGAATATTATTCTTCTGTTACCCAATACATTCAGTCTCAAATTAAATTTAATGAGAATAAAAAGATTGAAAATCAGAGTAAAGCTTTAAGAGAATTATATGTAATAATTAGAGATACTGATGATTTAAAAACGTTAGAGAAAAAAGTTAATGCTTGGAAAGAAAAATATCCAAAAGACAAATTTCTTAAAATGTATCAGTCAAAATATGAACACATGACTAGCAAAAGAAATTTAAGAGAAAATGCTTTTGACCAAGAAATGGCTTTTAAAGATCTTGTTGAAATTACTAAACACACTGGCACCTTTGAAGAATTTGCAAGAGAACGTGAACAATGGGAAAATAAGTATTCTATACATGATAAATTTGAATTAGATGATTTTATAAAACATCAATCTGACATTAAAAGATATACCTCAGATGAATATTTACATTCTATCTCTAGGGATGAAGAACATAAAGAAAATAATAATTCAACTACTTTTGAAACTACAGAATTGGCTAAAGAGCCTAAACAAGAAGAACAGTCACAAAAGGTCTATTCAGATTTAGCTAAACAAGCTTCTGCATATACTGCTCTTTTGGCTATTTCTCAAAAACCAAACAATGTAAATGAAATGTTTAAGTGGGTATATAAAAATAGTTCTATTAAATTTAATGATAAATACAAGGAACTTATATTAAATGCCACATATTTGGATTATTCACCAAGCTATTTAAACAAATTGAGAACACCTGGCTTAAATGTAAATAACAAATCACTTTCTTATGAAGAGTTTAAAGAAATGGACGATATTAAAAGATATGCAATAATAAGTTATTTTAATTTGTTGCTTCCGCCAGATAAAGCAATTTCTAATGGTTTTTTCAACTCTTGTATAAATACAGTTTATGCAAAATCAGAAAAGACCAAGTACACAAATTCTTCACTTAATGAAATAAATCAAGAAAACTTAAAAGATGGCATAGAAATAAAATTATCTAAATCTGATGCAGAACAAGAACTTGATTTGCCTGAGCTAAAAAAGCAAGAAATCCCTGATACTGAGGTTGAAAAAGTTTCAACTAGTACAGCTGAGGAAAAACAAGAAGAAAACATTGACTCTGCAAAGAAATTGCAAGAAGATTTGCCAACAGAACCAGAAGAATCGCCTGCTGAACATATTAAGCAAGACAAAGTAAAAAAAGAATATGAATTGGTAGCAAAACCTAATGACGAAGTTAAAGAACAGAGCAAAGAAATGGATAACAAGCCAGAAATTCCTACTATTCAAGATAATCAAGACGAACAAAGTCTTGTAAAGGAAAATAATACACCAACAATAGATTTGGAAATTGAAGAAGAACCTAGTAAAGAAAAATTATTTAGTTCACCTGAAACTTCTATTGAAAAACCTAGAATTGATGTTTCTTTAGATAATTCTTTTGAAGAACCTGTAGTAAAAGAAGTAGAGAATGTTGAACCAGAACCTTTACAGCAGGAACAAATTATTACTGTTTCTCCATTACTATTTTCTGCAATAAATTATAAATCAAAGCAAGCTGATGCAGTAGAAAAAATAGATGAACATGTAAACGAGTATGTGTTATCAAGTTCTAAAACAATTTCTGATAATGTTCAAACAAAACAAAAAACAGATTGGGATTAACAAAGAGGCTATTAAAGCCTCTTTTTAGTGTTCATATATATTTCCTATATCTGTTCTATAATCTAATTTCTCATCTATGTTTCCTTTTATTGCATTATATACTTTTTCCTTTGCTTCTTGTAAAGATTTTGCTGATGTTGTTAAACCAAATAATCTAGAATTGCTTACTGATGAATATTTATTACCTTCTAAATGCTTAGTGTTTGCAAAATATATTTTTACTCCTTGTTTTTCTATTGCTTCTCTACTTATTGTAAATATCAAAGGTTCTTTTCTACTTTCTACTGCATATTCTTTTGTAACTATGTATACTGTAAAAGTACATTCTTTTTTGAATTTGCAGTTTTCTGTGCTTAGTGTTTTGTTAAATATATTCTTCATTACATCTGTAAATGGAGTTTCTAATGAATTTAAAACATTTAGTGCTTCTGGATCCCCAAATCTAGAATTGAATTCTATAAATTTAATTCCATTTTTTGTTTTAAAGAATCCTCCATATATAACTCCATTAAATTCTAAATTATCTTTATTTATATATTTTAATGTTTCTTTTATTAAATTGCTACATTCGTCTATGTCTTTTTGTTCTAAAAATGGTAACATTCCATTTTCAAAACTTAGGCAACCCATTCCACCTGTTCCTGGTCCCTTATCTTCATTAAATCTATATGGATAGTCAAATGTTGTTGGAGTAACTACAATATTTTCTCCATCTGTTAATGCCATTACAGTGAATTCTCTTCCTTCTATTTTGTCTTGAATAATTACATTTCCACTTATTTCTAAACAGCTTTTTGCATACTCAAGCCCTTCGTCTTTCCCCTTAAAATGTATTCCTCCAACTTTTACTCCTTTCCCTCCTGTAAGTCCTTCTGGTTTTACAACAAAGCTATCATCATTATATGAATTTATTATATTTTTTAATTCTTCTATGCTTGTTATATTATAGTTTTTTATTATCATTTGTGGAGCTAATTTTTCTACTATATCTAGCGCATAAGTTTTGCTCCATTCTATTTTAGCCCCCTTTGATGTTGGTCCAAATGTTTTTAATCCTAATTCTCTTGCAACATCTATTAATCCGTCTTGTAATAAATTATCACTACTTATTAAACATACTTCAATATTATTTTCTTTTATAAAGTCTGAAACTATCTCTTTGTTAAATGGATCTGCTACAATATATTTACCTCCTGATTTATTTACCATTTCTATAATGCTTGGATTCTCATAAGGGCATACTGTATACAAACTATAGCCTTTGCTAATATATTCTGCTAGCACAGCTTCTCTTCCACCATTACCTAGTAATAAACATTTTTCCATTTTGGATTCCTCCTAATTTTACAGATTGGATTTTGTGTGAGGGGAATTCTAGGGACTGTCCCTCAAAATCACCAAACCTGGGGATTTTGGGGACTGTCCTGAATTCACCCTTTTTTTGCGAACACAGGGTCCTCCCCCTACAGCTATTGCAAAGCCTTCGATGTCTTTGGGTCGCCCAGGAGTGCGACCCCTACAACGTTTGCAATAAATCACATCTCCCACATCAATTAAACAAATTCCAATTTGTCTATTTAATTATTCATATTTTATCAATATAAATAAAATTTTTCAATATATATTTAAAATCAGATGTAACAAATTTGTAATATAAGTTTAATGGTTTTGAAATATTTTTTCATTCTTTATGTTATATAATATTTGTGTACCAAAGATTTAAAAGGAGTTACGAATGAGCACTAATTCTAGACTAAAAAAAGAAGGTATTGAAATTGTAGAACAATTAGATACCTTAAAAGTTAATACGATTGCAATTAGTATAGCAAGTAAACTATGCCTCGCTTTTCCTGAGCACAACTTAAATAAAAGCGAGTTATTTACGTCTCTTTCTAGAATTAATATGTATATTGCAAAAATGCCAGAAGATTCAGCAGGTGCAAAATATTTTTATAAAAATAATTCTATTTATTTTAACAAGGAATATGATTTGGACGAAATGGCAAAGCTTGCAATGCATGAATGTATACATTATATTCAAGAATTTAGAGATGCAAATAATAATTTAGTTAAAATGGGCTTATATAATTGCACTTTTAATTCTGGTCTTGGCATTAATGAGGCCGCTGTTCAATTAATGGCTTCAGAAGCTAATATGTGTCCTTCTACTTCAGAAACTTATTACAATGTTTCATTGAACACAATCAGTCCAAATTATTATCCTTTAGAATGTGCTTTAGTTAACCAGATGGCTTATTTTACAGGTACATATCCACTTTTTCATAGTACTTTAAACAGTAATGACGTTTTTAAAAATACTTTTATTTTAAAATCTAATAAAAGGGCTTATAACACAATTGTTAAAAATATAGATTTACTTCTAGCTTATGAGAATGACTTAAACTATTTTGCAAGTGAACTTCAATATGCTAATAAAGTAAGTGAAATCAAATTATTAAATAAACTAATTGCTTCAAAAAAGGATAGTATAACTTCTATATTCTTTAAAACTCAAAACTTAATTATTGAAAGTTGCTTTATTTCTGAATTTAATAATATTAGAAATTTAGAAGATGTAAAAGAATATAAAAATAAATTGTATAATTTTAAAAATATAATGGGCTCTAATGAGAACTACACTTTTTACAATGAATTCTACCGCAAAATAATGGAAAGCCTTGAGAAAAAGAAAGAACAAATAGAGCAATTTGGTGAAATAAACTTATTTGAAACATCAGAAAATAGTTTAGTTTTAGTTGATAATACAAAACACGCTTTATCTTTTGTTTCTACTTTCTTTGTAAAAATAAAAAAATTATTTGGATTTAATAAATCTAGAGATACAATTAATAATTTATATTAACAAAATGGGGAAAAAGGGGTCTGACCCCTTTTTCCCCAATACGTTATTTTTTCATATCAACTCAACTGTTTTACTTTTTTTAAATCGTTCCAGAAATCTATTTTTTTTGTTTCATCTCTTAATAATGCTGCTGGATGAAATGTTGGTAAACATTTTATTCCGTCTTTTTCAAACCATTTTCCTCTGCTTGATGTTATTCCATATTCTTTGCCTAATATATTTTTTAGTGCCACACTTCCTAATAGTATAATTATTTCTGGTTTTACTAGATTAATTTGACTTCCTAAATATTCTTTGCAGGCATCTGCTTCTTCGTATTCTGGATTTCTATTATTTGGAGGCCTACACTTTACTATGTTTGCTATATATACCTCTTCTCTTTTTATTCCTATCCCTTCAAAAGCTCTGTCCATTAATTT
>FR893523.1:38066-50372 GCA_000434035.1 Clostridium sp. CAG:452 | reverse complement strand
AGGTATTCCTTGCAAATCCTCGTCTGCACCTGGTCCTTCTCCTATAAACATTATTTTTGCATTTCTATTTCCTGTGCCTATTACCACATTATGCCTGTTTGCACAGAGTTTACATTTGTTGCAATTTTTACATGCTTCTTCTAATTCTTCCCATGTTTGATACATATTTTGTTCCTTTCTATTTTAAACAGATTAATGCTGTATTTCTTCCTGCCTGTTTTCCTTCTTTTCTATATGAATGAATTATATTGCTATTACAGTATGTACAAATCCCACTATCTACTATATTTTCTTCTAATATTCCTTCTTCTTTTAGTAGTTCTTTATTTATTTCTACTGTGTCTATAAAATAACTATTTGTGTTTTTATTAAATTCTATTATTTTATCTATATTTTTCATGTAATTGAATGCATTATAAAATTTGTTTTTTACATCTTCTTGTACTTCAAAATGACATTTTCTAATTGTTGGTCCTATTACACACACAATATCTTCTGGATTAGAATTAAATTCTTTTTTCATTTGAATTATTGCATGTTTTGCTATCTTTTTAATTGTTCCCTGCCATCCTGAATGAATATTACCTATTATATTTTTTTGTTTATCATATAAATATATTGGTGTGCAATCTGCAAATGTTAAAGAAAGTATTTTATTATTTTCTTGTGTTATTAATCCATCTATATCTTTTAATTCTTGTGGAAATATGCCAACTTCACCACTTATTTTTTTCACATTGTTTGTATGTGTTTGATATGGTCTTACTATGTTGTTACTATCTAATTTTAGTAAATTACATATATCATTATAGTTTTTGTTTGCTATATCTTTTATTTCTTTATAAGTATCATTGCTTCCCACGTCTAATGGTTTTAGTGTAAAACAATGTTTAATATTTTTATAATCTAATAATTTTTTGAATTGCATATATCTTATGTTTTCATTTTTTATTATAACTGTTTCTTTGCTAAATAAATTTTTATTACTTAACAATTCTAAAAAGTCTTTTGCTTCTTTTTCTAGATTTGCATTATTGTTTATTAAAACATAATTTGAATTTTTAATATATGTATCTTCCGCAAGCTGGCTGTTTAGCCTTTGTTTTGCTGTTTTCTTGTCAACATTATCTCTTTTGCAAATTCTTTCTATTTTTGTACTTTCATTTGCTATAACAGAAACTACTATATCACATATTTCATTTAGCTTTGTTTCTATTAAAAGTGGGGCATCTATTATTGCTATTCTTTGGGTTTCTTTTTTCACTTCTTCTTTAATTTTTTTTACAATATGTGCGCATGTAATTTTATTTAATTCTTCTCTTTTTTGATTATCGCTAAAAATAATTTGTGCTAATTTGGGTCTGTTTATTTCTTTATTTTCTAATAATATTTCTTGTCCAAATTGTTTTACCACTTCTTTATAATATGGTTCTTCGCACTTTGATAATTCTTTTACAATTTGGTCTGCATTTATTAATTTTGCATTTGTTTTAGTACATAATTCTTGACTAAATAAAGTTTTTCCGCGAACCAGAATTCCCTGTAATTCCTATTATCATATTTCTTTTCTTCACCTCTACATTGTTTGCAATAATTTTGCAACTGCTTTTGGCACATATTTATCTATTTCTTTGTTATGTGTATATAGCTCCATAACAATGCTTGAAGACAAGTAGCCTAGGTCTCCTGCTCTAAAATAACATGTGTCCATTCCTGCTAATTTTTCATTTATTGCAGATATATTCTCTTCATATTCGTAATCTGTACCGTTTCTTAGACCTCTAATTAATATGTCGCAATTCATTTGTTTTGCTTTTTCCACTGTTAGCCCTTCATAAAGTACTACTTCTACATTACTTAATCCTATTTCTTTTATTGTTTCTTCTATTGCTTCTTTCATTTTATTTTTGTCTATACGCTCCGATTTATCTTTATTGTGTCCTATACCTATTATTACTTTATCAAAACATCTAGCAGCTTTTTTTACTATTTGCAAGTGTCCGTTTGTAAATGGATCAAATGATCCTGCATAAAAACCTATTAATCCCATTTTGTTTCTCCTTTCGCTTTATTGTAAATTATCTAACAATTCTTTTTTTGATTTATTATCTATAAATGAATAGTTATTTACATTTGGATTAAAACAACATATTGATTTATATTCACAATATTTGCATGCTTCTTCTTTTTTTCCTTTGTTGTATGTTGGTTTTATTTCTATATTTCCTTCTAATATTTCTTTTGCTATTTGCTTTATTATTTTTTTAACCTTATTTTGCAATAAAGTAAATTGTTCTTTTGTTATTGCATTTGAGCGAGAATCCATTATATCTCCATTTTTGTCAAGAGTTACTGGTATTGTGCTTGAAGCACCTGTTTGTAAGTTTTTATCCATCATTCGTATAATGTTTACATCTGCTAATACCATACCGCTCATTCTAAATTGCTTTTTTAATTCTTCTTGTATTTGTTCACCTGTTAAATTTCTACTTGCTTTTATTACTGGGTCTATTAAGTTAAAATAAAGCATTCCAACAGGTATATTCTTTGTTTTTTCTACCGCTGTATCTAAATATGTTAATAATTGTATTTGTGTTCCCGCTTCTAGCTCATTTAAATTTATACTTCTATCTGATGATTTATAGTCTATTATTCTAATGTATTTGCCTTGTTCATTTTGTGCTGTATCTATTCTATCTATTTTACCTGTTATTTCTACATTATCTATTTTTCTATTAAATTCTATTTCGTTTCCTGCTATTTCAAAATCGCTATTTTTCATTTGTTGAACTATATATGTTATTGATTGAAGTATTGCTTTTTTTAGTATGTTTGTAAGTACTGCAAACCTTGGTGTGCTTGTAAATATATAGTTTTTGCTAAGTGAAAGTTTTTCATCGATTATGTTATTTACTATTTCTTTTATTTCTTGGTCTTCTATTGTTTTTATATTTTTTGTATCTTCAAAGAACTCATCTATTACTTCATGCATAAATGAACCTGTATCAATTGGTCTTACTACAAATTCTTCTCTTTCTTTTAATTTTAGTCCATATTTTAAATGAAAAGAAAATGGACATTCTCTATATTGTTCAAGCCTTGATACACTTGTTTTTAAAGTGTTTCCATATAGTCTTTTTATATTTTCTTCTGTTATTTTTTCTGCATCATTTTTATGTGAAAAACCTTTTATAGCCTCTTTTAATTTAGGCTTCCATTCATCATTTTGCATGTACCAATTATACACAGCAAACCAAATTTCATCTATCTCTTTTCCTTGTTTAAAATCTTTAATGTTTGAAAGCATTTGATTAAATGTACTTTCTGCTGTTAAAATACTATCATTTTTACTTACTACATCACTTTCTTCTTTTAGATTTTTAAACATCTTTTTTATTCTAGAAATTAATATAGATTGTCTTTTAGCTTTTTGTTCTTTATCTGTTGATACATAAGATAAATATAGTTCATCTTCTGCTGTTGTAAACGCTCTATATATGTTAAATTGGTCTTCATACAAGTTTTCTATTGTTCCTTTTGCAAGTTCAATTCCATTTTGTTTTAAATAGTTTCTGTCTTTATCATTAAGGAAACCTTCTCCTGAATTAACCGCAGGAAATACGCCGTCATTTAAGCCAAGTATAAATACAACTTTTGCTTTATGGTTTCTAGACCTATCTGTATCTCCTATTATAACCTGATCTATTACTTGAGGTATTTCTCCTAAACTAGAAAATTCTAATCCAACTTTTAATATATTCTTGTATTGTTTAAAACTCATTTTGTCTTGGCTAAATATTAGCACTATCTCATCAAATATTTGCATAAGAATATTCCAACTAGATTTATACTTATTTGCTACATCTTTTCTACCTGCTTGCTCTAATTTTTCTGCTTTTTCTTCTAGTTTTTCTCTTATTTGATTTTCTTCTAAAAACCTATATAACTTTGTTGTTATTTCTTCTGCTAGCTTTGATTCGTCTAAACTTGTTTTTAGTTTTAATAGTGGTTCTACAATTTTTCTTCTTAATTCGTTTAGCTTTTCTACATCTTTGTTTAAGCTATCATATTTCCAATCTTCTTTATACCATTTGTTGCCTTTTATTCCCCACTTTTTGCAATAGTTTTCTAAATTATATATATCTTCTTTTTCTAGTGGAAGAAAACCAGTTTTTATATATGCAAGTACTGCATCTTGTGACCAACTTTTTGCATATATTTCTAAAATTGAAAGCACATATTTTACTAAAATATTTTGACTTAAATCTTCTTTTTGGTCTATAAATACTGGTATTTCATATTTTTCGAAAATTGCTTTTACTATGTTTGTGTATTCATCTATATTTTTTGTAATTACTGATATATCTTTATATCTATATTTTTTTTCTCTTACTAATTCTATTATCGTTTTTGCTACATATTCTACTTCTGAATATGGCTGACTAAGCAAGCTTATATGTATATTGTTTACTGGTTTTTCATATATTTTATATGGTACCTCATAAATATTTTTTTCTAAATGTTTTAATTCCTCATTTTTAAATCTATAAGTATTTTTTAATTCTATATTTTCTTCTAAATTTACATTAACCTCTTGAGCACATTTTATTAATTCTTGAATTACCATTTTGTTTTGATAAAAAATATCTTCTTCTGGCTGTTTTTGTATATTTATTTCGTCCGAACATATTGTAATATCAATCTCTTTGGCCTTTTTTAATAATTCTTTTATTACATTGTATTCTTGTCTTGTAAAACCAGAAAATTCATCTATGTAAATATATGAATTATCAAACATACTGCTTTCTTCTATTTTCTTTGCAAGAATTGTAAGTATATCATCTTCGTCTATATACTTATTTTGTAATGTTTCCTCATATTTTTTGTATATTGTATTTATATCATTTAATTTTATTTTTAAGTATTCGTCTTCTGTCTCTTTTTGTTTTTGCTCTAAATCTTCTAGTTTTACATCATGCTTTTTTAATTCCGTTATAGTCCTTAATACTATATCTATATTTTCGGATGATTTATTTAAAAATTGTAAATCTTTTTTATATTTTTCTAATATGTTGCTTACAAGCATTGCCTTACCTGTTTTTGATAAGTTTACTTCTGTAAGTCCTCCAACTTCTGTAAAAATTCTATGTGCCATTCTTTTAAATGTTATAACTTCTGCATTTATTACACTATTTTGTTCTAGTGTTTCTAGCAATCTTTTTTCTGTTGAAAATGAAAATTGTTCTGGCACAACAAGATATATTTTTTGTGCTGTTTTATTATTTATTTGCTCTTTAATTTTGTTTAAGCAGAACTGGCTTTTCCCAGTTCCTGCTCTTCCATAAATCAACCTTAAACTCATAATTCACTCCTTATTAAAAGGCTCCTCCGGCCGCCTCCTCGGCCACCTCCGCCAGAAAATCCTCCGCCACCAGAAAATCCTCCGGCCGCTTCCTCCTGAAAAGCCTCCTCCAGAAGATCCTGCTTCTCCGCATAGAAGATAAAACTTCTCCTGTTATTCTCGAATATCCTTTTACAAATCTTCTGTCTAAACTAGCATTTGCATAAAAATTATAATATCCTGATGCTATATCATCAAAGAGCATTTTACTCTCTAATATTTTTTCTAAGTCATCATCAATGTTTATTTCTTTAATTCTTTTAATAATTTTATCTGCCACTCCAAACGCAACTGCATATGCCAAATATTTTTCCCATAATGTTACTTGTTCTACATCTCTATCTTTAAATAATGTATCATCTTCTAATTTATCTTTTATCATATTTAATCTACTAAAGTCTTCTATCATAATTGATTCATTCTTTAGCATTAAATTATCTGTAAGCATTATTATAAGAGAAATTGATATTAATAATTCATCTATTATTAAAAATCTTAAGCTTTCACCAAATAGTAATGTTATTAGCATAACTACAAAAAATATTAATACTATGGTTACTGTTGTTGTTACCACTTTTTGACCTGTAAATTTTCTTATAGCTTTGTTTACTCTATGTCTTGTACATATCATTAAATATATTGGAATATATAAAATTCCAAGGAGCATTGGGAAACACAACAAAAACACCTCTATAATTTCAATACTAATACCTTTTATTGCTTCTGGATTATATATGTTTAACTTATTATATTGAAAATGGATTAATGCAATAATTATACTTATAAAAAATAGCATTACATTAAATACTCTTACAGCCATTGGTACTTTGCTAACATTTGCTCCAACTCTATTCAATTTTGCTTTTGCCATTTTGCTCAATTGTTTAAACTTCTTATTTGCATCATCTTCTTTTGGCAATTCTTTTAACCTTTCTGCAAAATCTATAGATGTTTTATCTCCAAATAACCAATGGTATATGTACTTCTCTATTTCATCCATTTCTGTTTCTTCTTTTGCACTAGGCCTTGATAATATATATGTATATGATTCATTTGTTCTAGCACTTGGCAGTATCTCCATTTTGATTAATTTTTTATCTATTAAGTTTAGTATAACGGCAATAATGTCTCTTGCTAAAACATCTCTGCTTCCCTGTATGCAACCTGCTATTAATGGATTATATTTTTTTAATAATTCATCTTCTCCAGTATACGCAGTAACATATTTCTTATCTTTTTCATATACGAATATTAATATTACCCAATATATGAACAGTGCTATTGCTAGTAACAATACTTTTATAGTAAATCTTTGTTTCTTTTCATTATTTTTATAAATGCCTTCTTCTTCTTGCATTATTTTAAATAACATATCTTTATTTGAAAGTTTTGCACTATTTTTTATGTTACTTTTATCAAATACAACCCTTGCTGCTACATATTGTCCGTTTTTTTACATTATTTACTTTAAAATTCACTTTATTTGGAGATTCTATTGTAACTACTCCATTGTATGGTCCATGTCCAAATGCATATAAATTTTCTTTGGATTGATTGTTTGGTAGTACTACATCTATATTTAATTTTTTTATATCTACATCCCATTCTCCACCAATAAAATTATAATACAATTCTGCTACATCATTATGCTTAACACATACATTTGATATACTATAATTTAATGTAAATGTTTTTGTTGTATTTTTAGATGGAGAATATACACTTATTTTATATTTTTGCTTATCCGCATCTACTGTATAAATTCCACCATTTACAGCTCCATCTACGTAAAACCCTTCGATATATTCAACATTTTGAGAATCTATAATTTTATTTATAGTTACTTTATTTCCGTTATATATACTATAATCTTTTGTTTCAAGATTTACTTCTTTAGCTTGACTATCTTCAAGTAAATATGGAATTGTTATATATATTCCATTATAATTACCAACAAAATTGTATGTAATCTTTTGATTAATATTAATTGAGCCATTTTGTTGTATTTCTGCTTGAATATCCATATTATCAATTGTGTAGCTTTTTGCATATATTTTTTTGTTAATTAATAATACTGCTATAAAAACTATAGTAAAACTTAGTATTTTTAATAAATTCTTTTGTATCCCCTTATTCACTCTAAGCTCCCCTTCTCCAATAGAATAAATACTGTTGTGCTATACCTGCTAAATTGCCATATTTTGTTTTGGCCAATTCTTCTATTTCTTTTTTATTTATTTTTGTTTCATCATCATTTTTTATATATAATTCATTCATAACTCTTCGTACCCAAACATCTATTGGGAATACTTCTAATTTTTTTAGTGTGGAAAATAGCATTACACAATCTGCTACTTTTGGTCCTACCCCTGGGAACTTTAATAATTCTTCTCTTAATTTATTTACATCTTTTTCGTCTTCTAATTCTTTTAACTTATTTGGATTTTCATTTATTATTTTAGTTGTTTCATATACTCTTACATCTCTAAATCCAAGTCCAATGTTTCTTAAATCCTCTACACTTGCTTTAGACAATTCTTGTGGTGTTGGGAATGTGTAGTATTCAGCCTTATCCCAAACTATTTTTTCGCCATAACTTTTGGAAATTCTTTCTATTATTCCTTTTATTCTAGGAATATTATTATTTGCTGATATTATAAATGAAATAAGTGTTTCCCATAAATCTTGATTTAGTATTCTAATTCCTTCTCCATATTCAATACTAGTTTTTAAGTAATTATCCACATTTGATAATTTACTTTTTATATTGTCATAATTAGTATTTAAATCAAAATATTTTATGCACTCGTCTTTTATATTTTCTTTGCATATTCCTCTAAAAATTATTTTATTATCCGCTTTTTTTACATTTACAACATTTTGTTTAAATATTCCTGTATAGCTTCCATCTTTTTGCTTATTCCATCTAAAACATTGTCCACATTCAAAAATATGCTCTGGTTCAAAAGATTTACAATTTTCTAAAATGTATTCTTGTTCCATAAAATCTCCTCTTTTTACAATAGTTATTATATCATATTTAGCTTGTTTCTGTATATATTTTAATTGACATTTCAAGTTTATTATATTATTATATTATATATTTAACTAGAAGGGATGATATTATGGACTATAAGTGTGACATTTGTGGATTCATTTATGATGAGAACAAAGAAGCAGTTAAATTTGAAGATTTGCCGGCTGACTGGGTTTGCCCAATTTGCGGTACAGGTAAAAATTCTTTTTCTGAAGTAAAATAAATAAAAATATATAAATAGCTTACAAGTAAAACTTGCAAGCTATTATTTTTATACCTTATTTTTACAATCTCCTGTTTCAAAAAACTCTTTTATATTTTCGCATGTGTCTAATGCAATTTTATTTAGAGCTTCTTTCGTAAAGAATGCTTGATGTGATGTTACTACTACATTTGGCATAGTAAGTAATATTGAGAGTTCTTCATCTCTTATATATGAATTAGACATATCATTTAAAAAGAATTCCTCTTCATCTTCATAAACATCTAAACCAAGTCCACCAATTTTGCCTTGTTCTAACCTTTTTATTAAGCTTTTTGTGTCTATTAATTTTCCTCTACTTGTGTTTATTAATACAACCCCATCTTTCATTTTATCTAATGATTCTTCATTTATCATTTTATAATTTTCGTCTGTTAATGGACAATGAAGTGATATTATATCTGATTCCTTATATAATGTGTCTAAGTCTACATACTCAAAATTCATTTCTTTTGCTGCTTTTTCATCTGGGAATTTATCATATGCTAATACTCTACATCCAAAACCATTCATAATGTTTATAAATACTTTCCCAATTTTTCCTGAACCTATAACTCCAACTGTTTTACCATGTATATCAAATCCTAATAGTCCGTTTAAAGTAAAATTGTATTTTTTTGTTCTTTGGTACGCTTTATATATTTTTCTATCAATACTTAAAAGTAATGCTACTGCATGTTCTGCAACAGCATAAGGAGAATATGCTGGTACTCTTACAACTTTTAGCTTTTCTCCAATCTTTTTTATATCTACATTATTAAATCCTGCACATCTTAAAGCTATTAATTTTACTCCATCTTCTTCTAAGATTTTAATTGTTTTTTCGTCTACTACGTCGTTTACAAATATACATACAACGTCAAATCCTTTTGCTAGTGGTGCAGTTTCACTATTTAATCTTGATTCTAAATATGTTATTTCATAACCATATTTTTTATTGTATTCATCAAACAATTTTTTATCATATTCTTTTGTATCAAAAAATGCTATTTTTATCATATTTTATTCCCTCTTATCTTTTAGTAATTTCTTTGTAGTGCATATTGCCTATGGCGTCATCACCTACATTATTTAATTATATATTTTTCTAATGCTCTTGCAATTTGGTCTGGACAAGATGTTCCTCTATATCCACATGGAATTCCTTTTAGTTTTTTTATTATGTCTTTTATTTTCATTCCTTCTACCAATTTTGAAATTCCTACTGTGTTTCCTGGACATCCTCCAACAACTTTTACTGACTTTACAATATCTCCTTCTATATCGAATACCAATTCTCTTGAGCATACTCCTTCTGGTTTATATCTATATTCCATATTTTTCACTCCTATCTTTTTTAAGCACGGGTCGCCGAGGACTGCGGCCCCTACTTTTTATTTTTATCTTTTTTTAATATTTTATTACAATTATTTTTTATTTTCAACTCTTCTATTGTTTAAATTTTTATGATATATTATTATGTAATAATTTGTATTGGAGGATTATAGTGGAAAGTACTTTTAGTTTTAAGTCGAGTACAGGATTTGATGTATTTGCAAAAAAATGGATTAATAATGATTTTAAAGAGCACAAAGGAATAATACAATTAGTTCACGGCATGCAAGAGCATATTGGTAGATATAATGATTTTGCTAATTTTTTAGCCAACAATGGTTACATTGTAGTTGGTCATGATCATTTAGGTCATGGTAATACAGCTAAATGTGAAGATGATTTTGGATATTTTGCTGATAATAATGGCTGGGATAGGTTAGTAGAAGATGTTCATATCCTTCAAAATAAAGTTCATAATGAGTATCCTAATCTACCTTATATTGTTATGGGACACAGTATGGGCTCACTTATTGTTCGTACATATATTACAAAATATGATGATAATTTAACTGGTGTAATTATTTCTGGAACAAGTGGGCAAAAATATGGGCTTATTTCTGGGAAACTGCTTATTAAAATAATTTCTACTTTTAAAGGTAAAAGGTATAAAAGTAAATTGATTGAGCATCTTGTTACAGGTTCTTTTAATAAAAAGTTTGAACCAAACAGAACTCCTTCTGACTGGATTTGCAGTGATGAAAATGAAGTTAATAAATTTATAGAAGATGAGAAATGCGGAAAAATGTTTTCTGTTCAAGCATATTATGATTTATTGAGTGGAACTCAATATTTATCTAAACAGAAAAATGTTAATAAAACCGTAAAGGTTCCTATATTAATTTTCTCTGGCGATGAAGACCCTGTTGGGCAAAATGGTAAAGGTGTTTTAAGAGTATATAAAATGCTTAAAAAAGACGGAACCAGAAATGTGTATTTAAGATTGTTTAAAAACGCTAGACATGAATTACTTAATGAGGTAAATAAATTGGAGGTTTATAACTTTATTTTAGATTGGTTGGATAAATTGTAATTTTTAAACTTAATTTAAGGTTTGGTAATATATAATGTAATCATCCTCCATGATATATATTAAATATTATGAGAAGCATAGCGTAAGTCTATCCCCTTTGACTTGCGCTATGTTTTGTTTTTATTTAATAGCTTTTTTTGCAAATTCGTTGTTTACTATTGTTTCATAAGGTGCTTTTGTTGTAAGTTCTCCTGCTTCTTGCATTACTGTTTGTAATTTTTCAAAAGCTTCTTGTTTTAGTACTGGTGTTTCATTCCAAGCATCTATGTCTTTATATCTTTGAATTGAACTTTCTAACATACTTAAATCTGTATCTGGGAAAAAGTTTTGTATTTTTTCTGCAATTTCTTTTGCTGTATGTTCTTTTACCCATGTTTGGCCCTTATATACTGCATTTGTAAAGCCTTGAATTATATCTTTATTATTGTTTATATAACTCTTTTTTGCAAAGTATGCTGTATATGGTATTTCTCCTCCTGCTTCTCCAACTGATGCTACTATATATCCTTTTTCTTGTGCTTCTGTCATTGATGCTGTTGGTTCAAATAGTGTAACATAGTCTGCTTTACCTCCTGCAAATGCTCCTGCCATTAAGTCAAATTTAATACTATCATCTAATATTACATCTTTTTTTGTATCTAATCCACTTTGTTTTAGTACATATTCAAATGTCATATATGGTACTCCACCTTTTCTACCAGGGATAATGGTAGAACCTTTTAAATCTGTCCATTTAAAGTCTTTGTTTTCTTTTCTGCTAACTAGAAAAGATCCATCTCTTTTAGTCATTTGTGCAAATACTTGCATGTAATCTTCTTTTCCTTCGTTATATACATAAATTGCAGCTTCCGGTCCGTGCAAAGCCTATATCACTTTGACCAGCAAGTACTGCTGTCATTACCTTATCTGCACCTTGACCTGTGGTAATTTCTATATCCAGATTTTCTTCTTTAAAATATCCATTGCTAATTGCAACATATTGTGGCGCATAAAAAACTGAACGTGTAACTTCATTTAATCTTATTTTTGTCATTTCTGTGTTTCCGTTATTTTTATCTTTAAACATAGAATATGCTAAAATTCCACCAACAACTAATAAGATTATAAGTATGCCTATAATATATTTTTTCAAAATTTTTCTCCTTTCAATTGATTGTAATTTGTTTAAAACATGTATATTACAAAACCTGCTATGCTTTCGG
>FR893523.1:0-38006 GCA_000434035.1 Clostridium sp. CAG:452 | reverse complement strand
CCCCTACCGTGTCAAATTACAATTTATCCAAATTTTTTTGTTTTTAAAATTATTTTTTCTAGTAGGACTACTGCCTCATACATAATTGCTGCGACAGCTGCAAGTATTACTACACTTGCCATTACTAAATCTAGCTGAAACACTTGACCTCCATACACTATTAAATAGCCGAAGTCCTGCTTTTGATACTAAGAATTCCCCTGATATTACTCCGACTAATGAAAGCCCTATATTCACTTTTAACGAATTTATAAATGTAGAAATATTTGCTGGTATTACTATTTTTGTTAATATCTGCAATTTATTTGCATTAAAGGTTTTTGCCATTCTTATTTTTTCGCTATCTGTATTTAAAAAACCATTTAATATTTCTAGAATTGTAACTATTAATGATATTGCCAATGCCATTACTATAATTGCGCCTGTTCCTGCTCCTACCCATATTATTATTACCGGTCCGAAGTGCTATTTTAGGTAAACTATTTAATACTACTAAAAATGGTTCAGATACCTTTGATAGGAATTTTGACCACCATAGTATTATTGCAATAATCACTCCAAGTATAGCTCCAGATAAGAATCCTACTATTGTTTCATAACATGTAACTCCTAAGTGTTCTAATAGTCCATTTTGAGATAAATTCATAAAGGTTTTTAGCATTCTAGATGGTTGGCTTGTTATAAAGCTATCTATTACTCCTTTATTGGCTAGTATCTCCCATAATGCTACAAATGCAACAGCTACTGTAATTTGTGTAAATAATGTTAATATTTTTGTTAATCTAATTTTTTTTAGATACTTCTTTCTTTCTTCTGAATTATTTTTCTTTTGCATCAACATCTAGCTCCTTCCATAAGCTATCAAAATATTTACTGAATTTTGGACTTTTACGGCAGTTCATAGGATCTCTTCCTTCTATTTCAAAATCTATTGTATCAATTTTTTTAACAGTTGCTGGTCTTTTTGTAAGTACTACTATTCTGTCAGACATACTAATAGCCTCTGATATATCGTGTGTTACCATTACTGTGGTAATATTTTCGTTTTTTAGAATTTTGTATATATCCTTTGTTACCATTATTCTTGTTTGATAATCAAGAGCTGAAAAAGCTTCATCTAATAGAAGAATTTCTGGTCTTATTGCAAGTGTTCTAATTAGTGCCACTCTTTGCCTCATTCCTCCTGATAATTGAGATGGGTATTTATCTTTAAATTCATAAAGATTATATTTTTTTAATAGATCTTTTACATATTGCTCATTTTCTTTAGTTTTTCTTCTTGTTATTTCCAACCCAAAAACCACATTGTTATATATAGTTCTCCATTCTAGTAAACTATCTTTTTGAAGCATATATCCAATTTTGTTTGATACATTTTCTGTTTCTACATTATCTATATATATCTTTCCACTTGATTTTTCTTCTAGCCCTGCAATTATTGAAAGTAATGTTGATTTTCCGACATCCGACTTGGTCCAATTATGCTAACAAATTCGCCTTCATTTACATTAAAATTTATATTTCTTAAAGCTTCTATTTCCCCATTTTTTGCTTGATATGTCTTGTTTATATTTTCTAATCTTAAAACTTCTTTCATGCTATTCCTCCTACTATATTAATAATATATTCCTATTTATGTAAATTGGTGTTAGGTTGATTAATTTATTTTAGGACATTTTATCCCATAAAAAATAGACCTCTTTTGAGATCTATTTTTTGCTTTCTCTTTCATTTAAATATTTTGTATTACGCGTTTTTTACTCTTCAGGTAATTGTATTACTTTAGTAGCAATTTTGTTTATAAACACATTATCATGCTCAATAAAAAGCATAGTTGGTTCATATTTTAAAATCATATTCTCTATTTGTTCACGAGATTGAATGTCTAGATAGTTTAATGGCTCATCCCAAATATAAATCTCAGAATCCTCAGAAATACTCCTTGCAATCATTACTTTTTTCTTTTGTCCTTCACTTAAATCCGATAAATTCGTGTCTAGTTTTTCTTTATCAACTCCTAGTTTTTGAAGCATTGCCCTAAAAATACCTTCATCAACGTTGTTATATCTGGCATACTCTGAAATAGTTCCTTTTACTTCATCTGTCATTTGTGATACATATGAAATTTTCAGGTTTGGCATGACTTTTAAACCTTTATTATTTGGTATATTTTCACCAACTATTAATTTTACAATGCTAGATTTACCACTTCCATTTTTTCCTTCTATTGCAACTCTTTCTCCAGAATTTATTTCAAAATTTAAGTTCTTAAATAATATTTTTTTGTCATAAAATATTGATAAGTTTTGCACTAAAATTAGATTTTTTCTAGAAGCAATTAATGGTTTCATTTGCAAGTCCGGTAATATATCTATGTCTTTTAAAAGGCCTGTTTTTTCTTCTATTTTTTTATCTCTTCTGCTTTCTAAAACCTTTGCTCTCTTCATCATCTTAGCAGCCTGATGTCCTACGTGTCCTTTGTCTACAGCACCTTTTTTACTCTTTTCCACAGCATTAGACCAATTTTCAGTTTTTTTGGCGATTTCATCTAATTTCATAATATCATTTTTTAATCGTTTATTTTGCTCAATCTCATTATTATCTCTATTTGTTTTATTAAATTTCCATGAATTATATGTTCCTTGTTCCAATGTAATATTTTGTTTTCCTATATATAGAATATGATCAACTACTTCATTTAATATTTTTCTATCATGTGAAACCAGTATAAATCCTTTTTTTTGTTTTAAATATTCTATTAGCGAATCTTTACTTTCTTCATCAATGTGATTAGTTGGTTCATCTATAAGTAAAAACTTATTTTCTTTTAAGAATGCACAAATTAAAAGGAATTTTATCATCTCTCCACCACTTAACGTACTGAAATTTCTGTATAAAATATTAGCATCCATTTTAATTAAATTAAGTTCCTTATATAATCTCCATTCTTCCAAATTCGGAAGAATTTTATAGGCAATATTAATAGTTAAATCGTTTTCATTTTTAATTTCATAAGGAAAATATTCAAATTCTATATTCTTGCTTATAGCATTGTTACTTTCGTATTCACCTAAAAGTAATTTTAAAAGTGTAGTTTTACCACTTCCATTTCTTCCTATAAGTCCTAGTTTCCAATCTGTATCTAATGTTAAATTTACATTTTTAAAAATATATTCGGTCTGTCCTGGGTAAATAAAATTTAAATTATTAATTTGTATCTGAGACATTGTCCCCTCCTTTATATGATTTTACTTATTATATAATCTACTTCCATAAATTGCAAATCTTAATATAATTTTCAAATTCATTTATTTTCTTGTATATTATAATTTTATATAATATAATTAATTCAGATTTATTTTTTGGGAGGGGAAAATGGAAAAAAATATTGATGTAGCAATAATTATGGGTAGTGATTCTGATTTACCTATAATGAAAGATAGTGCCAAATTCTTGGATAATATGGGAATTTCTTATGAGATGAAAATTTTATCTGTTCATAGATGCCCAGATGAAGCAATTGATTACGCAAAAAATCTTAAAAATAGAGGTGTTAAAGCAATTATTGCTGGTGCTGGTGGTGCAGCCCATTTACCTGGAATTTTTGCAGCAGTAAATACATGCCCAGTAATTGGTGTTCCTATTCATTCTAAGGCTTTAAATGGTATTGATTCACTTTATTCAATTGTGCAAATGCCTTCTGGAATTCCTGTTGCGACAGTTGCAATAAATGGTGCAAAAAATGCAGCTATTTTAGCAACTCAAATAATAGGCGTTTCAAATGAAGATATACGTAATAAATTAGCTGATTTTAAAGCTGGATTAAAAGATGCTGTTATGGAAAAAGATGCAAAATTACAAGATGTAGGTTATGAGAATTATTAATTTAGAAAGGATTGTTATTTTATGAAAAAAATTAGTAGTGGTAAAGTTCGTGAAATATATGAAGTAGATGATGATAAACTTATGATGGTTGTTTCTGATAGGATTTCTGCATTTGATTTTATTATGCCAAATCCTGTTTTGGATAAGGGAAAAATTCTAAATAAATTATCTGAATTTTGGTTTAATTTTGTTTCTGATATTATACCAAATGATATAATTACTACAAATTATGAGGAATTTCCAGACGAATTTAGAAAAGAAGAATTTAAAGATAGAAGTATGCTAGTAAAAAAACTAAAAATGCTTCCAGTTGAATGCATTGTAAGAGGATATATTACAGGTTCTGGTTGGGCAGAATATCAAAAAACTGGTACTGTTTGCAATATTAAATTGCCAGAAGGTTTACAAGAATGTCAAAAATTAGATGAACCAATTTTTACGCCTTCTACAAAGGCTGAACTTGGAGATCATGACGAAAATATTTCTTTTGAAAGATGTAAAGAAATTTTAGGTGATGAACTTGCTGAAAAAGTAAAAAATGCTACAATTAATATCTATAAAAAATGTGCTGATTATGCTCTTTCTAAAGGAATAATTATAGCAGACACAAAGTTTGAATTTGGGTTAGATGAAAATGGTAATTTAGTCTTAGGAGATGAAGTTTTAACTCCTGATTCTAGTAGATTCTGGCCCCTTGACGATTATGAAGTAGGTAGAGGTCAAAAAAGTTTTGATAAGCAATACTTAAGAGACTGGCTATCAAATAACGGATATAGAAACAATCCTCCTGCCGAACTTCCAAAAGATGTTTTAGAGACTACAAGAAATAAATATATTGAAGCATATGAAAAAATAACAGGAAAGAAATTTTAAATAAATGAGACAAAAGGGGACACTCCTCTTTTGTCTCATTTTATAACTCTAATTCTTCTATATCTATTTGTTCTTTGTTGTCTATTTCACCAATTATCTCTAAACCTTTTGCCCTATCTACAAATCTTTTTAATTCTTCTCTTGAAATTTCTTTATATTTTCTATCGGTATTATTATAAGCAAAATATGTATTTTCTCCTTTTGATTTTTCTGATGGTCTTAATTTTACAATAGAATGTATTTTAGAAAAGTCACCATTGTTTACACATGCATACATATTTATTCTTTTTGCCTCTTCTTCCGAAAAAAACTTTTTTAGTGTATAAAAGTAATACCTTATATTTTCCAAATATCTTGCATTCGAATTATATGTGGAAAACTTATCCATATTTTCTAAAAGAAATTCTAATTTATATTTGAATATATCTTCTTCTCGTACATCTTCTCTTCCTTTTAGAACATATTTTTTAAACTTCTCTGGATCTGCTAATTCTTGTTTTATTCTTTCAAATACATCCTCTGTATATATACCTCTTTTATTATTATCTTTTTCACTTTCGTTACTATAACTATATCCTAATTTTTTATCCATTCTTTCTATTTCTTCTCTTGGTAGGAAGGATAAGTTATAACATTTTTTTACTCTATCTTTATATGTTGGTGAATACATAATATTTCTATTATTCTCTAAATTAAATGCAAATGAATTTACTCTTTTTGCAGTTTTTATTCTTGATAAATCACCTATTAGATTAGTTATATAATTCTTTCCTTCAATATTTAATACTGCGTCCACATGTGCTCCTGGGTTCTCATTTACTTTTATTAAATCCGAGTTTATTCCTATATCTCCTAATATACTTACATATAATTCCGCTATAGCTTTACAATTTCCTTGAAGTTCTTTTCCTATTTTTTTATTGAATAGGCCTCTTCTCTCTTCAACTTTCCCAAAAGCATTAATAGGATCTTCTGATAAAATTTTTCCTAGTTCTATATATACATAATAAGCCTCTTCAATTTTGCTAAATTCTCTGCCCTGCATACTGTTTATAATTTTTTCTTTTACTTGCTTAATTGAATCTTCGTAATCAGGATTACTGCTAGGTATTAGTAATCTTTTTCGCAGTCTAATTCTTCTAAACCAATCTATTATTTTCATATTTTCCTCTATTATTTATAATTAATGAGACAAAGATGGGCTGTCCCATTTTGTCTCATTTTTTCTAGACATTTATCTCTACTTTTTCTTCGTTTATTAAGTCTTTATATTTTTCTAGTACTGGATTTACACATTCTTCTATAAAATCTGTTACTTGATTTTTTGCTCTTCCACAAAGGTGATCTGGATTTAATATATGTAAAATTTCTTCTTTGGTTAGTCCAAATGTTTCGTCTGCTGCTATTCTATCTACTAAATCATTTGGTCTACCAAATTCTTTTACTTCTCTTCCAGCTTCCATTGAGTATACTCTTATTTTTTCATGTAATTCTTGTCTATCTCCACCTTTTAAAACTGCATTCATAAGTATTTCTTCTGTTCCCATAAATGGAAGTTCTTGCATCATATTTGTTTTTATTACGTTTTTATATACTACAATATTTGATGATATGTTTTCATAAAGAATTAATATTGCATCTGTTGCTAAAAAGCTTTCTGGCACGCATATTCTCTTATTTGCAGAATCATCAAGTGTTCTTTCTAGCCATTGTGTTGCAGTTGTTATTTTTGCATCATTTGAAAGTACCATTACATGTCTTGAAAGTGAATTTATTCTTTCACATCTCATTGGATTTCTTTTATATGCCATTGCTGATGATCCAATTTGTCCTTTTTCGAATGGTTCTTCTAATTCTTTTTCGTGTTGTAAAAGTCTCATGTCATTTGCAAATTTTGATGCACTTTCTGCTATTCCTGATAAGCAATTTAATACTATTGAATCCAACTTTCTTGTATATGTTTGTCCAGATACTGCATATACTTTGTCAAACCCCATTTTTTCTGCTATTTTTCCATCTATTTGTTTTACTTTTTCTTCATCTTTAAATAATTTCATAAAGCTTTCTTGTGTTCCTGTTGTTCCTTTGCAACCCAAAAGTTTCATTCTTGATTCTACAAATTCTAGTTCTTCTAAATCTTCTAACAAATCTTGCATCCAAAGTGTTGCTCTTTTACCAACTGTTGTTAGCTGTGCAGGTTGAAAATGTGTATATCCTAGGCAAGTTGTTCCTTTATATTCATCTGCAAATTTCTTTAGATTATTTATTACATTAACTAATTTTGCTTTTATAATTTTTAAAGCTTCTCTCATTAAAATTACGTCTGTATTATCTGTTACATAGCAAGATGTTGCTCCTAAGTGTATTATTGGTTTTGCTTTTGGGCATTTTGTACCAAATTCATAAACATGTGCCATAACATCATGTCTACATTCTTTTTCTCTTTTTGCAACTACATCATAATCAATATTATTTACATTTTCTTTCATTTCATTAATTTGTTCGTCTGTTATATCAATTCCTAGCTCTTTTTCTGTTTCTGCAAGTGCAACCCAAAGTTTTCTCCATGTTGAATATTTAGAATCACTTGACCAAATTTTGTTCATCTCTTTACTTGGATATCTTCCAGCAAGTGGTGTTACATAGATTTCATTGTTCATAATATATCTCCTTTTCTTTTATATTACTTTGTTATTACCAATACTGTTTCTAATTTTGAAAAATCCACTGATGTTTCTACAATTGCATATCTGTCTGTTATATTTTTTGATTCTATTATTTCTTTTATTTTACCTATTTGTATTCCTTTTGGATATATTCCACCTAATCCAGAAGTTTCTATTGTATCTTCTAAAACTAAGTCGGCATCTGTTGGAATATACATTAATTTTAATGTGTTACTGCTTCCGTAAAATTCCTCTTACAATCACACTATCTCTTGATGTTGTTATTGTCCCACTTATATTAGTTGCTGGGTCTATTATTGGTTGGACCTTTGCAGTATTTTCTGTTACAGACATAATATAGCCAACTAATCCCTGTTCTGTAATAACTGGCATATCTACATCTATTCCACTTGATTTTCCTGCATTAATAACCATTGTTTCACTTAAATTGCTAACATCTTTATTTATTATATATGCTGGTACAGTTTTGTATTCTGCATACTTTTCTGCCATATTTACATATTGTCTCAATGTTGCATTTTCAGTTTTTATTATTTCTAACTCTTGTAATTTTTTTTGTAATTCACTATTTTCTTCTTTTAGCTTTTTATTTTCTTCATCTAGCTTATCTATGTTTTCGAAAAATGAATCATTTTTTGCAATTTTATTTTTTAAATGCGTTAATCCATTTTGCACAGGCATTACAAGTTTACTAAATAAATTCTCTGCACCAGAAAGTTTATTTGTATTTATATTGGTAAGCAAAACTAATATAATCAATACTATTATTGTTATTACTATACCTATAATACTTGTTTTATTGTTTCTATACATCGCTGTAATCCTTTCTTATTTATTGTTTATCTACATTTACGCGCATTTATAAGAACAGTTTTTAATCTTTCTAAGTCTTCTAAAGTTTTTCCTGTTCCCTTTACAACACATTCTAATGGATCTTCTGCAATATATACTGGCATTTCTGTTTTTTGGCTTAATAATTTGTCTAGATTTCTGATTAGTGCTCCTCCACCTGCAAGCACTATTCCCTTTTCTACTATGTCTGATGCAAGTTCTGGTGGAGTTTTTTCTAATGTAGCTTTTACAACTTCTACTATTTCATTTATTGAATCATGCATTGCCTCTTCTATTTGTGTTGAAGTAACTATAACATTTCTTGGTAACCCATTTCCTAAATCTCTTCCTCTTACTTCCATGCTTGCTTCTGTCATTAATGGTAATGCACATCCTATTTCTATTTTTATTTCTTCTGCTGTTGTTTCTCCTATTGCTAGTCCCATTTCTCTTTTTATATAATTTACTATATCTTCGTCTAATTCGTCTCCAGCAGTTCTTAAAGAGTTACTTATTACAACTCCTCCTAAGGAAATTACAGCAACTTCTGTTGTTCCTCCACCTATATCAACTATTATATTTCCAGTAGGTTCTGCTACATCTAAATTTGCACCAATTGCTGCTGCCATTGGCTCTTCTATTAAATATACTTCTTTTGCTCCAGCTCTTAAAACTGATTCTTCTACTGCTCTTTCTTCCACTTCTGTAATACCAGATGGGACTCCAACAACTACTCTTGGTCTTCCTGCGTTATATCTTTGGCATACTTTTGACACTATATTTTTAAGCATTAACTGTGTTGCAGTAAAATCTGCTATTACACCATCTTTTAATGGTCTTACTGCTTTAATAGTTTCTGGTGTTCTTCCAAGCATTTCTTTTGCTTCATAACCAGTAGCTAAGATATTGCCACTTCTTCTATCTATTGCTACAACAGATGGCTCTTTTAATATTACTCCTTTTCCTTTTAGTGTAACTAAAGTATTGGCTGTTCCTAAATCTATTCCAATATCTTTTGATTTTAGTCCAAATAACATATTTCTCACGTTTCCTTTCCCATTAATACACTCTCATATATTCCATCCCCTATTACTACATGGTCTAACAATTCAATTCCCATTAAATCAGCACATTCATATATTCTGTCTGTTACTTTATAGTCACTTTTGCTTGGTTTTGGGTCTCCACTTGGATGGTTATGAATAAGTATTATCTTTGGTGCCTGCATTTTTATAGCCTCTGCCAATACATCTTTTGGTTCTATACATGCAAAATTTGAACCTCCTAACGATATGTTTACAATTCTTAATACAGTATTTTTGTTATTAAGAATAATAACTTTGGCTATTTCTCTTTTTTCGTATCTTAGTTCAGACATTACTAATTCTGCCACATCTTTTGTATTACTTATTTTTATCTTATTTGTAATTGGCTTTGTTATTCTTTTTGCAATTTCAGATACTGCTTTTATTTGTATTGCTTTTACTTTTCCTATCCCCTTAACTTCTGTAAGCTCTTCTATCGATATTTCTTGCAAAAATCTTAAATCATTCTTGTTATAATTTTTATTTAAATTTAATATTTTCTGGGCAAGTGCTACTGCAGTTTCTTTTTTGTTTCCAGTTTTTATTATTATTGCCAAAAGTTCTGCATTAGATAACATCTCGGCTCCATAAATTTCTAATTTTTCATATGGTCTTTCTAATATTGGAAGCTCTTTCATTTTTAGTCTCATAAAATCGCCCTTTCAATATAAATTGCCCCCAACAAAAAGCAATGCATTTTGTATTCTTTAATTAAAAAAATTCTACATTATACTTTTCTATATATAAATATTGCTATTGCCATTCCTACAATGCTTGCAATATTTATTTTAAACATTAGCCCAAATGTTATTGTTATTACATTTAAATCTAGTGATACCGGAGTTGATAATCCAAAACTTTGTCCATAAGATAACCACCATAGCCAATCTACCTTTGCTGCAAGTTCTCCTAAAAGTCCTCCTATTACTAGACCTGATAGTAAAAATACTAATAATATCCATATATTTTTTTCTCTTGTTGCCATTTGTGCTCCTCCTTATTTCTCCTTTGTTAAATACTAATATATTATATATGCAATTGCTTGTTTTTTCAAGTAAATTCAAGGATTTATTATGGATTATTTTACAATTTCTTTCACTATTTTAATAATTATTTAATATAATGTGATATAATAATTTCCATATTTTTATTATTTAAATTATTATATATTGGTGCTATAATAATATTATACTTTATATCGGAGGTTACTTATTTTGAAAATTGAAAAATTGACAGAGAATAAAATTAGAATCACTTTAAATTTGAGCGATTTGGAAGAAGAGCATATAGATTTACACTCATTTATGTCTAATTCTGCTGAATCTCAAGCTTTGTTTTGTAGTTTGTTAAATAAAGCCGAAAAAGAAGTTGGTTTTTATACAAAAGATTACAAATTAATGATTGAAGCAATTGCAGTTCCAGAAGGGAACTTTATTCTAACTGTTACAAGGCTTCCAGAAAAGGAACAAGTAAAAAAACAATTAAAAATAAAAAGAAAAACATCTGCAATTAATAATAGTTTAGTAATATACTCATTCAATTCATTTGATGATTACTGTGAGTTTTGTAAGTATATAAGCTTACATCTAAACAGTGAAACATATTTAAAATTAAGAAAAGTTTCTTTGAGCTTATATAATTCAAAATATTATTTATGCATACATATTAACAAATCTAATTTACCTATTGTAAAAGCAATTAATTGTGAAATAAGCGAATTTGGAAACACTGTTGATAATCCGGATTTATTCGAAAGAAAACTTTTAGAATATGGAAAAGCAATTTTTAAAGCAAATGCTATATCTAATTGTGTTAAAGCATTTTATAATAAATGAAAATTTATATACAAAGATCAACAAAAAACCAGTTCAATGTGAACTGGTTTTTTTAACTTTTTACTTATATAAATAAATTTGTGGATTTTGTCTTACTCCATTTACTCTTATTTCTAAGTGTAAATGAGGTCCTGTTGAATTTCCTGTTGATCCCACTGCCGCTATTGCTTCACCTTGTGCAACTGTTTGACCTGTTGTTACATATAACTTGCTACAATGTCCATATACTGTTTCTACACCATTTCCATGGCTTATTTTTATGAAGTTTCCTAAGCCTCCACCATTATTTCCAGAATAAGTTACTGTCCCTGCTGCTGCTGCAACTATTGTTGTTCCTGTTGAAGTAGCTATATCTAATCCTGTATGTTTTCCACTGGCTCTTTGACCAAATCTTGATGTTATTATTCCTGATACTGGTCTTATTAGTCCTATTCCTAAAACAGCTGATGATGGTGTTTCTGTACTTGCTATTTTTTGTCCTTTATATGTTGCATATGCTGATGTTGCTACAACTACTGGTTTTACATATAATGCTGTTACAACTTTATCTTTTTCTGTAAATTCTTTCATCTCTGTTGAATGAACTTGTGTATATGCTATTTTATTTATATTTGTACTTTTCTTTGATTTCAACTCATTAATTATAGCTTCTGCTTCGTCCTTTGTTCCTACATAGTACTTTTCTTCATTGCTTACTACTATTGCATAATACTCATAATATGTTGTTCCTGAATTTTTTACTTTTTCAAATATTTCTTCATCATTTGCTTGATTATCTTTTTTCAATAAACACAATGAATATTCAGGTAAGTCTTTAATATCTATAAAAGCAACATTACTGTTATCCTTACTTTCTATATATTCATTTATTCTCTTTTGTAATTTGCTTTTATTTGATGTATATCCTAAAAATTCTCCATTTACAGTTACACTGTACATTGGTTTATATACTAAAGATATTAGTCCTACTATTAATGCTGTAGATATCATAATAAGAAATAAAACTTTTAATGAACTTCTAACATGCACAAATATATTCTTTATACTTCTTAAAATAATAAACACTCCTAACTTATTTTTTTAAAATTTCACTATAATATTTTACCTTAATTATACATTTTTGGCAATAAGTATATTCTTTTATTTAGTCCTTTAATGTTAGGAATGCTTGCATTTTCTCTTTTTTTCTCTGTTTTTCTTTCAAAATCTCTGCATTTTACGTGTTGTAAATTATGTATATTGCAAAGCCTGCGATGTCTTCGGGTCTCCGAGGACGGCGACCCGAAGGCATTGTAGAAATTGCTATAGCTGTGAATTCAGGACAGTCCCCAAAATCCCCAGGTTTGGTGATTTTGAGGGACAGTCCCTAGAATTCCCCTCACACAAATTACATTTTTTTGAATAATTTATTAATTTTTGTAAACACTATACTTGTTAAATAAAAAATGGAAAGGATGATTTTAATGTCAGAACTAAGTCAAGTAGAATTACAAAATTTAAGGCACTTAATAGGTGCACACGACACATCATATCAAAAGCTAAACACATATGCATCACAATGTGTTGACCCACAAATAAAGCAAATGTTTACAAAGGCTGCTCAAGATTCATTAAATACAAAACAAAAATTGTTAACATTTTTAAATTAGGAGGTAAGAATATGGAAGAAAAATACATGGTTAACGATATATTAGAAAGCGTTAAAGCAGAGCTTACAACATATCAAGGAGTTATTTCAGAAGCAGAAAATATGCAATTAAGACAAACAATACAACAGATAAGAAATAATGACGAATCATTCCAATATGAATTATTTAAGGTAGCACAAGCAAAAGGATATTACACACCAGCAGGGCAAGCACCACAGACAGAAATAGACAAAGTAAAAAACGAAGTAAGTAATTAGATAAATTGGAATTTGTTTGCACAAGAAAAGTGGCTTTGCCACCTTTTCTTCTCGCCGATTTGAGTTTCCGAATGAAATGAGGAAATCTCAAAGGCAATAGCGATTATAGGCTTTTTGTTTAATAGGAAAATCTTCGATTTTTCTCATACAATAAAAAAGGAGCTTGTGCTCTAGCATCTTAGCTCCCTTTTTTGTTATTTTTTTATATATAACATTAGTCTATATCCTGTATTATTTTGTTTCGTACTTTCTGCTATTGAATCAGCAGAAACCATGCTTGGGCTTCCACTTACTCCATAATTTGATCCTCTACATATCCTTTCATTTGAATTTGCAATTTCTAATGTCCATTCCTGCAAGTTTCCTGCTAAATCGTATATATGATTTTTAGAATAAGAGTCACTACTTCCTGTTGATTTTGGAGCTCCGTTGGCTTATGCTCAATCTATAATTACCCCAACTTGTGCTATCATTAAATACTCCATTCCAGCTTTCTGCTTTCGAATTAACGATCCATTTTGCAGTACTATTCCAAGCTGAACCACTTGGTAGGCTTGATTTTACTCCATAACTCTCACTATTATATATTGCTTCTGCTTCCGACTTTGCTTCTGTAAATGAAATGTAGCTTTTAGGACTATTGCCTTTTTTTGTTGTCTTATCTGTTCCAACTTCATATCTTCCTATATAGAATCCTCCATATTTTAATACACTATCTTTTTCTAGAGTGTCGTCTGTGGTATCATAAATTTCTTGGTCTTTAAATAATTCTTTAAAATTATCAATTTTGAACTCAAAATTTTGATCTGGATAGTTATTTTCTTTAAGAGAATCAGCTAGATTTTCTAATCCCCCACACTGTTCTGCAAGTACTTTTAAATTTCTCAAGTTGTTGCTTAGTTGCTTATATTGTAAATCAGTGCTATAAAGTTTTTCTTCTCTTGTTCCATCCTCATATTCTATTGCTATTTCATAAATAGTGTTATCGCTTAAGTTTATTGTCTTTTCAAAAATACTTTTATTAACACTTATTTCTTCTTTATAGTCTCCTAAATCCATTATTGTTACTTTGGAAATTTGCTTATCACTATCTATATCTATTTTTAATTTTGGATTTATTTGTACTGGTACCCAAACGAATTGACTTCCATTGTTTTCTTGCGAATTATTTTCATCTGCCTGGCTATCGCTTATTACAACACCTGTGTTTTTTGTACCTGCTACATAATAGAAACCTATTGGAATTGGCACTCCATTTTTTACTTCCTTTATATTTCCTCCTGGTTCAACTGTTGGTGTATCTCCTATTTCCTGTATACCTATTCCATTAAAAACTAGTTCTATATATTCTATATATTCCACTTCTTCATTCATAACAAATTTCCATTTTGCTTCAATCCCCTTATATGTAAAAGGTATAAGAAAACTAGTTTTTCCTTCTTCATCTATTATTGTTGATTTTTCCACTGTTTCCTCATCTGCTGTTATACTTGAATTTGGGTTTTCGTTTTTTCCTCCACAAATTCTTATTTTAGCTTGTTCTATTATAGTTTTAAATATATCATCATCACCAAGATCATATTTTTCTGGATTTGCATACACATCTGCATTAAACTCTGCTGTTATTGCATTTAATTCTTCTAATACTGATTGTCTTTCTGTTTTTTTACTTGCTATTTTTGCACTCTCAAATAATCCTCCTTTTATTGCTGTTGTTACCGTTACCACAATTAGTATTAACATTACAATTATTGAAATTATTAATGCTATTAGTGTAATTCCGTTTTTTGTTTTTCATTTATTTCCCTCCTTTGTTTTAGCAATTTCTTCAAAGTGCGAGTCGCTTAGGGCAATGCCCCATACAACTGAACTTTAGCCCCAAACATTTGACATAAATTCATTTTTTTGCGTATACAATATGTTCCTACAAGATTTGTAATATGTTTCATTTTTTTGGCAGATACAGGGGCTATTTCTATATGAATTATTTTATATGTTGTTTTTTTTCATGTCAATGTTTTGCTATTATTTTATCATTATTGATTTTTCCTATTCAACAAAAAAAGAAAATTGCTCTTCTTTTTTATCTTATTTCTAAATTTGCGAATTTTGCCATCAACCTTTTATGTCCTACTTTTTCAAAGTTTATATCTAGTTTTAAGTCTTCTCCTTCTTGTTCGACTGAGTTTATTACTCCTTCTCCAAATTTTTTATGATATACTGTTACCCCTGCTCTAAATTGGCTTAAATCTACTCCTTCTGCTTTTGTTTTGTTTAATGAATTTAAGAAACTTTCTGCTGTTCTAAATTGATATGACGGTTCTTTTGGAGAGTATTTATCTCCAAATGCTTTTGTTTGATATTTTTTTACTGTTCCATATTCCCACTCATATGTTGTTTCTTTTGGTTCATATTGTTTTTCTTTCTTAATGTTTTTATCTCCGTCTAGCATTTCTGGTGGTATTTCTTCTATAAATCTAGATATTTTGTTGCATGATGTTGAACCAAATATAGTTCTTTGTCTGCTACATGTTAAGTATAAAAATTGTTCTGCTCTTGTTAGTCCAACATAGCAAAGTCTTCTCTCTTCTTCTAATTCTCTTTCTTCTCCTATTGACTTATAACTTGGGAATATTCCGGTCTTCCATTCCTATTAAAAATACTACTGGGAATTCTAGTCCTTTTGCACTATGTAAGGTCATTAATGTTACTGCTTCGTCTGTATCTTCTAGTTCATCTACATCGCTTGTAAGTGTTATACTTTCTAAGAATTCTGCTAAGTTGTTTTCTGCAGCTTCATCCTCGAACTCTATTGCTACTGTTAAAAACTCATCTAAGTTTTCTAGCCTTGTTTCTGCTTGTGTTGTACTTTCTAGTTCTAAAGCTTTTGTATATCCTGTTTTGTTTAGTGTTTGTTTTACAAGTTCCGAAATTTTAATTTCATCTTTACTTGCTCTTAATTCTTCTATTACATTTACAAAATCTCTCGAATTTGCGAATACTTTATTTAGTCCAAACTCATCTGCTTTTTTTATTACTTCATACATTGATATTCCGGTTTGTTGATGCTATTGATTCTATTTTTTCTAAACTTGTTTTTCCTATTCCTCTTTTAGGCTCATTTATTATTCTTTGCAAACTTAAATTATCTGATGTGTTTTGAATTAATCTTAAATAACTAATTATATCTTTTATTTCTTTTCTTTCGTAGAATTTGTGTCCACCTATAATTCTGTATGGAATTCCTTCTCTTACTAAAATCTCTTCTATACTACGTGACTGTGCATTCATTCTGTATAGAATTGCAAAATCTGAATATTTTAAATACTCTTCTCTTCTTAAATGTTCTATTTCTTCTGCAATATATCTTGCTTCATCATATTCATCATTACATATATGTACTTCTGGAAGCTTTCCTTCTTCTTTTTCTGTCCATAAGTTTTTTTCATATTTTTTGCTATTATTTTTGATTATTGCATTTGCTGCATTTAATATACTTTTTGTAGATCTATAATTTTGCTCTAATTTTATTATTTTTGTTCCTGGAAAATCCTTTTCAAAATTTAATATATTTGATATGTCTGCTCCTCTAAAAGAATATATTCCTTGGTCATTATCTCCTACGGCTGTAATATTTCCGTGTCTTGCTGCAATTAATGTTAGTAGTGTAAATTGTGATTTATTTGTATCTTGATACTCGTCTACTAATACATATTTGAATTTATCTGAATAATACTCTAAAACATCTGGGTTTTCTGTTAATATGTCTATTGTAAAATTGATAATATCATCAAAATCTATTGCATTATTTTCTTTTAATTTTCTTTGATATACAGCATATATTTCTGCGATTTTTTCTTTTCTATACTCACCATTTGTCCTTAATTTGTAGCTTTCTGGTGTAAGCATTTCATTTTTTGCATTGCTTATTTCTGATAATACGCTTCTGTCTGTAAACAATTTATCATCAATATTTAATTCTCTTAAACATTGTTTTACCAAACTTCTTTGGTCTGATGTATCGAATATTATAAATGAGCTTTCATATCCTAATCTATCTATAAATCTTCTTAAAATTCTAACGCAAATAGAGTGGAAAGTTCCTAGCCACATTTCATTCGCTGCTTCTCCAACTAATGCTTCTACCCTTGTTTTCATTTCGTTTGCTGCTTTATTTGTAAATGTAATTGCAAGTATTTGCCATGGCTTTACATTTTTTTCTCCTATTAAATATGCTATTTTATGTGTTAGTACTTTTGTTTTTCCTGAACCTGCACCTGCTATAATTAGGTTTGGTCCTTCTGTATTTATTACTGCTTCGTATTGTTTATCGTTTAGTCCTTCTAATATGTTCATTTGTTTATTCCTTTCTTTAATTTATTTGAAGTGGAAAGTATGCTTTTTTAGTTATAATTTTTCTATAATTTTATTAAGGCATTCCTTTATTTCCTTTGCACAACTTTTATATACTTCTATTCCGTATCCCCATGGGTCTTTTATATCTAAATCATTTTGTGGATATCCTGCATATTCTTTCATCGTAAATACTTTTTCTTTTAATTCTGGATACATATTTATAACACTATTTTTATGTGAAATTGTTGCGCAAAGTATTACATCCATGTCTTTTATATTTGAGTTTCTTATATTTGTTGCTCTATGATTTCTTAAATCTATCCCATATTCATTCATTGTTTCAATTGCTTCATATGTTGGAATATCACCATTTTGTGCATATATGCCACACGAATATACTTGTACATTTTTATTTTGTTCTTTTACCATTTTTTCAAACATTGCATGTGCCATTGCACTTCTGCAAATGTTGCCTGTGCATATAAACATTATTTTCATTTTTTTGTTTTCCTCCTATATAATCCCTAAAATATATTTTTCTTTTTTTACTGGTTCTTCTACTATTGTATATGCATTTTGCATTTCTTCTACTGCTGTTTCTCCTTTTTGTTTATTGTTTGCATATACAAATGCTAGTATATCACCTTTTTTTACTTTGTCTGCATTTTTCTTGTTTAGCACTATTCCTACTGCTTTGTCTATGTCATCTTCTTTTCTTAATCTTCCCGCTCCTAAATCTACTGATATTTTTCCTACTTCTCCTGCATTTAATTTTTCTACATATCCGCCTTTTTCACAAATTACTGGCAATATATATTTTGCTTTTTCAAGTTTATCTGTATTTTTTACATATTCTATATCACCATTTTGATTTTGTACTAATTCTAAAAATTTATTATATGCTTTTCCGTTTTTTATATTTTCTAATATTTTTAGTTTGTTTTCTTCTAAATTGTCACCTTTATCTGCAAGTTTTAGTATATATGCTCCTATTGTTGTTATTATTTCTTTTATGTCTTCTGGTATATTTCCTTTTAAACATTCTATTGTTTCTATAATTTCTAAGTTATTTCCTATTGCATATCCAACTGGTTCGTCCATATTTGTAATTATACATACTGTTTCTCTATTTGCTAACTTTCCTATGTTCTTCATTATATTAGATAACTCTATTGCATCTTTTTCGTTTTGCATAAAAGCTCCACTTCCGCATGTTACATCTAATACTATTTTGTTTGCTCCTGCAGCTATTTTTTTGCTCATTATACTTGACGCTATAAGTGACATATTATCTACACAGCTAATAGTATCACGTAGTGCATATATTTTTTTATCTGCTGGCGCTAAATTGGCTGTTTGACCAATTAAGCTTATTCCAACCTTTTGTACATTTTCTATAAATTCGTCTATTTTTATTTCTGTTTTATATCCCGGAATTGATTCTAGTTTATCTACTGTTCCACCAGTAAAGCCTAAGCCTCTTCCAGACATTTTTGCAACTGGCACGCCAAGTGATGCAATAATGGGCATTAATACTAATGTTATTTTATCTCCAACTCCTCCTGTACTGTGCTTATCTATAACTGTTTTAGAAATTTTTGATAAATCTAAAATTTCTCCAGAATGAGCCATTTCTAATGTTAAATTTGTAGTTTCTTCATTGTTTAATCCATTGATATACATTGCCATAATTAGTGCTGCTGCTTGATAATCTGTAACAGTTCCTTTTGTATATTCTTCTATAAAATATTTAATTTCTTCTTTATTTAATTCTAATCCATCTCTTTTTTTAGCTATAATTTCTTTAATATTCATAAAATCAACCTCCTAATTTGATTTTTTATGTAAAGCGTGTTATAATAATGTTACAAATTTATATTTGAAAGGGGTTTCTACCTATGTTATCTGCAGACACCATCCGCATTATTGAGGAGCTCAACAAGAAGCTTGACACTTCAAGTCCGAGTGAACTCAATTCACTCCGTAAAGAGCTGAGGGCACTGAACAAACGAATTTCAGCAGAAACTGCTGAAGACCCGTTTGATACTTGGCCTGATTCTGACTTCTACGGAGATGAAGGCGAGAAGTAAGTTTTGGCGTAGTTGGTCTTCCAACTGCGCCATTCCCCTTTTATATATTATTTTATTTTTGTATAAAATTCTTTACAAAACTTTTTCTATGTATTGAACATATTCCGTATTCTTTTATTGCTTGAATATGTTTTGCTGTTCCATACCCTTTATGACTTGCAAATCCATATTGTGGATATATTTCATCATACTCTCGCATTATTCTATCCCTTGTTACTTTTGCAACAATTGAAGCTGCTGAAATACTATAAATTTTTGCATCTCCTTTTATTACAGATATATATGGAATTTGATGTGTATCTATTTTTTCTAAAGCATCTACTAATATAACCTCTGGTTTTACTTTTAAATTATCTATTGCCATTGTTAATGCTTTTTTAGTTGCATTTAATATATTTATTTCGTCTATTTCATCTTGCATTACAATTCCTGTGCTCCATGCAATTGCTTCATTTGTTATTTTTTCATAAAGCATTTCTCTTTTTGTTTCAGATACTTTTTTAGAATCATTAACATATTCAATAAATGAATCTTGTGGCATTATTACACAACCTACAACCACTGGTCCAGCCAAAGGTCCTCTTCCAGCTTCATCTATACCTGCAATATATTTTATTCCTTTATCATATAACTTTTTTTCATATTCTTTTAATTTATTTAGTCTTTCTATTTCTCTTTCTTTCACATTACTCACCTTGCAAATCTGTTAAGCTATATTTTCCATCTACTCCTATTGAATAATATACTTCTGTATTATTATCCCCATAATATACAACATAAAATTTTGATTCATCAGAATTTATTGATGCTAATCCCTGATTATTTAAATCTTCTTGTGTCCATATATAACAATTATTTTTTTGTTCTTCTGGAATTGCAGGGTTTAAATTTGTCTTTTCATATTTTGTATCATCGGTAAATTTAGTTCCTACCAAACTACTTATATCCTTAAAATTAAATTGATCTTTAACTATTTTAGCTCTTGTTTTTATAGATATCATATTTGTTATTATATCTTCTTTTTCTGATTCATCTATTGACTTTGTTCCTACTTTTACTGTTACTCCAACTAATATTAGCATTATTACTACTGTAATGACTAGTGCGATTATTGTTATACCTTTTTTATTTTTTAAATTCATTTTTTCAACTCCTTTAAATTGTTTTTATTATATTATATGTAGAAATTTATTTCAATATAATTTTTAGGTAAATTGGATTTTGTATTATTAATTTTTCAGGATTTTTTAATGTATTTCTTGTATTATATTATTAGTTTAGGTTATTATTATAATATGATAATTTATTTTACAAGGAGGTTATATTAATGAAAGAAAATAATGATATTTTTAAAAGTTTTGATGATCCCGCAAAGAATAGTTCTAGTTTTGGAAGATCTTTTTTAATTCCATTTCTTTCTGGAATATTAGGTACAGCTCTGGTTATTTCTATAGTATTTGGAATTCCAAGCATAAAAAACTCTATTCTAAATACTTCTGCAAAGACAGAAGAGACTTCTGCTATACCTAGTTCATCTTCTAACACTGGAACTGTTCAGACTGTATCTCTTTCTAATTATTCTGATACTGCAATATATTCTGCAAATAAAGTTTTACCATCAATTGTTGGTATTACTGTAGAATACACTGTAACCTCAAACTTTATGCAAGGCATGTCTCAACTTGCACAAGCGCAAGGCTCTGGAATTATAATTAGCAAGGATGGATATATTTTAACAAATAACCATATTATTAACTCTAGTGATTCTTCTACTTATTATGAGGTTTCAAAGGCAACAAAAGTATATGTATATTTATATAATGATTCTACTCCATATGAAGCCAAAATTATAGGTACAGATGAGCAAACTGATTTAGCAGTTATAAAAATTGAAAAAGATGATTTAACAGAAGCAGAGCTTGGAAATTCTAATTCAGTTAAAATTGGAGAATTTGCAATGGCTGTTGGGAATCCTTTGGGAATGCAAAGTAGTGTTACTTCTGGAATTATAAGTGCTGTAAATAGAACTGTTACAGGTGAAAATGGAACTACTTATACATTAATTCAAACTGATGCTGCAATAAACTCTGGAAATAGTGGTGGAGCATTAGTAAACAGTGAAGGTAAAGTAATTGGTATTAATACTTTAAAGCTTTCTGGAACTGGTATAGAAGGTATGGGATTTGCTATTCCAATTAATGATACAATTGATATTTATAAACAATTAATAGATCACGGAAAAGTTTTAAGACCATATATTGGTATTGAAGGAATTGACATTACTGATGCTATGGCTGAGAAATATAAACTTCCTGTTGGAATTTATGTTAAAGGCATTCAAAGTTCAAGTCCCGCTTCTTTAGTAGATTTAAAAGCTGGTGATATAATTGTTTCAGCCGGTGGAACTTCTATCAAAACAATGGATGAATTAAATAAAATAAAAGCAACTAAAAATATTGGAGATACCCTAGAACTTGAAGTTAATAGAAATGGGCAAACATTTAAAGTTAATATTAAGTTAGCTGAAAAGCCTTAATGTAAAAGCCTCTCAATAAAAAATATTGAGAGGCTTTTTATTTTAAAATATTATCAAATCTGTTTCACTTGTATAATCGCTATTTCCATATGCATATATTAAATAAAGTGTTTTATTTTTTCCTAAGAAAAAGTTTTTAGTATTTTCTATTTTATATATGTCATCATTTGGATTTCTTTTATATACATTATATCCTTGATTTATAATACTAGTATTTTGTTCACTTACTTTTGTTATTTCGTCCGTTATTTGTTTTTGCATTTGCTCCTTATCTAAGTTTCTTTTTTGTATAAGCTCATCTATGCTAACCAACTTATCTTCATCTAGATTATAGTTATATGTTTGAATTATTGTCCTTTGTGGATTTGTCCCCTCTTTTAGTGTACATTTTATAACTAGTGACATTATATTATCATTAATATATACAACATATCCCATATTATATATTGTATATGCTTTATTGTTTGTTATTATATCTACTATTTTCCCACCAAAAGTGTTAAATATTTCTTGGTTTACTTTTTTTGTTGTTTCTGTTTCTTTTTTGAAAAGTGGTATTTTAGCAACTATACTATATTTAGTTTCTTTTTTTTCATTAATATCATATTTAGTTCCTATTATTTCATCATAATTTATGTTAGCGTTTGCTACTTGAGCTGCTCCATCTTTGTTAATAGTATTTGTAAATATTGAGTCAAAATTATTTTTCAAGTCTTCATAGTTTGCTTCTCTTTTTTCTTCTGCGGTTTTTTTTATTTTAGTATTTGTAATTTGTGCATATATTCCAATTGCTATTGCTATACTACATACTAATATTACACCTATTATTATAATTAATTGTTTTTTATCTCTCCAAATGTATTTTAACATTAATTAACTCCTTATATTTGTAGCATTAAATATATTTTATATTTTGTTTTTGTTAATGTCAATGCTTTTGTATAAAGTTAAAGAGGCGCATCGTTTTGCGCCTCTTTAAAGTATTTTTAGCCTATTCTTCTTTATTTTCTTTTATCTCTTTAGAGTCTTTTGCTTCTGTTGTTATTACAGCTTCTTCTTTTTTTACTTCTCCATTTCCTGTTGTTGAATCAGTTATCATTATGAATTTAACTTCTCCTGCCATTCCATTTTGAATTCCTGCATAGTTATTATATTCATTTGCAAGCTCATTCATTTTTTCTACTCTACTTGCAATATTTCTTAAATCTCCATTTACTAAATTATTTATTTTTGATATTCCTTGTTCATTAAATGTTTTTACTCCATTTGCTAATTGTAGTGCTCCACTATCTAGTTTGTTTGTTCCTACTGATAATGCACTTACTCCGTTATCTATATTTGCTAATCCATTTGTTAATTCGTCTAAAGCAGTTCCTAATGTACTCATTTGTGATACTACTTGATTTGTGAATTTTTGTTTAGCTTGATTTCCAACTTGTGCTGCTGTTTGTGTTGCTGTTGCTCCAGCTGTTTGTGTTGCTGTACTTTGTGCTACTGTTAATGCTGTTGTTTCTGCTGTTTGTGTTGCTGTGCTTTGTGCTACTGTTTGAGCTGTTGCTTCTGCTGTGCTTTCTGCCACTGATTGTGCTGCTTTTAAAGCTGTTGCTTCTGCTGTACTTTCTGCTACTGATTGTGCCACTTTTAAAGCTGTTGCTTCTGCTGTGCTTTCTGCTACTGCTAGTGCAGTTGTTGTTGCTGTTTGATATGCTGTATTTTGTGCAACTGCTAATATTAATTGTTTTTCTGCCTCTGTTAATGTTTCTGGATAATTTTCTTGTGCTTGTTCTATTATTGCTGTTTTTTGTGTTTTTGTAAATTCTGCACCGGCTTTTGCTTGGGCTGTTATTTTCGCTTTTTGTTCATCTGTAAGTTTTGCTTGGGCCGCTATTTCTGCTTTTTGTGCATCTGTAAGCTTTGCTGCTGCTTTTGCTTGGGCTGCTATTCCTGCTTTTTGTGCGTCTGTAAGTTTTGCACCTGCTTTTGCTTGGGCTGCTATCCCTGCTTTTTGTTCATCTGAAAGTGTTGCTGCTGCTTTTGCTTGGGCTGCTATTCCTGCTTTTTGCTCATCTGAAAGTGTTGCGCTTTGCATTGCTTGTGCTTTTATTGCTTCCAAAGTTTTGCTATCTATTGCAGGAGTATTATCATTTTTTAAATTTTTTGTACTTTCTTCAACTTCATCTTTTATTTGTTTAGAACCTGCATACGCTGCTCCTGTTCCATCTTTTAATTGGTCAACTCCACTTACTAATTCTGATGTCCCTTCTTTTAGTTGATTTGCACCTGCTAATATTTCGTTACTTGCATTTGCTAATTCATTAATTTGGCTATACATACTGTTTAAATCACTTGTTAAATCTTCATCTATACCCTTTACTGCTACAACTGCTATAATATTTCCCATTTCAAAATCTTCTGTTTCCATTGAAATCTCTATTTCTTCTGGAATATCTATTTTGCTTTTTGAAATTCCGATATTTTCTTGCATTCCTGGCATTGCAATTCCAACTGCCAATGTGCTTTCTCCGTTATCTACTATTTTTCCATTTGTAATTTGAATATTTTTATTTTTTGCATTATCTATTTTTGTTCCTGCAACTATTATAAATGGAGTATACATTGTAACTTGTTTTCCATTTATTGAAACAATGTGTTTTTCGTTGTTTGTGTAATTTATTTTAATTTTTACATTTCCGCTTTTTCCTTTTAATTCTTCTGCTGATATTTCTTCTCCATTTAGTTCATAAGTTATTTTACATTCTACTGGTAATTGTTTGTCACTTTCACCTTTATAGTAAATGTTATTTCCATTGCTGTCCCAAACTATTTGGTTCCCTTCTTTCTTGAAAGTTTCATCTCCATTTGTGTTTTCTATATTTAATAGATTAGATATATCAGTTATTTCATCTGATTTATCTTCATTTGTTAATTGAGTACTTACTATTGTTTTGTATGCTTTACCATTTGAGTCTAGGTTTGAATAAACTGTTTCTGATTTTGATGCTGCAAATACTGGTATTGTCATATATGAAGTTATTGTAAATAACAAAAGTCCTGAAATCATTTTTTTGTTTTTCATTTTATATCATCCTTTCATTTATTTTATTTTTGACATTTTTAATGTTGTTTTGCATATTACTTTATCTAATAGCATTAGGAATGCTGGTAATAATGTTATTACTACACATGTACTTACTATTGCACCTCTTGCCATTAGTGAACATAGTGAACCAATCATTTCTATTTGTGAGTAAACACCAACTCCAAATGTTGCTCCAAAGAAGCATAGACCACTTACTATTATTGAAGAAATTGATGTTCCTAAAGCTTCGTCTATTGCTTGTTTCTTGTCTTTTCCGTCTTTTCTAAATGTTATATATTTGTTTGTTATTAATATTGCATAATCTATTGTTGCTCCTAATTGTATTGTTCCTATTACAATTGATGCAACGAATGGAAGCACAGTTCCTGTATATGCTGGTATTCCCATGTTTATAAATATTGCAAATTCTATTACTGTTATTAATATAACTGGTATTGATATTGATTTAAATATTACAAACATTAATAAGAAAATTATTGCTATTGATACTGTATTTACGCTATTAAAATCATGATCACTTACTTGAATTAAGTCTTTCATAAGAGGACCTTCTCCTGCAAGTATTGCATTAGGATCATATTTATCTATTACTTTTTGTATTTCTTCCATTTGTGAATTTAACTCATTTGTTGCAACTTCGTATTTAGAATTAATTATTACCATTTTGTATTTATCACTTTGGAATATTTTTGTTAAATCTTCTGAAAGCACTTGTTCTGGCACTGCTTTTGATATTCTTGAATAGCTTAATGTCCAATCAATGCCATCAATTTGCTCTATCTCATCTAACATTTGATTTACTTTATAATCTGGAACATCATTATTTACTAATATCATTTCTGTTGCTACTATTCCAAATTTATCTTTTAATTCTTTGTTTCCACTTACACTTTCTAGCTCTTCTGGAAGTGAACTATCTAGATTGTAATAAACTTGTGTGTGTGTATATCCATATACTGCAAATGGTAATATAACTAAGAAAGCTATTAATATTAATTTGTAATGTTTTATATTAAAGTTCTTTAATGCTGTGAATTTAGGTAAAATTTCTTTATGTGATGTTTTTTCTATTGCTTTGTTAAATTGCAATATCATTGCTGGTAAAACTGTTACTACTGTTATTACTCCAAATAGAACACCTTTTGCCATTACTATACCAATATCTTTTCCAAGTGTTAAGTTCATACTACATAATGCTAAGAATCCTGCTATTGTTGTAAGTGAACTTCCTAAAACTGATACTAATGTTTTTGCAATTGCATTTGCCATTGCTTCGTCATTGTTTGAATATTTTTCTTTTTCTGCTTTATAACTGTGGTAAAGGAATATAGAAAAGTCCGTTGTTACACCTAATTGTAATACTGCACTTATTGCTTTTGTTATATATGATATTTCTCCAAGCATTATATTTGAACCCATATTATAAAGTATTGCTATTCCTATATTTAACAATAAAAATATTGGAACCAAATATGAATCCAATGCTAATTCTAGGATTATAATACATAGAGCTACTGCAATTAATACATATATTGCAACTTCTTTATCTGATAAGTCTCTTGTGTCTATTAATGCTGATGTCATTCCACTTACTTTGCATCTTTCATCTGTCATGTTTCTTAATTGTTCTACTGCATTTGTTGTTTCATCTGATGAAATTGCATCTTTAAATGTTACAAGCATTAATGTTGTATTATCCTTATATATTTTGTCTTTTACCTCTTGTGGTAAACTTTCTACTGGAATACTTGTTCCTGTAGCATCTACAATACTTACTACATTTTCTACTCCTTGTATTTTTTTAACTTCTGTTTCTAGTTTTGCTATCTCTTTTGATTTCATATTTTCCAAAACTACTATTGAAAATGCCCCCATATCAAAGTCTTCTGAAAGAATATTTTCTCCTTGAACAGTTTCAATGTCGCTTGGTAAATATACCAAAATATCATAGTTTATTTTTGTTGCCTTTATTCCTAATATTGAAGGAATTAGTAAAAGTATTGAAATTACTAAAATTATTTTTTTATGCTTACATATAAACTCTCCAAATTTTAGCATATTATCTCTCCTTTCGTTTTATGACTACCGGTCATTTTTATATTGTAACACCATTATGACCATTAGTCAATATTTTTATTAAAATTTATTTGATTTATGTGAGAAGCCGGGTGTTGCATGTAGAAATTATAAATATTTTTTCATTTTTAATTGACCTGCTGGTCATTTTATGCAATAATAATATATGTGGTGATTAAATTGAGTATTCAAGAAACTAAGGAAAATAAAAAAAATAGATTGCTAGATACCGGCTTTAAGTTGTTCACCGAAAAAGGTATTCAAAACACATCTATACAAGATATTGTAGATAATGCAAATGTTGCAAAAGGTACTTTTTATTTATATTTTAAAGATAAGTATGAGTTGAGAGATATTCTTGTTGCAAAAAAATCTCACAAATTATTTTGTGATGCACTAGAAAATTTAAGAAAAAACTATATAAGTAATTTTTCTGATCAAATTATTTATGTAATAAATTATGTTATAGATGAACTTACTAAATTTCCTGCATTGCTTAAGTTTATTTCTAAAAATTTGTCTTGGGGAATTAAAAGTAATACTGTATTTAAAATTTATAATACATTAGATGATAACAAAGATGGTCTTCGCTCTTTATTTATAAAAGGAATAGAAGAAAACAAAATTAATATTAAAAATCCAGATGTTGTTTTGTTTATGATTATAGAACTTGCAAGTTCTACTTGCTTTAATTCTATTTTGTATAATGACCCAATGCCTATTGATGAGTTTAAGCCATATTTGTATAACACTATTAGATCTATGTTAAAAGGTGATAGTATATAATTAAAAAATGAAAAGGTATCTCTTTGTAGAGATACCTTTTGGTTTTATATTTCTTCCATTTCTTTATTTACTAAATCTTCACTTTCTCTCATTGCAAGTATTGTTTGTTCAAACAAATCATTTAATTCCCAACCTAGCTTTTCTGCCCCTTCTTTTATTACATCTCTTGAACAACCTGCTGCAAATTTTTTATCTTTAAACTTTTTCTTTAAACTTGAAACTTCCATATCTTTTGTGCTATTAGATGGTCTCATTTTTGCTGCTGCCCATATTAATCCTGTAAGTTCATCTGTTGCAAATAATATTTTTTCCATTTCGTGTGTTGGTTCTACATCAGAACATATTCCATATCCATGACTACATACAGCATGTATTAATTCATCACTTGCATCTATTTCCTTTAATAATTCTGGAGCTTTTTTACAATGTTCTTCTGGATAACATTCAAAATCTACATCATGCAATAAACCGAACTATTCCCCAAAAATCCTCATCATATCCTTTTTGTTTAGCAAAATATCTCATAACTGCTTCCACAGTTAATGCATGCCTTATATGAAATTCTTCTTTATTATATTTTTTTAATAATTCTACTGCTTTTTCTCTTTCCATAATAACATCTCCTTTTTGTTTTAAAATATTATATCATAATTTTATATTTTTTGTTTAAAATTGTTGACATGTTTTTTTAGTTGATGTAAAATAATTTCACAGTAGCGAACATTGTTTTGTTTAGGAGGGGTTTTTATGGGTATAATTAATTTTAGTAAAACTGTTAAAAGTAAGTCATATCTAGCTATTAGCTTATTAGGAAGCAGTTACAAACTTAATATTAAATATGTAAAATCTTCTTCTATTGATCTTGTTCAAAATGACTCTGAATTTTGTTTATTTTTACCTGCAAAGTATAAAAATGTAGACAATATGGAAATTATAAATTCTGCCATAAAAAAATTATATGATGAAGTTGCAGTTAAAAATTTGGAATATTCTTTGGAACTTGCTAGACATATTTTTAAGTTTGCTCCAGATGATTATAAAATTCAAAGATTAAAAGATTCTTATTATAAATGCTCAAAAAAAGTCTTAACTGTAAATCCAGATATTTATCAATATAATCAAGAAATTATTGATACAACAATTTTACAGGCATTTTGCAAGATGCAATATAAACAAAATTCTAACGCATATAAAAATGCTTTGGAATTTGCTTTAAATTCTTACGAAAAATATAAGAAACAACAAAGAATTAAAAAAGCTGTTTTAAGAGTTTCTTAAAATGATTTTATTTTAAAAAATATTGTTATAATTTTAAAACCCTCAGATTCATTTCTGAGGGTTTTGTTGTTTTATATTATACTGCACAGGCTAGTTTTCTTAACTCTTCTGCGTTTTGAATTGCAACTTTTGTTATTTCTCCATTAGAAATTCTTGCAATTTCTTGTATTGTTTTTTCTTCATTTAATAGTTCAACATTTGTTGTAGTTTTTCCGTTATTTATTTGTTTAAATATATAATAATTGTAGTCTCCTTTTGCCGCAATTGTAGCTAAATGCGTTATACAAATTATTTGATGGTTCTTTGCAATCAATTTCATTTTGTCTGCAACTGCTTTTGCTGCTTTTCCACTTATTCCTGTGTCTATCTCGTCAAATATTAATATTCCAACTTTATCTGTATCTGCAATAACTGTTTTTATTGCAAGCATTATTCTAGACATTTCACCACCTGAAGCAATTTTTGTTAGTTCTTTTTCTTCCTCTCCTATATTTGTACAAATCATAAATATAACTTCATCTAATCCGTTTTTATTATATTTTTGGTTTTCTATTTTATTTACATTAACATTAAATTTAGCATTTACCATTTCTAAGCTTTTTAATTCATTGTTTATTTTTTCATTTAAAATAGTAGCATATTTTTTCCTTATATTACTCATTTCTAAACATAGTTTATCCATTTTTGCTTCTATTTCTTTTAATTTTATTTTTAATTTGTTATTTATTTCATCTGCATTTTCTATTAATTCAATTTCGTTTTTTAATTGCTCTTTGTATTCTAATATTTCGATAATTGAATTTCCATATTTTCTTTTCATTGTGAATATTGTATCTAATCTTCTTTCTATTTCTTGCATTTGATATGGATCATATTCTGCATCTTCTTTTAATGAGTAGATATCTCTGCTAGTTTCTTGAATTTCATAATATATGTTCTTTAATTCTGCTAATTTTTCTTTGTATATCTCTCCACAGTTTTCTATTTTTTCGAAACATCTTATTGCATTAGAAATTCCTTCTATTGCATTATTATTTAAATTGTCATCTATAATTTGCAAGTTTTCTTTAAGTTTTTCGCTGTTTACCATTGCTGTATGTTTTTCATTTAATTCTATTTCTTCTGTTTCTTTTAAATTAGCTGTTTCTATTTCGTTTAACTGATATTTTAGTAAATCTAATTTTCTTTCTTTTTCTGTTTCGTTTCCATAGTTGTTTTCTAATTCATTTTTTATTTTATTATATTCATCAAAAAGCTCTGAATATTGTGCTTTTATTGGATGTATTTCTTTCCCTGCAAAGTCATCTAAATATGATATATGATTTGAATTATCTAATAAATTTTGATTATCATGCTGTCCGTGAATATCTATTATTTTACTCATAACTTTTTTTAATTCACTAACTGTTACTAACTTGCCATTTATTTTACATGTATTTCTTCCGTTTGAATATATCTCTCTAGAAATTATTATATTTCCATCTTCTGAAATTTCACTTTCTGGTAAATAAATGCTTGCTTCAACTAATGAGTAATTTTCACCTTTTCTTATTATTTCTTTTGAAAATCTTCCACCAGAAATTATTTCTAGAGATTGTATTATTAATGTTTTTCCGGCTCCCGTTTCTCCTGTTAAAATATTTAATCCTTCGTTAAAATCTATTGATAAATCATCTATAATTCCAATATTTTTAATATGCAATGTTGATATCATATTATTTCCTCCAAATGTTTGTTCGTATATATTCTATTGCTTTATTTTTCTAATGTCAATAGTTTTTGCGAAAAAATGTTCCCTTTTTTTGCAGAAAAATGATAAGGGAAAATATTCCTTATCATTTTTATCCATCTGACTTTTCATTTTGCTCTCTACTTAACATTTCTTCTTCCTGTAAGTTCTTAAATAGTACTTCTATTCCATTTTTATTATTTTCTATTCCTATTGCTAACAATGCATTTTTTAAATTGCCCTCTTGAGTTGATTGTAAATATTCTTTTATTGCTGAAATATTTCCTTCTTCATATTTTTTAACTATACTTGGAGCAATTAATTTAGCAATTGCATATCTTTCTTGATACCAGACTTTTTCATTATCGTTTATTACGGCTTTTACAATTCTTCTTATTCCATTTCTAGAAAAGTTTTTGTCTCTCATAGTTTTTTCTAGAAATTCTTCTGTAATCTGTCCATTCTTTTCTTTTTCTTTGTATAACATTAACTTATAATATGTAGCCCTACAATCATCTCTCACACGGTTTTCTCTTATATTATCAATTGCTTGTATAATCTTTTTTGAAAAAATTTTATTTTTTAGTAAATATTTAGAAAACATTTTTTCCAAAGCTAAAGCTGTACTCTCTGTTAACAACTGTCTGGTAACTCCTTTTTTCCCTTCATGAGCTTTTCCTAATCTCATTTGATCTATATTAAAATCCAAGACATGTCCTATCTCGTGTACCATAACATATGCATCCTGTAAAGTAGCTTCTGGAATTATATTATCTAATTCGCCTTGAGCAATATTTTTTTTACTTCTTAAAAAATTAATTTGTTGTGTAAGTGGTATATGTATTTCGCACCAATTCTTTCCTTCTGTAGTAGAGCCAGAATATTCTATTCCGATTTCAGAATCTAATTTTTCTTTGTCTACTTTATATGGGTTATATATATAGCAGTTCACACCTTTTTCTTGTTGCAAAACATATTTCTTTACTTTTTGATATATCTCTTCATCTATCGATTTGTAAAAGTCCATAACAAGCCTTAACATTTCATGATATTTTATTGGAGTTATTATACGAATTTCGGATTCTTCTCTATATGGAATTACTTTTTCTATTCTTTCCATAAGCCTTTCTAATATGTCTCTATTAAAATTAATTCTTGATTTTTCTTGGCTTATTCTGTCTATAGCTTTATTTAGTTTTTCTAATTCCTGTTCATTTACTATCATTAATTCATTTAAATTCATAATTAAAATAACTCCCATATCCTACTTTTCCATTAATTATTTTACCATAGATTAGTTATCTTGTCTACTTTATGTGAACCTTTTTCTATGAGAATGCTTTTTGCTATAGACTAAATCTGGTTCAAAAATATCTTTGATATGCAATAAAAAAAGGCCTCTTTCGAGGTCCTTTTTTATTCGCCTTCAATTTGTATATACTTTTTATCTTCTAGTTTTTTACTCTCTTCTTTAGGGAATGTAATTTCTAGTGTTCCGTTTTTGAAGTTTGCTTTAATATCTTCTTCTTTTACATTTTCTCCTGCATAATAGCTTCTTGAGCATTCTCCAAAGAATCTTTCTTGATGAATATATTTATTGTGTTTTTCTTTTTCTTCTTTATGTTCTGTTCTGCTTGCTGTAACTGTTAGATATCCATCTGTTAATTCTATTTTAATGTCATTTTTGTCATAACCTGGAAGATCAATATCTAGTACATAATTTCCATCCTTTTCTCTTACATCAGTTTTCATTAATTTGCTTTCTTTTTTTGTGAAAAATGGATCATTGAAAACCTCATCAAAAATATCAAATCCATTTCTTCTTGGTACCATCATCATAAGTCATTCCTCCTTTTAAAATTTTTATGTGTTGATACCCAAAATAGGTTGCACATATGTACTTTAATGTTATTTTTCCCTGTTGCAAGTATATTATACATCACTTTTTAGCAATGTCAATAGGAGAGTGCTAGTTTTTTTAAATTTTTTTACTTATTTTGTTGCAATTATCCCATACAACCTTCTTTTCAACAGAATGCCTTTTTTTAAGGTGTACTTATCCACATATTTTTCAAATAAGTTCATTTCTATTCTTTTTTTGTGTTTAAATTTGCTATTTTCTATTTCAGAAAACTCATCTAGTATTGGAGTTTTTAACAGTAGTGCCATTAAATCTTCTTTCGTCTTGTAATACTCATTTTCTAGAACTTCTACCTTTTTAATCTTACTAAATCCTGCTTCTTTTAAATCTATATAGTCTTTTTCTGCTATCGAAATCGTGTCATTATATGCCTGACCTCTTTCAAAAATCTCCTTTATTTCCCAACAATCTTTTTTATCCACTCCTTCTATTATTATAGTTCCACCTTTTACTAGACAATTGTATATTTGTTTTGCATTTATTATTGTATGTCTTGCTGAAATCAAATCAAAAGTCTCTTTTGGAAATGTCATTTCTAAATTATTCATCCATGTAAACTTTACATTCTTTCGTGGGTACTTTTTTTGATTTTCTTTTGCTGTTTTTAGCATCTCTTTAGAAAAATCTGTAGCAACAATCATTCCTACTTTTGGATAATTTTTTAATACTTTTTCTCCTCCACCTGTTCCTAAATCTAAGCATAGTGATTTTTCATTTGTATGTTTTTTTATTTCTTTGTAAAAATCCCAATTTGTTATTTTTCGGACCTCACATTTTATTTGACTAAAATCCCAGTTTCCTATTCTTTCATAATATTCTAATTCGCTTTCTTGCATTTTTATTTTCTCCTTTATTTTTATATTTGGTTGTATATACAAAAAGAACCTCCTTCCTATGAACAAAGCAAAAACAACCATAATTTTGCTATGGTTTAAATTTTTGCCATTCATAGAAAAAGGTTCTCAACATTTTCTATTATTCAAGTTTTAAACTCTCAATTTCTTTGGTAGCATCACGCGAATGGACTAATTGAAATACTACATTAATATTATATCATGGTTTGATTATTTAGGCAACATGGTTAACTTACTATATTTGTTCTTATTCTTACTTTTCCTAATATTAATTTCTTTAAATATCAATAACTATAAAGCTACTTCTCTTTGTGTTAATTTGTTAGCAAAGTATCTATCATGTGATACAAATAATATTGTGCCTTTGTATTCTTGTAAAGCCTGTTCCAAAGTTTCTCTTGAACTTATATCTAAATGATTTGTAGGTTCATCTAATATTAAAAAATTTGTTTCCTTTATTACGAGCTTTGCAAGTAATAATCTTACTCTTTCTCCTCCGGATAACTCTTCTAATCTTTTAAATACATTATTTCCAAAGAACATATATTTAGCTAAAAATGTTCTTATTTCTGTTTGGCTTTTATTATATTCTTTTGAAAAGAATTCAAATATTGTTTCTTTTTCATTTTCAAATTTTATTTCTTGTGGTATATAACCTATTTTTACAGAAGGGCTTAACTTTATTTCTCCTTGATATTTTGAGTCCTTTCCTAAAATAATTTTAATTAAAGTTGATTTTCCGTGATCCATTTTCGCCTGTTATTCTGACCTTTTCGCCAAAGTAGACTTCCATATTAAAATTATTAAATACTACTTTTTCTCCATATTTTTTATTTAAATTCTTGATAATTAATACATCTATTCCAGAACGAGAAGACATATTAATATTAATTGGTAATTTCTTCTTTTCTACGCTTACCTTATCTAATACTTCCAATTTTTCAAGTCTTTTTTCTATGCATTTTGCTCTTTTGAAAAATGATTCATTTTGTTCAAGCTCTCCAAAACTTCTTAACTTTTTAATTGACTCTTTCATTTTTTCTATTTGCTTTTGTTGATTTTTATACTTCTCAAACTCAGCCAAAGTTCTTCTTTCGTCTTCTTTTACAAAATATGAATAATTACCGAAATATACTATAGTTTTTCCTTTTTCTAATAGTATTATTTTATTTACCACTTTATCTAAAAAATATCTATCATGCGAAATTAAAACAACCGTACCTTTGTATGAATTTAAGAATTTTTCTAGCCATTCTAATGTTTCTATATCTAAATGATTTGTGGGTTCATCTAATAATAAAACATCTGGATTTTTTAGCAATATTGTTGCTAAATTCACTATGGTTTTTTCTCCACCACTTAAAGTATTGTATTTTTTATTTAAAAATTCTGTTTTGAATTTAAACCCAGAACATATCTTTTTAAACTTTTCTTCTAGTTCATAACCTCCTAAAGTTATATATTCTTCTTGGAGTCTGCCATATCTTTTTATTAGGTTTTCTATATTCTGATTTTCGTCTAACATTAAAACTTCTAATTCTTTTAATCTCTTTTCCATATCAAAATATTTCTTGAAACTTCTTTTTAAATATTCCTCGACTACTATACTGTCATTTTCATTAGGATACACTTGTTTTAAATACCCAATCTCTGCTTCTTTTCTTATATTAACTTTTCCTGAATCTGCTTTTTCTTCTCCACTTATTATTTTTAAAATTGTGGATTTTCCAGATCCATTATCTCCAATTAAAGCTATTTTTTCTCCTGTTTTTATTTCAAAACTAACTCCGTCTAAAACATTTTTTAATCCGTAGTTTTTCTTTATATTATTTAATTCTATTTCTATCATTTTTATATCTCCTTATCCTATTTTTTAAGTATAACGAGATATATTTGCTACTTATACTATTACAACATGTAGCAATTATCTCGTTGTAATAGTTTTGCAGCCGAAACCCCTAAATTTTATTTCTTCTTCTAATTTTTCCTCTCTATTCATTTTTTCTCTCCTTTTTTATTTAAAAAAACACTATAGCCCACTACAAAATTTATGCTATGCAAACTGCATGCATAAAATAGCTAGAACAGACCACAGTGCTTCAACATAAACAAATAATACAAAATTTCTTACTTCTTTTATAGAATACCATAATTTTCCTGGTTTGTCAAAAGAAGTTTAGTTATTTTTTGCTTACGCTATCTATTATCTTCAGCATATTTTTCATATTCGTTAATACAAACATCTCCAGATAAAAATATATCTCCACTTATTGTATTACCTTCTTCAATCTCTTCAATCATCTTATTATTTAAAAAGCTTTTTGTAAAAAATATTGGTAATTCACCATATCCAGTATTAATTACTACACTATAATATTTTGGCAATTCTATTCCAAACATATTTATACCGTATTTATTTGCATATTTTATGGTCCCTTTGAATTTGAGCAGATTATCCTTGTAGTGTTCCTTTTCATTTCTTTCTTTTTCATTCATAATTGTATTATTATTTATAATCAAATTTGATGGTATTAGTACTCCATCTTCAAAAATAATTTTATTCATGTTTTCAGATACAAACATACTATCGTTCTGACTTTTTTCATTTTTATAAACATCTATATTCATTCCAAATGCGCTAACTTGAGCTTCTATAATATCACCTGTTTTCAATTTTTTACCTAGCACAGCTTCATTTACTAATCTTATAATTATAACTCCCGTATCATCTTCTCTTGAAACCAAATATGTGTTAGGAAAGTTGTTCATTACTTCAATTATCTTTAATCTCCATACTGTTCCTGATGTATGATGAAAAAACATATTGTCCACTTTTAACTTATTATCTTTTTCTGTGGTCTCCAATATGATTTGTATGTTCTTCTTCTCTTGTGGATAATAATTATAATATTCCTTTTCTCCATATTTAACCTTTGTTTGCGCTTCAGAGAGAATCACTTTGTAAAAAACCTTCAATGTACTATCTTCTAATGGAATTATAAAATTATCAAATAAAAAACTATCCATATTTTTCCCTCCTTTAATTTTATATGAATTAGACTATCTATTTGTATTGACATTATATCTATTTGTATTGACATTATTTTTAATTGGTGCTATTCTATTAATAGAAGTTATATCTTCGTTACTAGTGATGTTTTTATCACTCGGCCTTTGAGCCACTAAAGAAGATTTACTTCTATTTTTTTGTCCATTTTTCCAGCTGACCTTATAATTCTATAATATTGGTCTGTTTCATTACTATCTAAAATAACACAACGAGTTAAAATAAGGTTTAACCTTAAATGTTAATTAAATATTGATTTTCACTTAGGTGATTTTAAGTTCTAGTTTTCTAGAACTTTTATTTTTATTTATTATATATAAATTTTTATTAAAAATATTGTCGAACTTTGTAATCGATTATCAAAAATTAGATTATAATAAGAATTATTAAAAACAGATAATTTTTTTGGTTTTTATCAATATTTTTGATCATCATACAAAATCATTCCTGCACCAAGTTCTTCATTAGGTCTTGATACAAATCCAAATTTCTCATAAAAACTTTCTTTTCCTTTTGATGCTCCTAAATATGTTCTTATTTCTGGATTCATTTTCTTATATTCATTAATCTTTTCTATTAATTTGTTCATTATACCTGTTCCTATTTTTTTACCTTGATATTCTGGAATTACCATTATATCTTGTATGTATAAAAATATTGTTTTATCTCCAATAATTCTTCCATACCCAATTAGGTTATTGCCATCGTAAACACAAAGTGAGTATAATGTATTTCTTAAAGCTTCTTCTATAATATTATTTTCTCTCGTTCCCCAACCTACTGATTCTGTTAGCATATTAAATTCAGTAGCTATTGGAGTTTTTTCAATATATTTTATTTGCATATTTTTTCTCCTATACCTCTTTTCATTATCTACTAGAAAAAATTTAGTTGTTTATTATTTTTTATTTGTGCTAAAAATTCTAATTTCTTTTGACATTTTAAATTTTTCTGCATGTTTGTTGTTCTTTCTGTGGATATTATAGCACCTTTTCTCAAAAAAATAAAACATCTAGCACTATGAGCTTAATTGGTTGCATCGTAAGCCTTAAACTCACGACCTTCGGGTTGTGAGTTGACATAACTCTAATTTTGAAAATTTAAGAAATGT
>FR893522.1:234543-235803 GCA_000434035.1 Clostridium sp. CAG:452 | reverse complement strand
TATTATTCTTCATGTCAATATTTCTGTTATTTTTTGAAAAAGAAAAATAACGGTTTTGGGAAAAATCCAAAACCGTTATAAGTATGCCTTTTATTAAAGTGATTTCATTTGTTCGTTTGTTACGATCTCAACAGTTGTTAAACTATAATCTATTTTTTCATTAACTCTTGCTTTCATACTTTCATTTAATACATAAATTTTAGAATTATGAGCTATATGCCTAAAAGCATCAGTTCTAACAGTTGTGTCTGTTGCTAATATCTTAACTTTAATTAAATTTGTACAACCATAAAATGCTTGAAAATCTATATTTGTTACTTTTTCTGGTATTGTTATACTTGATAAATTTGTACAATATGTAAATGAATTTTTATTTATACTAGTTATGCTATTGGGAAGTATAATTTCTTTTAGATTTTTACAAGCATAAAACGCTTGAACACCTATATTTGTTACTTTTTCTGGTATTGTTATATTTGATAAATTTGTACAATACATAAATGAATATTCATTTATACTAGTTATGCTATTGGGAAGTATAATTTCTTTTAGCCCTGTATCTCCTGCAAATGCATATCCACCTACGTTTTTTATTCCTGTACCCACAATAACTTTACTTACATATGGCATAATGCATGTATCACTTGCGCCTGCCATATACAAAGCTGTTGACTTATGCCAACCTGTTGCTCCCGTTATTGTGCTTCCCGAGGTTGTCATTAACGCTCCCATTGTTCCTGAACCTTCAATTACTAAGTGATATTCGTCTCCTTCATTGAATGTAAAATTTTGAAAATTAAAAGTAAAACCATCTGGCTTTATTCTTCTTCCAGTAGTGTATAGCTTTGCAACTATATCTCCTTCGGCTTTTTCTCCTGCATTTATTGTATCACTCCATGTTCCACCATCTGAACATGTCCATGCCATTATCCATCCATCTGGTTTATATACTCTATTTCCATTCATATAGTCCTCTACGCTTGCATATTCTACTCCATCAACTACTACAGTTTCATTTGCTTCATTTAGCGCTTCTTGTTGATATCCTTTTGCTGCTTTTTTTGCTTGATCAAATAGCCCTCCGTTAATTGCTACTGTTACTGTTACACCTACTAGTATTAGCATTACGATTATTGTTATTACTAATGCCACTAAGGTTATACCGTCTTTTGTTTCTCATTTTGTTCCTCCTTTGTTTATTTTACAAATTATATGTGTGACTAAATTTATTTTTAGTTGTAGGGTGCGTTGAAGGCGTCT
>FR893522.1:227875-234496 GCA_000434035.1 Clostridium sp. CAG:452 | reverse complement strand
CATCCAATATTTTACATATTGTTATTCTTCATGTCAATATTTCTGTTATTTTTTTAAAAAACAAAATAAGAGCAAAATTAATTGCTCTTATTTTTATATTCTTTATCCAAATATTCCTCTTTTCTTTACTGGTGGTTGTTCGTTCATAGTTTTGGCTAATTGATTTAATAATTCTCTTTGTTCTGCTGTTAGTTTTTTTGGAGTTTGAACTATTACTGTAAATACATAGTCTCCATTCCAATTTCCGTTTACAGATTTGAACCCTTTATTTTTTATTACAAATTTAGTTCCTGTTTGTGTTCCTTCTGGTATTCTGTATATTTCTTCTTTTCCATCTACCATTGGAATTTTTAAGTCTGCTCCTAATGTTGCTTGTGTAAATGTAATTGGTATTTGGCAAATTACATTATCTCCATTACGAGAGAATATACTGTGTCGCTTGATATTTACAACTATGTATAAATCTCCTTTTGGTCCACCTTTTGAGCCAGGTTCTCCTTCTCCTCTTAATACAACTGTTTGATTATCGGAAATTCCTGCAGGTATTTTTACTTTTATTTTTACTAATTTTCTTATACGTCCTTTTCCGTTTGCAATCTGGGCATTTTTCTTTTATTATTGTTCCTTCTCCGCCACAGTTAGGACATGTTTTTGTTGTTTGCATTTGTCCAAGTATTGTAGAAACTGTTTGTTTTACTGTTCCTGTTCCATTACATGCTGTACATTTTTCTGCTTTTGTACCAGGTTTTGCTTTTTCTCCATGGCAAGTTGGACATTCTTCTTCTCTATATATTGATATTTCTTTTTCTACTCCTAAATATGATTCTTCAAAAGTAATGTTAATGCTATATTTTAAATCTCTTCCTTTTTTAGGTCCATTTTTAGTTCTAGCACTTCTTCCTCCAAATCCTCCTCCAAAGAATGATGAGAAAATATCTCCTAAATCTCCAAAATCAGAAAATCCATCAAACCCTGATGTAGAATATGAATAATATCCTCCACCTCCTGGATTTCCTCCGCCAAATCCTTGTGGTCCATCTGGTCCAAACTGATCATACATCTTTCTTTTTTGTGGGTTGGATAATGTTTCATAAGCCTCAGAAACTTCTTTAAATTTTTCTTCTGCTTCTTTTTTATTATCTGGGTTAGCATCTGGATGATATTTTTTTGCTAATTTTCTATATGCTTTTTTTAATTCTTCGTCTGTTGCTGTTTTCTCTACACCTAAAACTTCATAAAAGTCTCTTTTATTTGCCATTTGTTACATTCCTTTCATAAAATAAAGTCAGTATTTTATATTTCAAATTATATCTATATTATATATTATAATACACATATAATTAGAAAATTTTAAACGAAGCAAAAACAAGTAGTACTAGGCAAATCTAAAAGAAAAACCGGAGGCGTACTTTTGTACGTTGAGGATTTTTCTTTTAGATTTAACGACGTAATACGAAGTTTTTCATTCGTTTTACTATTATTTGTTGTCTCCGTTATCTTCTACTTTATAATCTGCATCATAAACATTACCATCATTATTTGCTGTTCCGGCGTCACTAGCATTTTGTCCTTCTGCCCCTGCTGCATTTGCTCCGTTTGCTGCTGCATTTTGTTTATATAATTGTTCTGATATTTGATAGAAAGCTTGTGTTAATTTTTCTGTTGCTTCTTTTATTGTATCTGTGTTGTTTGTTTCTAATGCTTTTTTAACGTTTTCTATTTCTGCTTCTACTTTTGCTTTTTCTTCACCACTAATTTTGTCTCCTAATTCGTCTAGTGTTTTTTGGCTACTGTATATTAAGCTTTCTGCATTGTTTTTAACTTCAACTTCTTCTTTTCTCTTTTTATCTTCACTTGCATGTGCTTCTGCATCTTTAACAGCTTTTTGTATATCATCTTCTGAAAGGTTTGTGCTTGCTGTTATAGAAACATTTTGCTCATTTCCTGTTGCCATATCTTTTGCAGATACGTGAACTATACCGTTTGCATCTATATCAAATGTAACTTCGATTTGTGGAATTCCTCTTGGAGCTGGTGGTATTCCTGTTAATTGAAATCTTCCTAATGTTTTGTTGTATGCAGCCATTTCACGTTCACCTTGTAATACATGAACTTCAACACTTGTTTGACCATCTGCTGCTGTTGAGAATATTTGTGATTTTTTAGTTGGTATTGTTGTGTTTCTGTCTATTAATTTTGTAAATACACCACCATATGTTTCAATACCTAATGATAATGGTGTTACGTCTAATAGAACTAAGTCTTTAACATCTCCTGATAAAACACCACCTTGGATTGCTGCACCAATTGCAACACATTCATCTGGGTTTATTCCTTTATTAGGTTCTTTGTTTGTTATTCTTTTTACTGCTTCTTGTACAGCTGGAACTCTTGTAGAACCACCAACTAATAATACTTGGTCGATTTTATCTGCTGTTAATCCAGCATCTTTTAATGCTTGGTTTACAGGTCCTGTTGTAGCATCAATTAAGTCTCTGATTAATTCTTCGAATTTTGCTCTTGTTAATGTTACGTCTAAGTGTTTTGGTCCTGTTGCATCAGCTGTAATAAATGGTAAGTTGATGTTTGTTTGACCTACACCAGATAATTCTATTTTAGCTTTTTCTGCTGCTTCTTTTAGTCTTTGCATAGCCATTTTATCTGTACTTAAATCTATTCCTTGTTCTTTTTTGAATTCTTCTACTAAATATTTCATTATTCTTTCATCGAAGTCATCTCCACCTAATCTGTTGTTACCACTTGTTGCTAAAACTTCGAATACACCATCACCAATATCTAGTATAGATACATCGAATGTACCTCCACCTAAGTCATATACCATTATTTTTTGATCTGTGTCTTCTTTATCCATTCCATATGCAAGAGCTGCTGCTGTTGGCTCGTTTATTATTCTTAAAACATTAAGTCCTGCTATTTTTCCTGCATCTTTTGTTGCTTGTCTTTGGCTATCACTAAAGTATGCTGGAACTGTTATAACAGCTTCTGTAACTTTTTGTCCTAAATAATTTTCTGCATCTGTTTTTAATTTTTGAAGAATCATTGCTGAAATTTCTTGTGGTGTAAATTCATCTCCTTCAATTTTAATTTTTTTATTTGTTCCCATATCTCTTTTTATTGAGATAACTGTATGGTCTGGGTTAGTAACTGCTTGACGTTTTGCAATTTGTCCTACTAATCTTTCACCATTTTTTGAAAATGCAACTACTGATGGAGTTGTTCTATTTCCTTCTGGATTTGGAATTACAACTGGCTCTCCACCTTCCATAACTGCAACGCATGAGTTTGTTGTACCTAAATCGATACCAATAATTTTTGACATATTTGTCATCCTCCTTTGAAAATTTATATATTTTTTAAAATTAATAACATTTTTTATGTGCTCAAGACGAAGTTTTTCATGCTAATTAGCTACTACTACCATAGCATGACGTATTACCTTTGTTCCAATCTTGTAGCCTTTTCTAAATTCTTGTACTACTTCTTTTTCTCCTTTTGTTTCATCTTGAATGCTACTTACTGCTTCGTGAACTTCTGGATCAAAAGTTTCTCCAACTGTTTTTATTTCTTCAACTCCGAATTTTGTTAATACATCTACAAATTGTTTTAGTACTAATTCTATTCCTTGTTTGTATCCTTCATCTTCTGTTTTTGCTTGTACTGCTTTTTCTAGGTTATCTATAACTGGTAAGAAACTTGCTATAATATCTGCTAAAAGAGAGTTGTATAAAGCTTCTCTTTCTTTGTTGCTTCTTTTTTTGAAGTTCTCGAATTCTGCCATTATTCTTTTTAGTCTGTCTGTTGTTTCTTCTAATTCCTGTTTTATTGTATTAGATTCTTTGACAACTTCTTTCTCTTCATTTTCAATTTTGTTTTTTTCTAAATTTTCTTCTGACATTTTATCCTCCTATATTTGTAATTTTTTTAATTTTTGTCTATATCATTTAGTTTTTTACTTATATATTTCATAATGGAAATTACTTTAGAATAATTCATACGTTTTGGTCCTATTATTCCAATTGTTCCCATGTCTTTATTTCCTACTTTATGCTTAAAAGTAATTATACTTAAATCTTTTAAATCTTTGTTTTCGTTTTCATCACCAATATATACATTTATATCTTTGGCAAGTCCTGAGTTTAATATTTCTACCATTTCTTCTTTGGTATCTAATATACTTAAGAAATTTTTGGCTGTATCTATTTTTTCAAACTCTGGAAAATCAAATGCTTTGCTTGCTCCTTCTAAGTATATTTTGTTTGTTTCTTCTATTGCTTTGTTCATTTGTTGTATTATAGGTTTTATAACTTTTGCCTGGCTTTTCATTGTTGACAAAATGTATTCTTCCATAGGTTTATCTATTTTTTCTAGATGTTTTCCTCTTAGCTTATTATTAAATGTAATATTTAAATCTTTCACTTGATTTTGTGTAAGGTCTTCGTCATATTTAATAATTGTTTCTTTAACTGCTCCATTTTCCGTAAGTATTACTGCCATCAAAAGTCTTTCTCCCAAAAGGATAAATTTTATATCTTTAATTATGTTGCTTGCAGAGTCTGGTCCAATTGCAACTGTTGTATAGTGTGTCATCTCTGATATTGTATTTGTTGTTATTTTTGTTAAATCTTCTATTTCATTTACTTTTGTTTGCAAGTTTTGTTTTATATAATCAATCTCTTCTAATGTAATGTTCTCATCATTTAAAAGCTCATCTACGTAAAATCTATAACCTTTAACAGATGGTATTCTACCTGCTGATGTGTGTGGCTTTTCTAAGTATCCTAATCCTTCTAATTCTGACATGTCATTTCTAATAGTTGCACTACTACAATTTAATCCATAACGCTCTAAAATAGCTGCTGAGCTTACTGGTTCGGCTGTATTTATATATTCTTCTATTATTGCTTTTAGTATATCTCTTTGCCTATTACTTAACATGTCTTCTCCTTTCATTAGCACTTATTATTTCCGACTGCTAATTTATTATACATCATTTTTAGCACTTGTCAATACAGTTTGCTAATTTTTTTATAAAAAATTTAGTCCCCTTTTTTAAGGGGACTAAACTTTAAATTTCCGTCTTTGGTGAACCAAAGCCGTTTTGCAAAAATACTTCTCCTGTAAAACACGTCCATGTAGTTCTACATTTTGGTAAATTTGCATTTGGTGCGATTGCAGTTGCATTTCCAATATATGAAGGTAAATCTTCATGTGTTGAAATAACTGCAGTATGGATTCTATACATTTCCAGAAGTTTCTCACAGACCAGCTTATGCCAGTCTTCTTCGCTAGCTAAATAGTGTTTCCACAAATTACACATTTTTATTATCGACTCTAATGTTGTTCTACTAACCAGTCGATAGCTCGATGCATAATTCTTTATTATCTCCTTTTTTAGCCTTGATCTGAAATTTGCAGAAAATTTTATTTCATGCTCTTCCAGCCTCCGAATTTGTTCATCAACCACTCTAGACAATTTTGTAGCATCCATGTTAAAACCTCCATAAAAAATTTTTTGTTGTATAAACCAGTTGCCATACCTATGGATCTATAAAGGTAAATACTATTTTAGTATACCACAGCTTTACATAAAATGCAAATTTACACAAATTCTTCCCACACTAAATTTGCTAAATCTACGCCTCTATCTGTTAATTTTATATTGTCTATATCTATTTCAATTAATCCTTGAGTTACTAATTTACTTAGGCTTTCCCTATATAAATATATTGGGTTCTCTATAAACTTATTTTTAAAGTCAGATATTTTAACCCCTTCTATTTTCCTTAATCCTAAAAGCATAAATTCTCTTTGTTTGTCTTCTTGCGTTTGTTTTTCATGTATTATTTTGCTATCTTCTGGATGTTCAAAATATTTATCAAAATTTTCTGTATTTGAATATCTTTCTCCATTAAAATATGAATGTGCTGCAATTCCGAAGCCTAAATATTCTTCTTGATTCCAACAACTTAGATTATGTTTAGATTCATATCCTGGTTTTGCAAAGTTAGATATTTCATAATGAACATATCCTGCTTTTTCTAATTGTTTTTTTACCTCCCAATACATTTTTCTTTCTAATTCTTCTGGTGGCAAATATAGTTCTTTGTTTTTTATTTTTTCTTCTATTCTTGTTCCTTCTTCTACTATTAAAGAATATACAGATATATGCTCTGGATTTAATTCTATTATTCTTTTTAAATCTGTTTGTACATCTTCCAAGGTTTGAACTGGTAAACCTATCATTAAGTCTACATTTATATTTTTAAATCCCACTTTTCTAGCTAGTTTATAACCTTCTATGAAACTTGAATAGCTGTGAATTCTTCCTACTAATTCAAGAAGTTCACTGTTTGTAGATTGTAATCCAAAACTTATTCTATTTATTCCTGCCTCATAGTAATCTTTTAGTTTTTCTTCTGTTATAGTTCCTGGGTTGATTTCTATTGTAATTTCTGCTGTTTTTGATATGTTAAATTTTCTTTTTGCGTTTTCTAATATCTCAACTATATATTTGCTCTCAATAAATGATGGAGTTCCTCCTCCAAAATATATTGTTTTAATTTTATAATTATCTTTATTTATATTACATTTATCTATTTC
>FR893522.1:201053-227817 GCA_000434035.1 Clostridium sp. CAG:452 | reverse complement strand
CTATATTTTTCTATTAATTCAGTTTTATCTGAAAATGATATAAAATCACAATAAGCACATTTTCTTTTGCAAAATGGTATGTGCATGTATATGCCCAAATCTCTCATAATTTACTCCTCTGCAATTTTTACTATTTTTTCTAATCTGTGGCTTACTCCTGACTTTCCTATTGGCTCTTTTAACATAGCTCCTAGTTCCTGGTAGCTCGCCTCTGGATTTTGAATTCGTAAATTTGCTAGCTCTTTTAGATTCTCTGGCAAGTTTTCAAATTTCTTTTCTTTTTTTAATTTTTTTATTGCATTAACTTGTTTAATTGATGCATCTATTATTTTATTTAAATTTGCTGTTTCACAATTTACTAATCTATTTATATTATTTCTTGTTTCTTTCATAACTCGAATTTCTTCGAACTTTATTACAGATTTATTTGCTCCCATTAATGCTAGAAAAGATGATATTTCTTCTCCATCTTTTAAGTACAACATATAATCTGAATTTTTAGTTGTAAACTTTATGTTTATTCCAAAGTTTTGAATTATTTCTTGTAATTGTTCTGCTTTTTCTTTGCTTTTAAATAATATTTCTAAATGATAATCTTTGTTTGGATCATTAATAAAGCCTTTTTTTATAAAAGCTTCTCTAATTAATAGCCTGCTTAATTGTTCATCTTGTTTTAAACTACTATTATTATCCCACATTTTTAGTTCAATTAATTCTTCTCTTAAATCTGAAGAAAACGACATCTTAATTACTCCTTTTCTTGCATACTACAATTCTATCATTATTTGATAAATCTTTTTTAGAATAAATATCTTTATACATATTACTTGCTTTTATTAAGTTTATTACTTTATCTTTTTGATTATAACCTATCTCTAGCGCCAAAGTTCCATTATTATTTAAATACTTATATGCTTCTTTTATTATTCTTCTATATAAATCTAATCCATCTTCTCCGCCGTCTAGCGCAAGTTTTGGTTCCATTTGTACTTCTTTGTCTAACGTTTGTATTGTTTTAGTTTCTATATAAGGTGGATTTGAAACAATAACATCAAATTTTTCTTCTATTTTTTCAAAAAGGTCTGATTGGATTGTTCTGATGTTACTTTTTTGAGAATTACCAAAGCCCTCAGCAATTACAGAATTTCTTTGTGCAATTTTTAATGCATCATAACTAATATCCGAAAGAGTCATCTCACAATTTTTTATATTGTTTGCAATTGATATACCTATTGCGCCACTTCCTGTACATAAATCTAATATTTTTATGATCTTATTTGGGCTTCCGTTCTTTACATATATTTATAACTTCCTCTACCAATATCTCTGTATCTGGTTGTGGAATTAATACATTTTTGTCTACATAGAATTCCAATCCCATAAATTCCTGTTTGTTTATTATATATTGTATTGGTGTGCCATTTGCTAGTTTTTGAATATCTTCTTTATACTTATTTATATTGCTTATATTTAATTCTTCTGTATCATGTATTAGTAGATATTCTTTGTTTTTATTTAAAATATTTGCTAATAGCATTCTTGTTTTTAAGTTTGGACTTTCTATATTATTTTTATTTAACAGCTCTATTCCATATTCCAATGCTTGTTTTATATTCATTTTTATTATCCTTCTCGAATTATTTTTTCTTTATTATATTAGCATAAAAAAGGTTTTTTTACAATTTTTCCTATTCAACAAAAAAAGCCCCGCCTTAGCCGTCGGTATTAGAATTTTTAAGGACCTGCTCTTACACAGGTGGGTGCTCTCCTAAATACTTGTGGGCTTCTTGCTACTTAAAGTGCAAGCATGCACGCCATATTCAGAGTTCCAAGCTCCCTTTCCTTATCTGTTGGTTCTAAAAATTCAGTCCTTACGCACTACGCAGGGAAAATTATTTACTATTTAATTGTTTCTTTTAAGATTGTATTTATATTATCATATGTTTTTCTTTTTTACAATGATACTATTTTTTCAAATAAAATATCTTTTAATTACTATACTTATTTTATCTTTATTATACTTTGTTTTTTACACTAATTTATATTTTTTTGCTGTTTGCTTTTTAGTTTTTCTAATGCTATAATAAGTATAACTTTGGTTCAAAAAAGTAAGACAATTTTCGATATTTTGTCTTACTTTTTTATTGTTTTTTCTATTTTATTTTATCTTTCATTTTTACTAGGATATTTAATGCATCTATTGGTGTTAATTCATTTAAATTTATTTTATCTATTTCATGAGCTAATTCTGCCAACTTATAATTATACATATCTAATTGTCCTGTTGCTATTTTCTTGTTTTCTTTTTCTTGATTTTTCTTTCCTAGTATACTTTTTCTTTCCAAACTTCTTAATATCTCGTTTGCTCTCTTTGTAACATCTTTTGGCACTCCTGCTAGTTTTGCAACATGTACTCCATAGCTTTCGTCTGTTCCACCTTTTACAATTTTTCTTAAGAATATAACGTCTTCGCCTTTTTCTTTAACCGCTATCGAATAGTTTTTTACTCCTTGTATTTGATTCTCTAGTTCTGTTAATTCATGATAATGTGTTGCAAATAATGTTTTTGCTCCACATCTTTCTTTGTCCGCTATATATTCTACAACCGCCCATGCAATTGAAAGTCCATCATAAGTAGATGTTCCTCTTCCAATTTCATCTAATATTACCAAACTCTTTTTAGTTGCCTCTCTTAATATTTCAGCAACCTCCATCATTTCTACCATAAATGTACTTTGTCCCATACTTAAGTCATCTGATGCACCAACTCTTGTAAATATTTTATCTACAACTCCTATTCTTGCAGATGTTACTGGCACAAAGCTTCCTATTTGCGCCATTAGTACAATTAGAGCAACTTGTCTCATATATGTAGATTTACCTGCCATATTAGGTCCCGTTATTATGCTCATCTGTTCATTTTCTTCATCAAGATATGTGTCATTATCTATAAATTCTCCAGCTGGTAACATTTTTTCTATAACAGGATGTCTTCCACCTTTGATATCTATTATTCCTCCATCATCTATTATTGGCTTTTGATAGTTGTAGTCTTCTGCAACTATTGCAAATGATGTAAGTACATCTAATATAGAAATAATATTTGAAGCTTTTTGTAATCTTTCTATATTTACTGCAATTTTGTTTCTTATTTCTATAAATAATTTATATTCTAAGTCAACAACCTTTTCTTCTGCTCCTAAAATTTTACTTTCTAGTTCATTTAACTCTTCTGTTATATATCTTTCACAGTTTGCAAGTGTTTGCTTTCTAATATATCTATCTGGAACTAAATTTAAATATGATTTTGTAACTTCAAAGAAATATCCAAATACTTTGTTAAATCCTACTTTTAGATTTTTAATACCTGTTTCTTCTTTTTCTTTTGCTTCTAATTGTATTAACCAGTTCTTGCCTTGTGTTGTTGCATTTTTTAATTCATCTACTTCATCGTTATAACCAATCTTTATTATTCCACCTTCTGTTATTGTAATTGGTGGGTCTTCTACTATTGATTTTTCTATTAAATCATGAATGTCATTTAATTCATCTAAACTTAAATATAAATTTTGTAGTAATTCAGATTTGCTGGTTGCCAATATCTTTTTTAAATATGGTAATTGCTTTAATGAATTTTTTAATGCTATCATGTCTCTAGCATTACTATTTCCATACGCAATTTTTCCAACTAATCTTTCTATATCATAAATTCTTTTTAGTGAATCTATAATATCTCCCCTAAAAATAACTTCGTTTTTTAACTCTTCTACTGCATTTAATCTTTTATTTATTTCTTTGCTATCTAAAAGAGGTTCATTTATCCATTTTCTTAAAAGTCTTCCTCCCATTGAGGTATAAGTTTTATCTAATACCCAAAGCAATGTTCCTTTTTTGCCTTGATTATTCATCTTTTCTGTTAATTCTAAATTTCGCCTTGATGAATAATTTAAAGACATATATTTTTGTGTTGAATACATTTTTATTATATTTATGTGTTCTAATTTTATTTTTTGAGTCTGATTTAAGTAATTCAACAAACCTACAATTGCTGGTATTTGTAGTTCATTCTGCTCCGGTTCTTTTATTTTATTGTCGCTGTCATCTACAAAAGAATATGGCTCTAAAAAGTCCGGTGAAGTTTTTTTAAATAAATCTTCATCATAGCAATTAATGTATGCCTTAAATCTTAGCTTTATTTCGTCTATTTCTTCTTTGCAATTAAATAACATTTTATTTACTATTACTTCTGCTGGATTATATTTTGATATTTCGTCCAAAAGCATTGCAAAATTATTTGTTTCTTCTATTTTTGTAGATAAAAATGTTCCTGTTGTTACATCACAAACTGCTATTCCAAAGTATATTCCCTTTTTGTATATTGACATTATATAATTATTTTTCTTTTCGTCTAGCATATTAGACTCTATTACTGTTCCTGGTGTTACTACTCTTATTACGTCCCTTTTAACAATACCTTTTGCAGTTTTTGGATCCTCTAATTGCTCACATATTGCAACTTTATAGCCTTTTTCTATTAGTCTTGCTATATAACTTTCTGCTGCATGGAATGGAACTCCACACATCGGTGCACGTTCTTCTTGTCCGCAATCTCTACCTGTTAAAGTTATTTCTAGTTCTCTTGATGCTGTTTTTGCATCATCAAAAAACATTTCATAAAAGTCACCTAATCTATAAAACACTATGCAATCATTATATTGTTCTTTTATTTCTAAATAATGCTTCATCATTGGAGAAAACTCTGCCATTTTATACCTCTCCCTTTAAATACCATTTGTGTTCTGATACTATTTTAATATTTATTATTTTTCCAATTAGTTCTTCAGGCCCTTCAAATATAACTACTTTGTTTGTATCTGTTCTACCTGTAAGCATATCTTGGTTATTTTTACTATGTCCTTCTACTAATATTTTTTGTGTTGTACCTACATATTTTTTGTTGTTTTCTTCAACACTTTCTTCAAATACTTGTTTTAATCTATCAAATCTTTTATGTTTTATTTCTTCTGGAATTTGATTTTCCATTTTATCTGCTCTAGTTCCTACTCTTCTAGAATATATAAACATAAAAATTTGTTCAAAATTAACTTGTTTTACAACATCAATGGTATCTTCAAAGTCTTCTTCTGTCTCGCCTGGAAAACCTACTATTATGTCTGTTGAAAATACTACATCTGGAATTTTATCTCTTATTCTTTTTATTAAATCCAAATACTGTTCTTTTGTATATTTTCTATTCATTTCTTTTAATACATTGGTACTGCCTGATTGAAGTGGTACATGTATTAATCTTGATATTTTTTTACTTTTGCTTATTACATCTATTACATCATCAGTAAAGTCTTTTGGATGTGGCGAAACAAATCTTATTACTTCTATTCCTTCAATTTTATCTACGTCTTCTAATAAGTTTGCAAAATTGTAGTTTTCTCCACCTTTATATGAATTTACATTTTGTCCAAGTAATGTTATTTCTCTATAACCTTCTTTTGCAAGTTCTTTTATTTCATTTAAAATATCTTCTGGTTTTCTGCTTCTTTCTCTTCCTCTTACATACGGTACTATACAATAACTGCAAAAATTATTACATCCATACATTATTATAACAGAGGCTTGCTTGTTACTACTTCTTTTTACTGGTAAGCCCTCATAAATTTCTCCATCTATATCTATTACGTCTTTTACCTTTTTATTTTTTGTTATAGCAATATATAAGTCTTCTGGAAATTTATGAAGTGTATGTGTTCCAAACACTATGTCTACAAATGGATAGCTTTTCTTTATTTTTTCTGTAATATGTTCTTCTTGCATCATACATCCGCCTATTGCTATTATTATATTTTTATTTTCCTTTATTTTTTTTAATTCTCCAAGTTTTCCAAAAAGCTTTTCTTCTGCATTTTCTCTAACGCAACATGTATTTATAACATATAAATCTGCATTTTTTATGTCCTCGGATTTTGAATATCCCATTTCTTCCATTATGCCAATTAATTTTTCAGAATCATTTTCGTTAAGCTGACATCCCATTGTTAAAATATAATATTTTTTATTTTTATTGTCATTTATTTTTTTTACTTTTTCTATATATTCTTTTTGTTTTTCTATTATTTCTGTGTTCATTAAAACTCCTCCAATTAACCATTATATTTTATTATAAAATAACATAATTTTCAACAAAAAGTGCGTAAAAAAACTGCTAAGGAATTAAATTCCATTGCAGTTTATCTGATTCTATCTTTTTTATTTGTAGAAGTTTTTCTTGCTACTTTTATTTTTTGTTTGCTTTCTCTATTACTTTCTTGGTGCATTTCTGGATAATTAAGCATAGGTTGTTCTGTATCATTTTTTCTCTCCATATTTCTTAATATTCTATGAAATTTCAAAAGAAATTTATTTGCATCTTTTTCATCTACCTCTAAAAGTTTTACCTCTTCTAACTTCTTTCCTCTTTCATCGCATTCTATGTCTAAGTATTTCTTTACAACAGCTGCTGTTTTTTTATCTGCACTGTCTACTATTACAATAAAATCTCCATCTTTAATGCCTTCTACAAACATGCTGATATCGTTCAAGTCATTTCCTAAATATATGCATGTATCTAATCCTATTCTTTTCTTTATAAATTTAGCAGCTGTTCCTTTTGTGTGTTCTCCAGTAAAATCCATTCTATAGTTATTATCTTGTTTTTTAGGAAATGAGGTTTGTCCTAAATGTGTCTTTCCCCTTTTTATATTTTGCTCTATGTATTTTTTTACTCTTGTTATTTGGTCGTGTGTTCCTGCTAATGTAAGCTTTGTTATGTCTATACCATCTAAGTTTTCAAAACTATTCATATATATTACATTTTTGCTCTTTTTATAATAGTTTCTAACTTCATCTGTATCGTAAGCATATATATGTTCTCCATCTGTTATACGTATATTATGCTCTTTTCCCCCAATTGCCAAAAACTCTTCAATCGCCTTGTCCACATCTTCTGCATTCATTCTATTTTTAAATATCTCTTGTTTTTTTCTTACATCTAAGCATGTAGCTCCATTATCTCCAATTATGTAGTCAAAATAGTGTAATGGAATATTTTCTTTTCTCAAGCATTCTATCATATCTGCAACTGTTCTTCCTGTATTTGCAATAATGTGTATATCAGCTTTAGTTGATTTTGTTCTAATTTCTTTTAATATATTTTTTAGCTCTTTGTCAATCATAATTGTTCCATCTTTGTCTGTTATGATCCCTATATTTTTTACTTCACCAGCATCAATTAATTTTTCTAATTGACGAAAAAACCTTATCATTTTATAATCTTTACTATCCATTTTTTTCACCTAATATTGTAAAAGCACTCTTTTCTTAAGAGTGCTTCTTTTGTTTTTGAATTATTCAATTCCATATTTCTTTTTAAATTTATCTGCTCTTCCACCTGTTGTATCTTTTCTTAAATTACCTGTCCAGAAAGGATGGCATTTAGAACATACATCTACTTTTAAATCTTTTTTTGTAGAACCTACTTCTAATACATTTCCACATGCACATGTAATTGTTGTTTTTTCAAATTGTGGTTGTATATCTTTTTTCATTTTGCATTCACCTCTTCCTTAATTTACAATATATTTCTATCATGAATTATTTTTTACTTTTTAAGCGACTTTAATATTTTAACATATATTTTTTTATTTGGCAATGTTTTAACTAATTTTTCTTTATTTGTATTTGTGTTTTTACACTTTGCATTTGTGCTTTTGCTGCTTCTATCGCATTGTCAAATGAAATTCTATGAACTAGTTTTCCAACTATGTTCCATAAACATGCAATTATTAAAATTATTAATCCTATTTTTTTCCATGTTTTTGCTAACATATCTTTCTCCTAAAACAAATTTACATATTTATTATACTATATTTTTCAGTTTTGTCAATAGAAATAACTGTTAGAAAGGGTTATAGTTAAAATCTTCTGTATCTATTACATCCACATCCGCTTGAATTAGTGTTGGAATTTGTATTATTTGTATTTAACAAATTATTTAAGCATCCACATCCACTGTCGTCGTCATCATCTTCATTGTTATTTTCATTGCAAAGCAATTGAACTATTAAAGCAGTGATAAATGCAAGTATTGTATATGCAAGTGTTGCTATTAAAAATGTTGCATCGAAGGCCGAAAATGTAACGACTAGAAATATTGCAAATATTAATGCTGCAACAGCTAACGGGCATTTTAAAACTTTTTGTAATATTGCTGATACTATTATTACAGCTATTGGTAATGCAAAAAATATTAATAATGTATTCATACTAATTACCTCCATATGTATTTTTTATATAATATGTTATTTTTTATATTTTTGTGAATTAAATTTAATTATACAAATTACATTTTTTTACTTGCTTTTTTTGCATTTTATGATAAAATATTTTTTGAAATATGGAGGTAATTTTGTATGGAATTTAAGAAATGTGCACGTTGTGGTTGTTTTTTTATGTCAAATAATGATGTTTGTTGTAATTGCGAATCAAAGGATATGTTTGATATAGCTAAATTAAATAGTATTATGGAAGATAATATTAATTTTAATTCTATACAAGAACTTTCTAACGAAAGCGGAATTACTATAAACAATTTGAGCAGATATATAAAAAATAATAAAATTGATTATAAATTTTAGTTTTGAGTTTAATAAAAGCTACTCACTTAAAAGTGAGTAGCTTTTTAAATTGAATCTAAACCATCCTTTAAATGATACACATTTTTATAACCATGTTTTTTTAATATTACTATTGCCTTTTTACTTCTAGCTCCGCATTGACAATATGTTATTATTATTGAATTCTTGTCTATTAATTTTCTTTCACAACATTGTTCAAGCTCATATAATGGAATATTTATACTACCATTTAAGTGTCCTTCTAAGAATTCTTGTCTACTTCTAACATCTATTAAAATAACATTTTCGTCATTTCTTATTATTTCTTTTATCTCATTTAAAGATAGATTCTGACTTTGCCTATTAAAATTAAAAAACTTTAAAATATTCATTCTATCACCTTTTATATAATAATATCGAATGAGACTTTTCCCATTCGATATGTATTTTCTTATTATATTATATGATAGATATTTTTTATTGTTATTTTCTTTTATTTTGTTCTTTTCTTTTTATGTCTTCTTTTCTATATTTTTCTATTAATGCTATTATTACTATAACAAATAGAATTACTGCTAATGGCATTGTTAAGCTATTTACTGGTATTCTAGTAATTGCATATATGCTAAATAGAAAAGCTTCCGATATTACTATTGAACCCATTGTTTCTAATATTATTTTTCCTATTTTAAACTTTCTATATCTTATTACAAAATAAATCATAATTAATGCTATTGAAATTATAGATGGAGCAATATATGGTTTAATCAAATCACATAATTTTATTTGTGCATTGTTTGTAATTTTTAAATCTTCTTGTGATAGTTCTAATGAATACTTTTCGTTGATTTTTGCTGCTAAATTATTTTTTTGTTCATCTGATATTTCTTTAACTGTTATTAATATAGAACTATTTGATTCATTAAGTGTTCTAACATTTGCATTGCTTCCTATTGTTTCTTCCACCAATTGTTTTACTTCATTTTTATCTACATCTTTTCCCATATTTACTGAAATACTAGCATTCTTTCCATATGATAGATTATAATTTAATCCTTTTATACAAAACATTATTATTCCAGCTAATATTACAATACCTATTATTGCCAAAAATATATTTTTCTTGTCTTTAAACATTTTTCTCCTCCTTGTTATGTCTTACACTACTTTTTTATTTCTTTTAGTGTTACTTGTGTGAATATTAAATTATATACATATAGGATTATTAGACCCCATACTAATGTCATTCCTAAGCTTGCAATATTTGCTAATCTATTAAATGTAAATACAATTGCTATAATATAAATTGGAATTAATCTTACTGCGAATTTTGCCATTATGTCTTTTACAAAATTCCCTTCTACATTTTTAAATGCAAAGTATATAAACATATAGTTAAGTATTATTCCTACTAATATTCCCACTATTCCCTCTAATGAAATTACTACATTTGTGTATCTTAAAGTTAATAGTAATAATGCTGTATAACCAATTTGTAGTACGGCTGCTAGAAGCCCTTTAAGTTTTAGTTTTATTACAAAATATATTAAGCTGATTGCAAATATAGCTAAAACTACATATGCTGCCATTTTTATGTTGTCTGTTGTTATTCTTGGTGATACTGTATTTTCACTTATTTCATATTGTATAGGTAATATTCCGCTATTTAATATTGCCTTTAATTCATTTGCTATTAATACATAATTTTCTACTGAAGAACTATCTTTACCGCTTCCCATTGCAACATTTAAAGTTCCATCTGTTATTGTATCTCCAAAATATGTTGATCTATATTCTTGTCCATCAAATAATATTGAAACTTCTTTTGTTACTTCTTTGTCTTCTTCCTCGCCATTTTCATTTGTTTGTTTTTCTGTTGTTTTTACATATTTTTTGCTTATTTCTTCTAATTTTTTTGTTCCATCTTTGTCAAATTTTATTTGTAAATATACTGCAACTCCTGATTCTGTTTGTCCGTATACTACAGCCGTGCTTTTAATGTTACTATTATTTAATAACACTTCTTTTGTTTCGCTATCTTGTAATTCAAATACTCCCTTTTGCGCAAGTACTGCTAGTATTTCATCTGTATCTTTATTTTCAGAAGTTTCTACTTGAATATTTCCATTCTTTTCATCTAATTTTATTGTATATTGTTCTGCTTTAAGGTCTTTTAATCTTTTTTCTAATATCTTTTTTGCAAGTTTATAGTTTGAAGTAGTTAAGCTTTCCTCACTATTTACTTTTGTTTCAACAGTTGTATAACCATTTTCTTCTGTATATTCTACTCCTTCTTGTTTTTCTGTTACTTCATTTCCGTCTTTATCATAAATTTTTGTTTCTGCTATTTCATTACTTACAGTAAAGTTTGCTACTCTACTATTATTAAATTTCATTCCCAATAAATAGTCTGGAACTACATTTACTACTTTATATTCTTTTAACTTGTATATTCCCCCAAATGATGCTATTGAAATTATAATTATTGCTAATATAATTGTTGTTATTGTTATTATTTTATGTGCTTTCACTTTGCCTTCCTCCTATAAAAATTTTGTACCATTTATAATTAGTTCAAACCAAACTTGTAAATATTTTGCTGCATACTTGCTCATCATTGTTCTGTCCATAAATATTTCAAAATAATCCAATACTGGACAAATGTGGTTATCTATTGTTAAGTCTAATGTTACCTTTTTTTCTTTATTGTTTATAATTAGGTCTGCATTTGTTACTGCATAGTTAACTCTATCATGTATATCAAAAGTTGCTATATTCTTATTTACTACTCTGTCTCTATGCACGTCAGACTTGTCCGCAAGTATTAATGCTGCTGAAATGTCACTAACAGCAGTTCCTGTTTGTTCATCATGATTTCCTATTGCAGACATTATTTCTGTTCTGTCTTTTAAATCCATTCCCATGTCTTTTAATATTTGGTATGCCAATATTGCTCCTGTATGTGCATGATCTACTCTATTTATTCCATTTCCTATATCATGTAAATATCCTGCTATTTTTGCAAGTTCTATTCTATGTTCATCATATTGCAATGTTTCTAAAATTCTTCCTGCTCTATGTGATACAATGCTAATATGTCTTACTGAATGTTCAGTATATCCTAATGCATCCAGCTGCTTCTGTGCTCCTATTACTAGTTCCTGAACCTCTGGATTGTTTTTTACGTCTTCTAATGTTATCAAAAATCAACACCTCCAATAATATTGTATTTTATAACATTTTTATTTTATATTAAAGGAATCAAAATATCAACAGTTTTTTTATAAATTGTAATTTGTGTAATTAAATCTATTTTTTGTTTACTCCTATTATTCCTCCTAGTGCTCCTGTTAATACACTTGTTATTATCATAATTATAGAAGTAATATTTAATAAAAAATTTCCTGTTACTATACTAGACAATAAATATATTATGGCAATATATATTAACCCCACAAACATTCCATTTATTATTCCATTTTTCTTTATGTTTGATGTACTTATTGTGCTTCCTATTAGTATACTTATTGCTGTTATAATAATTACTATTGTTGGTATTGTGCTTTCTGACACACTTGTATAACTAAGTATTATTGAATATACTAATAATCCTATTAAAGTTATAATTATTGAAAACGCACTTCCTTTTATAACCTTTTTAATATTATTTCCATTTTCGCTAATATTTTCAGACATATTTATCATTTATTTCACCTCATTTAAATTTATTCATTACATTCTTTTTTATACCAATAAAAGTAACACAAAAAAAGAAAAGGGAAATAAGTTTCCTTATTTCCTCTTCTTCAAGGCTTACAGAATTACGCATTTCTTGTTTTTTGTCTTAATTCTTTCGTTGATTTCGTATGCAAGACCGTTTTCCTTTGTTTCAAGATATAACAGCTTAGCATGTGCTCTCTTTCCGTTTTTGCATTCGTAGATGGTTGCTTTCAGGTTTACAACCAACTTTGCTTCTTCGAAGCAAAGTTCGATGTCTCCATCATCTGTCAGCCGTATCTCCTTAGCCTCATTTAAAAGGCTATTGAATGTAGCGTTAGACATCCAGAAATCCATCTTCTCATGCCCATTAAGAACAGCTTCTGCAATTTTTTTGATCATTATGATCTCTCCTTTATTTAATTTATGTACATTCAGTACATATTTATATTTTACCACAGATTTACATAAATATCAAATTATTTCAATCCTTGTATTCTTTCTTCTATTGTTTTTATCATTTCATTAAATTTTGCTTGTTTTTCTTTTTCTTCTTCTACTTTTGCTGCTGGTGCTTTTGCAACAAATCCTGGATTTGAAAGCATTTTATCTGTCTTTTCTTTTTCTACTAATACTTTTGCTTTTTCTTTTTCTAATCTTTCTATTTCTTCTTTTATATCTACTAAATCTTCAAAAGGAATAAATAGTTCTAAATTAGAAGAAACAATACTCACTGCGTTTTGTGGTATATTTTCTTTGTTTTCTCTAATTTCTATCTCTTCTCCAAATCCTAATTTTTTTAAGAATTCTTCTGATTCTTTTATAATATCTGCATATTTTTTAGTTACAAATATTAGTTTAGACTTTTTAGATGGATGTACATTCATTTTAGCTCTTGCATTTCTTATTCCTGTAATTACTTCCTTCAACTCTTCTACTGCTTGTTCTTCATCTTTAAATTCTAAATCTTTTGAATATTCTGGATATGTTGATATCATTATACTTTCGTCATTGTTGTACAATTCTTTATAGATTTTCTCTGTAACAAATGGCATAAATGGATGTAGTAATTTTAATGAATCTCCTAATACTTTATTTAATACATATTGTGCTGTTTTTCTTGTTGCATTTTCTTTGTTATATAATCTTGTTTTTGCAATTTCTATATACCAATCGCAGAACTCATTCCAAATAAATGTATATATTTTATCTAATGCTACTCCTAAATCATAATTATCCATATTTACTTTTACTTCTGCTATTAATGTATTTAATTTAGATAAAATCCATTTGTCTTCTATGCATAACTCTATTTTTTCATTGTTATTATCATAGTCTTCTAAATTCATAAGAACAAATTTTGCTGCATTCCATACTTTGTTTGCAAAATTGCTTGCTGCCTCTAGTTTTTCTGGCATAAATCTCATATCGTTTCCAGCTGTTGTTCCAGAAATTAAAGAAAATCTTAATGCATCTGCTGAGTACTTATCTATTATTTCTAATGGATCTATTCCATTTCCTAGGCTCTTAGACATTTTTCTTCCTTGGCTATCTCTTACAATACCATGCATAAGAACATCTTTAAATGGTACTTTTCCTGTTTGTTCAAGACTTGAGAACATCATTCTTACAACCCAGAAGAATATAATATCATAACCTGTTACTAATGTATTTGTTGGGAAAAATGTTTTAAAGTCCTCTGTTTCTTCTGGCCAACCTAGTGTTGAAAATGGCCATAGTGCACTACTAAACCATGTATCTAATGTATCTGGGTCTTGCGTTAGCTTAGTGCTTCCGCATTTTTCACATTTTTCTGGTTTTGTTATATCTACATTTATATGTCCACATTCATCACAGTAATATGCTGGTATTTGATGTCCCCACCATATTTGACGTGAAATACACCAATCTTGAATGTTGTTAAGCCAATTAAAATATGTTTTTTCAAATTTTTGTGGTATAAATCTTGTATCTCCATTTTTTACAGCTTCTATTGCAGGTTTTGCCATTTCTTTCATAGAAACAAACCATTGATCAGATATTTTGGGTTCTACTGTAGCTCTACATCTCTCATGTTTTCCTACATTATGAACATAGTCTTCTATTTTTACTAAATTTCCTAGTTCTTTTAATTTGTTTACTATTGCTTCTCTTGCTTCTAGTAAGTCCATTCCTTTATATTCTTCACATAAGTCTCCCATTTTAAAGTTCTCGTCAAAAACTTGTATTATTTCTAGATTGTGAGATAAAGCTGCTTGATAATCGTTTGGATCATGTGCTGGTGTAATTTTAACACAACCTGTTCCAAATTCCATTTCTACAAATTCATCTGCAATTATTGGAATTTCTTTATTCATAATCGGTAATATACACTTTTTACCTACTAAATCTTTATATCTGTCATCATCTGGATGTACTGCAACTGCTGTATCTCCAAGCATTGTTTCTGGTCTTGTTGTTGCAACTGTTAGGTATTTATCTTCTCCAACAACTTTATATTTTATATGCCACAAATGTGTTGGTTCCTCTTCATAATCTACTTCTGCATCAGAAATAGATGTATTACAACATGGGCACCAATTTATCATTCTTTTGCCTTTATATATATAGCCCTTATCATACAATTTTTTGAACACTACTAAAACTGCTTTAGATAATCCTTCATCCATTGTAAATCTTGCTCTACTCCAATCAGCTGAACATCCTAATTTTTTTTGTTGTTTTACAATTGTTCCTCCATACTCTTCCGTCCATTGCCATGCTCTTTCTAGAAACTTTTCTCTGCCTAAATCGTGTTTATTTATTCCTTCTTCCTTTAGTTTTTCTACTAGTTTTACTTCTGTTGATATTGCTGAATGGTCTGTTCCTGGAAGCCATAATGTATTAAATCCTTGCATTCTTTTATATCTAATTAATATATCTTGCAAAGTACCATCTAGTGCATGTCCCATATGAAGTTTACCTGTAACGTTTGGAGGTGGCATCATTATACAATAACTTTCTTTTGTTTTATCTCCACTTGGTTTAAAGTAACCCTTCTCCTCCCAATTTTTATAGATTTTGTCTTCAAATTCATGTGGCTCATATTTACCCTCTAAGTTGTGATTACACTTTTCGCACATATTTTTCTTCCTCCTTTTAATTTTAGGCTATACCTTTTATTAAGAGTTATGTATAACCCTACAAAAAAATCGTCCTATGCACTAGGACGATTTAAAAAACGCGGTACCACCTAATTTATACAAAATAATTTTAAAACAATTTTATATATCTCTTATATCTTTAACGCAGACTTACGAATCACTTTACTATTATTTCAAGTAATCAACTCCAAAGCTACCTTCAGGTTTTCTTATTTTTAAGAAGCTCTCAGCCGGTGACTTCTTTTCTCTTTAAAATGGTGTAAACCCTACTCCTCTTTTTCATAGTTTTTTCAATATGTTATATATAATATCACACTTTTTTGGGTTTTGCAAGAAAATTATTTGGAAAATCATAATAATATTGGCTGTATTTGCATTCCATTTAATGCTTCTAATACAGTGTTTAAAATATAATTGGGTTCGAACATTAGTGAATGTGGTTTAGTTATAGGATTGTCTTGTCTAAATGGTATAAAATATATATTTTTTCTACTTATTAGTTTTCCTATGTTTTCTAAACTAGTAGATAGTCCATCATTAGTAGCTATTCCTATAACTAATGGATTTTCATTTCTTAAGTTTGATTTTGCTGCCGTAAGTACTGGTGTATCTACAATTCCATTTGCTAGTTTTCCAATTGTGTTTCCGAGAGCATGGTGCAATCACCATTATATCTGTTAAGTGCTTTGCTCCTATAATTTCTGCCTCTTCTATTTTATTTATTATTTTCTTGTTTGTAATTTCTTCTATCTTTTTTATGAACTCATTTGCTTCTCCAAATCTGCTATTTATATTGTAGCTATTAAAAGACATTATAGGTAATACTTCCGCTCCTTCTTCTATTAATTTTGCAATTTGAGGAATCGTCTTCTTGAATGTGCAAAATGAACCAGTTAGGGCAAATCCGATTTTTTTACCTTCAAGTATCATGCTTTTTAATTCCTCCCCTCTTATGTGTATCCATATATTATATGTTTCTAGTTTAATAGAGGTGAGTATGGTTGTATTAATCTTTTGATTCAATACATATTAGTATACCATCTTTTAATTTTATTTCTGCTCTTTTTTCTATTTGCTCATTGCTTATTCCTATGCTTTCTCCTATTGTTAAAGTTGCATCTTGTAGCAAGTATTTAAATCCTTTTAATGTTACTCCAGTTACTTGTGTTGTAAGAGGTATTAAAGATATATATTTATATTTTTCATCTAAATCTATATAACATGATTTGTTTATTAAAAATATTTTATTTTTTTCATTTATAATTTCACATCTTATTTTATTATCTATGCATTCTTTTAAAATATGAACATTTGCAATTGTATGATCTATTCTTGTTCCTATTCCTCCTAGCACTACTATATAATCACTTTTCTTTTCAATTGCCAATTTTATTGCCATATGTGTATCTGTAAAGTCTTTTTCCGGATTTAATTTTATAGTTCTTTCTTCATTATATTTGCTTATTATTTTCTGATTTACAGAATCAAAATCTCCAATAATATAATTAGGCTGCATCTTGCATTCGTCCAATATTTCTAATCCTTTATCCACTGCTATTACATTATCAAAATTATTATTTTTAATTGTTTTATTTAATATTTCTTTTTCTACATTTCCACCAGATACTATTAGTGTTTTCATATTGTAACCTTCTTTCGTTTTTTATTATATATTAAGATTTATATAAAAACAACATTTTATCTTAACACATTAACCCAGTCTCCTAGCACATGTGCTAGCATATTTGAAAATGTTAATTTTTTTACTTCATTATTTGCAATTAAATTACTTGTTGCTATTAAATTTCCATCTATATAATATTTTACTTCTCCGCAATTTTTCTCCTTGTTTTATAGGTGCAAATATATTATTATTTATATTTATATCTGTTGTTACATTTTTATTTTGTCCTTTTCCTATTAACGCTCCGCAATCATTTTCTAATGTTAATTCTACAGTTGGCATAAGCCCTTTATTTACTTCTACACATTTTACTACATCTCCTTTGCTTCCACATAATGCATATTGATAATTTGAAAATCCATAATCTAGTAATTTTTGAGCTTCTGCAAATCTAATTTTGCTTGTTTCACCTTTCATAATAACAGCTATTAAAGATAATCCATCTCTTGTTGCTGTTGCAGACAAATTGAATAATGCAACAGATGTTGAACCTGTTTTTAATCCTGTACAACCTGCATAATTTCTAACTAATTTATTTGTGTTTACAAGTTCTGATTTTCCATCCCTTAAACTGTCCATCCAAATTGTTGTATATTCCATTATTTTAGGATGTTTAGTAATTAATTCTCTTGACATTATTGCTATATCATAACTTGAAGTTACATGCCCATCCTCATCTATTCCATGACAATTTTTAAATGTCGTATCATTCATTCCAAGCTCTTTTGCTCTTTTATTCATTTGTTCAACAAACATTTCTTGTGAACCTGCAATATACTCGGCCATTGCTACGCAACAGTCATTCGCAGAAACAACGCATATTGCCTTTAGCATTTCATGTACTGTAAGTGTTTCTGTTGTATCAAGCCATATTTGCGAACCACCCATTTTGCTTGCATTTTCGGAACAAGGAACATTGTCTTCTAGTGTTATAGTTCCGGTTATCTAATGCTTCCATAATTAAAAGAATGGTCATTACTTTTGTAACACTTGCTGGTCTTAATTGTTCGTGCATATTATGGTCATATAAAATTGTTCCTGTACTTTGTTCCATTAAAATAGCACTTCCACATGTTAGGTTTAAAAAATTCCCCGTTCTTTGATTCTCTGGTTCTGCAGATGTTGTAATAGTATTTTGAGTGTTATTTGACCATACATATATACTATCTAAGTCTGTTGCATTTGATATGCTTGAAATTAAAACTATAAATAATATCATTAATATTGCAATAGATATATATCTTCTTGATTTCATAAAAAAATACCTCCTAAGCATTGTTAATTAATATTATGCATTAATTTAAATGTTTAGAAGGTAAATATTTATATGTTTTCTATTTTTACAATTCTTAAATTTATTGAATCTTCTGTTGATTCACTATAAATTTTTATATCATAATTGTTTTCATTTTTAAATCTAAAATCTATACTTCCATATGCTACAGCTGCATCTTTTCCACTTTCTACATAACTTACTTTTCTACTATGCTCATGTCTTTCTAGGACTTTTAAACCAGGTATTTGTAGAACTACATTATATAATGTACTGCTTACTTGACAATTTCCTCCGCCATAACCTTTTTTTATATTTCCTTGTTTGTCAAATATTTCTGCTTCTTTGTATCCGGCTTCAGCAGTGGCTTTTCCAACAGTATTGCAAAACGAAAATGACTCTCCCGCCTTTACTATTGTTCCATTCAATTTAGAACATGTAAGTGCCATATTGTGTTGTCTATTAGTATCTTTATACATAATTTTAGTTGAAAATGAGGCCAAATCTATTTCTGTTGGTGTTTTTGGCTTTTCCGTGATGTTTATATTTGTATTATTCACATTATTTTCTATATATTTATTGGTACTATTTTTTTCTGCATTAATATAACTAGTTTTTGATACTGTATAGTTATTTTCCTCTTGTTTATTTTTGCACCCTGTTAGACAAACAGCTAATAAAATTACAATTGCAACAAGAGTTTTCATTAATCATCTTCCTCATTTTCGTCTTTATTTTCGTCATCTGTTTCATCATATTCAAATTCATAAATAGTCTCTTCTTTTGGTTCTTTTTTCTCCTTTTTAGCTTTTGCCTTTTCTTGTTTTTTTATCTCTTTATCTGTTTTTTCAATTATTTCATCTTCTATTTCTTTTTTTATACTGGTTGTTTTTTTTATCATTTCATTAGCTTTTTCAAATAAATCAGGTACATAATCTAATAGTCTGTCTATTGCTGATGAATGGTTCACTGGTAAAAGCTTTACACTTCCTTCTTGAATTACTAAAAATGCAACTGGATTTATAGTTACGCCTGCTCCTGCCCCTCCACCAAATGGCAATTTATATTGCACTTGTTCTTCTTTTTCTTTTTTTATATACTCATCTATTGTTTCTTCATTAAATTCGCTTCCCCCTGCTGCAAATCCAAAACTAACTTTAGAAATAGGTATTATCACTATATTGTTACTTGTTTCTATAGGTTCTCCTATTATGGTATTTACATCTACCATATCTTGTATGCTATTCATTGCTGTAAGCATAAGTCCTTCTATCGGATGTTCGCTTGTCATATTTATTTACACTCCTTTTCTTTTTTAAAATATATATTATGTTTATAATATGTACCATTTTTAGGCTAATTATACAATCTATACATATTTTTAAAAAGTTTTGCTTGCCAAATATTGGCTTTATTTTATACTCATACTTTTCTTTTTTATAACCATTGGCAAATATGGATAAAATAACTGAAATTAATGTAGATATAATGACTGTTGAAAATGCTGTTACAGCACTATTCTCAATACAAAATTCAAAAAACAAATTTAATTTGTCTATTTTTATTTCTAATTCTTTTAATACTTTTATATTTTCTACTTTTAAGTCCTGCATTCCTTTTATATTCTTTATTTTGTTTAATACTACTTTTTTATAAAATTTACTGTTTTTTGCTTTATTTATTTTGGTTTTATTTATTTTTAATTTTATCCATGTTATTTTGTTAAATAGCTTTAGTTTAATAATAAATAAATATTCTTGTAGCCTTTTGCTTTTTGTTTTGCTCGAATCAAAGTTTAAGTTGTTTATTTCTATTTGTATTGTAGATAATATAAGCATTATAAAAAATATTGACAAAATTGAAATTAGTATTAATACAATCCAAAATATGAACATTTTATTTACTCCTTAGATTTAAATATATTATTTCCAAATTTTGTATTGTTATACAAAGTCTACAAGAAAATGTGGCTTTGTCACACTTTTTAAACAAGAAGAGAGAGGTAAGATAAAACTTACCTCTCTCGGATAGAACTCCATCCTGTTGCCCCATTTAGTTTGGATTTTAGAACAATAGCAAACTCTTTCTAAAATCATCGAACGCTTCTGTGGTATTGCTTGAGGTTATTAAAACATCCCCAAACTTTGTTTTGATTTTGTGGTTTCCGTACTTATCAAAGATTTCCTTAGCAGCTTTCTCTACTGTCACGTTAATGCCATCAGCAATTGCGACATCTTCGAACTTGTAGCTACTTGCTATTACTTCTACGACTGGCATCAAGTCCTCCTCATGTATAATTATGAGATCAAGCATAGGACCATAAAAGTCCCGTCCAACATATTTTACATGGGAAAATATTGTCTTTTCTTCCTGCCAACTGCGTATTTCTCTAAGCATCCTTTTTCCTCCTCTTAATATATAAGGTCATTTATGGGGCAATACTTTAGAGTACATAAATATTATCACACTTAACATAAAAAAGCAAGCTACTTGCTTGCTTTTTCTACTATGATATCCCCAAAGTTCCTTTCTTGCTGTGCTTTTATTTTGTTTCTTCTTGTTAATTCTAATATTCCAGAAAATGCTGTTACAGTTTCTAGTCTTGTATATTTTTTTGCACTACATAATTTACTAAATATAAATCTCGGTTTTTTTATAAGTTCTTTAAATATATCTTTTACTTTGCTCGTAACAGTAACTGTTTCTGTTATTGCTATTTTTTCTATGTTTATAGCATTTTTATTTATTTTTGATTTATTCTTTTCTACTAAATTCTTGTAACTCTGTTCTATTAAATCTTTTGAATAGTTTTGTTCTAGTTTTCTCGCTGGTAATTCTATTTTGTCTGGTACTTTATAGAACCTTTTAGAATATACTTGGTAAAGCTCTTTTAATTTTTTAGAAATCTCCTTATATTTTTTGTATTCAATTATTCTATGTATTAGTTCTTCTTCTGTAAGCTCTGCCTCGTCTTCTACTTGTTTTGGTAAAAGGCTTTTTGATTTTATAAATAATAATGTTGAAGCCATTAATATAAATTCACTTGTTACATCTAAATTTAATTCTTGCATTTTATTTATATAATCTATGTACTGGTCTGTAATTTCTGATATTTTTATTTGATTTATATCCATTTTGTTTTTATCTACTAAATGACATAATAAATCTAAAGGCCCCTCGAAATTATCTAGTTTTATTGCATATTTATTTGTTTCTAATGTTAAAATGTTGTTCACTTTTTACTCCTTAAATATTACTCTTCTAATGCAATTTTTATTGTTTCTGATAAATAACCTTTTTTAGCTAGATAGGCTATTATCTCCTCTCTTTCTAAACTATTTTGTTTTTTTATTGCTATATTCTTTGCAGATTGTATTTCGTATTCTAATAGTTCTTCTTTATTATTGCATATATAATTATCTATTATATCTTTTTTTAAGCCTTTTGTCATTAGTTTATATTGAATTTCTTTTATTGACATATTCTTTAAATTTTTAAATTCATTTACTGCTCTTTGTATGTAATTTTCATCGTTTATGTAGTCTAATTCTTTTAATTCTTCTATCACATCATCTAGCATTTCTCCAGAATCTTCTCTAAATTTTTGTCTTACTTCTTGTTCTGTTCTTTTTTTAAATAATATATATTTTAATACTTTTGTTTTTAGTTTGTCAAATTCTTCTACATAATCCATTGATTACTCCTATTATTAAATTGGAATTTGCTTAATTCCGGGTGAATTCAGGACAGTCCCAAAAATCCCCAGGTTTGGTGATTTTGAAGGACAGTCCCTAGAATTCCCCCTCACACAAATTCCTATTTATAAATATATTTTATTCTTCTGTGTCTTCGTCTTCTTCGTTGTCTCCTAAACTTTTTTCAAATGCTTCTTCAAAGTTTTCTCTAACTTTTTTCTCTACTTCTTCCATTACTTCTGGATTGTTGTGTAGATATTGTTTTACATTTTCTCTTCCTTGTCCTATTTTTTCTCCATTATAGCTAAACCATGAACCACTTTTTTCTATTATGTCTAAGTTTACTGCCATATCTAGAATATTTCCTTCTTTTGATATTCCTTTGCCATATACTATATCAAATTCTGCCTCTCTAAATGGTGGTGCAACCTTGTTTTTTACAACTTTTACTCTTGCACGGTTTCCTACTATTTCTCCATCTTGTTTTATATTTTCTATTTTTCTAATATCTAATCTTACAGATGCATAGAATTTTAATGCTCTTCCCCCTGTTGTTGTTTCAGGGTTTCCAAACATTACTCCTATTTTTTCTCTTAATTGGTTTATAAATATTATAACTGTTTTTGATTTGTTTATAGCTCCTGCTAATTTTCTTAATGCTTGTGACATAAGTCTTGCTTGTAGTCCCATGTGTGAGTCTCCCATGTCCCCATCTATTTCAGCTTTTGGTACTAATGCTGCAACGGAGTCTACTACAATTACATCTAATGCTCCGCTTCTTACTAAACTTTCTGTAATTTCTAATGCTTGTTCACCTGTGTCTGGTTGAGAAACTATTAGGTTATCTATATCTACTCCTAAATGTTTTGCATATACTGGGTCTAAAGCGTGTTCTGCATCTATAAATGCTGCTTCTCCATTCATTTTTTGTGCTTCTGCTATTATATGTAATGCAAGTGTTGTTTTTCCAGAAGATTCTGGTCCAAATATTTCTATTATTCTTCCTCTAGGAACTCCTCCTATACCTAAGGCTATGTCTAATCCTAATGCTCCTGTTGGAATTGCTTCTACATTCATTGCTTGATATTCACCAAGTTTCATTACTGATCCTTTTCCAAATTGTTTTTCAATTTGACTTAATGCTACTTCCAATGCTCTCTTTTTTTCTGTGTTTTGCTCGCTCATTATTTTTCCTCCTCAAATTAAGTTTCTTGTTTCAAACGCTTGTTTGGTATTATTATATATGATAATTTTATTTTGTCAAGCATTTTTTTAATTTATTTTATTGTTATTATTATTTTATTTTGTACCAATTTTCTATGTTATAAAAAACATCATACCAATTACTTGATAAGTCACCTTTTAGCTCTCTTGAATATAATATAAAATTGACATTATTGTATAAGCTAATAAATGGCATTTCTTCTTTATAAATTTCATATATCCTATTATATTTTTGCTGTAATAGCTCTTTATCTTCTATACTATCTATTTGTTTTAATATTTCAGATACTTCTTTGTTATTGAAATTAGATAAGTTGCTTTCTCCCAAATATGAATTCAAGTCTGGATACAAAGGAATTATATTTCCAGTTAGGATTATATCATAATTTTTATTTTTTAAATAGTTGTTATATATATTATTATTTACTTTTACTATATTAATTTTTATTCCTATTTTTTCTAGTTGTTCTTTAATTAACTCTGCTACACGCACCCTTTCTTCGTTTTCACTATTTACCACTAAATTAAATTCTAATTTACTATTACCCTTTCTCCATATATTGTTTCTGTAATTCCATCCCGCATCTGTTAATGTCCCTTTTGCTTGAGTTGGATTATACTCATCTTTTTCTTCATTATTTTGATATAAGTAGCAACCATAATCTAATGGAAAATTGCTTGCAATGTATTTATTATTGTAAATATTATATATAATTTCTTTTTTATCTATTGCATAGTAAATTGCTTTTCTTACTTCTTTATTCTGTAATTCTCTTTTTTGATTGTTTATAGCAAGATAATCAAATTTTCTTCCCTTTGAAATTTCTATGTTAAATCCCATACTTCCTATATAGTCTTCGTAATATATGTTTTGAGTTGTTATTAAGTCTATTTCTTTTTTTGAAAACTTTGAATATACCTCTTTTATGCTTTTATATATTTTAATATTTATATCAGTTATTTTGCTTTGAAATTCACTATTTGCTTTTTCTAGTTTTATTTCATTCTCAGCTATTTGTATTATTTTATAATTACCTGTACCTATTGGCACTTTTGTAATTGCCTCTAAAGTTTGCTTGTTGTATGCATGACTGGCTAATATTGGGAAATTCAACATGTATTTAAAAAAAGCTACTGGTTCATCTAAGTATATTTTTATTGTATTTTTATCTATAATCTCAGTTTTTATAATATTTTCAACATTCTTGCTATATAATGTTTTTTTATTTTTCAAAGCTTCTATTGTAAATGCTATATCTTCTGTTGTAAAACTTGTCCCATCATGCCAGTTCATATTTTCTTTTGTTTTTATTATATATGTTTTATCATTTATTTTTGAAATTTCTTGTGCTAAATCATTTTCTATTTCAAAGTTCTTGTTTACATTTACTAGTGAATTAAATACAAGTTTATCTACATACTGTACATCTTTGTTTTGTGTTAATAGTGGATTTATTGTATCAAAATTGCATATTCCTAAATTCATTTCTTTATTAATTTTTACATCTGTTTTTTTACTATTTGTAGGTATTCTTTCATTTTTATTATCTTTATAAATTATATATATTGCAAGTATTGTAAGAAGTATCACTATTGTAAAAAATATTGTTTTGAACACATTAGTTTTCATATTGTTCTCCATTCTATTCAACAAAAAGGGGCTAATAAATTAGCCCCCATATATTTTAATTAATTATTTTCTAGATTCAATAATTAATTTCATTCCTGTTCTATTTTCTCCTTCCACTTCTACTTCTGCAAATGCTGGTATGCATACCAAGTCTACACCTGATGGTGCAACGAATCCTCTTGCTATCGCCACTGCTTTAACAGCCTGATTTAATGCACCTGCACCTATTGCTTGCATTTCTGCTTTATTACTCTCCTTTACTAATCCCGCAATTGCCCCTGCTACTGAATTTGGATTTGATTTTGATGAAATTTTTAAAACTTCCATTTTTTGCCTCCTAAAATTATTTTTTTGTAACTCTATCTTTTGTTTCATTTGTTACTATTATTTTATATTATATTTTAGATAATATGTCTATATATTTTTGGTAAAAAAAGGAAGTTTTCATCGCGTAAATTGCACTAAATTCGCCAAATATTATAATTTTATTCGTCTAATTTTTTCTACTCGACAAGTTTCGTCATTTATATTCAATATTATTCCATTGCAAACTATTTTTGAATCTGTACTTGTTTTATATCTTTCTGGAAGTGTTGTTACAAATCTTTTTATCGATACATCTACATCCATTCCAATTACTGATTTTTGTGGTCCTGACATTCCAATATCAGTTATATAAGCTGTGCCTTTCTCTAAAATGGTTTCATCTGCTGTTGCAACATGTGTATGTGTTCCATATAAGCAAGTTATCTTTCCATCTAAAAAATATCCCATCGCTATTTTTTCTGCTGTTGCCTCTGCATGAAAATCTACTATAATTATATCTACACTATCTTTTATTTTATTTATAATTTCTTCTACAACTATAAATGGATTTTCAGATAAAACATTCATATCTACACGTCCAATTAGATTAATTACAGCAATCTTTTTGTTATTGTATTCATATATTCCATACCCATTACCTAATACATCTTTTGGATAATTGGCTGGTCTTAACAAGTTTTTGTTTTCTATTATATTAAATATATCCTTTTTACCCCATGTGTGATTTCCCATGGTTACTACATTTACTCCTGCGCACATTAAATCTTTAAATATTTTTGATGTTATTCCCATGCCGTCAGCACTATTTTCTCCATTTGCTATTACAAAATTTATATCATTTTCTTTTATCGCTTTTGGCAATATTTCTTTTACTCTCTTTACAGCACTTTCTCCAACTATATCCCCTAAAACTAAAATGTTCATTTGCATTCTCCTTTCTCTTTATGCTTTATTATATATTCTTTTATAATTTTTTACAACTTATTTTTTCTTTACTTTATGTAAAGCCTATGATATAATTGATAGGCATTGAGCAAAGTCTCGATGACTTTATATTGAAAGGGGTCACTATTATGACCTTACGGGAGTTAGTATCAAGTGTTGTTCCATCCTGTGTTAACATTCCAAATGATTTATGTAACATGGATGTTGTAAACCCCAATGATTTTTGTCGCTTCCCTTTAGTAGACTACTTTTCAAGCTCAGAATTCCAGCATGACCTTCATACCATAGAGTATGAACTTTCTTTAAACTCATATGCTGGACTGGATTTTTATCTTATTCTTAATAGAGATGAGGATACAAAAGAGTTTAATCTTATGCTTAAAAGTGTGAATACTTGGGAAGCCCAATCTGATGGGAGCGAACATTACTTTTACTTTCTTTCTTAAATGCACGAAAAACC
>FR893522.1:191464-201005 GCA_000434035.1 Clostridium sp. CAG:452 | reverse complement strand
TCGCTTTTGCGACGGTTTTTCATTTTATTTTGCATAATCAATTGCTCTTGTTTCTCTAATTACATTAACTTTAATTTGTCCAGGATATTCCATTTCTGATTCTACTTTTTCTGCAACTTCTCTTGCCATTATAACCATTTGACTATCTGAAACTTTTTCTGGTTTTACTATTAATCTTATTTCACGTCCTGCTTGTACTGCAAATGATTTTTCTACTCCATCAAAAGAATCTGCAATTTCTTCTAGTTTTTCTAATCTCTTAATGTATGTTTCTAGTGTTTCTCTTCTTGCTCCTGGTCTAGATGCAGATATTGCATCTGCTGCTTGAACTAGTACTGCTTCAATTGTTTTTGGTTCAACGTCTCCATGGTGTGCTTGAACTGCATTTATTATAACATCACTTTCTTTATATTTTTTAAGGATGTCAACACCGATTTCAACATGTGTTCCTTCCATATCGTGGTCTAATGCTTTTCCTATATCATGTAATAGTCCTGCTCTTCTTGCAATTTTTGGATCTAATCCTAATTCTTCTGCCATTATTCTTGCCAAGTTTGAAACTTCTATTGAGTGATTTAAAACATTTTGCCCATAACTTGTTCTATATTTTAATTTACCAATTAATTTTACCAAGTCTGGATGTAATCCATGAACTCCTGTTTCTAAAACAGCTCTTTCTCCTTCTTGCTTAATAATTGCTTCCACTTCTTCTTTAGCCTTTTCAACCATTTCTTCTATTTTAGTTGGATGAATTCTTCCATCTTCAATTAGCTTTTCTAAAGCAATTTTAGCAACTTCTCTTCTTAGTGGATCAAACCCTGATAAGATTACTGCTTCTGGTGTATCATCTATTATTAAATCAATTCCAGTTAATGTTTCTAAAGTTTTAATGTTTCTTCCTTCTCTTCCTATAATTCTACCTTTCATATCATCATTAGGAAGTGCTACAACAGATACTGTTGTTTCTGATGTATGGTCAGCTGCACATTTTTGTATAGCAAACCCTATAATTTCTCTTGCATTTTTATTTGCATCTTCTTTTGCCTTTGCATCTGATTCTTTTATTAGTGCTGCTTTTTCATCGCAAAGTTTTCTGTCTAATTGTTCTAGTAACATCTTTTTAGCTTCTTCTCCAGATAGTCCAGAAATTCTTTGTAATGTTTCTGTTTGTTTTGCTTCTAATTCTTCTAATTTTTTAGCTTTCTCATCGTTTGCTTGAAATTTTCTTTCTAATTCTCTTTCTCTTTTTTCAAAACTATCAGCACGTCTTTCTAAGTTTTCTTCTTTTTGGATTATTCTTTTTTCTTGTAGTCCAATTTCGCCTCTTCTTTCTTTAATCTCTTCATCTAAGTCTGTTCTTGCCTTTAAAATTTCTTCTTTAGCTTTTAGAATCTCTTCTTTTTTAGTATTTTCTGCTTCTTTTTTTGCATTTTGTATAATCTTTTCTGCTTCACTTTCTGCACTTTTAATTTTAGACTCAGCTGTTTTTTTTCTTAGTACCATACCTGTTGGCACACATACAGCTGCTGAGATAAGAAAGGTGATTATGGCTATTAATGTTGTTCCACCCATAAATAATGCACCTCTTTCTATTTAATTTTCAATGTTCAGATTAATATATATAACTAAATTTACTCTTTTTTTAGAATATATTTTAACTTTCTGTACCACTCTATTTTACATTGAATATTGCAAACTGTCAAGATATAAAAGCATTATGAATAAATTTTAAAATTATATGTTTTTTTATAAATTTGTAAATAATAACATTTGAGGTGATTTTATGGAAAGAAACTAAAAAGTTTTCTTTGATTTTTTCGCTATTTTTTTATATCCATATTTAATAAAGAAAGCCAAATATACAGCACCTATTATCCATCCTCCTATTACATCTGTTGCATAATGTGCTCCTAAGTATATTCTACTTATACCTATTAATAATATTAAAATAGATAAAAATACTATTAATGGGTATTTTATTTTTTTGTTTTTTACTTCTTTGTATATTAAGTATATTAAAAAGCCATAAAACCCAGTTGCCACCATACTATGACCACTTGGGAAGCTATATCCACTTTCTTGTACTATTTGCAAAACTTCTGGTCTAGGTCTTGCAATAACTAGTTTTAGTATTCTATTTATAACAAATACTAAAACTAAATTTATTGCAATAAATTTCGAATTTGTTTTGTTTTTTAGTAATAAGATAAATGCTATTGTTAATACAATTAATGTTATTGCTGACCCTAAATGTGACATAAAAAGCATAAAGTTAGTCATTCCACTACTCATTAGCTTAATCATTAATTCATATGCAATTTCATCTATTGTATTAATCATATCCATTTATATTCTCCTACTATTTTTATTGATGTATTGTGCATCTTTGTAATGGCACATTTTTAGGTGAACCATAAGAAGATCTTGTTTTCCATAAATTGTTTTTATTTATGTATTCTCCTCTACCATACACTCTTTTTGTTCTAGTACATTTTTCTGTTGCTAGTAACCCACTATCTATACATACTTTTGCTGTTGAATGATATGGGCATGTTTGTATAGGTTCTGTACCTTTTACAAAATATTCTGTTCTTGTTGTTCTAGAATTTTTGCATGTTGATGTTGCCAAGAACCCAGATTTCTCGCATATTACACTTTCCACTACATTTTCTGGTTTTGTTTCTGCAAAGGTTTTGGGTTCTAATCCGTCATGAAGTTGTCTCATTACAGATGTCCATATTTGACCTGATGGATTAGTTGCCCATCCAGTTATTGTGCAACTATCGTCATATCCATACCAAACTGCCGATGTATAATATGGAGTAAATGCACAAAACCATCTATCATAATCATTGTTTGTTGTTCCTGTTTTTGCAGCTACACTCATTCCCTCTACTGTGCAAGTTGTTGAAGTTCCAGTTTTTACTGCTTCTGTTAACATTTCTTTTACTACATATGCCGCTTCTTCTGACATTACTCTTTTTTGTTGTTGGTCTGGTTTTAGTATTATATTGCCATTTTCATCTACTACTTTACTATAAAATGTTGGTGCTTGATATACTCCTCCATTTGCAATTGTAGCATATGCTCCTGCCATTTGTACTGGTGAAACTCCCCATGTTAGCCCTCCTAATGCCAATGCTAATACATTATCCTTTTCATCATCAATTGTTGTTATTCCTATTTCTTTTAAAAACTTTATTGATTTTTCTGGTGTTAACAAACACATAGATTTTACCATAGGTATATTTTGTGAATTTGCAATTGCTTTTCTTGTTGTAATTAATCCCATATATTTGTTTACAAAGTTTTTTGGATTATATGTTCCATTATTAAAAGATGTTGGATTATCATCAAAAACAGTCGCTGCTGTTATTATTCCTTGGTCTATAGCAGGTGCTAATACTGCTATTGGCTTCATAGATGAACCTGTTTGTCTTACTGCATCTGTTGCTCTATTAAAACCAAATGCTGTAGTTTTTTCTCCAATTCCACCTGAAATTCCTAACACATATCCAGTTGTATGATCAATTAATACTACTGCTGCTTGTGATTGTTGTGGATTTCCTTTTTTGTCTCTTGATGTTTGCTTATACTTTTCTTTGCTAAGTTCTTCATCAATTATAGTTTGTACTTTTGGATTTTGAGTAGTATATATTGTAAAGCCTCCACTAGATAAATATAATTTTGCTTGTTTGTATGTCCAGTCATGCTCTTTTTGTAGTTGTGCAATTATCTGATTTATTGCTGCATCTGTATGATAAGAAAATACTGTTTGTGGGAATGCTCCTTTATTAAAATTTAATCCAGCTTCAACTTCTTTTACTGCTTGTAGATATTCTTCTTCTGTTTTTATTTTCCCTAATTCTTTCATTTTATTTAAAACAACTTTTGTTCTCTTTTTTATATTATCCATAACCTCTTCGTTGTTATTATCAAATGGATTATATGAATTAGGTGAATGGTTTATTCCTGCTAAGAAAGCACACTCTGCCAAGTCTAAATCTTTTGCACTTTTACTAAAATAATAGTTTGAGCCTTTTTCTACACCATATACTGTATCGCCTAAAAATATTAGGTTTAAATATAATTCTAGAATTTGCTCTTTTGACATTTCTTGTTCAACATAATATGCCCTTGCCATTTCTCTTACTTTTCTTTGCCATGTATCTTCTTTTTCTTGAGTTAAGTTTTTTACCATCTGCTGAGTTATTGTACTTCCTCCAAATGGCGATTTACCCTTATTTTTTATGTATGTGTATGTTGCTCTTAATGTTCTTTTTACGTCTACCCCTTTGTGTTCATAAAATCTCTCGTCTTCTATTGCTACAAATGCTGCTGGCAAATACTCTGGCATTTCTTTTATGCTTATGCTTTCTCTATTTTCATTGCCATTTAAAATTCCTATAGTATTATTTTCCATATCTTTTACTACTGAGTTCTCATATTTAATTGTTAAATCATTTTTGCTTAATCGTGCATCTTTTACAATATTATATACTTTATATGCCGCATATCCTCCTGCTACAAGTACAAGAATTAAAAGCAATAAAAATATAATTATTATTGCTTTTAGTATTCCTGTTATTATTGGATGCTTACTTTTCTTTTTTATTATTTTATATGTTTCAGTATTAATAGTATTTTCTCTTTGTTTTTCTTGAAGCATTTTTATATCCTCTCTTTTGTTTTATTTTAGCTCTGCTATTGCAGTTTTAAAGTTTTCTGCTGATATTATGGCACTACCAGCAACAGCTATGTCTATTCCTGCTTGTTTTGCTTCATTTATTGTATTTTTATTTATTCCTCCATCTGCTTCTATATATGTATCTAAATTATTATCTTCAATATACTTTTTTAATTCTTTTACTTTTATTAATGTTTCTGGAATTAATTTTTGTCCGCCTTTTCCAGGCTCTACTGTCATTATAAGAACCATATGTAGGAATGGTAAAAATTCTTTTATTTCATCTATACCTGTATTTGGTTTTATTGAAATTGCAGGTTTTATATTGTTTTGTTTTAAACAATTTATATGTTCTAATATCTCTTCTTTATTTTTACATGCTTCATAATGAAATGTAATAATACTTGGCTCTAATGGAATGTATTTTTCTATATGTGGCTTAATATCTTCTACCATAAGATGCACATCTAATGGTAAGTTTGATATTTGTTTTATTGTGCTTGCATATTCATACATTAATTCTTCTGTATTTTTTTCTACAAATTTTCCGTCCATTATATCTATGTGATAATAATCTGTTCCTGCTACTTCTAAGTCATAAAAAGTTTTTGTTGCTTTTTCTTTTTCAACTGTTAGTATAGATGTTGATATTTCTACCATTTTAATTCTCCTATCATATAAAATTCATATTTTCAGGCGCATAAATTGCGCCCAAATTATACTTATATTATTCTATTGTTATTGATGATTGTGTATTAAAGTTAAATGTTTTTGTTGCTTTCCATATATCGTCAATATATACTGTTACTTCTTTTGAGCCTTTGTCTGATTTTGTTGCTTTAATATTAGTTGATGTTGGTGATACCTTTTCATCATAAACAGTATCACTTCCTACCATTATTTTTACTCTTACATTTTTTACAACAGTTTTTTCTTCATCTTCATATTCAACTTTTCCACCTAATAGTGATTTTACATTAACATTTATTGTACCTGTTTTTATTTCATCAAATTCATTTACTGTTATTGTTATTTCTGTGTTTTTGTCAACCATGCTTTCACTTGATATTGATTGATTTACTACAACGCCATTTGGTTTGCTAGAATCTGATGTTTTGTCTGTACTTTTCCATTTTAATTTAGCACTACTTATTGCACTTTTTGCTTCACTTTCTGTTTTTCCTGACAAGTCTGGTACTTGTACTTGTTCTATTCCCATGCTTGAATAAATTGTAACAGTTGTTCCTGCTGCAATTTTTTCTCCTTCTGCTACTTCTTGTTTTGTTATATAGTTCTTCTCTACATCATCACTAAATTCTTCTTCAACCTTTACTTCTAAGCCTACTTCTTTTAACATTTTAGTTGCTTCATCTCTTGTTTTGCCAACTACTTTAGGCATTTCTACAATTTCTTGTCCTTTGCTTATTACAACTTTAATTGTAGTTCCTTCTTTTATTTTATAATTGTCTTGGTATTTAGGATCTTGCTCTATTATTTGTCCTTCTGGAACTTCTAGATGATATTTTTCTTCACTAACTTCTATCTTTAATTTTGATTCTTTTGCTTTTTGTTCAGCTTCTTCTTTTGTTAATCCTTGTAAATTAGGTATTTGCACTTCTTTTGCTCTACCTAATGATAACGCCAAATATGTTCCTCCCATTGCAATTGAAAATACTAAAATACAAGCAACTATTATAGCTATTACTTTTACTGCTGGGTGTTCTTCAAAATATTTTTTTATCTTATCAAATTTTCCTGGTTTTTTTCCTTTTTCTTGTTTTTGTAATTCTTCTGCATAATCTAATGATATTTTTTGTGTTGGAAAATCTCCTATATTAGGTGCAGAAACAAATTTCTCTTCTGGGTGTTTTAATGCTAGTTCTAAATCTTTTATCATTTCTGTTGCTGTTTGATATCTTTCATTTGCATCTTTTCTCATTGCTTTCATAATAATATCATTTACACATTGTGGTAGGTCTGGTTTTATTTTTATTGGTTCTATTGGTTCTTCTTGCATATGTTTTAACGCTACAGAAACAGGTGTATCACTATCAAAAGGTACTCTTCCTGTAACCATCTCATACATTACTACTCCTAGTGAATATAAATCAGATCTTGCATCTGTAAATCCACCTCTTGCATGTTCAGGTGAAAAATAGTGTACTGAACCAATTGTTGTACCAAAAGCAGTAATTGTTGAATTTGAAACTGCTTTTGCTATTCCAAAGTCTGTTACTTTTGCTACTCCATCTTCTGTTATAATTATGTTGTGTGGTTTTATATCTCTATGTATAATATTATTTCTATGTGCTGTTTCTAAAGCAGAAGCTATTTGCATTGCTATTTTTACAGACCATTTCCAGCCTAATGCACCATCTTCTACTATTATTTCTTTTAATGTTTTTCCTTTTACAAGTTCCATTACTATATAATATAAATTACCTTCATGTCCTACATCATATACAGAAACAATATTTGGATGTGTTAAACTTGCAACAGCTTGTGCTTCTACATTAAATCTTTTTATAAATTCTTCGTCTGTTGTAAATTCATCTCTTAATACTTTTACTGCTACAAATCTTTTTAGTACCAAACATTTTGCTTTGTATACTGTTGCCATTCCTCCGCTACCTATTTTTTCTATTATTTCATATCTGTTACCAAGTAACTTCCCTTCTAAATTCATTTTAATCCCTCTTTCTAAAACTATATAATATACAAAATTACTAGTTTTTTATTAGTATAACACTTATGTTGTCGTATCCTCCATTTTCATTTGCTCTTTTTACTAAATTTTCACATGCTGTTTCTGGTTGTTCTTGAACTATGTCATATATTGCCTCTTCTGTTAGCATATTTGTTAATCCATCTGAGCACATAAGCATAATATCATTTTCTAAGAACTCTTTTACTAATATGTCTGGTTCTATGCTTTCATTACATCCTAATGCTTTCATAAGCATATTTTTCTTTGGATGATAAAATGCTTCCTCTCTAGTTATTGTTCCATCTTTTACTAATTTTTCTACATAACTATGATCTGTTGTTATTCTTCTAATTATATTTTTTCGTATTCTATATATTCTGCTATCTCCTATGTGACCAATATAAGCTTTGTTGTTATATATTATACAAATCTCAAGAGTAGTTCCCATTTGTTCTAGTTCTTCATTTGCTTTTGCTTTTTTATAAACGGCTATATTAGCATAATTCATTGCAGATTTTATTAAATTCATAATTTCTTCGTCTGAATGTTCTATTTTATCAAAATTTTCCTCTATATATTCTTTTGATGAATTCGTTGCTAAACTACTCGCTATTTCTCCGCCTTTATATCCGCCCATTCCATCTGCCAAAATACATAAAGCCATATTCTCGTTCACCTGAGAAACATAGTAAAAATCTTGATTCATTTCCCTTGCTTTACCTATATCTGTTTTTGCGTAGACTCGCATCTTTCCACCTCTTTTTTTCTAAGTTGACCACAGGCTGCATCTATGTCTGATCCCAGCTCTCTCCTAACTGTGGCAACAATTCCTTTTTTGTTTAAGTAATCTCTAAATTTTAATATGTTTTCATTTGTGCTTTTTGTATATTTGCCATTTTCTATTTTATTTATTGGTATTAAATTCACATGGCAAAGCATACCTTTTAATAGTTTTACAAGATCTTTTGCGTCTTGCATGTTATCATTATTTTCTTTTGCAAGTGCATATTCAAAAGATATTCTTTTATTTGTTTTTTCTATATAATATCTACATGCTTTCATTAATTCTTCTATGTTGTATGTGTTATTTACTGGCATCATTTGACTTCTTTTTTCGTCTGTTGGGCTATGTAGTGATACTGAAAGTGTACATTGTAAATTTTCATCTGCTAAATCATATATTTTAGGAACTAGTCCGCTTGTTGATATACTAATATGCCTTGCTCCCATATTTATTCCTTTTGGATTGTTTAATATATGTACGGCATTTATAACATTATTGTAATTGTCTAATGGTTCTCCAATTCCCATAAATACTAGGTTTGATATTTTAATATTTTCATCTCTTTCTATTGCTAAAAGTTGTTCTACTATTTCCCCTGATGTTAAGTTTCTTACAAATTTTACTCCTGTTGAAGCGCAGAACTTACATCCCATTTTGCATCCTATTTGAGATGAAACACATATTGTTTTTCCATATTTGTATTGCATAAGTACAGACTCTATTGCATTACCATCTAAAACGTCAAATAAATATTTTTTTGTACCATCTTTTGATTCTTGTTTTTGTATTATTTTAAATATGTGTAAATCAAAATTTTCTTTTAACTTTTCTCTTAATTCTAATGATAAATTAGTCATTTCATCAAAGCTTGTAACATTTTCTACAAATATCCATTTAAAAATTTGTTCTGCTCTAAATGGCTTTTCTCCTAATTCTACCATTACATTTTTTAATTCGTCTAAATTATAATCTTTTATATTCTTCTTCAAAAATATCTTTCCTTTTATTTCTATTTTAACAAATATATTCTACCATATGGATTTTTATATTACAACAAAATTTTCCAAAAAAATGTGGAGCATTTAAAAATGCATTTTTAATACAAAATAGGAAGGCCTGAGGCCTTCCTATTTTTTTATTCCTACTATTAATACAATTTAAGTGGGTCGTTCCATGTTTCTGTTACTTCTGTAAATGTCAATAGAAAAATGTAGTTTTTTCCAGTTTGAAAAAAACTACATTTTTATTATCTCATAAACACCTACCATGCCACTGCTTTGATACACGTTATCTTTTATCGCTATTCAGGGCTCAGTGCTACTTTATATAAAGTGCGAGGCGAGACCCATAGCTGCTGTAGTAG
>FR893522.1:46994-191347 GCA_000434035.1 Clostridium sp. CAG:452 | reverse complement strand
TGGGTGCGGTAGGCCTCAAGAGTCCATTCACCTACATTTCCAGCTAAGTCATATATATTTTTGGTTAAATCATAAGTATCTGTTGTTCCTTTATATGCTGAACCTGATAGGTCGGGCTCTGTTGTATATGTGCTTGTTGCTCTTTTTGCGTCTCCATATCCAGTAAATGTCATTATTGTATTCCATTCTTTACTTGTTATCATTGAACTAAATACATTGCTATTATTTCCATATAGGTCTTTTTGGGCTTTATATAAACCATACCATCTATAATATTTATCATTTGGTAATTTTGTGACTGCTGTTAATACTGTTGCTCCTTTTTGGCTTCCTATTGTTCCATTATTTATTGTTGTTTCATATCTTCCTACGTAAAATCCTTTATATTTATTTATACTTGTTTCTATATCTGTTTTATCTTGGGCATAGTTAAAATCATTAGCATAGTTATAATAATTCTCACCATAATAATAGTCTAATTGTTCTTGTGAATCATATACTTTTTTACTTGTACTGCCAGTATCTGTTAATGGACCAAAGCTGTCTTCTGTATAGTTTTCTTCTGTACATGGCATGAATACATATTCATTTGCTCCTTCTTTTATTACTAGTCCTCCTGATATTGTGTTTTCTCCGCTTACTGTTGATACTTCAAATCCTGTTGGTATTGGGGCTATATATTCTCCTTCTTTTAGTACTGCTTTTATTTTTCCTGTATCTACTGCTGTTTTTATATCTGAATTTGCTACTGTTTCTAAGTCTTTATATTTTATTACTCCTACTGTTTCTGGTAAGTTTGCTATTGTTTCTGTATATGTTGAAGGGACGTCGTCTCCTGATGGTGGATTGTCATCTCCTCCTTTTCCAGTATATTCTATTGTTCCATCTGCTGATACTGTAAATTTATTTCCTTTTGGACTTGTTACTGTATATGGAGCTGTATCTCCTTCTGCTAGGCTCCAGCCTGTACCTAATGCATCTTTTAGCTTCGTCTTGTCAACTTTTCCTGTTTCTACGTTGTATGCTGTTGCTATTGCTGATGTTAGTTCTTCTTTTTCTCTTTCTATTTCTGTCCCTTTTGCTGCTTCTTTTGATTTTTCAAATAGCCCTCCATTAATTGCAACTGTTACTGTTACGCCTACTAATATTAGCATTACAATTATTGTTATTATTAATGCTATTAATGTAATTCCGTTTTTTGTTTTTCATTTGTATTTCTCCTTCTTTCTTTTTCTTTCGGGTCGCCCAGGAGTGCGACCCCTACATGCATTATTTTATATGTTATTTATTCTCATGTCAATGTTTTTTATGTTTTATAAATTTTTGCTTTGTTTTTGTTTTGCATATTTTTGCATTTTTGGGAAAAACTTATTTTGTTGAATAGGAAAATCTTCGATTTTTCCTATTCAACAAAAATGCTGTATAGGAGGTTTTTTTGTGGAAAGATTAAAACATTTTTTTAAATCATTATTCTTTTACCATGAGCCTCGTGATACTTATGAGTTTTCTCTTCCTGAAAAGAATGATGAAGAGGCTTCTAAAAAGGTAAATACAAATAATAGTTTATCTGATCCTGATGAACAAGAAAATAATCAAAATTTATATAATACCCTTTCTGTAAATATTGATTTTATAAAAGTTAAATACAATACATTAATTAATAGTGACATTATTTTAAGAGAATTTAACCTAAGTATTAGAAACAAAGAATATAAGGCTTGTTTACTTTTTATTGATGGAATGGTAGATTCTGAGCTTATTGATAATTTTATTTTGAGGCCTCTAATGTCTAAAAATTGTGAATCTTCTAAACCTATATCTTCTGCAATTACAAATAACATAACTGTAAAAAAAGTAAAAAAGTTCAACTTAGAAGATTATATATATACCTCTTTACTTCCCCAAAATTCAATAAAAAAAGCAACTACTTTTGATGAGATTTTTTCTGCTGTAAATGGTGGGGATTGTGCTTTAATAGTAGATACTCTTAATGTTGGATTTGTTTTAGATGTAAAAGGCTTTGAAACTAGAAGTATTTCTGAACCTAAAAATGAAATTGTTATAAGAGGCTCTCAAGAAGCTTTTGTTGAAAAGATAAGAACTAATACTTCCATGATAAGAAGGCTTGTTAATAATGAAAATTTAATTATTGAAAACTCCACTGTTGGTACTCTTACTAAAACTAAAGTTGCTATATGTTATTTAAAGAATATAGCTAATAATGATTTGATTGCAGAAGTAAAGTATAGGATTAATAACCTTGATGTACAGCATATTATCTCTTCTGGTCAATTGGAGCAACTTATTCAAGACAATAGCCTTGCTCTATTTCCACAAATGATTGCAACAGAAAGACCAGATAAAGCTGTTAACCATATTTTAGAAGGTAGAGTTGTTGTGCTAGTAAATGGTAGTCCATACTCTTTAATTATGCCTGCTGTTTTTATTGATTTTTTATCTTCTCCTGAAGATATTAATTTAAAGTTTAGGTATTCTAACTTATTAAAATTTATTCGTATTATTGCAATTATAATAACTCTATTCTTACCTGGCTTTTATGTTGCTATAACTAACTATCACACAGAACTTTTACCAACAGAATTATTATTTACAATTGCCGCTTCTAGAAATACCGTTCCATTTCCCGTTATATTTGAAATTTTTCTAATGGAATTTTCTTTTGAATTAATTAGAGAAGCAGGTTTAAGAGTTCCTACACCTATTGGTCCTACAATACGGAATTGTTGGTGCATTAATATTGCGGAGAGGCTGCAGTAAGTGCAAACTTAGTAAGTCCTATATTAATTATAATTGTTGCTATTACTGGTATTTGTTCTTTTGCTATTCCTGATTTTTCTATGGGATTTACTTTTAGAATATATAGATTTTTATATATTATTTTAGCATTTGTAGCTGGATTTTTAGGAATTGCAGCTGGATTCTTCTGTCATGCAATTGTTTTAGCTGGCTTAAAATCTTTTGGCTCTCCATATCTTGCGCCATATTTACCTGTTACTAATTTAAGTACAGATGCCTCATATTTTATACCTCCTATGTGGCGTAGAGAAAAGCGTGCGGATTTCTTAAATACTAAAGAGCCTCGTTCTCAGGCAAAAATAAGTATGAAGTGGAAATTTGGGAAAGGAAAAAATCTATGAGCACTTATCAAAAAATAGGAACAGTTGAAGCAATTGCTTTGATTGTTACTATAATTATTAATCAAATAATTTTAAATTTACCAGATGTTATTATTTCAACAACTGGTTCTTCCTCATGGATTAATGTTATTTATATTAGCATTATAGCTATTATTTTTTGTGCACTAATTTGTAAACTGTTCAAGCCATTTAATAGCAATGATATTTTAGATGTTTCTGAATATTTAGGTGGTAAGGTATTAAAATTTATAATTGGTATTGCTTATTTTGCCTTTTTTATTTTCATCTCAGGTATATCTCTTAGGTATCTTGCTAATAGTATAAAACTAATATATTTTGAAGAAACTCCTATAATATTTTTATTGATGTTTTTCTTTTTTCCTACAGTTATTGCTTGCAAATCCGGTATTAAAAATATTGCTCAAGTAAATTTAATGTTTATGCCAATTCTTTTAATTAGTATGCTTATAATTCTTTTTGCAACTGTAAAGGATTTTATTCCACAAAGAATCTTTCCAATTTTAGGATTTGGTGCAGATAAAACATTTCTTGTGGGAATTAACAATATTTTTGCATTTAGTGGATTTGCATATTTATATTTTTTAATACCTATACTTAAAAATCCTGAACAATTTAAAAAGGTAGCATTCATATCTACAATAATATCTGCAATTTATTTATTTTTGAGTGTTATTTGTTTACTTATGATGTTTTCTTTTATCTCATTTTCTGAGGAATTACTTTCTGTATATCTGCTTACTAGAATGATTGAGTTTGGTAGATTTTTTCAAAGGATTGATGCTATTTTTATTCTTATATGGATATTAGCTATGATATCATTTTTAAGCATTTCCTCTTTTTTTAGTATTTATGTTGTAGATAAATTGGTTAGATTTAAAAATCCGGATGAGCTATCCTATTGTATTGCCAGTTTTATTTTTGTGGTTGCACTTTCAATAAAAAATATTGCTCAAATTAAATTTATTCAGGATGCTGTTTTCAAATATGTAATTATATCATTAGTTTTTGTTGTTAGTTTTATTATATTAATTTTGGCAAATTTAAAGCATAGAAAGGAGAAATTGCAATGAAAAAGAAAATTGTGTGTTTACTTTTAATTTTAACTCTTTCTTGCTTTTCTCTAACTGGTTGTTATAGTACTAGAGGATTGGAAACTTTAGCATATGCAGTTGCCATTGGTATTGATAAAGGTGATGGTAATAATAAGCTTAAAGTTACTCTTCAATTAGCAGTTTTAAGTGATTCATCTAGTGAAGGTGGTGGAAGCACCCAATCCCAACAATCTACTATTACTAGTGTAGATTGCAGTTCTATTGACTCTGGTATCTCTCTTATAAATAGTTATATTAGTAAAAAGGTCAATTTATCTCACTGCAAAGCTGTTGTTTTCTCTGAAGAGTTTGCATATGATGGTCTTTCTGAAGAGCTTTTTACTCTTATTAATAATTTAGAAATTAGGCCTGACTGTAATATTATAATTAGTAGATGTAACGCTTTAGATTATTTGCAAAATGTACAACCTACCTTGGAAAGTGTTTCTGCTAGATATTATGAATTAATTCTAAATTCTAGTGAATATACTGCTTACAGTCAAAATATTGCATTAAAAGATTTTTATAATAGCTTACTAAATAGTTCTTCTAGCCCTTATGCAATTTTAGGTGGTATAAACAATAAATCTACTCAAGAATTATCTACTACATCTAGTATTTATGATTCTGAAGGTTCTTATAAAGCTGACGAAGCTCCTATTATTAGTCCAAATGGTATTGAAAACATGGGGCTTGCAGTATTTAGTGGTGATAAACTAGTTGGAGAGCTTAATGGAGCTGAAACTTTGTCACATATAATTGTAACAAATAATTTAAAGAGTGCTATAATAACTATACCAAATCCGTATAAACAAGGTTCTGTAATTAGCGTATATATTACCCAAGCAAAAAAAACTAAAAGTTCTTTAGAATTTGTAAATAATTATCCATATATTACATGTGATATATCTATAGCTGGTAATGTTTTATCTCTTGAGGAAGGTTTAGATTATTCAAATAAAGAAGTTGTAAAAACATTAGAAGAATATACAAATTCATATATTAAAGAAAATATTCTTTCATATTTATATAAAACAGCTAAAGAGTATAAAACCGATATTGCAAGTTTTGGCAGATTTGGATTGAAAAATTATTTAACTTGGCAAGATTGGGTTGATTCTAACTGGGCCTCTAATTACCAGAATAGTTTCTTTTCGGTTAATGTTAATAGTACAATCCAAAGTGGCCAGTTGTTTACAAAAATATAGTTTTTTGGAGGCTTTTTTATGAGAATTTTGGTTATTATCTTATCTATTATGATTTTTATGAAGACATTCACCTATGGTCTTTATGAATTAAAAGATTGCAAAAATAAAAAAAGTGCAATTACACTTTTTGTGTTTGCCTTTTCTTCATTAATACTTCCTAATCTAGTTGTTTTTATAAGAGGTGTTTAAAAAAATTTAAGGATGTATTTAAAATTACAATTTAATTTTAAATACATCCTTAAAAGAATAATTATACTAATTTTAAAATTACTTTTTCAGCATTGTCGCCTTTTCTAGCTCCAACTTTTATTATTTGTGTATATCCGCCTACTCTGTCTTTATATTTTTCTGCTATTTCTCCAAATAATTTTGCTGTTAAGTCGATATTATTTCCATCTGAATCTTTTACTTTGTTTATTTTTGTCATTATTTTCTTTCTAGCATTTAATCTAGATGGCATATCTTTTTGTCTTTTTTCAGTAGTTTCTTCTTTTACTACTTTTAAATATTCTTTACCGTTTTTACTTGTTACTTTTTCTGTTACTTTATTTCCTTTACTGTCAAGTTTTGCTTTTACAACTTTAACATCTACTTCTTCAAAGTTGTCTTTTTCTTTTATTGCTAATGCAATTATACTATCAACTATTGATTTAACTTCTTTTGCTCTTGCCTCTGTTGTTTCAATTTGATTATGTAATATTAAATCAGTAGTTTGATTTCTTAATATTGCTAATCTTTGATCAGTAGGTCTTCCAAGTTTTCTGTTTACTGCCAATTTATTCATCCTCCTTTACAAAATCCAATCCTAATGAATGTAATTTGTTTGTAACTTCATCTAATGATTTTTTACCTAGATTTCTTACTTTCATCATATCTGCTTCTGATTTGTTTGCTAAATCTTCAACATTAACAATTCCTGCTCTTTTTAAGCAGTTATAGCTTCTTACAGATAATTCTAATTCTTCTATTGGCATTTCTAATACTTTTTCTTTCTTAGATTCTTCTTTTTCTACCATTACTTGTGTATTTTTAGCAGTTTCTGATAAATCTACGAATAATTCTAAATGCCCTGTCATTACTTTTGCAGCTAAGCTTAATGCTTCATAAGCTTTTAAGCTACCATCTGTCCAAACTTCAATTGTTAATTTATCATAGTCAACTGTTTGACCTACTCTTGTATTTTCAACTGAATAATTTACTTTTTTTACAGGTGTAAAGATTGAGTCTATTGGAAGTACATCAATTGCTTGATTTGCTTCTTTATTTTTTTCTGCTACATTATATCCTCTACCTCTATCTGCTGTCATATCTATTACAAGATGTCCACCTTCTGCAACTGTTGCAATATGTAAGTCTTTATTTAATACTTCTACTGTTCCATCTGTAATAATGTCGCCTGCTGTAACTTCTCCTTCACCTTTAAAATCAATTTTCAATTTTTTTTGTTCGTTGTCAAAAGATTTTAGTCTTACACTTTTTAAATTTACTATGATTTCTGGAACGTCCTCTACAACATTTGGTATTGTAGAAAATTCATGAACAACTCCATCTATTTTTATAGTTGTTATAGCTGTTCCAGGTAATGAAGATAGCAAAATTCTTCTTAAAGAATTTCCTATTGTCATTCCATATCCACGTTCTAGTGGTTCACAAACAAATTTTGCATAGTTCTCTTCATCATTTGCTGCTAGACATTCTATATTTGGTTTTTCAAATTCAATCATTTATTTTTTAACCTCCTAATTTAGTTTTGTATTTAAAGATACTGTTATCTTTAAAATCCAAAGTCTAAACTCTAAATTCTATTTAGAATACAACTCAACAATTAAATGCTCTTCAACTGGTAAGTCAACATCTTCTCTTTCTGCTAATCTTACTACTTTAACTTCTAATTTTTCGTTGTTCTTTTCTAGCCATTCTGGAATTGGTTTACTGCTGTTTACTTCAGCATTTTCTTTTGCTATTTTACTATCTTTTTTAATTTCTCTAACTGAAATTACATCTCCTGGTTTAACTAGGTATGATGCTATATCTGTTTTTACTCCGTTTACATCAAAGTGTCCATGATTTACTAATTGTCTTGCTTGTGCTCTTGATGTTCCGAAACCAGCTCTATATACTACATTATCTAATCTGCTTTCTAGTATTTGTAGTAAGTTTTCACCTGTTATACCTTTTTTGCTTTCTGCCATTGCAAAATATTTTCTAAATTGTTTTTCTCCTACTCCATAAAAAGCCTTTGTTTTTTGTTTTTCTCTTAATTGTGTACCGTATTCAGAAAGTTTTTTCTTTCCTTGTCCATGTTCACCTGGTGCATAGTTTCTTCTTGTTACACTACATTTGTCTGAATAGCATCTAGAACCTTTTAAGAACAATTTTTGTCCTTCTCTACGGCATATACGACATTGTTCGTCTTTATATCTTGACATTTTAAATCTCCTTTCATTTTAACGTTATACTCTTCTTCTTTTTGGTGGTCTACAACCATTGTGTGGTATTGGTGTTACGTCTTTTATCATACTTATTTCTAATCCTGCTGTTTGAAGTGATCTTATTGCTGCTTCACGACCAGAACCTGGTCCTTTTACATATACTTCTACTGATTTTAATCCATGTTCCATTCCTGCTTTTGCAGCTGTTAATGCAGCTTCTCCTGCTGCGAATGGTGTGCTTTTTCTAGAACCTTTAAATCCTAATTCACCAGCACTTGCCCAAGAAATTACATTTCCTTTTTCATCAGTTATTGTAACTATTGTATTGTTAAAGCTAGAATGAATATGAGCTGCACCTTTTTCTATGTTTTTTCTATCTCTTCTTCTAGTAACTTTTTTTGCTGCTACCTTTGCCATAATCTATTTACTCCTTCCTTTTTTGAGTTTTTTAAGGTATGGGGACACAGCTTTCCATCCGTCACTTCTTTATAGAGGAGCTATGTCCCTCCCTTATGAATTAGTGATGTCAGTTTTTCTGTTTTCTCCATATTTTAACTTTTTCATTATTTCTTTTTGCTTACTAATTTTCTAGGACCTTTTCTTGTACGTGCATTTGTTTTTGTTCTTTGTCCTCTTACAGGTAATCCTCTTCTATGTCTTATTCCTCTAAAACATCCTATTTCTGTAAGTCTTTTGATATTTAATGCAACTTCTCTTCTTAAGTCACCTTCAACTTTGTAATCTTCCATTGCATTTCTTATTGCTTGTACTTGATCGTCTGTTAAGTCTTTTACTCTAATATCTGGGCTAACTTTAGCTTCTGCTAAAATTTTGTTTGAAGTTGTTCTTCCTATTCCATAAATATATGTAAGTCCTATTTCAACCCTTTTTTCTTTAGGTAAATCTACACCTGCTATACGAGCCATTCTTTTCACCTCTTTAAATATTTTTGTTAATTCTTTGCTAAAACATAGTTGTATAGATTAAAAGCAAAATTTTCTTTTAATCTTTTCGTAATACTTAATTGTTGCTTAGTTTAATTAGTATAATTTGAAATGTAATTAAACTTTTATATATAATAAATAAAATAGATAATTTTTCCCTCGCAAAAATTGCTTAGGACAGCCGCTACTCTATTTATATTATTAACATTGTTATACAACAAATAATCTAATAAATATATTAGATTACTTATCCTTGTCTTTGTTTGTGTTTAGGATTTTCACATATAACCCTTGTAACACCTTTTCTTTTAATTATTTTGCATTTTTCACATATTTTTTTAACTGATGGTCTTACTTTCATTTTTTCACCTCATTTATTTTAGTAAATTTTTGTATTAATTATTTCATTTTAAGCAAAATTTAAATGTTACTTTTATTTTGCTCTCCATGTAATACGTCCACGATTTAAGTCGTATGGAGAAAGTTCAAGTTTTACTTTATCTCCTGGTAATATTTTTATGTAGTTCATTCTAAGTTTTCCAGAAATGTGTGCTAAAACTTGGTGTCCATTTTCTAATTCTACTTTAAAATTTGTATTTGGTAAAGCTTCTACTACTGTACCTTCTACTTCTATAACATCTTCTTTTGACAAAATCTGTTACCTCCATTTATCTATTAATACTAAAATCAACCAATATATTATATACTATCTCTTCTATATTGTCAATATTTCTGGTTCTTTTTCTGTTATTAAAATTGTATTTTCATAATGTGCTGCTAGGCTTCCATCTTCTGATATGATTGTCCACCCATCATCTAATTGTAAAATTCCTGATTTTCCTTGGATTACCATTGGCTCAATTGCTAGTGTCATGCCAGGTTCAAGTTTTAATCCTCTTCCTGCTTTTCCGTAATTTGGGATTCCAGGGTCTTCGTGCATACTTGTTCCTATTCCATGACCTTGAAATTCTTTTACAACAGAATATCCGTTTTTTTCTACATATTCTCCAATTGCATGAGATATATCTCCAATTCTAAAACCTTTTTTAGCGAATTTTATTCCTTCAAAAAAAGCTTGTTTAGTTACATCAATTAATCTTTGAGTTGATGCAGGAATCTTACCTACAATATATGTTCTTGCACAGTCTCCATTAAATCCGTTTTTATATGCAACTAAATCTACACTTATTATATCACCATCTTTTAATATTGCTCTTTTAGATGGTATTCCATGTATTACTTCATCGTTTACAGAGGCACATATTGAACCTGGAAAATCTGGAACTCCTTTTACTCCACTTGGATAACCTTTTTCTGCTGGAATTGCCCCATTTTTTCTCATGGTGTCTTCTGCAATTTTATCTAATTCATATGTAGAAATTCCCGGTCTAATTGCTTTTTCTATTTCTTTTTGAGCTAGAGCAGCAACTCTACACGCTTCTTTCATTAATTCTATTTCTCTTTTTGATTTAATTGTTACCAAAATGATTACCCCCATAAATTGGAATTTGTTTAGTTCCGGATGAATTCAGGACAGTCGCCAAAATCCCCAGGTTTGGTGATTTTAAGGGACAGTCCCTAGAATTCCCCCTCACACAAATTACAATTTATCTAATTAATTATTTTTAATGTATTCTTCTACTTCTTTTGCAACATCATAAGATGTTTTTCCTACTTTGTCGCCTGCTTTTGCATCATATAATATGTTTGCTTTTTTGTAATGATTTATTAATTCTTCTGCTGTTTTGCTATAAACTTGTAGTCTGTTTTCTACAACTTCTGGTTTTTGATCTTCTCTTTGATATAGTTCTCCGCCACATTTGTCACATATTCCTTCAACTTTTGGTGGATTAAATACTACATTGTATATTTCACTACATCCTTTGCAACTTCTTCTATTTGCAATTCTTTCTACTATTTCATCAAATGGAACGTCTATATTTAATGCCATATCTACTTTTGCATTCATTTCTTTTAGCATATTATCAAGGCTTACAGCTTGTACACCTGTTCTTGGGAATCCGTCTAAAACAGCTCCGTTTTCTACGTCATCTCCATTTAATCTTTCTTTTAACATTTTTATTGTTACTTCATCTGGTACAAGTTCACCCTTGTCCATGTATTGTTTTGCTTCTTTTCCTAATTCTGTTTCATTTTTTAAATTTTCTCTAAATAAATCTCCTGTTGATATATGAGCTAATTTTAAATCTTCTGCTATTATTTTTCCAACAGTTCCTTTTCCACTACCTGGGGCGCCTAGTAATACTATAAACATATCTTTCCTCCATTCAAACAAATGAAAAGCTTCGTCCTACTGTGTCAAGCTTCACTCAAAATTTTTCAATGTACTTATGTACTATTTCAAATTTTTTCGCTTGTTTTCCTTGTATTACTCGCTTTTAATTTGTTTTAAAATCTATTTTTATTTTTTACTATAAATTAGAAGTGAGATGTGAGATGTGTGAAGTGTAATTTTATATTTTCACACTTCGCACTTCACACTTCACACTTCTATTCTAAAAATCCTTTATAATGTCTCATTACTAATCTAGACTCTAATTGTTGTACTGTTTCTAATGCAACACCTACTACGATAAGTATTGATGTTCCACCGAATGCAACGTTAAGTCCTGTAAATCTCATAAGCATTGGAAGTATTGCTATTACACTTAAGAATATACCTCCAAATAAAGTTAATTTACTCATAATTGATGATAAATAATCTGTTGTAGGTTTTCCAGCTCTAATTCCTGGAATAAATCCACCGTTTTTCTTTATATTGCTTGATACTTCTGCTGGATTAAATGTTGCATATGTGTAGAAATAAGTAAATCCAAGTATCAATAATAAGTACACAATTGCGTTTGCTATTGTATAGCCTAATCCAACATTAGATGTTGATGTAGCTATTGAGAATTTATATATTGTTGCCCAGAAACCTGTTTGGCTTGCTATATTGGCATTAAACATTTGTATAATCATTGCTGGGAATGTCATAAATGATGATGCAAATATTACAGGCATAACTCCTGCCATTGCAAGTTTTAGAGGAATATGTGTGTTTTGTCCTCCGTACATTTTTCTTCCTACTACTTTTTTAGCATATTGTACAGGAACTCTTCTTTCAGCTTCTTGTACAAATACAACACCTGCAACAAGAATTATCGCTCCTATTATTATACCAAGAGAAATTAATAATCCTGTTGTGCTAAATCCATTAGCTGTTATTATCAATCTATATATTGTTGTAACTGCTGATGGTAATGAAGCAATTATACCTATGAATATAATTATTGATATACCATTACCAATTCCTTTATTAGTAATTTGTTCTCCAAGCCACATTAAAAGTGCTGTTCCTGCTACTAATGAAAGTACTATTAATGCGCCTGTTCCAAATCCAGGATTTATGAATACTCCATATGCAGAATATGTACTGCTATATGAAACATAAATTCCTATTGCTTCTACTAATGCTAGTATTAGTGTAACAATTTTTGTATATTTGTTTACTTTAGCTCTTCCTTCTTCTCCGCCTTCTTTAATAAGTCTTTCTAATGAAGGTATTACCATTCCTAACAATTGTATAACAATTGATGCAGTAATATATGGGCTAATACTCATTGCAAATATTGAGAATCTTGAAAAAGCTCCTCCTGAGATTAAGTCTATAAATCCAGATAAGCTATTTGAACCTGTTTTTGCAAGTTCACTTAATGCAACAGTATCAATTCCTGGAACTGATATGAAGCATCCCAATCTAAATATCACTATTAGTATTAGTGTATACATTAATCTTTTTCTAATTTCTGGAGTTTTCAAAGCGTTTTTAATTGTTTTAAACAAATTAAATCACCTCTGCTTTTCCACCAGCTGCTTCTATTTTTTCTTTTGCAGCTTTTGTAAATCTTGTTGCTTTAACTGTTAATTTTTTATCTAAATTTCCAGTTGCTAAAACAACGATACCATCATTAGCTTTACTTATTATTCCTTCTTCGATTAAACTTTCAGCTGTAACAACATCTGCTTTACTTTTGTTAAGCATTGTTAAAGTTACTTCTGTGTAATTTGAAGCGTGAATGTTTGTAAATCCTCTTTTTGGTAATCTTCTATATAGTGGTGTTTGACCTCCTTCAAATCCACGTCTAACTCCTCCACCAGATCTTGATTTTTGTCCTTTTTGACCTCTTCCTGATGTTTTTCCTAGACCTGAACCAATTCCACGTCCAACTCTTCTTCTTGCAACTTTTTCTTGGCTAGCTTTTATATTTCCTAATTCCATCTGTTTCCCTCCATTTCTTATTCAAAATGCTATTATAACTTTAGTTTGCATTTTTAGTTTGAAGTGAGATGTGGAAAGTGAGCTTTTGAATAAAAGTTTTCAAATCTCGCCTTGCACATCGCACCTCTCAACTCAAAATTGCAATTCTTACATTCTAAAAGCAATATGTTTGAATTATAATATTTCTTCTACTTTTTTTCCTCTTTTTTTAGCAATTTCTTCAGCTGTTGACATATTCTCTAGAGCATTCATTGTAGCATATCCAACGTTTCTTGGATTGTTTGTTCCAATAACTTTTGTTCTTATATCTCTGTATCCTGCAAGTTCAAGTATTGGTCTTACACTTCCACCTGCTATTAATCCAGATCCTTCTGCTCCTGGTTTTAATAATACGCTTGCTGAACCAAATGTTCCTAGGAATTCATGTGGTATTGTTGTTCCTACAATTGGTACTTCTATTAAGTTCTTTTTAGCATCTTCAATAGCTTTTTTTATTGCATCTGGAACCTCTGCTGCTTTTCCGTTTCCAATTCCTACATGACCGTTTTCGTCACCAACAACAACTACTGCGCTAAATCTAAAATTTCTACCACCTTTAACAACTTTTGCAACTCTGTTAATGGCTACTACTTTTTCTTTTAATTCAACTACTTCGTTTTCCATATTTTTTTAAAGTTTCCCTCCTTAAAATTCTAATCCTGCTTCTCTTGCAGCTTCTGCAAGTTCTTTAACTATTCCGTGGTAAATATATCCACCTCTATCATAAACAACATTTTTAATATTTTTTTCTATTGCTCTTTTTGCAATTAATGTTCCAACTTCTTTTGCAGCTTCTTTATTAGATTTTTTTGTTTTTACAGCTTTATCTAATGTTGATGCTGAAACGATAGTTTCTCCTTTTACATCATCTATGATTTGTGCATATATATTAGAATTACTTCTATAAACACATAGTCTTGGACATTCAGATGTTCCGCTTATTTTTCTACGTACTCTTATATGTCTTCTTTCTCTTTCTAATTTTCTATTTGTTTTGCTAATCATCTAAGAATTTCTCCTTTCTTTTTATACTTGTTCTATTTACCTGTTTTACCTTCTTTACGTCTAATATGTTCATCAACATATTTAATACCTTTTCCTCTATATACTTCTGGTGGTCTTTTGCTTCTTATTTCAGCAGCCATTTGACCTACTAGTTCTTTATCAATACCTTTTACTATTATTGAGTTTGGATTTGGTACTTCATATGTAATACCTTCTGGCTCAACCATTTCTACTGGATGTGAGTAACCTAAAGTTAAAACTATTTTATTTCCTTGTTTTGCAGCTCTATAACCTACACCATTTATTTCTAATTGTTTTGAAAACTCATTAGAAACTCCTTCAATCATATTGTTTATTAATGTTCTTGTTAAACCATGTAAACTTCTATTTTCTTTTTCATCGTTTGGTCTTGCTACTACAATAACACCATTCTCTAGTTTTATAGAAATGTTATCATTAACTGTTCTTTCTAATGTTCCTTTAGGTCCTTTTACAGTTATTTTTTGTCCATCTATTGTTACATCTATACCAGCTGGAACTGTAATTGGTTTATTTCCTATTCTTGACATTTCTTTTACTCCCTTCTAAAAAAAACTTTTATTTTTCATTATTAATTCTTCATTCTTGCAAAAGCAAGTTTAATTACCAGATATATGCTAAAACTTCTCCACCAACGCCTGCATTTCTTGCTTTTTTATCTGTCATAACACCTTTTGATGTTGAAATTAAAGCTATTCCTAATCCGTTTAATACTCTTGGAAGTTCGTCTTTTGCTGCATATATTCTTAAACCTGGTTTGCTTATTCTTTTTAATCCAGATATAACTTTTTTACCTTTTTCTGTGTATTTTAGGCTTATTCTTAAAATACCTTGGTTTTCGTTACTTATTTCTTCATATGATTTTATATATCCTTCATTAAGCAAAATTTCTGCAATTGATTTTTTCATCTTAGATGCTGGAATATCAACTGTTTTAAATTTTGCACTGTTTGCATTTCTTATTCTTGTTAGCATGTCTGCTATTGGATCAGTAGTGTTCATTTAAATTTTTTCCTCCTTTTCTTATTTGAAGTGTGGTCTCTCACCTCTATATTACCAGCTTGCTTTTTTTACACCTGGTATTTCACCTTTATGTGCTAATTCTCTAAAGCATATACGGCAAATTCCATATTTTCTTATATATGCATGTGGTCTACCACATAATTTACATCTATTATATTCTCTTGTTTTAAATTTTTGTGGTTTTTGTTGCTTTACAATCATTGATTTTTTAGCCATAATTTTTATTTTCCTCCTTTATTTAAACTCTAAAAGGCATTCCTAATAATGTAAGTAATTCTCTTGCTTCTTCGTCTGTTTTTGCTGTTGTTACAAATATAATATCCATTCCTCTTATTTTATCTATTTTGTCATATTCGATTTCTGGGAATATTAATTGTTCTTTTATACCTAAAGAATAATTTCCTTTTCCATCAAATGAATTTTTAGATACTCCTCTAAAATCTCTTACTCTTGGAAGTGCTAAGTTAAATAATTTATCAGCAAAATCATACATTTTTCCTGCTCTTAGTGTAACTTTACATCCTACATTTACACCTTCTCTTAATTTAAAAGCAGCAATTGATTTTTTTGCTTTTGTTATAACTGGTTTTTGTCCTGTTATAATTGTTAAATCTGATATTGCATTGTCTAAACTTTTTGGATTATCTTTTACATCTCCTAATCCTATGTTTATAACTATTTTCTCTAATTTAGGAACTTCCATTAGTGATTTATATTCAAACTTTTTCATTAATGCTGGTATTACTTCTTTTTGATATTGTTCTTTTAACTTTTCCATGGATAGTTTTTTCCTCCTTCTATTTTATTATTTTAGTTTTGCTCCACATTTTTTGCAAATACGTGTTTTTTCTTTTCCTTCTTTTTCTATTTTTATTCTAGTAGGTTTGTTGCATTTTGGGCAAACTACGTTAACTTTGCTACTATGTATGCTACATTCTACAGGAATAATTCCACCTTCTTCACCTTGTTTTCTAGGTTTAACGTGTTTTTTTCTTATATTTATACCTTTAACTATTATTCTATCTGTTTTTGGCATTGTGTCTAAAACTTCACCAGTTTTACCTTTATCATTTCCTGATAAAACTTGAACTGTATCGCCTTTTTTTATTTTCATTCTATTTTCACCTCTGTTTTTTATAATACTTCTGGAGCTAATGATAATATTTTCATATAATCTTTATCTCTTAATTCTCTTGCTATAGGCCCAAATATACGAGTACCTTTTGGGTTTTTATCATCACGAATAATAACTGCTGCATTTTCGTCAAATCTTACATAAGATCCATCTGCTCTTCTAATTGGTTTTTTTGTTCTTACTATAACTGCTTTTACTACATCACCTTTTTTAACAACTCCATTTGGCATAGCACTTTTTACAGATGCAATTATTACATCTCCAACACCTGCAAATTTTCTATGTGAACCGCCTAAACATCTAATACACATTAATTCTTTTGCTCCAGTGTTATCTGCTACTTTTAGTCTTGATTGTTGTTGTATCATTATGGTTTCCTCCTTTTCAAAAATCTGTGAAATGAATTTTATACTCTTCACTATTATTTTTTATTTATTTTATTACTGCTTTTTCTACAACTTCTACTAATCTCCATCTTTTATCTTTAGATAGAGGTCTTGTTTCCATTACTTTAACTCTATCACCTATTTGGCATTGATTTTCTTCATCATGAGCTTTTAATTTATATGTTTTTTTAACAATCTTACCATATATAGGATGTTTAACACTTGTTTCAACTGCTACAACTATTGTTTTATCCATTTTGTTAGATACAACTGTACCAGTCATAACTTTACGAAGATTTCTTTCTTCCATTTATATTTTCCTCCTTATTATTTTGAGGGACACATTTTCGGGCCGACAGTGTTGCCGACCCCTACACAATTTATGTGCAGGTCTCCTACTAGTTTTAGTTTTTTGCTTCTCCTAATTCTCTTTGTTTTAGAATAGTATTAACTCTAGCTATATCTTTTTTTACTTCTTTTATTTTCATTGGATTGTCTAATCCATTTGTAGCTAAGCTAAATCTTAATTTAAATAATTCAGATTTTAATTCTACTAATTCTTTTTCTAGCTCTGGTGAAGACATTTCTCTTATTTTATTTATCTTCATCATTCTCACCACCTTGTTTTGTTTCTCTGGCTAAGAATTTTGTTTTTACAGGTAATTTATGAGATGCAAGTCTTAAAGCTTCTCTTGCTACATCCTCTGTTACTCCTGCTAATTCAAATAATATTCTACCAGGTTTTACAACAGCTACCCAATATTCTGTTGCACCTTTACCTTTACCCATACGAGTATCAGCTGGTTTTTTACTAATTGGTTTATTTGGGAATATCTTAATCCAAACTTTACCACCTCTTTTAATATAACGAGTCATGGCAATTCTGGCTGCTTCTATTTGGTTTGCTGTAATTAATCCTGCTTCTAATGCTTGTAATCCATAATCTCCTTCGTTTACAACATTACCTCTTGTTGCTTTACCTCTGTTTCTACCTTTTTGCATTTTTCTATATTTTGTTCTTTTTGGCATTACTGGCATTATTGTTCCCCTCCTTCTTTTGCTACTTTTTTAGTTGGAAGAACCTCTCCTTTATATATCCAAACTTTTACACCTATTTTTCCATAAGTTGTATCTGCTTCTGCAAATCCATAATCGATATCTGCTCTTAAAGTTTGAAGTGGGATTGTACCTTCTTTATAGAACTCTGTTCTTGCCATATCAGCTCCACCTAATCTTCCAGATACAGCTGTTTTTATTCCTAGAGCTCCTGCTTTCATAGATTTTTGCATACATTGTTTCATTGCTCTTCTAAAAGATATTCTTCTTTCTAGTTGGTTTGCAATATTTTCTGCAACTAATTGTGCATCTGTATCAATATTTTTTACTTCAACTATATTTAAGTTAACATCTTTGTTTATCATTTTTACTAATTCATTTTTTAATGTTTCTGCATAGTTTCCACCTTTACCTATTACTAGACCAGGTTTTGCAGTATAAACATTTACTTTTACAAATTTTGGTGTTCTTTCTATTTCAATTTTAGAAATTCCACTTACAAATAGTTTTTTCTTAACATATTCACGTATTTTATGATCTTCTACTAAATAGTCACTAAAATTCTTAGAATCAGCATACCATTTAGAATTCCAATCTTTTATAACGCCTACTCTTAATCCATGTGGATGCATTTTTTGTCCCATGTTAATTTTCCTCCTTTACCACAATTGTTATATGGCATGTTCTTTTTCTAATTCTTACTGCAGATCCTTTTGCTGCTGGTCTAATTCTTTTTAATGTTGGTCCTTGGTTTGCATAAATTTCGCTAACTATTAGATTTCCTCTATTCATACCATGATTGTTTTCAGCATTTGCTATTGCTGATTTTAATAATTTTTCTATTATTTCTGATGAAGCTTTTGGTGTAAATTTTACTATTGCTAATGCTTCGTCAACTTTTTTACCTCTTATTAGGTCTGCAACTATTTTTACTTTTCTGCTTGAAATTCTAGCATATCTTAATGTTGCTTTTGCTTCTAATGTTGCAGTTTGAACATTCTCTTGCTCTGGCATTTTTTCTTTCCTCCTTTATTTTACGTTAGTTTTTTTATCTCCTGAATGACCTTTGAAAGTTCTTGTTGGAGCAAATTCTCCTAATTTATGTCCTATCATTTCTTCTGAAATATAAATTGGAACATGTTTTCTTCCATCATGAACAGCTATTGTATGTCCAACCATTTGTGGATATATTGTAGATGCTCTTGACCAAGTTTTTAGAACAGCTTTATCGCCAGTTTCATTCATTTTTTCTACTCTTTTTAATAATTTTTCTTGTATAAAAGGTCTTTTATTACTAGCCATTATTCCTATTTCCTCCTTTTAACTATAAATTTATCTGATTTTTTATTTTTTTGTCTTGTCTTATATCCTAATGCTGGTTTGCCCCAAGGAGTAAGTGGACCTGCGTGTCCTACTGGTGCTCTACCTTCACCACCACCATGAGGGTGATCTACTGGGTTCATAACTGAACCTCTAACTGTTGGTCTAATTCCCATATGTCTTTTTCTTCCTGCTTTACCTAGTTTTATATTACCATGGTCTGTATTACCAATTGTTCCTATTGTTGCTCTACATTTAGCTAATACTAATCTCATTTCTCCTGATGGAAGTCTTACGTGAGCATATTTTCCTTCTTTTGCCATAAGTTGTGCTTCTCCACCAGCTGTTCTTACTAATTTTCCACCTTGACCTGGATTTAATTCTATATTATGAATTAATGTACCTACTGGTATGTTTTCTATTGGAAGGCAATTTCCAATTCTTATATCAGATTTAGCACCAGAAATTACTTTGTCTCCATCTTTTAATCCTAAAGGTGCTAATATATAATTTAAAGTTCCATCTTCATATTTTATTAAAGCGATGTTACTTGTACGGTTTGGATCATATTCTATACCAATTACTGTTGCTGGCATATCATCCTTTTTACGTTTGAAATCGATTATTCTGTATTTTTGTCTGTTTCCACCACCTTGATGTCTAACTGTTATTCTACCATATGAGTTTCTTCCTGCATTCTTTTTCTTTTTAGCAAGTAAAGATTTTTCTGGTGTCTTTTTTGTTATTTCTTCAAAAGTTGACATTGTCATATTTCTTCTTGATGGTGTGTATGGTCTGTATGTTTTTATACCCATTATTTATCTCTCCTTTTTATATTTATTATCCCAGTTTTTTCTGGTTAATTAACTATTGAGCTTATAGTTCTTAAGCTCCCATGAATTCATCTATTGAATCTTTATATTTTTTGTCTATTTTAACTTCTTTTCCACCTTTTGTTAGGTAAGATTTTTCTGTTGGATTTGTGGCTATTGCAACTATTGCTTTTTTCCAGTCTGGTCTTCTTCCTGTATTTGCTCCAACTCTTTTTTCTTTTCCTTTAACTGTAATTGTATTTACATTTAATACTTTTACATTAAATAATTTTTCAACAGCTTGTGCTATTTGAACTTTTGTAGCTTTTTTTGCTACTTTGAATGTATACTTTCCTTCTTGTAGTCCTATACTACTTTTTTCTGTAACTATTGGTTTTATAATTATTTCTTCTGCGTTCATGTTAAGCATACACCTCCTCTAAGCTTTTAACTGCATCTACTGTTAAAACTAGTTTGTTATATTTTAATAAATCATAAACATTTATTGTATTTACTAAACTTGTTTTTACACCTTCAATGTTTCTTGCTGATTTTTGAACATTCTCATTTTTTTCTGGTAAAACTATTAATGTTTTTCCTTCAACTTTTAAGTTGTTTAATGCAGATACCATGTTCTTTGTTTTTATTGCATCAAAGTTCATTGAATCTACAACTACTAAATTGTTTTCTAATACTTTAGAACTTAATACAGATCTTACAGCTAATCTTCTTTCTTTTTTGTTTACTCTATAGCTATAATCTCTTGGTTTTGGTCCTAATGCTATACCACCTTTAAACCATTGTGGTGATCTTATACTTCCTTGTCTTGCTCTACCTGTTCCTTTTTGTTTCCAAGGTTTTCTTCCACCACCAGATACTTCTGCTCTTGTTTTTGTATTTGAAGTTCCTTGTCTTTGGTTAGCCATATAGTTAACTAATACACTGTGTACTATTTTTTCGTTTGGTTCAATTCCAAAAACGCTATCTGCTAATTCTATATCGCTAACTTTTTTACCTTCTATATTGTATACATCTATTTTAGGCATTTTTCTCTATCTCCTCTCTTATTTACTCTTTACTGAATTTCTTATTTTTAATATTGCTCCTTTGTTTCCTGGAACACTACCTTTTACTAAGATTACATTTTTATCTAAATCTACTCTTACAACTTCTAAGTTTTGTATTGTAACTGTTTCCATTCCCATATGTCCTGGTAACTTTTTACCTTTAAATACTCTACCTGGTGTTGAAGTAGATCCCATTGAACCTGGTCTTCTGTGGTACATAGAACCATGTCCCATAGGTCCTCTTGATTGTCCATGACGTTTTATAACACCTTGGAATCCTTTACCTTTGCTTGTTCCTGTAATATCTACTGCATCTCCTGCTGCAAATATATCAGCTTTTATTTCGTCTCCTACATTGTAAGAAATTTCTTCTAATCTAAATTCTCTTAAATGTTTTTTAGGTGTTATATTTGCTTTTGCAAATTCACCTTTTTTTGGTTTTGTTAATTTATTTTCTTTAACTTCTCCAAAACCTAATTTTACTGCTTGGTATCCATCGTTATCAACTGTTTTTATTTGAATAACTGTACATGGTCCAGCTTCAATTGCTGTAACTGGAATAGCTTTTCCATTTTCGTCGAATATTTGTGTCATTCCAATTTTCTTTCCTAATATTGCTTTTTTCATTACTCTTTTCCTCCTTAACTATTGGCTAATTCTGAAAACGCTGAAAACCTTCGCATTACTTTGTCAAATTTCATAAAACTTTTTTCGATGTACTTATGTACTATCTCAAAAATTTTTATTCATTTTCCTCGTCCTGCTTGCTTTTGACCGTTTTCTATTTTTTTACTTATTAGCTTGGTTGTTGTATTGCATTATTTGCAATTTTTATACTTTACTATAAATTAAAGTTTCATTTCTACATCTACGCCTGCTGGCAAGTCTAATTTCATTAGGCTATCAACTGTTGTTTGTGTTGGGTATAAGATGTCTATTACTCTCTTGTGTGTTCTCATTTCAAATTGTTCTCTTGAATCTTTATGTTTGTGTGGAGAACGTAAAATTGTTACTATTTCTCTTTTTGTTGGTAATGGAATAGGACCTGAAACTTTTGCACCTGTTCTTTTAGCAGTATCTACTATTTTTTCAGCAGACTGATCTAAAACTACATTGTCATAAGCTTTTAATCTTATTCTTATTTTTTCGCTTTGAACTGTTTTTTTAGTAACCTTTTCTGTTTTTGTTGTCTTTGCACCTTTTGTTGCTTTTTTTGTTGTAGCTTTTGCTACTTTTTCAGTTTTGTTTGTTGCTTCTGCATTCTCTGCTTTTGCCATTGTTAAATTCCCTCCTTTTAATTTGTCGTGATACATTTTATTATGTATTCACTTAATTGCCTTAGGAAAGTTCTTAACGCACCCTAGTGTTTCTTTTATTAACATTTAAAAATCCTAAGTTAACGCAAGATGATACTTAGGACAAGTGTGCTTATTTAAAACTTATCCGCCCGGTCTTAGCCAAGACATACTCCACGAAAGTTCCCTCCATTTCCTGCTTCCCGTAAGAATGTAGCCACATTTCGCTTCATCGCAAATCTACACGCAAATCATATTATACAATACTTTTATATTGTATGTCAAGCTTTTTTGTATTAATTTGTGGCTAATTTGTTTTAAAATCTATATTTTTATTTTAAACATAACATTTAATATCATTTAATACTTGATTATTTTATTGTAATATTATAGAATATTGTTGTATGGAGGTAATTTATGGAAAAGAAAGAAGATATTTTAAAAACAAAGTATTTCAAAATACATAATGTTACTGATTTAAAAGATATGCTTTATCAGTCTTCTGTTAGATACAAAAACAGAAATGCATTCAAATTAAAAGATAAAAATCGGAAAAATTTATGGTGTTAAATATGTTCAATTTAAAGATGATGTTGAAGCATTAGGTACTTCATTAATCGACTTAGAATTATTAAATGCCCCAATTGCTTTAATTGGAAAAAACAGCTATTCTTGGATCATCTCATATCTTGCAAGTTCAATTATAGGTACTGTTGTTCCTATTGATAAAGAACTTCATGTTGATGACATGATTAATTTTATAAATATTTCAGATGCAAAAGCTGTTATATGTGATGAAAAATATTTAAAAAGTATTCTAGATAATAGAGAAAAATTAAAAAATAATGTTTTATTTATAAATATAGATTCTTCTTCGAACATTGAAGATTCTTTAAAATTTAATAAATTATTAGATGATGGGGCTAAAAAGATAGCAACTGGTAATACTGCATTTAAAGATATTAAAATAAACCCAAACGATATGCATGTATTGCTTTTTACTTCTGGAACTACAGGAAATGCAAAAGGTATTTGCTTATCTCACAAGAATATTTGTTCAAATATTATGTCTGTTGCTCAAATAGTTAAAGTAGATAAGTCAACAGTAGTACTTTCTATTCTTCCTATTCATCATACATACGAATGTACTCTAGGGCATTTATTGCCATTATATGGTGGAGGAACAGTAACATACTGTGATGGACTAAGATATATCAACAAGAACATTAATGAATATAAACCATCATTTGTAATTTGTGTTCCTTTATTGTTAGAAAACATACATAAAAAAATTGTTAAGACTTTGCAAAAAACTTTACCTGCAAAATATTTTAATAACGACAAACATTTCTTAGATAATATGCCACCCGTTTTAAGATTTTTTGTAAGGAATAAAATTAAGAAATCTTTAGGTGGAAATCTTAGGACTTTTATTGTAGGAGCAGCAGCTATTGACCCTAACATTATAGAATCATTTTATAAGATTGGATTTAAAGCCCTTCAAGGATATGGTTTAACTGAGTGTTCTCCCCTTGTAGCCGGCAACAATGACTTCTTCTACAAGGCTGACTCTGTTGGTCTTCCTATTCCTAACGTAGAATATAAAATTAACAATCCAGATGATCAAGGTGTTGGTGAAATAATAGTAAAAGGACCTAATGTAATGCTTGGTTATTATAATGATCCAGAAGCAACAGATAATGTTTTCAAAAAAGGCTGGTTTTACACTGGAGATTTAGGATATATAGATGATGATGGTTTCTTATATATAACTGGTAGATGCAAAAGTGTTATTGTTACTCAAAATGGTAAAAATATTTATCCTGAGGAAATAGAATATTATTTAAATGCTAGTCCTTTAGTTAAAGAGTGTATAGTTTTAGGTGTTAATTATAAAGGTGATAAAGAAACATATGTAAATGCAAAATTATTGCCAGACATTGAAGCATTTAAAGGATACTTAAATAAGGATGACATATCAGATACTGACATAAAAAAAGAATTTAAAGAACTTATATCCGAAGTAAATAAAAAACTTCCTAATTATAAGCACATTAAAGATTTTAAGGTTGTAGAAAATGAATTTGAAAAAACAACCACTCAGAAAATTAAAAGATTTGGAAACAACTTAAGTATGTAAAAAGAACAAAGCGACTTTAGTCGCCCTTTGTTCTCGCCGATTTGAGTTTCCGAATGTAATGAGGAAATCTCAAAGGCAATAGCGATTATAGCATTTTTATATACTAGGAAATGAGAAATTTCCTAGTATATAAAAAATGCACCAGCTAGGTGCATTTTTTTAATCTTCATCAATAAAATTAAATTCATCTTTGAATTTTTCTTTAAATATTTCAAACACTTTATTTAGTATTTCTTGATCATCAACGCTTACATATGATTCTTCATCTTCTGAATCAGTATCTTCAACTTTTAATATTACTACTTCTCCGTCTTCCTCTTCGTCATCTTCTATTGGTAGTAATACAACATATTCTTCTCCATCTAATTCTATTAAATCTAAAAATTCGAATTGTACTTCGTTTCCATCCTCATCATTTAAAATTATTATATTGTCTAATTCTTCATCTAGTCCTTCCATATCATTATTTTCAAAATCCATTATTCTTTTGTCTCCTTTCATTTTTTATATTAATTGCTTTGCAATATTAACGTCTTATGCATTTATACCATATTGTAGTATTTTTTTCAATAGTTTATTTCATTTTATTTAGGTACACTTCTAATATGTATACAGCAGATATTGTATCTACCAATGCTCTTTTTTTCTTTTTATTTATTTCTAAATCATTCATAGTTTTATGTGCTTGGACAGTAGTAAGTCTTTCATCAATTTTTTCTATGTTTATTTTATTATATTTACATTTTAGTTTGTGTATAAATTTTTCGGTTTTTTCTGCTCTTGGTCCTTTTGTTCCATTCATATTTATTGGCATTCCTACTACTATTGTATCTACATTATACTCTTGTAAAATTTTGTCGAGCTCTGCAAGTAATATCTTATCATTACCTTTATGTTCTATTGTTTTTAGCCCTTGAACAGTAATATTTAATTCATCTGTTATAGCAATCCCAACTCTAGCTTCTCCATAATCAATTCCAAGTATTCGCATATTATTCTTCTAACCCTATATAATTTTTTACCATTCTTTCTAATAGTTCATCTCTTTCTATTTGTCTAATAAGACTTCTTGCATTTTTATAACTTGTTATATATGTTGGATCCCCAGACAATATATATCCAACTATTTGATTTACCGGATTATATCCTTTTTCTGATAAAGCTTCATATACCTCTTTTAAGATTTCTTTTGCCTTAATGCTATTATCTCTTTCTACTTCAAAATTCATTGTTTTATCATCTATCATTTTCTTACCTCCTATATGCAATTAATATTGCTTTCAGTTTTATCTGCATCATCTAAGTATTCTTCTAATTTTTTAGTTACCTCTTCTAAACCTGTTCCCTTATAATATGTTGCTAATATAAAGTTTGTTCGGGGATGAGCATATATCTGTTTTTTTGTTTTTTTGTTTTTTGTAGCTTCTTCTTTTTTTATAGTAATCGCTTCAATTTCACTTTTTACCGTTTTAACAAATTCTTCAACCCCTTCTAGGTCTACTCCTGAAAATGCTATTGCAAACTTAGGTCCCATATATCTTACAAATACATATTGAGCTGATATTGATGTTTTAACAATATTACTAACATCTATAATTGTTTTTGTTCCAAGATTCCTTCCAAACACTTTATTTATTTCTTCAATGTTAGTAATAGTAAACATACATATTGTAGATTGTGCATATTTGTCTATTGTTCTTTTTCCTTTTCCATATAAATATTCTGCTGAATTTAATCCTGTGCTTTTATCTACTCTATAAATATTTTCTATTGTGTTTTGATATGACACTGTTTTTAATACTGACACTATGTTATCTCTAACAACTCCCAAAACGCTAGTATCCATGTTATCAAACGCATGAGGCTCGCTGCTTTCTATTATCCAATATCCAATATATATATTGTCTATATATAGTGGAAAAAACATTGCTGACTTTGCCCTTCCCATTTCGCTCTTTTGATAAGCAAGCTTTTCTCCTGCTCCATTTACCGTTACATATTTTGGAGTTGCTGAGGCAATACTATCTTTAAACATTTCATCTGTATGCAAGTTTTTTAGAGTATCCCAATGTCTTTCATCTACATTAGAGGCCTTTATAACGTATTCTGCCCCATTAAATACCACTATTGTAGAATATCTTATACTAAATTTTTCTATTAGTATGTCATTAATCACTTGCAATTTATTATCTACTGAAGAATCTTTTCCTATTGTATCCATGAATTCTTGTAAAACCCTTAGGTTGTTTACTTTTTCATTTATACTTTGATATTTCTTTATTTTCTTGCTTATAGATAAATTATACATTACTAATGCTATTATAATTATTATTAATAATACTATTGCTAATAAAATAGGATTCAAGTTATCACCTCATAAGTTATTGTTGATATTTGTTCTTCATTTTATTTAATGTACTGTTTATATTACTAGAAAAATTGTCTTTGTATTGGTTTCCTCTTGGAGAATATGTTTGTCTATTTATTAATGGATATACCATTCCAGTTAATTGTTTTAAAGCCATAATCAATGGTTTTGTATATCCGTTTAAGGATATAGAGCAATTTATCATTGAATCCAAATACTTAATATAATTTGGTATTTCTAGTGGTACTTCGCAGTATGCTATTCTTTCAGGGTCAAATAAGTTTTTCATATATGTCATTGATGGATCATTATAGTTAGATATTCCATCAATTAATCTTTTTACAGAAACACTTTTTATTTTGACACTTTTATTTATTACTATTTTTAGTTTTTCTTGTCTTAATATGTTTTTAGATTGCAAATTTCTTAAAAATGCTGTTAGTGGTTGCATTGTTAAAACATCCATGCTTTGTACTAAATATATTTCTTGTGCTTTATCAAAATACTCCATTGGTGTATCAAAGTCGCAATCTATTAATACAACCGAAAAGTTCTTTAGTAATGTACTTAGAATTGTTTCAGCATCAGAATAATCATTTTGCTCTTCTGGAAGACTAGTAAATACAGATACGTTTTTATTTACTCTTACTCCTTCTGCTACTCCACTTCTTAATTTGTATATACTCTCTTTAGCAGTGTTCATTAATTGTTCTTCGTTGTTAGTATATACATAATAAGCATTTTTATTTGTTGACATATCCAATATTGCTGTTGATATTCCTGTACTAGATAACATTTCTGCAACATTGTTTACAATAAATGATGTTCCATTTTTTGTAGTTCCTACAAATGCCACAACTTTTTTATCCTTTGTTATTAATGAATTAAATTCTGCTCCACTTGGTTTATATGCTGTTTGTACCAATTCTTCTTTTTTATTTTCAACATATTGATTTTGTTGTGGTTTTTCTTCTTTATTTTCTTCTCCCAAGTTAAATAAATCTATTTCTTCGTCATTGTCGTCTGTCTCATTTTCATCATTTCCTAAAGCAGATAAATCAATTGCTTCTTCATCATCGTTTTCTTCTTCATTATCTCCTAGGTCAAATAAATCTATTGGTTCTTCTTGTTCTGTTTTCTTTGTCTCTTCATCTTCATCGCTTAGATTAAACAAATCAATTAATTCATCGTTTTCTTCGTCATTTTTTTCTTCTTGTTGAATTGGATTTTTTGGAGGTCTTCCCCTTCCCCTCTTTGGTTTTTCTTCTTGTTGTAATTCTACTGGTACAACCTTTTTGGGTCTTCCTCTTCCTCTTTTTGGTTTCTCTTCTATTTCATCAACTGGATTTTCTATTTCTTCTACTTTTTCTTCTATTTTTTCTATTGGCTCTATTGGTTTTTGTGCAGTTTCTTTTATTAGTCTTTTAACTCCTGTTTTATTAACACTTTGTGGTATAACAATAGGCTTTGAAATTTTTGTTTTTTCTGATTCTTCTTTTATTAATTCTTCTTGAATTGCGCTTTTCCCTTTTGATTTTTGTTGTTCTTGTTGTACAGCAAAGTTTTGTCTTTCTGTTTTTGGTTGAAAAGCCATTAATTGTTGATATTTAGGAGACCTCTCTTCCAAAACAGCTTTTACTCCCATAGGCAGATATCTTATTATTATCTTCAACTGTATATCATTGTATTGTGATACAATATTATTAAAACTATCAACATATTTATCTTCATTTTTTCCAAGTCTTCTATAATGCTCTAATATGTTTTGAATTTCTACTTCACTAACATTGTTTTCATTCTCTGGTTGATAATTAACACTATCAGATTCAATTTTATAATATTGTTTTGCATCTCTTTTAGTTCTTGGTTTATTTATTAATCTACATACTTCATCTATGCTTCTATCTTGACCAATTATTGCATTGTAAATTCCTAGTCCAAATAATTTAACTAGCATTTCATCAGATTTTGATCTTCTATCTGCACAAATTAATATTATATCTGTATTATTTCCTTCTTCATCTATTGCTTCATCACTTATGTTATCTAACTTTTCAAACAAAAATTTATCTATTGTATCATAGTTGTTGTTTGCAAATGGTTCCAAATCTTCACTTATAACCACTCTATCATAAGATTTATCTTTTTGTAACTCTTTTAGAATTGCATTAAAGTAGTATACATTTTTATATGACAAGATTTCTTTATATTCTTTTTGATATTTCTTTATTATTGCTTCCGAAATATCGTCATTATTTACTGCGAATAAAACCTTCATGCTTTTAACCTCCAAATTTATCTTGATTAGTATATCTTTATTTTATATTTCTAACGCCATCCTCTTACTACTATTGCAAATATAAGCGGTAATACTTGGCAAATTACAAGTATTGTAACACATGCTATTATTATTCCGAACCCTTTATGTTTCATATCCAATCTTCTTGTTCCTAGCACATATTGATAAAGTGCTCCCATTACTATTCCTATAAAACAAAATGGTATACTATATACTCTAATTTTGTTTAATATAAATGCTGTTGTTCCATATTCTACTGAACCATATTTTCTTGTATATTCATCTCTTTCACTATTTAATTCTTCACTTTGTTCTACAATTTGACTGGCTGTATTTGTTTCTAATACATTTTTTTCTTCTATTGCAAATACTGATCCAAATGATAAAAATAATAATATTATTACAAAGCTTGCTAAGATTTTCTTCATTTTATATTTTCCTCCTAATTTTTCCTTTTTTCACTTATAATATCATACAATATAATTCGAAAAATAGCAAGAAATTTATTTGATTTTAAGCAAAAAAAACATCTCTTTAAACAGAGATGTTCTTTTATTTATTTTATTCTGCTGATTCTTCACTAGCTTCTTCTGCTTCTGGAGCTTCATAAGCTTCTAAAATAGCTTTTTGAATTTTCTCCCTTGTTTCAGCATTAATTGGATGAGCTATATCTTTAAATTCTCCGTTTGGAGTTTTTCTACTTGGCATAGCTATAAATAATCCGTTTTGGCTTTCGATAACTTTAATGTCATGAATTACGAATTCATTATCGAATGTTACAGAAGCAACAGCTTTCATTCTGTTTTCTGAATTTACTTTTCTTAAACGTACGTCTGTTATTTGCATTTATGTGCACCGCCTTCCAATGTTTATAAATTTTTTTGTACATATCTTTTTATGTACAATTTACTTATTCGCCAAAAAGTTTTTTTTTCCTTCTTTATTTTACAATATTATTTTAAATATTTTTTGTTCACATTTTTTTGTTTTTTTCATATAGTAATATAAATTATAATTTTACGTTAAGTTATTGAATTTTTTTGAATTTAAATGTATAATCCTTTATTGTAGAAAGGTGTTGTGTAGCGAAATGATAAATTATAATAATAATATAGATAGCTTAAAGAAGTATAAACATGTTCATATGATTGGAATTGGCGGAATTAGCATGAGTGGAATTGCCGAAATATTACATAACTTTGGTATATTTGTTACTGGTTCTGATGTTACTAGATCAAAAATAACAGATAAATTATCTAGTCATGGTATTTTTATAACTATTGGTCATGATACAAAATTAGTTTCTCAAGCAGACCTAGTTGTGTACTCTGCCGCAGTTAAACAAGATGACCCTGAACTTTTAGAAGCTAAAAAAAATAATATAGAAATTGTTGAAAGATGTGAGTTTGTTGGTTATTTAACTAGAATTTATAAAAACACAATTGGTGTATCTGGAACTCATGGAAAAACAACTACTACGTCTATGATTTCTTTATGCTTTATAGAAGCAGGTCTTGACCCTACTATTCAAGTTGGTGCAATATTAAAACAAATTAATGGTAACAATAGAGTTGGAAATAGTGATTATTTTGTTTTAGAGGCTTGTGAATATGTAGAAAGTTTTCTAAAATTTAGTCCAAAATCTGCAGTTGTTTTAAATATTGATAATGACCATTTAGACTATTTTAAAAACTTCGAAAACATTGTTAATGCTTTTAGAAAATATGTAGCAATTCTTCCTTTTGATGGATTACTTGTTGCAAATGCAGATGATAAAAATTGTTTTGATTTAAGAAATTACACAGATGCAAAATTTGTTACATATGGTATAAAAAATGATAAAGCAAACTTTGTTGCAAGAAACATTTCTTTTGATAAAAATGGATTTGCTAAATTTGATGTATATTACAATAATAATTTCTATTCAGAAATGAAATTATCTGTTCCTGGTATTCATAATGTTTCTAATGCACTTGCTTGTATTGCACTTTGTTCAGAATATGGAATTCAAAAACATATTATAAAATCAGCTTTATTAAGTTTTACTGGTGCAAATAGAAGATTTGAACTTGTAGGTTCTTATGAAAATATTACTATTTTTGATGACTACGCTCATCATCCTAGTGAAATACTAGCAACAGCAAAAGCTTTAAAAAACAAAACATATCGTCAATCATGGATAATTTTCCAACCACATACATACAGTAGAACCAAAAGTCTTTTAGATGACTTTGCAAAGGTTTTAACAAACTTTGATAATATTATAGTTACAGACATTTATGCAGCAAGAGAAAACAATGATTATGGTATCTCTTCTATGGATTTAGTAAATAAAATTAAATCTCTTGGAAAAGATGCTACATATATTTCTAGTTTTGATGATATAGTTAAATATGTTAGAGAACGTGCTTGTCCAAATGATATTATTCTAACAGTTGGCGCAGGTACAGTTACAGAAATAGGAAGAAAAATTTTATTAAAATAGAATAAAATACAAAAAATACCTCGAAGAAGTTTATCTTCGAGGTATTTTTTATCTCTTATCTTATTATACATATTGCTATAACTATTAATCCTACTATAATTCTATAAATAGCAAATATTTTAAAGCTTCCCTTCTTTAAGTATTCTAGTAAGAATTTGATTACTAAAATTCCAACTACAAAACTAAATAGCACACCAAGAATAAATGCTATTATTCCTGTTAAATTTGCTACTGCAAAGTACTCTATAAAATCTCCTAGTTTGAATATTGTTGCAGCAAGAACTATTGGAGCAGATAGCATAAAAGAATATTTAGCTGTTGCTTCTCTTTTGACTCCCATCATCCTTCCAGCTGTCATTGTTATTCCAGAACGTGACACACCTGGTATAAATGCTAAGCATTGTGATAATCCTATTAAAAATGTTTGTTTTAAAGTCATATCTTCATAATCAGTTTTTGACTTACAATTTTTATCTACTAAATATAAAACAATTCCCATTACAATTAATGCTATTGCTATAATTAGTGGTTTTGTTAAATAATCTTCCAAAAAATGATCTAAGATGAATCCAATTATTCCACCTGGTAATGTTGCTAAAACTATATACCAAAACATTCTTCCCTCTTGTGTTTTTTCCTTTTTAACTACTTGGTTAAATCCACCTTTTATAAGGTTTACCCAATCTTTAAAGAAAAATATTCCTATTGCTAAAAGTGTTCCAAAATGTAAAGCTACATCGAAAGAATCTGGTATGTTCCAATTAAAAATCCATGGTATTAAATTTAAATGTGCAGAACTTGAAATTGGCAAAAGTTCTGTTAATCCTTGCACTATTCCTAATATAATTGCTTGTAATATTGTCATTTATTTTCCCTCTCTCTTTTAATAATATATATTTATATTATTTTTATTTATTCTTTTTTATATCTAAATATTTTGTTAAGTTATAAGTATCATCTAGGTAATCAGAAATTTCTCTTTCTTGCTCACTTTCTTTAATTTCTGGTTCTGCTTTCTCATCAGGTTTAATTATTAATTGTTTAATTGGTAAAAATATAGGTTCATCAATTGCCATTTTATAATATTTATAATCAATTTGTATTGCTGAATTTATATTAGTTGCAGCTTTTGTTTTATTATTCTTTATCATATATATCTTTGCTAACTGATAATATGACTTACTTTCTGTCTCTCCATAAATGCTCTCTAAAAAGTACTTCTCTGCAGATTCAATATCTCTATATAACAAAGATATCTGTCCTAACCTATAAAAAGCATTATAATAATTCGAATCTAATTCTACAGTCTTTTTGTAACATTCTTTTGCAAGCGAAAATTCATTCATCATACTATATGCTAGTCCTAGATTGTAATATAACTGTGCATTATTGGAATCATATTTTATTGCTTGAACATACATTGTTATTGCTTGCTTATATTTTTTCTCCTGTAAAAGCAAATCTGCAAGCATATTGTTTGCTTCTTTCATTTCCGGTCTTTTGCTTACTAATGTTTTTAACATTTGAATCGCTTCATCTTTTTTTCCTAAATCCTTTAATAAAACTGATATTTTAAAATATGTTACATAATCACTTGGTTTTAAATCCAAAACTTTTACATACTCATCTATTGCTTTTCTCATTCCGCCTTCTTTTTCATATATTTCGGCAAGCAACTTATGAGCCGTATAGCTTTTATCATATTTGCTAATGATATTTATCAAAACCTCTTTTGCTTTTCTTTCATTACTAAACAATATGTACATTCTAGCTAATGCTATTTGTAACCATTCACTACAATTTATATTTTTACATTCTAAGTAAAATACTATTATTGGGCTTATTATTGAAAACAAGTACATTATTACAACACTAGCAGTTCCTGTTAAAGCATCAAAAAGTACTCTAATTAGATTCATTAATATACCTATTGCCTGAAATAGCAATAAAACTAAATATGTTGTATCGTTTTTTTTCATCATTTTAAATAAAAAGATATAAGCGAAAAGTAGAAAAGAAACTAAAGTAAATATTATTCTTTCTATCATTATTTTTTAATCTCCTAATTCTCAAATTTTTCCTTATAATTTTTTATTGCTTTTTCAATAATCTTCTCTGCCTCTTCTTTTCCTAAAACTTCTTCTACTACTGTTTGTTTTTCTTCTAATTGTTTATACACCTCAAAAAAGTGCATTATTTCGGAAGAAATATGACTTGGTAAATCATTTATATCTTTGTACACATTTAAAAATGGATCTTTTTTTGCAACTGCAATAATTTTCTCATCATTTTGCTCTGAATCTATCATTGTAATTACCCCTATTGGATAACATTCTACTAATGTCATTGGATCTATGTTTTCTTGGCATAGTACTAAAACATCTAATGGATCATTATCATCTGCATAAGTTCTTGGTATAAATCCATAATTTGCTGGATAATGAGTTGCTGTATACAAAACTCTATCCAATCTTAGGAGTCCTGTTTCTTTATCTAATTCATATTTATTTTTTCCACCTTTTGTTATTTCAATAACTGATATAAAATCTTTTGGTTTTATTCTTTCTGAATCTATATCATGCCATATATTCATATTTAACCCCTCCTGTTTATTTTTAATTTATCTTTATATATTCTAATCTATTTTAATAAAAAAGTCTAGTTTGTATATGAATTTGTATATAATTTTTAATAAATTCTTAATAAACCATTGACAAAACGAAAAAAATTATTTACAATATTATTCGTGACTAAAAACGGTGGATGTAGCTCAGTTGGTTAGAGCGCTGGTTTGTGGCACCAGAGGCCGTGGGTTCGAGTCCCATCTTCCACCCCATCATAAATTTACATTGGGGTGTAGCCAAGCGGTAAGGCACCAGACTTTGACTCTGGCATGCGGCGGTTCGAATCCTCCCACCCCAGCCAAAAAAACCTGATACAAAATGTATCAGGTTTTTTATATATTTTCTTATTTTTATTGTGCCTTTGCAAAAATTATTATCCTTTTTTGGCTGTCATCTGTACATGTAGATAATGTTATTTCTGGTACTCCATTTGTATTTCTATTATAGAAGCTTGCATCATTTGGAGAAGTTTCAAATTTTTGATATATTATGTATGTTAATTCTCTTCCTGATATGTCTTTTATCATAACTTTATCACCAACGGATAGCTTTTTGTTATTTGAGAAAAGTTTTCCATTTCTATAGTTGTGTCCTATTATTACTGTGTTTCCAGGTTCATTTAGTTGTGGATTACTTGGATATATAACTGCAACAGATGTCTCTAATGCCTTAGGTGTTGTTTCTTCTAATATTGGTAATTTAACATTTGTTTTTGGTATTGTTATATAACCTATCATTACAAAGTTTTTATAATATGTTTTCTTTTTTCCTCCGTTTCCAGAATTCCCTGATTGTGCTTGGTCTATCTGGTCTGCAAGTTCACCTAAATCAACATTTGAACTGTTTTCTTCTTGGTTTTGATCTTCTGATGTTCTATCAAATTCTGTAATAGCTTGTGCAGTTTCTTTCTCAGCATTATGTGGTTTTATAACATAGTTATAAATAAGTATGCCTCCTCCCAAAAGCACTGCTATTATAATTACTATTAAAATTACTGTTAATGTATTTCCATATTTATTTGCTGACATAATTACACCTCCTAAATATGTCATATATTTATATTATAACATATTTCCACACAAAATGGCACTATTGTTTAGCAGATTTTTGTTCCTAATTTTTTACCACCTATTATATGAAAATGTAAGTGTGGTACTTCTTGTCCACCATCTTCTTTACAATTTACTACTATTCTAAAGCCACTTTCATCTACGCCTTCTTGTTTAGCTATTTTATTTATTATTGAATATATTTTTCCAACTAATGCTTCATCTTCCTTTTGTAATTCTGTTACATGGCTTATATGTTTTTTAGGAATTACCAATATATGTACTGGCGCTACTGGATTTATATCTCTAAATGCTAATACTTCATCATCTTCATATACTTTATTTGAAGGAATTTCTCCTTTAATTATTTTGCAAAAAATACAATCTTCCATTTTATTTTTCTCCTTACTACTCTAATATTGCTTTTATACGTCTTACTCCTGCTGATGATGCTTCCTCTTTTTTTATTTTAAAATGACCTAATTCACTTGTATTTTTTACGTGAGGGCCTCCACATAATTCAAGTGAAACATCTCCTATTTTGTATACAGAAACTATATCTCCATATTTATCAATAAACATAGCTTCTGCTCCCATCTTTAATGCATCTTCTTTTTTCATTTCTAGTTTTTCTACTGGTATTGCCATTTTTATATATTCATTTACTAAGTCTTCTGTTTGTTTTTTCTCTTCATCTGTCATTTTTGCAGGATGAGAAAAATCAAATCTCATTCTTTCTGCAGTAATATTGCTTCCCTTTTGATGAACATGAGGTCCTAAAACTTTTTTTAATGCTGCATTTAGAAGGTGTGTAGCTGTATGATATTTTGTTTCCATCTCTCCTGTTGAAGCAAGTCCACCTTTGAATTTACCTGTTGAACCCTGTCTTGATTTTTCTTGGTGTTCTGCAAATTTTTGTTTAAATCCTTCTGTATCAACTTTTAATCCCAATTCTCCTGCTAATTCCTCTGTAAGTTCAATAGGAAATCCGAATGTATCATATAATCTGAAAGCAATATCTTTATTTATTGTATCTCCATCTATATTTTTTACAACCTTTTCAAATTCTTTTAATCCATGTTCTAGAGTTCTATTAAATTTGATTTTTTCATTTTTTAAAGTTTCTAAAATATCGCTTCTATTTCTTTCTAATTCGCCATAGTATTTTGAATATTTATTAATTATTAATTCTGCTAATTGTTGTTCCCAATCGCTATTAATATCAATATTTAATTTTTTTGCATATCTAATTGTTCTTCTAATTAATCTTCTTAAAATATACCCTTGATCTGTATTAGAAGGTTTTATTCCTGCATCATCCCCTGCAATTATTACTATTGCTCTTATATGGTCTGCAATAATTCTCATACTTCTTGTATATTCTTCATTTTCATATGATAAGCCAGAAATTTCTTCTATCTTTTTTATAACATCTTTCCATACAGATGATTTATAGTTGTCTGTATATCCTTCTAAAATTGCTGTTACTCTTTCTACTCCCAAGCCTGTATCAACATTTTTATTTTTTAATGGAGTAAACTTTCCATTTTCTTCATGGTTATATTGCATAAAAACATTATTCCATATTTCTACCCAATTCTCATTTTCTTCATCAAATTTTTCTGGAACTGGTTCTTCACTTCTCCAATAAAATATTTCTGTATCAGGTCCGCAAGGTCCTAACATTTCCATATTTGGCCACCAATTATGTTCTTCTGATAAAAATGCTATCTTATCCTTTTTTATTCCTAAGCTCTCCCAAATTTCTGCTGACTCTGTATCTGCTGGAACTATATCATTTCCCTTAAAAACTGTTACTGCTAGTTTTTCTACTGGTATTTCTAGTTTTTTGGTTAAAAATTCAAAACTCCATGAAATTGATTCTTTTTTAAAATAATCTCCTAAAGACCAATTCCCAAGCATTTCAAAAAATGTATGATGTGTTGTGTCTCCTATCGAATCTAGGTCATTTGTTCTAAAACATTTTTGAACGTCTGTAAGTCTTTTTCCTTCTGGATGTGGTTCACCTTTTAAATAAGGCACTAATGGTTGCATTCCTGCTGTATTAAACAAACATGTTGGATCGTTTTCTGGTATTATTGGTGCACTTGGTATAATTTTGTGTCCTTTGCTTTCAAAAAATTTTAAATATGTCTCTTTTAAATCTATTGTTTTCATCGAATTCCCCCTATTATATGTCTGTTTATTATTATATAAAGTTTTTTTAACATTTACAAGGGATTTCGTAAACAAATTGGAATTTGTTTAGTTCCGGATGAATTCAGGACAGTCGCCAAAATCCCCAGGTTTGGTGATTTTAAGGGACAGTCCCTAGAATTTCCCCTCACACAAATTCCAATTTTTCTAACTAATTTTTAATTTTTTTATATTTTGTCAATTTTATGCATATTTTTAACAATTTAACAAATAATAAGCTTAATTCAAATTGTTATAAAAGGAGGGAGAATTTTGAAAGCAACAGGTGTAGTTAGAAGAATAGACGATTTGGGAAGAATTGTTATTCCTAAAGAAATAAGAAGAACTTTGCGTATAAAAGAAGGTGACCCCTTAGAAATTTTTACAGACAAAGAAGGTGAAGTAATATTAAAAAAATATTCACCAATAGGAGAACTTTCTGAATTTGCAACAGGTTATGCAGAAACACTTTCTAAAACTACTGGCCATATTGCATGTATTACAGATAAAGATTCTGTAATTGCAGTATCTGGTGGATCTAAAAAGGAATTTCTAGAACAGTCTTTGAGTCCCGAATTAGAAAAAGTAATGGAAAATAAACAAATATATACAAGTAAAGAAAACAATGAAATAGCTTTGCCTATAACGCAAAATGGCAATAAAGATCGAAGATTTAATTCACAAGTTATTTATCCAATAATATCTGACGGAGATGTGATACGGTAGCGTAATTCTACTTGCCAAGGAGCAAAATACTAAAATGGGAGATATTGAACTTAAAGTAGTTCAATCTGCTGCTGGTTTTTTAAGCAGTCAAATGGATATCTAATAAAATTCTTGATTTGGAAGATGATTCTTTTCAATTTCAAATCAAGAATTTTATTTTATTTCTATTGACCTCTTCTTTTTATTAATATAAAATTAAATTACAAAATGTATTTAATTTTAGGAGATACTAATGAAAGAAAAATTAGATTTTTATAGCAAAACTAGTTTAAAATCATATAATTTAAATGAAAGTATGAGATATCAACTTGGAATGCTTGATAGCTTAGATGCTTTTACAAGAGTTCATTCTGAAAATGTTGCTAATCTAACTTGTAGATTATGTGAATACATGAAATTAAATAAAGCATTTACAGTATATTGTACTATTTGTGCTTATTTACATGATATTGGCAAAATGTTTATTCCTCCAGCCATTCTTCAAAAAACTAGTGCTTTAACTGATGAGGAATTTGAAATTATGAAAAAACATACTACTCTTGGCTATCAGATGTGTATGGATGACATCAAACTTCGTCCATATGCCGCTGGTCCAATCTATCATCATGAAGCATTAAATGGAACTGGATATCCTAGAGGATTAACTAAAAAAGACATCCCTCTAGAAGGTCAAATAATAAGAGTTGCAGATGAATTTGATGCAATTGCTTCTAAAAGGCAATACAAAAGCCACATTGGAGTTTCTGATACATTAAAAATGTTAGTTGCAGATGCTCAAGCTGGTAAGATTAATAAAAAAGCTCTAAATTGTTTATTTAAAGTAATTATAGATGATACTAATTATGAAATTAGTGGTATTTTTGATTATACAAAATATCTATCTTCTCAAATTAAGCGACTAGAAAAAATTGATGAATTAATTACAAAATCAGAGAAAACAAAGTCTGAAAGTAAAAAAGAATATATTCGTACAAGTGCCAAATATCTTTTTGAAAATGGCGAAACATTTGAAAATTATAAAAACGTTTTGGAAGAATACAAATCAGCCTATGCAAAACGAAAAGAAAAAATTAATGAATTATTTAATGAAATTAAAATTATTAAGAAACTAAGAGTCTAACCTCTTAGTTTCTTAATTTTTCTACTGTTTTAACTAATTTTTCTATTAAATAGTCTACATCTTCTTTAGAATTTTCTTCTCCAAACGTTACTCGTAATGCACCATATGCCAAGCTACTTGGTACTCCTATTGCTAGTAATACATGTGATGGTGTACTCTGTCCAGTTGAGCAAGCAGATCCACTTGATGCGCATATTCCTTCATTGTCTAAACCTAACAGCAACCCTTCTCCATCCACTTCTTTAAACGATATGTTAGCGTTTCCTGGAAGTCTATGTTCCATTCCACCATTTATTTTAACATTAGGTATTTTACTTTGTATTTCTGCTATATAATAATTTCTTAAACTTGCTAACTTTTTATTATATTCTTCAAAATCTCTGTATGCTATTTCAATTGCTTTGCCCATTCCCACAATTCCTGCTACATTTTCTGTTCCTGCTCTTAATTCTCTTTCCTGATGTCCTCCATCTTGTAATTTATTACACTTAACTCCTTCTCTTATATATAATGCGCCAACTCCTTTTGGTCCATAAAATTTATGTGATGACATGGAAAGCAAATCTATATTCATTTTGTTTACATCAATTCTTACATTGCCTATTGCCTGAACACTATCTGTATGAAATAAAACATTATGTTCTTTTGCAATTCTTCCTATTTGTTCTATTGGTTCTATTGTTCCAATTTCATTATTTGCAAACATTATACTTATCAAAATTGTTTTATTTGTAATTGCTTCTTCTAATTCTTTTAAATTAATTAAGCCATCTTTATCTACATTCAAATATGTTACATCAAACCCTTGGCTTTCTAAAGCCCTGCAAGTATTTAATATTGCTGGATGTTCAATTTTAGTTGTTATTATATGATTGCCTTTTTCTCTGTTTGCAAATGCCACTCCTTTTACTGCAATATTATCGCTTTCACTTCCCCCACTTGTAAAATATATCTCCTTGTTTCTGCAACCAATGGCTCTTGCAACTCTTGTTCTAGCTTCTTCTAGTGCTTTTTTTGCTCTTCTGCCGATAACTATACATAGAAGACGGATTTCCAAATTCTATACTAAAGTATGGTAACATTTCTTTTAAAACTTCATCTTTTACAGGTGTTGTTGCTGCATGATCAAAATATCTAATTTTTTGCATAAAAATTTCTCCTTATTTTTTATTTCTTTATATATTATGCTCAAAATAAAAAAAGAGAAACTTAAAATTTCTCTTTTATTGTATATTTTTTAATTTTGTGACCATCTAGTAACTTTTATATCTTTATATTTATCTAGAACATCCATGTATTTTTGATATTCATCTTCCCATAGCATATCTGGAACCTTTCCAAAAGCATCAAAAACCTTTTCTGCCTCCTCAAGAAATACTAATTGCTCTTGTGATGATAATCTTTCATATTTTTTTGCAAATCTATATAATTTATCTAGCATTTGGTTTGCTTCTATAAAGCTCCAAAAGTCTTTTACATTTATCCCTGCTAATTTTATTTGTGCTATTGCAAATAAAACTAATGCAAATATTATAACTATTAGTACATATAATATTATTATAAGAATCATTTGTGTACCCTCTTTTCATAAGTATGAAATTATTATAACATATCATATGATGTTTGGCAAATATTATAGATTTTATTTTTTTATAGTGCTATAATTAGAAGAATATTTTAGATAAATTACAATTTATCTTATAGTTAGGTGATTTTATGGATAGATTTACAGCTACTAAAAAAGCTGGTGTTTTCGGAATTTTCGGAAATATATTTTTATTAGTAATTAAAGCTACTGTTGGATTTATTAGTGGTAGCCAAGCAATGATAGCAGATAGTGTAAATAGTGCTGGCGATATTTTTGCTTCTCTTATGACTTTTATCGGAAATAAAATTGCTAGTAAACCTGGTGATAGTGACCACAATTTTGGGCACGGAAAGTCGGAATATATATTTTCTTTATTAATAAGTATTTCTATGATTGCAGTATCAATAAAGCTATTAATAGATTCAATTACTTCTCTTATTTTCAAAAACGAATTAACTTTTTCTATTTATTTAGTAATTGTTTGTATTGTAACTATTATAACAAAAGCTTTTTTATATATTTATACAAATAAAGCTTTTAGGAAATTCAATAATATCCTTTTAAAAGCAAATGCTAAAGACCATTTTAATGATTGTATAGTTACTTCTTTTACTCTAATTTCAATTCTATTTGCTTCTCAAGGAATTTATTGGGTTGATAGCCTTGTAGGTATTGGAATTGCTATATGGATTTGTTATTGTGGAATTAAAATATTCATAGAAAGTTACAATGTACTTATGGATATTTCTGTAGATGAAACTACACATGACACTATTCTAAATTTAGTACGTAACTACAAAGAAATTAAAAATGTAGAAAGCTTGTATTCTACACCATCAGGTTATAAGTATATCATTATATTAACAATTAGTGTTGATGGAAATATGTCTACATTTGATAGTCATAAATTAGCTGACAGCTTAGAAAAAGACATAAAAAAATTAGATAATGTATCTAATGCCATTATCCATGTAAATCCAGTGTAATTTAATTTTTTTGGTGAAAAAGGGGTGAAAAAGGGGTCTGACCCCTTTTTCACCAAAAATAGGTTTGAATTTATTTTTTTATTTTTATTTTTACTTGGATTGTATCATCTTTTGCTGTTAGTTTTGCAGTGTCTCCTGCTTTTAGGTTTCCATCTAGAATTTCTTCTGCTAGTTTGTCTTCTATTATTGTTTGTATTGCTCTTCTTAATGGTCTTGCACCATAGTTTGTGTCTGTTCCTTTTTTGATTACTAAATCTTTTGCTGATTTATCTACTTCTATTTTTATATCTTTTTCTAGCAATCTTGCTTTTATTTTTTCTAGCATAATATCAACTATTTTCACTAACTCTTTTTCTGTTAGTTTATGGAATACTATAATTTCATCTACACGGTTTATAAATTCTGGTCTAAATGTCTTTTTAACTTCTGCTATTACTTCTTTTTTAATATCTTCGTATTCTTTTTTCTCTGCTTGCTCTTGTTCTTTTTCTTCTCCACCAGAAAATCCTAATGCTTTCTTATCTGTTATTAATCTAGCTCCTATATTTGATGTCATTATAATTACACAATTCTTAAAGTTTACTGTTCTACCATGTGAGTCTGTAAGTCTTCCGTCATCTAGTATTTGTAATAGCATATTCAAAACATCTGGATGTGCTTTTTCAATTTCATCAAATAGTATTACAGAATATGGTTTTCTTCTTATTTTTTCTGTTAAACCACCGCCATCATCAAATCCTACATAACCTGGAGGTGAACCTATCATTTTAGAAGTTGAATGACTTTCCATATATTCTGACATGTCTACTCTTATAATTGCGTTTTCATCTCCAAATAGGTTTTCTGAAATAGCTTTTGCAAGCTCTGTTTTACCAACACCAGTTGGTCCTAAGAATAGGAATGAACCTATTGGTCTATTAGGATCTTTTAATCCTACTCTACCTCTTTTTATTGCTTTTGCAACAGCTTCTACTGCTTCATCTTGTCCTATTACTCTTTTATGCAAGCTTTGCTCTAAGTTTCTTAATTTTTCATTTTCATCTTGACTAATTTTTTGTGCTGGAATACCTGTACTACTTGCAATTACTTCTGCAATATCTTCTGCAGTTATATTTCTTATATCTTTTCTGTTTTTATCTTCCCAGGCTTTTTTCTCTTTTTCAAGTTTTTCTTTTTCTTTTTGTTCTTTATCTCTTAATTCTGCTGCTTTTTCAAAGTTTTGTGTTTGAACTGCTTCTTCTTTTTCCTCATCTAACTCAGCAATTTTATCTTGGATTTTCTTTAAGCTTTCTGGTTCTGTATGAACTTTTAGTCTTACCTTTGAAGCGCCCTCATCAATTAAGTCTATTGCTTTGTCTGGTAAGAATCTATCATTTATATATCTGCTAGATAATTTAACTGCTGCTTCTATTGCTTCATCAGTTATTTTTACATTGTGATGAGCTTCATATTTATCTCTTAAGCCTTTTAATATTTTTATACTATCTTCAATACTTGGTTCTTGAACAGTAACTGGTTGGAATCTTCTTTCTAGTGCACTATCTTTTTCTATATATTTTCTATATTCGTTTAAAGTAGTTGCACCTATAATTTGAACTTCACCCCTTGCTAAAAGTGGTTTTAAAATATTGGCTGCATCTATTGCTCCTTCTGCTGCACCTGCTCCAACTATTGTATGGATTTCATCTATAAACAATATAACATCTCCGGCTTTTTTTACTTCTTTTAAAGCTTTTTTAATTCTTTCTTCGAAGTCACCTCTATATTTAGCGCCTGCTACCATTCCAGATATATCTAGTGTTACAACTCTTTTATCTTTTAAGTTCTCTGGAACTTCACCTTCTACTATTTTTTCTGCTAATCCTTCTACAACTGCTGTTTTACCAACACCTGGTTCACCTATTAAACATGGGTTGTTTTTTGTTCTTCTTGATAATATTTGTATAATTCTATCAATTTCGTTTTTTCTACCAATTACAGGATCTAGTTTTCCTTCTGATGCTTGTTTTGTTAGGTCTACACCAAATTGATTTAATGTTGGAGTTGAATTAAAACTACCTGATTTTGAGCTTTGTTTACTATTTTCATCTCCTGTTTCATAATCATTTATAACTTTTACAATTTCATTATATAATTTTTGAGGATTTACATTTAAATCTAGCATTATTCTTACTGCTATGCTATCTGCTTCTCTCATAATTCCTATTAATAAATGTTCTGTTCCTATACATTCTGACCCCAATCTTCTTGCTTCTCTAAATGCATTTTCTATTACTCTTTTTGTTCTAGGAGTAAATCCAATAGCACTATTTTCATTTGGTTCTCCAACTCCTATTAATTCTTCTATTTTTTCTAATACAGCTTCTGGAGTTACATTTTGGTTTTCTAATACTTTGCTTGCAACTCCGCTATCTTCTTTTACTAAGCCATATAATATATGTTCTGTTCCAACATAATTATGTCCTAATTGCATTGCTATATCATTTGCAATTTCTAAAGCTTGTTCAGCCTTTTTTGTAAATTTATATGTCATAAAAATCCCTCCTTTTATTCTTCTTTTATAATTTGTTTTATTATCTCTGCTCTTTTTACATCGCGCATATATACATCTAATGGTTGTCCAGTAATTTTTTGTAAATTTGCAGGTTTTGTATATGTTTCTAATTTTCTTATTTTTAAATCATTTAATTCTTTTATTACCCCCAAATCTGTTCCTAATTTTACGTCTGATAATAATTTATTACATTCTTCTGACGATATTTTCTTAGCATTTGCAAGTACTCCAAATGCTCTATACACTTTATCTTCTAGTTCTATTTGTTGCTTTCCAAGCATTTTTCTTGCTAGTCTTTCTTGTTCTACTACTTTATCTGTAATAATTTTTAAGCTTTTTATTGTTTCTTCTTCACTAATTCCTAATGTTTGCTTGTTCGAAATCTGATATATGTCACCAGAAACTTTGCTTCCTTCTCCATATAATCCTCTTATGTTCATATCAAATCCATTTACAACTTCTAGTACTTTTCTAATATTCCCCGTTTTTGTTAATGCTGGTAAATGAACCATTACTGAGCCTCTTAACCCTGTTCCTACATTTGTAGGACAACTTGTTAAAAATCCATATTTTTCTGAATAAGAATATGGAATTAATTTACTTAATTTTTCATCAATTTCCATTTCTAGGTTTAATGCATTTTTTAATTCTTGTCCTGCTGAAAATACTTGGATTCTTATATGGTCTTCTTCATTAATCATTATACAAATATTTTCATCATCATTTATTGCAATAGCACCTGTCTCATTTTTATTGTATGCAAATTCTGGACTTATAATATGTTTTTCTACTAAGCTTAATTTAGTTATATCATCTAAATCTTTTAATCTTATTACTTTTAGACCATACCCTAAACTGTTTACTGCTTCTTCTACTATTTCTATTATTCTTAGAGCATCTTTTTTTGTATATTTGGTTACAAAAGGAAAACCTTTTATATTTCTTGCTGCTCTTATTCGTGTACTTAATACTACATCGCTATCATTACCTGATTGTAAATACCAATTTAGCATCTTTTACTCCTCCTTTAATTCTTTTATCTTATCTCTAATTTTTGCTGCTTCCTCATAGTTCTCCTTTTCTATTGCTTCTTTTAATTCTCTTTGTAATTTTTCTTTTTCTGTTTCTTTCTTCTCTGGTTTTTCTTCAAATTTTATTTTTGATTCTTTATTGCCTACTAATTTTCTTCCTGCATATCTATTGCTTCCTTGGATTCTTTTTAATATAGAATCAATCTTTGGAGAAAACGCATCATAACATTCTTCACAGCCAAACTTTCCTTGTTCCATAAATTCATCAAATGACATATTACAATTATTACATTTTAATTGTTTGTTTGCTGTTAATAATGGCATAAAACTATTATCTTCATAACCTTCTAACAAATCTCCAAAGAAACTAGAAAAGTCTATTGGCATGTTAAAATTCATATGACCTATTCCTAATTCTCTGCTACATTCTTCACATAGCATTACCTCTCTTTTTTCTCCATTTATTATTTCTGTATATTTTACTGTTGCCTCATTTTTGTTACAATTTTGACATAACATAATTATCCCTCCTTTAAAATTAAGCATATCAAAATACTTATTTGCTACTTTCATCTTCTACTAAATTAAGTATCATGTTTTTAAAAATACTTGCCCTTAATTTATCTTTATTTTCTTGTGGTACTATAAGCACATTATCACTAGTTGCTACCTTTAGTAATTTTGCTTCTGTTTTGTTTACAATGTTGTATGATAAGAAATTACTAATAAAAATGTCTACCTCATTTGATGTTATTGTATCTCCCATACTTGTTATTATATGCATTAAATAATTGCTTTTTGTAATATTTATTTTTTTAATTCTTATGTGGCCTCCACCACCGCGTTTGCTTTCTACATAGTATCCTTGTGATGGTCTAAATCTAGTAGATATTACATAGTTTATTTGTGATGGTACACAATTAAACTTTTCTGCAAGTTCATTTCTTTGTATTTCTATATACTCATTGTTGTCATCAAACAAGTCTTTTATAAATTCTTCTATTACGTCTGACATTCTCATCTTACCACTCCTCTTTTGACTTTGACTTTCTTTGACTATTAATATTATAACATGATAAAAAAAACATTCAAATCCTAAATTTGAATGTTTTTAGCCTTTATCGCTTATATTTTTTCATTTTTAATAGTTTATCTTATTTTTCCTCACTAATTTAAACTTTTTCAATGTTTTTTATATTACACTAATAAAAGTGTTCCTAAAACTATTGAAAGTACTGCAAATGTAATTCCTAAAATAATTGTCCATCTTTTTAACATACCTTCTTTTGTTTTTCCTTTATTTTTTTCGTAAAAGCTTGAAGAGCTTCCCCCTACTATTGCTCCAGATGCACCTTCGTCATCTTTTGATTGCATTAAGCAAATTACTATTAATACTAAACATACAATTACATAAATTACTGTTACTATTCCTTTTAAAAATCCCACTTTCTGTTACCTCCGTTTCAATTTGACTTATTTATTTTAGCATACTCACATACAAATTGCAAGGTTATTTTATTATTATATTTCATTTGGTGCAACAAATTTCAATTTATCAAAATCCATTCTCCCTATTGGCATATTATATATTTTTGTTATATAATTATATTGTTATGAAAAAATTAATTGTAAATAAAAAATATGATGGTAAAAAATTGAATACCTTTTTATTAGATAGTTTTGATGGACTATCTTTAAATACTATTTATAAAGCTTTAAGGAAAAAAGATATTAGAGTAAATGATGTTAAGGTATCAGAAAATGTTACTATTCATTCTAATGATGAAATTACTGTATTTATTAATGATAATTTTTTATTCAAAAATTTTGATTTAGATATAGTATATGAAGACTCTAATATATTAATTGTTAATAAACCTGTTGAACTTGAAGTGGTTTCTAATAATTCTGAAAAGACCTTAACAAGCATTTTAAAAGAAAAATATGCTTTTATTGAACCATGCCACAGATTAGATAGAAATACTACTGGTTTAGTAGTATTCGCAAAAAATGAAGAAGCTCTTGCTATTATTTTAGATAAGTTTAAAAATTCAGAAATTGAAAAGCACTACAAATGTACTGTTTATGGAATTCCTAAAAGAGATAAAGAAACCTTAACAGCTTATTTGTTTAAAGATACTAAAAAATCTATGGTATATGTTTCACCTGAGCCTAAGACTGGTTATAGAAAAATAATTACTTCTTATGAAGTTCTTAAACGTAACAACGACAATAACACTTCTGTTTTAGATGTAACTCTTCACACTGGAAGAACTCATCAAATACGTGCACATCTTGCATATATTGGTTATCCTATTGTTGGTGACCGGTAAATATGGAATAAATGAAATAAATAAAAAGTTTAATAGAAAATTTCAAGAATTGTGTAGTTATAAATTGATTTTTAAATTTAAAACAGATGCAGGCATTTTAAATTATTTAAATAATAAAGAAATAAATCTAGAAAAGCATTAAAAAAGTTTTTCTAGGTTCTTTTTATATTCTAATACAGTTTCCTCTGTTACTTCTCCAATTTTAAATTCTATATCTTCGTTTTTTACTTTATATATCACATCAGTTTTTACAATGCTGTCTCTCTTTAATTTATTTAATTCATCTTTTAACAAAAGTTTATTTGTACTAAATTTTAATTTGTCTAAGTGGGACGATATAAGCATTGTAAAATATTCTATTGGTACTGCATAATTATCCTTTTCTATTATTACAAATAGATGGTTTGTTCCTTTTTTTCCATTTTTATATAAGTATTCTTTAACAAATACAATGTCCCCAACATTATATTGGTCATATACTTCCTTTTCTTCTTCTAAAAATGACTCTATTTTTCCTTTATGCCATTCATTTTCTGCTGGAAATTCTTTAAAAGCTTCACTTACATCTTGTATTCTTCCTGTTTCTTCTAACTTTTTTAATAATTCTTTTTCCATTTTCTTCCTCCTCTCCTTCTATTTTAATTCATCCTGCTCCGTTTGTCAACCTTTTTGACAATTTTAGTTGAACAAAGCGACTTTAGTCGCCCTTTGTTCTCGCCGATTTGAGTTTCCGAATGTAATGAGGAAATCTCAAAGGCAATAGCGATTATAGCATTTTAATATACTAGGAAATGAGAAATTTCCTAGTATATTAAAAAAGAACCGAGGGCATTTTACTCCTCGGTCTTTCTTGTTATTCTATTCTTGGAAAAATGATTCAAATTCTTCTGCTGAGATAATTTCTTTTTCTAATAGTCTTTCTGCTACTTGTTGTAATTTATCCATATGTGCAAGTATTATTTCTTGTGCTCTTTTGTATGCTATATCTATCATTCTTTTTACTTCTGCACCTATTACATCATCTATATTTTCTCCTAAAATTCTATTTTCGTATGGTTCTTTTTGTTTTAAGCATATTGGTCCTACTGTATCACTCATTCCATATACTGTAACCATATCTTTTGCAATTTCTGTTGCCACTTCTATATCATTGCTTGCTCCTGTTGAAATATCATTTAGTGCTATTTTTTCTGCTGCTCTTCCACCTAAAAGTGCAATTAGTTTTTCTTCCATTTCTGTTTTTGATATATAGTATTTGTCTTCGTTTGTTTTATACATTGTGTACCCACCAGCAAGTCCTCTTGGGATTATAGAAACTTCTTTTACATCTGTTTGTGTTTCTAAGAATTTGCTAACTATTGCATGTCCTGCTTCGTGATATGCTGTTAGTCTTTTATCTTTGTCTGATATAACTCTACTATGTTTTTCTAATCCAACTGTAACTTTCTTTACAGCCTCTTCTAAATCACTCATTTGTATTTTTTTGTGTTTATTTATTGTTGCTACAATTGCTGCTTCATTTAATACATTAGCAAGTTCTGCTCCTGTAAATCCAGCTGTGTCTTCTGCTATATTCTTTAGGTCTATATCATCTGCAAATTTTTTATTTTTTCCGTGTATTTTTAATATTTCTTCTCTACCTCTTGCATCTGGTGTTGCTATTGTAATTTGACGATCAAATCTTCCTGGTCTTAATAATGCTTTATCTAGCATCTCTGGTCTGTTTGTTGCTGCAAGAACTATTACTGTTTCGTTAGTATCAAAACCGTCCATTTCAACTAGTAATTGATTTAGTGTTTGATTGTTTTCGCTCTCTGCTCCACTTGCATTTGTTCTTCTTGCTCCTATTGCATCTATCTCGTCTATAAATATAATACATGGAGCTATTTTTTTTGCTTTTTCAAATAATTTTCTTACTCTTGATGCTCCAAGACCAGCAAACATTTCTATAAATTCTGAACCACTCATAGATATAAATGGTACTCCTGCCTCTCCTGCAATTGCTTTTGCTATTAATGTTTTACCTGTACCTGGCTTTCCACATAAAAGTATTCCTCTTGGTATTTTTGCACCCATCTCTTGGAATTTTTTTGGTTCTTTTAAAAAGTCTACTACTTCGATTAATTCGTTCTTTTCTTCGTCCAAACCTGCAACATCTTTAAATGTTGTGTTTGTATCTTTGTTGCTTTCTGCATCATAAACTTTTCCTTTATCGCCAAGCCCTTGCATCTTAAATATCAATATAAATAATATTAATACTATTATTGTTGGTAAAAATGTAATTAATGTTTGAGAAATTTTTAGCAAAGCATTTTCTGGTTTTTGAATTAATTCTATTTCATTATTGTTTTTTACTTGTTCTTGTATTAATTCTATAAATGCTTGTGTACTTGGAACTATTGTCTTTTTTTCTTTCTCTTCATTTTTTAATTTTACTTTAACGGTAGTACTTCCAACTGTCATTTCTACCTTTTCTACTTCTTTGTTGTCTATTTTTTTAATTAAATCTGTGTATGCCAATTCTAAATTTTCTTTTGTATCTGCTCCATTATTTAATGTTAATATTGTAATTAATACTACACAAATTACTGTTATAATTCCTAAAATTAGATATAGTAGTTTATCATTATTTTTTGGTTTGTCTTTCATTCTCTCTACTCTCCTTTTGCTTCTTTATTATGCTTGGCTTCCTTCTGGGTGCTCTGGTTCTTTTTCTTCTTTATCCTTTTTTTCTTTCTTTTCTTCTTTGTCCTCTTTTGGTTTTTCTTCTTCGTTATCTTCTTGTTTCTTTTCTTCTCTTACTTTTTTTTGCTCTTCTACTATTTTGCCTATTTCTATTTGTTGTTTAATTAAATCTGATTTAATCATTAATATTGCTGTTATAATGTATATATAAGAAATAATCTCATATGCTAAATCAAAATATTTTATTGTAAATCCAGTAGTTATATTTACGCAAATATATATTAAATATAAAACAATTGATAAGGTTAGTGCATATATAGACATATTAAATATTTCTTTATATTTTAGTTTTACAGCTGCTATCTTGCTCATTATAAGTCCTATTATAGATAATAAGAAAATATCTAAAAGAATTTGTATTGAATATGCAATAAGTCCAAATACTATTGTTATCACAAAAAATGTTATATATATAGGTATCATTGTACTACTATTGGTATAATCTAAAATTTGCTGCTTTGAAAGTCCATTTATATTTTGATTTTTGCTAATATCTTCATATGTCATACTAGTTTTTGTATCTAATGTTTTCATAACCATTTTATCTTTATAAAATGCAATTATTCTTTGATATTGTCCATTTTGTTCTTCTGTTAAATCTGTATTTTCTGAATCAATAATTAGTCCCAAAGCTTCATAACCAAAATCTTTTTCATATTTTTTGTTTTCTCCATCTATTATTAATGTATTATTTTCTATTCTAAAATCTGGACATTCATCTGTAAAACTTGTTTTTACTGTTTCTATTTCTTTATAAAGTCTTGCTGTTAAAAATGCAGAAATTAATATTGAAAATATAAGCATTAGTTTTAAAAAGTACTTTATTGCTGTCCCTAATTTTTCTTGGGAAAAATTTTGATATTCATCAAAATTTACTATTGCATTTTTTAATTTTTTAAAAAATGGTATCTTCTTTTGTTCCATTTTATACATACTTCCTTTCTATTTTGCTATCTATATATAGTGGATTAACTTCTAAATATGCAAAATCGCCTATTTTTACATCACTGTTTGTAATATCTATTGCCATATGATACATTCCCAATTTTCCGATTATATTGTACTTTTTATCATTTATTGTAACCTTTAGATTTTGCTTTTTGAAAAAGCTCTTTATGCTATGCGATAGATTTCTTAATTTATCTACAAATCTAAACATATCTTGCCTTGTACCTATATTAAATCCTTCTATATAACCTAATTGCACAATTGCAATTCTTGTTTCTTTTTTAGTTTTATAACTATTTAAGTATCCAATATTAAACCCTTTTGGAACTATTTTTATTTCTTCTATACTGCATTTTAATTTTCCTATTTTTTTAAGTCCTACATTTATATCTGCATCTACTCTTCCCAAAAATGCAGAACCAATTCTAGCTCCATTCAAGTGCATGTTTGGGTAATTTAAAAATGCTGGTGAGTTACAAATATGCAATGTTTGTATATTTATATCATTTAGCTTTAATGCTTCTACTACTTCCATAAATCTATTAAATTGTTTTATTGTCCATTTATTATTTTTATAATATGCCAAAGAAAAATGTGAATACATTCCTTCTATTGAAACACTTTTTAAAGAATTTATGGTTTCTACTATTGTTCTAATATCACTGTATATAAATCCATATCTTCCAAAGCCTGTGTCTATTTTTATATGCGCTCTTATTTTTTTGTCTGCTTTTTTGCTTAGCTTATTTACAATATCTGCACACTCTTTTGAACCTATTGTTAGTATTATGTCATTCTCTATTAGTTCTTGTATTTCTGATTCTATACTTGTTGAAGAAAGCATTAATATATCTTCTTTTATTCCTGCTTTTCTTAGTTCTATTGCCTCTTCTACTGTTGCTATTGCTAAAGTTTCTATTCCATTATCTACTAAAAAGTTAGAGTACTCTATAAGTCCTAATCCATAGCCATTTCCTTTTACTACTCCAATTATTTTATATGTGTTTCCATTGTCGTCTGGAATATCTACTTTTGCTAGTTTTTTTATTACATTTATATTATGTCTCAAATCATTTTTATTTATTATTAATGATTTCATTTAACTTCTCCTTTTAATCTTCTTATAAAACCTCTTGTCTTTTTAAATATTTTTTCTGATACTTTATAAGTTTTGTATACAAATGGTTTAAAGTCAAAGTATATTTCGCCAATAAATTCTGTAAATTCTGCATTGAATCCTTTTTTAAATCTGTATAAACCATATTGAGGATGTGTTTCGTCTAAAACTCCTGAAACTCCTCTAAAATCATAAATGTCTTTTTCTTGGCTTAATGCATATTTTATTCCTTCCCATTGTAATAAATAATTTGGCATTAAGTTTCTATGTTCGTTGCTACTTGCGCCATATAAATACCATACTTTGTTTCCATAGTCTATATCAAATATTCCGTGATATTGGCTTGTCCTCGTAATATGCCATTAAAAGTTTTACATGATCTTTTCCTAATTCATCATACATTTTTTGAAAGTATTCCAATGGTCTTATAATAAAGTCATCTCTTTTTCCTGTTACTTTCATTATTTCATGAAAGTCTTTTAAATCTTCTCTTGTTCCTTCTTTTACAACCACGCCTTTTTTTGTTGCTAGTCTTACATTGTATCTAGTTTTTTGATGAAATGCCTTAAATATTTCATCTTCTGTTTTTCCTTTTATGTCTAGTCTAAATACATATCTTGGCTGAATTTCTTCACTAAAATTTTTAGCATCATCTTTTATTTTATATTTTAGTTCTGTAACTATTTTTCTAAATTCTTGGTCATCACTTTTTATATCTGGTTCAATTTTTAAAACAAATGCATTGTATTTTTTTGCAAGTTCTTTTAGTCCATTTGTTAATTGTTCTAGTACTTCTTTATTGTGTATGTCGCAAACCGGTCCTCTTGATGAATACATTAAATTTCCGAAAATAGGTATTTTTCTTATTAATACACTTATTGAACCTATTATATTTCCGTCTTTATCTTCTGCTAGAACAATTTCATTTTTCCAAGCAGGTGCTTTTACTTTTCCCCATTCTATTGATTGTTGAAAATTACATCTATCATGTTTTTTTAAAAATTCATTATATTTTTCTAAATTACTTTCATCTACAAGTTTCATGTTTACCTCCAAATATCATCTCTATTTGTACTTACATATTTTATACTAGTTTACCTCTTTTTACAATAGATATATTGGAATAATTTAATTATATAGTGAAAGAGGTATTTGAATTATATAATTCAAATACCTCTTTCTATATTTAAACTCCTTTTTTGTTTTCTTTATCTTTTGTTTTAACGATATTTAAAGATAGTCCACGTATCTTTACCTGTTTTCTTTATAGTGCTATCGCGCACGCCTATTGCGTTTACTGCACTTAAAATACTTGCAAGTATTAATGCGATGACCATCAGTATCGCAGTCTCTCGTGAAAACATGTTCTCCATTATGTGAAAAAATCTCACGAAAGAATCAAACACCTGGGAAACCTCCCCTCTATGTAAGATAATAATATTATACCGTATATTCAAATAAAATGCAATGAGGCAAAAAGGAACATTCCTTTTCGCCTCATTTTTTGTTTTTATTATAAATCTAATTCTAATTTTACGCCCTTTGATTTGTATTGAGTATATTTTACTCCTGCCATATCTAACATCTTTTTAGATACCTTTACTGAGTCTGTATCTTTATATTTGTCACTCATATATATTACTTCTTTAATTCCAGATTGTATAATTGCCTTTGCGCATTCATTACATGGAAATAAAGTAACATATATTCTACTTTGTTTTAGTGTTGAACCTGTATAATTTAGTATTGCATTTAATTCAGAATGACATACGTATGGATATTTTGTGTCTACAAAATCCCCTTCTCTGTCCCATGGTATTTCATCATCTGAACAACCAATTGGGAAACCATTATATCCTATAGATAAAATTTTATTGTCTGGGCTTACTATACATGCTCCTACTTGTGAATTTGGATCTTTGCTTCTTTCTCCTGAAAGTAATGCTATTCCCATAAAATATTCATCCCAGCTTATATAATTACTTCTTTTAGACATTTTATTTCTCCTTTTCTTTTACATGTATAGGCGCACAATGTGCGCCTATTAGTTTCTTATTCATTATTTACTTTGTTTTCAACTGTGTTATTATTTTCGCCACCAGTTGTATTTCCTTCTGTTGTGTTTCCTCCTGTGCTATCTTTTCCTTTTACTATAACAGTTCTAGTTACTGTTGTCTTATTTCCAGATGAATCTTCTACTGTATATGTTATTGTATATGTTCCAGGTTTGCTTGTGTCTACTTTTCCAGACATCTTAATTTTATCTGTTATATTTCCATCTTTATTATCGCTTGCCGTTGCTCCTGGATCTTCATATTTTTCGTTTAATTTTATTGTTATTGTAGCATTACCATTTAATTTTATTTCTGGTTTTACTGTATCTGGAGCTTCCTTATGGAGTGTGCAAGTGTCTTTTATTGTTAACATATATTCTGCATCTTTTGCACTTTTCCAAGCTGTATCTGTATCGCTGTTTGGTCTTGTTATAAATACTTTTGCTTCTTTATTTGGGCAAAATTCATTTGCAAGCAATCCAGTGTCCTTACATATATCTACTTTTACGTGGCATTCGCATTGTTTTGTAGGTGCTGTTCCTTGAACAAAGAACTCTGTATATCCTCTATCTCCTCTTGGGTCATTTGCACAATTTTCTGTAACTAGTAATCCTGAGTCTCTACATACTTTTGCAGTAACTACTCCAGATGGTTTTGTTTGTGCAAATGTTCTTTTCCCTAAATTAGCATGTGCTGGTTTCATAACACCTGACCATATTTGCCCTGCTGGGCTTAAAGACCATCCTGATACTGTTTCGCTCTTGTCGTATCCATACCATACTGCAGCAGAATAATATGGTGTAAATCCACACATCCATCTATCATAATCATTATTTGTTGTACCTGTTTTTGCAGCTACACTCATTCCAGACATAGCTAAAGTTGTTGATGTACCACTTTTTACAGGTTGTGTTAATACTTCTTTTACTACATATGCAGCGGATGCTGACATTACTGTTCTTGATTCTTGTTTTGGTTCAAACACTGTGTTTCCGTTTCCATCTACTACTTTTGTATAGAATGTTGGCTCAATATATACACCGTCATTTGCTATTGCACCATATGCAGCTGCCATCTCTAATGGAGTTGCCCCATTGGTTAACCCTCCTAGTGCTATACCAATGTTGTTATCTTTTTCGTCATCTAAGTGTGAAAATCCTAATGATTTTAAGAATTTTAGTGAATTATCTACTCCAACTACTTGTATTGCTTTTAACATTGGAATATTTTGAGAACTTTCTATTGCATATCTTATTGTAAGTAATCCCTTAAAATAGTTATAGTTTTTGTAATTTTTATATGGCACATCATCAAATACTGATGCTGCTGTAATTTTTCCACTATCTATTCCTGGTGCTACTACTGATAATGGTTTCATTGAAGAACCTGTTTGTTTTACTGCTTGTGTTCCTCTATTTAATCCCATTGATGTCGTTTTTTCTCCTAGTCCTCCAATTACGCCTAATACATAACCTGTCTTATGGTCTAATAATACCATACCTGCTTGTGCTGTTTTACCAGCTTCTTTTTTAGATGCTTTTAAATATTTTGCTTTTTGCATCTCTTCATTCATTGTTTCTTGTATTTTGCTATCTTGTGTTGTATAAATTGTAAATCCTCCACCATATAGATATAGCTCTGCTGCTTCACGTGTTAAGTCTTTTTCTTCCATTATTTGTTTTTCTATTTGTAATATTGCTGCATCTGTATGATATGAATATACATTTGCTAGTGATGCACCTTTTTGGAATGTTAATCCATTTTCAACTTTTTCAAGTGCTTGCTTATACTCTTCTTCTGAATTTATTTTTCCAAGTTCATGCATTTTTTCTATAACTGTTTTTGTTCTTTTCTTTATTTTAGCTAGGTTCTTTTCTTTTTGTTCTTCATCTTCTACAAATGGGTCATAGCTGTTTGGGCTGTTATTTATTCCTGCCAAAAATGCACATTCTGCTAAGTCTAAATCTTTTGCACTTTTAGAAAAATAATAGTTTGAACCTACTTCAACTCCATAAGATGTATTTCCCATAAATATTAAGTTCAAATATAATTCTAGAATCTGGTCTTTTGATAATTCTTTTTCTATGTAATAAGCTCTTGCCATTTCTTTTACTTTTCTTTGCCATGTTCTATCTTTTTCTTGTGTTGTGTTTTTTACTAATTGTTGTGTTATTGTACTACCACCATAACTTGAAGAGCCAATTCCAATTTTACTAAATGCATACTTTACTGTTGCAGCAAAAGTTCTTTTTACATCAATTCCCATATGATCACGGAAACGTTCATCTTCTATTGCTATATATGCTTCTGGTAAATATGGTGCCATTTCTGAAATACTTACATATTTTCTATTTTCAGTTCCACTTAATTCTGCAATTTTGTTACCATCTTTATCTAGTACAATAGAATTTTCATTTTTAATTGCAAAATCTTTTGCTGTTAGTTTTGCTTCTTTAATTATTCCACACATTATTCCAAATGCTATTCCTGCTAGTATTAGTATTATTAAAAGTAATATTATAAGAACTTTTTTTATTGTTTTCTTTTTATTTGTTTGTGGCTTTTTGTTTTTTGTTTTATAATCCTTGCTTAAGGTTTCCTTTCTATTTGTCTTTTTACTTCTTCTTTTTTTATCAGCCATTTTGTGACCTCCTAATAAAATATATATTATTATATTACACTTGTACTAAAATTTCAAATTTTTAAACTAAAATATCTTCAACTTTCGTCAAAAGCTTTGCCCCTTGTTTTATAAGGTCATTTGTTCCTACAGAATTAGGGCTATCAATGTTTCCTGGTACAACATAAATATCTTTTCCTTGCTCTAGTGCAAAATCTACTGTAATAAGTGTTCCGCTTTTTTCTTTTGCTTCTATAACTATTAAAGCCTCTGAAAGTGCACTTATTATACGATTTCTTCTTGGAAAATTTTGTGCCAGTGGTTTTGTTCCTATAATATGCTCTGATATTATAGCTCCGCCACTTGCTATTATTTTATTATAAATCCATCTATTTTCTTCTGGATAAACTCTATCTAATCCACATCCAACTACAGCTATGGTTTTTGCTTTTCCTTTTAAGCATCCTATATGAGAATATGCATCAATTCCCTTTGCTAGTCCACTTACTATATTAATATTGTTGTTAGACAAATTATATGCAAATTTTATTGCTGTATTTCTGCCATAAGCTGTGCAATCTCTGCATCCCACAATTGAGATGCTTTTTTTGTTAAGTATTTCTTTGTTTCCTTTTATGTATAAAAAAACGGGTGGATCATAAATTTGCTTTAAATTGCTTGGGTATTCTTTGCTATAAATGTTAATTAATTCTATTTTGTTTTTCTGCATATATTCTAAATACTTGTCTAAGTCTTTTTTGTATTTAGGGTCACAAATTTTTTTAACAGTTTTATCGCTTATTCCCTGAGCTATGAGTTCTTCTTCTTTTTTATTCCATAGTTTTTGTGGAGTATTAAATTTTTGTAATAAATCTAATTGCAATTTTGGAGTTAAATTTTCTATTCTAGAAAACCATATCCAATATTTAATTTCTTCCATTGATTCTCCTTTTTAAGAATCCCCCTCTGTATAAATAGCCCTTATACTAATTTTGAAGTTTTGTAGCTTTTACAATGTTGTTCATAAGCATTGCAATTGTCATTGGTCCTACTCCTCCTGGAACAGGTGTAATGTATGATGCTACTTTTGAAACTTCTTCAAAGTCAACATCTCCGCATAATTTGCCATCTTCTCCTCTGTTAATTCCAACATCAACTACTACTGCCCCATCTTTTACCATATCTTTTGTTACAAATTTACTCTTTCCTATTGCAACAACTAATATATCTGCCATTTTTGTAATTTCTGCTAAATTTTTTGTTCTTGAGTGGCAAACTGTTACTGTTGCATTTTTGTTTAATAAACATTGTAGCATTGGCTTTCCAACAATATTGCTTCTTCCAATTATAACTGCATTTTTGCCTTCTATTTCTATATTGTAATCTTCTAATATTTTAATTACTCCATAAGGTGTACATGAAATAAATGCATCCTGTCCCAAACATAGCTTTCCTACATTCATTGGATTAAATCCATCAACATCCTTTATTGGATCTATAGCTTTAAAAGCTTCATTTATATCTAGATTTTTTGGTATTGGACTTTGAAGTAGAATGCCATTTATAGTTTTGTCGTTGTTTAATTTATCTATTAAATTTAAGAGCTCGTCCATTGTTGTTTCTTCATTTAATAAATATTCTTCATATTCTATTCCAATTTCGTTACATGCTATACTTTTATTTTTTACATATATTTTTGAAGCAGAATCATCTCCAACCATAATTACTGCAAGTTTTGGTGATATTCCCTCTTCTTTTAATTTACTTACTTCTTCTTTTAAATTTTGTCTTATTTTTCTAGCTACTTCTTTTCCATCTAAAACAACTGCCATACTGTAACCTCACTTTGTTTTTTTATTATTCTATATTAAAATGCTTCTTTTTACAATATATTATATAAAAAAAACAAAAGGAGAACGCCTCCCTTTGTTTTTTATTTATTTAATTAGCAATTTTTTCTTCTGCAACATACAAACATTATTGCTTCAATAGCTAATAAGATTATAAGTGTTACTAAAAATAGAATCACTGCACCTAAGCCTAATAATGATATTAAATCTGTTAAAGTTCCTACAATTAGTCCAATTACAAAAGCTATAAAAATTACTAATATAAATATTGCTATATCCATACAGCATCTTCTTTTTTTGTCTTTTTTAAAGCATATATCTACTTGTGGTTCCATAATATAAAGCACCCCCTACTCATATTAGGATTACTATATAATATGTCGATATGTGTAGTTTTGTGACAGGAATGGGGAAAAAGGGGTCTGACCCCTTTTTCCCCACATTTTAGTTTATTTGTCTTGTTTGTTTTATCATTAAATCTCCAAACACTGCATAGCCTGTTGTTGGGTCATTTACTAATACATGTGTTACTGCTCCGCACAAATTTTCCGTTTTGTATTATTGGTGCTCCACTCATTCCGTTGTATTATTCCACCTGTTAGGTCTAGCAATTCTTGGTCTGTTACCTTTATTAGCATACTTTTATTATTTGAATTATTGTTTTTATATATTTTTGTAATTTCTATATTATATTCTTTTCTTTCTCCGCCTTCTATTGCTAAAAGAATTTTTGCTTCTCCTTGCTTTATTTCGTTTCTTTTTGCCACTTGTAATTCTTCTAAATTGTCTAAATTAAATTGAGATGTATTTGTTACTTTTCCATATATTCCGAATTCTGTATTTTGCCCTACTGTTCCTATTGTTTGGCTGTTTATTATACTTCCTCTTATTTCTCCTGGTACACCCTCTTTTCCTTTTACTATTGATGACATTCTTGTTGTAACTACTTCTCCGCTTGATATCTTAATTAATTTTTCTGTATCTATATCTACTATTCCATGTCCTAGTGCTGCAAAGTTTTGGCTTGATGGTTCGTAATATGTTATTGTTCCTATTCCTGCTGCTCCATCTCTTACCCATAATCCTATTTTGTATTTGTTGTCTTCTGCTCTTATTGCTTCCATATTTGCCGTATATTCTATTCCTTCTCGCACATATTTTATTCGTAAATCTTGTCCGTTTGAATCATTTACTGTTTCTATTAAATCAGATGTACAAGTTATTTCTTTTTGATTTATTTCTACTATTATATCTCCTTCTTCTATTCCTGTATTTGCATACGGTTTTTGACCATTTATTTCGCTTTTTCCAACTACTAGTACCCCGACTTGTGTATAGTTTTAGTCCTACTAAATTTCCAAGTGGTATTACTGTTGTTTCTGGAATTGTATTTATTTCTAAGTCTTTTATATCAAATAAATTAAATAGGCTTATTGTTGCTGTTTTTTTAGATAATACATTTTTATTATCTATTGTACTAGAAGTTTGCACTGTTTTTTCTTCTTTTTCTTTTAAATACAGTCCAAATGTTGTTCCTAAATTTAATTCTTCTCCTTGAAATATAATTACACTATTGGGTATTGCAGTTATATTTGTTGTGTATGCAAGGATTATTAATAGTAAAAAAATTAGTATCGCTCTTTTTATTTTTTTCATAAAAAAATGGTCACCCTCTTTATTTTTAGAATAACCATTTTTTAAAATTTTAATTCTTTTTTGAAATTAATTTGTTTTTAACTGATTTATTATTGCTCTTTCTACTAATTGATTTAAAGATATGTTATTTCTTTTTGCAACTATTGCAGCTTCTCTATGTAATTCTGGTTTTATTCTTACGTTAAAAGAACCTTTATATTGCTTTTCTGGTTCTTCATTTCTTTTTTTACATAATTCTAAATAGCTATCTATTGCATTTTCAAAATCTTCTTTTAGTTCTTTTACAGAGTTTCCCTCAAAAAGAATAGTGTCTTTTTTTAATCCTTCTACTTTCCCACAGAAGCATTTATCTTCGTCACTGTATTTTATTTCTGCCCAATATTCCTTGTATTTCATGATATTATCCATTGCTTTTCTCCTCCAATTCTTGTATTATTTTTAAAACACTTTCTATAACATACTGTTTTATTATATTACTTGGGTGTGGTTTATGTATTAATAGCTTTATCTTTTTTTCTTCATGCAAAAATTCAACTCTTGAACCTGATGTTTTCCCTTTACTTACTTCTTTAAAATTCAAATTGATTAATAATGTTTCTAATTCAGTATATGTAAAATCTTTTGGTTTTTGTTTTATTCTTTTTAATAGTTTTTCTTTCTTACTCATATATTATACTCCTATATTTTTATTTTTGCAACTATTAATAGTTGCTTTTGCCGTTTTTAAATACCTCCTTAATGTAAGCATGATTAATAAACATATTTAAATGCCGGTTTTTATTTTTTGTTTAATTTTGTTTTTTGGATTTTTTAAGAATTAATTTTTTTTTTGAAATAAATCTGTTTTGGCAATTTGATTTATTGCCAGAATATATATTATTTTTGTATCATATTTGTGTTTAGAATTCAAGATAAATCGTTCGTGGGATTATTTGATTTTTCGACAGAAAATGAGTGGACAGAAATTCTGTCCACTTTGAAATAGAGTTTTTCTTAAATTATTTATAAATTATTGAAATAGGCTTTGACAAGTCAGCATTATTGAGTTTTGTTAAGTCTAAGGTTCCCTTTATATTTTTTGAATCTGTCTCATCCGTAATTTCTATATAATCCTTGAAATTTTGTAATTTGTTTCCTCCTATATTTATTTCTTCTATTCTATTTACATATTGTAATTGTATCTTTCCTTTTATTGATTTATATTCTTTTTCTATTCCCTCTAACTTATCTTCAAATACTCCGTTAAAAATATCTTCAAATAAAGTATCTATATTATTTCCATAAAATGCTTTTTCTGGTGAAGCAACAACTTTCTTTAGACCATCTAAATTGGATTCGTTACCAAATCCTGCAGTATAAATTGTTACTCCTTTTCTTTTTATTTCATCAGCTTCATTCTTTATGCTTTTCCAAAGCTTTGATGTTGCACTATATTTAATCTCTATTCCTGATCCTACAAAGCCATAGGTAGGGTTACCATCAGTAAAGAATACCATTATGTCTCCTTCTTCAACTTCATTCTTCGCCATATTTAGTGCTTCTACATAAAGAGTTCCTCCCCATGTTCTCCATATGTCCTTCTTTTCTTCTATGTCCCCAGTTTCTTTTTTCACAGCAACCTGGCTAAATAAAACACCTCCCTTAACACTGCTTCCTTTTTGCCTTACATCTTTAATAAATTTTCTAACGGCTTCTGGATATGTTCCTTCACCTACACCTTTTTGCGATTCTAATATAGCATCTGGATTTGAATATATCCATCTATCCATACTATTTGATGTATCTAGGACCAAATATATATTTTTTTGTTCTATTACAGTATTTACATTAGCTGTTACTTTTTTCTCTACGCTTGTGATTGCTGTTGCTTCTGCCAATTTTGTGTCTTTATTTGTAAAAGAATATATTGCAGCTGTATTTTTAATATCCTTTCCTAAGGTTCCTTTTGGTATAGCTTTATACGTAATTGTAATTGTTTCTCCTGCATATATATATATTCCAACATTGTCTACTGAACTGATGCCTGACAAAGTATTATCACTCAATTCAGCTTCTTTAATTATTATTTCGTTTACATCTCTACTTGTATTTGTTGTGCTTATTTTTATATCGTTTACACCATCAATTTCATTTTTTTTCCAATAGTCTAAAAATGTTATAGTGTCATCTACTATTCCGTTATTTGTTATTTTTATGGTATAAGTAATAGAATCTCCATATTCAACCGAACTCTCGGAAGCTGTTTTTGTTATTGTAACGTTTGGCTTATATGTTCCTGGCTCGTCTAATTGCATATATCTTTCTCTTGCTAATGCATTGTAGTATGAGTCTGTCCAATTGTTATATGGATTATCATTCCAATTTGCTTTATTATTTGCAGCATTATATGTTGACCTATTTACTAAGCAGTAGTAACATTCTAGTACTGAATAAATGCTTCTGTTGCTTACGTCGGCATGGGCATGTGGGTAATATGTTGACGTTGTTCCATTATCTGATTTTTCATAACTTTTTGCTACATAATCTATACTTCTATATCCTACATAGTCACTACCTGTTGCTTGTTCGCATTGTCTTTGATGATAATATTGGTCATCTTTTCCTGCAAAGTATAGCTCATCTGGGTCTACGAATTCTTTATTTAATGTGCTTGTTGCTATTGCATAATTATTATAGTATTTTAAACCTATTGGCATTCCTTGCATAAATGCAATTATAGATATGTTGCTTAATGCTTGCTCCCACTCATCATAGCTTAATTGTGGTAATCTATATTCATAGTTTGGATTCATTTTTTTTGCTTGTTCGGTTGCTTGTGATAGATTTTTTTCTATTGTATTTATTATTATGTCTTTTTTGTGTTGCGCTAATACTGAAGTTGCATAAGCAACATCATTTTCTGGATCTGGATTGTTGCTAGGATTAATGGCAAATATATTTTTATTTTTAGCATTATCTACATTATTATATTGTCCAACTGTTGGGCTTTTCATATCTCCAACTGTTATGCTTCCTAAATTTTTTGTTACCCATTTTGTGAATACATAAGATTCTACGCAATAATTTATTGCACTAAAATCTTTATCTTTTTCTACTTCCACACCTGCTAGTTTTTTATTATCACTTCCATCAATATTTTCAACGCTCGTAAATTCTACAAATGCACCACTTTGGTTTTCATAATAAAATTTATATCCTCCCCCTGGATTTAGTATTTGAAATACTTTTTGTACTGTCCATTCGTCTTCCCTATTATCATACATTGGAATTGATATTTTTCTAAATCTATTTGTTATTGAAAATCCTGCATCTCCTTCTGGTAAAGCATTTTGTAAGTACACTTTATTATTATATTTATCTACTGAAAAATAGTTTCCTTCCGTTACTCCATCTTCATTAGGGTCAGCCTTTTTATCCCAATATAGTTTGTTATCATATTGGTCATAAATGTATGGGTATTCTTCTACCCCTTTGTTTTCTATATATACTTGTTCTTTTAATGTTTCTGGCTTTATTGTAGCCCCTCTATATGTTATTCCACTTATACTACCGTTCGGAGAAACCTTCTCTACTCCTGCATTATCATCACAAACTACTAAATATCCTTCTTTTGCTTGATATTCTCCATTTACTGTTCCATATACTCTAATGTAATTATCTAATGTGTAGTTTACTGTTACATCAATGCTTCCATTTGCACTTGCATATCTTGCTGAATATGGTGAGTATGGTTTTAGTATGTATTGGTATGAAGAAGTTTCATTAGATTTTATTGTTCCATCAGCATTAAACTGTGTTAACCCATCTTTATCCGTGTCTTGATCTTTCATCAATGATGCTGAATATATGTAATATCCATCATACATTGTATATACTATTGCTGGTATGTATGTTTGTATTCTTCCTTTTCCTGCTCCACCTATTCCCATATTATTTGCCAAGCTTGTTGTAAAGGTGTTTATAGAGGCTAATACGTCTCTTCTTTTTGAATCTGCTAGATTAGATGATGCACTATTCCATTCTACAGTATTTATTTCTAGTGCTTGTATAGAATCCTTGGCTGCTGTTTGCAATTTTACTGTATAGTTTTTTTGCATTGTTATTGTATTTATTTGAAGTCCTATATAATATGATACAACTAATATTATAGGTATCATTATTATTATAAATATTACTGTCATGTTTTGTAGTTTCATTAGTCCACCTCTTTATTTGTTTTTTGTAATTAAAAGGTACATATTTTTAATGTCTCACATAAGGATAACATATGTTTTGCTGTTCCCCTTATGTGAGACATTAGAAATATGCATCTTTATGCATTTTATTTTCCATTACTTACAACCAAAGCAGAAGCACTTGCCCCTATTTGATATGTATCTGAACCAGTTACTTTATATACGAAGTTTCTTAATAATTGTGCCAATGTTGTGTTTGTATTGTTTACTGTTACTATAACATTATCACCTTTTGATAGTGAATATGTTCCTTTGCCGTCGTTTTTAAAAGATTTTAATATTTCATCTGTAAATGTTGAATATCTAACATTTTCTCCTATCATATCTCCTGATGTTGTACTAGTTTTTTTACCTGGGTTTTCATCTAAGTGTTGTACTTCTAATTTTATATCATATGTATTTCCTGTTGCACCTAATGTTTGCACATAGGCATCATAGTCTTCCTGTGTGATTTTGCCTTTTGTTGCAGCCTTATTTACAAATTCTTGTGTTGCTTCTGTTACTGCTAATTGTGTTACATCTTCTTGATTGTTTGATACCGCCATTAATGGAAATACAAACATTAAAACTGCTGCTAAAAATATTGCAATAATTGTTATTAATGTGTCTGACATAATAAGAAACCTCCTATTTTATATTTTACATCCTTTTTATTATTGTTTTTTATATGTTATATATATACTTGTTTGTCCTGATTGTACTGTAAGTTCTGAACCATCATCTTCTACTATATATTCGCCACTTTTTTTAACTTCGTCAAAAGTTTCTAGAAAGTCGCCTGTTAAATCATTTTTTGGATCCTTTATCCACTCGTTGACTCTTTTTTTTCTTTCTTTTTGTGATAGTCCTCCATCTGTTTCTGTGTTGAATTCTGTTGTTTTTCCATTTTTATCAACTATACGTACTACTACTGATTCTTTATAGTATCTGTATAGTGATGATATTACAACATCTGCACCTACTATTCTTCCTGCTTCATTTTCTGCATTCTCACTATATGTATAGTAATTTGTTTTGTCACTTGCGAATAGCATTATATCTGATGTTGCTTTTGCTTGAGATAGTAAGGCAAACGCTACTGTAAGTGCTATTACGAATACTAATACACCAAATGCAATTTTTAAAGCATCTACCGCATTTTCCATATTATCTCTCCTTTTTTAGTTTATTACTAATTATTGTGTTGTGTTACAGTTATTTTACTTATTAAACCTTCAGTATACTCTGTTACTTCTACGCTATAATTCTTATTAGGCTTAATCCCATTTCTATAACTACTTATGTCATTTGCATTAACGTTTCCATTTATTGAAACTGTATTCTTGGAATTGGCATTGTGTGCAATTATAACTTCGCATAGAGTTCTTACTTGGCTTCCTTTTACAGAATCTCCGCAATATTTAAGAAATTGTGAGTTGAATTGTTGTACTTCTAAAGTTTTTCCTAACTCTTGTGTTTGATCTGTTGTTCCTTCTGTAGATTTAAATATAAATAAGCCTAAACTTATTATTAGAATAGCAATTAATACTGAACCTGCTATTATTAAAGCTTTTGACGCATTTTCCATAATTTACTCCTTAGTATTCTTTGTATAATGAACAAAATAAATTTTGTTCATTATACTTATTTTATTATAATCCTAATGACTGTTGAATGTTATTAACTCCCTTTTGAGCTCCTTGTTCCATTGCGTTTGCAGTATCAGTAGCTTGGCCTGTTGTTCCTTTTGATGCATTAAACATTACAATTCCTAAGCTTATTAATAGAATTGATATTAGTATTGCACCTGCAATTATTAAAGCTTTTGATGCGTTTTCCATAAAATATTCCTCCTTTGAATTTTTAATATTTATCTTTTGATTTTTAGAAACTTGTCCTAAAAATATTGAAAACTAATTTATTTTTCTACTTGCTCAAATATAAGTTTACTAACTTTTCCTGTTGTTTTATGATATTCTATATTTGTGCATTTAAATAATATTACATTAAAGTTTTTTACAAAGTTTGTAATGTTGTTTTTGTATATTAGCTCCATTGGATATGTTTTTTCTATTGTTATCATCTTTAAGTCTATTTTTATGCTGTTTGTTCCATTATCTATGTAATATCCATTTTCGTCTTTTGAGACATTATTTCTTTCGTTTTGTTCTGTTACTTTGTTTATTAGTGTTGCTATTTCTGCTCCGTATATTTCTTTTCCTAAATAATTTTCGTATTGTTTATTGTATGATATAGCTTCATTTTGTTTTGATTGCGCTTCAAAAATATACCCTAGTACTATGAATATTATAATTAGTATTATTGCTGTTATTATTAAAAATGATTTTTTCAAATATGCTTCCTCCCTAATTATAACTTTTTTTGCGATATTATGCAATATTTTTTTTGCTTTTTACAATGATTTTAAGTATTGTCTTCGAAGTGCGAATCGCCGAGGACGGCGACCCCTACATTACTCTATACTTTTAAGTTTGAGTTTAAAAGTCAATAGTAATTTTATTTATCATTCCTTGGTCTGAATACTCAATTTTAACTTCATATTCTTTATTTTCTGTTCCATTTGTTGTTAAAAATTCAGCATCGCTATTGCTTCCCACAATATTACTAATATTACTATTAATTTTACTCTCTTTATATGTTTCTGTATTTAAAATGTTTTTTAATGTTATTATTCCTTGGGCTGTTATATATGTATTTCCATTTTCGATTATGAAATTTTTTGTTATTTCTGAATTAAATTTTTGAATTTCATTTGTGTTCATCGAAGTATAATATGTTTTTGCTGTTTTTTGTAATGTTGTTGCAAGTAAAACTCCCATAGAAATTATTAAAATTCCTATTAAAACAGCTCCTGCAATTATTAAAGCTTTTGATGCGTTTTCCATATATAATTCTCCTGATTTTAATCTTTTATTTTTTGAAAGGATAACGCAGTAATCCTTCCATTACTATATTCTACATTTGTACATGCAAATATAGCAGTTTTGTTTGTGTTAAGGTCTACATTAATATTGGTTGTTCCATTAATATCAGTAACAATAAGATTAACAGCATTTTCTTCTGATTTTGCCATATTTTTTAGAGTTATTATGTCTGTACCTCTTAAAGCTTTTTTATTGTATGCTTCATATTTCTGATTAAATTCTGCTAATTGTTCTGTTGCGAGTGCTTTTTCTCTTGTTTTTTGATTAGAATTTACAATATTAAGTGTTACTACTAATACACTCACTATTAATATTGCTATTAATACTCCTCCTGCAATTAGCAAAGCTTTTGATGCGTTTTCCATATACTCCTCCTATTTTATATAGATGTGGACATTGTTGAAAATGCTTCTGTCATGCTTAGGAATCCTATTACAACTAATGGTATAATTAAGTAACCAACAAATAGTAATACCATTGGTGTAAATCCCACTATTTTTCCTATTAATCCCTTTCTTGATATAAGTTTGTCATTTGTTTCTTTTCTTTTTTCTTGATAATATTCTCTTTCATTGTCTAATTCATCAAATGCTTGTGAAATAGGTATTTTTTCTACTGCTGCTTGTAAGCTTTCTACTATACGTATAAATTGTGGTGCAGCAACCTCTTCTTTTAATTCTTCTAGTGCTTCCCATGCACCTGCTTCGTAGTTGTTAACACATTTTGTTATAGGTTCTTTAAATATGTTTGCATATCTTTCTAGCCATTCTAGTATTATTTCTACATTTACTCTTTCTATTTTCATTAGCATTAGTATTATTGTTTGGAACTGCATTATTTCGTTTTCTATTTCCAATTGCCTTAACATTTTTTGGAATATTAACATTAATTTTGGTCCCATATAACCTATTCCTGCAAATACAAATGCTAATAATAGTTCAAACCATTTTAAATATTCTGCATTTATTATTTGTAGTTTATCTTGTATTTGCTCTACTGCTTTTTGTATTTCTTGGTCTGTTGCATCTTGATAAAATTTTAAATTTCTTACTTCTCTTTCTATTTGTTGTGGTGTTACTTTTCTATTACCTTTAAATTTATCTAATACTATATTTTGCGCTTTTGTTACTTCCATTGCGTCTTTTTGGTCTGCTTCTGACATTGAGCCCATTATGTTATAGTCTGATGTTGGCTCATTATATACATAGTCTACTGCTACATTGTGTAGTTGTAAAAATAGTAGTATTGAACATAAGAATGTAACAACACATATTGTAAGTCTATTTACATATACGGTTTCCAGTTTTTGTTTTGTTGCTGATTCCTTCATTAGTTTTATCATTTTCCTGTATTCTTTTGTTTTTTCTTTTGGAATAAATAAATCTATAATCTTTTTTGCTACTGGATTTTTGTATAATTTCATTTGCCATACATTATTTGGATCTTTGTATTCATCTTTTATTGCTCCACTATCTTTTAATTTTCTTGTTAAAATATAGCAGATAAGTGTTGCTATTATCAAAATGATTTGTGCTATTAGTCCTAATTTTCCATCATAAAATTGTGAAGTAAAAGAAAAATTTGATACTGCCCAATTTCTTAATGGCTGTAAACACAATACTGGTAGCATTGCAATTACTGATAAACTTTGAAATACATAATCTAATTTATCTCTTTTCAATATTTCTAGTTGCATTTCTTGTGTAATATTGTTTAAGTTCTTTAGGTATAACGATGCTCCATCTATTGTTCTATCTCCAAATTCTCTTGTTAAATATGAAATACCTGCAAATTCTTTTAAATAACTGTTTGGTGCAACATCATAATATTTTTCTAGTTCTGTTTCTGGGTCGTCTGATATTAGTATTTCATATATTTTTTCTCCTTGACGAGAAACTTCTAATTCGTCATTTTGTGATACTTCATATATTGCTTCTTCTACCATGTTGAATTCATGATATGCATGTCTTATTTCTGCAAAAAAATCAATTTGCTGTTTTAATAATTTTGTGTCTAGTTTGTCTACCATTCCTGTCATTATTGTTTCTATTAAGAAAACTTCAAACATTAATAAAATTACTCTTAATAGCGTATTTCCTTTTGTAAAAAAGAAAATTGCAAGTGTTAATGGTATTATTACTAGTAATGAGTTTGTTATTATTTTTGCTGTTTGTCTTCTTGTTATGTATTCATCCTCTATGCTTATAATCTCTATTTTTCTTCTTAGTTTTTTTACATATCTTTTTAATAGAGGAATTTTATTATATATTAGATACAATTTTTGATAAGTTACGTCTGATGAGAATTTTTTTTCTTTTGTTCCTTCTTGTAGTTCTTTCATTTTTCTCATTTCGCTTTTACCCATTTTTTTTCTTAATATTACATATGCAATTACTACAATTAAGAACAGTGCTACTGTACCTGCCATAAAATATAATATTGTTTGGTTTGACATCTTTTGTTTCTCACCTCATTTTTATGCTTTTTTAGGTCTTCCTCTTCTTGTTGGTTGTGGGTCGCCGTGAACTGCAACCCCTACGTTTTGTTTTCCCCAGTTTTTCTCGATAAATTTATCAAATTCTGCTACGTCGTTTTCGTCCATGTTGTTTCTCATTTCTTTTATGTTATAATCTGATATTTTGTTTGTTATAACATATTCGTCATTTCTATATTCCATAATGTTTACATATTTATATAGTTCTTTGTTTGTTACTTTTGAAAAATATCTTGTTGCATTGTCCATAAATTTGCTTAGTTTTCCTTCTATTGTTTTTTCGTTTTGATGTTCATATGTGTATTCATTTTTATCTTCAACTGGAATACATTCTGTTACTCTTTCTATGTAACGTCTACCTCTAAAATCTTTTACCAAGTGTACGTCGAAGTTTAATACTTGAACAACTTGCTCTTCTGCTGTTCTTTCATCTGTAAATACACCTGTTCTAAGCATAGAGTTACGCAATGCTGTTACTAAGTTTGGAAATGTTTTAGCATGGTGAGTAAACAATGTGAATTTTGATGCTACTTGGGCTGCTTGTATCATCCAAGATGCTACGGGGTCTGTTGCAACCTCACCTATAATGTTAACACTACCATCAGTTTTCTTTTGAACGTCCAAACCTGCTTGTCCAGAAATTGTATCTGTTTCTCTAAATGATAATATGTTTCTTGTTGGATATATTTTTCTTAGGTGTAACTCGAATGCAGTTTCTTGAACCCTGATGTTCATTGTCTCATATATATTTTCTATCATACCCATAAGCATTGTTGTTTTTCCGGCAACCTTGCTCACCTGTAAGTGCTGTAATTCTTGCTCCTTTTACTAGGTATTTTAATAAATCTATTGCATCTTCTTTTCCTGGTGCTACTATTAATTGTTCTAGAGTTGCTCTTTTTACGTCGAATTTTCTTACGAAGAATGCCCATGTTTCAGAGAAACTTGGTCTTACAACAACAACACGAGAACCGTCTTTCATTTCGTTAATTTTAAATCCGTTTGTATCTGATAATTGTCCTGGGTTATTGTATTTGTATATGTTTTGACATACTCTTTTTAGTTCGCTTTCTTTTCCAAAAGAAAGGAATGCTAATCTTATTGATTTACCTTGGAAGAAAATCCAGATACTGTCACATGCTCTTGGCACTTTATGTTCTGTCATTTGTTCTAGGTAATCTCCATCTGTTTGTGCAACTTGGCTTAAAAAGCTTTCTGGTAAACCAGATACACCACCAGATACACCATCTATGTTCATGTCTCTTATTTCATCTATGCTACTATATCCTTTATAGTGTTGATATATTCTTTGTGTTAGTACATTTAATTTATCTGCAAAAGATAGTTGTAGTTGTTCTTTTTCGTATATATCATTTATTTCTTCATTTGTTATTACATAACAAGGTTTTGCTTCTCCTGCTACATATTTTAATGTTGCTAAATTATATTTCTTTATTAATTGTGTTAAAGCTTCATATCCAAAATCTTTTTTGTACATATATATTAATATGTCGAATTTATCTTGTGGGGTTAAAAGTGATGGTATGTCAAATGGAATTGCTTTTGATATGTTTGTTTCATTTATTCCATATTCTTTGTATAATAAATCATATATTAATTCCTTAACATATTTTTTATCATTTACGTCTCCATATGTACAGCCTTTTAAAGCTTTTCTTAATTCATATTTTTTGGCTTTTCTTCTTTTTAGTTCTTCTTCTGATAATCCTATATCATAAAGGTTTACTTTTGTAATTTCGTCTAATCTTCTTTTTACGAAATCCATTGTTGCCTCTATTGTATAGGTTTTATCTTCTACAGGAATATCCTCTTCAATTTCTGCCTCTTTGTTCTTCTTTATAAAGTACTTTACACTTACAAAAGCTATTACTAGTACAACAAAGATTAATATAATGTTTAATACCATTTTTTGTGCCCCTTTCTTTTGTTTTTTATGTTCTCATTTGCAATTCTTTTAATTTTTCAAGTATTCTTTCTGAAGTTTCTTTAACTTCGTCTAGAAAATATGTATTTTCATCTGGGTGAACTCTTCCTCTAAATTTTGTAAAAAACTCTGTTATTTTTCCTTCGTTTGTTGCTTCTAAAAATTGAGTGTTATATGGAATTGGATACAAATCTCTAATATTTGCATATCTAGATACATTTTTTGCATTATATTTTGAGTTTTTATCGCATTTTCCTATTAGCACTATTGTTTTATCTTTATTAAAAATTCTATTTGTTTGTTTTAATTCTATATAATCATTAATTTTTTTTAAGTTTTGTGGCAAATTTACTATTATTAAATCCGACTCTTCTAGGATACTTGCTGTAGTAAGGTCGTCTGGGTTTCCACTTATGTCCACAAAAACTAGGTTGTAATATTTATTTGCTATTTTTGCTATTTCTTTATATGTTCTTCTTTGACTTTGGTAATCTTCTTGTGTTATGTTATCTTCTGTTAATAGTTCTAGTCTGTTTTTATATATTGTTTTTGTATAATTCTTTATAATTTCTGGAGAAGTTTTGTTACTTAATATAGCTTTTGCAACGCCTGTAGTTCCAGTTGCAAGGTCTGCTCTATTGCCAATCATAAACATTTCTTTTTTAGGTTTTTTGGGTGTCCAAAAGCAGTTTTCTAATGTACTGTCATTGTATTCTGTATTAAAAATTAATGTTTTATATGTATTTTCTATTGATATCTGAGTGGTAATTGCTGCAAGTGACAACGTTTTTCCGGTTTCCTTATCACCCTCACTCCAAAATGATATGATTGCCATTCTTCTTTTGCTCCTTTAAATATTTTTTATAATTCTCTTTATTTCTCCATTTCTTGTTTCTGGTACAATTTGTTGAGCTAATTCTAATAACCCATCTTTATATTCTGTACTCAAGTTTCTAAAACTTATTTTTGCCGCTCTTTGATTTTCTATTATTACTGTGCTATCTCCATTATCGAATGGAAAATATATTTTATCTCCATTCCATTGTATTGAATAGTAAAAAGATAAAAAGTTTAAGTAGTCATCTTCTTCTTGTAACATATCTCTTGAAAACAATATTTTAGTCATTGGAATTTTATTTTGCATTTTTCCTATTGCTTCCAATCCTTTTTTTAATGAATAATTATCAAATCCTGTTACAAAATAATTTTTATCTGCGTTTTCCATATCAAACCCAATAAAATCTTCATGTGTGTCTATATCTATTAGTATCATGTCATATTGTAATTGTGCAGTTCCTAGATAATCTTCTATATTTTCAATCTTATCAAATCCTATAGCTACATCCATTCCTTCAAATTCTGTTACATAGCACTTACTAGGCGAAATGCTAGGTACTGTGTACCTAGCTCTACCTAATATTGTAGAATCTATTATTAATACTTTCTTTTGTAATTCTACTAGTATTCTTGCAACATATAATATTAAATCTGTTTTATCGAATGCTCCTATAAATCCTATTTTTTTCAATTGCAAGCCTCCTATTTTTTTCTTGTCTTTTTATTGAGCTAATGATGATAAGTATTCTTCTCTTGCTTTTTTAGCATCCTCTATTTGTTTTTGTATTCCTTCTTCTACATTTGTTAATCCTTGCTCTGAATATTGGTTAACAGTTGAATTCATTTGGCTTCTTATATTAGCATCAAATCTTGATGTTAATTCATTTTTTGCTGTAGATACAATGTTGCTGTCAGTTTCAATTAATCTTATAACTTCTGCTGTTGGCACATATGTATTTGCAGCTTTTTCTTGCATTCCTGGTTCTACGTATTTTGCAATGTATATATTAGAAGCTTTCATTATATATGATTCAACAATCGCACTATTTAGCATTACTATATCTGCTTCTGACATATCAAATGTAACTGTATTTCCTTGAATATTTTTTATTTCTTTCTTTGCTATTACTATAAAATCTTGTCCATCTGGAAATGTTATTCTTATATCTACATAATCTCCAATAGTAAGATTTATTGGTAATGTTAGCATATTATATTCCATTGTTCTTACATCTTTAGTTACAGTATTTTCTTCTGTTGTTACTGTACTTGCAGTTAATATTGTATTTTTGTATAAATCTACCTTAGCCACTACCTTTTTTCCACTTTCTACACTTGTTAATATTGTTGAATCTATATAGTTTTGAGGTATTAAATTTGAATATGTATTTATTGGGCTAAGCATATCAGCTGTAATCTCTTGTCCTGATTTTACGTCTCTATTTAAAGCATATGCTTTTGTTGCTGTTCCTTTTTCTTTACTTGCTTTATTTTCTGGTCCTATTACCGCAATATAAAGTATAACTCCTATTATTGCACACACAATAAGTGTGATTATCATTCCTAGTAAGAATGAATTTCTTGCTTTCTTTTGCATTGGGTTTACTGCCATAATTAACTCCTCCTAATAACTCGTATTTTATTATATTTTATAACATTTCCACTGTAAAAACAACAAATTAGAATGTTGTAATTTAAAAATAATATTTTTGTAATATAACTGTAATGTTTTGTCAGTTTAAAATGTCTTTAATAGCTTCGGCTACACCACTTGAATTGTTATCTGCTACTACTTTTTTCGCTATACTTTTAATATATGGAGATGCATTCCCCATTGCTACTCCGAGACCTGCATTTCTTATCATTGGTTCATCATTTATATTATCTCCTATTGCAACGACCTCTTCTTTTTGTATTTCTAAGTGTTCTATCAATTTTTCTATTGCAGTCCATTTATTTGCATTTTCGTTTGTTATTTCTGTATAAAAATATGCTATTTCTATTTCTTGTGAGCCATGTTTTATCATCTTTTTTGACATATGAGAAACTTCTAAAATATCTACTTGTTTTATTGATTTTAATTTGTTTATTATACTTTTGAAAACAAGCTCATCGCTGTCACATATTGTTATTTTTAAGAAGTCATTTCCTGTGTAATTTTCCACATAATTATATATATCTTCTGTTATATACATTTTTATTCTTTTTTCTTCTGGATTTTTTAGGTTTTCATTTTGATAATATAACAGATTATAATTTAAAGATTTGGTAACAATAACATCATTAGTGTAAACATTATAATATATGCTATTTTCTTCACATATTTTTATAATTTCAAGCAATTTCTTTTTTGAAAGATAATTGTTATAAATTATCTTCTCTTTATTTACATCATATATCATCGCTCCATTGCCACAAATTAAATAGTTATTAGCATTTGCTTCACTTGCAATTGCTAACATTGCTTTTGGCATTCTCCCTGATGTTAAAACCACTTCTATGTTTTGTTCTTTTGCTTTTTTTATTGCTTCTATATTCTCTTTTGAGATATTTCCGTAGGAATCCAACAGAGTTCCGTCTATATCCATTGCTACTAATTTATACATTAATAATTACTCCTTTGTTTTTTCTTTATTATATCATTAGCAAATCTATTTTCAACATTTTTTTGCAACAAATTAGAATTTGCTTAATTGATGTGAGAGTGTGATTTGTTGCAAACGATGTAGGGGTCGCCGCCCTCGGCGACCCAGAGACATCGTAGACTTTGCAATGTACATGCTTTACGACCCAAAGGCATCGTAGGCTTTGCAATATACATATTTTACACCAATTTGTTTAATTTCAACATACAAATAATTTTTACAAAAATTTCTAGTTTAAAAAATCTTTTTATGTACATCATAATTATTGAAAAGCAAATGTTGCTTTTAAATGATTAATTTCAGTCCTAGGAGGTGAAAAGAAATGGCATCAAATTCAAGTAAAACTTTAGTTCCAGAAGCAAAAGCTTCATTAGAAAAATTCAAATATGAAGTAGCTAGCGAAGTTGGAGTTAACCTAAAAAACGGATATAATGGTGATATATCTGCAAAAGACGCTGGTAGAATAGGTGGTAACATGGTTAAAAAATTAATCCAACAAGCTGAAAATAACATGAAATAGTTATTAATTCTATTTTAGTTTTAGCAGGAATTTTTAGTTTTTACTTTTGTGTATTTATACATAAAGGCAGGAACTTAAAGTTCCTGCCTTCTTTATTTTTATATACTAGAAAATTTCTCATTTCCTAGTATATAAAAATGCTATAATCTATTATGCTTCTGGTTCTACTAAACCAAAGTTTTTGTTATCTTTCATTTTAAACAATACATTTACTTTGTTTGTTTCTTGATTTATAAATGTTATAAATCTGTCTTGTGGTTTTTCTTGTAATTTTAGTTTTGCATCTTCTGCTGTCATTGGTTTTAAATCATAATAAATTGTTTTTATTATTTCGTTTTCTACAGCTCCTTCTGTTGGTAAGTTGTTTAATGCTTTTATAGAATCTTCTTTATTTGCTTTATCTTTTTTTGTTTTCCATTTTCTTATTTGTCCTTCTAATATATCTATGTCTTTATCTATTGATGCGTACATATCTTTGTGTGCTGTTACTGCTCTATATGAGTCTTGTTTTACTTTAACAGCCATTTCCGCTATTTGTTCTGTCCCCTCTGTTTTTATTGTAACAGAAACATCTATATCTCCATCAAAATATTTTTCTACTCTTTCCATCTTTTTTTCTACATAATCTTTTATTGCATCTGTTGCCTTTACTTCTTTTCCTGTTATTGTTATGTTCATAAAAATCTCTCCCTTCAAAGTGTTTGTATTTGTATTATATATTAATATATTTTATTTAGCAAGAATTTTTATGAATTTTATTTATAGTTTAAATTCTTTTTCTAGTTTTTCTTGTAAATATATTTTTGAAATTATTTGCAATTCTTTTATGCTTTCTTGTGGTACGTTAAATGAAAATAGTTTTTTAGGATTGGCAAGTATTATGTACCTTATTGCATCTTTTGTTGTGTCTGTTATTTCTATTGCTCCTTTGTCTAATTTTCCACATGTTTTACATTTTAGTCCATTATCTTTAAAACTGAAATAATTTAAATCATCTTTTGTTTTGCAATTTTGGCATTCTTCTATTATTGGTTTATATCCTATTATTGATAGCAGTCTTAATACAAATGTAGATGTTACAAGGCTTAAGTTTTTGTCTGTTTCTGATATTGTGTAAAGTGTGTTTAAATATAGTTGCAATACTCTATATGTATTTTGATTTTCTGTTGTTACTTCATTTACTATTTTTGTTATGTTTGACGCACATTGTAGCTTGTCCAAATCTGTTCTAATATTGTAAAACATCTCTATCGTTTCGCACGAATTTATGCTATATGTTTTACCACTTTTATATAAAAGATATTCTCCAAAGCACAAAAATTGAGTTGCACCAAGAAGAAGGCTCCTTGGTCTTCGTGAGCCTTTTGCTGCAACTTCTATTTTTCCGTATATTTGGTGTTAGTATTGTAACTATTTTATCAAAGTCTGATACTATTTTTTCCGCAATTACTACTCCTTTTACTTTCAATAGTTTCATAATTTCCTACTTTCATATTTTCTTCTATATTAGTTATTTGTTTTAATTCTAAATATATATTTATATCTCCTGTATTTTTAAAGGTATTCCATGCAATTTGTTTTAGCATATTAAACACTTCCTTTTTTCTTTTTGCATATGTACTTTTACCTCTAATTTTATCTTTTGTTTTTTTATATGAATTTATTCATTTTTAAATTTTTTTACTATGCTGTCATTATCTTGCCAACCTTCTTTTATTTTTACCCATAGTTTTAGGTTTACTTTTGTGTCTAACATTTTTTCAATGTCTTGTCTTGCATATGTTCCTATTCTTTTTAACATGCTTCCTTCTTTTCCTATTACTATTCCTTTATGTGACTTTCTTAAAACATATATTGTTGCTTCTATGTCGTATATATCTTGATTTTTGCTTGTTTTTCTTAATTTCATTTTTTCTACTTCTGCATATATTCCATGTGGTACTTCTTGGTCAAGTAATCTTAATGCTTTTTCTCTTATTAGCTCTTCCACCAATTGTCTTTCCGTTTGGTCTGTATATTCTTCTACATCATAATATGCTGGTCCCTCTGGAAGATTTTTTTCTATTTCTGTTATTATTTTATTCGTGTTTTCATTTTGTGTTGCACAAATTGGAATCGTTGCAACAAAATTATATTCTTTATTATATAAATCTATTAATTTTAGAAGTTTTTCCTTTTCAATTAAATCTATTTTGTTTATTACTAGTATTGCTTTTTTATTTGATTCTTTAAGCTTTTCTAAAATCATTTGGTCTCCTTTTCCAATACCATTTGATGTTGCTTCTACTATAAATAAAATTATATCTACTTCTGGAATTGTTGACCACGCATTATCATTCATTGTTGTTCCTAATTTTGTTTTTGGTTTGTGTATTCCTGGTGTGTCTGTAAATATTATTTGTGAATTTTTGTTATTTATTATAGCTTTTATTACTGTTCTTGTTGTTTGTGATTTATTTGCTGTTATTGCTACTTTTTCTCCTAGTAAGCTATTTATTAGTGTTGATTTTCCTACATTTGTTCTTCCTATTATTGAAACAAATCCTGATTTAAATTTTTCCATTTTTACCTCGCTTATTTATTTGTTTTTACGCAATTATTTTATCATATTTTTTTAGAGAAAAAAAGACAAATTCAAAAATTTGAATTTGTCTCTTTTTATATATTTATACTGCGTTTTGTGTTGTTTCATTTGCTTTAATACTTATTGATCCTGTTGTTGGATAGATTTGTATAAATGTATTTCCATCATTTACTTTTAATTCTTCTCCATTTTCGTATTTATATACTGTTTGCTCACTGTGTGATTTCTTTTCCCATGTTATTGGAATTGCTTTTCCTTCTGAGATATAATATCCTTTACCTGTTCCTATATTTTTTATATCTTGTCTTCCTTTATTTTCTCCATCTGATAATGTGTAGTTATCTACTGCATATGCTATTATATTTTTTGCTGTATATTGTTCTCCTGTTTCTAAGTCAACATTTGGCTTTCCTGCCATACTTCTATAATATACTTTTTTATCTGCATCATATTTATAGCTTGTTGTATGATAATCTGAGTATTTTATACTTACACTATCTGCTGTTTGAACATTTGGTATATTGCTCATGTCAATATCTTCTATGCTGTAATTTAATAATAAATCTTTTTTAGTATCTCTTGTGTAACCTTTTTTATCTGCATATTCTTTTACATTTTTCATGCTAGTAAATCCAGTATGCTCTAAATCTCTTTTTAGTGTTTTATCTCTAAAGAATACTGATCCTTCTAGTGCTATTCCGTCTATTGAATCTATTGAATTTAGTCTTGAATATGCTTGTGGACTTCCTCCCCAATGTACAAATATTGCATCATTTTCTTCTGCATAATCTATAAAATAATGTCTTGCACTTCTTATTGAACCAATTTTTGCTGTATCTTGGTCTTTATAAAGTGCCATCATTCTTGTTATTCCACCTTCTGCAACAATTTCATATACTATATATGCATCACCTATTCCACATTGTGGCCATGCTGCATGGTTATTATTTATCATAACTGCATATGGTCTAGATTTAGAATTTTGATTTACTATTTTTAATTTTGGTTGTTCTTTCTCTTCTTGTTGAACTTCTCCATTATTAACTTGTTCTACTTGTCCTTTCTTTAATGCTTTTAATGCAAATAATACTCCTGCAACTATCAATAGTAATACAAGTATTATTATTAATATTTTTACTCCATTTGCATTTTTTGCTTTTGTTTTTTCTCTTCTTCCCATTAATTTCACCCTTACCTTAATATTTTTAATTTTTCTAAGACATTTTCTTCTTTTTGTCTCATTATATTCTTCTCGTCTTCTTTCATATGGTCATATCCCATTAAATGATAGAATCCGTGAACAACCATATATGATAATTCTCTTTCAAAGCTGTGTCCATATTCTTTTGCTTGTTCTTTTACTCTGTCTATTGATATTACTATATCTCCTAATACATCTGGTATGTTTCCTTCTATATTTGGTATCTCATCTTTTTCAAACATTGGAAATGATAGCACATCTGTTTCTTTATCGATATTTCTATATTTTTTATTAGTTTCCCTTATGTTTTTTGGATCTGTTAAAATCACATTTATATATAAATTTTTATTTTGCAAGTTTTCTTCCTCAAAGCATTTTTCTACTACTTTGTTTATTGTGTTTTCATATTCTTTATTTTCTTCTATATCCAAAAAATTTATTTCTACAACTTTCATTTAGTAATCTTACAAAAAGCAAGCTTTATGCTACTTGCTTTTTATAGCTCCCCTCCATAGTTTTACAAGTATTTTTTATTTGTCTTATTGCTCCTTGTTGTACTAATTTTTCTTTTATTATTTTTATTACTTTACTGTAATTGTTTTTACTTCTGTTTAGTTTCTTTAAGTCATTTTTTAAGAATAGTATTTCTTTTTGTTCTTTCTTTTCTTCTTCATTTTCTATTTTTTGAATTTCATTATATTTTGCCCAGAACTTTTTATATTCTTCTCTTTCTTCTGGCTTGTCCCAATATACTTTTGTAGATAGTAGTCGTATATTATATTCTTCTATTAGTTCTATTAAAAGCTCAAATGTCCTTTCTTTTTTAGCTTTGCTTTCTTGCTTTTCTAATAATTTTCTTGTATCTTTCAATAGTTTTATATAGCATTGTTCTGCTGCAATTAGTGGAAGACTATGTGTAAATAATTCTCTACTAATTCCTAATAGCACCATTTGTTTTCTTATAATGTCTCTTTCGTCTTGTTTTCCTACTTGCATTGTTTCATATTTATCGTAATCGTTTAGAATATTTTTATATTCTTCACCATTATTTATTCTCATTTTTATTGGTAATATATCTGATATATAGTCTTCTAAACATTTAAATATTTTTGTATATATATTGTTTATTTCTTCTACTTTACTACTTACAGTATCTGCTAATTGTATTGAATAATTTTTTAAAAGTCCTTTATATAATGAGTCCATTTTTGCAACATAAAACTCATTATACTTATCTATTGTAGATTGCTTTTTTAAGTTTATCACTGACTCGTAATCTACTTTAAGTAAATATTCTTGCTTTTTATATTTATATTCTATATATTGATTTTGTTTTAAGCTTACTACCATATAGTATTTTGCAAGAGCATTTTTTTCAAATTCTGATGCTGTATTATTTTTAACCTTTTTGTATACAGAATCCATTATATATTTGTCTATTGCTTCTAGATATAAACTATATGCTTCTTCATATTTTTTAAATAGACTATCTTTTTTATCTATATCGTCTTCTTTTACGGCAACCTCATAATTTGAATATGCCTTTATTAAATTATTTCTTTTTATAGAAATCATCATTCCATTTATGCTTACTTTTGTTGGTATAAGCATTTTTGTAATTGTGCTAGTTAATTTTGAGAAAAATGTTTTGTTTGTATCTAAGACCCTTAGGCTCCTTTGTTCCATATTACCACCCATTCCTTTAAAATATTATCTTGTCTTCGCTACCGATGTTTTCAAGCACTTCATATATGACTTCTACCTCTATGTAATCTTCGTTTGGATAAATATTAGTCTGTTTGTTTATTATGTTTTCTTTTTGTGATACTTTTTCGTCTAAGTCTTTTTCTATTTTTTCTTCTGTTAGCTTTGCAAGTTCTTCTTCCGTATATATTTTCTCTTCGTATTTGTACTCGTAGTTCGTCTTTTTTATTATTTCTATCGGTAAATAAAAATTAGAAAGTAGCTTTAATTTTTTATTCTCATTTATTGTATCATAATTTTCAAATTTTGAAAGGGTTTTATAAAAATTTATTTTAAAATTATTTATATTTAATGTATACTTTTCTTCCGTAGCACCTGTGGGAACTTGTATTTGCTGTTTTAAAAAAACTTTTTCTTTTTTTGAATACCAAATTTTTGCCTCTATATCTGCTTTTGCATGTACATATCTAATTCCTGTATATTTTCCTTCTAAATATCCTAAAACTAAGGTATCTCCTTCTTTTACTATATCTCCTTCTTTTACTACGGCAGTACCATTTTGAACATTAATTTTTGTAATCATACCTTCTTTATTTGATATTATATTGCAATACTCATTTTCATTTATTATTTCTGGTGCTTTACTTGTCTCTTTTATTTCTACTATTGCATTTGTTCCTTCTATGTCTATTCCTATCCAAGCTATATCTTCTCTATCTAGTCTAATTTTATTTATAACTGAATTCGCATTTATTTTTCCTTTGTATGTTCCAATTTTTAATCCGTTTTTACTTAATTCTTCTAAGATTTCTATTTTTGAAATTCTAGTATTTCCTTTTACTTCTATATTCCATATAAATTTTGACATCATGAATAAAGCAATAAATATTATTGCCAATAGCCCAACAAATATTTTTCTTTTTCTATACCTATGTAATAAGAATGGCATTCCTTTTTTGCTTTGTATACTTATTCTTGTTTTAGTTTTTTTAGCTATATTTTTTAATTTCTTATAGTCTTGTATTCCAATATTTGCATATAATATTGTTGATTTTTCTCTTTTCATATTCCATAGTAATATTTTCTTGCTTATACAAATATTTATAAATCTTTCTATAAAAAATCCTTCAACTTTTATATTTACATATCCCAATATGTAGTTTAGTAATATTTTTAAAAACACCTTTTATCCTCCGTTCTTATTTATTCTGTTCTTTCGATTGATACACTTTCTATTTTTCCTTTTATCGATATGTCATCTTCTGTTACTTGTTCTAATGCTAAATTAAATCCATTTATATTTATTAGTCCTATTTTTGTACTAAGCTTTATATAAAATTCTTCATATTCTAAAATTCCCTTATAATTTTCTATTAACATTTCATCAAAACTAATTATTGTAAATTTGGGGACTTCTTCCATTACTTCTCTTGGGACTTCTAAAATCTGGTTTACTTTATTATAAAATCTTGTGTGTCTTTTATTTCTCATGTTCTCCTCCTCTAATTTGTTTAATTCCGGATGAATTCAGGACAGTCGCCAAAATCCCCAGGTTTGGTGATTTTAAGGGACAGTCCCTAGAATTCCCCCTCACACAAATTACAATTTAAATTCGTCTAGACTTTTGAATTCATATCCCATGTTTTTTATTTCTTTTATGCAAGAGTCTAATATATTACTATTGTCTACAGAATTTGCATGTAATAGTATTATTGCTCCATTGTGCACATTAGAAATTACTTTTGTTTTCCCATATTCTTCTCTACCTTGTTTTTGTTCGTTCCAGTCATCATATGCAAAACTCCACATTGTTGTTGTATAGCCCAAACTTTTTGTTATTTCTAGAGTTCTTTCACTATACTCTCCCATTGGTGGTCTTATATATTTCATTTCATAGCCAAATTTCTCATATACTGATTTGTGAAGTTCCATGATTTCGCTTTTAATTTTTTCGTCATCTAAATCTGGCATACTTTTATGGTTTACTGTATGATTTCCAACTATATGTCCTTCATCAATCATTCTTTGCACTAATTCTGGCTGTGTATTTAAATAATGTGCTGTTATAAAAAATGCAGCTTTAACATTGTTTTGTTTTAATATATCCAATAGTTTAGGGGTATAGCCTGCCTCATACCCTTCATCAAATGTTAAATATACTAGTTTTTCTTCTTTATTTCCCATGGCTATTCCATCATATTTTTCTAATAATTCTTTATTTTTACTTCCTAAATCTGGTTGCTCATGGTTATCATTTCTTTTTATTCCCCAGCCTATTTTTTTATTTGACAAACTTGATGTGCTTGTTGTTATACTTGTTTGGTTTGCACTATTATTTATCATCATCACACTAAATGTAAATATACACACTATAGTTGCTAGCAATATATATGCTATTTTATTAGATCTCATATGAAAATCCTCCTTTTTGAAGTTCTGGTCATTGTTAATAATTACTCGTAACTGTTAGATTTTATTTTTTATATTGACAATAAAATTTTTTTGGACTATATTATATTTAGTTTGTTTTTGGAAAAAAATAGTAATTTTTTTGTTTTTATGTAGCTTCATTTTTGTTTTTTATAGTTAATTATATTACCTATAGGAGGCATATATGTTAAATTTTGTTTTATGCGATGACAATGCTTCTGTTCTTTCTAGACTTTCCAAAATGTTAGAATCTATATTTATCAGACACAATATAGACGCTTCTATTATTTTAGAATCTTCTAAAGCAAATGAAGTTATTGAGTTTGTTAAAAAAAATAAATTTGATGTATTAATTTTAGATATAAATTTAAAATCAGAAATTACTGGATTTGATATTGCAAACATAGTTAGAAAAACTAATAAAAATGCATATATAATTTTTACTACTGGACATTTAGAATATGTTCTTATGGCGTATAAATATAAAACATTTGATTATATTCCTAAGCCCATTGTTGATGATAGACTAGAAGAAACTATTTTAAGGCTCATGGAAGATATTCGCCAAAGCCCTGCTAAATATATTAAATTAAGTAATAATACTATAATAAATCAAAATGAAATAAACTATATAAAAAAGGATGGCATGAAACTTGTTTTTTGTACAAATACTCGTACTTACGAAACTTATAGTTCTTTTAGTAAAATTCAAGATTGTCTGCCAGAAAACTTTGTAAGATGTCATAAATCTTTTATAGTAAATGTTAAAAATATTACTAATGTAAATTCAATTGCCAATACTATTTTATTCCCAAATAATAGTAATTGCTTTATTGGATCTAAATATAAAAATGAAATTTTGGAGGTTTTTAAAAATGGAAATTTTGCAAACAATATGGACTGCGTTAACAACTGAAAATCAAAATTTAATCAATATATTGACTATACCTTTCTCAATAATAGAAGCTTTTGTAACTTGCTTATTATTTACTACTATTTTAAAAATAAAACATACTAATAAACAATTAGTGCTTTATTCAATTTCCTTTTCTGTTATAGGAACACTAACTTCTCTTTTTGTTCCTTCTCCATATTATACTTTTATTAATTTAATTGCTTATCCAATTTTAGTATATGTTATTTTTAAAACCAATATTTTAAAAGCTATTTTAGCAGAAATAATACCTTATATAATTTTTGTTGTTCTTTCATCAATATTATTAAATATTTGTGTAACTTTATCTAAAATACCGACAAACACATTCGTTCAAATTCCACTTGCAAAATTTACTTGTTCTTTATTAATGTATACTACTGCATATTTATTATATAGATTTTTTATTCGTTTTTCTATAAATATCAATATAACAGATAGTTTAAATAAAAAGGACAAATTAATACTACTTTTTAATATGATTATTGGTATAATTGCTTTGGCAGTTCAATCATATTTAGCTACAATATATAGTTATTATATTCCTCTTACTTTAACTGTATTAAATATTTTTGTTTTATTGGTTTATTTTATTTTTACTATGTATAGCTTAGCAAGAACTATTAAACTAGAGGAAACTACTGCAAGTTTGGAAGAAGAAAGATTATATAATAAAACTTTAAATATTTTATATGACAATATTAGAGGATTTAAACATGATTTTGGAAACATTGTTCAATCTATAGGTGGTTATATTGCTACCAATAATATGGATGGTTTAAAGGACTACTACAATGATTTGATGAAAGACTGCAGAAAATCTAATAACTTATCTATATTAAACCCAGAACTAGTACAAAATCCTGCAGCATATAGTTTAATTACTTCTAAATATCACAAAGCAGAAGATATGGGGATTTCTATGGAAGTTGAAGTTTTTTCTAATTTAGCAGATATAAATATGAAAACATATGAATTAACAAGAGTTTTAGGAATTTTGCTCGATAATGCAATAGAAGCAAGTAATAAATGTAATGATGTAAAAAAGATTAATTTAACAATTAGAAAAGAAGCTAAACTAAATAGACAATTAATAGTTATATCTAATACATACACAAATAAAGATGTTAATACTGATAAAATTTTTGAAAAGGGCTATACTTCAAAAAACGATTTTGATGGAAAAAGCCATGGTCTAGGCTTATGGGAAGTTCGTAAAATTTTAAAGAAAAATAATAATTTAAATTTGTTTACTACTAAATCTGGTGAGTTTTTTACACAACAATTGGAAATTTATAATTAAAAAAAGCTGTTTTTTACACAGCTTTCTTTTTTACTTCTTATTTTATTAGTCTTTTTTTACAAGTGAAGCAGGCATTTTTGGTTGATGTAAAACTGTCCAGAAAAAGCATGCTGTATTTGTTCTTTTTGCATATTTTTCTGCTAATTTTGCTAATAATTTTACCATTTTTATTCCCCCCCTTTTTTCTTTATTTTATATGTCGTTCAATTATGTTACATTTTTTAATTTTACATATTCTTCATATCCATATTTATTATTTGTTATTTTATATGTAAATTTACTAATCCAAATTGTTTGAAAAATTGTTAGAAATATTAACAAATTTGAAAGCACTGTATCTTTTACAATTATTGAAGCTACAAGTGTTAATGTCATTGTTATATATGATAAATTTTTCTTTATACTTCTTTCTTTTTTCCTTAAAATTGGAACATCTTCTGTATCTGCTGGTGCATATAATTTTATCATTATCATGCTAAATATCCATGTAATCCCTATTAGTATGTATTTTATATATAATGGTTCTATTACAACGTATTTACTTAGAAGTGAACTTCCTACGTAGAATAAACTTGTTCCTATAATGCAACCAATATGTGTTTTTAAATGTACGCCTCCTGATGTTAGTCTATATGGCATAATTGCAAGCAATGCAATTATTGATAATTCTAAAACTCCACATATGTATGCAATTATTAAAAGTACAAATGTTTTTGGAATTTCTCCAATTACTAACTGTAAGCCATAGTTTATTACTTCTGCTCTTTCATCATCTACTTCTGGCATTTCTTTTCTTATTTTGAGAGTTAATTTATTGCATATATTTTCTATCAAATTAATCACCTCTTGTTTCGATGATTTGATTTTACAATTAAATGTTTTCTTTTTTTCATTTTGTTTATAAAAAGCAAAAAAAAATATACAAAAACTTTTAATTTTGTTTTTGTATATTTTTTTGGCAGTTTTATAAAGTTAACATAATTTTATTTTTCCCATTTACCAAATATACCGCATGGTAATATAAGGTTTGAGTCTTTCATGGGTAATCCTATTTCCCCTGATGTTATTTTTCCATTATACTTTTTTAAGTTTAGTCTTAGTAAATTACTTAAAACTTCTGCCGAAATTCCTGTTGTATATGAGTTTATTAAGAAAAACAATGGATTATCACTTAAAACATTTGTGCATAATTCTATTAAATCTGATATATTGTTTTCAAATTGCCATACTTCTCCGTGAAGCCCCTCTTCCATATGATGGAGGATCCATTATTATTGCATCATATTTATTTCCTCTTCTAATTTCTCTTTGAACAAACTTAACTACATCATCTACAATATATCTAACAGGTTTATCTTGTAATTTTGATGAGGCAACATTTTCCTTTGCCCATGCTACCATTCCTTTTGAACTGTCCACATGGCAAACAGATGCACCTGCATATAAACATGCAACAGTAGCACCTCCTGTGTATGCAAATAGATTTAATACTTTTATTGATCTTTTTGCATTTTTTATTTTATTAATCATCCAATCCCAATTAACTGCTTGTTCTGGGAAAAGTCCTGTATGTTTAAATCCCATTGGTTTTATATTGAATGTTAAATCTTTATATTTTATTTGCCAACTTTCTGGAAGTTTTGTTTTGTAATTCCAACCTCCACCACCTTTGTTGCTTCTTTTATATACAGCATTTGCTTTGTTCCATTTTTCTGGAAATGTTTTATCTTTCCAGATTATTTGTGGATCTGGTCTTACTAAAACTATATTCTTCCATCTCTCTAATTTTTCCCCATTTGCCATATCTAATATTTCGTAATCTTTCCATTCATTTGCTATGTTCATTTGCTTCTCCTTTTAATTTGTTCATTCCAATTTATCTAATTGCTCCTAATATTCTAAAAAAATTATATATTAAAATTGTATTTATTGCTACTAATATGCTTAAACTCACTAGCAATGTTGTTATTATTTTATGTTTTATTATAAATTGTTTTACTTTGTTCTCTTTTCTTTCTATTCTGCTTGTTTCTTCATACTTAGCATCCCAAAATTCATCTTTTGTAATATCAATCATTTTAATTCACTCCTTGTCCTTTTTTACATATATATTCAAGGAATGAATTGAATATTACAACTTTCATAGGAGCTCTTTCTTTATTTTTCTTGCTAATTCTTCTGTTATTCCTTTTACTTCCATAATTTCTAGAATATCAGCCTTTTTTATTCCTTCTACGCTACCAAATTTTTTAAGTAATTCTTGCTTTCTTTTTTTTCCTATTCCATTTATGCTATCTAATTTAGATTTTGTTGTGTCTTTATTTCGTAAATTTCTATTATATTCAATTGCTACTCTATGAACTTCATCTTGCATATTTGTTATAAAATTCATTAAGTCCTGCGATAATTCTATCTCATTTTTATTTTCATCTATTAATTTTTTAGTACTATGCTTGTCATCTTTTACCATTCCAAATACTGGAATTTCTATATTGTACTTGTTTATTGCTTTTTTTATTGCTCTTATTTGTGTTATTCCACCATCTGCAAAAATCACGTCTGGCAAAGTTCCAAATGCCCCTTTTGAATTTTCTATAGAATGTTTTAGCCTTCTTGTTACTACCTCTTCCATACATCTTGGGTCATCTTGTGTAAATACTGTTTTTATTTTAAATTTTCTTCCTAATTTTTTATTTATTACTCCATCTTTTGCTACACACATACCTGCTACCATGTAGTCTCCAGCCATATTTGATATGTCAAAGCATTCTATTTTTCGTGGCAATTTTTCTAATTTTAGTGCTTCTTTTAATTGTAATACAATATCTTCTTTTTCCTTTGTTTTGTTTTCTAATGTTATTTTTGCATTGTTGTTTGCCATTTCTATAAATCGTAGTTTTTCACCCTTTTGAGGCACTTTAAATTCTATTTTCCTTTGAACTTTATCTGATAATAATTTCTCTATTGCCTCTATGTCTTCTATTTCTTGTGGTAACATTATTTTACTTGGTAAGTCTAGTTTATTTATATAATATTGCTTTATAAATTCTGACAACAGCTCTTTTTCCGTTAAATTGTTTGAATTTTCAAAAAAGTAATGTTCTCTTCCAACCATTTTGCTATTTCTAACAAAAAACACTTCTATACATATAGATAATTCATTTTTTGCAATTCCCACAACATCTATTGCTCTTTCATTTATATTGGAAACCTTCTGTCTTTCAGAAATTCTTTCTATCGCAATCTTTTTGTCCCTTAATTCTGCTGCTTTTTCATATTCTTGTTTTTCTGAAAGTTTAATAATATCACTATCTATTTGTTTTATAATTTCCTTTGTTTTACCTTCTAGAAGCATTATAATTTCGTCTATTTGTTTTTTATATTCTTCTTTTGTTACATATCCCATGCATGGTGCTAAACATTTTTTTATGTGATAATTTAGGCATGCTCTTTGATTACTTTTAAATTTTTTGCATTGCCTTATTTTAAATCTTTCTTTTATAAAGTCAATCATTTCCTTTGCTGCGCCTGCATTAGCATATGGTCCAAAATATCTTGCTCCATCATTTTGAATTCTTCTAGTTATAAATACATTTGGATAATCCGATTTTATATCAATTTTTATATATGGGTATGTTTTATCGTCTTTTAAAAGCACGTTAAATTTAGGCATATTCTTTTTTATTAGATTACATTCTAATATCAATGCCTCTGCTTCATTATCTGTTACGATATATTCAAAATGATCTATTAAAGAAACCATTTTTTCTATTCTAGCTGTTTTGTTTGTTTTTCTAAAGTACTGTCTTACTCTATTTTTTAGTACAACAGCCTTTCCAACATATAGAATATTATCGTTTTTATCTCTCATAATATAAACTCCAGGTTTATCTGGAAGTTTTTTTAGTTCTTTTTCTATATTAAACATACTATTTTAAAATAAAAGGGGACAGACCCCTTTCGTTTTACTCTCCATATTTTTTAATTTTATTCTAAACATTAACGTTTTTTATATTTTGAAACAAAAGGGGGCTGTCCCCTTTTGTTATTGCTCTATGTATCCTATATATGGTAGATTTCTATATTTTTCATCCCAGTCTAATCCATATCCTACAACAAATTTATCTGGTATTTCAAATCCTGTGTAGTCAACTTTTACATCTTTCATAACTCTTCTATCTGGCTTGTCTAATAAAGCACATAATTTTACACTGTTTGGTTTTTTCATTTTTAGGTATTCTATTAAGTATGATAATGTTCTTCCTGTATCTATTATATCTTCTACTACTATTATGTCTTTGCCTTGAATACTATCTTTTAAATCTAGCTTCATTTTTATTTCTCCTGTGCTTTCTGTTCCTTCTCCATAGCTAGATACTCTTATAAATTCTAATCTTACATCTCCATTAATTCTCTTTGCTAAATCTACTGTGAAAAATACCGAACCTTTTAATATACATATAAGTGTAAGTTCTTTACCTTTGTACTCCTCTTCTATTTGTTTTGCAATTTCGTCAATTCTGTTGTGTAGTTTTTCTTCATCAATTAATGTTTTAATTTCTACCATTTTTAATACCTCTCTTAAAATAAATTAATATTTTATATTATACTCTTTTTATTGTTTTTTTTCAACCTATATGGTAGACTTTAATTAATTATGATTATGGGGGGATATTATTTAATGAAAAGATTTTACAAAACTTTATTTTTTGTATTTATATTCTTGTTCTTCATTTTTATTGGAAATGTAAATGCAAATACTTTAAATTCAGTAAAAATGGATGTCTTTATTGATGATAATGGAAACGCTGATATTACAGAAGTTTGGGACTACACTGTAAATAGTGGTACAGAAAACTATCATTCTTTTAAAAATATTGGTAATTCTAGTTTTAAAAATCTTAAAGTTAGTGATGAAACTACTAATTATACTCTTCTATCTCATTGGAATGTAGATGCTTCTTTTAATAGCAAAGCTTACAAATGTGGTATAAATAAGATTTCAGATGGTGTTGAGCTTTGTTGGGGTATTAGTTCTTATGGAAGGCATACTTATACTATAAACTATACAATAACTAATTTTGTTTCAGAATTAAGTGACTCTCAAATGATTTATTGGGAGCTAATTCCTAGTGGCAATACTAAAGGAAGTGTATATATTAAAATCCATAGTAATTTTGATTACGATTTTGAAACTCCTGTATGGGGATATGGAAATTATGGTGGAACTTGTTACGTTTATGATGGATACATAGAAATGCAATCTGATGGAAAATTAGATAGTGATGAATATATGACTATTTTAGCTAAATTCCCTCTAGGTACATTTAATACATCTAACGTGTTAAATAAAGATTTTAATTATTATTATGAAATGGCCGAGGATGGTTCAACTGATTATTCTAGTACTAATGCTTCTATTATCAATAGAATATGTACTATTTCAGCAATTGTGTTTGGACTTATAGCTGTTGTCGCTGTATTCATTGGTATTACTCTTCCACAAGAAAATCTTCTTAAATTTGGTGAAACAGGAAATAAGGTTCCAAAAGATGTTCCTTTGTATAGAGATATTCCATGTAAAGGTGACATTTTTCGAGCTTATTTTATAGCATATAATTATAAATTATTAAAAAAGAAAACTGACTTTCTAGGTGCAATTTTTTTAAAATGGCTTAAAGAAAATAGAATAAGCATAGAGAAGCAAGAAGTTGGAAAAATATTTAAAAAAGAGGATACTTGTATTGTTTTAAAAAATGATAGGTCTTTTCTAAATGAACATGAAGAAGCTCTTTATAAAATGATAAAGGAAGCAAGTAAAGATGATATTTTACAAGAAAAAGAGTTTGAAAAGTGGTGTTCTAAAAATTATTCTCAAATCTTACATTGGTTTGATAAAATTTTAGATTATGAACGTAATTTGCTTATTCAAGAAGGAAAAATTGAAAAAATAGAAATAGTGAAATATAAAATTTTTAAAATAAAACAATATATTGTTGATAGTTCTTTGATGGACGAAGCAAAAGAATTAGCTGGTTTAAAAAAATTCTTAGAAGAATTTACTCTTATTAAAGAAAGAGAGCCAATCGAAGTTAACCTTTTTGAAGATTATTTAATATTTGCTCAAATTTTAGGTATTGCTAAAAAAGTAGCTACTCAATTTAAAAAATTATATCCTGAAATCATTGAGAATTATAACTATGATTTTGATGATATATTTTTAATATATACCATTTCAAATTCCGGCATTTCTAGTGCCAACGCAGGAAGTTATAGCAGTGGTGGCGGTGGATTTTCTTCTGGTGGTGGCCGGAGGTGGCTCTTTCGGTGGTCGGTGGACGGAATGGGTTCACGTTAAAACAAAAAGATGGTCAAATTGACCATCTTTTTTAAAATAAAATTAATTTAAAAATAGCAAGCAATACTGCTCCAGGTATCCCTAATATGCCAACAAAAATTGCTGTAAATATGTTTAAACCTATGTGAAAGTTAAACATTGCTCCTATCCAATTAATAATTAGTATTAATATTCCTCCAATAATAGAATTAAAGACCAGTTTAAGTATTTGTTTTATTGGCATAATAAATAACTTTCCAAATATTAATATTGCAAAAATGCATGACAAAAAAATAATTATAGTATTAGTATTATCCATAGGCTTATCCTCCCATTTTTAACTTATACTATAATTATGCTTGTTTTATTTAATTATTACTATATTGCTCTTGTTTCTTCTAATAAAATTTCTATATTATTAATTACATCAACTCTTATACCTATGTTTTTAACTTCTTTTATTAAATAATCTAACTTTGCCTTTTCAGCTTTTATTTGGTAGGCATAATAGTCTATTAATTCTGCCTCTGCTGTCTCAAAATTTTTATTAGCAGTATTTAATCTTCTTTTTGTATCTCTTATACATTTAATTAATTCAATTTCTTTTTGCTCTTTATTTTTTTGCATAAATTATCCTTCTTTCGTTTGTTTTAATTGTAGTATATTCCATTTTTGAATAATTTATGTAATATTTTTAATTTCTATATAGCTCTTCCATATTAAAGCCTTTAATATTTTCTTCACACTCTTTTAAGAAGTATTTATCCGTTTGTCCCGCCATATAATCTATTATTATTCTTTCTAGTTTATTTTTTTCGGAATGTTCTTTTAAAAATTCATAAAAGTTTTTATCTGATTGACTAAGGCTGGTATTTAAGTTCTCAACTTTTTTTGCTTTTTCTAAATAACAATCAAATAATTCATCAAACAGCACTTTCACTATTTCTTGATGCTTATTTGCTTCTTTTGAAGCATATATATATTTATAGTTCCAATCCATAAGTTCCAATAATGCAGAAAACACATCATCTGAAAAAGTTAAATATGGTTTTCCCATGCTATTTATTATTATATCTTTTATTAGCGTATCTACTATTTTAGAGTTATTATCTCCTAGCACATTTGTAATACTTTGTGGTATATCTTCTCTTGTTATAACTCCAACTTTTATTGAATCTTCTATATCTCTTCCTATATATGCAATTATATCCGATAATCTTACTACTGCACCTTCTAATGTCATTGGAAGAATTTTTTTACTGTAATCTTTTTTATAAAATACATCATGCAATTCTTGTAAAAACTCTTCTTTTGTTTTATTTTCATTATATTCATATTTATTTACTAAAATCTCTCCATTATGTGCAAGTATTCCGTCTAATGTTTGTACACTAACATTTAAATGTTCCAAATCCTTTAGTACTCTTACACTTTGCGCATTGTGATAAAAATGTCCCACTTTTTCTCTTTGACTTAAATTGTTTAAATATGTTTCTCCTTTATGTCCAAATGGGCTGTGTCCTACGTCATGTCCTAATGCTATTGCTTCTATTAAGTCTTCGTTTAGCATTAAACTTCTTCCTATTGTTCTTGCTATTTTAGAAACCAATTGAACATGTAGTACTCTATGAGTAATATGGTCATTTTCTATAAATGAATACACCTGTGTTTTATCTATGTATCTTGTATATGCTAAAGAATGTATGATTCTATCTATATCTCTAAAGAATGGTGGTCTAATATCTTCATCATTATCTTCTTTTAATAATATTGCATTTTCTGATTTACATGCATATTTTGATAGTATGCTTTCTTTTGCAATCATATTTTCTTTTGCTTTTTGTAAGTATTTTTCCATTTTTTCACCTCTTAAATATTATATACAATTTTTTCTTTATTGTAAACATCTGTTTTTTCGTTAGTTTTTACCATTTTTTACTTGCAAATTTGAATTTTACGTGTTAGAATAGTAGGAGTGAAATTTATTATTGACTTTAAGGAGGTGCAAAGCATATGCCAAATATCAAATCTGCAATAAAAAGAGTTGATGTTATTGAGAAGAAAACATTAAGAAATAATATGATTAAATCTGAATATAAAACAGCTGTTAAAAAATTCGAATCAGCAGTAGCAGAAGGAAACAAAGACGCTGAAAAATTATTTAAAGATGCTGTTAAAAAAATAGATGGTGCTTGTTCAAAAGGCATTATCAAAAAGAACACTGCTTCTAGAAAAAAATCTAATTTAGCTAAAAAATTAAATACATTAGCATAAGTAATTAATATTTAAGCAAATCGAAAGATTTGCTTTTTTTCTTTTTTTATTCTTAATTGGTCGGGTCGCCGAGGACGGCGATCCCTACAATTTTGAATATAATTACAAATTCCAATTTGTCCAATTATTTCCTTTGATTTCATTTATTAATTATGTTAACATTGTTTTAGATGATGTTTTCTTTTGGAGGTAAGTTTTATATGATTAATAAACTAATTTTAGAAATAAAAAATATGGACATGCCTATTGTAAAAGCCATGAAAGTAGGTTTTAAAATTTCCTTTGTATTATGCTTATTTGCTACTTTCATATTATCTTTATACAATACATATCCAACTTCTCATATTATATATGATTCTAGTTTAATACTTTTTAGAACAGGTTTGTTTTTTGCTGTTTCTTCTTTTATGTCTGCATTTGTTATTAATAAAATTAAATAATTTTACTTTTTATAGTTACATATTATTAATCCTATTAAAACTAATGCAATTGCTATTATTTGATTTAATTTTGGTGTTTCTTTAAAGTATAAATAATTTACTATAACATAAGAAAATACACCTACTGCGATATAGATTATAGTTACTGGCAGCATTTGTCCAACTGCTTTGTATCCTTTATTAAAAATTAATGTTACTATAAAATTAAGGGTAAAAGTTATTGGTATAATACATAAGTTATATTTTAATAAATTTATAAATGTAGGTTCAATATTTTTTGATTGATAAAAATTGATTAATCCAAATCCAACATATGCTATGGTGAATCCTATTGTTATTGCGATATATTTTAACATACTATCTCCTATTCTTCTTAATGAATAGTCACATTATATAATTAATGTAACAAAAAAACAAGACATTATATGCCTTGTTTTTGTCAGTTTTGCATAAACTATAAAGAAACATTTGCATTAATAGAATTTATTGCTTGTAAAATATTTTCAGAATCTATCTTATTATAGTCTATATCTTTAAGTACAGAAAACATAGTTGCTATTCCTGCAACAAAAAGTATATATATCATTATTAAAAATGCAACAGTAATTATTCCTAAAACTAGACCCGCTGTTCCCATTCCTTTTCCACCTTTTTTTCTGCCTAATATACCAAATATTATAGCAAGAATTGAACAAGGTATAGATATGTACCAAATACATAGCATTACCAATGATACAATTCCAAGTATTAATGCTGCAATACTCATTCCTTTGCTTTCTTCCTTATTTTCTTCTGCTTTTTGTTCTTCTACCACTTCTGGTTTTACTGCTTTCTCCTCTTGCTCTTTCTTTTCTTCGTCCATAATAATTCCCCTTTCTTATATCATTTAAGCATTGATATAAATAAATATATTTCTAAACACTGTATATAAAATAAGTGTTATTAGCCATATAATTAAATGTACTTTTTTTATATATATAATTTTGAATTTATTTGTTTTAAATATTGTGTTCAAAATATACACTACATTTAATATTAATAAGTAAATTATAGTTATTGTATAAAAAGCATTCATCTTGAAGGCTTCACTAATATTAAAACTAAGCAAAGCTTTAATACATCTTGTTCCTCCGCAACTTGGACATAGTATTCCTGTTTTTTCTAATATATAACAGCGTGGCACAAGTTTTATAATTTCTGTTTTTACTATAATATATAATATTGCTATAAATATCATTACTATAACTTCAAAAAGTATCATATTTTTTGTTTTTTCATCAAGCTTTTTCATGAACCCATTATACATAAAGATTTTTTCTATGTCAAATATTAATTAAATTGGCTGTGTATATTGCAAAATATACCATTTTATAGTAAACTGGTTCTATGTATAAAGGAGTGATTTTATGTTAGATATAAAATTCGTTAGAGAAAATCCTGATTTAGTTAAAGAAAATATTAAGAAAAAATTTCAAGATCAAAAATTAGGATTAGTAGATGAAGTAATTAATTTAGATAAAAAATATAGAGAACTTCAACTTTCTGGTGACACATTAAGAATGGAACGTAATAGTTTAAGCAAGGAAATTGGTAACTTAATGCGTGAAGGTAAAAAAGATGAAGCAGAAAGTACAAAAGCTAAAGTTAATGAAATTAATAGCAAACTAGAAAACATAGAAAAAGATACTGATGAGTATTCTGTTAAAATAAAAGAAATAATGATGAGAATCCCTAATATAATTCATGAATCTGTTCCAATTGGTAAAAATGATACAGAAAATGTTGAAATTCAAAAATATGGTGAGCCATTTGTTCCAGATTATGAAATTCCATATCATACAGATATAATGGAAAGACTTAATGGAATAGATTTAGACTCTGCTCGTAGGGTTGCTGGCAATGGTTTTTATTATTTAATTGGAGATATTGCTAGACTTCACTCTGCAGTTATTAGTTATGCTCGTGATTTTATGATAAATAAAGGATTTACTTATTGTGTACCTCCTTTTATGATTCGTAGTGATGTTGTAACTGGTGTTATGAGTTTTGAAGAAATGGATGCTATGATGTACAAAATTGAAGGTGAAGATTTGTATTTAATTGGTACAAGTGAACATTCTATGATAGGTAAATTTAAAGGTCAAATTTTACCAAAAGCTGAACTTCCTTATACAATGACTTCTTATTCTCCATGTTTTAGAAAAGAAAAAGGAGCTCATGGTATAGAAGAAAGAGGAGTTTATAGAATACATCAATTTGAAAAACAAGAAATGATAGTTGTTTGTGAACCGGAAGATAGTTATAAATGGTATGATAAAATGTGGTCATATACAGTAGAACTGTTTAGAAGTTTAGATATTCCAGTACGTACATTAGAATGTTGTTCCGGAGATTTGGCAGATTTAAAAGCTAAATCTTGTGATGTTGAAGCTTGGAGTCCAAGACAAAAGAAATATTTTGAAGTTGGAAGCTGTTCTAATTTAACTGATGCTCAAGCTAGACGTCTAGGTATTCGTATAAAAGGAGAAAAAGGAAATTACTTTGCACATACATTAAATAATACCGTAGTTGCTCCTCCTCGTATGCTTATAGCATTTTTAGAAAACAACTATAATCAAGATGGAAGTATTAACATTCCAGAAACTTTAAGACCTTACATGGGTGGAATAGAAAAAATTGTTCCAAAGAAATAATTGAATTTCAATTTACATTACAGAAAGGAAATAGTTATGATAATTAAAAATCCAAAGTTTGAAATATCTGCTGTTAGTCCTAAACAATATCCTACTTTAGGTTTACCTGAAATTGTTTTGGTTGGGAAATCTAATGTTGGAAAATCTTCTTTTGTAAATACAATGATTAATAGGAAATCTCTTGCTAGAACAAGTAGTGAACCTGGTAAAACTAGACAAATTAATTTTTATAATATGGATAACTCTTTCTATTTTGTAGATTTACCTGGATATGGTTATAGCAAAATGAGCAAAGCAGAACAAGTTAAAGTTGGAAATTTTATAGAACAATATTTGCAAATAAGAAAAGAAATTGCTTTAATTATATTCTTAATAGATATTAGACATGAGCCTACTGCAAATGATAGGTTAATGTATGATTATATTATAAATAAATCTGGTAATCATCCTTGTATTGTTATTGCAAATAAAGCAGATAAATTAGCACCTACTAAAGTTGCTAATGCAGTAAAAGATTTGCAAAATTCTTTAAATCCATTAAAAGATTTAACTTTTTTACCATTTTCTGCAGAAAAGAAAACTTACTGCGAAGATGTTTGGAAGGAAATTGAAAAACACATTCTTTAACGTGAATGTGTTTTTTATTATTTACTTTTAAATATATTTCACTTCTACTAAATATAGTCCATGTGCAGCTAGGGTTTTTCCTGCCCTAGCTCTTTCTTTTGATTCTATAATTTCAGGTATTTCTTCTGCCTCTATTTTACCAAGTCCTACGTCTACCAATGTTCCTGCAATTATTCTTACCATATTATATAAAAAGCCATTTCCGTGTTAATTCTATTTTTATTCTTTCGCCATCTTCTAACACTTCTGCTTTATATATTGTTCTTACACTGCTTTTACTACTTGTTCCGCTTGCCTTAAATGCAGCAAAATCATGTTCACCTTCAAAATATTTTACTGCTTTTTTCATTTTTTCTACATCTAGCTTTATTGGCATATGATATTCTAAATCTCTATATATTGCTGTTCCATGTTTTGAATTATTTATTATATACCTATATGTCTTTTGTTTTGCATTATATCTTGAATGAAATCTATCTTCTACTTCTACTGCCTCTTTTATTACTATACTCTTTTTTAATTTTGAATTTAGTGCATATGGGATTTTTTCTATTTCTATATTGCTATTCGTTTTAAAATTAGCTATTTGACCGCAATGCATGCACTCCAGCATCTGTTCTTCCTGATGCAATTAGGTCTACTTCTTCTCCTGTAATTTCTTTTATTGCATTTTCTATTTCTCCCTGAATATTTGGTTTATTTGGTTGTTTTTGCCAACCATTAAATTTTTTTCCATCATATTCTATTGTTAGTTTTATGTTTCTCATTTTCTTTTTTTCCAGTCTTTTCTTTTATCTCTTCTATTTTTTCTTTTAGTTTTTTCTTTGGAACTTCTTCTCCAAATTTTTTTGTAACTATATTTTTTATTAATATTTGTCTTAGCGCATCTTCCTTTACATCTACTATAAGTGTTCCATCTTTTGCAACAGATATTTTTCCTGTTTCCTCTGACACAACAACTACTATAGCATCTGATTCTTGGCTCATTCCTGCTGCTGATCTATGCCTTGTTCCTAGTCCTTTTGATATACTCTTATCATCAGATAGTGGTAGCATACATGCTGCTGCTTTTATTTTATTTTCACTTATAATTACTGCCCCATCGTGTAATGGTGTTTTTGGATTAAATATATTAACTAATAATTGAGGTGATATTTCTCCATTTATTAAGATTCCTGTATCTGCAATGTCTTGCAACTTTATATCTCTTTCTATTACAATTAATGCACCGGTTTTCTTTTTAGCAAGTTCTGTTGCTGCAATTACTACTTTGTATATATTCTCTTTAGTTTTTGTCCTTATATCTTTATCTATTCCAAAAAATCTGGTCAACTTGCTAGTTCCGCAATTGTTCTAATGCACGTCTTAATTCTGGTTGGAATATTATTATTAAAAATATTACACCATAAGTCATAAATGATGTTAAAATATAATTTAATATTCTAAAATCAAGTATTGAACTAATTAATGTTGCAATTATTAGAAATGCTATTCCTTTTATTAATTGCCATGCTCTTGTTTCTCTTACAATTTCTATTAATTTAACTATTAAAAATATTACAATCGATATATCTAGTATTAATGTTACTATTTTTATTGGATTATTTTTTAATAGCTCTAAATAATTTGTTATGTCTTGGCTAGTAATTTCTAATGTTTGCGAAAACAATGTATTTTTCATTTGTAATTACCTTCCTTAATTATTTATTTTGCAATTAAATACCATATTAATGTAAAGGCCATACTAAGGACCATTAGTCCTGCCAATATTAATGCTATTATTTTAGTTATTAATTTTTGTTTATCTATTTTCTTTTTTGCCATTTGTATTTCACTCCTTATTATCTGTCCATAGAGATATATTAGCACAAAGGAAATCATTTTTCAATTGTTTTTTTAATATAGTTATTTTCTTATTTCTGCGCCAAATACTCTTTCTGCATCTGCTATTACTTTATTGAATATTCCTGTTACCTCATCATCTGTTAGTGTTTTTTTGCTGTCACTAAATGTCAAAGAATATGCTATTGATTTTTTGTTTTCGTCTACGTGTTCTCCTGTGTACACATCAAACACTTCAATATTTGTAAGTAAACTTCCTGCTGATTTTTTAATTTGTTTTTCTATTATTGCTGATTCTAAGTTTCTATCTACTATAAATGCAACGTCTTTTTTAATACTTGGGAATTTTGAAAATTCTTTGTATTTCATTTTTCCTACTTTTTTAGCAAGTAATTTGCTTAAGTTTATTTCCATTACATATATATCTTCTTTAGTTTCTTTTGGATGTACTTTTCCCATAATTCCTACAGTGTCATTATTTACAGAGATTAATGCACTTTGACCTGGATGCATTTCTTTTGGAAGTTCTTTGTTATTTATAAAGCTATATCTTCCATTATATCCAAGGTAATCCAAAAGTTCTTCTGCTACACCTTTTAAAATATAGAAGTCTACATTTTTTGTATTTCCAATTCCTTCATAATATTTTCCAGACATAAGTACACATAGTTTTTCTTCTTCTATATAGTCTTCATTTACTTTTCCAAAGCCTTTTCCTATTTCAAATATTGATACATCTTTGTTGTTTCTTCCTAAATTGTAATTGTATATTTTTAAAAGTGATGGTATCATGCTATATCTTAGTGTATTTCTTTCTTCTGTTAATGGATCTAATAATTTTATTGGTTCAAAATTGTCTGTTGTAAATTTTGAAACTTCTTTATCATTAATTAAGATATATGACATTGTTTCGTTTAATCCTAAACCTATCATTTTATTTCTTATTTCTCTTGTTGTTTTGTCATATTTCCCTGTTCTTGTTGGAAGTACTGGAAGTTTTCCTTCTATATTATCAACTCCATAAATTCTTCCTACTTCTTCTATTAAATCTTCTTTTATTGATATATCCATTCTTCTTGTTGGTACAGTTACTGTAACATTTCTTCCATTTACTTTATATTCAAATCCTAGTTTTCTAAATACATCTAATGTAGCTTCGTCTGGAACTATTATTCCCAATAAATTATTTATGTCCTCAAAACTTATATCTATTTTTTTAGCTTCTTTGTTGGCTTTATCATAAACTACTGTTCCTTTTGCAATTTTTGCATCTGCATATTTTTCAAGCAAGCTACATGCTCTTTCTATAGCCATATATGTTCTATTTGGGTCTAATCCTTTTTCAAAACGATTACTTGCTTCGCTTCTTAATATTCTTTTAGATGTACATCTTATTTTTACTCCATCAAATACAGCAGATTCTATTATAATGTTTTTTGTATCTTCTTCAACTTCTGTTGAAAGGCCTCCCATAACTCCTGCTAATCCAATTGCTTCTGTTCCATTTGTAATAACTATGTCTTCTTGATCTAATTCTCTTTCTATATTATCTAATGTTGTTAATTTTTCGCCATTTTTAGCCATTCTGACTAAAATTTTATTACCTAATCTATCTGCATCATAAAAATGCAATGGCTGACCTACTTCTAGCATTACATAGTTACTTATATCTACCACATTGTTTATTGGTCTTATTCCACTTGCTATAAGTCTATTTTTTATAAAATCTGGGCTTTCTTTTATAGTAACATTTAAAGCTTTTTTTGCTAAAAATAAATTACAATTTTCAGTTTCTATTTCTACATTAAAGCTATCATTTACATCTTCGTTTTCTTCATTATGTTTTAAGTCTATTTCTTTTACAGGTTTATCATATATTGCTCCTAATTCATATGCCATACCTAAAATGCTTAATAAATCTCCCCTGTTTGCTGTAAGTTCAAAGTCAGCTACTTCGTCATCTAATCCCATGAATTTAATTGGGTCTTCTCCTACTGGTGCATCTGCTGGAAGTTCATGTATTCCCGTTTTATCAGCTTCGCTTAAAAACTTTGATTCAATCCCAAGTTCTAATAATGAACACATCATTCCATTTGATTCTTGCCCTCTAATATTTCCTTTTCTTATTGTTATATCTCCTGGAAGTTCTGCTCCTACTTGTGCTACTATTACTTTTAATCCCTTTCTAACATTTGGTGCTCCACATACTATATCTAAAACTTCTTTTCCAATATCTACTTTACATACATGTAAATGATCTGAATCTGGGTGCATTTCGCATTCTTTTACTTCACCTATAATTAACTTTGTGGCATTTACTAATTTCTCTGCACTATCATATTCATTTCCTACTCTTGTCATATCATCTGCTAGAGTTTCAATATCAACATCTATATCTACATAATCTTTAACAAAATTTTTACTTAACTTCAATTAGTCCACATCCTTTCTATCAAATTGATTTAGGAATCTTACATCATTTGTATAGAAATACCTTATATCTGTAATTCCATATTTAAACATTGCAAGTCTATCTAGTCCTGTTCCAAATGCAAATCCTGTATATTTTTCTGGATCATATCCATTCATTTTTAACACATTTGGATGTACCATTCCTGAACCTAAAATTTCTATCCAACCGCTTTGTTTACAAAGGTTGCATCCCTTTCCTCCGCATTTAAAGCAACTAACATCAACTTCATAACTTGGTTCTGTAAATGGGAAATAACTTGGTCTAAATCTTAATTTAGAATTTTCTCCAAGCATTTTTTTAACAAATACTTCTAATGTTCCTTTTAAGTCTGCTAAGCTAATATTTTTATCTATTAATAATCCTTCTACTTGACCAAATTGATGTGAATGTGTTGCGTCATCGTCTCTTCTATATGTTTTACCTGGGCATATAATTCTAATTGGTTCTTTTTCTTCATTTGCCATCATAGCTCTTGCTTGAACTGCTGATGTTTGTGTTCTTAAAAGATGCTCTGGATCAACATAGAAACTATCTTGCATATCTCTTGCTGGATGACCTTTTGGAAGATTTAATCTTTCGAAGCAATATTCATCAGTTTCTAGCTCTGGGCCTGAAACTACATCATATCCCATCGAAACAAATATATCTTCAACTTCTTCTATTATTCTATTTATTGGATGTTTGCTACCTCTTTTTGTTTTTGTAGCTGGAAGAGTAATATCTATTCTTTCTTTTTCAAGTTTTAAATTCATAGCTTTTTCTTTTAATATTTCTTCTACTTCTTTAATTTTACTTTCTAAGTTGTCTCTTACTTCGTTTACAATACTTCCAATTACTGGTCTTTCTTCTGGAGATAAATCTTTCATTCCTTTTAGAACTGCTGTAAGTTCTCCTTTTTTTCCTAAGTATTTTACTCTTACATTTTCTAGTTCTTGCAATGTTTTACTGTTTGAAATTTCTGCTAGTGCATTTTCTTTAATTTTTGCAATTTGTTCTTTCATGTAATCAATCATCCTTTCTTTTTTTGTTCTATTACAAAAAAATCGTCCTATTACATAGGACGATTTTTACCGTGTTACCACCTAAATTTATTAATTAAATAATTAACCTCATTATGCTATTAACGCTAGCTCACGCTTATACCTACTGTTGTTTCAATATAAGACCTAAAAAGTGAAATTTCGGATAAGCTTGTAATAAATAGGCTTTCAGCCTTTGACCTATTCTCTCTTAAATACATTTTTGTTATCTTACTTTGCTTTTTCAAACGGCTTTATTTTTTCAACTCTGCTTAATATAATATCATATTTTTTTGTTTAAAACAATAGTTTTTATTGGTTTTGTTAAAATTAATCTTCTCCGAGGTATTTAGCTAATTTTTCTGTATCCATTCCTACCACATTATTGTATGAGCCTTCTATTTTATCTATAAATTTGCCACCTATTCCTTGTATTGCATAACTTCCTGCTTTGTCTAATGGTTCTCCTGTTTTAACATATTCTTTTATTTCTTTTTCTGTCATTTTTTTAATATATACCGCTGTTTTTGTATAGTCATTTTTCTCAATAACTTTTCCATCTTTTTTTATTATAACTGCTAAACCAGAATATACATAATTTACATTGTTTTGCAGTTCTTTTAGCATATTGCATGCATCTTCTTCACTTTTTGGTTTTCCTAATATTTTGCCATTAAAATATACTACTGTATCTCCACCTATTACTATTAATTCTCTATAATTTTGCTGAACTCTTTCAAATACTTCTCTTGCTTTACTTATTGCTAGCTTTTTTACTAGCTTCTCTGGTTGTTCTTCTTTTATTGTGTTTTCATCAAGATTACTTGCTATTGTTTCAAATTCTTTTACTAATTCTCCGCAATAGTTCTTTTCTTCTTGGAGAATTTGATGCTAAGATTATTTTCATGGCTTAACCTCTTTCTATTTTCTTATAATAAACATAAAGGGCGGACAGAGTCGTCCGCCCTTTGCAAATGTTCTATTTCATATTTTCGTTTTCTATTTCTGCAACCATATCTAATCTTTCTTTATGTCTTCCGCCTTCGAATTCTGTTCCTATCCACATTCTTACAATCGCAATTGCTTCTCCTGTTGTAATGTAATCTGCTCCAAGTGCTAATACGTTTGTATCATTATGCAATCTTGAAAACTTTGCTGCTTCTTCGCAGAAACATGGTGCACTTCTTATTCCTTTAAATTTGTTTGCTACCATTGCCATTCCATAACCTGATCTACAAATTAATATTCCTCTATCTGTATCTTTATTTTGTACTGCTTTTGCTACTTGTTTTGCTATAATTGGATAATCTACTCTGTCTTTAGAGTATGCTCCAAAGTCTTTGTACTCAATTCCCTTTTCATCAAAATATTTCTTTATTTCTTCTTTTAATTCAAATCCTCCATGGTCACTTCCAATTGCTATCATAAGAATTTCCTCCTTTTATTTTTTTCATCATTATACTATCATATTGATTTTGTTTATTCAACAAAAAAGATGGAAATTTGTAAATTTCCACCTTTTAATTTTTATTCTTCTATTAATTTGTAATCTGATGGTATATCAAATACAGAATCATCAACTTCTGAAGATAATTTTAGTACTTTCATTATTTGTTCTTCTCCGTCTGAGTCTATTGATTTTACGTATTTAAGCTCATTTCCATCGAAATAATATCTTTCTGTTATTTCATTTTCTGAATCATAATATTCTTCATAATCATATTCTTTACCATCAATGCTTTCTTTTCCTGTTTTGTATTCTTGTGTTTTTAAAGCCTCTAACTCATCTTTTGATAAAAATGTTTCATCTTCTTCTGGTAATATAGATTCATCTCTTCCTTCAGTTTTCATATATATTTTTTGATCATGTGCAACTAAATATGTTGTATTATCTTTAAACATAATGCTCATTTTTTCTTCGCCTGATTTTACTTCTTGTAAAACGTTACCATTTTTTTTTGCAATTGTTAGAGTTCCTTTTTCGTCTGTTCCGCTTAAATTGTCTCCTTCTACTTCTATAATGTATGTGTCTCCTAAAAGAGTTTTTCCAAGTGTATTATAAGTTTTGTCCTTTTTAGCTCCACATCCTGTAATTGCAATCGCTACTGCTACTAAAAGTATAGCAATTAAACTTGATTTTACTATTTTTTTCATAGTCATCCTCCTTAATATTTTATAGTATTATTATTCCATATTTAATTAATTATTGTCAAGAATTTTACAAAGCTTTTACAATTTTTCCTCCACCTAATACTATATCATCTATATAAAATACTGCTGATTGTCCTGGTGTTATTCTTGGTGTTGGCTTTTCAAATGTTACTTTTATTAAATCTTTATCTATCATTTCTATTGTAGCTTTTTCTTCTTTTACAGAATATCTTGTTTTTACTAGAACCTGCATTTTTCCTTTTATTTCATCTATCAATAGTAAGTTTATATTGTTTACTAACATCTCTTTGCTATATATTTCGTTTTCTTCTCCTACAATTACTTCATTTTTTTCTTTATTAAATCCAACTACATATAATGGAACTTTGTATGATATTCCTAGTCCTTTTCTTTGACCTATTGTGTAATTATACAGTCCATTGTGTTTCCCTAGTATTTCTCCTTTTGTACTTACAATGTTCCCTGGTTTTGGTTTTATATCTGAATTGTTTTCTAGGAATTTTTTATAATTTCCATCTGGCACAAAACATATATCTTCACTATCTGGTTTGTTTGCAACTTTTAAGTTGTTCTTTCTTGCAATTTCTCTTATTTCTTCTTTGTTTTTAAAGTCTGCAAGTGGAAATAGTACATGTTCTATTAGGTCTTTTGGAATATTCCATAAAACATAACTCTGGTCCTTTTTCCCTGCATTAGATTTTTTTAAGACCCATCTTTTATATTTTTCACTATATTCTTTTTTTGCATAATGACCTGTTGCAAGATAATTGCATCCTAATTCTTTTGCTTTTTCGTACATAAATCCAAACTTCATATATTTATTGCACTCTATGCATGGATTTGGAGTTCTGCAATTTTTATAGCAATCTATAAAATCATCAATTACATGTTTTTTAAATTCATCTTTGTAGTCATATGTAAAATGTGGTATTCCTATAGAATTACAAACATTTTTTGCATCTATATATGTATTTATATTACAGCAACTGCTTCCTGCAAATAATTCCAAAGTTGTTCCTATTACTTCATAGCCTTGCTCTTTTAATAGTAGAGCTGACACACTACTGTCAACCCCTCCACTCATTCCTAGTAAAACTTTTTTATTTTCCATTTTTCTCTAACAAATCCTCCATTGTATGCCATGCCAAAAGAACACATTTTACTCTTGCTGGCATATTTGATACATTTCTAAAAGCTATTGCATCTTCTAATTTATTTAGTTCTTCTTCGCTTTTTGTCTCTCTTTTTATCATATTTATAAATGTCTTTATAATTTCTTTTGCTTGCATAATTGTCTTTCCTCTTAATGTATCTATCATAATAGATGTAGAGCTTTGTGATATTGCACATCCATGTCCTGTAAATGCCATATCTTCTATTATATCTCCATTTAGTTTAACTTGTATTTTTATTTCATCTCCACAGTTTGGATTGTGTCCCATTTCGCAATAATCACATTTATTAAGCTCTTTTTTATTGCTTGAATTCATACTATGTTCCATTATAAGGTCATTATATATTTCGTCTAAACTCTCCACTATTTTACTCCTTATTTATATACTTTTCAAACATTTTATATGCTTTTTTTAATGCTTCTACAAGATTATCTACATCTTCTTTTGTATTATATATAGAAAAGCTTGCTCTACAAGTAGAATCCATTCCTAAATATCTTAACAATGGTTGTGCGCAATGATTTCCTGATCTTACACACACTCCATTAGAATCTAAAATACTTGCGACATCATGTGGGTGTACTCCTTTTATATTAAAAGAAATAACAGTTGAATGATTTTCCAAATGTGGAGTAATATATAGCTCTAGAAAATCTAGCTTTGAAAGTTCGTTTACTGCATATTTAGTAATAGCCTCTTCTACATTTTGAATTTCTTTATATCCAATTTTTTCTATATAGTCTATTGCTGAACCTAAGCCAATTACGCCTTCTACATTTTGTGTTCCTGCTTCAAATTTGTTTGGAAGTGGTGCAAATGTTGTGTTTTGTTCATATACATATTCTATCATATCTCCGCCCATTAAGAAAGGGGTCATTTTATTTAATAATTCTTTTTTCCCATATAATACTCCTATTCCCAATGGTGCAAACATTTTATGTCCAGAAAATACTAAGAAATCCGCGTCTAAATCTTGTACATCTATCTTCATGTGTGGAATACTTTGAGATGCGTCTACTATTACAACAGCACCTTTTTTATGGGCATATTTAATAATTTCCTTTACGTTGTTTATTGTTCCTAGCACATTAGAAACATGGGTTATTCCAACTACTTTAGTTTTATCTGTAATCTTTGATTCTATTTCTTCTTTTGATAATTCATAATCTTTATTTATATACATAAATTTAAGTTTACTGTTTGTCTTTTTTGTTACATATTGCCATGGCACTAAATTAGAATGATGCTCCATTATTGATAAAACGACTTCATCATCTTTTTTTAGGTTGTCCAATCCATACGAGTATGCTATTAAATTTAAGCTTTCTGTTGCGTTTTTAGAAAATATAATTTCTTCTCTATTTCTTGTATTTATAAATTTAGCAATTTTCTCTCTTGTACTCTCATACTTTTCTGTTGCTTCTATGCTTAAACTATATGCACCTCTATGTGGATTTGCATTACATTCTTTATAATAGCTTTCTATTGCATCAATAACACATTGTGGTTTTTGCGTTGTTGCTCCACTATCTAAATAACTTATTTTTCTTTCTTGCAATATTGGAAATTCATCTTTAAAATTCATTAGTCAATTCTCCTATCAATTTCATTTAAAATTTCTTCTTTTAATTCTTCATCTTTTATTGTTTGTATAATCTGATTAAATTTAGCTTTTACTATTAATCGTATTGCTTCTTTATAGCTTAAACCTCTACTCATAATATAAAATAAATCTTTATTATCAACTTTTCCAGATGCTGTACTATGGTTTCCTTCTACATCATCTTCTGTGCATAAAAGCATTGGTAATGCTAGAGATTTTGCTTTATCTGATAGCAATATGCAAAATTCATTTTCATTTCCCTTTGATTTTTTGCAACCTTTTTTAAAGTCTATTGTTCCTTTAAAATGTTTCTTGCTTTCATCTTTTAATGCTCCTTGAACATCTATATCTACATTAGAATTTTCTCCTCTAATTTCTGCAATGTAGTTTATGTCTTTTACTTCATTTTTTGTTCCTAAATAAATTGTTTTTAAATTGTTTTTGCTTGAGCTTCCTAGCATATTCGAATAGTAATTAGAAATACTATTTTTTGCACCTATATCAATTATTGTATAATTTACTTCTGCTTTATTATTTATTTCATTTTCTATTGAATAAAAATTATTTGACTCTCCATTTAATAGATTTATAAGTGTTATATTTGCTTTTGCATTTTCATTTGCAATAACTCGTATTATTCCATTATGAAAGCATTTTTCTTTTGCCTTCGAACTGTATTCTATAACTACATTTACATTGCTGTTTGCAATTATTTCTATGTTATCTATTAATTCTAGGTTTTCATCATCAAAGTTATATTTTATTTTTATATTCGATTTTTTGCTATTTGAAATAATTTTTAAACTACTATTTGCATTTTTTAATATATTCTCTTCTAATGTTTTGCCATTTCCATACACTAGCTTTTTATTTGATATACTTTTTTCTAGACTACAACCTTCATTTATAATTTCTACATTTTTAAACTCTTTTAAGTCTTCTGGAAGTTCTATATCTTTTAATTCAATATTATTAATTCCAAAATTTCTGGAAGTTCTTACTGGTGTATTGTTTAGTTTTAATGTTTCCATATTTTTAATCCTTTCTTTTTATCCAATTGCTCCTTCTAGCTCTAGATTAATTAAATTATTCATTTCTACTGCATATTCTACTGGTAATTCTTTTGAAATTGGATAAGCAAATCCTCTTACTATCATTGCTTTTGCATCTTCTTCTGATAATCCTCTACTCATTAGATAAAATATTTCTTTATCACTTATTTTTCCTATTTTAGCTTCGTGAGAAAATTCAATATCATCTGTTCTTATATCATTTACAGGAATTGTATCTGATCTAGAAATGTTGTCTAGCATTAAAGATTCGCACGATACTGTGCATTTAGACTTCCCAGCTTCTTTTCCTATTTTTACAAGAGCTCTATAAGTACAACTTCCTCCATCTTTAGATATAGATTTTGAGTTTACAACAGATGATGTGTTTTTTGCATTATGCACTACCTTAAAACCTGTATCCAAGTTCTGTCCTTTACCTGCAAATGTTATACCTGTATACTCTGTTTTAGCACCCTCTCCATTTAAAATGCTCATTGGGTATAGCATAGATATTTTAGACCCGAACGAACCTGTTACCCAGTCAATTTCTGCATTCTTACCAACAATTGCTTTTTTAGTATTTAAATTCATCATATTTTTTGACCAATTTTCTATTGTAGAATATCTTAAATATGCATTGTCTTTTACATATAGCTCAACACATCCTGCATGAAGATTTACTTTGTTATATTTTGGTGCTGAACATCCTTCTATAAAATGAAGACTAGCTCCCTCGTCTACAATAATTAGAGTATGTTCAAATTGTCCTGATTCTGGTGAATTTAATCTAAAATATGATTGCAATGGTATATCAAGTTTTACATTTTTAGGGACATATACAAATGAGCCTCCTGACCAAACTGCAGCATGTAAAGCAACAAATTTGTGGTCATTTATTGGAACACGTTTCATAAAATGTTCTTTTACTAAATCAGGATATTCTCTTACAGCTGTTTCCATATCTGTATAAATAACTCCTTGCTTTTTTAAGTCTTCCTTTATACTATGATATACAACTTCTGAATCATATTGAGCCCCAACGCCTGCTAATGATTTCTTTTCTGCTTCTGGAATTCCTAGTTTATCAAATGTGTTTCTAATGTCTTCTGGAACATCATCCCAATTTGAATTTAAGTTTGTTTTGGGCTTAACATATGTTGCTATCTCATCCATTTTTAGTTCTGACAAGTCTGGTCCCCATGTTGGTAGTTCTAATTGGTTGTATGTTTCTAATGCTTTTAGCCTTATATCTCTCATCCATTCTGGCTCATTTTTCTTTTTTGAAATCTCTTCTACAATTTCTTTGTTTAAGCCTTTTTGCATTTTAAATTCGTAATTATCTTTATTTTTTATGTCATAAATATTTCTATCAATATCTTCTATATTAGTTTTTGCCATACTACACCTCTAAATTTTTATACTTTTCATATCCATTTTCTTCAATTTCTTTTGCAAGGTCTGCATTACCTGTTTTTACTATTTTTCCATCTACCAAAACATGTACAAAATCTACTTTTAGGTTCTCTAAAATACGCATATTGTGTGTAATAATTAGAACTGCATTTTCATTTGTTTTATACATTTCTATTCCTTTTGACACTGTTCTTACGGCATCTACATCTAGCCCTGAATCTGTTTCATCTAATATGCTAAGCTTTGGATTTAATACAAGCATTTGCAATATTTCATTTTTCTTTTTTTCTCCTCCAGAAAAGCCTACATTTAAGTTTCTATCTACTAATTTTGGATTCATATTTAATTCTTCTACATATTTTTGTAGAGTATTTTTAAATTCAAATATCTTTACTGGTTTATCCTGAACTTTATTTTTTGCTGTTTTTAAAAAGTTTGCACAAGAAATTCCAGGTATTTCAACAGGTGATTGAAAAGACATAAAAATTCCTTTTTTAGCAATTTTGTCTGTAGATAAATTATTTATATTTTCTCCTTCAAAATCTATTTCGCCACTTGTTTTTATATATTCTGGATTATTAAATATGCAGTTTGCAAGAGTTGATTTTCCTGCTCCATTTGGCCCCATTATTACATGTATTTCTCCTTTATTTATTGTTAAGTTTAGTCCTTTTAATATTTGCTTATTTCCTGCATTTGCATATAAATCTTTTATTTGTAATAGATTGTCCATTATAATTTCTCCTTTTTTGTTTTCATACTAATATAGTAGGAATTATATCATTTAATTCCTACTAAGTCAATATGATTTATTCTATTTTATTAAGTCTGCCAAGGTTTTGCTATCTACATACTCATTAATTACATTGTCTAATCCTTGCCAAAATTTGAATGTTTTGCAATTTTCTCTTTTGCCACATTCTTCTCCATTAACACATGCTATTGGTGCAAGATCTCCTTCTGTTTTTCTTAATATATCTCCAACTTTATATTCTTCTGGTGATTTTGCCAGTCTATATCCTCCATTATTTCCTCTAGTAGATTTTACATAGCCAGCCTTATTTAGCATTGCCATTATCTGTTCAAGATATTTTAATGAAACTTCTTGCCTATTTGAAATGTCTTTTAAAGAAACATAGTCTCCCTTGTCATTAACTGCTAAATCTATCATTACTCTTAGGGCATACCTTCCCTTTGTTGATATTTTCATTTAATCTCCTCCATTGAATTTATTATACTACTATTTTACTAGGACTTGCAACATGTTTTCTTTTAAAAAATGGTGAAAAAGGGGTCTGTCCCCTTTTTCACCATTTTAGGATAATCATTAGATTTTTTTTGCTATATAATAGTTTTTCTTTCCTCTTTTTATAATTAAAAATGTATTGTTTATAAGGTCTTGCTCTGTTATTGTTTTGTCTAATTCTTTTACCTTTTCTCCTTTTATTTCTATACTATTTCCAGAAATAAATTCTCTTGCTTGTCTTTTACTTGTTGCAACATTCATTTCTACTAATACATCTAATATGTTTTTGTTAAGTTCTATTTCTTTTACTTCATTTCCTTTAAAAGCTTCTCCTAATTCTTCGTTTGATAAATCATTAAAATTGCCTTTAAATAAAGCTTCACTAATTCTTACAGCTTTTTCGTATTCTTCTTTTCCATGTAAATCTGTTATTATTTCTCTTGCAAGTATTTTGTGTGCTTCTCTTAGTTCTGGATGTTCATTATGTTTTGCTTCTATCTCTTCTATTTCCTCTCTACTTAAGAATGTTAATTTCTTTAAGTAACTAATAATCATTGAATCCTCAAGATTTACTAGATATTGATATAATTCATAACTTGATGTTTTATTTTTATCTAGCCATAGTGCATTTCCTTCTGTTTTTCCAAATTTAACTCCATTTGAATCTGTAACTAATGGCATTACCATTCCATAAGCTGTTTTATCTGTTTTCTTTCTAATTAATTCTATTCCTGCTGTTATGTTTCCCCATTGGTCTGAGCCAGCAACTTGAAGAACACAATTCTTTGTTTCGTATAGATGTAAGAAATCTAGTGCTTGTAATATCATGTATGAAAATTCCGCATATGTAATGCCTGTTTCCATTCTTGATCTTACTTTATCTTTTGCTAGCATATATCCAACATTAAAGTATTTTCCATAATCTCTTAAGAAATCTATAACATTTATGTCTTTTGTCCAGTCATAGTTATTTACAACTTCAAATCCAAATATTTCTTTTGCTTGTTTTGTTAGACCTTTAATATTATGTTCAACTGCTTCTTTTGTAATCATAGGTCTTTCTGCTGTAGGTTTTGGATCGCCAATTAATCCTGTTGCTCCACCTACTAATAAAATAGGTTTATGCCCATATTTTGCAAGTCTTTTTGAAATTAGAAATGATGAATAATGACCAATATGCATGCTATCTGCTGTTGGGTCTGTTCCAATGTAAAATGTTAATTTTTCATTGTTTAATTTGTTAATTAGTCCTTCATCACTAATATCTTGAATTAATCCTCTCCATTTTAAATCTTCGTATAAATTCATAACATCACCCTTTCTTATTTAGCGGATTGCCTAGGGAATCCGCCCCTACAAATCGAAAACCAATTCATCCTAGTTAAAGGACGAATTGGTTTAAATTCCGTGGTACCACCTTTATTCGCAATATTTTATATTGCCTCAATTAACGCTTATTCGTAGCTACACGTTAGTTACTATAAGAATTGTAATTCAAATTTTATATTCTAGTAATTTCCACCAACCATTACCTCTCTGTTAGTTACTATAAAATTCTACTGGTTTTCTTTTTAAAACATAACTAAATTAACTTGCAACTATTTTAACATTTTAAAATAGTATTGTCAATAATTATAATTCCTCTATTTCTTCTTTTGTTAACCTTATTGTTTTTACTATTTCACACTGCTTCATCTTCATCGAATTGACTATTGTATAAATCTGCATAGAATCCATTTTTTGCAAGTAGTTCTTCATGTGTTCCCTGTTCTACTATATCTCCATGATTCATTACTAATATTAAATCTGCATTTTTTATTGTTGAAAGTCTGTGTGCAATTATAAAGCTTGTTCTTCCTTTCATTAAATTGTCCATTGCTGATTGTATTTGTATTTCTGTTCTTGTATCTATTGAACTTGTTGCTTCATCTAATATTAGTATTTTTGGATCTGCAAGTATTACCCTTGCAATTGTTAGTAATTGTTTTTGTCCTGCTGATACATTGCTTGATTCTTCATTTAATACAGAATTATATCCGTTTGGAAGTGTTTTTATAAAGTGATGCACATGTGCTGCTTTTGCCGCTTCTATAACTTCACTATCACTTGCCTCTGGTTTTCCATATTTAATATTTTCTTTAACAGTTCCTCCAAATAACCACGTATCTTGGAGTACCATTCCAAACATTTTTCTTAAATCTCCACGTTTAAAATCTTTTATATTATGACCATCTACTAAAATCTCTCCACTATTTACATCATAGAACCTCATAAGTAGTTTTACCATTGTTGTTTTGCCTGCTCCTGTTGGTCCAACTATTGCAATCTTTTGTCCTTCTTTAACGTCTGCATTAAAGTTCTTTATTATTATTTTATCTTCGTCATAGCCAAATTTAACATTTTTGAATTCTACATTTCCTTTTAGCTTACTTGTATCTATTCCTTTATCGCTTTCTTCTACTTCTTCTGGTTCTTCTAAAAATTCAAATACCCTTTCTGCAGCAGCAACCATAGATTGTAGCATTCCAGATACTTGTGCAATTTGCATTATTGGTTGTGTAAATTGCTTGTTATATTGTATAAAACTTTGTATATTACCAACTGTAATTTTCCCTTGAACTGCTAGATATCCACCTAAAACTGCTACTACAACATATCCAACATTTCCAATAAAGTTCATTACTGGATGCATTAGTCCAGATAAAAATTGTGATTTCCATCCAGATGAATATAGTTCCTTATTTGCTTTTTCAAATTTCTCTATTTCTTGTTGTTCTCCATTAAATGCTTTTACAATTGTATGTCCTCCATACACCTCTTCTACTTGGCCATTTACATGTCCTAAATATGCTTGTTGCTTTTGGAAATATTTTTGTGATTTTGTTACAATTTTCTTTACTATAACTGCTGATATAGGCAATATTATTAATGATGCTATTGTCATTGTTACACTAATAGATAACATCATTACAATTATTCCTATTATTGTACATATTGATGTAATTATTTGTGTAATACTTTGGTTAAGGTTTTGAGAAAGTGTATCTATATCGTTTGTTATTACAGATAACACCTCTCCGTTTGTTTTTTTATCAAAGTATTTCATTGGAAGTTTATTTATTTTTTGTACTATATCATTTCTTATTTTATATGTTAGCTTTTGTGCAACAGATGTCATTGTAAATCCTTGTATTAGTGAAAATAATGCACTTATTACATATAGTCCCAAAAGTGTTAATAGAATTTTTAAAATCTTTGAATAATCTATTCCACTTCCGCCAGATAATTTACTAATTATTCCATTAAAAATTTCTGTTGTTGCATTTCCTAATATTTTAGGTCCAACTATAGAAAAGATTGTACTTCCTATTGCAAAAATTATTACTATTGTTATTGCTAGTTTATATTTTGATAAATAGTTGTTTATTAATTTTTTAGTTGTTGCTTTAAAATTCTTTGCTTTTGCTTGGGCATTCATACCCGGTCTTCCTGGTCCTCCCATTGGTCCTGGCATTATCTATCACCTCCTGCATCTTCTAGTTCTTCTTTAGATAATTGTGACATTGCAATTTCCTTATATTGCTCACAGTTGTTCATAAGCTCTTTGTGAGTACCTTTTCCTACAATTTTTCCTTCCTCTAGTACTATTATTTGGTCTGCATTTAGAATTGTACTAATTCTTTGTGCAACTATAATTACTGTTTTACCAGCTGTTTGCTTTGCAAGTTCTTCTCGTAATTTGCTGTCTGTTTTAAAGTCTAATGCTGAAAAACTATCATCAAATACTATAATTTCTGGGTCTATTGCTATTGCTCTTGCTATTGATAAACGTTGTTTTTGTCCACCAGATACATTGTTTCCACCTTGGGCAATTTCTGATTTATATTTCTTTTCCTTTGCTTCTATAAATTCTGTTGCTTGTGCAATTTCTGCTGCTTTTACCATTTGCTCATCAGACATATCTGGGTTTCCATATTTTATGTTTGATTCTATTGTTCCAGAGAAAAGCATTCCTTTTTGTGGTACAAATCCTATTCTTTTTCTTAATTCTTTTTGAGGTACGTCTTTTATATTAACTCCATCTATTAGTAGTTCTCCACCTGTTACATCATAAAAACGAGGTATTAGGTTTACAACTGTAGATTTTCCACTTCCTGTACTTCCAATTAATGCTGTTGTTTCTCCTGGTTTTGCTACAAAATTTATATCTTCTAGTATTTCTGTATCTGCATCTGGATATCTAAATGATACATCTTTAAATTCTACATATCCTTTTTTACCTTCTACAAATTCTTTTGTTTCTGGTTTATCTTCTATTGAAGGTTCTGTTTCTAATACATCATTAATACGTTTTGCAGAAACAGAAGCTCTTGGTAACATTATTGATATCATAGATATGAATAAGAAAGATATTACAATCTGCATTGTATATTGAATGAATGCCATCATATCTCCTACTTGCATTATTCCTTCATCTACTTTGTGTCCTCCTACCCATATAATTAAAAGCATAATTGCATTCATAACAAACATTAATGCAGGCATCATTATACTCATTGCCCTGTTTACAAATATGTTTGCTTTCATATAGTCTTTGTTAGCATCATCAAATCTTTTTTCTTCTCTTTTTTCTGTGTTGAATGCTCTTATTACTGGAAGTCCTGTTAAGATTTCTCTAGAAACTAAATTCAATTTATCTATTAAATCTTGTAACTTTTTGAATTTTGGCATTGCTACTATAAATAAAGTTAGAATAATAAATAGTATCGCTCCTATTGCAACTCCTATTATCCATGCCATAGAATTATTGCTACGAGCCAAAACTCTTGTAAATCCACCAATACCAATAATTGGTGCATATACTACTGTTCTAAAAAGCATTGTAAGTAGCATTTGAATTTGTTGAATATCATTTGTGCTACGTGTAATTAATGAAGCTGTTGAAAATTCATTAAATTCTTTTCTTGTAAATTGCAATACTTTTTTAAACACTTTATCTCTTAAAATTCTTCCGAGTGTAGCTGCAACTCTTGATGATAATAGCATTATTATTACTGCTGCTATCATACTAATTAATGCTATACCAATCATTTGAAGTCCTGTTAAAATTATGTATCTATTTTGTATGTTATCTGTATTTACTCCTATTTCTGTATACTCTTTTTTAGTTGCTTGAACAGCTGCTTGATCTACCATTGTTCCTAGTTTTTCGTCTATTTGTTTATTTATTTCTGTAATAAAATTTTCTTTTTGTTCTTTTGGCATATTTTTTATTAGGTCTATTAGTGGCATTTGTGCCATTACTTGTTTTTGTTCTTCTGGCATATTTAAAAGCATTTGCTCTTTCATTCCATTTGCCATTTCTTCATTTTGTATAAAGTATAATGTCATAAATGGTTTTGTAATTAATTCATCTAATTCTTCTTTTTGTTCTTTATTAAGTTTATTTAGTTTATATAAATCCTGATTTTCTAGTTCTGGATAATCTTTTTGTAACTTATTATACTCCTCTTGAGATAAATTGTTTTTAGATATTAAAGTATAATTACTTAATATTTCTTCATCTTTGTCTGTAAATATTAATAAATTATCCATTTGTGATTTTCTAATTACCTCTGGTGCAACATATTCAATACCACCTGCTTGAATACCTGTATTTACTATTTTAGATGTGTAGTCTGGAAGTGTTAAATCTGTCCACGCTTGCAAGCATAAAAGTACTACTATAAACACCACAGATAGCCATGACTTTTTTAAGTTTTTTAATATTTTTAACATCTGTTCCTCCTTTTTGTATATGTATATATAATCAGCTCAAAGCTGTGTTTCCCTAACTAAAATATTGTATTAAACACACAAATATTTGTCAAGATTTTACTATAAAGATATTAAAATAGTATTAAAAAAGTGTTTATTTATTGATATTTATTTTTTGATTTTTAAAATAGAATTATTAAATAACCTTGAAGAATGAAAAATTCTATGAATATAAATATTTTTTGAATCAATCTCATATATTATTTTATATGATTTATAGATAAGCTCTCTAATACTTTCGTTATTATATATTTGTATCTTTCTTCCTATATATGGAAAGCTCTTAATTATTTGTGTTTTGTTAATTATCTGTTTTGTAGTTTTTATCGCATAATACACAGAATCCTTGGCAATATAATTATATATTTCTTGCAAATCATCTTTAGCAACTTGTTGCCAAATTATTAAAATACTCGATGATTTCTTCTGTTGTATAATATTTTCCTTCTTTTATATCTTTATGTCCTTTTTCTATTGAAGCTATAATTACATCTTCTTCACTTGATTCTGGATTATAGATAATATTTTCCAATTGCTCATTAGTCATATTTTTAAATTTTTTAATTTTTTCTTCCATTAGCTTCACTTCCTTCAAATATTAAATTACATATTTTAATATCTTTATAGTATTTAGTATAACTTTAATAAAAATTATTGTCAATTAGTTTTGGCATTTTTTTACAATGCATTAATTTTTGACATTTTTCTTGCAAAATGCCATAGTTTTATTATATAATGTTTTTTATGAGGGAGATGGATTATGTTTGGATTTAGATCAGATGGTAGAAAAATTAGAACTTTAGGGCCGTTTTTTAGGGTAATACCACATGTTATGAAAACGAGAAGTGATGCCCATGTATATTACACTCAAGAACTACCTCTTGATACATTAGATGCATATATTGATAAAAAAGATGAAGAAGGTATTCAAATATCTTATATGACTATAATATATTCTGCATTAGTCAGACTTTTAGCAGAAAGGCCTTGTTTAAATAGATTTGTTATGGATGGCAGAACTTATGCAAGAAAAGGAATATATATTTCACTTGCAATAAAAAAGAAAATGTCTGAAGAAATAGAAGAAACAACTATTAAACTTCCTTTTACAGGAGCTGAAAACATTTTTGAAATAAAACAAAAATTGGAATCCGAAATTGCAAAAAATAAAGATTTATCTGCTGAAAATAGCACAGATAAACTTGCTAAATTTTTATGGCTTGTACCAAATTGGCTTATGAAATTTATTGTTAATACTCTAATGTTTTTAGATAAGCATGGAATGATGCCAAAAGCAGTAATTAAGGCTAGTCCATTCCATACCAGTGCATTTTTAACAAATGTTGGTTCTTTAGGAATAAATGCAATTTATCATCATATATATGATTTTGGAACAACTGGGCTCTTCTTAGCTATGGGTAAAAAACAAAAAAGCTATATTTGTGAAGATGATAATATAGTTGAGAAAAAAACTATTTCTATTAAATGGGTTGCTGATGAAAGAATTTGTGATGGATATTATTATGCAAATGCTTTAAAACAATTTAATAGATATATGAAAAAACCAGAAATGTTGGAAGAAAATATTATTCCAAAAGAAGATATTAGATAAAAAATATAAGGGGCGCATTTAAATAGCGCCTCTATTTTTTCGCAGTATTGTTTTTACTATATTGAAAATTTCTATTAAAATCTCCTTATTATAGGAAGGCCTGAGGCCTTCCTATTTTTATATTCTTACTATAAATTTATGTTTAATCATAATTCCTCTATTTCTGTTTTTGTTAGTCCTGTTATTCTCTCTATAACTTCTATTTTCATGTTCTCATTTAACATTTTTTTAGCTATTTCTATCTTCTCATTTTTGCTACCTTTTTCCATACCTTCTTCTAATCCCTCTTTAACACCTATTTCTTTTGCCGTTCTTATTTCTGATTTTCTATCCATTATATATTTTTGTCTTAACTCTGCTATTCTTTCTTTTTCTTCATCACTACTTATGTCTTCTAATGTTTCTATTGCTTCTTTTATTTCTTTTTCTTTCTCTGCCATTCTTTTTGTTTCCTCCCCTTCAGGATTTTCCAAAAATAATATCCACTTTTTTAGTTTTCCATTTTCTAACATTCTGTTTATCTTTGGTATCTCTATTATATGTATCTCTAAGTCTTCTGTCAAGACCGTTTTGTCATTTTTGTCATTCTTTATTTGCCATTTTGTATGTATTGGTAATTCTTTTAAATTTTCTATTTCATAATCTAAAAATATTATACTTATGCTTCTATTTAGTTTTTTATAATCTTCCCCTCTTTCTATTTGTTTTAAATACAGTTTTGACCAATAGAATAATATTCTTTTTTCTATATCATGATTATTTAATATTTGCATTTCTATATCTATTGGATTTTTATCATTAATTGTTGCTCTTACATCTATTATTCCTAATTTATCATCTGCTTGATTTCCCCATAAATATGGTGTTTGTTCTAATTCTATTTTTTCTACCTTTTCTTCTATTACATCTTCTATTAGCTTTTTTGTTATTCTTTCGTGTTTTTGTTCTCCGAATAGCATTCTAAATACTACATCGATTTTGGGTGATAAGATTTTTTTCATTTAACTCCTTCTTTCGTTTTTATATTTTTTGCATAACAATAAAACCATATCACCTCCATATTTAATATTTTCTTAATTTGGAAATTTTTTGGAAAGAATTTTCCGAGATTTTTTAGATTTTGCAAATTATCATCCTGTATTTATATTATTCTATATTTGACATTTTTTTCCTTTTATTTTGTAAAATGTGAATTCAGGACAGTCGCCAAAATCCCCAGGTTTGGTGATTTTAAGGGACAGTCCCTAGAATTCCCCCTCACACAAATTTCTATTTTTTGAATATTCTTAATGAATTTAGTACTGTTATAAATGTTACTCCTACGTCTGCAAATACTGCTTCCCACATTGTTGATATTCCAAAAGCTCCAAGTACTAATACTATTGCTTTTATTCCTAATGCAAAATATATGTTTTGAATTATTATCTTTTTGGTTCTTTTTGATACATTTATGGCTTTGTTAAAGCTTGATAATTTTCCATCCATTATTACAATATCTGATGTTTCTATTGCTAAGTCTTGACCGTTTAGCCCCATTGATGCTCCTATATCTGCTTCTGCAAGTACTGGTGAATCATTTATTCCATCTCCAATTGCAATTACAACGTTTTGTTCATTTTTAATTTTCTGTAGTTCCTTTACTTTTTCTCCTGGTAATAAATTGTAATGTACCTCTTCTATGCCAACTTGTTTTGCTATATTCTCTGCAATTTCTTTGTTGTCACCTGTTAACATACAAATTTTATTTATTCCATTCTTTTTAAATCCTTCTATTGCTTCTTTACTATCTGGTTTAACTGTATCAGAAATTACTATTGCTCCTAAATATTTTTTATTTTTTGCAACATATACTATTGCTCCAATTTCATTGCATGGATAATATTTTATTTCTTCCTTTTCTAGCAATTTTGCGTTTCCTGCAACAATTTCGTCTCCATGATATTTAGCTTTTATTCCCATTCCAGCAATTTCTTTATATTCTTCAATTTCTTCTTGACTAATTTTTTTGTTTACTTTGCTTATTATACTTTTTGCTATTGGGTGATTTGACATGCTTTCTGCTACTGCTGCAATTTCCAATAGCTCTTCTTCTCCAATTTCTTCTGCTAATACTATTTTAGAAACTTCAAAATTCCCTTTTGTAATTGTTCCTGTTTTATCTAATACCATTGTATTTGCTTTTGTAAGAACATCTAAATAATTTGAACCTTTTATTAAAACTCCTTCTTTACCTGCTTTTCCAATACCTGCAAAATAGCCTAATGGAACTGATAGTACAATAGCACATGGACATGATGTTACTAAAAATACTAATGCTCTTTTTACCCATTCTCCTAAATTTTGAAATCCTACAAATATTGGTGGAACAAATGCAAGTATTAAAGCAAGTACAACAACTATTGGTGTATACACTTTTGCAAATTTTGTTATAAATAATTCTGTTTTAGATTTTGCTTTATTTGAGTTTTTAACTAATTCTATAATCTCATTAATTGCTGTGTCTTTAAATTCTTTTGTAACTTTTACTTCTATTACATCTGATTCATTAATACATCCTGCTAAAACTTCATCATCTACTTTAACTTTTCTTGGAACAGATTCTCCTGTTAGTGCAGATGTATCTATTGTAGTCTCTCCATTTACTATAACTCCATCTACTGGAATTTTCTCTCCTGCTTTAACTACAATTATATCTCCTACTTTTAATTCTTCTGGTTCTACTACTTTTATTTCATTACCTTTTTTCAAATTTGCAATTTTAGGTTTTATATTCATTAATTGAATGATTGATTTTTTAGATTTTCCCACTGCATAATCTTCAAATAGTTCTCCAACGTTATAAAATATCATAACTGCAGCAGCTTCTCCCGGTTTGTTTATAGCAAAAGCTCCAAGTGTTGCAATTGACATTAAAAAGTTTTCGTCAAATACTTCTCCTCTAAAAATATTTTTTATTGATTTTAATAAAACCTCATAACCAGATAATATATATGCAGCTACAAATAGCCATGTTGCAATTTTTCCGGGCACTACTTTGAAAAATGCAGTTGCAAATATTATAAGTGCAATAACAATTTTTACTACTTCCGCTTTTAAATTTTCTTCTTTTTCTTCATGGTCATGAGCGCCACAGTGTTCACATTTACTCATTTTATCATCCTCCGTACTACATTTCCTTAATATGTTCTAATGCCATATTAAATATCATTTCAACATGTTCATCAGAAAGCGAATAATATACAGTTTTTCCATCTTTTCTAAATTTTACAAGTTTTGCTTGTTTTAAAACTCTTAATTGATGAGATACTGCTGATTGTGTACTATTAATTAATTCTGCAATATCACATACACACATTTCGTGCTCAAATAAGCAACATATTATTTTCATTCTTGTTGAATCTCCAAACACTTTGAACAGTTCAGCTATATCAAATAGTGTTTCTTCATCTGGCATTGTTTTCTTTACTTTTTCAATTATATCTGGATGTTTTACTGTACATTTTAAATCTTCTTCCATATTTTCTCCTTTTTTATATGAATAGTTGTTCATGTATTCATTATATGCATTAGATTTTTATTTGTCAATCTATTTTAGAAATTAATTACATTAAAAAAGAAAAGTGGCTTTGCAACACTTTTTCAACAAAAAATACACCTTCAAATATTAAACTTTTATCTAACATTTGTGGTGCATTTTATATTTTATTTATTTTTCTTTTTCGTCTCTTTCGTAGAACCAGTCTGTGCTTTCTTTATATTTTATTGGGTTATCAGCTTTTGATAGGTTTTTGTTAATTGCAAACAACCTGATTATGTACAGTATTGTAAATATTTCTCCAAAAAAGTAATCATACCCCAAGAATGCTAAGTCAACAGCATCATATATATATGTAACCAAACGTATAGCATCATATATTAGAATCCACCCTATTGCTACAAGTGAGCAAACAATGTATTTTTTTGAAGAAACCTCATTGTATTCTGACATATACATTTTTGCTATTAAGAGAAATATTAACGATATTCCTTCAAAAATTATTCCAAAATCAAATTCACCAAATACAAGTGGTACTATATAAGTCAATATGCTTAAAACTATTAATACTATTGCTATACCTGTTTTATTATTTGCCTTATCTATATTAACTTTTCTTACAAACTCCATCTCTTCATCAGTCATTTTTTATCTCCTACATATTTAATATTTAACATTTTGTTCTTCATCCTTTAATATTATATCGTCCTTATCTAGTCTTTCCTTTTTATTTTGGATTTTTTCAACTTTAAATATTTGATAAATTAATAATAGGTTAAGTAAAAGGTGTAACCCTAGTGTTCCATAACTTTTTGTTTTAAATATGTTATATAGCTTTACACATTCGTCAACATAGTATTCTTTTTCTGTTTTTATATTTACTCCTGCTAGTCCTATACCTACTTTAGTTTTTTTGCTATCTATTTTATTAGCATTTTGTTCTGTATAAATTTTTTCAAATTCAGTTTTAGTATATGTTTTATCTAAATAAAATTTAGTCCCTGCAAAAAGCATCATTATTACTATAGATGTTATGGCTGTTAATATTAGTCGACTTATTAGTTCTGATTCTTTTTTTGAAAATAAATTGACTACTAAAGTTATTGCTAAAAAAATTGCTATTACTATCAGATGCGCATTTATAAATAATTTCTTTATATTTTCTATTGGGTCAATAATTGTAGATTTATACGCCATCAAAAATGTTATTGCTCCAACTATTAATATAATAAATGTAGCTATCAATTCCATTATTACATACGTGTTGTCTAATGGAATGTAGTAATAAAATCTACTATATAAAAATGGAGCACCATGTTGACAATTTGATGTGTTATTATCACCTATAGATGGTCTATCTCCTCTCCCCATAAAAGCCATATTTTTTCTTTCCTTTCTACTATTATTATTTATTCTACTGTATTTTTATTTTATCATGTAATTTTTTTTAAAACAATACCATTTTTTTCTATATTTTTGTTTATTTTTTTTAATTTAGTGATATACTTTTTATATATACGAAAGAAGGTAATTTTATGGCAAATGTAAAAAAAGAAGATGTTGATGTTAAAACGTTATATGGCAATGATTGCGTTTCTTCTTCAGAAGATTTTAAAAAAGCTCACGGTGTATCAGATAAAGGGCTTAGTTCAAAAACTGCAATGGAACGTCTTAAGAATTTAGGGCCAAATCAAATAAAGCAAGCAAAGCAAAAAAAATGGTACAATTATTTTTTTGCAAGTCTATTTAGTCCTTTTAATAGTATCCTACTTGGGATTACTTTTATCCTTGTTTATACAGATATTATTCTTCCAGAAAATCCTAGTCCTGCAAATATTATAGTAATTGCTCTTTTAATAATAGTAAGTACTTTATTGGAATTTATAGAGGTATTTCGTTCTAATAAAGCAGCAGAAAAACTAAAAGAGCTTGTAGAAACTACTAGTACAGTTATAAGAAATGGCAAAAAGATTACTATTCCTTTAAAAGAAGTTACTGTTGGTGATATAGTAATTCTTTCTGCTGGTGATATGATTCCTGCTGATTTGCGTATTATTGAATCAAAAGATTTATATGTAGGTCAGTCTTCTATTACTGGTGAATCTGATGCAGTAAGAAAACTTACAGAGACAGAACTAGAATCAATTGATGATATTGATAGTATTACTGATTTGGATACTATTTGTTTTATGGGTACAAATGTTATAAGTGGTAGTGCAAAAGGAATTGTAATAAAATCTGGTGATTCGACTTATTTTGGAAAAGTAGCACACACTTTATCTTTAGGTAAGCCTAAAACAAATTTCCAAAAAGGAATTGAAAGTATTAGTAAATTATTGATTAAATTTATGCTTGTTTTAATTCCATTGGTATTCATTGTTAATTATCAAAAGCATAATACTGTACTTGCATTTACTTTTGCAGTAGCTATTGCAATTACAATTACTCCACTTTTACTTCCAGTTATCTTATCTTCTTGCCTTTCAAAAGGTGCTGTAAGAATGTCTAAGAAAAAGACTATTGTAAAAAAATTAGATTCTATACAGAATTTTGGTGCAATGAACATTTTATGTACTGATAAAACAGGAACTTTAACAGAAGATAAGATTGTATTAGAAAAATACTTAGATGTATATGGAAATGAAAATATAAGAGTTTTAAAGCATGCATTTTTAAACTCATATTTTCAAACTGGTTTAAAGGGAAGTATTGATGAAGCTGTAATACATAGAGCTTTAAAAAGTGATTTAAGTAGTTTGGTAACTGAGTTTAAAAAAATTGATGAAATACCTTTTGATTTTAGTAGAAGAAGACTTTCTATTGTTGTAGAAAATGATAATCAAAAATATTTAATTACAAAAGGTGCTGTTGAAGAAATATTAAATATTTGTACCACAATTGATTATGAACATGAAGTTATACCTATTACAAAAGAAATTAAAGATAATATTAGGAAAATTGCAAACGATTTAAATGAAGAAGGCTTAAGAGTTGTTGCAGTTTGCCAAAAGAAAAATATAAATAATATAGAAACATTTAGTGTTAAAGATGAATCGCAAATGTCTCTTGTTGGATTTATTGGATTTTTAGATCCTCCAAAAGAAAGTGCAAAACTTGCTATTGAAAAATTAAACAATGCTGGAATTAGAGTTATTGTTTTAACAGGCGATAATGCAGCTGTTACTAAATGTATTTGCAAAAAAGTTAATATAAACGCTAAAAAAATTGTTACGGGTGCTCAAATTGATAAATTAGCCGATGTTGGTGTTTTAAGATTATTAAAGAAGTCAAATGTTTTTGTTAAACTATCACCTATTCAAAAGGCTAGAATAGTAAGGCTTTTAAAAGAATCTGGTAATGTTGTAGGTTATATGGGTGATGGTATTAATGATGCCCCTTCTCTTACAAACTCAGATGTTGGAGTATCTGTTGATACAGCTGTCGACATTGCAAAAGAAACTGCTGATATTATTTTGCTTGAAAAAGATTTAAATGTTTTATTAGATGGTGTAATAGAACGGAAGACGTACTTTTGGAAATCTTATGAAATATATAAAAATGGCTGTAAGCTTTAACTTTGGTGAAGTTGTTTCTGTTATAATTGCAAGTGTCTTGCTTCCATTTTTACCAGAAACACCTATTCAATTGCTTGTGGAAAGTTTGCTTTATGACTTTGGTCAAATGACACTTCCTTTTGATAATGTAGATGCTGAATATTTGCAAAAGCCAAAGAAATTAGATATTAAAAGTTTAAAACATTTTATGCTGTTTATGGGACCACTTAGTTCAATTTTTGATATGCTAGTATTTGCTTCTCTTTGGTATATCTTTGGAATAAGAGAAGCAGCTGTTGTTCAAACAGTTTGGTTTAGTTACAGTATTGTATCTAACCTTGTTGGAATGCACATTATAAGAACTTCTAAAGCTCCATTTATACAAAGTAATGCAAACAAAGCTGTTTACATTTCATCAATTTTATTAAGTATTGTTGGTATTTTAGTTCCTTATACAATTCTAGGAAGTGCAATTGGACTTGTTCCTGTTACATTACAATACTTAGATGTAATTTTACCAGTTACTTTTCTTTATTGTATTTTCGCAATACTTGCAAAGAAAATATATATCAAAAAATATGGAGAATGGATTTAATCCACTCTCCCTTTTTTTTAATTTGTTCAATTAAAGTATTTACTATTTGTTTATCTTCTAATGATAATTCTTCAAAACTTTTGTATAATTCTTTATTTAGTATCTCATCTTTACTTTCTAATAGATCATAAAAAACATAGTCTAATGTAACTTCTAAAACATTACATATATTAATTAATGTCTCCATACTTCCTACTATTCTTCCATTTTCTATTCCTCTTATTGTATCAATTGATCTATCTACTTTTTCTGCCACAAATTCCTGTGTATAGTTTTTATTTCTTCTTGCTTCTTGAACCTTTACGCCTATACATTTTAATATATCTTTGTTTTTTATCCCAGCCAAACTTCTCCCTACTTTCATATTTGTTTTATACTGATAGACAAAGTATATCATTTTGTCCTTTTAGTAAAAAGTGAATAAAAATCATATTAAAAAGCTTGTATTTCTTTGATTTATGTATTAAAATTTATTGTACTGTTATTTTTAATCATAGTATGTGTAGTATTTAAATATTAATTCATACTATTGTTTTTTAATAATTAATTTTGAAAGGGGATTTTTATGGAAGAAAGAATTGTAACTAGAAAAATTGATGAACTTCGGAAGAGTGGTTCTACCCATTGATTTTAGAAATAAACTTTGTATGAAAGAAAAAGATGATGTAAATATTTATATGAAAGGCTCTTATATAGTTATTGAAAAGCCTGAAGATTAAGCATTAATAGGGGACGAAGAATTTTGGCAATCTTTTTATTTGTGTCAAAATTCCCCGTCCCTATTGGCTTTTTTTCTAAATTTTCATACTCAATTTTACTTTTTGTTTTTCGTTATCTATTCCAATTACTTTTACTTTAACTATGTCTCCTACTGATACTATTTCTGATGGATTTTTTACATAGTTATTGCTCATTTCTGATATATGAACTAATCCATCATGTTTTACTCCTATGTCTACAAATGCTCCAAAGTCTATTACATTTCTTACTGTTCCGTTTAATACCATTCCTTCTTTTAGGTCTTCAAATTTTAAAACATCTGATCTTAAAATTTGTTTTGGCATATCTTCTCTAGGATCTCTTCCTGGTTTTGATAATTCTTCTATTATATCTTTTAAAGTTATTTCACTTGTATTTAATTTTTTGCTTGTTTCTTTTATATTAATATTTGCTAATTTTTCTTTTATTGTTTTTAGTCCTTCTTTATCTCTTAGGTCTTGTTTTTTGCAACCAATTTCTTTTAATAAATTTTCTGCAATTTCATAGCTTTCTGGATGAACTGCTGTTACTTCTAATGGATTATCTCCATCATATATTCTAATAAATCCTGCACATTGCTCATATGCTGATTTCCCTAGTTTTGCTACTTTTAATAACTCTTTTCTATTTTTAAATTTTCCATTTTCATCTCTGTATTTAACTATATTTTTACTAATTGAATTGTTTAGTCCAGATACATATGTTAAAAGTGATGGAGTTGCTGTGTTTACATCTACACCTACACTATTTACGCTATCTTCTACCACTCCACTTAAGCTTTCTGAAAGTCTTTTTTGGTTAACATCATGTTGATATTGCCCTACTCCAATTGATTTTGGATCTATTTTTACTAGTTCTGCAAGTGGATCTTGAAGTCTTCTTGCTATTGATATTGCTCCTCTAATAGATACGTTTATATCTGGATATTCTTCTGTTGCAAGTTTTGACGCAGAATATACAGAGGCTCCTGCTTCGCTAACTATTGCATAATTTACATCTTTACTTGCTTCTTTTATAAGATCAGAAACGAATTGTTCTGATTCTCTTGACGCTGTTCCATTTCCTATTGCGATTATATTTATATTGTCTTTTTTAATTAAGTCTAACAAAGTCTTTTTGCTATTTTCTACATCATTTTGTGGAGCTGTTGGATAAATTGTTGCAGTATCTAAAACTTTTCCTGTTTCATCTATTACAGCAATTTTGCATCCTGTTCTATATGCTGGGTCAAATCCCATTACTGTTTGACCTTTTATTGGACTTCCCAATAATAATTGTTTAGCATTTTTTCCAAACACTTTAATTGCTTGTTCTTCTGCTTTTTCTGTTAAGTCTGAACGAATTTCTCTATCTATTGAAGGCTCAATTAATCTTTTAAAACTGTCGTTTATAGTTTCTTTTAAAATATCTGTAAATTCTGTATTCCCTTTTATAATGTCATTTTCTATATAATTTATTATAGTATCTTCTGGCTTTTCTAACTTTACTTTTAAAAAGTCTTCTTTTTCTCCTCTATTTATTGCAAGGATTCTATGACTTGGTATTCTATTAATTTTTTCTGAAAAATCATAGTACATTTCATAACTAGATTTCTCTTCATCATTTGTAGCTTTTGTTTTTATTAACCCTTCTCTATAACACATTTGCTTTATTCTTTTTCTGTATTCTGCCACATCTGATATATTTTCTGCAATTATATCTTTTGCCCCTGTAAGCGCTTCTTCTTCATTGTTTACGCCCTTTTCTTCGTTTATAAATTCTTTTGCAATTTCCAAAACAGGTCTTTTATCTGTTTGCAAATATATAATTGTAGCCAATGGCTCTAACCCTTTTTCTTTTGCAATTGAAGCTCTTGTCCTCTTTTTTTGTTTATATGGTCTATAAATATCTTCTACTTCTGAAAGTATAATTGCATTTTCTATTTGAATTTTTAGTTCATCTGTCATCTTTCCTTGTTCTTCTATTGATTTAGATATTTCTTCTTTTCTTTTATTTAGATTTCTTAAGTATGTTAATCTATCATTTAAGTTTCTTAACACTTCATCACTTAATCCTCCTGTTGCTTCCTTTCTATAACGAGCAATAAAAGGAATTGTATTTCCATCATCAATTAATTTAATCGTGTTTTGTACTTGAAACTCTTTTACTCCTAATTCCTGTGCTATAACTCCTGCTATTTTATCCATTATATATATCATTCCTTTCTTTTTACATTTGTTATTTTTTCTTTCCGCAATTGCACCCTTTTCTTTTATATGCACATTTTGAGCATACATCTTTATCTTTTTTTATAAAATTAAAATATGCTATTATGCCTAACGCTCCTAGAACAACTGCTAAAATAATAAAATCTACAAAATTCATAAAATCTCTCCTTTTTACAAATTACCAATAAATGTTCCTACATTAAATACTATACTAGCTAAAATCCAGGCCAATCCTGTTTGAAAAGCTATTGCTTTAAACATTTTTCTGGTTGTACCAAGTTCTCTTCTCATAGCTCCTATTGCCCCAAAGCATGGTGCACTAAACAAATTAAATACCATATATGCATATGCACTTGCAGGGGTAAAGAAATTAAATGCACTTGATTTAAATAACAGGGCTCCCTCTTCTACTTCTTCACTTAATCCTGCTATTATATTCATTGATGATATTACTTGTTCTTTTGCAACTAATCCTTGCACAGCTGACACAGATGCTTCCCAACTAAATGTTCCAAGTATTGGGTAGAATATCCATGAAATTGCATTTCCTATACTTGCTAAAATGCTATCTTTTATTTCCACCCCATATTCTAATTTCCAAGAGAATGATAGTAAAAACCAGATTACTACTGAACAAAATAGTATTATTGTTCCTGCTCTTTTTATAAATTCTTTTACTTTATCAAATACATCCCTTGCTACATATTTTACACTTGGCAATTTATACTCTGGGAGTTCAGATATAAATGCTGTTCCACTATCTTTCATAAATAACTTTTTAATAATAATAGCAGATATTAAAATTATAGCTATTGCAAAAAAATATAATGATGCAGAAACAACTCCAGATTTATCTGCGAAAAAGTATCCTGTAAACATTGCAATTATTGGTAATTTTGCACTACATGGTATAAATGGTGTTAACATTATAGATAATTCTCTTTCTTTGCTATCCTTTATTATTCTTGTTGACATTATTGCAGGCACACTACATCCGAAGTCCAACTATAAATGGCACCAAAGTTTCTCCACTTAAACCGAATTTTTTAAATAACTTATCTAATAAAAATGTTACCCTGGACATATATCCAGTAGTTTCTAATATTGATATGCAAAGAAATAATATAATTAGCTGTGGCACAAAACCTAGAACAGCTCCCACTCCTGCAATTATTCCATCTACAACTAAACTTGTTGACCATGCTGATGCACCTAAATTTGTTAAGCATTCTCTTACAATTTCTCCAAAGTTTTTTACCAAATCTGAAATCCAGTCAACAGTAAAACTTCCAACCACTCCTACTGACAAATAATATACTAAAAACATTATCACTACAAATATAGGAAATGCTAAAAATTTATTTAAAAATATTTTATCTAATTTATCTGACATAGTTTCTTTTATTGGTGTTATTGTTGTTGATTTATTTTTTATCTTAACTATGTACTCATACCTAGCATTTGCAATAATTTCTTCTATGTCCATTTTGTATGTTTCTTCAAGTTTTTGCCTACTATTTTTTACAATTCCCTTTTGGTAGCTTTGATATAGCTTGTCATTCTCTAATATCTTTATTGCCATAAATCTATTCACTTTTAATTCATTTTCTATGTTAATTATTTCATTTTCTATATCTGACTTAAATATCTCTTTACTTCTAACTTTTTGCTTATTATATTTTTTTATTGTATTTTTTAATTCCTCTATTCCAGTTGCTTTTAATGCAGATATAATTACAACATCTGTTCCTATTTCCTTTGCTAGCTTTTCTTTATCTATATGTATTCCTTTTTTCTCTAATCTATCGGCCATATTAAGTGCTATTATAACCTTTATATCTAATTCCATAAGCTGTGTAGTAAGATATAGGCTTCTTTCTATTGATGTAGCATCTACTATATTTATTATTATGTCTGGCTTATCTTCTAACACAAATTTTCTTGAAACCTCTTCTTCTACAGTATATGGACTAAGCGAATAAATTCCGGGTAAATCTACTAGGTCATCTCCTAGGTCTTTTATTTTCCCTACTTTTCTTTCTATTGTTACACCTGGCCAATTTCCTATTTTCTGATTTGTTCCAGTAAGTAAATTAAAAAGTGTGGTTTTACCACTGTTTTGATTTCCTACTAATGCAATTTTCATTATAGTACCTCCACATCAATGTTTTTCATTTCCTCTTTTCTAATGCAAAGCTCATAACCTCTAAGTTCTATATCAACAGGATCTCCCATTGGTGCAATTTTTTTAATTAAAATTTCTGTTCCTTTTGTTATTCCCATATCTAATAAATGTCTTCTTACTTCTGGTTTGTCCAAATGCAAGCCTAAGACTCTTGCTCTTTGTCCTATTTTTAAATCACTTAAATGTGCGTGTTCCCCTTTTTTTAACATTTGTATTCTCCTTTGTATAAATATATTATCTTTCTGGACAAGTATGAATAATTTTCAAAAAAATAAAGGGAGTTTTCCCTATTATTTTTTTATTTTTATTAATAATTTTTCTATCCAACCTTTTTTATATTTTAATGATATATATCCAATTGTAGACATTGTAAATGCGCCTATACAATCTACTATTAGGTCTTCCATTGTATCTGCTAATGCTGCTCTTCCAACAAGCTGTGTGCCATTTTCTAATGCAAACTTTTGCATGTTTAATCCTAATATTCCATCAAATGTAAATTCATATATTTCCCATATTACACCTAATGATACTGCAAAAGCGAAAGCAAATATCGCAACAAATATTGGTGCTAATTCTACATGCACTTTTTCGTGTTTATTTAAAATATTAATAAAAGAAAATCCTAATGCTCCTAGCATTGCACCACTACAAGTATGAAGTATAGTATCCCAATGTGGTACTCTATAATAAAAGTTTCTTACTTCTCCTAGGAATACAGCTCCCCATAAAAATAACACGTAAACAATATACATATTTGTTGGTATTACTATCTTTAATTTTTTTGATAACATATTAGGTAAGAAAAATGCAATTACACCTAGTACACATTGAGTAAGCATTAGTATGTAGTCTGTTTTTACTCTTACACCTTCTATTTGTTCTACATTTGTAGTTGGAGAAACAATAATTTTATAAATTATAAATGCTATTGGAGCTATAAAGCTTATTAATACAGTTATTCCTATTATTGATTTCCAATCTCTTTTTTTCTTCTCTTTCATGTATTCCTCCTTAATCTATTATATGCATAATTTTATTAAATATCATAAATGTATGTTGCTTCTAAATCTGCCTCATGAGTATATAGTGCAAGTGGATATTTTTTATATGCTTGTCCTATTGTTCCATACCATTCCTTTGGTTCTGTAAATCCCATATGCCATCTTATTGCATATTTTTCTTCTGGCGTTAGTTTTATAAATTCACTAATCATCATTACAGATTTTTCTCCATGTCCATAAGGAATTGTATCTTCTATTGTATAATATGGCACTTGCTCCCATACTCCATTATTTTTTACATTTCTGAAATCTGTTTTATAAAAGTTTGTTTTACATATATCATGTAATAATGCAACAATTTTAGTAGAATCATTATCTTCTACTTTTGTTTTTAGGATTTCATACACTTTCATGCTATGCTCAACCAATCCACCTTTAAAGTTTCCATGATATCTTGTGCTTGCTGGTGCTTCAAAAAAGTCTGAGTTCTCTAAAAACTCTATTAATTTATCCATTCCTTCTCTATTTGTTTCTTTTAATAATTTTATAAACTCTTCTTTCATATTCTACTCCTCTGTTTTTTCTTTTTTTAATAAATCTCTTATCTCTTCTAATAGTAAAACTTCATCAGATTTTTTTGGCTCTTCTACTGTTTTTTCTTCTTTTTCTTTATGAATTTTATTCATAAGTTTATTTACAGTTCTTACTAGCATAAATATACAAAATGCTATTATTAAAAAGTCTAATACATTTTGAATAAAACTTCCATATTTAATTTCTGCATTTCCTATTTTTGCAGTTAGTCCTGTAAAGTCAATTCCTCCTATTATAACTCCAATTACTGGCATTATAATGTCTCCAACTAATGATGTCACTATCTTTCCAAATGCTCCACCAATTATTACACCTACTGCTAAATCCATTACATTGCCTCTTGCTATAAATTCTTTAAATTCTTTTAACATGGCTATTTCCCCTTTTATCTTTTAATACAATTATTTTTATATCAAATTTAGTTGTATTTTGTCAATGCCTAAGATTTTAAACAAAAAAATAAGTGGAGATTCTAATTAGAACCTCCACCCATGCTGTTTACTTGTCTAGTACAATCCATCCCACGCCTCCATATCTAGGAGTATTCAAATGTCTAAAATTTGGCTGAACATCAGCTATCGGATATTCAGATTCAAAACTGCTACTTGCAAGTAAAAAGCCAGTTTTCGAATTTCCAAATATTTTATACGTGTTGCCTAAATCATACCATTTTCCTACTTTCCGATTTCCAGTTAGTTCGAATTCATCATTAGCATTTTTAGAATCACAAAAATGTCCCAAATTTCTTGAATCATCACAAACAGCTAACCATGCTTCAGGTTTTTCTAATCCGTTTCCAATCAATTCTTTAATTAAAAATCCCAAAAAAGCATAGTACTCATTTAGAGTTCCAAGTCTCGAATGTTTTGAAGGCTTATATTTTTTTGCAGCTTTTTCCCACCACAATATGCTTTTTCCTACTGCAGGTTTATTGCCAAACTCAAAAAATATTTCGCCTTTTTCATTTATAGAAGGATCTATTATTGGTCTTCTAAAATCTTTAACACCATCTTTTATCGCTCCTTCTATTCCATCCTTCAAAATTTGCTGTTCATAGCTTTCTGGTTCATAGTTAAGAAAATCTTCATTTAAACTTAACTGTGATGCCGGTACTACTGGAAAAAGAATCCGTTCTAACAATTCTTTTTTTCTTGGATTTCTTCTAATAGGTCTTGCTGTCGTTGCCATGGTTGTTAACCTCCTTTTAAATTTAGTACAGCATAGATTAAAAAATAATCCATTATTATATTAACATAATTTTACATAATTTTCAAGTTCTAGCATTAAATAGTCAAATTTCTCCTATTCTTTGTAAAAAGGAGAGGTGTCCCTCTCCTATACTTCTTTTGGTATTTCTATTTTATTTAATTCTTTGTAATTAGATATTTTATAATTTATCTTGTCTTTACAATAATAGCTACCTTGAAAATTGTATTCTTGTGTTGTCCCGTCTGCCAACTCAAGTATATATGTTTTTCCATTGTCACTAAAACTTATATCTGTTTTTTCTTCTATTTTAATATTATCAAGTGCATTTATTACTTTTTCTATTAACTCTTTATCTTCTGTTTTGTAATAAACATATCCACCTTCTGTTTCTTCTCTAACTCTAACAGATATTACCTCTTCTGAGTTTTGCACTTTTATTTTTTTACTATCATTATTCTGTTTACTTTTATTTAGATATCCTACAAGTATAACTGCTATTAAAACTAATATTATTAAAAAAATGTAAATATACTTTTTCAATTTTCTCTCCTACTTTTCTATATATCCATAAGTTTTTTGTGTATACATATCATCTGTAACTGGTTTGTATCTTTCTCCATCATAGTCATCTGTAAATCCATTATATGCTTTATAGATATCCCCATTTTCTGTATCATACACTCTTTCATATCCTAATGTTGCATCACTTTGTTTTTGGCTCATTATATCATAAGATTTGCTTCTGCTTTCCCATGCGCTCATATATGAATCAAATGCTCTTTGTATTGAAGCATTTAACGCAAGGGCTTGCTTTGTTTGGCTATTTCCATCATCTATTGTTTTTTTAACATAGCTATCTGTAAATTCTATTGAATTAACTGATTCTAATAATATATCTTTGTAGTCTACAAATTCATCTTTTTCTGCGGTTACTGCCATTATGTCATATACCATATAATAAAGCATATCTACTCCACTATTATATTGATTTCCAAAATTAACTATTGATGCCATAAATAATCCTTCACCTGGTTTACCATTATCTCCTGTAAATGTTCCTCTTAGTACTTTACTATCCAATGCCACGCTTTTCATAGATGCACTAGACTCAAATTCTTCTTGTTTTGTAAAATTTGTGAATTTAGGAAATTTAATTGTAGAAAATGATGGTTCTATTGAAGTCATATATGCTGTTATTTCATTAAATTTTTGATAAAACCCTTCTGTTGTTGGATTATCTAAAACTACCGCATCTGCAAATAGCTTGTATTGAGAATTATTTCCACTTAAATTGTAATAGTTTTGCCAAAAGCTTTTTGCTGATGCACTTTTTAGTAATGGTTGAATTTTTAACATTAAATATACTTGGTTATTTGTATTTTGTGGATCATATACTCTAATTGTATAAAAGATTCCTGTTCCTCCTGTTTCAACTGTCCATCCTTTTGGTTTTTTCATTGAAAAAGTGTCTGATGTATATTCTTCTAATTCTAATTTACTTGCTTCGTTTTTTACTATTTTTACATTTTCCTTTTTAGCTTTACTTCCTGTTTTATCCAATTTACCGTCACTACCTTTGTTATTGTTATTAATAAGCATTACTGCTAAAACAATAATTACTATTATAGCTACAATAGAAATTATCATCCATATTTTATTTTTCTTGCTCTCCTCCATTTGTTTTCCCTTTCTTTATTTGTATATAGTATTGCCTTTTTTTATGCAATAATGTATTTTATATATTTAACAAATAGGTCATCTTTTTAGATAACCTATTTATTACTAAAATTATTTATTTAAGTTTCTTTTTTTAGCAATCATTGTTGCTGTTATTCCAGCTACTGCTACTGCAAATACTGATATGTATACAGCAATGTTATCTCCTGTTTTAGGATTATTTGTTTCATTCTTTGTTTGTTCTGTTTTATTTTCTGTTTCTTGTGTTGGTGTTGTTGGTGCACCTGGCTTTTGTGATGGTTTTTCAGGCTCACTTGGTGTTATTGGATTTTCTTGTGAGTTTCCTATTGGTGTCATTGTTAAATCAGGATACATTCTCCATGTTGTTTGAAATTCATCAATATTTGGTTCTTCTTCCCAATCAGATACTCTATAATTATAATATTTACCATTTATTTTTAATTTAGTATCCCTTGTAAAAGTATATCCCTCTTTAGCTTTAAAATATAAAATGTATTGATATTCTTTTCCATTTTCAAAACTAGTGATATGATTTTCATAACCTTGATTAAAGAATTCAGCAGATGTTATACCTGCACCGTCTTTAGCTTGCCAACATTCAAACTGATATATATATGGTGATTCATCAGGCGTTTTTCCTGTAAATACAGATTTATCGTTTACATTAAAACTGATTGTTGCATTATTTAACTCTATAACATCAATATGTTTTAATTGAACAGGAGCTGTTGGTTTTATTGTTTTCACAGCAGTTACAAAAAGTATTGTTCCAGAATTAAATACACTGACACTACTTATTTTTGTACTATTTACTCTTACTGAACTATTATTTCCAAATTTATTTTCGCCTTTTGCCTTAAGAGAAATACTATACATATAAGTTTTTCCTTCTTCAAAAGCAGTTATTTTTTTATCTTGCGCTAGGGCATTATTTTTTGCTTCATCAGAGTACCAATATTTTACAGGAACAGGTTCTCCACCTGAATTAGTCTCCATCTCTTCCCAGTATTCGTACTCTATATCATATAGTTCTTCCCATGGATCACATTTATAGGCTTTTGCTTCTGGTTTATCACCTGGATTATAATTAAATTTTACACCCTCGATATCTATATTTGCTGTGCTTAAATCTAAATCTTCTGCAAGTGATGTTATTGGTGCAATACACATAGTAAACAAAAGTATTAATATAACTGATATAATAATTTTTCCTTTAAATCTTCTAATATTCATTTTTTTCCTCCTATTATTTTCTTTTTACATTAACTATTGCTAATGTAATTATTCCTAATAGAGCAATTGAAAACATTGCAAAGTATACTATAACATTATCACCTGTTTTTGGATTTGTATTTGTAATTGTATTGTCTTTTTTAACATCATTGTTTGGTAAATTGTTATTTTCTTGGTTTTCTTCATTCTTTGTATTTTCATTATCTTCTATATTTGTGCCTTGTTGTTTTTCTTTTATTGTGAATTTTGTTATAGCTTCTCCATTATCTGAAAAAGCAACCTTTAATGTATGTTCTCCAACAGATAATGTTTTTAAGTATTCATCTTTTAAAGTAATAACTGTACTTCCTGATTTTGAGTCATAATTTGTAGAATCTACTAATTTATTGTCTACATATACTTTGTTTGTAAATAGGCTATAGTCTGCATCTATTCTAAATGTTGCATTTTTTGATTCATCAATTGTATATGTTTGATTTGCTCCTTCAGTAAACTTATATTCTTTAGGACTAACTTCTTCTTTTACATATTGGAATGTAAAATCATAAGTACATCTAGTATAATAATCATATCTTGTCTCACGTACAATTCCACCACTAGCAATGTCACCATCAAGGTCATCACAATTTAATGCAGAACCTGTATATTGCATGTGAAATCCTTTGAAAACTTCACTTTTTTTAGTTCCAACATTTACGGCAGTTAATATTACTTTATTTTCTGATTTATTTCCTACTATCTTTATAACAGCTTCACTTTCATTGTCTGTTGCTAATAGACCTTTATTGTCTCTTTTGTAATATAGTGTTTTATCTAAATCTGCAAATGATTTTAATCCTTCTGTTAACTCATCATTTTTAGAAAAATCAATTACATATTCTTTTCCATCAGTCAAATCTATTACACCTTTTGATGATATATCCTCATAAACATTTTTAACTGTTGTGTTAACGACAGTTCTTGTTCTTACAAGTTTAACATCTAATGTTCCACTAAATTTACTTGATTCTAATTTAAATATAACTTTAGAATTAAGTGTTGTTGTAGCATAATACCAATCATTAATATTTAATTTTACTGGTGCAGGTCCTACCACACTTCCAGTATCTTCTGCTGGGATTTCTTGTATTACAAATTCATAATCTGCTTCGTTTAAATCAATTATCATATTATTTGAAATATTAACAACTAAATCCTCGCCCTTGAATAATTGTAATTTTGCTTTCTTGCTATATTCTACATAACCATCGTGAATAATCCCACCTTCAAAATTTAATGTTACTTCATTTTTGCTTTTTGCATATACTTTGTTTATAGCTGTTGGGAATAGTATGCTAACCAATAAACAAATCATCAATAAAATTGATAGGATTTCAACTTTTCTCATTCTTTTACTCCTTTCCCATTATATTTGTATTCATATATTATCATATTAAAGCTTCTATTCTATAATTTTTACCAATTTTTCCGTGACAATTTGGTAATTGTTTTTTTACTATTTTTATGATATGTTATAATGTGAAAAAAGTGCTAATTAGGAGGCTATTATGACTTTTTGTGAGAAATTAAATAATTATATAGAACAACTCGAATGTTCTTCTCAAGAACTAGCAAATGCATCTGGATTATCTTCTGCTGTTATTAGTCGTTATCGTAATGGAGAAAGAACTCCAAATATAAAAAGTAAACAATTAGAAAGTTTATCTAATGGCTTGCACAAAATAAGTATTGATAAAAAAGTAAATATTTCTAAAGAAGAAATTTACAATGCTTTAGCAAATACACTTAGTGATATTGTTATCGATTTTGAACAATTAAGCAAAAATTTTAGTGAGCTTGTTTCTACTCTAAATATTAGTATTGCAGATTTAGCTCGTTCTATTGGATATGATTCTTCTTTTGTTTCTAGAATTCGTACAGGAAGCCGAAATCCTTCTAAACCTAAAGAATTTATTGAATCAGTATCTAGTTTTATTGTAGCAAAATATAGCTCACCTGATAATAAAAAGGCTGTTTCTATTCTTATAAACTGTGAATTAGAGGATTTAAATGATTCTTCTAAATACAATTTAAAATTAATGGAATGGCTTTCTACCAACTCTGTTCCTACTCATAATTACATTAATGATTTCTTAAATAATTTAGATACATTTGATTTAAATCAATATATTAAAGCTATACATTTTGATGAGATGAAGGTTCCTTTTGTTCCATTTTATAAGCAAGCTTCTAAAAATTATTATGGTATAGAAGAAATGAAAAAAGGCGAGTTAGACTTTTTTAAAGCTACTGTGCTTTCAAAATCTACAGAGCCTGTTTTTATGTGTAGTGACATGCCTATGGAAGATATGGCACAAGATGTTGAATTCGGCAAAAAGTGGATGTTTGCTATTGCTATGACATTAAAAAAAGGGCTTCATTTAAATATAATACATAATCTAGATAGGCCTTTTAACGAAATGATGCTTGGTCTAGAAAGCTGGATTCCAATATATATGACTGGTCAAGTTTCTCCATATTATTTAAAGGGAATTCCTAACTCTACATATTGCCATTTTAACTATGTATCTGGCACAGTTGCCCTTACTGGTGAATGTATTAGTGGATACCATAATGAAGGAAAGTACTCTTTAATAAATAACAAAAACGAAGTTGCTTATTATAAGACAAAAGCAGACTGTTTGTTAAAAAAGGCTACTCCACTTATGGAAATTTATAGAGCAGAATCTAAAAATGCTTTTACTGCTTTTATATCTTCAAGTGCTAAACATAATGGCAATAGAAGAAGAATTTTATCTTCACTTCCAATTCATACTATTTCTGATGAGCTTCTTCTAAAAATATTAAAACGTAATAAAGTTTCTGATGAAGATATTGAGATTATAAAATCTGCAGTACAAGAACAAAAAGATATAATTTCAACTATATTAAAAACAAACAAATTTGAAGATGAAATCTCTAAAATTTCTAAAGAGGATTTTGATAAATCTCCTCTTTCTTTATCTCTTTCAAACAGTTTTTATGAGAAAAGAATTTATTATAATTATGATGAGTATTTGGAACATTTAGAATTAACAAATGAATATGTAGAAAATAATAAAAATTATACATTAACTAATAACCCTAACCATACTTTTAGAAATATACAAATTTCTATTTGTAAAAATCAATGGGTAATGGTTTCTAAAGATACTAGTCCTTCTATACACTTTGTAATTCATCACCCAAAGCTTAGAAATGCTATTGAAAATTTTATACCACCTATTGTTGAATAAAAGTAAAATGACAGAGAAAGTTCTCTGCCATTTTATTCTTTAATCAGTTGCTTTTCCTTTAAGCTTCTGCATAATTTTTTCATATGCAGAAGGTCCAAAACCTCTGATTTTTTTAATCAGTGTATCTCGATTTTTCTCAAATATACTGATTAAATCACCGACACTTAACTTTTCTACGGAAAGAATTCCCTCACAGTATTCCTCTGGGTCCCTACTGCTTTCTACCATGTTAAGCCAGTTTTTAAATGCTCTCGTTGGGAATTTTACCTTTTCATCTTCTAGCTCACTTGCTATGTTTCTCAAAAATTCGCATGTTTCTTTGAGATTTTCCCTTTGAAGCCATTCAGTTCTTTTTTTCTGCATTATCAACGTAGCTGACTTTTCACCTAGAAGTTCCTCTAAAGCTCCCTTTAATTGGTATACTTCTTTTTCTAGTTGAATAACTTTCCGTTCTAACTCCTTTGTTGTCATTTTTCTTGCCCTTTCTGCCGTATCGGCTTTATTAATATTGCACTCTTTAGAGCGTTCAACAGCTAATTTGCTGTCTCATAATACTATATTATCACATTATGTTAATTGCGTCAAACTATTGCTAATTTGTTGTTACATTTTAGGTAAGAAATATTTGCTAATATCATTACCTTCATTCTTAAGTAATGATAGTTTGTTCTTTATTCCTCCTCCATATCCTATTAGTGCTCTATTTGCGCCTATAACTCTATGGCATGGAATTATAATACAAATTGGATTCCATCCAACTGCTCCTCCAACAGCTTGTGCAGACATTCTTTTTATTCCGTGTCTTTTAGCTATTATTTTTGCTATATCATTGTATGTTATGGTTTCTCCAAATGGAATAGTATTCATAATTTCAATTACTTCTTTTCTAAAATCAGTTAGATTGTTTACTTTATATTTAGGTGTAAAATCTGGCTCTTTACCACTAAAATATGTATCAAGCCATTTACATGTTTCTTCAAAAATAGGTGATTTTTCTTCTTTGCAATTCACTTCGTGCTTTGATAAGTCTTTTGAAGCCTCAAAGTATAAACCAATTAAACTTTCGCCATCACTATTCATTATTATATTTGAATATTCTTTTGGCGTTTTGTATTTCCAGTTGTATATCATTATTCTCCTCCCAAATTTATTATCACTTCTCTGTTACCTGTTTTGCATTTTCTTTATTTGTATCTATACTTATTCCTCTTGTCTTTAATTTTTCTATTACTTCTTTCTTCTTGTCTTGCCATTCTTTTGAATTTATTACATCAAACCCTATTGAAGCGGTCCCAACATTTTTCCCTTTTCCAAATATTTGAGTAGCAAGCTCTGCTTCAGGATTTGCTTGTACAAATCCATCATCATTTAACTGTTTTTTACTATATGAATGTGTTGTAAAATCTAATTCTTCTAAAAATTTTATTTCTCTTTTTATTACTGCTGGAGATATCATATATATACTATCTTTACCTTTAAATCTATAAAAATTTTCATCTTTTAAAACTTTTATTTTATCAATTGCGTCTAGCAAATGTAAATTCACTAAGTCAATTGTTTTTGATATTCCATTCTTTGCTATTGATTCATGCAAATCTGTTGGCAAGTGTAAGTGAATACAGTCTCCTGCTATTCCATAGGCAAACATATCATTAATAGGATATTTTTCTTCATTTTGATTTAACTGTCTCTCTGCAATTTTCTTTGTGAAAAAGTCTTTTATGCTTTCTTTATTGTTACCTAGTTTTGCTGTGGCTTGCTCAATAGAAGCCTCATCCATTATATCTATTTCTCCAAGCAAATAATTTACTAGTTTTTCATTTTCTGGTGTTTTTATTGATATTAAAATATTTTTTACTTCTTCTTTATTCATAATATCACTTCCCATATATACATTATAGCATAAAGCTTAATGTTAAGCAAAAAGTGGTTCTACATTAATACAATATTTTAAGAAATAAAATTAGCAATACATTTCACTATGCCAATATTACTAATGTGTTGTTTAATTTGTGCTAAAATATTCTCTGAAAATTTTATTTGTATCAACAGAGACTGGAATTTAGGTACTAATATTAGTTATCAATCAGTTCGTATATATCCGGAATCGGCAAGCCGCGTCAGAAAAAATGTCCACTGGACATTTTTTACC
>FR893522.1:18642-46962 GCA_000434035.1 Clostridium sp. CAG:452 | reverse complement strand
TTTTAGCCTTCGTTTCGGCAGGCCTTAACCTGCTCGAAACTTGGCAACTTCCTTTTCGATTTCCGGCATTTGGATAACAAAAAAGACTTAAAGCAAAGCTTTAAGTCTTATCTGGTGCAGATGGCCGGAATCGAACCGGCACGGTTTATTCAACCGCAGGATTTTAAGTCCTGTGCGTCTGCCAGTTCCGCCACATCTGCATTTCTTACTGGCAAGAATGATTATACTACTCTTTTATATTAATTGTCAACATTTTTTTTAATTTTTTTAATTCATTTTTCTTTTGTCGCTTTTTGTTATTACTGGTCGACGTGTTTTTCTTGATTTTTTCCAATATTTGGTATATATTAATCTAGTTCCAAAATTTGTAAAAGGAGGAGTAAATGTGGCAAACTATTTTTGTGCAAAAATCTCTCAGGAACATTCAGAAGGTATTCGGATATTGGCTTTAAATTTAGGTGTTCCACCCGAAAGAATTATCTTTAGCAAAGTCGGTTGTGATTTTTGTTCTCTCGGTGTATACATTAAGTTTGAAGACCAGAAAGTGTTCGAAAAATTCAGAAAAGATTTAGCTCCATTTATAATAGAAGAGTGGTAAATAATTACCACTCTTCTAAATCCCCTTCTCTCCTACAATTATTCTTGTAGGAGAGTTTCTTTAATATTCAAACCATAGTCCATTTTCTTTTAGTTCGCTTATAATTCTATTATGCTCACTTGAAGTTTTTGTAAAATATAGCTTTCCATTTTTATCTGCTACAAAGAATATGTAATCTGTTTTATTTGGTTCAAGTGCTGCTTCTATGCTTGATTTACTTACTGATGCTACTGGTCCTATTGGAAGTTTTCCTTCCATATTTGGTCCACGCGTATTATATGCATTATATGTGTCTAATTCTTTTTGATATAAGTCTCTTTCTCCCATATCAACTTTTACTGCATAGTATGTTGTAACATCACTTTGTATTGCCATTCCTCTGTCTAATCTATTGTATATAACACTTGCAACATCTTTTCTCCCTTCACTATTCATTGACTCTGTTTCTATTATTGATGCAATTGTTAATATTTCATGAACACTATACTTGTTTTTTTCTATTTCATCTTTATACTCGTCTAAAACACTTTCCATTTTATCTAGCATTTTTTCAAAAATTTCTTCTACAGAAACGTCTTTATTTTTTATTGAATAAGTATCTGGAAATAAATATCCCTCTAGTGGATAATATATTTCTTCTTGTTTTATTTCATCTGTCAAAAACCAATATTTTTCAATTAATGAATTTATATAATTCTCATCTTCTAGAACTTTCATTACATCTTCTTGAGAATTATTTGTTGTTTCTTCTATCTTTTTGGCAAGCCATCTTATATTTTTTCCTTCGATGTATGTTATACTAAGTTGATTTGGATCATGCATTATTCCTGTTTGTAGCATTTGTGTCATTTCTTTAACATTCATATTTTGTTTTAAATAATATTTGCCTGCTTGAAAGTTTGTAACTTTATTTAGTTTTACATATAGTTTGAATGCCATTTTGCTTTTTATCAATTTATTTTCTTTTAATATCTCCGCAATTTTATTTGTTCCACTTCCTAATGGAATTGTTACTTCTATTTCATCATCTTTTTTACTAACTTTTGATATTGAAGCAAAATACCAAATTAATCCTATTATCGCTATTAATAATATAATTGCTACTATGCATATAATTATTTTCTTTATATCTAAACTTCTAGTTCCTCTCATTTTTTATCTCCTATTTTTCTGCTATATAGTCTACTATATTTTCGTATTCTTTTGTTTTCATATCTTTTGTTAATGCTACACATGTTGTTATTCCTATTTCTCTTAATTTTGGTGAAAGCTCAATTGCAAACCTCTTGCAAACCTCTTTATCTTCTATTCCATCAAAATTAATATTTATACCCTTAATATCATTTCCTCCCAGCAAGTTCATAACTACATCTATTGTTTGGGTTCTTGTTTTATAGTCTTTTAACATTTCTTCTATATCATTGCTCATTGATTTTAGATTTATTGTTTGCCATAATTTAACTTCTCCATTTTCATCTGTATAGTTAAATTGATTCTGACTTAAATCTATTTTTATTTTTTTTGCTTTTTGTTTTTGTTCCATATCTTGTCTTATTATATATTCATCATCTAATTTGTTTGCTTTTACATATCCAACCGTTCCATTTTCTGTTCTTATTTGTCTCCATCCTCTGCTTGTTGTATAATAGCAACTTACTTGTTCTCCTTTAACAACTTCTCCAACATCTTTTGACAATGATCTTTGTTTGAATTTTATGCTTGCATTATCAGTTACTGTTGCTTTTATTAATCCCCTATTTAAATTTTCTATTACTACTCTATTTGTCTCTTCTATATATTTAATTTTGATATTATATACTAATTCCATATCTGATATTGGTAAATATATTTTATCATTAATTTTTATAATTGCATCTAACATATTTACTTTAGAATCATTTACATTCATTTGCTTTTCTTCGATTTCTATATTTGCTACTTTTGTATATGATGTTGTTATAATTTGATTATATTGTTGGTCATAATATATATTTTCATCAAATAACTCTCTTACATCTTCTTCTGACATATATACTGTTTTATTTTCGTTTATATATAACATATTTTTTAAATCTTCTGTTACATTGTGCTCATCAATAATTAAATTAACCACATCTTTATATTTATCTCTTTTATATCCAGGAGCAATGTTTATGATAAATGCTGCTATTAATAATGCTATTACTCCAACTATTACATTTCTCATAAATTTAAGCTTTTTAGCCTTAATTAATCTCTCTTTTAATTCCTTCACTTTAAACCCTCCACATTTTAAAACAGTATATCATAAAAAATTAATCAATAAAACATATTTTTTCAAAAAATTTGTTGATATTTTTTCTCTAACATGTTAATATTATGGTGTATATTTTGTGCATTATTTTGGAATGCTTAAATTTAAAATATACTAGAAGGAGTGTTAAATTAATGGATTTTCAAGAATGGAAAGATTTTGAAGGTAAAGCTTGGAAAGATGAAATAAATGTTAGAGATTTCATACAAAGCAACTATACACCTTATGAGGGAGATGATAGCTTCCTTGTTGGTCCTACAGATAGAACAAAAAAATTGTGGGATGAAGTCTTAAAATTATATGAAAAAGAAAGAGAAAATGGTGGTGTTTTAGACGCTGATACAAAAACTCCATCTGCAATTAATGCATATGATGCAGGATATATCGATAAAAACCTAGAACAAATTGTAGGTTTACAAACAGATGCCCCATTAAAAAGAGCGATTATGCCAAATGGTGGTATTAGAATAGTAGAAAAATCAGCAGAAAGCTATGGATTAAAAATTGACCCAGAAACAGATTATATTTACCATAATTTAAGAAAAACACACAATGATGGTGTATTTAGTGTTTATACACCAGATATAAGAGCTGCTAGAAGTTCTCACTTAATTACTGGTCTACCTGATGGTTATGGACGTGGAAGAATTATAGGTGATTACAGAAGAGTTGCCCTATATGGTGTAGATGCTTTAATTTCTGAAAAGAAAGAAGAACTAGACGTTCTTAATGTTGATGAATTTACTGAAAAAGTTATTCGCGAACGTGAGGAAGTTTCTGATCAAATAAAAGCATTAAATGACTTAAAAGCAATGGCTGCAAAATATGGTTTTGATATTTCAGTTCCAGCAAAAAATGCAAAAGAAGCTGTTCAATGGTTATACTTTGGTTACTTAGGTGCAATTAAAGATCAAAACGGTGCAGCAATGAGTCTTGGTAGAACATCTACTTTCTTAGATATCTACTTTGAAAGAGATTTTAAAGCAGGTCTTCTTACAGAAGAAGAAGCTCAAGAATTAATGGATCATTTTGTTATGAAGTTGAGATTAGTAAGATTCTTAAGAGCACCTGAATATAATGCCCTATTTAGTGGAGACCCTGTATGGGTAACTGAAAGCATTGGTGGTATGGGAATTGATGGTAGAACATTAGTTACAAAAAACTCTTTTAGAATTCTTCATACTTTAACAACACTTGGACCAGCTCCAGAGCCAAACTTAACAGTTTTATGGTCTACAAGATTACCAGAAGGATTTAAAAGATTTGCAACAGACTTATCTATAAAAACATCATCTATTCAATACGAAAATGATGATTTAATGAGAATTACACTTGGAGACGATTACGGAATAGCTTGTTGTGTATCTGCAATGAGAATAGGTAAACAAATGCAATTCTTTGGAGCAAGAGCTAACCTTGCTAAAACATTGCTTTATGCTATAAATGGTGGTAGAGATGAAAACTCAGGAAAACAAGTAGCTCCAAAATTTGAAGGAATTACTTCTGAATATTTGGATTATAATGAAGTAATGGAAAAATTTGATACTATGATGGATTATGTTGCTAAAATTTATATAAAAGCTTTAAATGCAATTCATTATATGCATGATAAATATTCATATGAAGCATTAGAAATGGCTCTTCACGATAGAGAAGAAGATATATTAAGAACTATGGCATGTGGAATAGCAGGGCTTTCAGTAGTTGCTGATTCACTTTCTGCAATTAAATATGCTAAAGTTAAAACAATTAGAAATGAAGATGGATTAGTAGTAGATTACGAAATTGAAGGGGATTTTCCAAAGTACGGAAATGATGATGATAAAGTTGATCAAATAGCTGTAGATTTAGTTAAAACATTCTTAAACAAATTACAAAAACATCAAACTTATAGAAATTCAAAACATACATTATCAATTCTTACAATAACATCAAATGTTGTATATGGTAAAAACACAGGTAATACACCTGATGGAAGAAGAGCTGGAGAACCTTTTGGACCAGGAGCAAACCCTCTACATGGAAGAGACGTAAATGGTTCCCTTGCAGTATTAAATTCAATTGCAAAACTTCCATATGAATATGCTGAAGATGGTATATCATATACATTTGCAATTACACCAGCAGCACTTGGTAAAGAAGAAGATACAAGAATTACAAACTTAGTAAATATGTTAGATGGATATTTTGCAAAAACTGGACATCATATAAATGTAAACGTATTTGATAGATCTTTATTATTAGATGCTATGGATCACCCAGAAAAATATCCTCAACTTACAATAAGAGTTTCTGGATACGCAGTAAACTTTATAAAATTAACAAGAGAACAACAATTAGACGTAATTCATAGAACAATACAAGATAGAATATAGTTTGAATTTGTAAAGGCGAGGATATAAACCCTCGTCTTACATTTTAATTAAACAAAAGGAATGATTATATGGAAAATTTTGATAAAACTAAATATGCTAGAATACATTCTATTGAGTCTTTCGGTACTGTTGATGGCCCTGGTATAAGATTTGTTATATTTATGCAAGGATGTAGTTTAAAATGTAAATACTGCCACAATAGAGACACTTGGGATCTTACAGGAGGTACTATCACTTCTGTAGATGAACTTCTAGATAAAATAGAGCGATACAAAGCCTATATTCTCCCTTCTGGTGGTGGAGTTACAGTTACTGGCGGAGAACCTTTGTTACAAACCAAATTTTTAGTAACTCTTTTTAAAGAATTAAAAAAACGTAATATTCCAACAGCAATTGATACTTCTGGAATGTTTGATATTACAGATGATATTAAAGAACTACTTAAATTTACAGATTTAGTTTTGCTAGATATTAAACATATTGATAGCACTAAATGTAAGGATTTAGTTGGATTTTCAAATGAAAAAGAACTAGCATTTGCTAGGTATTTAAGTGATAATAATATCGACATTTGGATAAGGCAAGTTTTAGTTCCTGGAATAACTGATGATGAAAAAGATTTATTGAAATTAAAAGAATTTATATCAACTTTAAAAACAGTAAAGAAAATTGAAATTAATCCATATCACGAACTTGGAAAATTCAAATGGGAAGAACTTGGTTTAAAATATCCATTAGAAGGTGTTCGACCTGCTGATAGTAACGATGTTGATAGAGCTAAAAAGATTTTGGGAATAAAATAAATTGAGATAAAATAAATGGGTGCATAATGTGCACCCATTTATTTTATTTTTTACATTCTTCTATTGCCTTTTGTAACTGTTCATCTAATTCTGTTTTTTTATCGTCCTCAACTTCTATGTCTGGATCTATTCCTTTTTTGTTTATTGTATTACCATTCGGTGTTTTAAACTCTTCTATTGTTATTTTTAATGCTCCTCCTGATTTTAATGGGGCAAGTTCTTGCATTACACCTTTTCCATAAGTTTTTGTTCCTACTATTTTAGCAACTCCATTATCCTTCATTGCACCAACAAATATTTCTGATGCACTTGCTGAATTTTCATTAGTAAGTATTACAACTTTCATATTATATTTAGCATCTTTTTCTGATTTTGTAATTTGTTCTCCTTCTTTTTTTGTTCTCTCAATCATTATTGTTTTATCTTTTGGTAAGAAAAGTTCTGTTATATCTGTAGCTTCATCTACAACTCCTCCACCATTATCCCTTAAATCTATTATTAATGATTTTGCACCTTTTGATATTAATTCATCTACTTTTTTCTCAAATTCTTCATGACAATTCTCATCGAACCCCATAAGTCTTATATATCCTATGTTGTTTTCAAGAATTTCAGATTCCATTGGATTAACTTGAACTGTTCTTCTTTCTATTGTTTTTGTAAATGTTTCATTCTCTCTTAAAATTTCTAATTCTACAGTTGTTCCTTCTTCACCTTTTATTTTATTAGAAATTGTACTTAAATCTTTACCTACACATTCTTCTCCATTTACTTTTGTTATAATGTCTCCTGTTTTTAATCCAGCTTCTGCTGCTGGTGAACCTTCTATTGGAAGTAAAACAACTATATTCTCATATCTGTCTTGTGTCATATATATTCCTATACCAACATAGTTTCCATTAACACTTACCATCAATTCATCATATTCATCCTTTGTTAAATACTCTGTATATTCATCTTTTAATCCTTCTACATACCCTTTTATTGCTGATTCTGTTAATTCCTCATCTGAAGCAATATCGCCCAAATAATTTTCTTCTAAATATTTTCTTATTAATATTAGTTTAGTATCTAATTTTGTTGGTTCGCTACTTGTTACAACTTTTGTTATTCCTGCATCTGTTTTTGTAACATAATTATACATTCCTATAGCTGTAATTAAAAATGTAATTAATGCTGTCACTATTACTAGCATTACTGATTTGTATGCTCTGTTTTTCTTCTCAAAATCCATTATGATATGCCTCCTAAAAAATATTATATTATTAACATTATAATTTATGTGTTATATATTTTTAGAAGCGACATTTTAGTGTCGCCTCCTTATTATATGTATTTATTAGAAATAATTTCGTGGATCTCTTCTACTGTCATTTCCCCAATATGACCAATTGTATGGTGAAACTCTTACTTCAAAATGTAAATGTGGTCCTGATGAATTACCTGTATTTCCACTAAGCATAATTAATTGTCCTTTTTTTACTTCATCTCCTGGTTTTACATAGAATTTTCCATTTCCATGTCCATAAAGTGTTCTCATTCCACCTGAGTGTTGTATACATACGTAATTTCCTAATCCACCATTTGACCAATTCGCTGCAAGTACTACTCCCTCTGCTGCTGCATATACTTCTGTTCCAACTGGCACTCCATAATCTAATGCTCCGTGATATCTACCACTGCTGTAATACATAGTTGCTGTGATTACTCCTGATCTAACAGGTCTTTGTAGTGTTCCTGTTCCACCTAAATTTGCAATCTTATCACTATACTTATTTTCCATTGCTTTTAATTCTCTTGTTATAGCATCATTTGCTTTTTTTAATTTTTCTAATTCTGCATTCAATTCTTTTTCATTATCAGATAATTCATTAACATATTGCTCTTTTGTTGCTTGTGAACTTTTTAATGCGCTTGCCTTTTGTTCTTTATTTTTCTTTGTTACTTCTATTTGTTCTTTATTTGTTTCTAAAGCTTTTTTAGCTTCTTCTATTTCATTTTTATTCTTTTCCATTTGTCCTAGCATTTGATTATCTAAGTCAGCAATTTCCGAAACAACATACCAATTAGACACCATATCCCATAATGAACCTCCGCCTAATAGTACATCTAAATATGTAGTTTCTCCTGCTTCATATTGTGCTACTATTCTATTTTTAAATGCTTCTTCTTGTTTATTATAATTTTTTTCTGCTTCATTAAGTTTTTCTTGTGATTCTTCAATATCTTTTTCTAAATCACTAATCTTATATTCCAAATCATCAATTTCTGATTGATATCCACTTATTTGTGTATTTAAGTCCTGAATTTGTTTCATAGTATCTGACATTTCTTCTTTTACTGCACTTATTTCATTTTCTGTATCTTTAATTTGTTGATTTATATTGTTTTGTTTATTTTGTAATTCAGATTTAGTTGCAGCCAAAGTAACAGCAATATTTGTTGATAGAATTATTAGTATTAATAATATTGATATTAATATTCTTTTTTTAATTTTCATTTCTTCCTCCGTTTTTTAATTTAGTTAGCATTTTCTGTATTTTGCGTAGATTCTTCTGCGTTATTTTCTGTAGATTTTGTTTCTATTTTTTTACCTGTTATATATGGCAATGAATCTACATGCTGACCATTTATTCTTACCTCGAAGTGTAAATGTGGACCTGTCGACCATCCAGTCGAACCAGCTTTCATTATTATATCACCTCTTTTTACGGTTTGTCCAGCTTGTACTAAAATTTCTGAACCATGACCGTATAAGGTGCTAACTCCTCCTCCATGATCTATTAAAACCATATTTCCATATCCAGTTGTTGAATATCCTGCCTTTGTAACGACTCCATCATTTGCTGCAATTATATATGCTCCCATAGGCATTGCAATATCTGTTCCAGAATGAATTCTATGTGTTTTAAGTATTGGATGAACTCTCATTCCATATTTTGATGTTATTGTTGAATATCCTGGTGCTGGCCAAGCAAACTCACCACCAACATAGTCCTCTCCAACTTTTACACTTGTTATTGCTACAATTTGTGCTTCTAAATTATCTAATTCTTTTTGATATCCTGCTATTTTTTCTTGTGTTTCTTTTTCTTCATTTGTTAATTGCTTTGCATAACTATTTTTTATAACCTTTGCATTTTCTAATGCAACAGTTGTACTCTCTTTATTTGTCTTTAAAGTTTTTAAGGTTTTTTCTTTTTCTGATAATGTTACTTTAATATTTTGTATTTGTTTTTTCTGTCTGTCTATATTGTCCAAAAGATTCCTATCATATTTTGCTATTTCACCTATTAAATAATAATTCGATATAAATTCTGATAATGTATTTGAACTTAATAATACATCTAAATACTGTATATCGCCTGCTTCATATTGAGCAATTATTCTATTTTGAAATGTTTCTCTTTGTATTTTATAGTTGTTTTCTAAATTCGTTAATTTTTCTTCTACTATTGCTATTTCACTCTGTATTTCCTCAAGATTTTTACTTACTTCATCTATTTCTGCTTGATATGTTTCTATTTTTTGATCTAAATTATCTATTTGTTGTAGTGTATCTGTTAGTTCTACTTGAATATTTTCTACTTGCTCATTTGCCTGTGAAATTTGTTGATTTAATTGATTTTTTCTATCTTGTAATTCTCCTAAATCATCTGCAACTACTACTGTTGTAAAAAAAACAAATATCATTACTGTTACTATTAAACAAGTTAATATTATTTTTTTTGGCATTGCATCACCTTCTTAAACGTCAAGGTATTTTTTCATAGATATTGAGCTACCAATAATACCAATTCCAACTCCTAGCACTAAGTATACAATTATTATTTCTCCTAATAAATCTCCAAATGTTAATAAATTGATGCTAAGTTTTTGCCATGTAGCTGAGTTTACAAGTTTCGTAGCTAAGAAATTATACCCTCCACCTATTAACAAAATTGATATTATACTTGAAATTAATCCTATTACTATACCTTCAATTATGAATGGAGTTCTAATAAATCCATTAGTTGCTCCTACATATTTCATTATTGAAATTTCTTTTCTTCTTGCATGTACTGTAAGTTTTATTGTATTTGAAATTATAAATAGCGAAATTAAAATTAATATTGCAAAAATTGTAAATGTTACAACTCTTATTGCTTTTCCAACACTAGATAATGTTTCTATTGTGCTTGATTTATTTTGTATCTCTTTTACATTATCTAATTTAGATATTGCTTCATATACTTGATTATTTAAAGATAAATCTGTTAATGTAATTATGTATGATACTTCAAAGAAATCTGGAGTGAACCCGTCTAATGCTTTTGCGTTATCTCCAAGTCTTTTTTTCATAGTATTGTATCCTTCTTCTTTAGATACAAATTCTATTGTATTTATTCCTTCAATTTTTCCTAGATCTTCTTTAAGCTTTGCTATTTGCTCATCTGTTGCTTCTGGATACATAAATACCTGCATTCCTTGTTCTTTTTCCAAATCCTTAATAGCATTATTTATATTTTGTCCTATTACGAAAAATAGTCCAAACATAAGCATTGTTGCACACATTACTCCCAAACAAGAGAATGTGGATTTTTTATTTTTAAATACATTTCTAAAACCTTCAGATAAAAAATATCCTATTACATTATATTTCACTTGCTATACCCACCTTTTCTATCATCTCTAACTATTACGCCTTTTTCTATTTCAATAACTCTTTTTTTCATCTGGTCAACTATGTCTTTGGCGTGTGTTGCAATAACTACTGTTGTACCTCTTAAATTGATTTCGTTAAGCAAATTCATAATGTCCCAAGCTGTTTCTGGATCCAAGTTTCCTGTTGGCTCATCAGCAATTATCATAGCTGGATTATTCACTAATGCTCTTGCAAGAGCAACTCTTTGTTGTTCTCCTCCTGATAACTCATTTGGATAAACTTTTGCTTTTCCACTTAGACCAACTAATGATAATACCATTGGAACTTGTCTTCTTATATGTTTTGGTGTAGCTTTTACTATATTCATTGCAAATGCTACATTCTCGTAAACTGTTTTATCTGATAGCAACCTAAAATCTTGGAAAACTACTCCCATGCTTCTTCTTAAATATGGCACTCTTTTAGGTTTTAAAAATGTTGTATCCTTGCCATTTATAATTATATTTCCTGATGTTGGCTCTTCTTCTTTTAGTATTAGCTTTATAAGGGTTGATTTTCCGTGAACCAGATGCACCTACTAAAAATGCAAATTCGCCTTTTTCTATTTTAAAGTTTGCATTATTTACGGCTTCGGTTCCTGTGCTGTATGTTTTATATACGTTTTTAAATTCTATCATATTTTGACCTCTTTTACTTAAATATACATTAATATTATAATAATAATACCTTAAAAAAGCAATAAAAAATGACATTTTTCAAGAAATTGTCATTTTTTTGTAATATATTTTTATTTAACCTAAAATTGCAATTTATTTTACTACTGCTATAATATCTTCTGATGTTAACCCAAAATATCTTAATAATTCTTTGGCTGGTCCAGATTCTCCAAATCTATCTTTCATTCCCATTCTAATTAGTTTGGCAGGATATTCTTCTGTTAGCACCTCAGAAATAGCGCTTCCAAGCCCGCCTATTATATTATGGTCTTCAATAGAAACTAATTTTTTAGTTTCTTTTGCACATTTTATAATTAGTTCTTTATCTATTGGTTTTATTGTGTGTATATCAACTACTCTTATATTTATTCCTTGCTTTTCTAGTTCTTCTTTTGCTTTTATTGCTTCTGGAACTACTACACCTGTTGCAAACACTGTTGCATCTGTTCCATTTCCTATTTGAACTCCTTTTCCAATTTTAAAATCCTGTTCTTCTCCATATATTTGTGGTGTGTTTAGTCTGCAAAGTCTTAAGTACACTGGTCCATCCATTTTAGAGATTTCTTCTACTGCCCATTTTGTTTCTCTATCATCACTTGTACACATAACTGTCATGTTTGGTAATCCTCTCGTCATACCTAAATCTTCAAGCATTTGGTGAGTTGCTCCATCTTCTCCAACAGTTATCCCTGCGTGTGATGCACATATTTTTACATTTAATTTTGGATGTGCAACACTGTTTCTTATCTGGTCATAGCTTCTTCCGCATGCAAACATTGCAAAACTGCTTGCAAATACAGTTTTTCCAAACGTTGCAAGTCCTGCAGCTGTACTTATCATATCTTGTTCTGCAATTCCCATATCAAAAAATCTTTCTGGAAATCTCTTTGCAAATATTGATGTTTTAGTTGCAGCTGATAAATCTGCGTCTAAAACAATTATATCTTTATTTTTTTCTCCTAGTTCTGCTAATTTTTCTCCATAACTTTGTCTTGTAGCTTTAAGGTTTTCGCAATCCATATTTTTTTCCTCCTCTATCCATTATACCAATCTTTTATTATTTCATCTGGTATCCTCAAATTTCCTTTTCCTACACCTATCTCAACACTTGGTCTTTTTGCACCATGATAGTCTGTTCCTCCACTTGTATATAAATGGTTTTTCTTACAATACTCTAACAGTTCTTTTATTTGCTCTTCTGTAAAATTACTATAATAACATTCTATTCCATCTAAATTGCTATTTTTTACTAGTTCTGTTATATATTGAATCTTGTCTTTTACCCATCTATATTCATGTACATGTGCTAAAAAAGCTACTCCACCTGCTAAATGTACTTGTTTTACAGTTTCTGCTGGTGATGGATAGTCATCTTTTTTATCTAAAAAGAACATATTATTTCTGTTATATACATAATCTTTTTTAAAATTACTAAAACTCTCCCATAAGTCTTTTGGAACTTTTGCTTCATTTTCTGGATGTTTTTTTATTTCATTATATACTATAACACTTCCCCAATCGCTGTCTGGATCCCACTTAATCTCTTCTATTGGATCTAATGTTAATCCATATGCCTTTGCTTGTTTGTATAAATGTTTTAAATTTTTACTTTCTAACATTCTGTGTGTTTTATTTTTATAGTTCTTTTCTAAGTATTCATTAAACTTGTCTATATCAATATTGTATGCCAATATATCAATTACTCTATCTTTATAATAATTTTTTAGTTCTACTCCTGGAATTATTTTCCCAGAAAAATATTGTTTTACATCAATATTTCTTAATTCATAATGTCCATTTACGCTTTCATGGTCTGTTATGGACATATATGATAATTCATGTTTTTGTGCTTTTTTTAGTACGTCTATTACGCTATCTGAGCCATCTGAGTTGTTTGTGTGAATATGCAAATCTATCATTATTCCATCTCCTACTACTTACTTAATTCCTCCATAGCCATTTTATATTCTTCTTCATTTGGTGCTTTTCCATGCCAATCTGCCTTATTTTCCATAAAAGAAACTCCTTTTCCTTTTATAGTTTTTGCAATAATTACTGTTGGTTTTTCTTTTATTGTTTTTGCTTTATCAAACGCTTTTATTAGTTTTTCTATATCATGCCCATCTACCTTAATTACCTCAAATCCGAAACTTTTAAATTTTTCGTCTAATGGATAAATATTTTTTACTGTATCTACATTTCCATCTATTTGCAAATTGTTATTATCAACTATTAAGCACAAATTGTCTAGTTTTCTGTGGCTAGAAGTCATTGCAGCTTCCCATATTTGTCCTTCTTGTATTTCTCCATCTCCGCAAACGCAATACACTCTAACTCCTTCATGATTTAACTTAGATGCAAGTGCCATACCATTTGCAACAGATAATCCTTGTCCTAAAGAACCTGTTGACATATCTATTCCTGGTGTTTTTTGCATATCTGGATGTCCTTGTAGCATTCCATCAATTTTTCTCAATTTTTTTAATTCATCTTTTTCAAAATATCCTTTTTCTGCAAGTACAGCATACAACGCTGGAGCAACATGTCCTTTTGATAAAACTAGCCTATCTCTTGTTTTTGCATTAGGCTCTTTTTCGTTTACATTCATTTGATTAAAATATAATACAGTTAATATATCTGCAACAGATAGTGAGCCTCCTGGATGTCCAGATTTTGCATTATATGTTTCTTCTATTATATCCTTTCTAACATTGTTTGCAATTTGCTTTAATTCTTCAATATCAGTAACCTTCAAACAAAACACTCCCTTAAATTTATTTTACATTTTAATTTTACAGTATAATTATTTTTATTTCTATAATTATTTCAATTTTTTTAAGAAAAAAAGAACAGATATAAAATCTGTTCTTAAAAACATTAGTTTTGTGTATATGGTAATACTGCAATATGTCTTGCTCTTTTTACAGCTTGTGTAATATCTCTTTGATGTTTTGCACATGCTCCAGTTGCTCTTCTAGGTAGTATTTTACCCTTTTCATTTATAAATTTCTTTAATTGTTCTGGATTTTTATAGTCTAAAACGAAATCTTTATTACTGCACATTACGCATACTTTTTTTCTAACTTTTCTAAATCTAGGATTGAAATCTTCGTCGCCATTGTTTCTTCTTTTATTGTTTTTTCCGTTTTGTTTTTTGTCTGCCATTTATTTTTCCCCCTTCTCAAAATTTGCCCTGCAAATTTTGTATTATTTATTCTTAAATCTTAACTTTTTATTCTAGAATGGTAATTCATCATCTGATGATACTGAAAATTCTGATGATTCTGATACAGTATTTCCAAATGTATTTTCAAAATTTGATGATGCTTCTCCATCTCTTTTACTATCTGCAAAATAAGCTTCTTCTGCAACTACTTCTGTAACATAGTGTTTTTGTCCTTGGTCATCTTCCCAATTTCTTGTTTGAATTCTACCAATTATTCCAACTTGTTGTCCTTTTTTAAAGTATTTGCTACAAAACTCTCCTGTTTTGCTCCAAGCAACTACATTAATAAAATCTGCTTGTCTTTCTTCTCCTTGTCTTGCAAATCTTCTGTTTACTGCTAATGAGAAAGATGCTACTAATGTGTTATTTGTTTGTGTGTATCTAACTTCTGGATCTCTTGTCAAACGCCCCATTAATATTACTTTGTTCATGTATTATTCCTCCTCTTTAACAACAATAAACTTAATAACTTCGTCAGTTATTCTATATACTCTTTCTAGTTCAGTAATTAATTCTGGATTAGCTTCAAATTTAAATACAACATAAAAACCTTCTTTGTTCTTTTTGATTTCATAAGCTAATTTCTTTTTACCAACTTCTTCAACTGAACTAACTTTACCATCAGTATTAATTAAATTTGAGATTTTTTCTATTAATGCTTTAATAGCTTCTTCCTCTAAATTTGGATTAATAATGATAACACTTTCGTATTTGTTCATTATTCTTTCACCTCCTTATGGCTTATAACCCATATCACATTAATATGAGTAAGGAAAAAATAGCAATGCTATTTTTCAAACATTGCTATTTTATCATAAATATATTCATTTTGCAAGCAAAATATCATTTTTTCCATGGTATTATTGGTTTTACTCTAAATTCTTTGCATATTCATATGTATAATACTTTTTTCCTTCATATGCAACTCCTTTATAGTAATATACATCCAATGTATCTCCATTTACTACATAAATGTCTTTTTCATCATTTCCATGTCCATAGTTCAATGTAATATTTTCAAGTTTGTTTAAATCTATTTCATAATATTTGTTTCCATTTTCCATTGAAAGTAAGGGAGCTTTTGGTTCTCCTTTTATTGGAAGTGTACCATAATCATTATAATACTCAAGGACTTTATCTTCTAAAATTTTTATATCTGCATACAAATTATTTAATTTACTTACATCCTTAGAGTCACTTATTTTCATTATAATTGTTGATGATAAAATTAACATTATTATTACTGTAACAACTAATGTTGTAATTGTTATTCCTTTATTATTTCTCATATAATTTTTCATTAGTTATCCTCCACTTACTTTATTTTCACATTTAATTAGTTAAATGTCAATACATTTAGTTTTCTTTTAGAATTATATCATTAATTTTTTTCTTTAAATTTATTCTTTTATTTTCTCTTATTATCAATATCCATAAATATATTATCACAAACAATATAGATATATTTTTTAAGTATAAAATTAAAATACTTGATATTGCAGTCAAAGAAATTACTAGAATATTAGATATTTTATTTACTAATATGTCTGATTTTATATTATCATCATATTTTTTTCTTATTAATCCTTTTAAAATTCTTCCGCCATCTAATGGATATATTGGGATTAAGTTAAATAGTGCCACTAATATATTTGAATAAATCATAATTTGTTTTAAATCTTGATCCATATGTATAAACAAAAGCCCTATTGATATTAATATGTTTGTTAGTGGACCTGCAAAAGCAATTATTATTTTCTTGGTTTCTATTAATTTTTTATACTCATAGCTCTCAAATGTTACTGCTAGTCCAAATGGCATTATACTTAATTTCTTTGGTTTTAATTTTAAAAGTAATCCTGCAAAAATATGTCCGAAACTCATGAATTAATGCAAAAAACATAATCAATGCATAAAATTCAATTTGTCTTGTTAAAATAAATAAAATTATGAATAAAAAAACTTGTAAATTTATTGTTATTTGCATTAAAAAATCCCCCTAAAAATCTAAAATTAAATCCGGATCCACATACCTATTTTCTTTTCTTATCTCAAAATGCAAATGTGGTCCTGTAACATTCCCTGTTGCTCCAGTTTCTCCTATTTTTTGTCCTTGTTTTATTGTGTCACCTTGATTAACATATATCTTACTGCAATGAGCATATAATGTCATAACATCTCCATTTGTTATTTTTACATGGTTTCCATAGTTGCCTTCTGCTGAAACCTCTTCTACCACTCCGTCCATAGAGGCAATAAAAACTGTACCAGTATTTACTGCAATATCTATTCCTGTATGATATTTTGGTACCTTTGGATCTGTTGGGTTTCTTGGTCCATATCTTGAGGTAATCACTCCCATTAGTGGAACTATTAATGATTTCGTAGCAATTATATCCTTAGCATCTTTTTCCATTTGAGTTAAATTTTCATCTGTATTTGCAACTTCTTCTCCACCAATATTTTCTGCATTATCATTTTGTGTTTCATTAGCATTCTCTTCTAAATTAGTACTTTCTGTTTGATTGTTTTCTTCATTATTTTTATCATTGTTTTCTGCTGGCAACTCTTGATTATTGTTATCATTACTTTCTTCTTGTCCTTTAACAATAATTCCATTTATGTATTCTTTGGATTTATTATATAAATTTTGAATATTAATATCATAAGAAAGAATTTCTTTTGTTTTATTAATTACATCCGCAGAAAAAATATATTCCGTGTTTTGAATCATATAGAAAATACTATAAATTACAACACAAATTATAATTTGTAATATCATCTTTTTTATTATTACAAAATTTGGCCTTGTATTGTCATTACCTATTCTTATAGAATTCCTGTCCAAATTTTGGTTTTTTCTTCTGTAATAAATCTCTTCTGCTCTTCTTATTCTTTCTTCGGGGGTCATGGCTCTTTCCATAAAAAAACACCTCTTCCTTTGTAATATACTTTTGCAATCTCTTGCTTAAATATATTCAAAGGAAGAGGGTTTAGAACATTTGTAAAACAAGTTATTTTATCAAAAAAGTAACTAATAGCATTATTCCTAAAAATATTGCTATTCCTCTTGCTCTTTTATATTTGTTTTCTATTTTTTTATTTATCTTATAATTATGTTTTTTCTCTTTTTCAATGTTTGATAAATAATTGCTAACTATCATTTCTGCTTCATTTACAATGTATTTTCTTGAATCCTGTTTTGTTTTATTTTCACCTTTTTTATTTGTAGCTTTATTTTCTGCCAAATCTAAATTTTTTAATTTCACATTTGGTTTTAATATAACAATAGCTTCTTCAACTATATTTGATGGTAAATTTCTAAGTACAACCATATTTTTCATACTTTCAATGCTCATATTGAAATCCTCCCACAAAAGTGTATATATAAATTTTTTCCACTTTTTATGAGATTATACATTTATTACATTATATATTCCTGTTGAAACACATTCTGCCATATCAATTATTATATTTAAGGGCATGTTTTGGAGTTCATTAAAGTTATTTCTCGAATTCTTAAAGTCTTTACCTACAATTCCCTTTATACTTATATCTCCTATGTATAGTTGTTTTTTATTCATAGAATTCCCTACATTCATTTTATTTTGATTTACAATTATTTTACCTATTCTATTACTATTACAGGATAAGGCAGCATCAATTGCTATTACAAAAGAATTCTCATTTTTTAGTTTTTTTATAATTCCTGTTACATTTTGAAAAGAAACAATGTTTTCTATATCTCCAATAACCTCTATGCCTTCTTCATGTATAAAAAAATGCTTTAGTTTACTCCCAACCAATGGTCCAAAGCAGTCCCCAATTACTCTATTTGTTCCGATGCACAAGAAAACAAGTTTTGAGATTTCTGTACCTTGAATTTTTTGTCTTAAATTATTGCTAAAATCACACACAAAGTTGTTATACATTTCTTCTTTAAAAGCCATAAATTACTCCTGCTTTATATTTGACAAATTCCAATTTGCTTATCTAATTTTATGTGTAATTATCTTTATTATGACCTGGTGCAATAATTATATTTACGTTTTCTATTCTGTTGTATTTTTTTATAATATCTTCTGAAAAACTTGCTACTTCGTTTGAAACTACAATAGTTGTATAGTTTTTGTCTACTAGTTCTCTTATTTTTTCGTCTGTTTTTTCTAAATCATTTATTTTATATACATCCATTCCAAAACTTTCAAATATTTTAAAACTTTTTCTATCACTTGAAGCTTTTAACCAAGAAATGCTCATATAAATCACCATATTTATTTTGACTTTTTTTATTATAATTATTCTTGTTTTTTTGCCAATTTTCATTGACTCTATTTTCCATTTTCTGTATAATGTTTTTGAAATAGGAAAAAGCAGGAATGTAAAAAGCAAAATCACATCTCTGCTCGCTATTAGAGATGTGATTTTTATTCACTAACTGATGGCAACCACATTTTTGTGGCTTCCTATTTCTTTTTTATTATACCATAAATTTATCTTTTGTAAATACTTTTTGACAAGTTTTAAATCTCTCTATTCAAGTTTCCATTTGTGTAATCTTGTCCTTCTAGTCTTTCTCCTCTTTTTTGTATATCTATAATTCTTTGGATTTCTTCCCTTGTTTCTTCTAATATATCTATTTTTATTGAGTCTGTTTGTAAGTCTTTATAGCTTATTGATGTTATTTTTGAATTATATATTAAATTGTTGCAATTTATTCTATCTGTATATATCGGAAACTCAAATCCCATTCTATCTTTTAGAGTATATCTTCCTTTTTGACACATTGCAGGACAATTCTTTAGTGTCCCTATTGTACAATATTCTGTTGTCATTAATAAAGTTCTTCCATACACTATTGTTTCTTTTTCTATGTTTTCTGTTAATCCCCTTATTGTTTCTTTTTCTGTTTCTGGCGGTACTATATATTTACAAACTCCAAGTTTTTTTAGTTCTTCTACTGTAAAATTATTTTCTATGTTCATTGTATAATTTGCAACTAGCTTTTTGCCATTTATTCCAAGCTTTTCTATTTCATATATCTGAGATAAATTTGATATAACTATACCTTCTACTCTTTCTGATATTTTAGGCAAATTGTTATACAATAGTTTTTCATAATTTGATTTTGTTATAGCTGGAAGTAGTATATATGTACTAAATTTTTTAGATATATTTTCTATGCTTTCTTTTAAATCTTCATCTAAAAAATATTTAAATGGTATATACACATTGTCTACATTTTTTAGATTAGCATAATCAATTTCCTTGCTAATTTTATTTAAACATAATGTAACTTTTACTTCTTCTTTTGGTATAAATTTTTCTTCTTTAACGTCTAATTTTAGATTAACTTGCTCTCTTTTAAATGATTCTAATAGTTTATGTTCTAGCTCTTCTAGTCCTCTTCTTCTTATTTCATTTAAGCTACTTATTGGAACAATTATACTTTCATCCATTTTTATATTAATATTTTCAATTTTAAAAATCGTATTTCCTGTTTTAGATAATTGTTCTTCAATTCTTTTACTAGTTATTCCTGCATTATCTGCTTTTTTTACAACAGAATCGCCTTCTAGCTTTACACTTATATTTGTATCTATATCTTGTAGTTCTAGTTTTATAACTTCATCCTGTTTTAGCTCTATATTGCAATTTACTTTTCTTTTTATATTTTCTTTACCTATTTTTTGATCCATTTCTTGGTTTAGTTTTATAGATACAGTTTTATACACTTTATCTTTTGGCTTTATTTTTCCTTTTATTCTACCTATTGTTACTATATCATTTGTTTTTGCCATTTTTATATTATTATTTTTTTGCATAAGCTCTGAAATTTTACAACTCGAATCTCCTATTGCTATACTGTCTCCTAAATCCAGCTCTTTGCATAATTTTATTTTTACATGTCCCTTATTTGGATTATATGATATTACTTCTCCTAAAAGAGTTCCTATATGGTTTGGTCTTTTGGTATACATCATATTTTTACCAAGTTTTCCTTTAAGATATCCTGTGCTAAATCCACCTCTATTAAATATTTGCATTAGCATTTCTCTATCTTTTTTATCAACCACATATTCTTGATTACTTTCTGCTAAATCAATATATTTTCTATAAATGCTTGTTACTATTCCAACATATTCCTTTGATTTCATTCTGCCTTCTATTTTAAATGATTTTACTCCTGCTTCTATTAGTTCTGGTAAAATATCTAATGTACATACATCTTTTGAGCTTAAAAGATATCCTTTTTCTTGCTCTTGTCCATCTTTTAATAAGGAATATGGTAGTCTACAAGTTCCTGCACACCTGCCTCTGTTGCCACTTCTTCCACCAATTAAACTGCTCATTAGGCATTGCCCTGAATAGCAAATACAAAGCGCACCATGAATAAATACCTCTATTTCTATATTGGTATTTTTACATATATTTTTTATTTCTTCTATTGAAAGTTCACGAGCAAGCACACATCTTGAGTAACCTAGTTTTTCTATCTCTTTTACTCCGTCTAAATTGTATATTGTCATTTGAGTACTGCTATGAACCTCAAGCTTTGGAAATAGTTCCATTATTTTTTTAGCTAGTCCTAAATCCTGTACAATTACTGCATCTATTCCACTATTGTATGCAAATTCTACTAGTTTTAAGGCTTCTTCAAATTCCTTGTTTTTTATTAATATATTTAATGTTAAGTGTGTTTTTACATTGCGAAGTTTTGCATATTTAATTGCCTTTACTAACTCTTCATCTTCAAAATTTCTGCCATTAACTCTTGCATTAAATTTATCTAGTCCAAAATATACTGCATTTGCTCCATTTTGTACTGCTGAAACCAAGCACTCAAAGTCCCCTGCTGGTGATAATAACTCTATATTACTCATTTATTTTGTATCCTACTTCTTCTATTTTTTTCTTTAATACTTCATTATCTATATCCTTCGATAACTCTAAATCTACTCTTCCTGTTTTTAAGTCTACCTCTACATTATTTACTTCTTCTAATGTTAGTAATTCTTTTTTTACCGCATTTGAACAATGTTCACATTGCATTCCTTTTACATATATTGTTTTTGTCATATTTTTCACCTCTTTTTTTATTTTAAATTTTCTTAATGTTAGTGCATTTGTTACAACACATATTGAACTTAAGCTCATTGCTAATGATGCTATCATTGGGTTTAGCAATATTCCAAGTGATTTATATAGTATTCCACATGCAAGTGGAATTCCAATAGTGTTATAGAAAAATGCCCAAAACAAATTCATTTTTATATTTTTTATAACTGCTTTACTTAACCTTAATAAGTATACTACATCTGTCAAATTGCTTTTTATTAGAACAATATCTGCTGATTCTATTGCAATATCTGTTCCTGCGCCAATTGCAATTCCTACGTTTGCTCTTGAAAGTGCTGGTGAATCATTTATTCCGGTCACCTATCATTGCAACAATTTTTCCTTGTTCTTGTAAACTACGCACTTTACTTTCTTTTTCTTGTGGTAAAACTTCCGAAATAATATTATCTATTCCTACCATTTTTCCAATTGCTTGTGCTGATGTTTTATTATCTCCTGTTAGCATATATGTTTCTATTTTCAAATCTTTAAAGCCATTTATTGCTTCTATGCTTGTTTGTTTTACAGTATCTGATATTGCAATAATTCCTAGCAATTTTTCATCATCTGATACAAATATTACTGTTTTAGCTTGTTCATATAATTTTTGATATATACCTTCTGCCTCTGATAGTTTAATATTGTTTTCTTTCATCAAACTTTCATTCCCAGCAAAATAGGTATTGTTGTTTATGCTTGCTTTTATTCCTTTTCCTTCAATTGCTTCAAAATTTTGTGCTTCTAAAGCCTCAACTTCTTTTGTTTTTTCTAATATAGCTTTTGCTATTGGGTGTTCAGATTTTGATTCTATTGCTCCTACTATTTTTAGTAGTTCGCCTTCTTGCATATTGTTAAATACAAATATGTCATTTACTTGTGGTTTTCCTACTGTTATTGTTCCTGTTTTATCTAAAACTATTGCATTTATTGAATGTGCAAGTTCTAAACTTTCTGCTGATTTTATTAATATTCCATTTTCAGCAGCTTTTCCTGTGCCAACCATAATAGAAACAGGCGTAGCAAGTCCTAAAGCACAAGGGCAAGATATTACTAAAACTGATATTCCAATAGAAAGTGCAAATTCGAATGGATATCCTAATAGTAGCCAAATAATTGTAGCAATTACTGCAATTGTAATTACAATTGGTACAAACACTCCGGCTTACTTTATCTGCTAATCTTCCAATTGGTGCTTTTGAAGCACTTGCCTCTTCTACTAGTTTTATTATTTGTGATATTGTTGTGTCTTCTCCTACTTTTTCTGCTCTAAATTCTATTGCTCCATTTTTGTTAATACTTCCAGAAATTACTTTACTTCCAATTTCTTTTTTTACTGGTATATGTTCTCCTGTAATTGTTGACTCATCTATATATGTTTGACCTTTTACTATTACTCCATCTACTGCAATAGTTTCCCCTGGTTTTACAACAATTATATCTCCTACTTTTACCTGTTCTATTGGTATTTCTATTTCTTTTTGCTCTCTTAAAATTGTAACTTTTTTAGGAGTTAAATCTAATAGTTTATTAATTGCATTTGAAGTTTTATCTTTTGCTTTTGTTTCTAGATATTTTCCAAAAGTTATTAGTGTTAATATCATTCCTGCAGATTCAAAATACAAGTTCATTGCATAACTACTTTCTCCCTGCCATATTTTATATATTGCAAAAATTCCATATACAATTGAAGCAAATGAACCTATTGCAATTAGTGAGTCCATATTTGGTGCTCTTTTTATTAATGCTTTAAAACCTGAAGTATAATATTTTCTATTTACATACACTATTGGTGCAACTAATATTAATTGTACAAGGCTAAATAGGACTAAATTTTTATGGAATATATGTGGTAATGGTAATCCTGCCATGTGTCCCATTGCAACATACATAAGTGGAATTAGAAATACAAATGATATTATAACTCTGTGCTTCATTTTATTTAGGTTGCTTTTATTTTGTCCTCCTTTTGTATTTGCATCATATCCTATACTTTGCACTGCTTTTATAATCTCTTGTTCTGTAATTATCTTCTTGTCAAAATCTACTATCATATTGTTATTTATTAAACTAACATTTACACTGTTTACACCCTTTTGTTTTGAGACTATTTTTTCTATATGATTGCTACATGCACTGCATGACATGCCAATTACATTAAACTTTACTTTCAACTTTTTCCTCCTGTTTATTTCTATTATTAACTAATTTTATATTTTATATAAGCTAATGTCAATTATTAGCTTACAGTTCACACAAATTTAATAATTCTATTTTATTATATTTGTTTGAAAAGAATTATGATTTATGATATATTTTTATATAAAGAAAGAAGGGCTTTTATGAATCTTGATATTTACTCTCACAATTTAACAATTAATTATTCTGATGTTGATGAAAATAACCAAGTAACTAATAAAGGATTATTGCGTTTATTGCAAGAAGTTGCAGGTATTCACTGTGGGCTTTTAGGTTATGGTGTAAATGACACTCCTAAAACAGGTCTTGCATGGATTCTTTTAAATTGGAAACTTAAAGTTTTTGCTCGTCCAAAAACTAATACTAATCTTTTAATTAAAACTTGGACTAGAAAGAAAACTCCTCTATTTGTATATAGAGATTTTGAAATTTATGATAACGCTTATAATCTTGTTGCAATTGCAAGTTCTAAATGGGTTTTATTTAATGTAAATAATAAATCTATTAGTAGAGTTACAGATGGAGTAAATGAAAAATACATTCAAGTTAATAAAGAAGTTTTCCCTGAAAAATTTGAAGAAAAAATAAAAGAGCCTCTAAACTCTGAATTTGTTTTGGATTACACTGTTCAAAGAAGGGATATTGACACAAATCATCATGTAAATAATTTATATTATTTAGATTATGCTTATGAGGCATTACCTTTAGAAGTATTTAAAAATAACAAATTTTCAAATGTAGAAATTATGTATAAGCATCAAGCTACTCTTGGTGATACTCTTAGTCTTTTCTGTGCTCACACAAGTAATAATGAATATATAATTTCTATTAAAGATAAAATAGATGGCAAATTGCATGCTATTGTAAAGTTATATTAAAACAAAAGAAGTGAACCGTATAGAGTTCACTTCTTTTTATTGTTTTTAATAATTTTCTGCTTTAATTTCAAAATATGCTTTTGGATGTGCACATACTGGGCATACCTCTGGTGCTTCTTTTCCAACACATATATGTCCGCAATTTCTACATTTCCAAATCTTATCTCCATCTTTGCTAAATACTAGCCCGTTTTCTAGATTTTCTAGTAATTTTTTATATCTTTCTTCATGTTCTTTTTCTATTTTTGCCACACCTTCAAATAAATCAGCTATGTGGTCAAATCCTTCTTCTCTTGCTTCTTGTGCCATTTTGTCATACATATCTGTCCATTCAAAATTTTCCCCCTCTGCTGCAGCTTTCAAATTTTCTGCTGTTGATGATATTCCATTGTTTAATAATTTAAACCACATTTTTGCATGTTCTTTTTCATTATCTGCTGTTTCTTGGAATATTGCTGCTATTTGTTCATACCCTTCTTTTTTTGCTTTGCTAGCAAAATATGTATATTTATTTCTTGCTTGTGATTCTCCTGCAAAAGCTTGCATTAAATTTTTTTCTGTTTTTGTTCCTTTTAAATCTGCCATTTTACATTCCTCCTAAATTCTATTCTTACAATTTATAAATTATCACATACTAAAATTAAAAGCAAGCAAAATTTAGAATTTTATTCTATTATATCTATTGTATTTTTCTTCTCTAACCCTTCTAAATTATAGTAAGTCTGTGGAACATCTCCTACTATTAATGTTTCTACTAACAATACTTGATTTGAAATTTCTTCATGTATTGTTTTATATGGAGTTAAAATATTTGTATCACATTTTAACTCTAAATATATTCTATACATTGTTTGATTTATTCCTTGTGCTTGAAACTCTGTTTTTAATTCTGTTGTTATATTTCCTGTTGGTATAATTTTTATCTTTACTCCCGGGCCCATACCAGCTAAATATTTATTACCAGTTAATGCCCCAATTGGAATACGTATTTCTTCGTTTTTTAGATTTTGGAGTTCTTTTTCTATTTCTAAAGCTACATCTGAGGCAATTTTATTTATAACCACCACATCTGTTTTTAATATATTTGTATTATTGGCTTCGTCCTTTACTACTGATACAATGTCTTTATTGTCTATATTGTCTAATGCAACACTACTTTGTGCATTTACTATTTCTGTTGCAATTGTTTTTGCTTTTTGTATGCATAAGCCATCAAATATTGGATCAATTGACTTTAATATACTGTAAAATGTTAATACGCTTATGCATAGTATTACGCAAACTGTTAAGATTTTTTTGTTTTTATTATTGTTTTTCGTATAAAATCCTTTTATTTTAGGAATGTTTATTCTTTTACGTGAATAAATACTATCCATTTTTTACACTGCTATTCTTTTCTTTATATATTTTGGTATATATAATTGCTGTCCTACATAAATCTTGTTTTCGTCTTCTATTCCATTTACTCTTGCAATGTCTTCGACTGTACTTCTAAACTTTTTAGCAATTTTCCATAAAGTATCTCCTGGTTTTACAAAATAAATTATCATACTATAAATGTTGTTTTGTCTACATTCTTTAACCTCTAAATCATCAATTATGCTTATTTTTTCTGTTTTTGAAATGCCTATATTAAATTGCATTGTTATATTTGCTTCTATGTTTCCATCTGATACAATAACGAAATTATCTTGTTCTACTGTCAAATCTGTATCTACATTGTTATTTGCTTCTATAAGGTCTGATTGTGCTTCAAAATTAAATGGCAAGTTTATTCTTTTAGCTTCCATACCATTGCTAACTTCATATAAGAACTCTATACTTAATTCTCCACTATACAATATTTTTCCATTCATTACTTTTGTATCGTTTATAATTGGTTTTGTATTTGCACAATATATTTTATTTGAACCTACTTCTGGCATTGAAATTTGCTCTCTTATATTGCAATCTTGTCTGATATTTTGTTTTCCTGCTATTGTTGTTATATTCTTTTTATTAAATTCAACATCCTGTGATATGCTATACATATCTTCTATTAAATTAATTTCTTTACTTTCATACGCAAAGCAACTTAATTCCATTTCCGCTTCCACATAAATTGAATGAGTTTCCCCATTGTTTGGTTTTATTATTAAATTTTTTAATTTGTAATCAACATCACAAATATTATTATCATTTATATTTTCTATATCTATAAATCCCATTATAGGTATTTTTGTACTAACATTATTTATCCTATTGTCCTCTGTTAAATACATTATCCAAATTTCTGCCTCTGCCTTTGCCAATACTTTATTATAACTTAACTTAACTTCTTTATTAACTATTTTTAAACTTGCATTCATTATTTCTGCTAAATCGTCTACACTGTCTACTGAAAGTGTATCTTTTGCATATACTCTTGTATTTCCTTCTCCTACCAATGAACTAATGCATTTATTGTTACTTAATGTTTGCATATCATCAAAATTTGTTATGCCAGTAATAATATCTGTTTGCTCATTAGAGTATAGTTTTGCTTCTACATCCAAACTTGCTTTTATACTTATTTTCCTTTCGTTTATAATTCTGCAATCAATATTTTTAACTGAAACACTTTCGTTTAAAATCATATCTGGTTTACAATTATCAATATCGATTATTTGAGTAAAGTCTAATACTGTATTTAGACTTCTAATATTGCCGTTTTCACTGTCTGCTAGGTATATAATGTATGTATTTACACTACCATCTATTCTTATCTTTCCATCCATTACTTCTTTTTTATATACGCATGCTATTCCATTTGCACTTATTATATTTAAGACATCTGGTTTAACATCATTTACAATAACATCTCCCTCTACCAATGTTTCTGCTCTCTTTTGTCCAATTATTTGGTTTATACATACATTCTCTTTTTCTGTTTCTACTGGCATATAAAATCCCTCCTTAAAAGTTTAATAATATATATTATATTAAGAAGGACAAAAAAAATTCCTAATAAATTAGGAATTTTTTCACGGCTGTCGAAATCTTTGATTTCTCTAATAGCCAATTATCTTACTTTTGTATTGGTGGAATTAAAGGACAATATCCTTCTCCATCAAAAACAGAAACCTCTAAATCTCTTGTAAGTATGTCTGTATATCTGTAACTTACATTCGTGTCATGTTCTTCATACTTTACCACAAAAATGTTAGGGTATGTTTCTTTAATAACAGCTTCCTCTTCAAAAGGTTTGTTTCTCCCAAGTGATCCTTTAACAATTATCTTTTGTCCAATTTTTTCTCCTATTTCTTCTTTTAATGAAGAAATATCATTTTTGTAGATCATATAATCACGCACCTTCACTAATTTGGTTAGCGTTATTATATCATCGGGTATGAAAAATGTCAAAAAAGAATGGAGTTTGTTTATCTTTTGCAATTGTTGGTACTGTAAGTGTTTTCGTGTTTTGTCTTTGCTTTATTACATTTATGTTACATT
>FR893522.1:2882-18595 GCA_000434035.1 Clostridium sp. CAG:452 | reverse complement strand
TGTTACATTATTGTTACATTACTATTACTAACCTATAATTTTCTTTTTTCCCCTGGCTCCAACGCCACTTACTCCTTTTACACCTTCTTTTATTTCTCTTGAAATTTCATTGCTTGTAACAAATCTACATTCATCTGCAATAGCTATTTTTTCTGCTACAATTAATGGATCAACGAAATCTATTAAAATCCTTCCCGGTGATGATGCAAAGTCTGCTCCAGATGCTATTATTGCTTCGTAAAAGCTTTGACACGCGCCTGCAAATATTACAAGTTTATCTGAAGAAGATCCCCATCTTCTTGCTTCTTTTACTGTATTTATAAAATGCCTCGAATTTCTATAATTATATATATTATTGTAATTAGTTCCTTTTTTTAGCATTGCATCATGCCCTGTAACTATTAATATATCTGGATTATATTTTTTTAAAAGTGGTACTACAATACTTGCTTGCCTATTTTCTGGTACATTTTTTACTATCGCATTTAAACCTGCTTTATTATAGTATTTTGCGGATTTATCACTATATCTTCTGTCACCATCTAGATGCAATATTTTGCCTAAATATATTTTTTGCCTAGTAAAGTTTTTTTCATTGCTTTCATAGATTCTATTTTTTTTTATTCTTTCTTCTAAAAAACTATCGTATTTTTTTATACTACTTATTATTTCATCTTTCCCTATTATTTCTAAATCTTCAATTGGGCTGTCTGCCTCAATTCTAATATTTAATCCTTTTAATATTGCAAATTTATGATTTCTAGTAGTAGTCAAAATTTGATTTACTATAAAATATATATCTTTTCCATATGATTTTCTTCCTACTATATCTCCTTTTTTTATATTCACATTTATCACCTCAAAAAATATTTTGGCTAGTATATCTTATGTCGCTTTTTGGCGAAATGTGCGTTATTTTTATTTTTTTAACTATTGTTTTTTACCATTTTTAATGTTATACTGTGAATGGTTGTAAAGCTCAGCCAATTTAATTTATTAGAGACTTTTACCCTTCTTTTTAGATAGGATCATTTGTGTCAAAATAATTAAATTAGAATTTCTAAGAAGGAGGTATTATACAATGGCAGACAAAACATTAACATGCAAAGACTGTGGTGCTGAATTTGTTTTCACAGAAGGTGAACAAGCTTTTTATGCAGAAAAAGGATTTGAAAATGATCCTGTAAGATGCCCAGAATGTAGAAAAGCAAGAAAACAACAAAGAAGAAATAATTTCTAGTAAGCACAAGAAAAGTGGCTTTGCCACGCTTTTCTTCTCGCCGATTTGAGTTTCTGAATGAAATGAGGAAATCTCAAAGGCAATAGCGATTATAGTATATAAAAAAATTCCAAGAAACTTTCTTGGAATTTTTATTTAATAAATAAATTTACGTTTTTATATTAACCTGCTATATCTTTTTCATGGCTATATTTTAATTTAGTAGCCATTCCTCCTCTTATGTGCCTTTCTGCTTTATTCTCGTCTAATACTTTTCTAACTTCTATTGCTAATGCATGATTTATATGTATTAGCCTTTCACTTACGTCTTTGTGTACTGTTGATTTTGAGATTCCAAATTTTTTAGCTGCTCCACGTACTGTATCTTTTGAATCTATTATATATTGTGCTAGAGCTACTGCTCTTTCCTCTATTGAAACTCCTCTCATAAAAGCAAAACCTCCATACGAATACATTTGTTTAATTGTATTCGCACAGAGGTGTGTTTATGAATTTTATTTTATTGCTGTTTCATTGTGTCAAAATTCCCCGTCCCTTTTGGCATTGGCATTTATTGGTATTTTTGATATTTCCCATTTTTGTATATAAATAGATCTCCTTCTTTACTAGTTTTCAACAAATCTATATCAAAATCTATTTCTTCTACTCCTTCATTACTGCCACTTGTAATATCAAATAGCCATGCCCTATCTCCATTATTTTCTGACATTTCATAAATATGCCCTTCCATTCTTTTGCTTTTTAAATATTCTGTTTGTTCTTTTAATAATTCAGCTTTCATGTTATATATTTTTTCTTCAACCTCTTTGGTTGCTTCTTCATCTAGTATGTAGCTATTACCAAATTTTCTTAACACACTTCCTATTTTAGCTTCGTTTGGTAGGTTAGCTTTATTTATCTCTATAATAGCATGGCTCATTCCTTCTCTACAGATACATAAGTTATAGTCATCTATAATTTTAGAATTTTTACTATATATGTAATACATTTCTCCTTTATTTAATGTTTGTTTTGCATAATTATTTAAGATGTTAGCTCTCTCAATAAGCATTTTGTCTCTGTATTTTGTAATTATTCTATTTTCATTATAAGTAGGATTAGTCAAAGGTATATCCTCCTTTTCACTATTAAAATATTTGTTTTTTGTTATGCTATTTTGTAACTCCTCTAGAAAAAATTTATTGTTCTTTGCATTATTAACTATGTTATTAATAAAATCTAATCTCAATAACAATCACTCTCCTATTTAAGTTTTTGTTTTTCTTAGGAAATTTACTATAGAAATATAGTAAAAAGACTTAAATTTAGAGCGATTATATATTTTTTTACATAATTTGTCAACTAATTGTTTAACAATTCTCCTGTTGTATAATTAATATTTGCTCCTGGTTGTATGTTGTAAATAAACACATTAAAGGATAGTTTTCCATTGTCTTCTACAGAATATGCTTCCATTTCTACTCCAGTTGCTAAAAGATTCTCTCCTTTAAAAATAGGAGTAACTCTATAAAGAACATGATTATTTTGATTTTTATTCATATATTCAAGCACTAATCTTTCAATTGGCAACATTCCTTGAACATTAAAATATCTTGTCCCTGTAATTAAGTTCTGTTTATTTGCGTCCTCATCTGAAAGGCTATGAGCTATTAAATGGCACCTATTATATAAATATTCTCCATTAAATTTTGCTTGTTTCCATCCTGTTGGATAAATAGAGCTAATATCTCCTCTTTCGTCTCCTTTTGGTGGCATTATTTCTTTACATATATTTGCGTAAGCTACCCCACACCTTTGTAAATAATCTAAATCGCTGTAATTCTCGAAAACTTCTGTACTATAATCTGCCTCAGTAAAATATGGTTTGTTTTCATTTATCATTACACATATTTCCCCATTATATTCTGGTATGTCTTGTAAGGTAGAATATGTGGTTTTTCCAAAGGTATTTTCACTATTTTGTATGTTTTTCGAATTATAATCATTTTTTTCATTCCAATATGTAAATACAGTTATAATTGCAAAAATAATTAAAACATATATTGTCTTTTTTGTGCTTATATTTTTATTTCTTTTGTTTCTGCCCAAAGTCTTTCAACTCCTTTTGGTGCATTATATCATACGTCTTTAAGTGTATCAATATTTTAAAGATTAATACTAAATAACCTCTATATGAATTATTCATATAGAGGTTATTTATAAATTTTATTATTTATTGTGCCAAAATTCCCCGTCCCTTTTGGCACTTTCTACTTTATTTCAATATTATATCTTCTCTTCTTGGTCCGTTTCCTATTATTTTTATTGGGCGTTCTATTTTCTTTTCTATAAATTCAATATATTTTTTTGTATTCTCTGGTAAGTCTTCATATTTTTTAATATTGCTTATATCACATTTCCATCCATCTAAATATTCATATACTGGTTTTGCTTTGTTTAATTCTATTGTAGGTGGAAAGTCTTTTACTATTTTTCCATCAATTTCGTATGCTGTACATACTGGTATTTTGTCAAGATATCCTAATACATCTACTAATGACAAAACAACATCTGTTGCCCCTTGTACCATACATCCATATCTTGTTGCAACTGTATCAAACCAACCTACTCTTCTTGGTCTACCTGTTTTTGCTCCATATTCTCCACCTCTATCTCTTAATTCTTTTGCTTCTTCTCCAGATATTTCTGTTGTAAAGGCTCCTGCTCCAACACATGTAGAATATGCTTTTACTATTGTATATATCTTTTTAATTTCATAAGGTGGAATACCTGCTCCTACTGCTCCAAATCCTGCAAGTGGTGAAGATGAAGTTGTAAATGGATATATTCCATTGTCTATATCTCTTAATGTTCCTAATTGTCCTTCTATTATTATATTTTTATTTTCTTTTATTTTTTCATTTACTAATTTAACTACATTGCATAAATATGGTTTTAGTTTATCTCTTGAGTTTACCAAAAATTCATACATCTCTTCAATATCTACTTGATTTTCTTCTCCATATAAAGCTGATATTATTTTATTTTTTGCAGTTAGAATATTTGTTAGTCTGTTTTTTAAGTGCTCATCATCATATATCTCTGAAATTTGTATTCCTATTTTTGCGTATTTATCAGAATAGAATGGTGCAATTCCTGATTTTGTTGAACCAAAACTTGCTTTTCCTAATCTTTGCTCTTCTAACTCATCTAATTTAATATGATATGGCATTAATATTTGAACTCTATCTGAAATAACTATGTTTGGATTTTTCATTCCTTTTTCTTTAACAGATTTTAGTTCTTCAAAGAATGCATTAATATCAAAAGCAACTCCTTGTCCAATTACATTTATAACATCTTGTCTAAAAATTCCTGATGGTAACATGTGTAAAGCAGTTTTTCCATATTCGTTTACTATTGTATGCCCTGCATTTGCTCCTCCTTGAAATCTAATAACTACATCTGCATCTTTTGATAAGATATCACACATCTTTCCTTTTCCTTCGTCTCCCCAGTTTCCTCCAACAATTGCACTTACCATAAATATTACCTCCTAACAAAGCGACTTTAGTCGCCCTTTGTTCTCGCCGATTTGAGTTTCCGAATGAAATGAGGAAATCTCAAAGGCAATAGCGATTATAGCATTTTTTATATACTAGAAAATGAGAAATTTTCTAATATATAAAAAATAGATAATGTAGAATTCCTACTACATTATCTATTTTAACGTCTTTCTTTATATAAGTAAAATATATATTATTTATGGTATCGATAAGTTTTACTTATTGATAATAAATTTAAGTAATTCGTTTGAAGCTTTTGATATTAATTTATCTTTCTTTATTATACATATATTTCTTGGTTTTATTTTTTCTTTTATATTAATCTGGTATATTTCTTTATTTTTTAATTTTTCTTCTGCAAATTTATCAACTACAACTCCAATTCCAAAATTTCTTTTAGCAAAATCTACTATTAAATTACTTGTTGCAAGCTCATATTTTGGATTGCATTCTGCATTATTCTCTTTAAATTTTTCGTCTATGTATTTTCTTGTACTTGTATGCTCTTCTAAACATATTAATGGATATTTCTCTAATTCTTTTAAACTAACTTTTTGTTTTGATAAATCTTTATATTTTTCCCCACAAACAAATATGTCTTTAATTTTGCATACTTCTATAGCTGTAAATTTTTCCTCTAGTTCAAATGGTTCACTTACCAAACCAAAGTCTATCTTGTCTTCTTTTAAAAGTTTTATAGTTTCTGGCGTTGGTCCATTGGTAATACTTATCTTAATTTTAGGATATATCTTTTGAAACTCTTCTAAATATTGAAGCAAGAAAAATTGCAAGCACATATCGCTTGATCCTATTCTTATCTCTCCACTTTCCAAATTAACTTGCTCTAAAACTTTTGCCTCTCCCAACTTAATTTTTCCCATTGCTTCTGAGATATATGAATATAGTACTTCTCCTTCTTTAGTTAAAGTTACACCTTTTTTTGTTCTTAAAAACAATTCCGCATTTAAACTTTCTTCTAGCTGTTTTATTGTTTGACTAACTGCTGGTTGAGAAATACACAAGTTTTCTGCTGCTACTGTTATATTCTGTTTTTTTGCTACTTCATAAAATATCTTATACCAATCCAAGCTAACATTCATAAGACTTTTCTCCCTTATTTATTTTTTTGTTTTTTTTCTTTTTCCATAAGTTTATTTGCATTTCTATTCTCTTTTAATACTTTAAATGCACTTTCTAATATTAGCTTTACCATATGTTCAATTTCTTTTTTATCTTCTGAATCTATATTTATATATCCATTTAAAATTATTCCTATTTTTTTTGCTGTTTCTACTCTAAAATCGCTAGTTTTTTGAGCTTGTGTTTCCAATATTATTTCATATATTATGTTTATAAAATTTTCTCTTTGCTCAGGAGTTGTGTTTTTTAGCCAATCACTTACAATACCATTAAAAATCTCGCTATTATTTGTAACTGTTGGTATTCTAATTAGCTTTGTAGGTTCAATTTCCCATGAATATATATCATGTTGCATAACGCCTTTTTGAATACTTTTTACTACTTGATATTCTTCTTCATGCTCTAATAGTCTTCCAACTATTGAAGATTGTGGTATATATGTTTGAATTTTGTTCAATATTTTTTTGTAATTATCTGTTAAAATTACGCTTTTGTCAAATCCAGGTCCATCAGCATTTATAACTCTTTCTATTCTATTTTTAACACTATCTTTACAAAATACTGCTGAATAAACTGCTAAATTTCCCCCTTTAGAATGTCCTCCTACAATAAGTTTTTCTTTATATTTTTCTGCCATTGAATTTAAGTATTTAACAGCTTCTTTTTGTGATGGAACATCTTTTTTAAATCCCATATTTATATCTTCTTTCCATCCAACAAGAGATGAATCTGTTCCTCTAAAAGATATATATTTTTGATTTTTTTGAATCCATAGCGTAATAGCTGCAAACTGTTTCTCTGCAGCTTCATCGAAAATTTCTACATAATCAGATACTTTTATATCTTTAAATCTTTTGCAATTACCTATTTTTTGTAAGAAAACTTTATCATCGTCCCATAAATAGTTTTCTATATCTAGGTCTTTCATTTTTTGTGCAATATTTTCTATTGTATCAATATCTTTTATTTCTATACATTTAAATGGTAAATACGAAAATCTAGCAAAAATTATATCATCTATTTCGTTTATTGGAGAGTTTTCAAAACCCAAATCGCCTCTCCACTCTATATAATCAATTATATTTGGCATAGTAACCTCCTTTGTTTACACTAATATATTAGCATATTAGTTTTAAAGAATCTAGTAATAAATAATAAATTAAATCGTTTTTTAGCCAAATGAAAAGGAACATTTATTACTCTTAACAAATGCTCCTTTTCTAATTACACTCTTCCATCAAAACCTCCTTGTTTCTTTTTATTACTTATAGAAGAGAATCTATATAATCAACTAGATTGCTACATCTAGCATATCCTAGTTGTACTACTATTATATCATGCTTTACATAATATGTCAAGTAGTTATAATCTATCCGGACCTTTGAATAGCTCTTTTAATATACTTGATTTTTCAGATATCGGATCCTCATTTTGAGAATAATCTATCTCACAAGTATCATCAGATGTATCGCTTGTTTTTAATATTGAAGCTTTTTCTTGATCTAGCATTTTTATTAGTTCATTCCCTTCTACTACATCTAAATCGTATTCTTTCGCCTTACTTTCTGCATTGTCGGTTATTCCACCTTTTAAAGATTTTACCACTACTATAGTATTATGAATATGTGCTTTTTTTGAATACTCATAAATAGTTTCTATATTGCTTGGATTTATTGAAGTCATATCGTTTCTCATTGCATATAAAAAATTCTCTCCTAAATTATTTGCAGTAATAATCGTAATGTTTCCATTAAGTTGTTTAGTTTTTATCTCTGAAAATCTTTGTTTTTTTAATAAATTCATTAATCTAGTTACACTAACTCCCTCATTATACTTGTACATTTCTTTTTTAGGAATTACAATACATAGTATAATTATAAAAATAATAAATCCTACCATTACTTTTTTCCCCTTATTTTTAATTTTTTTCTATATTATATCATAAAGTTGTTATTAGTCTACCTCATTACTAATTTATCAAATTTAGAATTTATGTATGTTTCTAGCTTGGTCATAAATTCATTTGGTGGTATTTCTTTTTTTGCTACCATGTCTAATCCTTTTTCCCAACTTGCTGTTAGCTTTGGATTAAGCATATCCGGCATAGTTTTATTTACTACATCATATATTGCTTCGCCTTTTGGTGTTGGTGTAATTATTTGTGTTTTATTGTTTATTGCAATATAATTTATTTTTTCTAGTTTTTTTATTATTTCTGCTCTTGTTGCACTTGTTCCTATCCCTGCTCCTTTTATTTGCTCTCTTAACTCTTCATCTTCTATTAATTTCCCTGCATTTTCCATTGCTAAAATCATAGAACCTGAGTTATATCTTGTTGGTGGAGATGTCTCAGCTTCTTTTGTTGTTAATTCTAGTATTTTTATTTCTTGTCCTTTTTTTAGTGTGTTTAGAAACGTACTGGCTTGTTGGTCACCCTGGGTCGCGCTCTCTACATCTGTATCATTTTTTTGATTATCAGTACCTACATTTGGTTTTAATATCTCTAAATATCCTTGTTTTATACAAACTTTTTGGCTTGCTGTAAATATTTCGTTTTCTATATTTATTGTTATATTTAACTTATTAAATTCTGCTGGTGGATAAAATATAGCCAAAAATCTTTTTACTATTATTTTATAAATATCTTTTTGCAATTGATTTAATTTTTCATGATTTTCATAGCCCTGACCTGTTGGTATTATTGCATAATGGTCTGTTATTTTGCTATCATTTACATACTTTGTCTTTACTAAATTTGTAGAATATTTTTCTTCTTTCATTTTATTAATGTATTTTTGAACTTCGTCATCCTTAAATCCCTTTGCTATTCCATTTAAGTTTTTAGTAATCTCTTTTGCAACTGCTGTTGAAAGCACTCTTGCATCTGTTCTTGGGTATGTAACTAATTTTTTCTCATACAATTCCTGAATTACTGCAAGTGTTTCATCTGGTTTTATTTTAAACTTTTTAGAGCATTCATTTTGAATTTCTGCCAAGTTAAATAAAAGTGGAGGATTTTCTTTTTGTTTTGATTTTTTTATTTCTGTTACTACTGCCACTTTATCTTTTATTTTATTTATAAATTCTTCTGCATCTTGTTTTTTCTTAAATCCCGTTTCATTATATAGCTTTGCAGAATTGTATTCTATTGATTTTTCGTTTACCTTCCATTCCGCCTCGCAAAAGCTCTGCTCTTCGCCAAATTTCCCTGTAATTTTATAGTATTTGGTTTTAACAAAGTTTCTTATTTCTCGCTCTCTTGCAACTACCATTCCTAAAACGCATGTCATAACTCGTCCTATTGCAATAGAAGTTCTTTCTTCATTTACTTGTTTTGCTACCATTCTTCCTTGTGTAATTGAAAGCAATCTAGAAAAATTTATTCCTATTAGGTAATCTTCTTTTGCTCTTAAATATGCAGAATCAGATAAACTATCATATTCTGAAGCATCTTTTGCTTCTCTTATTCCTCTTAAAATTTCCTCTTCTGTTTGCGAATCTATCCAAACACGTTTTATTTTTATGCTTGGATTTGGTTTTGCCATCATTAACACAAGTCTTTGTATATACTCTCCTTCTCGTCCCGAGTCACCTGCATTATATATTTCGCTTATATCGTCTCTTTGCAATAAGCTCTGGATTATATTAAACTGATTTGCAACCTGTGGTATTATCTCATATTTCCATTCTTTAGGCACAAATGGAAGAGTGTCTAATCTCCATTGTTTTAGCTTTTCATCATATTTTTCTGGGTATGACATAGTAACTAAATGCCCAACACACCAAGTGATTATCCACTCTTCTGATTCTAAATATCCATTTTTTCTATTTGTATTAATTTTTAAAGCTTTTGCAAATTCCATCGCAACAGATGGTTTCTCTGTAATTAGTATCTTTTTCATATTTTCATCCTATATAATTTTTAATTGAGTTGATAGATTGGATTTTGTAATTACTCTTTATATGTGTCTATTTTTATATGAACATCTCTTAATTGTTCTTCTGTTACTTTGCTTGGAGCTCTCATAAGTAAGTCTCTTGCTTTTTTATTTTTAGGGAATGCTATTACTTCTCTAATATTGTTTGAGTCTGCAACAAGCATTACCATTCTATCTAATCCAGGTGCTGCTCCAGCATGTGGTGGTGCTCCATATTGGAATGCTGTATATAATGCTCCAAATCTATTTTTTATATCTTCTTCTTGATATCCTGCAATTTCAAATGCTTTTACCATTATTTCTGGATTATGGTTTCTTACTGCTCCTGATGCTACTTCATATCCGTTACAAACTACATCATATTGATATGCCAAAATATCTAGTGGATTCATTGTTTCTAAAGCTTCCATTTCACCTTGTGGCATTGAGAATGGATTATGGCAAAAATCTATTTTTCCTTCATCAGATAATTCATACATTGGGAAATCTACTATAAAGCATAATTTATATTCGCCTTTTTTAATTAAATCTAATCTGTTTCCAAGTTCTATTCTTACTGCTCCCGCAACTTTTTGTGCTGTCTTAAATTCATCAGCTATAAAGAATATTGAATCTTCTTTTTTTGCTTCCAATTTTTCTTGTAATTTTGTTTTTGTTTCTTCATCTATAAATTTTGCAATTCCTCCAACTGGGTTGTTTGCTTCATCAAATTTTACCCAAGCTAAACCTTTTGCACCTGCTTCTTGAACCGCAAATTCAGTCATGCTGTCAAAGAATTTTCTAGTTTGTGCTCCACCATTTGGCACTACAATTGCTTTTATTGTTTTCTCTTTAAATGCATTGAATTCTGTATTTTTAAATACTTCTGTTACATCTTGTATTATAAGTGGATTTCTTAAATCTGGTTTGTCTGAACCGTATTTTTCCATTGCTTCTAAATATGGGATTCTAACAAAAGGTGCTTGATCTACTTTCCAATTTGTGTGTTTTGTAAATACTGTTGTAAATATATCTTCTAAAACTTTTAGTATATCTTCTTGTTCTGCAAAGCTCATTTCAAAGTCTAATTGATAAAATTCTCCTGGTGCTCTATCTGCTCTTGGATCTTCATCTCTAAAGCATGGTGCTATTTGATAATATTTGTTAAATCCACTAACCATTAATAATTGCTTAAATTGTTGTGGTGCTTGTGGAAGTGCATAAAATTCTCCTGGATGTATTCTACTTGGTACTAAAAAGTCTCTTGCTCCTTCTGGTGATGAGTTTGCAAGTATTGGTGTTTGTATTTCTGTAAAACCTAATTCATCCATTTTGCTTCTTAATGTTTTCATTATTTCAGAACGAAGTTTAATTGTTTGATGTAATTTATTGTTTCTTAAGTCCAAAAATCTATATTCTAATCTTAAATCTTCTCTTGCTTCTCCTGTTTTCTCTGAATTTATTTCAAATGGTAAAACGTTTTTGCATTTACCTAATATTTCTATTTCTTTTGCTTCAATTTCAATATCCCCTGTTGGAATTTTATTGTTTTTGCTTGCTCTTTCTATTACAGTTCCTGTAACTCCAATTGCACATTCTGTTACTATATCTTTTAAATCCATTTCTGCAGATACAACTACCTGTGTAATTCCATCCTCATCTCTTAAATCTATAAATTTCATTGCTCCTAGATTTCTTATTGTCTGTACCCAACCTGCTAGTTTTACTGTTTTTCCAACATCACTTATTCTTAATTCTCCACAGTTATTAGTTCTGTATTTGCTCATATTTTTTCCTCCCTTTAGAAAAAAGCATCTTTTACACACAAAAAATCCCTGTATACATTAGTATACAGGGACGAAGATTCTTTATTCTCCGCGGTGCCACCCTTATTGGATTGTAATCCCACTTTTTTTGATTTTTTATATAGCTCTAAATGTGTCACAAAATAATTTTTAATTATTTCCATTTATCAAACGCTTTTTACTGTATTATATTTTATAATTTTTTTACTCTTTTGTCAATTATTTATATATTTTATTTTTTGTTGTTTTTTTGGCAATTTTTTGTTGACTTTTATTTCCAGTTTTTATATAATTACATTCATAGGAAATGAGATAAGCAGATGTGGTTTGCCTCCTACATAAAGGAGGTGAGGCGTATGATAGAAACAACCTTATTGCTAATAATAAAATTACTATTTGCTGGTTTAATATCAGTAACTATCATTGCGTTTGCCTTGATTATAGCTTTAGTTATAATAATTAGCAAACAAAAATAAAGCAATAAAAAACACATCTGTAATTTGACCATTGTAGATGTGTTTTTATATATCACACTGGCAAACCACGTTTGTGGTTCTCCATTTCCTATTTTTATTATAACATATTTTCAAATTTTGTAAATACTTTTTGACAAATTTTATATTTTCTCAATTTTTGCAACTAATACTGTCATGTCGTCTTTTGGTATTCCATAATCATTGTCTATTGCTTCTTGTAATACTATATCGGCTATTTTTTGAACGTCGTCTGTTTCTATGTTTTCTAACATATCTTTTACCCATAATTCTTTGTTCTCTAGCTCTTGGTTAGATTCTAATATTCCATCGCTACACATTACAACAATTTCTCCACCTTTTAAATCCTTGTCATATACTACTAGGTCTATTTTGTCTACAATTCCTGCTGGTAATGATATAGCTTTTATTACTTCTACTTTATTCTTTGATTTTATAAATGTTGGGCATGCACCATTTTTTACAAACTCTATATTTCCTGTGCTTCTATTAAAAACAGATATATCTATTGTTGCATATGTTTCATCATTTGAATTCAAGTTAACAGATGAGTTTATTAATCCTATTGAAACATCTTTATCAAATCCTGTTTTTAATAATCTTTCTAGCATTTTTATAACTGTTGAACTACTTTTTTTAGCTCTTGGTCCGTGATCCCATTCCATCACTTATTGCCATCATAAATTTTCCATCATGTAATTTTGTTTGTATGCTTGTATCTCCTGATACTTCGCTTTTGCTTTTTGTTACTTTTGCTGATGCAATTTTTAAATTAAATTGAATTTTCTCTTCTTCTTTTTCTTCTTTATCCTCTATATCATCTGCTAGTGATGATATTACTTTTGATACTCCACCAAGTTGATTTGCTAATGTTTTTTTATTACTTGCTTCTCTTTGTTTCCAAACAAGATTTAATTTGTTTATTCTATATGTATGATTTATTGTTTTTACTATCTGTTCTAAGTTTTCCTCTATTGTTTTTTTTGTTCCTTCATTGTCTAAACCTATAATATAGTTATTATTATCTTCTAATAATTTTAATAATTTGTCCTTATCAATTTCTTCATCTTTTTCTAGAACATCATATATGCTATCTAACAATTCATCTTCCATATCAACAAAATCTTCATATAGTAAGTTGTCTGAAAAGTCCTCTAAATTATTTAGTAACTCTTCTTTAAAATATTTTTTTGCATCTTCTTGAAGCTCTTCTTCTGTTTCTGCTGTTGTTGCTGCCACTTCTTGATAGCTTTTTGCTATTTCAGAAATTGTCTCAGAAACTGTATTTAATTTTTCTACTGTTTTTGTATCTCCTTCTAGCACTCCTCCTGTTACAGGTAAAAGTTTTGTTTTTCCTACAATATCTGCAATATCTATATTTACGTTTTTAGGTAATAACAATAAACCTAATGAAGCTATTAGTATTTCTCTTATTGTTATTACAGCTATTGTGTTTCCATTTGCAACATATGTAAGTATTGCATTACCTAAACAAAATCCTACTATAACACCTATCTTTCCTAATTTGTTTAACATGCCAGCAAACATTCCGAGATATTGCATAAGAAGCAACTAGTACAGGACTACTTGAACCTATTATCCCCAAAACCATTCCTATTGTTATTCCTGCTGTTGCACCTATTAGCATTCCATTTTTCCATCCTAGGAATAGTACTAACATTATGCTTAATATATTGCTAATAGATAATCCAAAAATTTGTAAGCTGTGTAAAGAATATAATGCAATTGACACTAATAAACTTGCCCCTATTACTTCTTCTACTGTAAATGCCATTTTCTTTCCGTATTCTTTTACAACTGTAATTGAATTTGCAAATATTTTATAGAACATATATGATATTAAAGCAAAAACAATACTTGCTAATAAATCATATACTAAAAATATTGAAAAAAACATTTTTCCAGCTTGTACAATAAAGGCAGAAGCAAAAACATAAAATCCTAGTTTTTGCTTTTCATTTCTTGCCGGATATCTTCTTTTTGGCTTGAATATTAGTAGCAAAGCTATAAATATTAATGAACTTAATAAATAAGATAAAAATCCTTTTGGTCCAAATCCTATAAGAGTACCTATTCCAGCAAAGATATATACTAATCCTGCTGGAATTTCGTTACTACATACTGCCGCGAATATAGCTAGTCCGAAAGGAGCAAATTCTCCTCCGAAACTAACCATTGATGCCATAAATGATATTGCATATAAAATTATATTAGACACAGAAAACAATTCTTTTAAATTAATTTTCTTCTTGTTTTCTATCTCTTCATTTTGTTCTTCTATATAATCTTCTTGTTTTTCATCTGCTAAATTTTGAAACATCCCTTTACCACCTTCATACTTTTTCTAATCTTCTGTGTATCTTAGCATCTGTGCCTTACATTTTGTTATTTTATCATTTCCAATCTAATTTTTTTGTCGTATACAGTTGTCAAATAAGAAAAAGTTTTTTGCATTTTGTGATATATTTATTTATATATTTCTCTTTTGTCTCTTAAATTTTATCTTTTTTAGTGGTTTATTGTATATTTTAAGATTGTTCTGTAAAATATTCATTTATTCTTATTATTAATTCATGTTTTGCTTCTTCCATAGTCATTCCCTCTAGTTGTGCTCCTGCAAGTGTAATATGCCCTCCGCCTCCGAAGTTTTTCTAGTATTATTTGAACATTTATATCTCCTATTGAACGTCCACTAATACATATTTTATCTCCTAAATTTCCTATTACAAATGATGCTGTTATATTGCTAATTGTAAGGAGCTCATCTGCTGCTTTTGCGCATATTAAATTTGCATTTTTATCTTTTTCTTCATATTCAGAAATTCCTATTGTATCATTTATTATTTCTGCTCTTTTAACTATATCTGCAATAACACTATAACTTTCTAAGTCGCTTTGAAACCATTTTTTTATTTTTATTATATCTATACCATATTTTCTTAAATATGCTGCTGCTTCAAATGTTCTTACACCTGTTTTAAATGTGAAGTTCTTTGTATCTACCATAATTCCCGCATATAAGCTCTCTGCCTCTATTTGTTTCAATTGAACATTATTTGTTCCATATTCTATTATTTCTGTTACTAATTCTGCTGCAGATGAAGCATAGGCCTCATGGAATGTAAGCATTGCATTTTCTATATAATCTGTTCCTCTTCTATGATGATCAACTATTACTATTTTTTCTGTTTTATCTAATAGCTCTGGAACTTCCACATAACTTTTTTTATGAGTATCTGTTATTATAAGTACACTATCTTCTGTAATTAATGATTGTGCTTTACTTTTATCTACTAAAATTTCTTTATATTCGTCTTGTTTTTGTAATGTTTCTATAAAGCTATTTAGTGATAAACCTGTTGTATTGTTTACTACATATGCGTCTTTTCCTAATGTTTTTGCAAATCTATATAATCCTAAGCTTGAGCCCATTGAGTCTATATCTCCATTTAAATGTCCCATTATTATTACATTACTTGCATCTTGTATTAATTCTTCCAAAGCATGTGCTACAACTCTTGCTTTTACTTTTGTTCTTTTTTCTAACTCTT
>FR893522.1:0-2837 GCA_000434035.1 Clostridium sp. CAG:452 | reverse complement strand
TCTTCCTCCAAAGAATACATATTTTCCATCTGTTTTTATAACAGTTTGGTCTCCGCCTCTACCTAATGCAATATCCATTGCATCTGTTGCTGATTGATATTTTTCATAATTTGTATTTCCCTCATTAGATATTGCTATACTTAATGTTATTTGTAAATTTTCTTCATTTCTTATTTCTTTTATCTTGTCTAGTATAGCAAATTTCTCTTCTTTCATTTTGTCTAGAAATTTTTGTTCAAATATAAATACAAATGTATCTCTTTCTTTTTTTATCATAATTCCTTGAACATCATTTGCCCAGTCATATAATTCTTTTTCTATTTTTGCCATTATTTGTGGTGTTTCTTCTGGTTGAACTCTTTGAATTACTTCTTCGTAATTATCCACCATAATAATACCAACACATAATTTTGATTGTTCATATTTTTTTAGTATTTCTTGCTTTTCTGTTACATCTACAAAATATAATATTGTCATATACTTGCTTGTTTTTTTAGTATTCTTTTGCTTTATTTTTACGAAGTTTCCTATTACATGATAAATTTTATCTTCTATGCTTATTTGTTTATCAATTTGAGTTGTATCTTGATTTTCTATATCCATCTTTATTTCTTTTGCTATATCATCTATATAAGAATTTATTCCAACATTTGCAAACTCTTTATTAAATTTTGAGCTTCTCCATATAACATTTCCATCTGTTTCTAGTATTATTATTGGAAATGGTGAATTTATTAATGTGTTTTTAGCTGCTGAGTCTACATTTATTGTTAAATCCGTTATATAATTTGATATTTCACTCTTTCTTCTCTTATAAACCCATATTGTGTATACAATTATTAATGCATATCCAATTATACTTGGAATTATATATGCTATATTATTTATACATAATGCTATTAAAATAATTGCTATTATCGCTAAATATATTTTTGTTTTTGACTCTACATTTTTTAGCAATTTAACATTTAAATTTGACATATATTTTTATCTCTCCTTTAATTCAAAACACTATAATTGTACCTCAAAATGGCTATTTTGTCAATTTTTTAAGTAGCAAAAGAGGCCATCTGTTGATGACCTCTAATTTGTTTTGTTATTTCGCTATCTCTTCTAATACAATATTAGAATTAGCTGATTTTGTTTCTACCATTTTGTCTATTATATCTTTTTGACTTGCTTTATATCTAATTGTTATTTGTGCTCCTTCTGCTGTTGCTGCTCCATTTAACATATATGCATAATCATAGTCATTTTGTCCTATTGTAGCTCCAACAAGTGCTTGTGCATTTATTGGAATTGTAGTTTTTAATTTCTTACATCCAGTAAACATTCCTTCAAAATTTATTACATTTTCTGTATTCAAATTTCCTAATTCTAAGTTTTCTAACTCACTACAACTTTCAAACATATAGTAAAAGTATACACACTTAGATGTATCAAAATTAGATATGTCTAGTTTTGATAAACTTCTACACATTCTAAACATCCATAACATATCCTCAACTTTACTTGTATTAAAGTTGCTTACATCTATCTTGGTTAATCCATAGCATCTAGCAAACATTGAATTCATGTTTGTAGCACTACTTGTATCCCATTTACTTAAATTAAGTTCGGTTACTTTTTCACATTGCCAGAACATATGCGTAAAATCTTCAACTTTATTTGTTTTCCAATTTTCCACAGATAATTTTGTTACACTTGTACAATATTGAAACATCCAGCTCATATCTTTTACATTGCCTGTATCCCAATTGGCAACATCTAATGTTTTTACCTTCCTACAGTCATAAAACATATAACTCATATTTGTTACATTACTTGTGTTAAAGCTACTTACATCTATATTCTCTAATGCACTACATCCATAAAACATTGATTTAATATTTGTTACATTTTCCATATTAAATCCACTTACATTTATATTTGCTAATTTACTACAATTATAAAACATCCACCCCATATTTGTCACTTTGTCTGTTTTAAATCCTGACACATCAATATTTGTTAATGCACTACATTTATTAAACATATAGCTCATATCTATAACTTTACTTGTATTCCAGTTATTTACTGCTAAACTTTTTATTTTAGAGCAATTTTGGAACATAGCACACATATCTATTACTTCTTGAGTCTTAAATTTAGATACATCAACTTCTTCTAAAGATGTACATCCGCTAAACATTAATGCCATAGATACTACTTTATCAGTTTTTAAATTTTCAATATTAGAAATTGTTGTTAAATTTTTTAATCCTTGAAACCACCTTGTCGTTGTCCTTGGTACTATTTCATCAGCTATTTTTACTTCTTTTATTGAATCTACATATGATATCCAAGGTATTTCTTCTTGGCTTTTAAATAATTTGTTTGAAAAGCTCTCATCTGTCTTAAATACTACATTTTCTGTTTCTGTTGGTTTTTCTTTTCTTAATTCCATAGTTCCATCTGAAAATAGTATTGCATATACTTCTGTTTCTCCCTCTACTGGTTTAGAAATTATTTCTTCTACTTTATCATCAGTAGTTACTCCTAAAATTTCATCAATTTTATTTTTAGCATCTTCCATATAATCAAGTTCTTCTTGTTTTGCTTTTTCTGTATCTTTTGCCGCTTTTTTCGCTGTATCAAATAGTTTTCCATTTATGGCAGCACTTACTGTTACTCCCACTAATATTAGCATTACTATTATTGTAATTACTAATGCTATTAAAGTTATTCCTTTGTTGTTTTTCATTTTTTATTTTCCTCCTCTTTTGTATTATTAATAAAATATAATTATATATTTTAAATCCTTCTTATATATATGTCAACATTTTGTAGGCTTTATT
>FR893521.1 GCA_000434035.1 Clostridium sp. CAG:452 | reverse complement strand
AAAATCGAATCTTTTTGTTGAAGTTCCATTAGCTGATATAGCTGATAAATCTACATTCCATTTTTTCTCTATGTCAGTTAAATACATTTCTTTATAGTACTCTTTTACCCCTGCTCTTTTTATATAACTTTCAACTAATTCTTCCATTTGGTGTCCACCACGATTTTTTCTTCCGTTTGAATCTAATCCAGTTTCTATTCCCAAACAATAATCAACTAAGTTATTTATAATATGATGTTGTAATAATTCAAATAAACCGGTTTTTCTCATAAACACTTTATATTGTTCTATGTCGTAATTCAACTCATTAAAATTATACATATATTCGCCATCTTCATCTTGTGCATATATCTCAGATTGTCTAACAGCTAACAATGTAGGAATACATTTTAATATCTCTGGATATTTTTTAATAAGTTCTTCAAAATCCTTCTCAATATTTTTAGAACCAATTAGCGAATTTAATATATTTAATTCGACTTTTATACTATCTACATTTCTATATACTTTTTCAAAATCAATATAATAATTATACCCTGAAATGCTATATTTAAATTTACTTAACCATTCTTTAAAATCTCTTTTCATATTAAATCCCCTATTCAAATTCTATATATATTTTTTCATTATTTTCATCAATCTTCCAGTATGTTTTCTTCTTATTATCACCATTATAATTTATATATTCTTTCTTTTTGTATATTTCAGTAACTCCTCCGAAATATCTTCTTTCTGCATTTATATTTAACTTTTTCTCTTCATTGTCTATAATTACAGTATAGTTTTTTCTATCTGCTATTTTTTCAAATATCTCATATGGTATAGGCAATATTCTTGCTCTTATATCGTTTTTACTAACTAATCTTAATACTGCATTTTTT
>FR893520.1:16076-16303 GCA_000434035.1 Clostridium sp. CAG:452 | reverse complement strand
TTATCTGCTATTTTTAAACATAATTTATTATAATAGATAAAGCTCATATAATCAATAATATTTTCAATATTTGATTACATAAAATATTTGTCTTTATTCCAATATATAGGGTTGTTTTGTATATATCGAATTATTTCTATATACTCTTTTTTGTTTCTAATTATATGTTCATAGTAATTCCTCTGCCAAATCTTATTATTAATTTCTCTATTTGTTAATCTTTTAAA
>FR893520.1:3746-15983 GCA_000434035.1 Clostridium sp. CAG:452 | reverse complement strand
CGACCCCTACAAACGAAAAAACTACCAATCCTCTTTGGATTAGTAGTTTTTTTGTTTGTATTAAACTCCAAATATTTTATTGATATATCTCATTAAATCTGCCCACATAGTCACATCCCCCTTTCTATTAACATATTTTTTGTTTTTGGCTTCTATTTTGTTTCTATAGTTCTATGTTAATAAGAAAGGTCGCATACGCGTATTCACTATTGAATTTAATATGTAACCTTTCTTTACTGTACAATGAAAAATGTTGTGCCTAGGGGCACAGGTAAAAGTCGATTTTCTTGTACAATAAAAAAATACTACTAAACTTTATAATTTTTAGTAGTATTTTGGCTTAGAATATTTGATTAAATTTGAGTTATATTGATTTCTTGATTTTTTCAACATAGTAGTAAATTAATTCTGTTGGAGTTGGAACTCCTGTGTTATAATTTACCGCTGCTGTATAATATTTTTGTAAATCTTCTATTGAAGATTTTCTCCACGCATGTTCAATTGCTGTTTGAATTGAACGTCCTATTGTACTATTTCCTTTCTTATATACTTTTGCTAAATGTAAAAATACATTTTCTTTGTCTTTATCATTTTCTATTATATAAATAATTGCATCATGTATATACTTTCTTCCTATTAGGTGTGAACTAATTCCTATCAAATTTAGCTCTCTGTTAATTCTGTCTGAAAGTTTGTCTCTAAACTCACTTTCAGTTTCTGTGCTTATATTTTTGTTTAACTTTTCTGTTCTGTTTATTTTGCAAAGTAATAAAATATTTTCTATTATTAATTCTGGCGAATAGTCATCTTTTAGTTTGTGAAATATTAAATCTGCTCCATTGCTATGTGCATAAGCATATACCGTTTTCGAAGATATATTTGTTGTTATAACTATTACTGGTTTTATGTCTAAATCTAGTTCTTTTATTTGTTCTAATACTTGAAGTCCAGAGCCTTCACCATTGTTTAACTCTATATCTAGTATAATTGCATCTGGCACATAAGTTTTTATATCTTTAATTGCCTCTTTTGATGAATTTGCTATTTTTACTAATTTAACATCATCTCTTGTATCTGCATACTCCTTAATAATTTTACAGTCTTGCATGTCATCTTCAACCAAAAGTATATTTACTATTCTGTTTTTGCTCATAATGATACACCTCTTTATATTTCAAGGAAAATATATCACACGTTACTCATTTTTTCTACTTGTTACTCAAATTTAATTGTCGTTTCGTATTTTTATTACTTCAGCAGTTATATTATATGATATATTTTTTGGTCAGCAACTCAAAAAAAGCTCTAATGCTATGTGTTACAAGTAGTTTGAATTTTTACAACATTTTTATTTGCTTGTTATTTATTTCTATGCTAAAATAGTTTGTGCAAGGAGGATATTATGAGATTTTTAGTTCAAAGAGTTTCAGAAGCCAATGTTATGGTTGATAACAACATTACTGGTAAAATAGGAAAAGGTTATTTAGTTTTAATTGGAATTACTCACACAGATACTACTGATGATGCTGATTATTTAATTAACAAATTATTAAATTTAAGAGTTTTTTGTGATGAAAATGATAAAATGAATTTAAATATTAATCAAGTTAATGGTGAACTTTTACTTGTTTCACAATTCACTTTATATGCTAATACTTCTCATGGAAACAGGCCTGATTTTCTAGAAGCAGCTAAGCCAGCTTATGCAGAAGAATTGTATGAATATATTATTAAAGAATGCAAAAATAGAAATATAAATGTACAGACAGGTATTTTTGGTGCTGATATGAAAGTGCATTTATTGAATGATGGACCTGTTACTATAATGCTAGAAAAATAGTTTTAAAGAGAAGAATCCTTTTATAGAATTCTTCTCTTTTTTGATTTGTTTTCTAATCCTCTCTTAGTGTATACTGACTAACATCTGGTTCTACAAATATTTGATCATCTACATTGTCAAATTCATATTCTCTAGTTGCTGTTGTATCATCTATAATTGTTTTTATTACTAATCCAGTTTCTTTTTCTATATAGTATTCTGTATTATTTGTTCCGTATAACAAATATGGGCTTAGATAATTCTTTATAACATAGCAATTTTTTTCTTCAATTTTAGCAGTTTTTATTCTTGCTGGAATACTATATAAAAATGTTTGCCATAAATTATCTGTTTGGAAAACGTCAATAATCTGAGCTCCCACCATTGAACTTGCACTGTTTAGTTTAACTGTTTTAAAATCTTTAGTTTCGGTAAATGTGTCTATTCTTGTTCCACTATCATACATTGATAATTTAGTAATTTCACCGATTATTGTCTTTTCTTTCGATAATTATAAGTTGTTTTTTGTCTTTTGCATAATAGTTTGTAGTTATTGTTTGTTTATTTTCTTCGTTAAATGAAACTATTTTCATATGATAATTATTGCTATTAATATAATTTGATAGTTTTTTTTGCGTGTTAGATATAATTATCATGTTTCTAACTGTATGAATTAAAATTATGATAATTATTGCAAGTAAGATGATTCCCAGTTTTTTAAATATTTTTTTCTTATTCATAAAAAGCACCTCATTTCTTTGGTGTAGCCTAGCTATCATAAGCTTTTTTGCTTTTAGACCTAAGGCTTTGCGTCATAAACTTTCACTTATTTTGCCTTTTTACTAATATATTATTATTATACCATATTTTTCTACTTAAAGCAAAAAAGACCAGTTAACTGGTCTTTTGCTACTTACATTTCACATTTCAAATTTTGCTTTTTCTTGCAAAGCTTTCCATGCTTCCTTACACCTTTTTGGATATGCGCTTTTCCCAGAAAGGGGAAAATATATTCCTCTAGGTTGAAATCCTGCATCTTTTAGTAACTTAACAGCCTTTTGAGTATGTGGAGTAATAAATATTTCTCCATTCGTAACATAGAGTATTGTTACTCCTCTTGCCACATAAAATCCTTCAAGATTATATATATCCGGAATATTAATGGCTTCTTCTTTGTTGAGATGTAGTGGTAAAACAACAACATCTCCATTTTCAACTTTGAGTCTTTTCTCTTCTGGTATCGGGTTATCCTCAATTGTAATTTTGCAAGCCATTTTTTATCCTCCTCAAAATTATTTGTTGCAATTTGTATACTGCGATTGCCAACTTGGATCTGTTTAAAAATGGTTACTCTTTATTTTAGCACATTTTATATATTTTTGTCAAAACGCTGGATATATTTTTATTTTGGAGCTTCTAGGCAGAATCGAACTGCCGACCTACGGGTTACGAATCCGTTGCTCTACCAACTGAGCTATAGAAGCATATACTATATTTTAACATATTTTTGTATAAAAACAATAGGGAAAAAACTTTTTGTTGCTTTACATAATATTGAGTGGTATAATACTATTACATATAGTTAAGCTTTGCTTAACAAAATACTATAAAGGAGGCTCGTTTTAACCCACTTGGATAAGTGACATATTTTATTCTATCAATTTTATTGGAGGAAAAAAATATGTTAAATAGGAATTTTAAACCTGCTTTTGTTGTGGTCTTTGTATTGCTTGTCGTTTTTGTTTTCTTTATACTCTATAACAGCTGGAAAAATGATTTAAAAGAAAACATTAATTTTGAAAGTATCAAGTCTCAGCAAATAAGTCAAGAAGATAGTTTAAAAGATAACATTGTAAATGCAAATAATGTTATTTCGTCTATTAAATCAGATACTAAAATTGTTTTATGTACAGTGGATGGAAAATATTATTTGTCACATGACAAAACAAAGAAAAGCAATGCTATATTTGAATGGTTTATGACTTCTCGAATTGATTTGGTTTGTGACTATTCAATATGTTTTGCAATTGACACATCAAGTTTAAATTTTTCTGTTCAGGATGGAACTGTTTGGGTCTACTTTAGTGAAGATGATATATATATCAATTCACTAACCGTTCACAACTCTGTATCTGATGAGATTACAGCTCTATTTGGAAGTAAATACTCCTCTTCTGAAGTTCTCGCTTTGGAACAAATTATAAAAGAAAATATTCAAAGTGATGCTATGATGAAAAGAGAGAATATTATTTTAGCAAAAGCTAATTTAATAGTTTATTTATCAGATTTAGCAGAATCGTTCAATGCAGAAATAGTAATTTGTGAACAATAATTTTAGAGGGTGCACAATAGCTGCACCCTCTTTCTTTTTTCTTTATATTTATTTAAAAATGTCTTCCACCTTTTGGTCTGTCCTCTTTGTTTTGGTCTTCTTCTATTTTTTTGCTGTTTGTTTCTATTTCTTTTTTCCTGTCTTTGTAAATATCTTCTATATTGTTTGGTTCTTCATTTACTGTTATGTTTTCTATTTCTGATACTGCTTTTATTTCATTGTTATTTAAATTATTAAGTTTTCCTATTTTTCCTAATAAATCTTGATATTTTTTATAGTCTACTATTATATAGATTGATAGTCCTATTAATGCAACTATACAGAACATTAAGGCTCCAAAAACTGCTTTTTCTTGATTATTTGCATACCAAGTAGAAACTCCACCAAATATTCCTTTGAACCAATTTGATATTTTTCCTATTATTGTTGGTTCTGCATTTTTGTTAAATTTTATTGTATATGTTTTTGTTTCTTCTTGTTCTGTTGGTTCTGCTCCTTCTTCTTGGGGTTTCATAGTAATTTTATTTTTAACTGTTATTGTTATTACATTCTCGCCCTCTTTTAGTGAATCTGCCCCACTTATTTCTATTGTTGCTCCTTCTATATTAGCTAATGCTTCTATATCTAGACTTTTTACCCAATATTCTAGAGTTTCTATTGAGTATTCATATATATTAGATATAAACTCTGGTGTTAGTGGTACTTCTACCAGTTCTCCATTTTGATTTGTATATTTTATAATTAGCTTTTCTAATGCAAGTTCTTTTCTTTGTCTTGTAGCTTTTATTACATAATCAGTTTTTGTTGTTCCGTCTTCTGCTGTTACTGATATTGTAATTATATTTTCTCCTTCTTTTAGCTCTTCATATTCTGTTACTGAGACTGTTGCTTTTGAATCTGTTGGAGTTGCTGTTATATTTAATTTTGTTACTTCATTTGGTACTGTAATTGCATATTCTTTTACATCTTTATTAAATTCTGGTGTAATTGCTCCTTCTGCTATGCTCAAACTACTTAATGTGCTATCTGTTGATTTTTTTTCTTCTTTTGTTTCTGTTGGCTTTGTTGAGTTATTAGTATTTGGTTTTCTTGTCGTGTTTCCACCATTTGATGAACCACCGTTTGAATTTCCTCCTGTGCTTGGTTTAGGTGTTTCTGGTTCCGTTACGTTTATAGATCTTGAAGTTACTATTCCAGAAACGTACTGTCCATTTAAAACTGCATTTGAAGAACTAGAAATAGCAACATTTATTGTACCTGTAGTTGTAGGTGTAACAGTTATGCTTTTTGAGAAAGTTCTAGGATCTCCTGTCATTGATCCATCTACAATTCTAATTGTCCCGCTTGTTCCTGCCCCTGATATTGTTGCTGTCAAGTCAACAGTATTTACATTTGGAACACTAACTGTTATTTTTACACTTTGGCCTTTTTTAGGTGACGTTGGTGATACACTAATAGTAGTCGCTAATGATTTTTTTGATAGTATAATGATGCTTATAAAAATTAATAGTATTGATATTTTTTTCAATGTTTTCATTTAACTTTCTCCTTTAATTGTTTTTCAATATTATTTGTATTATATTATACATATCCATTGAGTCTATCTTATTGTCGTGATTAGTGTCTATAGCTTTAAAGAACTCATTTTGAATAGTAATTTTATTAAGCATATGTTGTATAATATTATACATATCCATAGAATTGATTTTTCCATCTCCATCGCAATCGCCAAGTTTTACTATTGTATATTTCTCTACTCCGTCAATTTTTACTTTTGCCCCTGTTCCAACTAATGTATCTCCTGTTATTTCATTGCCGTTTTTGTCTACAATTACTGCATTACTATATTTTTTCTTTATTGTATTAGCTGTTGTTCCTGGTTCTGATGTAATTATATTGTTTTCGTCTGGTTCTGCTATATTATCATTTTTATTTGAGCCTATTACAACTAAATATGTTTTAGATCCGTCACTTGCTTCTCTTGCCATGTATCCTGTACCTCTTGGAGTTGAAACTTTATCCCAATAATATCCTCCAACTTTTGATGTAGCTCTTTCAGTTATTAATACTTGTGTTCCTTCGCTTATTATTGCAATGCTATTTCCATTTGGTGCATCTTTAAGTTTTAATCCTCCATTTGCATTGATATATGCCAATTCACCTGTTTCATCACCACTTATTGATGGACTTTTACATGCTGTAGATGGCATACCTGTATATAGCGGAATTACAAATGTAAAACTGCTCTCTAATAATCCCGCATCTTTATAATATCCTTTTAATATTGATCCTATACTTTGTGCATCAAATAGATTTTGTGCATATTGATTTACATAGTATGGTTTATATGTAACATTAAATTTTTGATAGTATAGTGTATCTTGTCCTCTCTTAATATATCTTTTTACTAATCCAATTCCACCCATTATTGATTTTTTAGGTGTATCCCATCCTTGCGATTTTGCATAAGCTAGTCCATTTAATATTACTGCTTCTTCACCTTTTCCAGATGCTCCAACATTAAACAAATTGTAGTAACCAACATATTGTCCTTTGTATCCTTGACCTGAGCATAATGCTGAAGCCCCGCTTCCTTGCTCTTGCAAGATTTTTCCTATTATATAAAATGGATTTATATTATATTCTGGATCATTTGCTACTTCGTATATTGCATCTATAATTGATTGATTATTTAAATATGATATTTTACTTGCCATTTGTGCAACCTGGCCTTTTGTTATACTGCTGTCATTTGATAATTGTAAATATTGAAATAAATTTGCATCATTTAAAGAATTTCTTGGATCCATTACATGTTCTATAGCTTGTCTTGAAGCACAATACCATCTTCCTGTATCTTGTTCTTCTCTTCCACATATTGAACATATCCATGCATTTGAATAACTATTTGGTACAACATTTTTTATTGAGTCTGCATGATTTTGATATTCACTATTTATTGTTGCTTCCCAACTTAATCCTGTTTCATATAATTTAAAAGTCCAATTTGGATGTGAAGCTACAAGTGCTTGCACTAGTGTTACATATCCTGGGTATTTTTGTTCAAAATCTGATGGTAAATTGTTTGAATTTTTGGTATATGTATATGTTGCTCCATAAGATATGTTTAGAGTTTGTGGTACAAAACCAGCTGTTATATATATTAAAACAAAAAGAATTAAAACACATAAGATTTTTGTATTCAATTTATGAATTAAATTACGCTTTTGCATTTATCTCTCCTCTTTCGTATATTCTAAAATTTATACATTTAAAGTATATCGTATTAAGAAATTTAAGTCAAGGAATTTAAGGAAAAATAAACTGGTATTTTGTGGCTTTTTGGTATATTTTAGGTACATAAGTTCACGCATATATTATTTGTTTTACATAAAATAAGAGTCATCCTAAAAATAGAATGGCTCTTATTTTAATTAAGTACTAGTTACAGCATCCTCTGTTTCCGCAACCACAGTTTGTGAATAATAATAAGAAGATTATTATAAAGAATAAGATTGAGCAGTCATCTCCTCCACATCCACCAAACATTCCATTGTTACATCCACATCCACAATTTCTTTCATCTGGCATGTTACTTTACCTCCTTGTTTTATGTTATATCGTATAATATGCAGATTAAAGATTTTGTGTTACATTTTAATTTACTCTGTTTCTATTTTTATTTCTATGCTTCCTTTTTCTTCCATGTTGTCCATATTAGTTGCCTTTATTAAGCCTTCTGACAATGTATATAAATTATTATCTATATATATTATTCTTTCTACTTCTTTTGTATAATCATAATCATTATATCCTTCCGTTATTTGCATATGTGCAATTTTTCCTTTCAAATTAAAGCCATTTTCTAAGTCTAATCCATATACTATTGCACCTTGGAATTTTAAGTTTGAATGATAGTTTTCTCCTTCTGATATTGAAATTGGGAATGCTATTATATTTTTTTCTTTTGAAAATAGCAGTGCCTTGTGATTATATAATAGCTCTGAATATGTTCCTCTCTCTCCTATATCCATTGAATACATTTCTTTTGGAGATGTTGGATTTGTTACGTCAAATAAAGCCATTTTCATTCCTATTGTTACAACGTTTCCGTCCTCTTTGGTTTCGGTATTTTCTCCAAATCCTATTATGTGATTTTCATCATATGGATGCAAGTAAGTGCTATATCCTGGTATTTTTAGTTCTCCTAATAATATTGGATTTGTAGGCTCTGATAAGTCTATTACAAATAATGGATCTGTTTGGACAAAAGTAACCATATATGCTTTATTATCTAAAAATCTTACAGAATATATTTTTTCTCCTTTTGCTAAATTTTCTAAACTTCCAATCATTTTTAGGTTTTCATTTAATATATATAAGTTGTTTGTTCTATTTTCTTCTTTTAAATTTGTACTATTAGTTGTTGCTATTCTGAAATTTCCGTCTTTTTCATCCATAGAAAATTGATTTAATACTTCACCTGGGACAGAGCCTGTACTAGTATATTCTAGTTTTGAGTTTTCCAATTTAAATTTATATATATATGTGTTTATATCATAGTTATCATAATATCCATATAATTTTTCATCTTTATATTCATATTTTACTTTTGCAACATATAAGTTGTTTTGGCTTGCATATACTTCTGTTCCTGCTCCTAAGTATGTTTCTATATTTGCAGGTTCATTATTATTAATATTAAATCCTGCAACATTTAAAAATGTATTATCTCCACTTTCTGGAAAATATGAAATATCTGAATATTCTATACATTTTGTTTCTTTAGAGATTGCTGTGTCTAAATATTTTGGTTTATAATCATTTTCGTTCAATTCTTCTTTGTTTTTTTCAAGCAATTCTGAATATATATATTTGTTTGACAACACATATACGTTTTCTCCAACCATTCTCGAAGATAAATAACTACCTTCTATTTGTATTTCTCTCTCCATTACAGGTTTGTTTTTATCCTCTATGTTATATACTTTTATATTTGTGTATTCATCCGAAGGATATATCATATCATCCATAACTGAGTTTTCATTTATTTGGCCATTATACTCGTATTTTTGTTCTACAATTATTAACCTGTTTCCATTAATAAAAATTTCTTTTGGTTCTATTTGTTCTTCTTCATATTTGATTTCTGAAGCTATTTTCATATTGGTTGCCTCTACTGCATTTACAATAACTAGTTTTTTTCCTGTTATGTAATAAATGTATTTACCATCTGTTTTTACTATATCTGCTTCCTCTACTCCTTCAACTTGATTGTTTGTTTTTGAATAATCATTGTTTTCTCTAAGCGTGCTATTTACTGAATCTTCTAGTAAGCTTATATTCTTTTGAGAGTCTTTATTTTCACTGTTTTGTTTTCTGACTATATTGTATAAATTCTCAAAACTCTCAACTTTAGGTAATCCATTTTCTTCTTTAACTTGCTTTATTGGGTCTGCTGTATTTTTATTATGGTTTATTGGGACTGCTATTGAAATTGCTATTATAAATACTATTGTTGCTAAAGCTAAACTATATATTAGATTTGGTTTCTTCTTTTTCTTTTTGACATCTTTCATTTTTTGTAATGTATTATTTTTTAAGTTTTCATCTGCATTTATTTCGTTAATTGCTTCTATATAATCTTTTTTACTCATTTTCTAGCCCTCCCTCTAAATCCTGCTTTAATTTTTGTCTTGCTCGTGCAAGTCTTGATTTTACTGTATTTTCGTTTACTCTAATAATCTTGCTAATTTGATTTATTTTATAATCTTCATAGTAATATAAATAGATTATTGTTCTATATTTTAGTGGTAATTTTTGAACTGCATAATATATGTCGTGTCTTTCTTTTGTTTCGAATATTATATCTTCTTTTAACTCAGATGTATTTTTTAAAAAGCCTGATTGTAGCAAGTTTTTGCTACAATTTATTGTAACTCTAATAAGCCATGCTTTTTCATGCTCTTCGCTTTCAAATTTTGGCATCTTTTTTGCTAATTTTAAAAAAACTTCTTGATAAATATCTTCACTGTTTTCTTTTGAATTTGTCCTTGTTAATGCTAATCTATATACCATACTAGAATATTTATTTATAACATTTTCTAAATATTGTTCTTGGTTTGTATATTCCATTTATATCACCTTTATAAATAATACCATATAATTGCAAAAAAAGTTGCATATTTTTTACTTTTTTAGAAAATTTTTCTATTACATGAACAAAGCGACTTTAGTCGTCCTTTGTTCTCGTCGATTTGAGTTTCCGAATGTAATGAGGAAATCTCAAAGGCAATAGCGATTATAGCATTTTTTATATACTAGGAAATGAGAAATTTCCTAGTATATAAAAAAGACTCTACTTTTATAGAGTCTTTAAAGTTTATTTTTCTATGCATTTACTGTTTCTTTTTTTGCAGATTTTTTTGTAGTTTTCTTTTCTTTTTTTGGCTTGTCTTCTTCTGATTTTTCTGTTGGTAAGCAAAGATTTAATATTATACCAACTATAGCTGCTAAACTCATTCCTGATATTGTTACTGCTAAGTCTCCGCTTACTATTGATATTGTTGCTCCACCTAATCCTAAAACTAGCATTGCAGATGCAACTATTACATTTTTTGTATTGTTAAAGTCAACTTGGTTTTGTATTAAAACTTTTAATCCGTTAACTGATATAAATCCATATAGAAGTAAAGATACTCCACCTAAAACTGCTGTTGGTATTGTAGATATTAGTGCTGTAAATTTAGTAAAGAAGCCTAATATTATTGCAATTATTGCTGCTAATCCTATTACCCAAACTGATGCTACTTTTGTCATTCCTACTACTGATGTGTTTTCTCCATAAGTTGTATTTGCAGGTCCTCCTATTGCTCCTGCTACGAATGTTGCAATTCCGTCTCCTAATAATGTTCTATCTAATCCTGGATCTTTTAATAAATCTCTATTCATTATTGCACTTAATGCTGTATGGTCACCTATGTGCTCTGCTATTGTAACTAATGCTATTGGTGCTATTGTAAGTATTGCAGAGAAGTTTGGTGTATAGCTTACGAATGGTATTAAGAAGTTTGGTACTCCTACAATTGCAGCTTCTGTTATTGGTGTGAAATCAACAATTCCTACTGCAACCCCTGCTAAATATCCTGCTACTATTCCTATTAAGAATGGTATTACTTTTAAAAATCCTTTTGCTGCTACTGCAACTATTGCTGTAGTTAAAAATGCTACTAATGCAACTACTATTGATTGCCATTCTAATGCTGCTCCACTTGATAATCCTATTTGGCTTATTGCTGATGGTGCAAGTCCTAATCCTATAATCATTATCATAGGTCCTATTACTACTGGTGGCAATAATTTATCTAACCAGTTTTTTCCTATAAGTTTAATAATTATTGCAAATATTACATAAATTAATCCTACTGCCATAATTCCTGTCATTGCTCCAGAAATTCCACCTTTTAGATATGCTGCAGTAATTGGTGCAATAAATGCAAATGAGCTTCCTAAATATACTGGTGATTTTCCCTTTGTACATAGTATGTAAATTAATGTTCCTATTCCTGATGCAACTAATGTAACTGGTATTGTAAGTACTTCTGCTCCTGCTGCTGAATTAACTAGTATTGGAACTAGTATTGTTGCCCCAAACATAGCAAAGACATGTTGAAGTGCAAGTATTATCCATTTTCCAATGCTTGGTTTTTCATTAACGTCTAAAATTAAATTGCTTTTTTTCTCCATCTTTTTCCTCCTATATATTTTTTATTTTAAGTGCAAAAAAAACACTAAAATTATTATTTTAGTGAATTACTATACTTATAAAATTAAATAAAAATACTAAATAAACCAAAAATACAGTTGTTTTTGAGTACTTCTTATTTAATTCAGTATTTAATATTTTCATCATTTTTTTACACCCTGCGAAAAATAATACTATATTAATAATATTTTTGCAAGTCTTTTTTTGATTTTTTTTAATTTTTTATGATATTTTTCCTTATAAGTTGGCACAAGTTTGCCAAACTTAAAGGATTCTAATATCAAATTGTGTTCCCAATATTAGTTTTATACTCTATAACAG
>FR893520.1:0-3597 GCA_000434035.1 Clostridium sp. CAG:452 | reverse complement strand
AGTTTTTGAATTGCTAAGTTTATTTCTTCTGCACTTATATATGTGTAACTTTTTATGCTTGGTTCTGTTATTACCGCATTATTTAATATTTCTGTTGCCTCTTCTATACTCATAGTAAAATCCCTCCTTATGCATTTGTATAGAAAAGTTTACTTTTTTATCATTTGTTTTTTTGTCAAACTATCCCTCCTAGTGAATTTATTTTTGGAACACAGGTTTTTTATTATAATACTTTAATACAACTATTGCAAGGAAAATTTTTATTAAATTTTAAAAACAGAAAAAGAACTAATGGGTCTATCCCATTAGTTCTTTTTCTCATTTTTTGTTGGCGGAGTGAGTGGGATTCGAACCCACGGGCCAGTTTTCACTGACTAACTGTTTTCGAGACAGCCTCGTTATGACCACTTCGATATCACTCCATACATTTATAATATATCAAATTTCTCAAAATATCTATAACTTTTTTTATTTTTTTGCATATTATGTTTTAGGTGATAATTATGTATAGAATTGTAACTAATACTTTTGAAAGAAAACTTTATTACAAGAATACTGTTGTACTTAAATATAAAATTGAATATCCTCAAATTTTAGGAAATAGCTTTGGTATACATAGATTCAACAGATTTAATTTTATAAAAGCAATTAAATTAAAACAATATTCTGAGAAAAATTTATTTAAAGAAGCAAAAGAGTTATATGATTTTAACGTGAGTAATGGTTACCCTGTAATGGTATATGAAATAGTTTCAGATTTTACTGTAACTTTAAATAAAAAACCATGTATAAGCATATATTCTGATGATTACATGTTTACTGGTGGGGCTCATGGAACTACTACTCGTACGTCTCAAAATTGGAATATTCAAACTGGCAATCAAATAAATTTAAATGAATTGTTTGATTGCAATTGTGATTATGTTTTGTATATTTTAAAAGATATAAATAATCAAATAGAAGAACAAATTGCAAATGGAACTAATTATTATTTTGATAATTATTGTAATTTGGTTTTGAATAGCATTGATTTAAATAGTTTTTATTTGGATAATAAATATGTAAATATTTATTTTCAACAATATGATATAGCACCTTATTCTAGCGGAATACCTACATTTCAAATAACGAGTTTGCCATATAGGGTTAATTAGAAAAAATTGAGAAAAAAGGGGTCAGACCCCCTTTTCCCCAATTTGCTTAATTATTTTTATCTTTATATACTTTAATTATATCTTTTAAACTCATTTTTGTTCCATAGTTTAGTATTGCATTTGAATATATTTTTATTGTTACTTTTGCTATTACTAATATTGTTACAATTAATATTGCTATTGATATTAATACATCTGTTGGTTTTGCAAGCCCCATCATTATTCTAAATGGCATACAAAATGGTGATGATATTGGGAATAATGATGCAAATATGTTCATTTCACTAGTAGGGTTCATCATTGTAAAGTATGATAGATAAAATCCTATTACTGCAAGCATTGCAACTGGTCCATTTGCTGATTGTATGTCTTCTGGTTTACTTACTGTTGAACCTGTTAATGCATATAGTAATGCATATGCAAAATACCCAAGTATAAAGTATATAATTGTAACTATTCCTAAATATGGTGTTATTGCTGACATATCTAATACTTGTTCTATCATTCCTGGTTCTAAAAATACTTTTGCACTAATTAATGCAGTTCCAACTAGTAGAATCATTTGTAATAATCCAACTATGCCTATTCCTATTGTTTTTCCAAGTACAATAGTTTTTGGTGATGTTGATGTTACAAGTGTTTCTATAATTTTTGATGTTTTTTCTGTTGTAATAGAGCTTGATACTTGATATGCACAGAAATATATAGCATAAAATAGTACTATTGAAAGTAGCATCATTGCAAATACATTTCCATTGGCTTTTTCATCTGTTTGTTCCAATGAAAATTCAAAATTTGGTGTTATTGATTTTAATTGCTCCTCTGTTAATCCTAATTTGCTTATTTGTATATTGGTATATAAAGTATTTATTGTAGAAATTATGTCTTCTGGTACTTCTTCCATCATTGTTGCATCTTTTACAATATATTTAATTTTTATGTTTTCTTCTTGCTTTTCAACAAATATTGCAGATTCAATTTCTTCACTTTGTATTTTTTCTTTTACTTCATCATATTTTAGATTTGCTATTTCTATTTCATAACCTGTATCTAATTTTTTTAGGCTTTCTAAAGCTCCTTCAAAAACATTACTCTCATCAACTATAAGTAGTTTATCTACTGTGTCTTCTCCTTTAATTGATTTTAATATTTTTGGAACATTAAATCCTACAATTATCATTACTAAAAATATTATAGTTGAGATTATGAAAGATTTTCTTTTAACCATATCTTTCATTGTAAATTTCATTACTGTAAACAAATCCTTCATATTACTCACCTACCTTTTCTATAAAAATGTCGTTCAATGTTGGTTTTGTTATTTCAAATTTATTAATTGTTTTTCTGTCTTTTACCAACTCATTTAAAAGGTTATGTGCTTGTTCTTCATTATCAATTTTTATAGTATATTCATTATTTTTTTCGTTTTCTATTTCTAGTCCCAATTTAGCAATATTTTCTGTTATTGATTCGTTTGTTTCTATTTGTACTCTATTTGCTGGATACTGGTCTTTTATTTCTCTTAAATTCCCTTGTAATACAGTTTTTCCTTTATTTAGAATTAAAATGTCGCTACAAAATTCTTCTATTGTTGACATTTGATGTGCAGACATTATTACATATTTTTCTTCTTTTACTAAATCAATTATTATATTTTTTAGTAATTCTGTATTTACTGGGTCTAAACCACTAAATGGCTCATCTAATACAACTAACTCTGGATTATGTATTACAGCAGTCATAAATTGGATTTTTTGTTGATTTCCTTTTGATAATTTTTCTGCTGGCATTTGCATATATTCTTCTACCTTTAATTTCTTTGCCCAATTTTTTATTGCAGTATCCGCTTCTTGTTTTTTCATTCCTTTTAATTCTGCAAAATACATTAGTTGATCATATATTTTTACTTTAGGATATACTCCTCTTTCTTCTGGAAGGTATCCAAAGTTAACTGATTTTCTATCAACTTTTTTTCCATTCCATGTTATTTCTCCACTATCTTTTTTTATTATACCAAGTAACATTCTTATAGTTGTGGTTTTTCCTGCTCCGTTAGTTCCTAAAAGTCCAAAAACTCCTGGTTTATTTAAAGAAAACGAGATGCCTTTAACTGCCTTTTTCTCAACAAATGTTTTAGAAACATTTTCTAAGATTAGTCCTGCCTTCATTTTTTATCCCCTTTCGTTTTTTATTGTTTTTATAATATCACTTTCAATGCTATTTGCCAATATAATAAAAAAATTTTCAATAAAAATCCTGTTCCTCTCTGTTAAGCTTGAGAATGAGTTTTTTGCTGATGGTATTAACCCATACAAGCAAGTAGCACTTTCTGCGCAAGTACTACTCTTGGCAACCTTCTTTTCGAGTCCTACTTTTCTAAAATCAAAATAAAAAAGTCCATTTAAAAATGGACTCTTTTATTATGGCTCCCCGTGTTGGACTC
>FR893519.1:75509-94400 GCA_000434035.1 Clostridium sp. CAG:452 | reverse complement strand
TATGTCTATATATTTTTCAGTGTGCTAACACACTAAATTTTTCTGGTGACAATTACGACGAGGTCCCACCTGTTCCCATCCCGAACACAGAAGTTAAGCTTGTCAGTGCCGAAAATACTTGCGGGTTACCCTGCTGGAAAGATAGGTCGTTGCCAGATTTTTTTTATGCCTAAAAATAGGAACATACATTAGTCTATAACATTTTTAATAGATTAATGTATGTTCCTTAATTATATAAATAAGAGCATAGTTATATACAATTATATAACTATGCTTTGTTCTTAGTCTAAAAATTCAATTTTGTTATTATCTAAAGATTTAATCCTAGCTAAAGAATAAACGTCATATCCCATTTTATCTAAAATTTCTCTGCCAGGTTGGAAAGATTTTTCAATTACTATTCCAATACCAGAAACATTAGCATTAGCTGATTCAATAAGCCTTATTGCACCTTTACCAGCTTCACCGTTTGCTAAAAAATCATCAATTACTAGTATATTATCATTTTCATTAATGTATTTTTTAGATACTGTCAAATTATAAATATTGTTCTTAGTAAAAGATTTTACTTCTGTTTGATAAAAGTTATCATCTAAAATTTTTGAAGTTTGTTTTTTTAATATTACCATAGGAACATTAAGTTCAATTGCTGTCATAAGAGCAGGAGCAATACCGGAACTTTCTATTGTAAATACTTTTGTAATGTTTTTATCTTTAAAATATTTTGCAAATTCTATTCCAATTTCTTTCATAAGTTCTGGGTCAACTTGATGATTTATAAAACTATCAACTTTTAATATTTCGCTACTTAAAGCTTTACCATCTTTTAAGATTCTATCTTTTAATAAATTCATTATTATCACATCCTTTTAATATTATAATAACAAAAAGTAAAAAAGTAAAGAAAAAGTAAGATAAATAGTAATTTGTTTTATCAATATATTTGAAAATATAATCTAATTAATATATAATAACAAAAGAAAGGATGGAGAAAAATGGCAAAAACAATATGGAAGCCGGGAACATTTATATATCCAATACCAGCAGTAATGGTTTCTTGCGGAGACATGGAAAAATCGAATATAATAACTGTTGCATGGACAGGAATATTAAACACAAATCCGGCAATGTGTTACATTTCTGTAAGACCAGAAAGATATTCATATAATATTATAAAAGAAACAGGGGAATTTGTAATAAATTTAACAACTAAAGAGTTAGCATATGCAACTGATTGGTGTGGAGTTAAATCTGGAAAAAATTTCGATAAATTTAAAGAAATGAAGCTAACAAAGGAAAAATCAAACTTTGTAAAATGTCCAGCAATAAAAGAAAGCCCAGTATCAGTTGAATGTAGAGTAAAAGAAATAAAAGAGCTTCGGAAGTCACACTGCATTTATTGCAGATGTTTTATCAATAAATGCAGATGAAAAGTATATAGATGAAAAAGGCGCTTTTGATATAACAAAATGCGATCTGATTGCTTATGCAAACGGAAAATATTTTGAACTTGGAAAGCAAGTTGGAAAATTTGGATATTCAGTACAGAAAAAGAAACAATTAAAAAAATATCAAAGATAAAACTTTGATATTTTTTTTGAACCTTTTTGTAAAATTAGACATCTAATATATGGAAACAGTAATTATTTATTAATATTCTTAATAAGCTCTAACATTTCGAGCAATTTATCAATATTAATATTTTCCTTTTGAATGAAATTACATAACTTTTGATTTTTAGAGATATCTGTGCCTGCAAAATCACTAGAAAATCCTAAAAAATCATTTGGAGTAACGCGATACAGCTTAGACAACTGTATAATAACTTCAATGGGGACTTTACTGTTTCCGGTTTCATAATGTCCATAGGTTGAGCGAGGAATTTTAAGAAATTTTGCGACTTCTTGCTGTGAAAAATCATGATCCTCTCGAAAATCTTTTATTATCTCGTTAACTTTTTTCATAAACTTCACCAATATAATTTTAACCAAAAATTGAGATAAAATTATTTATATGCTCAAAAAAAGATTTTTTTATATTGACATGCTCAAAATATTAGCATAAAATGTAAAAAAGAACCAACAAATGAGAGAAAAAAGAGAACTTTAGGACAAAACTAAAAAGGAGGAAACAAAAGAAAGATGGATGAGAAAAAACTAGAAAAGCAAGGAGAAGCTGGAGCTGAAAAAAGTGCAAAAAAAGAAACAATTGGAATAAAATTACCATGGTGGATAGGATATACATTATTAATAATTATAATTGTTTCAGCGTTTTTTTTAATTTATAAAGTATTTACAAAATATAAAACAATAGAAACAATAGCAAAAATAGATGATTCTGTATTTACAATAAATCTAGACAAAGATACAATTGAGGCGGGAGAGACAATAAAAATAGAAACAACAAAGTATAAAGAAAACGTTACATTAATATCATCTAATCCAGAAATAATAAAAACAGAAGGAGATACAATTATAGGAGTTGCAGAAGGAGAAGCAACTATTTATGCAAGTTACAATGAGGAAAAAAGCAATGAATTAACATTAAAATGCATAGTTAATCTAAATGAAATTGTTTTAGATAAAAGCGAATTGGAAATAGTAATAGGTGGAGAACAAAAAATAATTGCTACTTTGGTTCCAGAAAATTCAACTTATAAAGAGTTGAATTGGCAATCCTCAGACAATAGTATAGCAACAGTGGAGGATGGGTTAGTAAAAGGATGCAAAGAAGGAAGAGCAACAATAACAGTAACAGAGATTAATACAAAAAAAGAGGCTAAATGCAACGTAACTGTAAAACCAATTGAAGTAGAAAGTATTAGTTTAGATGAAAAAGACGTAAAATTAGGTGTTGGACAAAATTATATTCTAAAAGAAACTATAAAACCAAGTAATGCAACAAACAAAGATATAATATGGTCAAGTTCAAATACAGCTGTTGTCTCAGTACAAGACGGAAAAATAAAAGCAGTTGGGGTAGGAGAGGCTAATGTAAAAGTTACTGCAAGCAATGGGAAAATAGCAACATGCAAATTTCACGTTACACAAAATGCACCAACGAATAAAAAGAGATATGTTATAAATTCTTTTAATGTAAGAACAGGACCAGGAACAAATTATACATTGTTAGCTACTACAAAAAGAAATGAAGAAATTGAAATACTAGATGAAACAAATAGCTATGCAAAAATAAGATTAAGCAATGGAACAGTAGGATATACAGTTCTAAAATCATATTCTTCTTCAAGAATGTATTATATTGAAGGAGTACCATTTATAAATCAATTTAGTTTAGGATATCCGACAGGATGTGAAGCTGTTGCTGCAACAATGGCTGCAAGATATTCTGGATACAATGTAAGTTCTGCAACAATTATTGCAAACACTCCAACAGATACAAAAGGAAAAAGAAAAGAAACAAAAACAAAAGAAATAAAGACAGAAGTATTAAATGAAGAAACGGGAGAAATGGAAACAAAAATTACTACAACAGAAGAAACAGTATGGGTAGGAGAAAATCCATTTAAGTATTTTGTGGGACACCCAACAAAGGGAAAATCAACAGGATCATATGGTTGCTTTGCAGGTCCAATTGTAACTGCGCTTAGAAATTCTGGCGTTTCATGTACAGACATTTCTGGTTCATCAATAGATACAATCTTCGGCTATATAGAAAAAGGAAAACCAGTAATAATATGGTGCAGAGCTAGAGGTGCTGATTTAACTCAAGGGGTAACGTGGCAATATCCGGATGGAAGTGGAGAATTTACAGAACTTGATGGGGAACATTGTGCAGTGTTAATCGGGTATGATGGAGACTATGTATATTTAAATGATCCAGCAGTAGGAAAAGGAGTAAAACAACCTAAAAGCAAATTTATAAGTAATTGGAAAAAATTATATAGCCAAGCAATAATAATCAATTAAAAATTAGCAAAATAAAAAAAGTAAAAGTAATTACAAAAAAAATCGGTAAAAACGTTGACAAATCTAATGAAATATGATAAATTATATAAGCTATGTTTCTAAATGGGAGCATAGCTTAAAAAACGCATCGTTAAAAACCCGCAGAACAAAGTTGGAGGTGGAGCTAAAATGGCTGCAAAAGGACCAAGAGAAAATATAACATTAGAATGTACAGAATGTAAAAGAAGAAATTACACAACAAGTAAAAATAAAAGAAACAATACAGATAGACTAGAAGTTGCTAAATATTGCAAATATTGCAAAAAAAGAACAACACATAAAGAAACAAAATAAAGAGTGTAAGCATTAATTTATAAAATAATGCGTCCCCTTACAAAATAGGAGGAATAAAATGGCTAAGGAAACAAAATCAAATAAAGATTTAAAAAATAAAAAACATTTTTTTAAAGACTTTAAAGCTGAACTAAAAAAAGTTATTTGGCCTACACCAAAGCAAGTTGTTAATAATACAATAGCAGTTGTAGTTATTGTGTTAATTACAGCCGCAATTGTTTTTGTATTAGATGTAGTGTTTGATTTAATTAATGAAAAAGGTATTAACAAGTTAAAATCAAATGTTAAACAAAAAGTAGTTGTTGAAAACAATATAGAAACAAACACAGATCAAAATAATGTAGAAACAAATAGTGCAGAAGGTGAAGCAGAAAGCCAAGAAAATTCTGTAACGGAAATAGGAGGCTAAGATAAATGTCTCAGATAAAAGAAAATTTAGAACCAAGATGGTATGTTGTACATACATATTCTGGGTATGAAAACAAAGTAAAAACAGATTTAGAAAAAACAATAAAAAATAGGGAACTTGAAGATTACTTTTTTGATATAGTTGTTCCAATGGAAGAACAAATAGAAATTAAGGATGGAAAAAGAAAAGCAAACCTTAAAAAAGTATTTCCTGGATATGTTTTAGTAAAAATGATAGTAACAGAAGAATCATGGTACATAGTTAGAAATACAAGAGGTGTAACAGGATTCGTTGGTTCAGGAACAGATCCAATTCCATTGACTAATGAAGAAATTAGAAATATGGGATTTGAAACTACTATTATAAATGTAGATTATGAAGTTAACGATTCTGTAAAAGTAGTAAATGGACCTTTATCAGGATTTATAGGAACAGTTCAAGAAATAAACAAAGAAAAGAATAAAGTAAAAGTAATGGTTTCAATGTTTGGAAGAGAAACTCCAGTAGAATTAGAGTTCTCACAAGTAGAAAAAGTATAGGAGGAAAATAAAATGGCAGAAAAAGAAATTACAAATGTCGTTAAATTGCAAATAGAAGCTGGAAAAGCAACACCAGCACCACCAGTAGGACCAGCATTAGGTTCAACAGGTATTAATATCATGCAATTCACAAAAGAATTCAATGAAAAAACAGCAAACCAACCAGGTATGATAATACCAGTTGTAATAACTGTATACCAAGATAAATCATTTACATTTATTACAAAGGTACCACCAGTTGCAGTTTTAATAAAAAAAGCATTAAAAATAGAAAAGGGTTCAGGAAAACCAAATAAAGATAAAGTTGCTACAATAACAAAAGCACAAGTAGAAGAAATTGCAAAAACAAAAATGGAAGACTTAAATGCAGCTTCTTTAGAAACAGCAATGAGTATGGTTATGGGTACTGCTAGGTCTATGGGCGTAGTAGTAGCTGAATAAATGAAAAGCAGCATCTTGCGTTGTCAAGCTGCTTAAAAATTTTTTCAACATACAGCGTATAGTTTCAAAAATTTTTAATTGCTTTCCTAGCAATATACTACTTTTGATTTATTCGATGTAAAAGAAAAAATAAAAAACAGGTATCAAAAAAATGATATAAATTTAATTGGGAGGATGAAAATCCGGTAATACCAAAGGAGGAAATAAAATGAAAAAAGGAAAAAGATATCAAGAGTGTGAAAAACTTATTGATAACACAAAAAATTATAATGCAAAAGAAGCATTAGAAGCATTTGAAAAAATGCCAAAACCAAAATTTGACGAAACAGTTGAATTACACGTAAAATTAGGTGTAGATGGAAAACAAGCTGATCAACAAGTTAGAGGAACAGTTGTACTTCCAAATGGTACAGGTAAAACTCAAAGAGTTTTAGTTTTCGCAAAAGGTGATAAAGCAAAAGAAGCAGAAGCAGCAGGAGCTGACTTTGTAGGAGCTGAAGAACTAGTTCCAAAAATTCAAAATGAAAATTGGTTTGATTATGACGTTATAGTTGCAACACCAGACATGATGGGTGTTATAGGAAGATTAGGTAAAATATTAGGACCTAAAGGATTAATGCCAAACCCAAAATCAGGAACAGTAACTATGGATGTAACAAAAGCAATAAATGAAATTAAATCTGGTAAAGTAGAATATAGATTAGATAAATCAAACATTATTCACTTAGGATTTGGTAAAATTTCATTTGGAAGCGAAAAATTATTAGAAAACTATGAAACAATAATGGAAGCAATCCAAAAAGCAAAACCAGCAGCAGCAAAAGGACAATATATTAAAAGTATTGCAATAAGCACAACAATGGGACCAAGCATATATGTAGGATAGGATGATTATTGATTCAACACATAAAATTTTGACCAGAGACAGTAGGCAAAAGTAAGCCCTACCGAGGTAAAATAAGAGTATATAAAACTCTGTTAATGCCTCGAGTAGGTATTTAACAGAGTTTTTAATTTTTAAAATATATAACAAAAATAATTTGGGAGGTGAATCAATTGGCTAGCGAAAAAATTATAGAGCAAAAGAAAAAAGAGGTATCTGAATTAGCTGCAAAAATAAATGAAGCTAAGGTAGTTCTTTTAACAGATTACAGAGGTATTAGCGTTGCAGACGTAACAGATTTAAGAACAAAATTAAGAGAAAAAGACGTTGAATACAAAGTTATAAAAAACAACATAACAAGAAGAGCATTAGAAGAATGCAAAATAGAAGGTCTAGAAGAACTTTTAGAAGGACCAACAGCAATTGTTATGGGAAAAGGTGATTATCTAGATGCATGTAAAACAATATATGAATATGCAAAAGATAATGATTTCTATAAAATAAAAGGTGGAATAATTGATGGAAAAGTTATGACAGCAGAAGAAATAATAACACTTGCAAAATTACCATCAAAAGAAACATTACTATCAATGCTTGCTGGTGCATTACTTGGAACTATATCAAAATTTGCAGTTGCACTTGATCAAGTTAGAATTCAAAAAGAAGCAAACGCTTAGTAAAAATCAAATATCAGGGTGGTGACCAACCACTAAAATAAAAAGGAGAAAAAGCATAAAACTAGCTTTGACCCTTACAAAATAGGAGGAAATAAAATGAATAAAGAAGAAATGATTGAAGAAATCAAAAAAATGACAGTAGTAGAATTAGCTGACTTAGTAAAAGCTATAGAAGAAGAATTTGGAGTATCTGCAGTAGCAGCAGCTGCACCAGCAGCAGGAGCTGTTGCAGGAGCAGCAGAAGAAAAAACATCTTTTGATGTTGTATTAAAAGAAGCTGGAGCAAACAAAATACCAGTAATTAAAGTTGTAAGAGATGCAACAGGATTAGGATTAAAAGAAGCTAAAGATTTAGTAGACGGAGCACCTAAAACAATAAAAGAAGGAGTTTCTAAAGACGAAGCTGAAGAATTAAAAGCTAAATTTGAAGAAGCTGGAGCAACAGTTGAATTAGCTTAGTTTTATAACTAATAAAGAAAAGATTGCAATTTATATTGCAGTCTTTTTTTCATTTTTTCTAATTGCATTATAAAGTTTTATATAATATAATTAAATTCAGGAGGCATATTATGGAACAACAATATATCGGAATAATTACAGCAACAATCGAAGAATTTGAAGCTATAAAAAATATAATGAATCAAATTGAAGAAATAAAGCATTATGACTTGATTTTCTACAAAGGAAAGATAAATTCTAAAAATATAGTATTAGTTAAATGTGGAGTAGGAAAAGTAAATGCAGCAAGAACTACACAAATATTAACTGACAAATTTAATGTAAAGAGTATAATTAATGTAGGATCAGCAGGGGGATTAAATAATAATTTAGAAATAGGTGACATTGTTATAGGAAAAGAACTTGTTCAACATGATTTTGATATTACTCCATTTGGACACGAAAAAGGATATATAACAGATACAGGCAGATTTTTTAAATGTGACGAGAAACTAATAAATACATTTAAAAATGTAAAAATTCAAGGCATAAAAGTTATAACAGGAATCATTGCATCAGGAGATATATTTTGTACAGATGCACACATGAAAGAAAAAATAAAAGAAAAGTTTAATGCTGATTGTTGTGAAATGGAAGGAGCAGCAATTGCACAAGTATGCTATTTAAATAGAGTCCCATTCTTGGTTATAAGATCTATTTCAGATGTGCCAAATGGAAAAAATCATATTGATTTTGATAAGTTTATAAAATTAGCTTCAAAAAATTGCGCACAAATTATTCAAAAAATATGTTGACAAAAAATGGAAATTAATGTAATATATAAATAAATTTAGTTCATAAATATCTATTTGAATTTCAATTCTTATGAAATTCAAATAGATAAATAACTTACAACAGGTGTTTTTACAAAATCTTAAAAAATTCCAAAGAGGTAAAATATGTTATCAATAGTAAAAAGTATGTCATTGTTAGGGTTAGATGGCTGTCTTATTTATGTGCAAGTAGATGTTTCTATGGGAATTCCAGGATGGGACATTGTAGGACTTCCAGACACAAGCGTAAAAGAAGCAAAGGAGAGAGTTAGAACAGCAATAAAGAATTCTGGTTATGAGTTACAAAGCAGAAAAATAATTGTAAATTTAGCACCAGCAGATACGAAAAAAGAGGGATCCGCATTTGATTTACCAATTGCAATAGGAATATTACTGTGTACAGGGGTGATTGGGCAGATTTCGGAAGATATAGCATTTATTGGAGAATTATCATTAGATGGAAAAATAAATAAAGTAAATGGAATACTTCCAATGTGTATTGAGGCCAAAAAATTGGGAATAAAACAAGTAATACTACCTAAAGAAAATGCGCAAGAGGCAGCTGTTGTAGATGAGTTAGATATTTACGGAGCCAATACATTAGGAGAAGTAGTGGACTTTTTAAATGGAAATTCGAAAATAGAAAAAAGTAATGTTGATATAGAAAAGTTATTTAAAACAAATAATAAAAGCATGTTTGATTTTAATGAAGTAAAAGGACAAGAAAATATAAAAAGAGCGTTGGAAATTGCAGCAGCAGGACGGACACAACTGTTTATTAATAGGAAGTCCAGGCTCACGGGAAAACAATGATGGCAAGAAGAATTCCGTCAATATTGCCAGATCTAACATTTGAAGAAGCTTTAGAAACTACAAAAATACATAGTATAGCTGGAGTACTAGATAAAAAAACTCCTATAATTACAATAAGACCATTTAGAAGTCCACACCACACAATTTCAAGCACTTCTATGGTACGGAGGAGGTAAAATTCCAAAGCCTGGAGAAATTAGTTTAGCACATAATGGAGTTCTATTTTTAGATGAACTACCAGAGTTTAATAAAAACACATTAGAAGTATTAAGAGGACCATTAGAAGATGGAATAATAAGTATTAGTAGAGTAAATGCATCACTTACATATCCATGTAATTTTATGTTTGTTGCATCAATGAATCCATGCCCATGTGGATTCTATGGGTCAAAAGAAAAAGAGTGTACATGTTCTCCACAAGCAATACAAAGATATATGGGAAAGATAAGTGGACCCCTTTTGGACAGAATAGACATACAAATAGAAGTTACAGCAGTAAAGTATCAAAAACTAGAAGCAGAAGATGAAACAGAAAATTCTAACAAAATAAAAGAAAGAGTGAATAAAGCAAGAAAAGTTCAACAAGAAAGATACAAAGAGAATGGGATATATTCAAATGCAGAGCTTACACCTAAGTTACTAAGCAAGTATTGTAAATTAGATAAAGAATCAAAAGCTATAATGCAGAATGCATTTGAGAAGCTGGGGTTAAGTGCAAGAGCACATGGCAGAATTTTAAAAGTAGCAAGAACTATTGCAGATTTAGATGAAGAAGAAAATATAAAAGTGAAGCATATTGCAGAAGCAATACAATATAGGAGTCTAGATAAAAAGTACTGGAATAACTAGGAGATAAATGAAAAATATAGAATTAATAAAAAATACAGATAAAGAATTTCCACAAAATTTGTTAAATATAGAAAAAAGTCCTAAAGAATTATACATAATGGGAAATAAGAAGTTACTAAACAAAAAATCACTAGCTATTGTTGGAACAAGAAATTGTACACCATATGGAGCAGAGTGTGCAGAAAAATTTGCAACAGATATTTCAAAAAAGAATATATGTATAATAAGCGGAATGGCACTAGGGATAGACACTTTTGCACACAATGGAGCGTTAAAAGAAAAAGGAAATACTATAGCAGTATTAGGATGTGGATTTGATTATATATATCCAGAAGAAAATATAGATTTATTTAATAAAATAGTAGAAGATGGAGGATTAGTCGTCTCAGAATATCCGCCAAAAACAAAAGCAGTTTTATCAAAATTTCCATATAGAAATAGAATAATAAGTGGATTATCTATGGGAACATTGGTTGTAGAAGCAACGAGAAACAGAAGCGGAAGTTTGGTTACTGCAAGATATGCAAAAGAACAGAATAAAAAAATTTTTAGTATACCGGGAAATATTAACTTAAAAACAAGTGGAGGAACAAATGATTTAATAAAAGAAGGTGCAAAATTAGTTACTTGCGCAAATGACATATTAACAGAATTTAAAATAATTGTGGAAAACACACCAGAAAAAAATGAAAAAAGTGTAGAACCTGAATTTTTAGAAATATATAATCAAATAACATATATGCCAATAAATATAAATGTAATTGCAAAAAAATGCAAACTAGATATAGCAAATGTATCACAAAAGTTATTATTAATGGAATTGAGAGGTTATGTTAAAAGCATGCCAGGAAATGAATATGTGAGGGTATAAAATGTATGTAAGTCATGAGTTAGGAAGAATAGGAGAAAATATTATAGCAGATTATATAACAAAGTTAGGATATAAAGTAGTAGAAAGAAATTTTGCATGTAATCAAGGAGAAATTGATATAATTGCCAAAGATAAGGAAGAACTAGTTTTTATAGAAGTAAAAACTAGAACAGATATTTCTTACGGAGAAGCAAGTGAGGCTGTTACAAATACTAAAAAAAGACATTTAATTAATTCAATTAAATATTATATTTACAAACAAAAATTGGAGAATCAGCCTATAAGAATAGATGTAGCAGAAGTGTATATAAACAAAGGAAAGGTAAAAGTAAACTATATAAAGCAAGCGATTTATTAAAATTTCTTTCCTTGACAAAGCTTATAAATAAATATATAATAAGCAAGAATAATGTGGAGAAAGAGGTTTTTCTGATGAAAAATTTGAAAAGAATTTCTATTATAATTTTATTAATGTTATCAATACTAACAATTAATTCGCTTGCAACAACAGGAACTGTAAATGCACCGAATGGTCTAATTTTAAGAAAAGAAGCAGCAAAATCGGGCGAAATAATAATGACAATAAGTGATAAAAGCCAAGTAGAAATAATAGAAAAATCAGGAGAATGGTATAAAGTAAAATATGGCAACTATGAAGGTTATTTATTTGCAGAATATGTTGAAGCAAAGGAAGAACCAAAACAAGAAGAACCAGAACAAACAGTAGCTGAAGAACCAAAAGAAGAACAACCAACAGAACAAACTCCGGCACAAGAAGAAGTAAAACAAAATGAAGAAACACAAGAACAAACAAGTGAATTTCCAAAACAAGTACAAATACAATCAAATATAAAAGTATATATATTACCATCAATAACAGCTAGTGTAACAAATAATATAGAATCAGGAAAAACAGTAACAATAAATAAAGAATTAAATGATTGGGTAAATATAACATTTGAAAACAAAAGTGGATGGGTAAGAAAATCATTAGTAGAAAATGCTGTTGTAGCAGAACAACAAGAAGAGCCAAAACAAGAAGAACCTGCACAATCAGAGGAACCAAAACAAAATGAGGTAACATTTGAGGCTAAAAAAGGTTATATAAATGCAGATATGTCTGTAAATGTAAGAGAAACAGCAAGTACATCAGCTACAGTAATTATTACATTAAATCCTAATACAGAAGTTAAAGTAGTAGGAGAGGAAAATGACTTTTATAAAATAGAATACAAAGAATATAAAGGCTATGTAGCAAAACGATTAATATCAGATAGTCAAGTACAAGTAACAAGCAGAAGCAGTGCATCAAGAATAACAAATGAACAAGAAAAATCTCAAGCAAGTGAACAAAAGGACGTAAGCCAAGCATCAAGTACAGCAGTAAGCCAAACAGCAGGGGATAAAATAGCAAGTTATGCAAAAAAATATGTAGGTTATAATTATGCATCAGGTGGTACAACACCAAGTAATGGGTTCGACTGTTCAGGGTTTGTATATTATGTGTATAATGCATGTGGATATTCACTAAGTAGATTATGTTCTGTACAAGCAAAAACGGGTACAGAAGTTTCAAAAAGTAATTTAATACCAGGTGATTTGGTATTCTTTAATAATGGATCGAATGGAAGTATTGGCCATGTGGCAATATATGTAGGAAATGGAATAATTGTACACGCAGCAAATACAAGAAGAGGAGTAACAACAGATACTATAAACAGCGGATATTATAATACATATTATTATACAGCAAGAAGAGCATTTTAAAAAACAGGGGGAAATACTTTGAGGTGATAATATAGAAATACTAATAATTACTGTTCGGGTATATTATAGGAATAATTTATGGGCTATGTTTTAATAAAAGCATAGCTCTATTTTTTGTCTGTATTCCACTTTTAATATATGCATATAAAAAACAAAAGAATAAAAACGTATTTAGGTATTTAAGAATTTTTATAACAAAGAATTTAGTAATAGCTTTTATGTTAGTAGCTTTAATTGGAAATACACAAGTCTTGTATCTTAAAAATAAATACTTAGAAATATATAAAGATGACAAAAACATCATAAGTGCTACGGCAGTGGTTATAAAAGGACCAAGTGAAGGAGAATATAATTATAAATATACTGTAAAAGCAAGAACAGGGAAATATAAAAATAAAAAATTCATAGTTTATATTAATAAAAAGAATAAGAAACTTTTAGAATATGGAGATTTAATTGAAATAAAAGGTGAATACTCTGCACCAGAAGTTGCACGAAACTATAAAGGATTTGATTATAGTCAATATTTAAAAACATTAAATATATATGGAACAATAAAAGTAGAAGAGTCAAAAATAATAAATAAAAATCAATTATCACCCATTTTAATAAGCATAAATAATATTAAAGAAAAAATGATAGATAACGCAAATAGAAATATGCCTAAAAGGACAGCAAATCTCCTCTTAGGCATTTTAATAGGCGAAAGGGATAACATACAAGAAGATATAATAGAAAGCTTTAGAACGGCAAATTTGTCCCATATACTAGCTGTATCTGGAGCACATACTTCATATATTATTTTAGGAATAACATATCTAATTTCAAAAAGCAAAACGCCAAAAAGAATAGGCTATATTATTACAATAATAAATTTACTAATATTTATAATAATTACAGGTGCCAGCTACTCAGTTGTAAGAGCATGTATAATGGCAATTGTAGTAATAGGCGCAAAGATATGTTATAGAAAAGAAAATTTTTTTACAAGCATATGTATTTCACTAATTATAATTTTAATTCAAAACCCATTTGCAATAAATGATATAGGATTAAAACTTTCATTCATGGGAACAGCCGGAATAGTTATATTCAATAAAAGTATTACAAATTTTTTTATAAAGTTAAAAATAAAACAAAAAATAGCAGAGGCATTAAGTGTTACTTTTTCTGCACAACTTATGATTATGCCAATAACAATATTAAATTTTAATACTATTTCATTAACATTTTTTATATCTAATATATTAGCAAGTCCACTTTTAGGAATAATAATAATTTTTGGATTCATATCAATATTTATATCTTCAATTTTGAATCCCATATCAAAAATTTTATTTTTAATATTACACATATTTTTAGAATTGTTAATATTAGTCTCAAAAGTTACAGAAAAAATACCAGGTTCATCAATATTAGTAAAAACTCCAAATATACTATTTGCAATAGTATATTACATTTTAATTTTATTCTTTAATTACTTTTTTGTTATAAAACAAAATCCTACAAGAAGATTCCACAAAAAAATAATAAAAATAATTACAATTAAAAACATAAAAAATGCTTTTAAAGTAATTGCAGTAGTTTTTCTAATTATACTGTTATTGACAAGAATAGTTAGAATAATAAATCCAACATTAAAAATTTATTTTATTGATGTTGGGCAAGGTGATAGTACTTTGATAGTTACACCTAAAAATAAAAAAATACTAATAGATGGAGGAGAAGGAAAAACAAACGTACTTTTTCAATACTTATTGGATAGAAGAATAAATAAAATAGACTACATTATAATTTCTCATTTTGACAGTGATCATTGCAATGGGTTAATAGAAATAATAGAAAAGATGAGAGTAGAAAATATAGTGATGTCAAAACAATCAAAAGAAAGCGAAGAATATAAAAAAATTTTAGAAATCATAAAGCAGAAAAACATAAAGGTAAGTAGTGTAAAAGCAGAAGACAAAATAATTATAGAAAAAAATTTATATACAAAGATATTAAATCCTGCAGAGAAATTTGAGTTCCAAGACTTAAACAATAATGCAATTGTTGCAAAATTGGTATACAAAAATTTCAGCATGTTATTTACAGGAGATATAGAGAAGGCAGAAGAAAACTTGGCAAAGAAATACAAGAATGAATTAAAAAGCACAATATTAAAAGTTGCACATCATGGCTCAAAAACTTCTACAAGTGAGGAATTTTTAAAATATGTAGAACCACAAATTGCATTAATAGGAGTAGGAGAGAACAATAAATTTGGACATCCAAATCAGATTACAATAGAGAAGTTAAAAAATATACGGAGCCAAAATATATAGAACAGACCAAATGGGGGAAATAGAAATAAAAGTTAATAAAGGAATAATAATAAAAACTAAAATTGCAACTAATAATTAGTTGCAAAAGGTAAATAAAAGGGAAAACAGGCAGATAAGCCATATAAGGGCAGTTTTAATGTAAGAGTAGGTTCAGAGCTTCATAAAAAAGCAGTTATGATGGCAAGAATAAGTAATATGTCATTAAATCAATTCGTTGAAAATGCAATAAAAGAAAAAGTTGCACTTTGCGAAAAAAGTTAATAGTATATTTTTACAAATTTAGCAAATACTAAAAACGGTGATGAATCATGAAAAAATATACAGTAATCATGGTAGTAGCATTAATTTTGGGCTTTTTAGTAGGGGTATATTTGTATAAAATAAACTATAAAAAAAACAACAATGAAGGGATGAAAATTGCACAAAAAGTAGAGGACGAGTGTACAGACTTTGCAGAATTAGAGGCTAATGGAGCTCTTACAACAATAGTAACAAATGGGCAAGAAGAAAAAATATCTCCCAATTGTTTGCTAACATTAAAAATATATTATAAAACATGTGGACATCTAATAGAAAAATCTAAGAATATAGAACAAAGTTTAGTGAATTTAACAGAGGAAGAACTTAGAAAACAACTGCCAGAATGGGAAATACAAAAATTTACTCCAGAGCAAATTGTTTTATATAAAGAATTAAATGAATTTTGTAATGAACATTACAAGTTAAAAATCGAAAATGGTTATGTTAGAATATATGAAGTAGATGAACAAAAAAATGAAAAGCTTTTAAAAAGCACAGATATATCTAGTGAGTATTTAACAACAGAAGATTTAGAAAAATTAAAAAATGGAATAGAGATATATACAAAAAAAGAGTTAAATAAAACAATAGAGGATTTTGAATAATCCTCTATTTTCCTTTTATAGCTTTTTTTAAATAATCTTGAATATAGAATGCTCTAACATACATTATAAAAGAGAACAATGTAGTAAATACTGCTAAATAATATATGTATGTATCAAAGTGCGGAAGAGTTGGAAGGCTATATTCTGGGTGGCCAACTAAGCTAGAATTCCAATACAAAATAAACAATGAACATACAATTGCTACATAAAATAGAACAGTAGCAAGCTTTCCATACCACTTACTAGATACAACGAGCTCTTTTCCATAAAGGAAAGATGCACCTGCAATCATAAGAACCTCTTTTAACAAAACTACAATCATAATCCAAAAAGGAATAATTTCTTTTATAGAAAGAACTACAAGAATTGTAAGTTGAGTAGCTTTATCAGCAAAAGGATCCATAAGCTTACCAAAATCAGATATTAAATTAAAACGTCTTGCAATATAACCATCCAAAATATCTGTTATACCAGAAATAGTAAGAACTACAATTGCTGCAATATAATTATTGTTAAGAGCAAATAATACAATTACTGGTATTAACAAAAATCGGATAATGGTTAAAATATTTGGCAAATGTTTAAACATAATATTCTCCCCGCTTATTGTATATTAAAAACTAATTTTTCTCCATCAAAATTTACAAAAATTGTTTGACCAGCTTCAACCTCTTGACGTAATATTAGGTCAGAAATTTCGTCCTCTATGTATCTTTGGATGGCACGTCTTAAAGGTCTAGCACCATATTTTAAATCAGTTCCTTTTTCCAACACAAAATTCTTAGCTTCATTAGAAACTTCTAATTTTATATCTTTGTTTTCCAAAGCTTTAGCTGTTGATTTTAGTAGTAAATCTACTATTTGTAAAAGTTGTTCTTTTGTTAGACTATCGAAAACAACAATCTCATCAACTCTGTTTAAGAATTCGGGTCTAAATACATCTTTTAATGCACTTTCTATTTTGCCTTTATCAACAGTTTGCTTACCAAAACCTATTGAATTATTATTTAAGTTAGAACCTGCATTAGAAGTCATTATAATTATAGTATTTTCAAAACTAACTGTATTTCCTTGGCTATCTGTAAGTTTACCATCATCTAAAACTTGAAGTAAAATATTAAATACATCTGGATGAGCCTTTTCTATTTCATCTAAAAGAATTATAGAATAAGGTTTTCTTCTAACTTTTTCTGTTAATTGACCAGCTTCATCATATCCAACATAACCTGGAGGAGAGCCAATCAACTTAGCAGTAGAATGACTTTCCATATATTCAGACATATCTATTCTAATAATTGAATCTTCATTTCCAAACATTTCATAAGCTAAGGATTTAGCAAGCTCTGTTTTACCAACACCAGTAGGACCAACAAATATAAATGAAGGTGGCCTTTTTGAGCTTTGAAGCCCAGCACGGTTTCTTCTAATAGCACGAGAAACAGCTTGTACAGCAGCATCTTGACCAATAATGTGCTTATGAAGAGTAGATTCTAAGTTAAGAAGCTTCTCTGTTTCTGCTTCTGTAATCTTTTTTACAGGAATTTTTGTAGCATGTTCTATAACTTCTGCAACATCATTTACTGTAAGTTTTGTTAAAACTAATTTTTTATTAAGTTCATCAATTCTTGCTAAGATGTTACATTCTGCTGTTTTTAAATCAGCAGCTTTTTGATAATCTTCAATCGAGTCAGACTCTACAGCTTCTTCTTTTTCTTCTTGAATCTTTGCTAATTGAGATTTTAATATTTCAAGCTCATATAATTCTTTATTATCCAAATTTATTTTAGAGCAAGCTTCATCTAAAATATCTATAGCTTTATCTGGTAAAAATCTATCATGAATATATTTTTCAGACATTTTTACAGTTTTTTCTATAACATCATTAGAGATTTGAACCTTGTGGAAATCTTCATAATACTTTTTAATTCCCTTTAAAATTTCAATAGTATCATCAATAGAAGGTTCTTCTACTAGCACTGGTTGAAATCTTCTTTCCAAAGCGGAATCTTTTTCTATGTATTTTTTGTATTCCTTTAAAGTAGTAGTTCCTATTAATTGAATTTCCCCATTAGAAAGAGAAGGCTTTAAAATATTTGCAGCATTCATAGAATGCTCTGCGTCACCAGCACCAATAATATTATGAATTTCATCAATAACTAAAATAATATTTCCAGCCTGTTTACATTCATCTATTAAAGCTTTCATTCTTCCCTCAAATTGACCTCTAAATTGAGTACCGGCAATTACTGCAGTCATATCTAAAAGATAAACTTCTTTATTTAAAAGCTTTGCAGGAACTTTTTTTTCTGCTATTTTAATTGCTAAACCTTGTGCAATAGCTGTTTTACCAACACCAGGTTCACCAATTAAACATGGATTATTTTTAGAACGTCTATTTAAAATTTGAATAACTCTTTCAATTTCTTTATCACGGCCAATTACAATATCTAACTCATTTTTTCTAGCTTTATTAGTTAAGTTAGTACCATAAATATCTAAAAAGCTTTTTTTCTTTTCTTTAGGTCTTTTTTCTGTTTTTACTTTTCTTTTACCAGAAGAGTCACTTTCTGTTTCTTTACCAGTAGACGAATTGTCCCCAAACATATTAGAAAAGATAGAGCCTAAAGGAATTCCACCATCTTCACTCATGTTTTCCGGATTTATATTCTCTATATCAATATTTTGAGCGATATCTCCAAAAAGATTCTCAAATTGTTTTGACATGTCATTTAATTCATCTTCTGATAAATTTGCTTGTTTTGCAAGGACTTCTAAGGGATTAATTCCTTTTTCCTTTGCACAATTATAACAAAGCCCTTCCATAGAGCTCTTATCACCATCTATTTTTTTTGTAAAAATCACAGCCATATTTTTATGGCA
>FR893519.1:65828-75468 GCA_000434035.1 Clostridium sp. CAG:452 | reverse complement strand
GCAGTTTGAACATAACATATCCATATCACCTGTCTAAAATCAATATAAATAATAATACATTAAAAACGAGCAATAGTCAAGCGTACCTTGACTTTATAGGCAAAAAGTGGTAATATTGCAAGGTATAATAGGAGGAGTTTTTAGTGGAAAAATTATTAGACATTTTATTAGATACTTTGCTAGATGCAATAAAATTATTACCTTTTTTATTAATAGCATATTTAATAATGGAATGGTTAGAACACAAAACTACAAATAAAACAAAACAAGCAATAAAAAAATCTGGTAAATTTGGACCATTAATAGGAGGAATTTTAGGTGCGTTTCCACAATGCGGATTCTCTGTAACAGCAACAAATCTTTATGCAGGAAGAGTAATAACATTACGGAACACTGTTTGCTGTATACCTATCAACATCAGATGAAATGTTACCAATTCTATTATCAGAAGGTGTAAATGGAGTTTTAATATTAAAAATTTTGGGAATAAAAATACTAATAGGAATTTTAGCAGGATTTTTGATAGATCTAATATTAAGAAAAAATCACAAAGAAGAAAAAGAAGAAAATATAGAAGATTTGTGCGAACACGAGCATTGCCATTGCGAAGAGGGAATATGGAAATCAGCAATAAAACATACAGTAAATGTACTTATATTTATTTTAATTATATCTCTAATACTAAATATAATAATTAAAATAATAGGAGAAGATGCATTAGGTGGATTGATTTCAAGCAAACCAATATTAGGAGCATTGATAGCTGGACTAATAGGCTTAATACCAAACTGTGCATCATCAGTAATATTAACACAATTATATTTATCAGGAGTGCTAAGCTTAGCCGTAATGATTGGTGGATTACTAGTAAATGCGGGAGTAGGACTTTTAGTGCTATTTAAAGTAAATCAACATCCAAAACAAAATATAAAAATTGTTTTAACACTTTATGCAATAGGAACAATTTCAGCAATGGTATTACAACTTTTTGAAATGGAAGGATTGCTATGAAAAAAATATTATCAACAATAATTATATTTTTAATATTTATTTTAATATATTTTTTACAATCAAATTTCTTCAGTTGGTTTAATATAGCAGGTATAAAACCAAACCTTTTTATAATTTTAGTATTAATGGTAGGACTGTTTGTTGGAAAAATATATGGAGCCACAACAGGAATAGTTTTAGGATTATTGCTAGATTTTTTTATAGGAAAAAATTTAGGAATTTATGCAATACAACTGGGAATAGCAGGATTGTTACGGAGGAATATATAGTAAAAACTTTTCAAAAGATAGCAGAATAACAATAATGCTAATTTCAATGGGCACTACTTTGATATGTGAGATAATAGCATATATATATAAAATGATAAATGGAGCTTCAATAGAGGTGCTTACGTTTTTAAAAATAGTTTTAATAGAAATAATATTTAATCTAATGATAATAATAATAATTTATCCATTAATACGAAAATTAGGAGAAAAACTAGAACAAGTATTTAATGAAGATAAAATATTAACTAAGTATTTTTAAGCTGAAAAGAGGAGGTCTTGTATGGACAAAAGGAATTTAAGATACAACATACTTACAGTATTAGTCTATATAATAGGAATAATACTGATTATTCAGCTTTTTAATCTTCAAATAGTTCATGGTGAGGAGTACAGAGAAAAATCAAGCACAAGACTTACAAGAGAAACAAAAATAGAGGCAGCAAGAGGAAACATATTAGATAGAAATGGAAACACAATAGCAGGAACAATTACACAATACATCCTGGAAATATATAAAAGTAAAATAGATAAGCAAACATTAAATAACACGTTGCTAGAAGTTACAAAAGTGTTAGACCAACATAATGATAGTTATAAAGATAAATTTCCAATAGATGCAGAAACATTAGTATTTACTATGGACAGTCAAGAGGAAATAAACAATTGGCTAAAATCAAATAAATTAGAAGAAAACTTAACATCAGAGCAAGTAATAAATAAATTTAAAGAAAAATATGAGATAAAAAATGAAGACATAAAGGAAGCAAGAAAAATAATAGGATTAAGATATGGCATAGAAAAAGAAGGATATAGCAGTATGAGTGCATATGTTATATCTAACAACATATCAAAAGAAAGTGTAGCAATATTTGAAGAACAAAGTTCAAAGTTCCCAGGAATAGCAACATCTACAACTCCAAGAAGAAAATACTTAAGAGGTAATTTAGCATCACATATTTTAGGATATATTGGACCAATAAACAAAGAAGAGCTAGATGAGCATGAAGGGTATTCAATAAATGATTATATAGGAAAAACCGGAATAGAATTTTTATTTGAAAAATACCTAAAAGGGGAAAATGGAAAAAAACAAACAGATATGACAATTGATGGTGTTACATCGGCAGAATATATAACAAAAGAAGCTGTTGCAGGGGACGATGTAGTATTAACAATAGATGCAAATTTACAATCCGTAGCGGAATCAGCATTAAAAAATAATATAGAAAAAATAAGAACAGGTGGATTTGCAGAACAAAGAAATGTAAACAATGGCGCAGTAGTTGCATTAGACGTAAAAACTGGAGAAGTATTAGCAATGGCAAGTTATCCAGATTTCGAGCCGGAACTATTTATAGATGGAATAAGCAATCAAAAATGGACAGAATATACACAGGAAGGAAAAAGTGCATTAATAAATAGAACAATGAGTGCTTATGCTCCAGGATCAATATTTAAAATGGCATCAGCAATAGCAGGATTAGAAACAGGTGCAGTAACAAGAACAGAAACAATTAATGATACAGGAATATATCCAAAAGGATATAAGCCTAGATGTTGGTATTATACTAGCTATGGAAGAGGACATGGACCACTAAATGTATCTGGGGCAATAAAAAATTCTTGTAATTATTATTTCTATGAACTAATAACCAGAATGGGAATAGATAACTTAGAAAAATATGCAAAATACTTTGGACTAGGCGAGAAGACAAATGTGGAATTACCAGGGGAAACCTCTGGAACTTTAGCAGGAAAAACATTATATGAAAAATTAGGGCAAACTTGGTACTATGGAAACTCACTATCAGCAGTAATAGGACAAGCAGAAAATAATTTTACTCCGTTACAAATAGCAAGGTATATAGCAATGCTTACAAACGGGGGAAAAAGAATAGATGTAACATTAATAAAAGATATAATAAATGCAGAAGGGCAATCAGTTCCAAGAGATGAAATAAACTCATATGTAGCAGAAAAACTTGGTATAAAGAAAACAGAACAAGAAGATTTAAACATTAATCAAGATAATTTAAATGCAGTATTAGAAGGTATGAAATCAGTTACAACAGAAACCGGAGGAACAGCATACTCAGTATTTAAGAATTTCCCAATAGAAGTAGGAGGAAAAACAGGATCAGCAGAAGCGGGAGATAATGTAAATGCATGGTTTGTTGGATTTGCACCATATGAAGCACCAGAGATAGCAGTAGTTGTATTAGTAGAAAATGGTTCGCATGGATACTATGCAGCAGAAGTAGCAAAAGAAATTATAGAAGCACAATTTAAATTAAAAGAAAACGTAGCAGAAAACAATACAGCATTGCCATACACAGAACAACAAAACTAATAAAGGAGCGATAAATATGAGAAATCCAGTAGGAATAAGCATGAAAAAAGACGAAATAATGATAAGAATAAGCGAGGGAGCAACACAAAAAGAAACAGTAGAATGTTTGAATAAAAAAATACCAGCATTAAAAAAATTATACAAAAGTGAAAAAACGCCAATATGTGTAGTAGGAAAAGTTTTAAAAAATAAAGAAATAGAAGAAATAAGAAAAATAATAAATAAAGACATCGATGTAGAAGTAACTTTTGATAGCCCAAAAGTATTGGGATTGCACGGAATAAAAAGAGTTTTCGAAAAAGAAATAGAAAATTCAGAGACAAAATTTTATAAAGGAAATATGAGGTCTGGACAAAAAATAGAATTCGAAGGAAGCTTAGTGATACTAGGAGATGTAAATGGTGGAGCAGAAGTAATAGCAGGAGAAAATATAGTAGTTTTAGGACACTTGAGAGGACTTGCACATGCCGGAGCAAAAGGAAACAAAAAAGCAATAATAGCAGCACAAGAAATAGATTGTCCACAAATAAGAATCTCTAATATAGTAAGAGAAATAGAAAGAGAAGAAGTAGAAACAGAACAAGAATGTAAATATGCATATATAGAAAATGATAAAATTGTAATGGAATAACAAAAAGAGGGAAAAAGGGGACTGTCCCCTTTTTCCCTCTTTTCTCTTTTTCATCATGAAAGCAATAATAAAATCAACGCAATAAACAAAAATTGATCTTGTACTCCCTCTTCATAAAGAAATGCAAGTAAAGAAACTAGAAGAATATCATCAAAATGTAAATTTATTATCATTTCTTTTTATCACCACCCATAAAAGGAAAAACCTCCATAATCTTACTCATATTCATGAGCTGAATATATTGGTCGACCTTGGACTTACGGCTCTCTTTTAAATAAGGTTTTAAACATTGCAAAAGGTTAGCACGAGGGTCGTCTTTTGCATTCATTTTATCCATAATGGTTTTCATTCTCATAATAGTTTCAATATCAATACCACTTGTATTATTCTCACTACTTTGACTATCATTTGAATTAGAAGAATCAGATGAAGAATTTGCATTATTTGAGGCATTGGAATTATTAAGCATGTTAAATAAATTGTTTACCATATCAGGTGAAACATTATTTTGACCAGCAATATTATTCAATTTTTCAAAAACATCTGACATATCTTCACTATTCAAAATTACCAAACCACCTTATTATTTTAAACTAACTTATTTAGAATTATTTTGTAAATCTCTTAAAATTTCTTCTTTACTTTTAGTTTGAAGAATTTTGTTAGCTTTTGCAATTCCAGCTTCAAGGTCTTTTTTATCCATTTTAGAAAGCATATTCATCATTTGAGAAATATCAAAATTATTATTGTTATTCAATAAAATCACTCCTAATTAAATATATGTATTAACAATATAGTATATTCAATCAATAAAAAAATGTGCAAAAAACGAATAGGGACAGACCCTTTTGTTTAAATTAAAACAAAAGGGTCTGTCCTTATTCGTTTGGGTTTGTCCTGTTTTTGACTATCTTACAATCATATCTTCTCTTCCTGCACCAGTTCCTATAAACTTAACAGGAACACCAGTAAATTCTTCTATTCTTCTTAAATATTTTTTAGCATTATCTGGAAGTTCTTCGAATGATTTACAATTACTAATATCACCAAAGTTTCCATCAAAATCTTCATATACAGCATAAGAATTATTTAAGAAATCAACATTTGTTGAGAAATCAGTTGTTTCTTTTCCATTGCAATTATATGCAACACATAATTTTATATTATCTAACTTACCAATAGTATCAACATGATTTACAGCAAGTCCAGTAATACCATTTAATCTAACAGCATACTTTAATGCAACTAAATCAAGCCATCCACATCTTCTAGGTCTTTTAGTTGTAGTTCCATACTCATGTCCAAGTTCTCTTATTGTATCACCAATTTCATTATTTTGTTCAGTAACATAAGGACCAGCACCTACTCTTGAAGAATAAGCTTTAAGTACGCCATAAACCTCTCCAATGTCTCTTGCTCCAACACCACTACCTGTACAAACACCACCAATAGAAGGGTTAGAAGAAGTAACAAATGGATAACTTCCAAAATCAATATCAAGTAAAGTTGCTTGAGCTCCTTCACAAATAACCTTTTTACCTTCATCTAATGCATTATGGATTAAAGTAACAGTATCTGTAATATATGGTTTTAAAATTTTAGCATATTCTTTATAATCTGCAAGAGTTTTTTCTAAATCTACAGTTTCATGCCCATACATTTCGAAAATTTTATTTTTATTATTAATATTAATAGTTAAAAGTTCTTCGAAACGATCAGAAATTAAATCTTCTGCACGAATTCCACATCTTTCATATTTATCACAATAAGCAGGACCAATACCTCTTGCTGTTGTTCCAATTTTGTTGCTTCCTCTATTTTCTTCTAGCAACTTATCCATTTCAACATGGTAAGGAAGAATAATATGAGCTTTATCACTAATACGTAAATTGTCAGCAGAATAACCATGCTCTTTTAAATTTTCCATTTCTTCAATTAAAACCTTTGGATCAACAACAACGCCATTACCAATAACAGCAATAGTACCTTTGTTTAAAATTCCAGAAGGAATTAAATGAAAAGCAAATTTTATTCCATCAACCTCAATAGTATGTCCAGCATTATTTCCACCAGAACATCTAACAGCTATATCTGCATTACTTCCTAGGTAATCGATAATTTTTCCTTTACCTTCATCACCATAAAAAGTTCCTAAAACTACATCAACTTTTGATCTTGACATAATAATCACATCCTAAAATAAAATATGTTCCATCTTGCTAGAAAGAACATAAACATTATCGTACAAATGTGCAAAAAAGTCAAGATGTGGTAGTTAATCTAAAATTATTTGGTAATAAATCAGAAATAGAATATTCAGTAATTTTATCGCCCTCAGAAAGAGCATAAATTTTAAAATCTTTATTAACAAATTCACACATAAATTGTCTACAATACCCACAAGGTAAACAGTTATCTAAAGAATCAAGAGTATTTCCACCACAAACTACAATATATTCAAAATCTCTTTCACCTTCCGAAATAGCCTTTGTAAAAGCTACTCTTTCGGCACATATTGATTGTATTCCGTCATTTTCAATATTGCATCCAGAATAAGTTTTTCCAGATTTGCACATTAAAGCGCATCCAACATAATATTTACCATAAGGAGAATAAGAATTTTTTCGAACTGCTTTTGCAATTTGAATAGCGTTAGTTAAGTCCATAAAATACCTTCTTTCAAAATTAATATATTACAGTTATTCTATATTATGAGAAAATAAAAGTCAAACAAATTGTAATTTGTAACCATTTTTGTAACCTCTTCATAAAATATAGCAAAACATTTATACGGAGAGGATGAATAAAATGATAAGTTACATAATAGAAGGGGGAAGAAGGCTAGAAGGAACTTTGGAAGTTTCAGGTTCAAAAAATGCTTCGCTTCCAATAATAGCGGCTAGTATATTAAGTGGAAAAATTACAAAATTATATAACGTACCTAACATACATGATACCCAAATAACTTTGAAAATATTAGAGATTTTAGGTTGCAAAATATATAAGAGAAATGGTAAAATAGTTATAGATTCGAGCAATATGGAAGAACACAAAATTCCAGATGATTTAATGAGACAAATGAGGTCATCTGTTGTATTAGCAGGAGCAATACTTGGGAGATTTAAAAAAACAACATTCTCATATCCAGGAGGATGTGATATTGGTTCGAGGCCAATAGATTTGCACCTAAAAGGACTAAGAAAATTAGGAATAGAAATAGAAGAAGAAGCTGGATACATAAACTGCAAAACAAATCAAATTATAGGTAGCAAAATACAACTAGATTTTCCATCAGTAGGAGCAACTGAAAACATTATAATGGCATCTGTATTAGCAGAAGGAGAAACTATAATTACAAATGCAGCAATGGAGCCAGAAATAGTAGATTTACAAAACTTTTTAAACAAAATGGGAGCAAAAATAAAAGGTGCTGGAACAAATGTTATTAAAATAGATGGTGTTAAAACTTTAAAAAATGTAAGCTATAACGTTATGCCAGACAGGATAGAAGCAGGAACGCTTTTATGTGCTACTGCAATTACAGGAGGGAAAATAGAACTAAATAAAGTTGAACCAATACATATAGGACCAGTAATTAGCAAATTAGAAGAAAGTGGTTGTAAAATAAATGTAGGAAAAAATTCTGTAATTTTAGAAGCACCAAAAAGGTTAAAAGCAGTAGATATAAAAACAATGCCATATCCAGGATTTCCAACAGATATGCAATCAATTTTTACAGGAATGTTAACAACGGCAAAAGGTACTTCAATGATAATAGAAAATATATTTGAAAATAGATATAAATATACAAGTGAACTAAAAAGAATGGGGGCAAAAATTACAACAGAAGGAAAAGTTGCAATAGTAAAAGGAACAAAAAAACTAGTAGGAACAACAGTAGAAGCAACAGACCTAAGAGGAGGAGCAACATTAGTTTTAGCTGGACTTGTAGCAAAAGGACAAACGACAGTAACCAATGTTGAACATATATTAAGAGGTTATGAAGCATTAGATAGAAAACTAAACAAAATTGGTGCAAATGTACAAGTAAAAAAATAGATTAAATGAACATTGTTATAAAACATATAATGGGCGAGCAATGCTCGCCTACAAATACAGATATTGGAGGATACCTATGAGAAAATCTAAAGGACAAACTATTGATTCATTTTATACAAATAAAGACGAAAAAATAAAAAAAAGAAATAATAGAAAATCTAAAAATGTAAAAGAGAGAAACTCTGCGAGAACACAAAAAACAAGAAAAGGTAAAACTCAAAAAAGTAACAATGAAGATAATGATATAATAAATTTAGACAATGAAATAATTATAGGAATGACATTAAAAGAAGAACCAAAAAAAGACACCAAAGCAAAAAAAAGTAAGAGTAAAAAGCCAAAAGATAAAAAAACAGTTTCAAAAAGTAAACCAGTAAAAAAGACACAAACAGCAAAAAATAATAAAAAACCAAAAAAGAAAAATATTAAATTAAAAATAGTAAAATGGATATTTTTATTAGCAATACTTACAACTGCTATAATCTTATTCATGCTATCAAGTGTGTTTAACATAACAAACATAACAGTAACAAATAACAATAAAATATCAGAGCAAGAAATAATAAGCTTATCAGGATTAACAAAAAATGAAAATATGTTTAAAGTGCTAAACAAAAAAGTAGAAGAATCAATAGAACAAAATCCATATATAGAAAACGTAAAAATAACAAAAACAATATCTGGAACAGTAAACCTAGAAGTAACTGAGAGAATAGCAACATATATGCTTAAATTCGCAAATGGATATGTATATATAAATAATCAAGGATATATGTTAGAAATTTCACAAGAACCACTAGAACTTCCTATAATTAGTGGATTCAAAACTCCAACAGAGAACATAAAAGAAGGAAATAGACTAGTAGTAGAAGACTTAAAAGAACTAGAAAACGTAATAAAAATAATGGAAACAGCAAAAACCACATCAGTTGGAGCAATAATTGCTGAAATTGATATATCTGATCCAACGAATTATAAAATAATAATACCAAGTGAAAATAAAACAGTTGAATTTGGGGATTTAACAAATATCAATGTAAAAATATTAAAAATAGAGTATATTATTGAACAAGAAAAAGGAAAACAAGGTGAAATATATTTTCAAGGTGCTGAAAAAGCAGTGTTTAGAGAAAAAGTATAAAGAGGTGAAAAAATTGCATAAAAATAAAATAGCAATAATTTTGGGCGTAGTATGTATGCTTTTAACAATATCAATAGTAGTTCAAATGAGAACAATAGAAAAAGCTACAAATACAGTAGGAACAGGAATAAGTGATAATAGCGGCTTAAAAGACGAATTCTTAAAAAACCAAGACGAAT
>FR893519.1:46956-65776 GCA_000434035.1 Clostridium sp. CAG:452 | reverse complement strand
TAAAAACCTAGAAGAAGCAGAAAGAAGACTAGAAGAAGTTAGAAATCAGGCAACCCAAAATAATGAAACAGATACTAATATAGAAGCGGAAATAAAAGAGGATAGAAAATTATTAGGACTAACAGAAGTAACAGGACCAGGTTTTATAATAAATCTTGATGACAATAGACAGATAAATAGTTCAGAAGTGCTAAATGTAAGCGATTACCTAGTACATGAAGGAGATTTAACATATATAATAAATGAATTATTTAATGCAGGAGCAGATGCAATAGCAATTAATGATCAAAGAATAACAAGTAAAACTTCAATACTTTGCGATGGAAATATAATAAGAATAAATGGAGAAATGGTGTCAGTACCAATAACAATACAAGCAATAGGGTATCCAGAAAGAATGCACTATGCATTAAGTAGACCTGGTGGATATTTAGAGATATTAGCTAATGCAGGAGTGCAAGTATATGTACAAAAATCAGAAAAAATTACACTTCCAAAATATGAAGGAGTGTATAGCTCGGATTTCTTAACAAGAGGTGATGAATAGTTGAAAAAAGGAAAAATAACAATAACAATAACAATAGGTTTAGTAATGCTAATATTAACAGCAGTTATGTTCATCCAATTCAAAACAGTTAAACAAACAGACTTCACTTCATTAGAAAATATGAGAGAAGACGAATTAAGAACGGGAATAACAAATTTTAAACAAAAAACAGAAGAAACAAATAAAAGACTAGAAGAGGTAAATGCAAAAATAGCAGAATATGAGCAAACAATTGAAAGCAATACAGAAGCATCAGAAGTATTAGCAAAAGAGCTAGAGCAATTTAACAATTTACTAGGGAAAAATGACGTTAAAGGTGAAGGAGTTGTAATAACACTAACAGACACAAGAAACCAAAGAATTTGGTCAGAGGATTTACGACTATTAGTAAATGAACTAAAAGAAGCGGGAGCAGAAGCTATATCAATAAATGACCAAAGAATAGTATATGATACATATATAGTAGACATTAGCAATACACATATACGTATAAATGGACAAGAAATGATAGTTTCGCCATATGTTGTAAAAGCAATAGGAAATCCTACATATCTAGAGAGTGGACTTTCAAAAAAACAATATGGATATATAGACACAAAACTTGCAGAAGGAAAAGATGTAACACTTAAAAGAGAAAAAAACATAGAAATAAAAAAATATGAAGGAAATTTAAGCATGGAATATGCAAATTAGGGGGTAATTAAATGATAGCAATAGCAATTTTAATAGGATGTGTAATAGGAGCACTAATAGGGATGCATGCACCAGTAATTTCATATACATATTCAGGTTACTTAGCAATAGCAATAGTTGCAGCTTTAGATTCTGTATTTGGTGGAATAACATCAGTACTTAAAGGGAATTTTGACTTAAAAGTATTTCTATCAGGATTTTTTGGAAATGCAATACTTTCAATACTATTAACCTGGCTAGGTGTAAAATTAAATGTAGATATATACCTAGCAGCAATAGTAGTATTTGTAGGAAGAATGTTTACAAACCTTGCAATTATCCGTAGATATTATATAGATAAATGGAGCAAAAAAATAGAAGAAAAAGAGGAAACAAAAAATGAGAATGAGAAGAAAACCGTGGGTTAGAGAAGAACTTGCGGAAACAGAGTTTTTTATAGATGACGCAACCCAGAATCTAGGAAAATGGCATAAAGCATTTAAAAGAAAAAATCAACCAATGCACTTAGAACTTCGGATGTGGAAAAGGAAGCTTTATAGCAAAACTTGCAGCACAAAATCCAGAAATTAATTATTTAGGAATAGATATAAAAAGTGAGGTATTAGGGCTAGCAAAAAGAAACATAGAAAAAGAATACTTAAATGCACAAAGAGAAATAGACAATGTGCTTATAACAGCTTATGAAATAGAAATAATACAAAACATATTGAACGAAAAAGATTTAGTAGATAGAATATATATAAACTTTTGCAATCCTTGGCCAAAACCAAGGCATAACAAAAAAAGACTAACACATACAAAACAATTAGAAAAATACAAAATATTTTTAAAACCAGGAGGAGAAATATACTTTAAAACAGACGACTACAATTTATATAAAGCAACAATAAAATATCTAGAAGAAACAGGCTTTAAAATTCTAAAACAAACAGAAAACTTACACAAAGAGCCTATATGGGAAAGCAATATAGAAACAGAACATGAGAAGATGTTTGAAGAACAAGGAATTACAACAAAAGCAATAATTGCAAAAATTATATAAATTTGCCAAAAAGGTATTTACAAAATGTAAATATATGGTATAATAAAAATAGAAATAGGAGGCCACAAAAATGTGGTTGCCATCAGGGATTTAATAAAAATCACATCTCTAATAGCATGCAGAGATGTGATTTTGCTTATTTACTGGTAATTATAGCCAAAACTATAATTAAGGTAATAGCAATTATGGTTACTGCAACAAGTGCAGTGAAAAGTAAAATTATTATATGTAACATAGTTTGTTCAACCATAAGCATCACCTCCTTATCATATATGTAAAGAGATGACAGAGCCACATTTCTGCTTTTCCTATTTCCAAATACAATTATACTACAAACTGTAAAAATATGTCAATAATATTTGCCAAAAAAACAACAAAAATATATACGAAATTTGTTGAAAAAAAAGTAGTAATATAATATAATAACCCTATCAAAAACAGAAGGAACAAAATCCTTCAAAAGATAGGAGAGGTTTGTAATGGAGAAGAGTTTTAGCGAGAGTTACAAAGCAGCAGGCGTAGATGTTACAGCAGGATACAAAGGCGTGGAACTAATGAAAAAAGCAGTGCAAGCAACATATACAAATGCAGTAATATCAGACATAGGTGGATTTGGCGGACTTTATGCGCCACAAATTAAAGGAATGGAAGAACCAATTTTAGTTTCCGGAACAGATGGAGTAGGAACAAAACTAAAATTGGCTTTTTTAATGGATAAACACGACACAATAGGAGAAGACTGTGTAGCAATGTGTGCAAATGACGTAATATGCACGGGAGCAAGCCCAATGTTCTTTTTAGACTATATGGCACTTGGAAAAAACATACCAGAAAAGGTAGCAACAATAGTAGCAGGAGTAGCAGAAGGATGTAAAAAAGCAAAGTGTAGCTTAATAGGCGGAGAAACAGCAGAAATGCCAGGCTTTTATCCAGTAGATGAATATGATTTAGCAGGATTCTGTGTTGGAATAGTAGATAAAAAGAAAATTATAAACAACAAAACAATAGAAATTGGGGATAAAGTAATAGGACTTAAATCATCAGGAGTTCATTCTAATGGATTTTCACTAGTTAGAAAAGTATTTGAAGTAAATAAAGAAAACTTAAACGAATACGTAGAAAGCCTGGGATGTACAGTAGGAGAAGCTCTGCTTAAACCAACAAAAATATATGTAAAACCAATATTAAAACTTATAGAACAAGTAAAAGTAAAAGGAATATCACATATAACAGGTGGAGGATTTTACGAAAATATGCCAAGAATGTTAAGAGAAGGTGTAGCATTAAAAATAGATAAAAATTCTTATGAAGTACCACCAATATTTAAACTAATTGCAGAAAGAGGAAACATACCAGAAAGAGATATGTATAATACATTCAATATGGGAATAGGAATGGCTGTAATAGTTCCAGAAAGTGAAGTAGAAAAATCACTAGAAATATTAAAACAAGCTGGAGAAGAGGCATATTTGATTGGTGAGGTAATAGAAGGCAATAGGGAAGTAATTATATAATAATATAGAGGAGAGAATAAAATGGTAAAAAGAATCTATGTAGAAAAAAAGCCAGAATTTAGTGTAGAAGCAAAAGGTTTATTAAAAGACCTAAAAGAAAATCTGCTATTAGAAAATCTAGAAGATTTAAAAATAGTAAACAGATACGATGTAGAAGGCATAAATGATGAAATATTTGAAAAAGCAAAAAACACAGTATTTTCTGAACCACAAGTAGATGAATGCTTTGAAGAAGAATATCCATTCGCAAAAGAAGATAAAATATTTGGAGTAGAATATTTACCAGGACAATTTGACCAAAGAGCAAACTCACTATCAGAATGTTTGCAAATATTAACAGAAGGAGAAAGACCACTTGCAAAAAGTGCAAAAATATATGTTATAAAAGGAAATATAAGTACTGAAGACTTAGAAAAAATAAAAAAATATATAATAAATCCAGTAGACTCAAGAGAATGTACATTAGAAAAATTAAAAACAGTAAAAGATGAACATCCAGAGCCAAAAGACGTAGCAATAGTAGAAGGATTTATACACATGACAGATGAAGATTCAAAAAAATTCTATGATAAGTATGGGTTTGCAATGGATATAGAAGATTTAAAATTCTGCCAGAAGTATTTTAGAGATGTAGAAAAAAGAGATCCTAGCATGACAGAAATGAAAATGATAGATACATATTGGTCAGATCATTGTAGACATACAACATTCTTAAGCAAATTAGACAAAGTAGAAATAGACTGGGATTTAGCAAATAAAATATATGAAGACTACAAAAAATCTAGAGAATACGTGTATGATGGGAAAAAGGCAAAAGATATCTGCTTAATGGATGTAGCAACAATAGCAGTAAAAGAATTAAAGAAAAAAGGAATGTTAAAAGATTTAGACGAATCAGAAGAAATAAATGCATGTAGTATACAAGCAGAAATATTGGTAGATGGAAAACCAGAAGAATACCTAATAATGTTCAAAAATGAAACACATAATCATCCAACAGAAATAGAACCATTTGGTGGAGCAGCAACATGTTTGGGCGGAGCAATACGTGACCCATTATCTGGAAGAGTATATGTGTATCAAGCAATGAGAGTAACAGGATGTGGAGATCCAAGAACATCAGTAAAAGACACACTACCAAACAAACTGCCACAAAGAAAACTAACAAATGAAGCAGCAAGAGGATATAGTTCATATGGAAACCAAATAGGATTAGCAACAGGACAAGTTGCAGAAATATATCACCCAGGCTATGTAGCTAAAAGACTAGAAATAGGTGCATTAGTAGGAGCAGCACCAAAGAAAAACGTAATTAGAAAAGTACCAGAGCCAGGAGATGTAGTAGTTCTATTAGGTGGAAGGACAGGTAGAGATGGATGTGGAGGAGCAACAGGTTCATCAAAAGCACATAATAGTGCATCACTTACAACATGCGGAGCAGAAGTACAAAAAGGAAATGCACCAGAAGAAAGAAAAATACAAAGATTATTTAGAAATCCAGAAGTAACAACACTAATAAAAAGATGTAATGATTTCGGCGCAGGCGGTGTTTCCGTAGCAATAGGAGAACTCGCAGACGGATTAGAAATAAACCTAGATAAAGTTCCAAAAAAATACGAAGGATTAGATGGAACTGAACTAGCAATATCAGAATCACAAGAAAGAATGGCAGTAGTAATAGAAGAAAAAGATGTAGAAAAATTCCAAAAACTTGCAGAAAAAGAAAATATAGAATCTACCGTAGTAGCAAAAGTAACAAAAGAACCAAGAATGAAAATGTACTGGAGAGGAAAGCTTATAGTTGACTTATCAAGAGAATTTTTAAACACAAACGGAACAGTAAAAATAGCAAACGCAAAAATAGAAAAACCAAAAGGAATACAAGAGTATTTTGAAGGAAAAAGAAAAATACAACAAAATAAAAACAGTGTAGGGGTCCCACTCCTGGGCAACCCGCAAAATTGCATCAAAACAAACGGAAAAAATTGTGCAAAAACAGAACTTTGGAAGGAGACAATATCAGATTTAAATTGTTGTTCTCAAAAAGGATTGGTAGAAAGATTTGACAGCTCAATAGGAGCAGGAACAGTTCTAATGCCATTCGGTGGTAAATACCAATTAACACCTACAGAAGCAATGTGTGCAAGAATACCAACATTAAAAGGGTACACAAATTCTGGAACAATAATGAGTTTTGGGTATGATCCATATCTTTCAGAAATAAGCCCATTACATGGAGCTGCATTTGCAGTTATAGATTCACTTACAAAATATGTAGCGTGTGGAGGAGATTACAAAAAAGCATGGTTTACTTTCCAAGAATATTTTGAAAAATTAAGAGAAGAGCCTACAAGATGGGGAAAACCATTAGCAGCACTTTTGGGAGCATACTTAGTTCAAGAAAAACTAGGACTTGCATCAATAGGTGGAAAAGACTCAATGTCAGGTTCATACAACGAATTAGATGTTCCACCAACACTTACATCATTCTGTATAGGGGTTGTAGACACAAATAAAGTAGTATCAAATGAATTTAAAAAAGCAAATTCAAATGTGTATATGTTAAAAACAAAAATAACAGAAGAATTTTTACCAGATTTTGAAGATTTAAAAGAAAACTATGAATTAGTGCATAAACTAATAGAAGATGGCAAGGTTATATCTGTTGCAACAGTAAGACAATTTGGAATAGCAGATACAATAACAAAAATGTGTATAGGTAATAAAATAGGTTTTGAATTTAAAGCTAATAAATGCTTATTTAAGCCACGTTATGCAACATTTATAATAGAAGCAAAAGATAAAATAGAAAATAAAAAATTAGAACTTTTAGGAATCACTACAAATAAAAAAGAAATAAAAATATCAGAAGACGAAATATTAGACCTAGAAGAATTAATAAAAGTATGGGAAGAGCCACTAGAAAAAGTATTCCCAACAAAAACAAATGAAATAAATAAAAAAATAGAAAACATATTGTACAAACCTGCAGGGGGCACACCTCAAGTGAGCTCACATAAAATAAAAATAGCCAAACCAAAAATCTTTATACCAGTATTTCCAGGAACAAACTGCGAATATGATTTAGCAAAAGCATTTATAGATGCAGGAGGAGATCCTAAAATAGCGGTATTTAAAAACCTAAAACAAACAGACATAGAAGAATCTATAATTGCAATGGAAAAACTAATTAATGAATCACAAATAATAATGCTTCCAGGCGGATTTAGTGCAGGAGATGAGCCAGACGGTTCTGGTAAATTTATAGCAACAGTATTTAGAAATCCACGATTAAAAGAAGCAATTCACAAACATTTAAATGAACAAGATGGTTTAATATTAGGAATATGTAATGGATTCCAAGCATTAATAAAACTAGGCCTAGTACCATTTGGAGAAATTGTAGAACCAACATCTGAAATGCCAACACTAACATATAACAATATAGCAAGACACCAATCAAAATTAGTAACAACAAAAGTAGTATCAAAATTATCACCATGGTTTAGCAAAGTAGACTTAGAAGAAGAATTCATAATACCAATTTCACATGGAGAAGGAAAATTTGTAGCAAGCGAAAAAGTAATGCAGGAATTAATAAAAAATGGACAAGTAGCAACACAATATGTAGATGAAAAAGGAAACGCAACATACGACATAGATTACAATCCAAACGGTTCAGTATATGCAGTAGAAGGAATAACAAGCAAAGATGGTAGAATACTTGGAAAAATGGCACATTCAGAAAGAAGTTATAGAGGAAATATAATAAACGTACCAGGAAATATGGACCAAAAACTATTTGAATCAGGAATAGAATACTTTAAATAATTTATAAAAAAGATATTTTCAAAAGTAAAAATGAGGCACACATCGTATGCCTCATTTTTGTTAATTCCATATTTTATTTTACAACTATATTATAAATTTTATTTTTTACATAGATTTCTTTTACAACATTTTTTCCATCTAGTAAACTAGCAACAGCTTCGAGAGCCTTTGATTTTACACTTGATTCATCTTCATCTAAAGCAATTTTAATAGTTGCTTTTACTTTACCATTTATTTGAACAGGAATTTCCTTTTCACTATCTATTGTTTTAGCTTCATCATATTTAGGCCAGCTAGATTCGCAAATTGGCTTAAATCCTAATTGCTCATTTAGTTCCTCTGTAATATGAGGAGCAATAGGGTTTAATAAAGTTAATAACAAATGATAATCTTCTTTTGTTATTTTATCCTCAGCATCAAAGCTATTAGCTAAAATCATTAATGCAGATACAGCTGTGTTATAAGCCATTGTTGTTAAATCAGTTTGCACTTTTTTTATAGTTTTGTGGATAAGTGGTTCCAATTTTTTAGAATAACCATCTCCATCACCAATTTTATCTTTTAAACGAATAACTTTGTCTATAAAACGTTTGCAACCTCTTAGAGAATCTGTGCTCCAAGGAGCATCTTGAGTATAATCACCCATAAACATTTCATAAAGTCTTAAAGTGTCTGCACCATATTCGTTAACTATATCATCAGGATTAATAACATTTCCTTTAGATTTACTCATCTTTTCATTATTAGAACCTAAAACCATACCATGGCTAACACGAGTCCAAATCATCTCTTTTTTAGGAACTAAACCAATATTATATAGAAATTGAACCCAGAATCTTGCATATAGTAAATGTCTTGCAGTATGCTCCATTCCTCCGTTATACCAGTCAACTTGTTTCCAATATTTCATAGCGTCCATAGAAGCAAATTCTTTATCATTATGAGGATCCATAAATCTTAAGAAATACCAGCTAGAACCAGCCCAGTTAGGCATTGTATCAGTTTCCCTTCTAGCTTTTCCACCACAATGAGGACAAGTTGTATTTACCCAATCGGTAATGTTTGCAAGAGGACTTTCTCCACTTTCAGTTGGTTCATATTCTGCAACATCTGGTAACAATAAAGGTAAATCTTCTTCCTTCATTGGTTGCCATCCACATTTCTCACAATAAATCATAGGAATAGGTTCTCCCCAGAATCTTTGACGAGAAAATACCCAATCTCTCATTTTATAATTATTTACTTTTCTAGCAATACCTTTTTCTACTAATTTATTTGTAATAGCCTCTTTAGCTTCTTCAACAGTAAGACCAGTAAATTCTTCTGAATTAATCAATTTACAACCTTTACCTAAATAATCTTGTTTCTCAAAAGCAGATTCACTAACATCTCTACCATCAATAACTTGAATCATTTCCAAATTGTGTTCTACAGCATATTCAAAATCTCTTTGGTCATGAGAAGGAACGGCCATAACAGCCCCAGTTCCGTAGTCTCCTAGAACAAAGTCACCTAAAAATACAGGAACTTCTTTTCCATTAACAGGATTAATAGCCATAATTCCATCTACTCTGCAACCTGTTTTACCTTTATTTAGCTCTGTTCTATCCATAGCAGATTTTTTAGCAGTTTCTTTAATATATTCATTAACTTCCTCTTTATTTTTTACTCTAGGCATTAATTCTTTAATTAACTTGCCATCAGGAGCAATAACAAAAAATGTAATACCATAAACTGTTTCAATACAAGTTGTAAATACAGAAAATTTACCTCCACCAACAATTTGCACATCAAGTTCAACACCAGTAGATTTACCAATCCAGTTAATTTGACCAAGTTTTACTCTATCAGCAAAATTAGTATCATCTAAACCTTTTAATAAATCTTCTGCATAATTGCTCATTCTAAGCATCCATTGAGATTTTTCTTTTTGCTCAACTGTACTACCACATCTTTCACAAACTCCACCAGCTGCATCTTCATTAGATAAAACAGATTTACAAGTAGGACACCAGTTTACAGGAATAGTATCTTTATATGCCATACCATGTTTATAAAATTGTAAGAATTGCCATTGAGTCCATTTATAATAATCTGGGTCAGTAGTAGAAAATTCACGAGACCAGTCAAAAGAAAAACCTAAATCTTTCATTTGTCCTTTAAAAGTATGAATATTTTCTTTTACAGCTTCCTTTGGGTGAATATGATTTTTAATAGCATATTGTTCAGCAGGAGCACCAAAAGCATCCCAGCCCATTGGATATAAAACATTATAACCTTGCATTCTTTTCATTCTAGCTAAAGCATCTTGAGCAGTATAGCTTCTAACATGCCCAACATGAAGACCCGCACCAGAAGGATAAGGAAATTCTACCAATATATAATATGGGTCCTTATTATCTCCAGTAATTGCTTTAAAACTTTGTTTTTCATCCCAATAATTTTGCCATTTTTTTTCTATTTCTTTATGATTATAATCCATAGCATATCTCCTCATTTCTATAAAATAAATGTTAAAAAAACTCTTAAAAGTGAAAGTTCCCTAAACAATATTGAAAAGATTATATAACAAAAATCAAAATAAATAAAGTAAAAACTATTAAAATTTGTAAATATCTGATATAATAGAGCAAACAATTTAGAAAGAAGGAAAAACATGAAAGCATTAATTACAGGAGCCTCATCAGGTTTAGGAAAAGAAATGGCAAAAATATTAAGCGAGCAAGAAATAGAATTAGTTTTAGTAGCAAGAGAACAACAAAAGCTAGAAGAAGTACAAAAAGAACTAAAAACAAAAACACAAATAATATGCATGGATTTAAGCCTTGCGGAAAATTGTGTGGAATTATATAAACAGGTAGGAGATATAGATATATTAATAAACAATGCAGGATTTGGAACTTGTGGAGAATTTATAGAAACAGATTTAATAACAGAATTAAACATGATAAACACAAATGTGTGTGCAGTTCATACACTAACAAAACTATTCTTACAAGACATGTGCAAAAAAAATAGTGGATATATATTAAATGTAGCATCAATAGCAGGATTTATGCCAGGACCACACATGGCAACATACCATGCTACAAAAGCATATGTGTTAAAATTAACACAAAGCATTTACGAGGAATTAAGAAAAAGAAACTCGAATGTAAAAATAAGTGCACTATGTCCAGGGCCAATAAAAACACCATTTTTAGAAAAAGCAAACGTAGAATTTAAAACAAAAGTTATGACAAGTACAGAAGTTGCAAACTATGCAATAGACAAAATGTTTGAAGGAAAATATATGATATTACCAGGAGCAAACAACAAAATGATAAGATTTTTAAGCAAAATAGTACCAGACAAAACAATAGGAAAAATAGTGTACAACATGGAAACAAAAAGAAAATAAAGGAGGTACAGTATATGAAAATAGGCCTAGCATTAGCGGGAGGCGGAATAAGAGGTGCAGCACATATAGGCGCAATAAAAGCACTAGAAGAAAACGGAATAGAAATAGAAGCAATAGGTGGAACATCAGCAGGAAGTATAGTGGCTGCCTTATATGCAATGGGATATAAAACAGATGAGATAATAAAATTATTTAGAGAATTTTCTAGTCAGGTTTTATCTTTAAGCCCTAAATATATATGGGAATCTATTAAAGCCACAAGAGATATAAAATTAGGTGGAATAACAACTAGTGAAAACATAGAAAAAGTAGTTGAGCAAGCAGCTAAAAAGAAAAATGTAAAAAACATAAAAGACTTAAAAATGCCAATCACTATTCCAGCAACAGACTTAATCTCAAACAGAGAAATAATATTCACAAATAACGAAAATTTAAAAGGTGAAGAGTATATATACGACATAGAAATTGGCAAAGCCGTAAGGGCGAGCTCAACTTTCCCGGGAATGTATGCTCCGTTTGAACACGAAAAATATCAATTTGTAGATGGGGGAATATTTTCAAACCTACCAGTAAAAGAAACAAAAGAATTGGGAATAGACAAAGTTCTTGCATTACGTTTTAAACTAAAAAGCCCAAGAAAGCAAAAAACAATATATAATATAACAATGCAATCATTGGACCTAATGACAGAAAACCTAATAAAAGAATCTGTTAATGCAAGCACATCTGTTTTAGAAATAGATTTAAGAGAAGTAAAACCATTTAATATAAAAAAATTGGAGTTTTGCTATAAAGAAGGATATTTACAAACATTAGACAATATATTAAGAATAAAAAGAGAACTTGCAGGTTAATTATTAACTAAATAATACAAAAAACAGGAGTTAAAGATATTAATAATTCCTGTTTTTCTTTTCTCTTTTTTTAATTGAAATATGCTTTTTACTAATATTTCCAAAAACACCTACAAAACTTGAAAAAAGTGAGAAAAACCACTTGAAAAAGTTTACATAACCGTATATAATATATATGTATAAAATTATCATAGCGAAATTACGTTTAATTACAAAAATGTCATGAAAATGTAATTTTTCAAAAATTCTTTTTAATCTATTAGTTTCCGTAAACAAATTTAAAAAGGATGTAGAATTTGAACAATTAAATAGAAAAAACGTATATTGACATTAATTGCAAAAAATGTGAGAATAATGCTATATAAATATAAGAAGATAAAGAAAAAATACTAAAATAAAATCAGGAGGAAAAAAACATGTTTAAAAATCTAAAAAAATCAAATGATGGAAAAATTAGTACAAAAGTTTTAGCAACATTTTTAGTTTTAACTTTAACTTTTTCAAATTTTGCACTACTTCGGATCATATTTGGGAAGTGGTTTAATTTCATATGCAGCAGATGAGCAAAATCAAATTACATTTAATGCCCAAATACTAGATAGCGAAAGAAAGGAAGTAAAAGAAGCAGACATAACGTCTGAATTAAATTTACATTTAAGCATAGCGGTAAAGGAAGGTAATTTAAAAAATGTAAATCTAGACTTAAGCAACTGCAACTTTAAGTTAAAAGATGAAAGTGGAATAGATCAAATAAATGCAGGAGAAACTAAAGAATTATATTTTAAAATAGTAGCAAGAAATGATGACCAATTTAAATTGGATTTATTAAACATGGAAAGTAAAATAAAATTAACAGGAACATATTCGAACGATAATAAAACAGAAGAAGTAAATAAAGAAAAAACAGTTTCAGTAAAATGGAATGCACAAGAGCTTTATAATATGGATGATGAAACAAAAAAAGCAACAAAGGTACTAGAAAATGAAATAATAACAAATAAAACATACACAATAGATGGAGAAGAAAAAAGAGTAGTACAAGTAAAAATAAAATCAGGCATAAAAGACAACATATATCCAATAGAAAAAACACAAATAACAGCAAACCCACTAGAATCAGGAAAAAAGGAAGAAGGTAAATTTGTAGCTGAAAATGAACTAAAAGCAGAAAAAGTTGAAGTAGCAGCATACTCAACAATGGCAACAAACGGAAAAGACGGTTCAATAAACTTTGGAACAGCTGAGGAAAACAAATTAGGTTCATGGCAATATGATAGTGAGAGTGGAAAAATAACAATAACAGTAAACAATAGCAAAGATGAAAACAATTGTGTAGCATGGGCTAAAAATGCAGTAGACGAATTTGTAGTTACATATATATATAATGAAGAAAGTGTAAAAAATGTAGACATGATTGAAACTACAGTAGAAAGCAACCTTAAACTTTATGTAGATGAAAACGGACTTAACAAAACAAGTTCCAAAGCAACAAATGCTAAAAAAGATATGCTATTAGAATTAGATATACAAGCACCAAAAAGCTTAAGTAAAAGAAACATTCAAAAAGGAGAAAGCTTTGCAGAAGCTTGGACATTAAATATAAGCAACACACAAATAGGAGGAGATATATTAGCTGTTTCTGAAATAGACAAATTAAATATATCAGATTCAGAAGACATAAAACCAGTTACACATTATAATGCTACATATATAAATAAAGAAGACTTTATAAACATATTAGGGGAGAATGGAGAAATAGTTATCCTAAACATGGCTACAGGTGAAAAATTAGGAAAAATAACAAAAGAGAGCACTATAGAAAATAACGACAAAATACTTGGAATTAGTTATTCAGAAAATGCAAGCCAAATAGGAGTGCAAATAAGCAAACCAGTAAAAGCTGGAAAATTAAGCATAGCAAGTAGAAAAACTTTAAACATTTCAAGTGTTGAAGAATATGTGTCAAAAATAGATAAAATAGATTCATTAACAATTAATGCAATAGCCGGAATACAAAAAGCAGGCGAAGAAGACTTTATATATTCAACAGAAACAATATCAAAACAAATTTCACTAGTAAGCCCAAAATCAAATGCAGAGTTGGGAATAAATTTAGGAAAAGATAAAGAAACTTTACCAGTAGGAGAAGAAAACAAAGTTGACTTTACAGTTACACTACATACAAGCAAAGAAACAGACAAACTATTTAATAATCCAACAGTACAAATAGAATTACCAGAACAAGTAAAAGAAGCATCAATAGTAGAAAACACAGAAGGAATATCAAATGCTAATGGATTAGAATTAAATGGTATAACAATAAACAATAATATAATAGAAGTAAAATTAACAGGAAATCAAGGAGAATACGTAGACTATAACGGACAAGATACAACAATAACATTTTCTGCGAACCTAAAAACACCAGAATTACAACCAACAACTACAGGAGATATTAAATTAACAGTAGTAAATGGAGAAGAAAAAATAGAAGATTCAAAACAAGTAACATTCTCTGCAGAAAAAGGAATAATACTTGCAAATAGTATATCAAATTATAATGGAGAAGAACCTGAAATATTAGCAATAAAAGAAAACAGCAAAACAGGTTTATTAAGCGAGGAAAAATCAGCAATAGCACAAGTTAAAGGAACAGTAATAAACAACACAGAAAAAGATATAGAAAATGTAGTTGTAGTAGGGAACTTCGCAGGAGAAGGATCTACAATAACACCTATACTAAAAGAACAAATAGCAGTAGAGAATGCAGCAGTAGAATATTCAGCAGATGGACAAACTTGGGAAGCATATAATGCAGAAAAAGCAAGCACATACAAAAACTACAAAATCACATTTGCAAAATTAGCAGATAAATCAATAACAACATTTACATATAAAATAGAAATACCAGAAAATTTAGGTGCAAACAAATCTATGAATAGCACATATGCTATAGAAATAGAAGACAAAATACAAAAAGCAGCAAGTATAACACTAGAAACACCACAAAAAATAGAAATAGAAGTATCTGCAAAAGCAATAAGTGATACTGTATATGAAGAACAAGAAGTTACATTTACAGTAGATGTAACAAACAAATCAAATGTTACAGCTAAAAATGTAAGTATAGAAGCAAGTCTTCCAGAAGAATTAGAATTAGTATCAAAACCAGAAAACTTTGATATAGAAGCTGGAAAAACAGTAACAAAAACAATAACAGCAAAAGTAAAAGCATTACCAGAAGAAACAAAACAAAAAGATATTACAACAACAATAAAAGCAATACCAAATGGCAAAGAAGATCAAGCAAAAACAGTAGAAGTAAAAAATGTAGTAAAACAAGCTTTAATAAAAGCAACAATTGAAGATGCATATAGTGATGGAGCAGAATTTATTTACGAAGGAGGACAACTAGGATATAAAACAACAATAACAAATGTATCTGACGAAACTTTAACAAATGTAGTTATTACAAGTAAATTGCCAGAAGGAACAAAGTTGAATGAAAATGAAGAATTAAGTGCAATACTATTTGAAGGAGATACAGAAAACGTATATGACAGAAAAATTATAAAGGAAGGAATTTTGCCAGTAGAAAAAGAAAATAATGAATTAGAATTTAAAATAGGTACAATTCAGCCAAATCAAGGAGCAGAGATAATTCTATATTTAATAGAGACAGAAAAATTATCAGAAGGCATTTTTGAAAAAGAGATATCATATAAAGCAACAATAGATACAGATCAAATAAAAAATTACATTATTCAAAAAACAAATAATGTAGTTAAACCAAAAATAGATTTTGACGTAATATCAAAAAATTTAACAGATGCTACAAGAAATAAATATGTTAAAGCTGGAGACATTTTAGGATATACTGCAAAGATAAAAAATTCTACTAAATATGCGCAAACAATAATATTTAATAATAACATTATAGAAGGATTAAGCTGTGATGAAGTAAAGGTCGTTTTAGATGGAAAAGAATTATCAGAAGAAGATAATGGTATAAAATATTTTAAAACAAAAGGTGATAAATATACCGTAAGAATTAACTTAAGAGAAGAACAAGAATTAACTATATCTTGGAGTGGAGTTGTTTTAGCGGAAGGAGAAGAGGATAGTACAATAAAGAGTATATCTACGTTAAATGCAAGTGTTCCACCTAGAAGTGCATGGGAAAGTAGTAAAGATATAAATATCGGCGAAAAAACTATAGAGTACATATTAAAAGGAACTAAAGCAGATGAACCGGATAAACCGGGAACAGACGAACCAGGCACGGACAAACCAGATACACCAACAGATAAAACATACAGTATTTCTGGTACAGCATGGCTTGATGAGAACGAAGACGGAATAAAAGATGAAAAGGAAAAATTATTAAAAGGTATCTTAGTAAAAATAAAACAAATTAACAAAGATAATGTTGCAGAATACCTAAAAGGTGAAGATGGAAAAGAGATAACAGCAATAACAGATAATGATGGTAAATATGAATTCAAAGAATTAAAAGCTGGAAAATACATAATAGAATTTGAATACAACACAAAAACATATAAGCTTACACCAGTAACAAATAAAGATTCTGTACCAACTGCACCTACAACAAGCGAAGGAACAACAGTAAAAACAGATACACTTAATGTAACAAATGGAAATATAGAAAACATTAATATAGGTTTAGTGCTAAATTCAAAATTTGATTTAGAATTAAACAAATATATTACAAAAGTAACTGTTCAAAACAACAGTGGAACAACAGAATACAATTATAATAATGAACAATTAGCAAAAGTAGAAATAAAAGCAAAACAAATGGCAAGCTCAACAGTACTTGTAGAATATCAAATAGAAGTTAAAAATAATGGGGCAGTTCCAGGAACAGCAACTGTAATTGCAGACTATTTACCAAAAGGACTAAAATTTAATTCAGAAATGAATACAAGTTGGTATCAGGGAACAGACGGAAACTTGTATACAGAAGAATTAAAAGACATAATGTTAGAACCAGGAGAATCAAAACAAGTTAAATTAGTTTTAACTAAAGCAATGACATCAAATAGTACAGGTACATTTACAAATGCAGCAGAAATATATGAAGATAAAAACGATTTTGGACTAGTAGATACAAACTCTACACCAGCAAACAAAGAACAAAAAGAAAATGATTACAGCACAGCAGAATTAATTATAAGTACAGCAACAGGTAGTCCAATGATGTATATCGGAATAATAATAACAAGTATGCTTATATTAGGTGGCGGAATATATCTAATAAATAAAAAAGTAATACTTGAAAAGAATATATAGGAAAGGAGGGAGAATAAATGATTATAAAATACAATCATATAACAAAAAAAAGACTTATATTATTAGTAATTTTAATGGCACTTATTTTAATGCCTTCAATCAAAAGTTATGCAGCTTCAACAACTAATACAACAATTAATAAGAACAATACATATACTAACGGTTCTAAATATACTGCTGTATGTAAAGATCTAGCAGAGAATAGTGATCTTTACTGTGTTGAGGAATCGCAAACTAAGCCATGGGGAAATAATCCACAACAAGTAGTAACCTATGAATGCATTGGTTCTGTAGATGTTGATACTAGAAGAAAATCAAATATTGTAAAGAAAACTGGAAAATGCACTGCGATAACAAATGATGAATGTCTAAAAATTGCATATGCTTTAGCAACAAAAAGTAAGTATTATTCTACATTTAAGAAAATGATTGAAGATAATTTTGATTTCAATACATATAAAGGATCTTATCAATTTCCAGATTATCATAGAGCTATAGCTAAAAATCCATGGTCTGCAATTATATGGGATTTGCATGGAGCATCAAAATTGCAAGGAACTGAAAAGTATATTGAAATATTAAGTTATTTTGAGCCGAAAGGTTATGGTTCTATAGGGGCGCTTGTAGGAATATCAGCGGTAATTGCTGATGTAGAGGAAAATGCTTTAACTATGGAAGAAATTAATGCGAGAACAGAAATAAAGGAAATTCAAACAACTGTTAAAACATACTATAATATAGAGGAAGAAAACCAAAATTTAGCAAATAAAATTAAAGAGTTACCAAATAAATCAAAACCAAGTGAGTATATAGTAATAGGTCCATATAAATATGAAGCATCAAAAGGAGATTATATTAGTAATATACAAGTAAAAAAGAATGGACAAAATAATTATGAGGAAATTCATGAAAGCATTATAAATCCTAGTAAAATATTAGTTTTAAGTAAACAGTTAAATGGAGAGTATAAAATAACATATTCAGATACAGAAAAAAGAATAGGATATGATATATTACCAGAATTTTATGTTTTAGTAAAAAAAGATTCAAATATTAGATCAATTGATGATTTAAAGGTTACAATAGGTAGAAAAAATTATGAAGCTAAATGGTACTATTTTAAAGGCACTAACCCATCACAGGCTTTAATGACAGGAAATGGGAAATTACATGAAGATACAAAATCTTTAAATTACAAAGTCAACCTTATCCCTCCTGTGCAAGTTGAATTAGACAAAGTAGATACTGCTGGAGATGCAGTTGAAGGAGCTAAATTTAGCATAGAATACAGCAATGGACTAAAAGGAGAAACAAAAGCAGTTGGAAAAGATGGAAAAATAGTATTTTCACAAGTACAACCAACTAGTCCAGATGAATTTACAGCAACAATAACAGAAACATTTACACCAGCAGGTTATAAAAAACTAGAAAAACCAATCGTGCTAAAATTCACATATGACCAGAATAAAGCAGTATGGAAAGTAGAAAAAATAAGCGGACCAGATGAAAAAATAACAATAGGAACAGTTACTAAAGATAGCAAATCAGGAATAAATAAAATTCCTGTAACAGTAGAAAACAAATCTATAATAGAAAAACTAACATTATCAAAAACTTCATCAGTAA
>FR893519.1:8052-46915 GCA_000434035.1 Clostridium sp. CAG:452 | reverse complement strand
AAGATGGAGAAAAGGTTGAAGGAGCAAAATTCAAATTAACACTAACAAACATTGCAAGTATAAAAGGATATAAAATACCAACAACAGGAACTCCAACAATAATTGTAACAACAGATAAAAATGGAAACATAGTATTAGAAGACATTGAAATAGCAGACTTAAGTAAAGACATAGTAATTACAATGGAAGAAACAGAAGCACCAGTAGGTTACAAAAAAATTGAAGGAAAAATAACAGTAACATTAAAAAGAAAAGGAAATACATATACTATACATAAGGCAGAAAAAGAGGATACTGTTACTGAGGATGAGTTTAAAGCAGGAGAAGTAACATTAATAAATCACGAATTAGTATTAAATATTAAAGATATTCCTATAATGAACTTAGGTGGAATAGTTTGGACAGAGAAAATAAAAACAGGTAAAGAACAACCTGATATAAATAATACATATAGCGAAAGTGACGACGAAGCTTTAGGTGGAGTTACAGTAAGATTGCTTGACGAAAATGATAAAACTGTAGCAACAACAAAAACTGCAGAAAAAGATGGACAAGAGGTAACTTATCTAAACAATTTAGGAAAAGAAGGCACAGTAAAATTAAAACAAGGTCAATATTTATTCACAAAATTAGATGACGGAACAAACTATATACCAGTTGGAACAGATTATAAAGTAGAAATTGATTATGATGGTATTACATATAATCCTTTAATAAATCCAGATACAAGCATGCTTTATAAGAATAAAGAGGATAATAAAGGGGTATTTTCAAAAATAACATCAGAAGAAGACCATGGATTAGCTGATGGTACAAAAACAATATTTGGAACAGAAAATGAAACCCAAAGTAAAACAAATGGTGGCTACACAATTAACTATACACTTCAAGATGAAGAGAATATACCAGACAAAGCAATATATTCAAATGTAGAAAAAGATGGAAAACAAGCTTTTGTAACAGCAAGAAGTGAAAAATACTTACAAAAAACAGATGATTGGAAAACTACATGGAAAGACAATAACGGCGTTGGAGAAATTAACTTAGATAGTTATGCATTTGACATTAACTTTGGATTATATAAAAAGTTCTTTGACTTAAACTTAGGAACAGACGTAGATTCAGCTGAAATTGAAATAAATGGACAAAAAACTGCATATACTTATGACCAGATACTAGATGGAATGCTAGATAAAGACTTGAAAGAAAAATTATATAAAACGACAGATGATAAAGTTGATTATAATTTATACTTAGCTTATTCAGACTACTATTATAGAATTGATGACTATAAAGTGCCAGGTGATACAAATAGTTTAGGACAACCTTATGGAGAAGCATTACCTAATAAAAAAGATAAAAATACAGAATTACAAGTATATGTCACATACGCATTGCAAATAAATAACCAAAGTACGCAACACAACGCTACAGGAGTTAAAGTTAAATACAGCTATGACGAAGGATATGAATATGTAGGCGATGTGGAAGGAACTGTTAACGATGAAAAGAATAAAATACTAACTATAAGCAATATTAATCTAGTGCCAGGAGAAAGTAAAAAAATAACATTAAAATTCAAAGTAAAGAAGAATGAAGACGGCACATTTTTTAAAAAACCAAGTGATACAAGCAAATATACAAATGTGGCAGAAATTGTTGAATATTCTACAACAGAAGGAAGATTAGTAGATGCAGATTCTGCACCAGGAAATACTTTCTTAGGAGAAAACAAACCAACAACTAGACGTGAAGATGATACAGATACAGCAAATGGAATTGTTATTACATTCAAAAAGAATGCAGAAAGAAGTATTTCTGGAAAAGTATTTAATACTAATGGTAATAACGTCAGTGACGTAATAGTTCAACTTATAGAACTTGTAGAAATCAATAATAAACAATATGAATACATTTGGCAAGAAACAGTAGCTGGAAGCAATACAGTAAAAACAACAGATAGAAATGGATATCCAGGAAAGAGTTATTCTTTTAAAGTTGATGATATGAATAAAGCTGGTGAATACAAATTTACACAAGGAATTATTCCAGGTAACTACATTGTAAGATTTATATACGGTGATGGTACATATTTCGATGAATCAATTGAATCAAAAGATGCAACTGAAGAATCTAAAAATAATATAAAAACATATAATGGTGAAGACTATAAATCTACTTATGTTGATTATAACTATAATGCAGAATGGTACAACAATATATCTTTAGATGGAGAAAACTCAAAAGCAGTAGATAACGAAGCAAGAAGATTAAAAGTAATGAGCTATGCAGTAGATGTAGATGGTACAAAAGGTGCAGAACTAGCATTACTAAGCAAATCAATAGGAACAGATGATGAGAAATTAAAAGCTGTATTAGAAAATACTTGGATGTGTGCAGAAACATTAAAAATAAAAGTACCAGTAGACACAGACGTAAAAGATAACACAAGTGATACAACAGAAGTAGGAAATGGAAGCAGTCCAACTATTTCAAACACTCAATTCAACAACGTAAACTTTGGTTTAATGGAAAGACCAAAAACAAAATTAGTACTAGAAAAACATATAACAGGTTTAACAGTAAAACCAGTAGCAAGTGGAGTAAACTTAATAGCAAATGCAACAGCAGATATTAATAAAATTCTTGACCAAGGTGAAGGCGATCAAATACAATTAGAAGGACAAAGAGATGGATTATCTGCAACAAAATCAGAAAGAACAAACAGAGGATTGTGGTACTTACAAACAGATACAACAGAATTAGCTCAAGGTGCAGACGCATATATAACATATACATATGTAATTAGAAACGAAGGCGACATAGATTACTTAAACAAAGATTTAATTAGCTACTATAAAGCAGTAAAAGCAGAAGAGTACGCACAAAAACTTTCAAATTTAGAGGGAGAAGTAAAAGATGCTAAAAAGCAAGTAGCCTATACAAACGGAACATACATTTCAGATTTCTACTATACAGGAACAAAAGGTGAAAATGATGAAGAAGTTTTAGCATCAGTAGAGCAAATCCAAGAAGCATTAAACCCAAAAGTAAAATTCGTAAACAGCACAACAGACTTTAATATTATAAAAAATCAAGATGGAAGTACTTTAGTAGAAAATAAAAATGTATACAAAGAAGACGGTACTGGAATAACAGAAGAAGAAATAAAAGAGCAAATAGAAAGTACAAAAGCAACAGGCAAAATGAAAAAATATGACAAAGATATTTCTAAAAAGCTTGTAGTTTCAGTAGGTTTATCAGCATCAGAAATAGAAAATGGTGGAGTATATGATAGCTATATAGCACAAGTAACACACTACACAAATGCAGCAGGAAGAAGAGACCAAAGCACACCAGCTAACCTAAGCTATGTACATAGTGAAGACACTAGAATTACTTTAGATAAATACAATGAAGAAGACGAATTCTGGGCTGAGACATTTAGAATTACAAAGCCAACAGGTGAAGATAAAATAACACCAGTACAAATAGCAATAATAACAATATCAGCAGTAGCAGTACTAGGAGTAGGAATTATCTTAATAAAAAAATTTGTACTTAAAAAATAATAACTAAAAATTAACCAAAGGAATTACTCCTTTGGTTAATTTTATAGGAAAAAACATGAAGAATAATTGACAAAATATGTAAATTGATATATAATTATGTATACAAGCAAACTGCTTGAATTTTTTTTGGAGGCATTAAAATGCAAAAAGAGAAAGAAGACATCATGAGAGAAAAAAGAATGTATGCGGATCTTTTGGAAATTGGTTATTCACACGAAGAGGCATTAAAAATAATCAAAGGAAAAACCAAGAGGAAAACTCCTTTAAATCAGACAATATTTAATATGCTCATTGAAATTGGTATTCCAACTAATGTGGATGGCTTTCGGTATGCAAGCGAGGCCATAAAATTACTGATGGAAAATGAAAATATGCCTATAAAGAAGGAGTTGTATCCAACGGTTGCAAAAAGCTTTAACACTACTCCCATAAGAGTTGAACGCTGTATAAGACATGGGATAGAGGTAGCTTTTTGCAGGGGCGACGTAGAAGTGTTAGAATCATATTTTAAGAACTCGTATTCATTTAAGAAAAAGAAGCCAACAAATGCGGAGTTTCTCACAACAGTTGCATATACGGTAAAATTGAAATTAGAAGAATAGTCTCCAAGGTGGGGCACAGTTATAAAGCTGTGCCCTTTACTAATGTATATAAATTAAAAAAATAGATATAATAAAATTATTGGTATATATTGTATGAAAAAAATGCTTGTGATATAATTTATAAAAATGGGTAAAACCAAATATATAACAAAAGAAAGGAGCATAAGCTTATGTCAGAATATGAAGAGCTAAAAGCAAGACTATTTAACAAAAAGGAATGCGGATGGGAGAACTTAAGAGAAGAAGAAAAAACAAGAATAGATACATTTGGAAATGAATACATTTATTTTTTAAATAAATGCAAAACAGAAAGAGAAGCAGTAGAATTTAGTAAAGAAATATTACAAAAGAATGGCTTTGTAGACTTAAGAGAAAAACCAACATTAATGCCAGGAGATAAGGTATACTATATAAATAGAGCAAAAAGCGTATATGTTGCAGTAATAGGAACAGATACATTAGAAACTGGATTAAATATAGTAGGAGCACATATAGATTCTCCAAGATTAGATTTAAAACCAAATCCATTATATGAAGACTCAGGATTTGCATATTTTAAAACACATTACTATGGAGGAATAAAAAAATATCAATGGACAACAATTCCACTTAGTATACATGGGGTTATAGTAAAAACAACAGGAGAAAAAATAAGAATAAATATAGGAGAAGATGAAGCAGATCCAATATTTACGATAACAGACTTACTTCCACACTTAGCACAAGATCAAATGGAGAAAAAACTAAAAGAAGGAATTGCAGGGGAAGACTTAAATTTACTTATAGGAAGTATTCCTTATGGAGATGAAAAAGTAACAGAAAGAGTAAAATTAAATATCTTAAGAATATTAAACGAAAAATACGGAATAACAGAAAAAGACCTATTAAGTTCAGAGTTAGAATTAGTACCAGCATTTAAAGCAAGAAGTTTAGGATTTGACAGAAGCATGGTAGCAGGTTATGGACAAGATGATAGAATATGTGCATTTACAGCTTTAAGAGCAATATTAAATGTAAATAATCCTAAAAAAACAGCAATATGTATATTAGCTGACAAAGAAGAAATAGGAAGCATGGGAAACACAGGAATGGAATCAAATGTATTTGATACATTTGTAGCAGAGTTACTAAATAAAAAAGCAGAAAACAGACCAAATCAATTAGATAAAGTATTCTGTAATTCTAAGATGTTATCAGCAGATGTTGATGCAGGATTAGATCCAATATATGCAAGTGTATCAGAAAGAAACAATGCATCATTCCTAGGACACGGAATAGGACTAAACAAATATACAGGTGCAAGAGGAAAATCTGGAGCATCAGATGCAAACGCAGAATACGTAGCACAAATAAGAGCAATGTTAGAAAAAAATGAAATACCATACCAAATAGGAGAATTAGGAAAAGTAGACGTAGGAGGAGGCGGAACAATAGCCTATATTCTAGCAAACAAGGGAATAGACGTAATAGACTGTGGTGTACCAGTATTATCAATGCATTCACCATATGAAGTAACAAGCAAATATGATATATACCAAGCATACAGAACATATGAAACATTCATGAAATAAACAAATGGGGGAAAAAGGGGTCAGACCCCTTTTTCCCCATTTTATTTTTTAGTAGGGGGATAAAAAACACAGGGGCATTATTATAGAAAGAAAGGAATGGTTGTAATGCCTCGTTGTAAAAGAAACATTGTAAAATCAGGAACATATCATATTATGGTGAGAGGAGTAAATAAACAAGAAATATTTTATGATGACAAAGACAAGAAGATGTTTATAAGAATGCTACTCTATTACAAAAAAAGATTAGATTGTAAAATTTATGCATATTGTTTAATGAACAATCATGTACATATTTTATTTAAAGATAAAGAAGAGTCAATAAGTGATTTTATGAGGAATATAACATCTAAATATGCGTATGAATTTAATCAAAAGCATAAAAGAGTTGGGCACTTGTTTCAAGATAGGTTTAAAAGCATATATGTTTATAATGATGAATATTTGCTAAGGCTAATAAGATATATACATAGAAATCCAGAAAAGGCAGGGATATGTAAAACTGAGGATTATAGATGGAGTAGCTATAAAGAATATATATTCAATAATAAAATTATAGAGAAAGATGAAATATTAAAGAAGTTCGGAGAAAATAAGTTTACAGCTTTAAAAAGATTTATTAAGTTTGTTAATGATAAAAATGAAGAAGAAATGGATAGCATATACTTAAAAGATAAATTAACAGATGAAGAAGCAAAGAAATTAATAAAGAGGATAACAAATTTAGAAAATCTATCTGAAATAAAGAGTTATAACAAAATAGAAAAAGAGAAAATACTACGAAAGATATTAGAAACAAATAATATAAAAGCAAGCCAAATAGCCAAGATTTTAGAAATAAGCAAGAACTTTAAAAGCAGAATTGGGGAAAAAGGGGTCTGACCCCTTTTTCCCCAAATTAATTTAAAAAATCTCTTGCAAAATATAACAAAAAATGATAATATATTTACATATTAATAATAATAAATAATAGATTTAAAAAAAACCCCAATTTTAGGGCAAGTTTTTTAAATCTATTTTTGTTTTTGGAATTTAGGAGGAAAATGTAAATGAACACAAAGTATATTTTTGTAACAGGTGGAGTAGTATCTGGATTAGGAAAGGGAATAACAGCTGCATCTTTAGGTAGACTTTTAAAAAATAGAGGATATAAAGTAACAATTCAAAAAATGGACCCATATATAAATGTAGACCCAGGAACAATGAGCCCAATTGAGCATGGAGAGGTTTTTGTAACAGATGATGGAGCAGAAACAGATTTGGATTTGGGACATTATGAGAGATTTATAGATGAAAATTTAACTAAGAATTCTAGTATTACAACAGGAAAGATTTATTCTAGTGTAATAGAAAAAGAAAGAAGAGGAGAATATTTAGGAAAAACTGTTCAAGTGATTCCACACATTACAAACGAAATAAAAGAAAATATATATAGCTTTGAAAACGAAGATGTTGACATTGTAATTACAGAGATTGGTGGAACTATAGGAGATATAGAGGGATTATCTTTTATAGAAGCTATACGTCAAGTTGGAATAGAAAAACCAAAAGGAGATGTAATATACATACATGTAACTTTACTTCCATACATTTCTGGTTCAAATGAGCTAAAATCAAAACCAACTCAACACTCTGTAAAAGAATTACAATCTTTAGGAATTAAACCAGATATATTAGTTTGCAGATCAGAATTACCAATACTAGATAATATGAAGCAGAAAATAGCTTTATATTGCAATGTAAGACCAGAGAGTGTAATTCAAAATAGCACAGTAGACAATTTGTATGCAGTACCACTAATGCTAGAAGAAGAGGGACTTACAAGAGAAGTATGTAGATGCTTAAATTTGGACAAAGTTGAACCAAGAAATGAAGAATGGCAAGCAATGATTGACCATATAAGACAAATAGAAGCAGGTCCAGTAAAAGTTGCAATTGTGGGAAAATATGTAGCATTAGAAGATTCATATCTTTCAGTTGCAGAAAGCTTAAGACACGCAGGATTTGCAAATAATGTAAAAGTTGATATTGATTTTGTTGATTCAGAAGAGATAAATGATAATAATGCAAAAGAAAAACTAGGCAAATATGATGCACTTTTAGTTCCAGGAGGATTTGGAAATAGAGGAATAGAAGGTAAAATAGCAACAATAAAATATGCAAGAGAAAATAAAATACCATTTTTAGGAATATGTTTAGGAATGCAAATGGCAGTTGTTGAATTTGCAAGAGATGTGCTAGGACTAAAAGATGCAAATTCAGAAGAATTTGATGAAAACACTAAAAATCCTGTAATTCATATTATGGATGACCAAAAGAATATAGAAAACAAAGGCGGAACAATGAGACTTGGAAGTTATCCATGCATATTAAAAGAGGGAACAAAGGCTTTTGAATTATATGGTAAAAAAGAAATAGCAGAAAGACATAGACATAGATTTGAATATAATAATGATTATAAACAAAAAATGGAAGAAGCAGGACTTATATGCAGTGGAACATCACCAGATGGAAGACTTGTTGAAATAGTTGAATTAAAAGACCATCCATTCTTTATAGCAGGACAATTCCACCCAGAATTTAAATCAAGACCAAATAGACCAGGACCACTATTTAAAGGTTTAATAGCCGCAGCAAAAAAATAAAAGAATATTATCACTTTTAACTGGGCATAATAATATAATAGTATTGACAATGTAAATGCAATGTGATACAATTTTGATATAAAGGTGAGAGGTGATAATTATGGCTAAGACAGATACCTTAAATATAAGAATTGAACCAGAGTTAAAAAAAGAGGTTGAAATAACATTAAATGACTTAGGAATGAACATAGCAGAAGCGGTAACAATTTTTTTAAAGCAAGTGGTAATGACTGATAGTATACCGTTTATAATTAGAAAACCTAAGTTAAATGCAGAAACAATAAAAGCAATGGAAGACGCTAAAAAAGGAAAAAATCTAAGCAAGGGCTATACAGACTTAGATGAAATGTGGGGGGATTTAGAACAAGAGGATTAGTTAATGATAGTAAAATATAGTAATTTGTTTAAAAAAGATTACAAATTAATGAAAAAACGAGGACTAAACATGAACCTTTTACATGAAGTTGTTGAAATGTTAGTTAAAGAAATTCCCCTTCCGGAAAAATACAAAGAGCATTATCTAGTTGGCGACTATAAACGGATATAGGGAATGCCACATACAGCCTGATTGGCTTTTAATATATTCAATTAATAAACAAGAATTAGTATTAACAGCTTTCAGAACAGGCTCACATTCCGATTTATTTGAGTAAAAAACCGAAGCATAATTTATGCTTCGGTTTTTTTGTCGAATAGGGAAAATTGAAAATTTTATGTACTTACAAATCCAAATTTAAAAAACAAAAATTGTTTAAAATCAGATATGTATAAAGTGCTGCGAAGCATCCTTGCAGAAATTTTCCTAGTAAATAAGGCTTTATAGAAATTCCGTTCTTAGAGGTTATACTAAGAACCTGCAAAGCTACAGAAATTCCACCAAAACCAAGTAGAAAAGCACAAATAATAACATTAGTTGATATGTTTTTGCTTGCAATTAATGCAATAGAACAAACCCCATTTGTAAGTTCTATAAGGCCTATTACAATTCCTTTTATGTATTTAGAGGGAATACCGAAAGTTTTAAAAATGGGTGAAAGAAAGCTAGAAATTAATTCTAAACAACCACTACTATTTAAAATTGAAATAACAACAGAAAAAAGCACAACAAATCCGCCAATAAGAAATATGGTACTAATTGAATTCATAATGGAACTAGCCAAAACTTCTCCCAAATTTGATAATGATATTCTAGAAGGCAATTTATTAGAAGTTTCGATAAAAGAAGTGCTTCTTTTATTTTTGCTATTTTTCCACCATCTGAACAAAATCCCAACAGTGATACATGCAAAGATATGTGTTATCAGTAATAAAATTCCAGTTTTAGTATCTTTAAAAAGACCAATTCCAACTGTTCCAATAATGAATAAAGGCCCAGAATTATTTGTAAAAGCAATAAGCCTTTCTGCTTCTATATCTGAACATAAACCTTGCTTTTTAAAGTCAGCTACTATTTTTGCACCGACAGGGTAACCACTAATAATTCCCATTATAAAAGGAAAAGCACCTTCACCAGGAACATTAAAAACAGGCTTCATCAATTTGTTTAACATTTTACCAAGTATAGATATTATGTTTGTATATCCCAAAAGTTCTGTGGCAATAAAAAATGGTAAAAGAGAAGGAACAACAGAGTTTGCCCACAAGCTTAATCCTTTTTTTGCAGCAGATAAATTACTATTTGAAAAAAGAATTAAAAACAAGGTAAATAAACATATAATGGTAGGAATAATTAATGATTTGGCTTTTAATACAAGCATCTTAAACTTATTCATGGACACACCTCTTATTTACATTTATATTAAATTTTGCATAATATATAACAAGAAAATAAAGAGTAGACAAAAAGTAAAAATAATGTTATATTATGTAGAGATTAAGTAAGAGGGGAATCAGAATGAATAATTATGAGAATGCTAAAAAAATATTAGAAAAATATAATCAACAACAAATAATTTCTATTGCAGATAAAATGCCACAAGAAAAACAAGAAATGCTTGCAGAGCAAGTACTAAAAATAGATTTTGAAGAATTGAAAGAGTTATATGAAAAAACATTTGAAGATATATATGTAGATTTGGAACAATTAGAACCAATAAGAGGGGTAAATCCGGATAAACTTCCAAAGGAAAAGCTAGATGAGTATGAGCAAATTGCAACAAAAATAATAAAACAAAATAAATTTGCAGTGGCAACTATGGCAGGTGGCCAAGGAACAAGACTTCGGACATTTACTTCCAAAAGGTACATATAAAGTTGATGTTGGAGAAAATGGAAAATATTTATTTGAAATTATAGTTGATACACTAAAAAGAGCAAACAAAAAATATAGTGTAATTATACCTTGGTACATAATGACAAGCAGGGAAAATAATAAAGATACAGTAACTTTTTTAGAAGAAAAGGACTATTTTGGATATCCAAAAGAATATGTATATATTTTTGAACAAGGTGAACTTCCATTAATAACAGAACAAGGTAAACTTTTGCTAAATAAAGAAGGATTAATAAAAGAAGCTTCTAATGGAAATGGTGGAATTTTTAATTCTATGCTAAAAAAAGGTGCAATTGCTGACATGGAAAAAAGAGGTATAGAATGGATTTTTATTGGTTCTGTTGACAATATCTTATTAAAATTAGTAGATAGTTTACTTTTAGGTTTAACTGTAAGCGAAGGAAATCAAATAGGAACAAGAACTGTATTAAAAAGGGATCCAGAAGAAAGAGTAGGTGTTTTGTGTAAACAAAACAATAAAATAAAAGTTATTGAATATACAGAGCTTCCAAAAGAAATTGCTTGTATAAAAGATGATGAAGGAGAATTGGTTTTTGGAGAATCACATATAATGTGTAATTTATTTAGTTTGGATGCTATAAAAAGAGCAAGTACAAAGGAATTAGAATATCATATAGCATTTAAAAGAGCAGATTACTTAAATGAAAACGGAGAATTTATAAAAGTAGATAAACCAAATGCATATAAATTTGAAAAATTTATATTTGATAGTTTTAAGTTGTTTGACAATATATCAATTTTAAGAGGAAAAAGGGAAGAAGATTTTGCACCAGTAAAAAATATGACTGGTGAAGATAGCCCAGAGACTGCAAAAAAACTATATGAAAACTATTGGAAAAAAGCATAAGTTATGATATATTATAAAAGTAAAAACTGTGTCTATGAAGGGATGGTAAAAAATGAGTAGTAAAGGTAGAAGATATAACAAGTATGCAGAACCAAAACTTAATATGAAAAAAGTTTTAGGCGTAATTGTTGCAATTTTAGTAATAATAATGGTGATTGTTTCAATTGTAAATGTAATAAAAAATGGAGAAGATAAAAAGAAAGTAAAAAGCTACTCATATTATACAGTATATGAAAATGGTAAGTTTGGTGTAATAAACAATGAGGGAGAAACGGTTATTAATCCTGAATATACCGAAATAGTATTAATTCCAAACAAAGATGTTCCAATATTTATTTGTACATATGATTTAAATGATCAAGACGGAACATATAAAACAAAAGTAATAAATCAAAAAAATGAAGAAATATTTAAAGAATATAGCAAAGTAGAAGCAATAGATAATTTTGATTCAAAACAAAACATTTGGTATGAAGATGATGTTTTAAGAGTAGAAAAAGATGAAAAATATGGATTAATAAATTTTGAAGGAAAAGAAGTTTTGCCTTGCGATTATGATGAGATAACAGCATTAAAAGGAGTAACAAATAATTTATTAGTAAAAAAAGACGGAAAAGTAGGACTTGTAAATGAAAAAGGACAAACTATTGTAAATACAGAATACAAAGATATAAAAACTTTAAAAGAAGGATATAAAAACGAATATATAATAGTAAATGATAATAACCAATATGGAATAATAAGCACAACAGGAACAGTAATTATAGAGCCAAAATATGAAGATGTAAAATATTTAAATAATTCAGAAATGTTTGCAATTAAAGATGCTGGAGTATGGAAGCTAATAAATAAAGATAATCAAATTTTAATAGATGGTGGTTATGACAATATAATAGAAGCAAAAGGAGAAAATGTAGTAGTAGAAAAAGGCGGAAAGTATGGAGTTGTAACAACAAAGAATGAAGAAAAAATTCCAGTAGAATATGAACAAATAAAATATACATTTTCTATATATTACATAGCAAAAACTGGTGGAAAATACGGAATTATTAATCTGAACAATGAGCAAGTAAAGGATTTTAATTATATAAATATGGATTATGTTGAAAAAGGCGATTTTATACAAGCTGATGTATCAGATACAGAAACAGTAATATTTGATAACAATTTATCTGAAAAAATAAATGGAATAGTATCTGAAATAAATCAAGAAAAGGGTTATATAAAAGTATATACAAACAATGAGTATAAATACTACAATTTCAAATTTGAAGAAAAGAAATCTTCAGATATATTAACATCAAACAACTTATTCTTAAGTAAAAAAGATGGAAAATATGGATATGTAAACAAAGAAGGAAAAGTAATAGTAGATTATATATATGAAGATGGAACAGAGCAAAATTCATGTGGCTTTGCTGCTGTAAAAAAAGATGGAGTATGGGGAAGCATAAACAAAGTAGGAGCAGTAGAATTAGAACCATCAGTTAATTTAGATAGCAATATATATACAACATTTATAGGCAAATGGCATTTAAATGATAGTGGATTATATTACGAAAAATAGAAGGACAAAAGGGGGATATTCCCCCTTTATTCTTGAACATAAAAATCTATTTGCAAAAGAGGAGAAGAAAAATGGAGTTAAAAGTAAAATATCAATACACATATTTTATAAAACCGTTTTTAATTAAAGAAAATAAATATAAAAAATATCTATTGAGCTTGTTAAAAAATGAAAAATTTAATTTAAAGTTTTTTGAAAAGGAAAGAGATTTAAATATATACTCATATTTTTTGCCAGAAGTAAGAGATTATATTTTTCCAACTTTTAGCTATGATAAACAAAAAATAAAAGAGTTTGAAAACTTAGATAATGCACTAAAATCAAATCTTTTAGCGGATTTGCATTGTAATGTATTTGAATACAAGCTAAACAAAAAAGCTCAAGGTAAAATAAATGATAATGAAGGAATATTTTTTAATATAACAAATATAGAAGTTATTTGCTTTGATTCTGGAATATGTTTTTTACTAATAAAAACGGATTTAGAAAACAATCAAAATTTCTCGAACTTATTAGACTTTAACTATAAATTTAAAGATATAAATTCAGAATTTTCAAAATTAAAGGAATATAATAATATAAAAATACAAACAGATGAATTTAGCAATATGAAGGATTTGCCACAATTTATACAAGAAGTAATAGGGGGAGAAGGAAAATTCGCAGATTTAAAGGATATAGATATGTACAATAGAAGATTCTTCGTTTATACATATGCATGTGTAGAGCAAGAAAACTGGGAAAACTTTAATGACATAGAAAACGATTTTATAAAATTTACAAATGTTCTACCAAATAATAATACAATTGCTTTTAATGGAGAAAAACTAAATAAAATAGTTGAAACAGTTGATCAATTTAAAAATGCAAGATTCGGATTTACAAAGCAAAGTGCAACATTTCTTGCATCTAGCATAGACACAAACAATTATACAAAATTATTATTTGAATATGATAACGATTATTTATATACGTTAATATTTAGTTTGTATCAAAGAATTTATTTAAAAAAGATAGAACTTGATTTAAAAAGCAAAAAAAATATTGATAGTATACGAAGAGTGTTTACAAAATTCACAAAAGAAATATGGGGGAAAGAGCTAACTAATTCGGTTACAGGTACAACTTTCTATAGCAAATGGAAAAAGACATTTGAGCTAGAGGAATTGTATAATAATATAAAAAACAAATATGATATTATATACAAAGACTCATCTGTAGAAAAAGAAAATAAGGTAAATAAAATAATTTTAATAGCCTTGGTAATATCATTGCTATTAAACATAATTAATCTATTCGTGCTAATAAGAATAAGATAAGCAAGGAGGAAAGATGAAAACCTTTTGTGGAACAGATATAATAGAAATAGGTAGGATAAAAGAATCAATAGAGAGATCTCGGAGAAAGATTTTTAAATATAATTTATACTCCAGCAGAGATTGAATATTGTGAGAGCAAAAAAAATGCAAAATACTATCACTATGCAGGAAGGTTTGCGGCAAAAGAAGCAATATTTAAAGCTATATCAGGACTTCTAAAGAATAAGTTTGATATATCTTGGCATAATGCACAAGTAATAAATGATAAAAATGGAAATCCACAAATAGAATTCCTAGATATAAAATTTGATAAATTAAAAAGTATTGATATATCAATATCACATTGCAAAGAATATGCGGTGGCAACAGTAGTTGCAGTAGTGGAGGACTAAAATGGAACTTTTTGATTCACATGCACATTATAATGATGAAAAATTTGAAGAAGATAGAGAAGAAATTTTAAAAGAAATATATAAATCTGGTGTAACAAAGTTAGTAAATGCAGGGTATAGTTTAGAATCTTCTAAAAGCGCAATACAGATAGCGAATTCTCATGATTTTATATATTCAACAGTTGGAATTTCTCCAAATGACATAGCAGATTACAAAAAAGAAGATTTAAAAGAAATTGAAAATCTTGCTAAAAGCCCAAAGGTGGTTGCAATAGGCGAGATTGGGCTAGATTATTATTGGAACAAAGAAAATAAAGATTTGCAAAAAGAGGTTTTTATATCTCAAATAGAAATAGCCAACAAATTAAATTTACCAATAGTTATACATACAAGAGAAGCAGTATATGATACACTTGAAATATTAAAAAACAACAATTGTAACAAAAAAGGAATTTTTCACTGTTGTCCATTTAATGTGGATTTGGTTAGAGAGGGACTAAAATTAGGTTTTTATATATCTTTTGCAGGACCAACAACCTTTAAAAATAGCAAAAATGCACCTGAAATAATAAAAATGGTACCATTAGATAAAATGTTAATAGAAACAGATTCACCATATCTTAGCCCAGAGCCTTTTAGAGGTAAAAGAAATGACTCTAGAAATGTAAAATATATTGCGCAAAAGATTGCAGAAGTAAAACAAATTCCATTAGAAGAAGTTGCAAAAGCAACATACAATAATGCAGAAAAAATATTTGGAAATAAAGCTATTTAAGAAACTATTTGTTCTTACTAATTTAAGTTTTTGAATAATGAAAAAATCCAGTTTAAAACTGGATTTTTTTTGTTTAAAAATTTTTATTTGTTAAAATCAACTTTAACGTTTTTTCTAGCTTCTTCACTTTCTACTTTAAAGAATTCTTCTGGTTTAAAACCAAACATTGAAGCTATAATATTAGAAGGGAAAACTTCTAATTTAGTGTTATACATTGTTACACTATCATTATAAAATTGTCTTGAGAAAGAAATTTTATTTTCTGTGTTTTGTAATTCTTGTTGTAATTCAGAGAAGTTTTGGTTAGCTTTTAGTTCTGGATAACTTTCAGAAACTGCCATAATAGTTTTTAAAGCTCCTGATAATTGATTATCAAGTTCTGCTTTTTCATGGATAGTACCTGCATTTGCCCAAGAAGTTCTAAGTTCTGCGACTTTTGTTAATACATCACTTTCATGAGCCATGTATCCTTTAACTGTTTCTACTAAATTTGGTATTAAATCAAATCTTCTTTGCAATTGAACATCAATTTGACTCCAAGAGTTTTTTACTTTTTGTCTTAATGTAACTAAAGTATTGTACATAGAAATTACAAGAATTACTAATACTACAATAATAATTATTGCGATCCACATAATAAAGACCCCCTATTAAAATAAATTTACGAATTCATTATAGCATACCGAAAACAGCATAGCAAGAAATAATTATATAAATTCCAATTTGCCTGTTAAACTTATATATTATATAAACCTTGTCTCCGTATGCATATTTTTGTACAAGCAGCATATAATTATACTATGAGAAGTTGGTAAAAAAATTCCAAATTTGACAAATCGTTAAAAAAATAGTATAATAAAAAAGGTCGCTTGAAGGAGGGATTAAATATTCTTATGAATAAACAAAAAAACTCGCATATATCATACAAAAAGATTATTGCACTAAGTATATTATTTATTGTAATCTTAGGGATATCGGTATTAGCGGGAAATGTAAAAGTAAACAGTGTTAAAATAAGATTTTCAAACAACCACGAAATTACAGTTTTAACATCAAAAACAAAAGTATCAGAAATATTAGAAGAAAACCATATAATGATTTCATCAGATGAAGTTGTAACACCTGCGTTAGAAGAAGAAATTACATCAGCAAATGCAATAGTTATTTCATTAAATGGACAAGAGCCAACACAAATTGCAGATATAAATAATGAAAATTTAAACACAAATATAGAAGAAAGAGCACAAAATTATACAGATATTACAGAAGAAATAATAACTGTTAAAGAAGAAATTCCATTTGAAACAATAACAAAAGATGTTTCAAACGGAAGTAATACAGTAAATAAAGTTATACAAGCTGGAAAAAACGGTATAAAAGAAGTAACATATAAAGTTAGATATAAAGGCGATGTAGAAGTAGAAAGAATAGAACTTTCTTCTAAAGTAATTAAAGAACCAGTAAATAAAATAGTTCAAATACAAACAGTTACATCAAGAAGCACATCAAGAGGAGCAGGAGTAACAACAGCATCAAGTGGAAGATATAAAGTTACAGCATATTGTTCATGTGCAAGATGTTGTGGAAAAACAAACGGAGTCACAGCATCAGGAAAAAGAGCAACAGCAAACCATACAGTTGCAGCTCCAAGTACATTTGCATTTGGAACACAAATGGTTATAAACGGAAAAACTTATGTAGTAGAAGATAGAGGCGGCGCAATACAAGGAAACAGAATAGACGTTTATATGAATTCACACGCAGAAGCAATAGCATGGGGAGTAAGATACTTAGACGTAGAAGTAATAAAATAAAAATAATAAAAGATAGGGGGAACAACCCCCTTATTTTTTTTATTGAATAGGAAAAATTCTATAATCGCTATTACCTTTGAGATTTCCTCTATTTAAAAGAAAAAACATTGTAAAAAAATTATATATATGATATAAAATAAATATTAACAAGTAAAGGAAGGTACAAATGAAAGCACAAGAAAAAATGAAAAAAGAAAACAGTTCATCATTTATGAAAAATGTTGCTATGCTTATGATTGCACAGATACTTATAAAAATATTAGGATTTGTGTATAGGCTGGTAATAATTAATATAGAGGGATTTGGAGATATTGGAAATGGATATTATGATGCAGGTTACACAGTGTATTCTTTGCTACTTACATTATCATCAGTTGGAATCCCTACAATAATTTCTAAATTGGTATCAGAGAGAGTTGCAACAGGTGACCATAAAGGAGCATATAGGATTTTTAAAACTTCTTTAAAAATATTTACACTAATTGGAGCATTTTTCTCTTTGGTATTATTTTTTGGAGCAGATATAATAGCAAGAAAAATATTAAATGTGCCAGATGTAAAATATGTTTTAATGGTTTTAGCACCAGCAATTATGTTTGTTGCTTCTTCTGCTGTTTTAAGAGGATACTTTGCAGGGCTTGGAAGCATGAAGTCAACAAGTGTTTCTCAAACATTAGAGCAATTTTTTAACTGTGTTTTAACAATTACATTTGTATATGCATTAGTAGGTAAAGATCCAGCTATAATGGCTGCAGGAGGAAATTTGTCTACAACACTGGCTATTTTAATTTCTTTTACATATTTAGTTATCTTCTACAAGAGAAGAAAAAAAGGAATTATGGCAGAATGCAAAGCACAAACAGTTGAACAAGAAGATAAAACTACAGGAAAACTTATAAAAACAATATTTGCAATATCAATACCAATGACAATTGGTTCATTAATATCAGTTATTAATAATATGATAGACACAGTTACAATAAGTAATTGTATACAAACTGCATTTTCTGGAATTCTAGAAGGTGGGAAAGCAGCACTAGAAGCAAAAGCAATGGAATTATCAGGAGTATTATCAAAAGTAGTAACAATAATACATCTTCCACTTGCAATTACAGGAGCTTTTTGCACAGCATTAGTTCCAGCAATATCATCAGCAATATCAGTAAAAGATTATGCAACAGTAAATAAAAGATTATCATTTTCATTTTTTGCTTCAATTTTATTAATAATGCCATGCGCAGCTGGATTAGTAGCACTTGCAGAACCAATTCTAAAATTAATTTATCCAGCAGCTTCAAATGGAGCGAATATATTAGTCTTAAGTACAATTACGATGATATTTGTATCACTAAACTATGTTGTAGAAGGTGGGCTATATGGATTTGGTAAAGTACATATTCCAGCAATAGCATTAGCAATTGGAGGAGTAGTTAAATTAATTTTAAATATTATTTTAATAAGTAATCCAGAAATTAATATATTAGGAGCAGTTATTAGCTCAATAGTATGCCAAGTTATACTATTTGTAATATGTATGTATTATCTAAACAAAGAAATAAAACTAAATATGAATTTAAAAGATCATGTATTAAAACCAACTTTTGCATCAGCAGTTATGGGAATTATAGTTTATATTGTATATAAAGTAATTGCAGGTGCACTTGGAAATGCAATATCAACAATTATAGCTATTTGCCTAGGAGCAATAATATATTTATTATTAGTAATTTTTATGAAAATGCTTACAAAAGAAGAAATATATATGATACCATTTGGGACAAAAATATATAGTTTGTTGGTAAAATTAAAAGTATATAAAGAAAATTAAGGAGAAATTTATGAAATTAGTTTCATGGAATGTAAATGGATTAAGAGCAATATATAAAAAGGGCTTTGAAGAATCATTTAAAGAACTTGATGCAGATATATTTTGCATTCAAGAAACAAAAATGCAAGAAGGCCAAATAGAATTAGATTTACAAGGATATTATCAATATTATAATTATGCAGAGAGAAAAGGATATTCCGGAACAGCAATTTTCACAAAAAAAGAACCCTTAAAGGTATCATACGGAATAGGAATAGAAGAACACGATAAAGAAGGCAGAGTAATAACACTAGAATTTGATAAGTTTTATATGGTAAATTGCTATACGCCAAATTCAGGGCGAGAACTTGCAAGATTAGAATATAGAATGACTTGGGAAGATGAATTTAAGAAATATTTAATTAAATTAGATAAACAAAAGCCAGTAATAATATGTGGAGATTTAAATGTAGCACATACGGAAATAGATTTAAAAAATCCAAAGTCAAACAGAAAAAATGCAGGATTTACAGATGAAGAGAGAAGTAAAATTGAAGAATTATTAAATTCTGGATTTACAGACAGCTTTAGAAAAATGTATCCAGATAAAGAAGGAGCTTACACCTGGTGGTCATATATGTTTAATGCAAGAGCAAATAATGCAGGGTGGCGTATTGACTATTTTCTAGTATCTGATAGAATAAGTAAAAATATAAAAGATGCATATATTTATTCAGAAATAATGGGAAGTGACCATTGCCCAGTAGGATTAGAAATAGAAGAATAAAGGGGAGAAATTAAATGAAAGAAACAAAAAAATGGACAAGATGGCTGTACTGGTTTGTATTTGCGGTTGCAGTGATATTTGTATACAAAACGCTAGACAATTTTAACGATATTTCAATATGGTTTAACAAATTATTATCAATATTAATGCCATTTTTAATGGGAATATTAGTAGCATATTTATTTTATATACCATGTAGGCAAATTGAAAGCTTATACAAAAAGTTAAAACCAAAATTTATAAAGAAAAGAGCAAGAACTTTATCAATTATTACAGTGTATATAATGGCAATATTATTGTTAGCAATAATTATAAATATAATAATACCAGCACTTTCGGAAAGTGTAGTTGAATTAGCTAATAGCATGCCAGGGTATTATAATACAGCAATGGAATATGTAGAAAATATGCCAGAAGATGCAATAATAAAAAAAGCAGATATTTTAGAAATAATAGGAAACCTACAAAAAATTGATATAACTAAAATCTTAAGCCTAGAAAATATATATGGCTATATAAAAGGCGTTGTTGGAGTAGCTCAAGGAATATTTAGTGTGTTTGTTACACTAATAATGTCTGTATACATATTAGCAGAAAGAAGCCAAATATTAAAATTTGTAAGAAGACTAAATTCTGCAATATTTAAAGATAAAACTTGTAAGATTATAGACAAATATTTTATGAAAGCTAATGATATATTCTTTAAATTTGTATCAAGCCAAGTATTAGATGGAATAATAGTAGGAATAATAGTATCAATAGCAATGTGGATACTAGGAGTAAAATATTGGGTGCTATTAGGATTTATGATAGGATTGTTTAATATAATTCCATATTTCGGAGCAATAGTTGCAGTAGTAATTGCTAGTATAATAACAATATTTACAGGAGGATTTGCAAAAGCAATATGGATGGTTATAGTAGTAGTAATACTTCAACAAATAGATGCAAATATAATAAACCCTAAAATAGTAGGAAATGCATTGCAATTAAGCCCTATATTAGTAATATTTTCTGTAACACTATTTGGAGCATATTTTGGAGTGCTTGGAATGTTCTTAGCAGTTCCAATAATTGCAGTAATAAAATTAATAACAAATGACTTTATAGATTATAGAACAAAAAAGAAAAAACAAGAAGAAAAATTGTAATTTGTGTGAGGGGGAATTCTAGGGACTGTCCCTCAAAATCACCAAACCTGGGGATTTTGGGGACTGTCCTGAATTCACCCGGAACTAAACAAATTACAATTTATAGAAAAGGAGAATACAAATGCTAAAAAAATACATAATAACATTTCTAATTTCAATGGTACCATTAATAGAATTAAGAGGTTCAATCCCAATTGGATTGAGTTCGCTATGGGGAGATCCTATTCCAGTACTCCCACTTTATATAATTTGTATATTGGGAAATATGCTACCAGTACCATTTATTTATTTATTTGCTAGAAGAGTTTTAGAATGGGGAGCAGATAAAAAATATATAGGTAAATTCTTTAAATGGTGCTTAGAAAAAGGAGAAAAAGGTGGAAAAAAACTTCAAGAAAAAGCAGGAAAAACAGGATTATTCTTTGCATTATTAATATTTGTAGGAATTCCACTTCCAGGAACAGGAGCATGGACAGGAACACTTGCAGCAAGTATATTAGATATGGATTTTAAAAGAAGTATTTTGGCAGTTATGTTAGGAGTAATATTAGCAGGAATTATAATGGGGCTTGCATCAGCAGGAGTATTTGGAGCAGTGGGAGCAATATTTGCAGCTTAACAATAATGGGGAAAAAGGGGTCAGACCCCTTTTTCCCTCAAAGTTCATATAAAGTTAATAATTGTAATATATAATTTTAAAGTTAAGGAGTGTAATTATGAGTTATATAGAATTAAAGGACGTTACAAAATTATATAGTGATGGAAATGTAAAGGCTGCAGATGGTGTATCTTTCTCAGGGGAAAAGGGAGAGATTATTGTAGTTGTAGGACCAAGCCGGAGCACGGAAAGACTACTGTTTTAAATTTAATTGGTGGAATGGATAGTGTAACTAGTGGCAAAATAATTGTAGATGGAAAAGATATAAGCAAATATAATGAAAGAGGGCTTACAACATATAGAAGAAATGATATTGGATTTGTATTTCAATTTTATAATTTAATACCAAATTTAACTGCAAAAGAAAACGTTGAACTTGCAAGCCAAATATGTAAAAATGCATTAGATCCAGAACAAGTTTTAAAAGATGTAGGACTTGAAAAGAGAATGAATAATTTCCCTGGACAGTTGTCTGGTGGAGAACAGCAAAGAGTTGCAATAGCAAGAGCAATTGCTAAAAATCCAAAATTGCTTTTATGTGATGAGCCAACTGGAGCATTAGACTATAATACAGGAAAAGAAGTATTAAAGTTATTACAAAATACAGCAAGACAGAAAAATATAACAGTTATAATAATTACACACAACCAAGCAATAACACCAATGGCAGATAGAATAATAAAAATAAAAAATGGAAAAGTTAGTGAAAATAGAATTAACGAAAACCCTGTTTCAATAGACCAAATTGAATGGTAGAAACAAAAAAACAGAGAAAAAACAAAAGGGGTCTGTCCTCTTTTGTTCAGAATTTTATGGAGGAAAGATGAAAAAAGCATACGTAAAAGATATTGTTAAAGAAATAAAAAGAACAAGAAAAAGATATATATCTATTATTGCAATTGTAATATTAGGTGTTGCTTTTTTCGTTGGAATAAATGCATCATGCCCAGATATGCTAAATACTTTTAATAAATATATTAATGATTATAATGTTTTTGATCTTAATTTAATTTCTACTGTTGGATTTGATAATGATGATGTGGGGACTATAAGAAATATAGATAAAATTGATTATATACAGCCTGTAAAATCAATTTGTGCTGTTGTAGAACAAGGAGATAAAGAAAAAGTTTTAAGTGTAAGTTCTGCTCCTGATAATGTAACCAAGAATACTATGAATAAAGTTGAAATAGTGGAAGGAGAATATCCTAAACAAAGTAATGAAATAGTTTTAGATAGTAAATTAAAAACAGATTACAAAATAGGAGATACAATAGAATTTATAAATACAGAAAACCAAGAGTTAGAAGATGTATTTAAGGTTAAATCATATACAGTAGTTGGTTTTGCTAATAGTCCTTTATATGTAGCAATATCCAGAGGTAGCACAACACTTGTAGATGGAAGTATATCAGGATTTGCAATAGTCCTAGAGGATGCATTTTCTATGGAAGAATACACAAACATATATGCAAAAGTAACAACAAATAATAAAAATAGAACCTCAGATGAATATATAGAAGAAATAGAAAAAATTAGAGATGAAGTAAAAGAAAAAACAGATGTATTAGCAGATACAAAGTACAAAGATTTATATGAAGAAGCAAATAATAAAATTGATGATGCTAAAAAAGAAGTTCAAGATGCTAAAAACGAATTAAAAAATGCCGAACAAGAAATTGCAAATGGAAAAACAAAACTAGAAGATTCACAAAAAGAACTAAATACTCAAAAGCAGAATTCCAATAACAAAATGAAGGAATATGATAATCAAATAAAAAGTGCTAAAACCACATTGGATTCAACAAAATCTACTTTAGATCAAAAGCAAAAAGAACTAAATGATGCAGAAGCACAACTAAATGCAGAAGAGCAAAAATTAATATTAGCAGAGCAGAAAGCTCTAGAAGGAACAGGTCTAACAGATTTAAATAAATATTTAGAGTATTTGCAAAGTGTGTCTGCACCACAAGAGGCAATTACAAGTATACAAACATTAATACAAGGTAAAGCAAAACTAGAACAAGAAAAAAGTACACTTCAGGGATATAAAAATGAGTTGAATTCAGGTTTAGAGGAATACAATAAGGGGTTAAAAAACTTTGAAAATCAAAAACAGACATTAGAAAACACTAAAAAAACAACTCAGGCAAAACTTGATTCAGCACAAACAAAAATAGACAATGGCAGGAAAGAACTTAAACAAAATGAAGATAAATTCAATGATAAAAAAGAAGAAGCAAACAAGAAAATAGTAGATGCAGAAAAAGAGATAAAAGATGCAGAGAAGAAACTAGAAGACCTAAAAGTAAAAATATATGTGTTAGACTTAGAAACAAATGAAGGATATGTATCATATAAATCAGATTCGAATAGTGTAGCAACAATAGGTAAAGTATTCCCAATAATTTTCTTTTTGGTAGCAGCATTAGTTTCATTAACTGCAATGACAAGAATGGTAGAAGAAGATAGGGGAATAATAGGAACATACAAATCTTTGGGATATAGTAGACCTAAAATTGCTTTAAAATATTTAACATATTCAACTAGTGCAACATTATTGGGAATTGTGTTAGGTGCAGTTATAGGTTCATATACACTTCCATGGGTAATTTCTGAAGCATATAAGATTTTATATCATACAATGCCAACAGTAATAATGGAAGTAAATATGAAGTATACTTTAATTGCCGGAATTGCAGCATTTGCTTCAACTACAATAGCAACAATGTTTGCATGTTACAGAATGCTAAAAGCAACTCCAGCAAAACTTATGAGACCAAAATCACCAAAAGAAGGCAAAAAAATATTATTAGAGAGAATACCATTTATATGGAAACATCTCAATTTTACGCAAAAGATTACTGCAAGGAATGTATTTAGATATAAAAAACGTTTATTTATGACACTAATTGGAATAGCAGGTTGTACAGCTTTAATATTTATGGGATTTGGACTTAGAAACTCTATTGCAACAATCGTAAGTAAACAGTATGGACAAATAAGAAGATATGATTTTGAAATAACATTAAAGAATGAATTAACAGAAGAAGAAAAACAAGAATTAAACAAATATATAGAAAATAATGGACATAATTCAAAATACACATATTTAAGACAGCAAACAAATGATGTTGCTGCAAATGGTGAAGAACAAAATGTGTATATAATAGGTGTAGAGAACCAAGATGAACTAATGGATTTTGTTACAATGCAAGATAGAAAAACAAAAGAAAAAGTTAAAATACAAAATGATGGAGTTGTAATAACAGAAAAGTTGTCAAAACTACTAAACGCTCATATAGGTGATGAAATAACAATAAAAATAGATGATGAAAAATCTAAAAATGTTAAGGTGTCTGGAATAATAGAAAACTATGTATATCATTATATTTATATGGATAAAGCAATGTATGAAGATGTTTTTGATGAAGAAATGATAGACAATCATATATATTTAGACATAGATGAAGCTTTAGATAAACAAACGGAAGAGGAGATTTCTAAATATTTGCTAAAAAATGAAAATATAGCACAAGTGTTAAGGTTAAGTAGTATTAGTGAAAGCTTTAGCGATATGATTAAAAGCTTAGATACAGTAGTAATTGTATTAATTACCTGTGCCGGAATGCTTGCATTTGTTGTGCTATATAACTTAAACAGCATAAATATAGAAGAAAGAAAAAGGGAGCTCGCTACAATCAAATTATTAGGTTTTTATAATAATGAATTATCTAACTATGTATTTAGAGAAAATGTAATTCTTACAATTATTGGAGGGCTTTTAGGGCTAGTGTTAGGACTTTATTTACTAACATTCATAATATCAACAGCAGAAATGGATATTGTAATGTTTGGTAGAGAACGAGCATTTTCAAGTTATTTCTTTGCATTTACATTAACACTGGTTTTTGCATTTTTAATAAATTTAATAATGAATAAAGAATTAAGAAAAATAAACATGATAGAAAGTTTAAAAAGTGTTGAATAAAAAAATAGGAGCATGCTTTATAGCATGCTCTGTTTTAAACTTATCGATTACTAGCTGAGCCGTTTAATGCGGCATTATAACCATCAGAGAAACCGTCATCATATTGAGTAGCATATTTAAAAGATAAATCTTCATTAGCTTTATTGTAACCTTCTTCATAACCGATGTTATAACCATATACACTTACATATGCAAAACCAAAGATTGATGCAATAATTATTATGAAAATAATAAAAATAAATATGAAATTAGTTAAAGATATAGTTACTTTTTTTGAAGCTTCTCTTCTATCATTTTGTCTTCTATCTGGCATATCTCATACCTCCTTCTTTTGTATATTTACAATAAAAATCAATTTATTTTTTCTATTTTAATAGTATTATTATTGCTTTTGGGTTCAAAATTAGAGAATGAACTAGCCAAATAACCAGCAACAAAACCAAGTAGAAATACTACTATAATTATTACTGTATATTTTATACTTTCTTGTTTTTGATATATTTCCTTATCATATACTTTCATATAAGAACCTCCTACAATAATATAAAATTATTATATATGATTAAAATTAATAATGCAAGAATATATTTACAAATATAAGAAAAAGATATATGATACACTAAGAAAAGGAGATCTTGTATGAAAAAACTGAATTTATTAATTTACTATATTTTATTTATTGTTTATGAAGAATTAGTATTTTCTTGTATTATATTTAAAACATTTCCTGCAAGTTTTGGACTTATAATATTATTTTCAATTCCAATTGCAATAGTTTTAAACCTTATAACAAGTGTATTTAAGCCAAAAGTAAATAAAATTATAACATATATAATAACCATTGCACTAATAATAATATTCGGAGCACAAATTGTTTATTACAGCATGTATGAAGCAATAATATCGTTTTTTTCTATGATGCATGGTGGACAAGTAACAGAGTTTATGGAAGTAATAATAGATGTTGTTTTACGAAATTGGTATGGAATATTATTATTTATAATACCACTTATTATATTAATTATATTATCTAAAAAGAAAGTAATAACATTTGAAAAAAATTCGATAAAGCAAATTGCAATCAAAATAACTAGTGTATTGATAATACAATTAATTGCATTATTATGCGTAAACTTTATAAATACTGATGACATGTATTCAAATAAAAATCTATATTACAATATACATGTTCCAAAAGTAACGGCAAACAGAATGGGACTTTTAACAACAATGAGGCTAGATTTGCAAAGATTTATATTTGGATTTGAAGAAAAATTATCAGTACAAACAAATGCAATTCCAAAAGAAGAAGAAAAAGATAGTTATAATATAACATATATAGATTTTGATAAGCTAATTAAAAATGAAGAAGATAATACAATAAAAGAAATGCACGAATATTTTTCTTCACAAGAGGCAAGTAAAAAAAATAAATATACAGGGATGTTTAAAGATAAAAATTTAATAGTTCTTGTAGGCGAATCTTTTAGTTCATTAGCAATAAGAGAAGATTTAACACCAAATCTATATAAATTATATAAAGAAGGATTCCAATTTGATAATTTTTACACACCAATATTTCCAGTAAGCACAGCAGATGGTGAGTATATTACAGATACATCTTTAATACCAAAAGAAGGTGTGTGGAGCTTTTTAAGAGTGGCAGGAAATTATATGCCATATTCATATGCTAATGTATTTGAAAAACAAGGATATTCATCAAATGCATATCATAATCATACTGCAACATATTATGAAAGAGATAAATATATAGAAACAATGGGATATAATTCTTATTTGGCAGTGGGTACAGGACTAGAAGATAGAATGGATACTTCAAATTGGCCAAATAGTGATTATGAAATGGTAAAAACTACAGTAGATGATTATATAAATAATGAAAAGTTCATGGCGTATTATATGACAGTAAGTGGACACATGAACTATACAAAAATAGGAAACATGATGGTATATAGAAATTGGGACCAAGTTAAAGATTTGCCATATTCTAATAAAGCTAAAGGTTATTTGGCTGCTAATATAGAATTAGATAAAGCAGTAGGAGAACTATTAAGTAGATTAGAACAAGCTGGAAAATTGGAAGACACAGTTATAGTAATTAGTGGTGATCATTACCCATATGGCTTGACATTAGGTGAAATAAACGAATTATCAACATTTGAAAGAGATGACAAGTTTGAAAAATTCAGAATGCCATTTTTAATATGGAGTGGAAGTATGAAAGGACCAATAAAAGTAGAAAAGATAGGCTCAAGTTTAGATGTACTACCAACTGTTTTAAACTTGTTCGGAGCAGAATTCGATTCCAGATTATTAATGGGAAGAGACATTTTATCAGATTCAGATCCAATAGTAATATTCTCAGATAGGAGCTTTATAACAGATAAAGGAAGATATAATTCATTAACAGAGCAATTTACGCCAAATGAGGGTGTAACAGTAGAAGAGGGATATGTTGATAAAATAAATACAATAATATATAAAAAATATCAAATGTCTAGGTTGATTTTAGAAAATGATTATTACAAACATGTATTTAAAACCGAAAATTAGAGATGAATGTGAAAAGGAAGAATTTATATGAAATCAAAATATGCAGATTTGAAAAATGGAATAAATTTAGAAAAAATAAAAGAAGCAGCTAATTCAATAAAAAATGGAGAATTAGTTTTGTTTCCAACAGAAACTGTTTATGGAATAGGTGCAAATGCGTTAGATGCAAATGCTGTAAGTAAGATTTTTAAAGCAAAAGGTAGAGCTGGCGATAACCCATTAATTGTGCACATATCTAATTTAAAAATGTTAGAAAATTTGGTGCAAGACATTGGAAAAACAGAAAAAAAACTAATGGAAAACTTCTGGCCAGGTCCTTTAACTATAATATTAAATAAAAAAGAATGTATTCCATATAATGTAACAGCAGGGCTAGAAACGGTAGGAATAAGATTTCCAAGCAATATGATTGCGCAAGATTTAATAGAATTTTCAGAGTTACCAATTGCAGCTCCAAGTGCAAATATATCTGGAAAACCTAGTGGAACAAAAATAGAAGATATAATTGGAGAATTAGATGGAAAAGTTGATTATATATTAGATGCAGGTATAACAGATATTGGAGTAGAATCAACAGTAATCAGAGTGGTAGATAATATAGTTCATATATTAAGGCCAGGTAAAATAACAAAAGAAGATATGGAAAAATTGGGTATAAAGGTAGAAGTAGAAAAACAAATAATGGAAGAATGCAAACCTGATGAAAAGGTAATGTCACCAGGAATGAAATATAGGCATTATGCCCCAAATACAAAATGTTTACTTGTTTATAGTAGTGATAATGAGAAACTTATAAATAAAATAAATGAAGAAATAGAATTAGAAAAGAATGTTTTAGTTTTAGGAAGAACAAGTAATTTAGAAAAATATAAAACAAAAAACAAACTGGATATGGGAGAAACTCTGGAAGAAATAAGTCAAAACATTTTTACACTGTTAAGAAAAGTAGATTCATATAATGTGAATTTAGTAATTATTGAAGGAGTAGAAAAGAAAGGCTTAGGACTTGCAATAATGAACAGATTAATTAGAGCATGTGAGCACAATTATATAGAGATTTAATAGGCGGATTATAATCCGCCTAAAATTTTGCCTAAAATCTAGAATTTTCTAAGTAAATACTTGACAAAACACAAAAAATAGTGTAAAGTAGTATAGCATTACGTTTTTAGAATGAAATATAATGTAAATACACCAATGAAAAGTGGGAAATACAAGTATCCCTAAATAAAAAGTAAAAGGAATAGTAATATGGAGAAAAATGTTAAAGTAAGTATGCTTTGTGAAGTATATGGAAATTTGTTAACTAAAAAACAATTATCAATCTTACAAGATTACTATGACAAAGACTTATCTCTATCAGAAATAGCTCAAAACCAAGAAATAACAAGACAGGCGGTTAGAGATATAATAAAGAAGGGAGAGAATAAACTTTTCGAATTGGAAGAAAAGCTTGGAATTATGAAAAAGACATTTAAACAAGAAGAAAAAATAGCAATTATATTATCAGAGCTTACAAAAATTCAAAAAAGAAGTACAGACAAACAAGTTGCAGAAATCTTAACACACGTAAAAAAAGAACTAAACTGTTTAGTTTAATCTTAAGATAAAACAAATTAGAAGCGAGTGTAGAAAGACAGTTAAACTAAAAATTCTATGTAGAGACTAAGACGAAGCTTATAATTAGTTTGGAGGTGTAATATGGCATTTGAAGGGCTATCATCAAGGCTACAAGCAATTACAAGAAAGCTTGGTGGCAAAGCAAGAATAACAGAAAGCGATCTAAAAGAAGTTATGCGTGAAGTAAAACTTGCTCTTTTGGAGGCAGATGTTAACTATAAAATAGTAAAAGAATTTGTTTCAAGTGTAGAGCAAAAAGCCTTAGGTCAAGATGTATTAAAATCTTTAACACCAGGACAACAAGTTATTAAAATAGTAAGAGATGAAATGACAGAGCTTTTAGGAGGAACTTTAAGTAAAATTAATTTCACACCAAACCCTCCGACAATAATAATGCTAGTTGGACTTCAAGGTTCTCGGAAAAACAACAACAGCAGGAAAGCTTGCTAATCTTTTAAGAAAACAAGGCAAAAAACCATTACTTGTTGCATGTGACGTATATAGACCAGCAGCTATAAAACAATTACAAGTAGTTGGAAGTCAATTAAATATACCAGTTTTTGCAAATGAAAATACAAAAGATGTAGTTTTAATTGCAAAACAAGCATTGAGTATGGCAATGTCAAAATTAAATGACGTGGTTATACTAGATACAGCAGGAAGACTTCATATAGACGAAGAATTAATGCAAGAACTAAAAAATATTAAATCAAATGTAAAGCCACATGAAATATTATTAGTAGTAGATTCTATGACAGGTCAAGATGCAGTAAATGTAGCACAAAGCTTTAATGAAAATCTTGGGATAGATGGAGTAATACTTACAAAATTAGATGGTGACACTCGTGGTGGTGCAGCACTTTCAGTTAAAAAAGTTACAGGAAGACCAATAAAGTTTGCAGCAACAGGGGAAAAACTTAGCGATATAGAAGAATTTCATCCAGATAGAATGACATCTAGAATACTTGGTATGGGTGATATGCTTTCTATAATAGAAAAAGCAGAAGAGGCATTTGATTTAGAAGAAGCAGAAAAATTAGAAAAGAAATTAAAAAAACAAGAATTTGACTTAGATGATTACTTAGCTCAACTAAGACAAATGAAAAAAATGGGTTCATTCTCATCAATTTTAAAAATGATACCGGGTATGAACAAATTTGGAGACATAAAAGTTGATGATAAAGAATTCGTGAAAATTGAAGCAATAATATGCTCAATGACAAAAAAAGAAAAACAAAATACAAAGTTATTAAATGCAAGTAGAAGACAAAGAATAGCAAAGCGGCAGTGGAACTACTGTGCAAGATATAAATAAATTTATAAATTCATACGAAATGACTAGAAAATTAATGAAAAAAATGCAATCTAATAAAGGCGGAATGAGAAACATGATGAAAAATTTAGATGCAAATTCATTAAAAGGTATGAAATTCTAATTGATATTAATTTTTTAAATTTTAATAAATAAATGATGCAGGAAACGTAAAAAACGATTCTAAAACATCTAATAAAAAAGGAGGAAGTATAATGGTAAAAATAAGACTACAAAGGGCAGGTAAGAAAAAAGCACCATTTTATCACATTGTTATTGCTGATTCTAAATCACCAAGAGATGGAAAAATAATTGAACAAATAGGAACATACAACCCAATGACAGAACCATCTGAATTAGTATTAGATAGAGAAAAAGTAGCTCAATGGATAAAAAACGGAGCAAAACCAACAGATACAGTAAAACGTTTAATAGAAAAGGAGGCAAAATAGTATGAAAGAAACATTAGAATTAATAATAAACAGCTTAGTAAACGATAAAGAAGCAGTTTCTATTAATGAAATAGACGGGGAAAAATCTGTTATATTTGAAGTAAAAGTAGCTGAAAATGATATGGGTAAAGTAATTGGTAAAGAAGGAAGAATAGCAAAAGCTATAAGAACAATTATGAAATCATTAGCAGCAAAAGAAGAAAAAAGAATTACAATAGAATTTATTGATTAAGGTATAAAAATATGGAAGAATATTTTGAAATTGGTCAAATAGTTAATACATCTGGGCTAAAAGGTATTTTAAAGATAAAACCATTTACAGATGATATTAAAAAATTTAGTAATTTAAAAACAATATATATAAAAACTAAAAGTGGTCTAACAGAATTTAAAATAGAACAAGTAAGATATGTAAAAAATATGGTAATGCTTAAACTAGCTGGAATAGATACAGTAGAAGAAGCAGAAAAATATAGAAATTTATATATCAAAATTCTAAGAGATCAGGAAGAAGAGTTAGAAGAAGGTTCATATTATGTTGTAGATATCTTGGGATGCAAAGTAAACACTGATGCCAATCAAGAACTAGGCAAAATAGTAGATGTTTTTCAAACTGGAAGTAATGATGTATATGTTGTAAAAGATGAACAAGGAAAACAAATTTTGTTACCAGCAATTAAACAGGTAATAAAAAATGTGGATATAAAAAATAAAATTATAACAGTTCATCTATTAGAAGGATTAGTATGAAAATTGATATACTTACACTTTTTCCAGAAATGTTTGAGCCGTTAAAACAAAGCATTTTGGGAAGAGCAATAGAAAATAATTTAATAGAAATAAATTTAATTAATATTAGAGATTTTTCTAAAGACAAGCACAAAAAAGTAGATGATACACCTTATGGTGGAGGGGCAGGAATGGTAATTAGAGCAGATGTAGTATATGATGCATTTAAATCTCTAAAATCCACTAATGCAAAAACAATATTTTTATCACCACAGGGAAGTACATTAAACCAGAATAAAGTGCAGGAACTATCGAATGAAGAGCATTTAATACTACTATGTGGACATTATGAAGGCATAGATCAAAGAGTATTAGATGAAATAGTTGATGAAGAAATATCAATTGGAGACTATGTACTAACAGGAGGGGAATTACCAGCAATGGTATTAGTAGATGCTGTTAGCAGATATGTAGATGGAGTTATAAACAAGGAATCAGTAGAAGAAGAATCTTTTTCAAATGGATTACTTGAATATCCACAATATACAAGACCAGAGATATTTTTAAATAAACAAGTACCAGAGGTTTTAAAATCTCGGAAATCATAAAGAAATTGAAAAATGGCGTGCACAAAAGGCCATAGAAATAACAAAACAAAAAAGACCAGATTTATTAAGAAAGGAGATTATATAATGGACATAATCAAATCAATCGAGCATGAACAAATGAAAAGCAAAATCCCTTACTTAAAAGTAGGAGATACAGTAAAGGTTCATGTAAGAGTTAAAGAAGGAAACAGAGAAAGAATACAAGTTTTCGAAGGAATAGTAATTAAAAAACAAGGTGGAGGAGTAAATGCAACATTTACAGTAAGAAAAACTTCTTACGGAGTAGGTGTAGAAAAAACATTCTTAATTCATTCACCAGCAGTAGAAAAAGTAGAAGTTATAAGAGTTGGTAAAGCAAGAAGAGCAAAACTATACTACTTAAGAGACAGATTAGGAAAATCTGCTAAGACTAAAGAAAAAGTAGGCGCAAGAATTGAAACTAAAGAGCTTACTATAAAAGAAGAATTAGTAGAAGAACCTGCAGAAGAAGTTAAAGAAGAAGTTGTTACAGAAGTAGCAACAGAAACTACAACAGAAGAACCAAAAGCAGAATAATTATTAATAAAAGGGTACATTTATAATGTACCCTTTGTTTTTTTACTATTATTTATTTTCTTTTGCATTTTCTGCATAGCGTTTTAGTTTTTCGTATGCTAAATATTTAATTGTACCAGCAGGGAACTTGCCTTCTTTATTCTTTTTACCAGCAGGCACACCTGTTAAAATTTCTATACCTTCATCAATAGAAGAAATAGCATATATATGAAATTTACCCTCTTTAACACTATTAATTACTTCATCAGAAAGATTCAAGTTTTTGACATTTTGTATAGGCATTATAACTCCGTGCTCACCATTTAATCCTCTTTGTTTGCAAACTTGGTAAAATCCTTCTATTTTTTCATTTATTCCACCAATTGGTTGAATATGACCTTTTTGATCAACAGAACCAGTAACTGCAATTGATTGTTTAATTGGTATTTCTGACAAGCTAGAAAGAATTGCATATAATTCTGTACTAGAAGCACTGTCACCATCAACACCATTATATAATTGCTCAAAACAAAGACTAGCAGTAAGTGATAGTGGAAAATCTTGTGCAAATGTTTCTCCCAAATATCCAGAAAGTATTAATACACCTTTTGAATGTGAACTTCCAGACATTTCTATTTCACGTTCAATGTCAATTATGCCATTTTTACCCATATAAGTATTTGCGGTAATTTTGGCGGGCTTTCCAAATGTATAATCACCAATAGATAGTACAGTAAGTCCATTTATTACACCAACTTCAGCACCATCTGTATTTATAATAAGTGTATTTTCTTTAATCATTTCCATATATAAAGAATCATATTTTTTAACTCTTTCAATTCTTTCTGCAAGAGTTTTTTCAATAAACTCACTAGTTACAAGTTTCTTTTTAGCAAGCCTTGCCCAAGTTGAAGCTTCTGCAACAATTTCTCCAACTTCATTAAATCTAGTAGAAAGTTTATCTTGATTATCTGATAATCTAGAAGTGTATTCAACAAGTTTGGCCATAGCATCTTTATCTAATGGAAGCATGTTTTCCTTTTCTGAAAAACTGTGAACAAATTTAGCAAGTTTTGTTATATTAACATCTGTTCTCGGTGCAGTTTCTTCAAATTCAACTTTAATTTTAAATAACTTTTTAAAATCAGGATCCAATGAAAGCAAAGTATGATAAATATTTGAATCTCCTAATAATAAAACTTTAACATTTAAAGGAATAGGTTCTGGCTTTAAAGAAATCATTACCATATATGAACGTTGCTCCATATTATTTTCTATATTTAATTCTTTAACTAATAGAGCTTTTTTTAATGCATCATAACATATTGGATTTGCAAGTAAATCGCTAGCTTGTAATATAATATATCCACCATTTGCTTTGTGTAAAAGTCCTGGTTTTAACATTGTAAAATCAGTTTTTAACATTCCATATTGATTTTCATATTCTAGTTTTCCAAATAAGTTATGGTACAAATAATTAGAATCCATTATAACAGGGCTACCTGTTAAATTACTATTGTCCACAAAAAGATTTACTCTATAATTTAACCATGGCTTAACTATTTCTTGTTTTAATGTTTGTGCTTTTGTTTCTGGAACTTCATCTTTTACAAATAAAGATAAATTTTTTAATACGTCAGATTTAATACAATCAAAGAAATGAGCTATTTTGATATTCTTTTTATATTTTGCTTTTAATGGATTTACATGTGAATTAATTGTTATTAATGCAATATTAGATTGCCATTCTTCGATTTTCTTTATGTTTTCTTTCTCTAAAACTTTAATTTGATTTATTGCTTCAATAATTTGCTCTTGAACTTTTATAGAATTTTCTTCAAATTGTTTTCTTGTTTTTTCATCAAGTTTTTCAAATTCTTCTTCTTCAATAGTTTTACCATTTAAAATAGGCATCATATATACGCCATTTTGAGCAGTTTTAACTTGAAAACCACTTTTCATAGATTGTTTATTTAACTTTTCTAATAAAGCATTTTTCTTTTGTTCAAAACTACTTTGCATTAAAGATTTTTGTTTATCAAAATCTTCATTACCAAATGTTAATTTAATATCTCTTTTTATATCTTGTATAAAAGAGTTCATATCATCTCTAAATTCCTTGCCTTTTCCAGCAGGTAAAGAAACAGCAATAGGTTCATTTGGTTCTTCAAAATTATATATATAGCACCAATCATCAGGGGTCTTCTTTTTGGCAGCAATTTTATTTACATAGTTTTTTGTATACATTGTTTTGCCAACTCCAGAAGGGCCTTCTACATATAAGTTATAACCTTTAGCTTCAACATCCAAGCCGAATTCTAAAGCTTTAATTCCTCTGTCTTGACCATAAATTAAATCTTTGCTGTCTAAATCATCTGTTGTTTCAAATTTAAAATTATTTGGGTTGCAGATGTTTTTTAAACTTTTGTAACTTAATTCGTTTTTTCTCATTTGTTTACCTCCATAAAATTTTCAACAATTTTAATTTAATATTTTTGTCATAATTATTGCATCATCCATATTATTATAATATTTTTTCCTTATTCCAACTGTTTTAAAACCGAAATTTTCATAAAGTTTTTGTGCAGGAATATTATTTGAGTTAACCTCTAATGTAACAGCTTTTTGCGGTTGATTTTTGCATATTTCTACTAGAGAATTTAATATAAGTGTTCCTATTTTCTTATTTCTATAACATTTTTTAACAACAATATTTGTTATATGTATATCATCAACAGAAAACCAAATTCCACCAAAACCGACTATTTGGTTATTTAATTTGGCTACAACATATTTCGAATTTTTATTTTCTAGTTCATTTTTTAGAATATTGTAATTCCAAAAATCATCAAACTCACAAGTAAGTATATTACAAATTGAATCCAAGTCGGGAAGAGTCATGTTAGAAATTTCAATATTATCCATTTAAATTTCTCATCCTTTCAGCTTGGGATTTTCTTAAATACATTGGAAGAATTGAATCTGCACTTAAAATTTCTCCTTTGCTAAATTTGTTAAATGCGCATAAATTAATATTTTTAGCATGAAGTAAATTATCAGACCTAAAATTATTAATATTTAATAGACCTTTGTGAGCAACAGCACCATCTCCAACAAATAAGATGTCTTTGTTTTGATTTATCACTGGCAAAATAGTATTTATATCATCTGCCATATAATTTCCTATTAAAGTGTGGTTTGAATCAAATAATCCACAATATACTTGATTATTTCTAGCATCTATTAAAGAACAAATACATTCTGAATCATGTATATTATATGCTAGTCCTTCTAAGGAACTTACTGCAATTACAGGGATATTAAGACTTTCTGCAATTGCTTTTACAGTAGATATTCCAATTCTGATACCTGTAAAAGAACCAGGACCATTATCACATGCAATTAAATTAATATCCTGCAATTTAATATTTGTTTCACTTAAAAGCTCATTAATTAAAGGTAGTAGTGTTTCTGAATGAGTTTTGTTATTATTAATATTTAATTCTTTTATACATTCTGCGTCTTTGCTAAGTGCAACAGATGCAATATTGCTAGATGTTGATATACCTAAAATTAACATTCTTTAAGCTCCTTAATTACATTTTTTAATCTAGTATCTTTGGTAGAAATATTTAAATATCTAGTATTAATATCATCTGGATTTCTAGAAAATTCAATTTTTATATAATTTTGTGGCAAAATATCTTCTATTAATTCGCCCCATTCTATAAGGCTAATTCCAGAAGAAAAATATTCTAAACCACCAATATCATAAAATTCTTGAAGATCTGCTAATCTATAAACATCAAAATGATAAATATTAGTACTTGGTGCATGATATTCATTAACGATTGTAAATGTAGGGCTTGAAATCTCATTTTCTAATCCCCAAAAAGATAAAAAGCCTTCTGTAAATTTAGTTTTACCAGACCCTAAATCTCCGAGATAAAACAATAATATCTCCTGTATTTAAATGTGAGGCAAGTTTTTTTGCCAATTCTTTTGTTTCAGTTTCATTATGAGATACGAATTTTAACATTATTTCACCCTTACATAAATCTTCAAACATATTTTATATTAGTTGAATTCATTTGTAAACAATAAATTAAAAAATAATTTAAAAAAATTAAAAAATAGTATTGACAAAATAAAAAACCTAGTTTATAATTTATAAACGTAGTAAGGAAATGCAGGTGTAGTTCAATGGTAGAACCTCAGCCTTCCAAGCTGATGACGTGGGTTCGATTCCCACTACCTGCTCCAGATTTAAAACTAGCCAACAGGCTAGTTTTTTTGTTTCCGTTATGATGGTAAATTCTTGATTTTACATCTGGAATATGCTAAAATAAAAAAAGTAATGCGGGTATAATTTAGTGGTAGAATGTCATGCTTCCGACCTGATAGCGCGAGTTCGATTCTCGCTACCCGCTCCAATGTCAATGTCAATGGGGACGGAGAATTTTGACAACGTAAAAAATGAAATAATAGATAAATTTAAAATAATAGGTTGTCAAAAAACTCCGTCCCCATTGACACATACTATGATGAAGATGGAAAAGAAATACCATGTAATTCTATACAAGATTTATCAGAAAAAATGTTTGAGTAAGGTTTAAAAATAATTACAAAATTGTTTAAAGATTGTAGTAATAAGGATGGAGATAAAATATGAATAGGAAAAAGAAAATATTAATGCTTTGTATTGTTCTAATTATTGTATCTATTGTAGGATGTTATATATTGTTAAAAGGTTCAAAAGAAGAAATCTATTATAATTATTATGGATTTGATATGGGAAGAATACAAATTAAAGTTTACGAAAATGGTATTGTAGAAGAAGATGTTGAAATAGAAGATCCTCGACATTCAGAAAACTATAAATATCTTAAGACTTTATCTAAAAATGAATTAGATGAGATAAAAAATAATATAGATAACAAAAATTACATATATAGGATAATTTATGGAAAAGAATATACAGGTAAAATTATGGATCATTTAGGAATCAAGATAGAAGATTTTAGACGTTAATTTTTTAAAAATTTATAATATAATAAATATAGAAAGTCAATATACAGAATGTGGTATATGTCATATGTCAATGGGGACGGAGAATTTTGACAACATAAAAAATGAAATAATAGATAAATTTAAAATAATAGGTTGTCAAAAAACTCCGTACCCATTGGCAACACAAGTTGGTGCTTATGATTATAAATTACCATTTGAAGTTAATCATAAACAAG
>FR893519.1:0-7943 GCA_000434035.1 Clostridium sp. CAG:452 | reverse complement strand
ATTGAATATCGTGAAGATAAAGGAGATAGAACTGAAAATGGTATGGCAGTATTTGATTCTGCAATACCAGATAATTATGAATTATTAAAAGTAATACCAATAATAGATTTAAATTTATTTAAAGGCAAAGATATTACATTTGGATTAGTATTTAGACCTACTATTAAAGAGATAATTAATGAAAAATAAGTAAGTAAACAATAAGCAGGATAAAGAGAATGATAGCACTGCCCTAATTCATTCTATATAAATATAGGAATAGTTGTGCTATCATTTCTTATTTTGCACTTGCAAAATTGGATTAAAAATATGGAAGAATTCTACCATACTTTTTATTTAAATCAATTAATTAAAAGGTTTGCGAGGTTTTATTTTACTTCCAACTGTTGGATATATACTAGATATGTTGGATAAATCTTGGATGTTTAAATTTAGTTTCAAAATATGTTGAAATTATGGTATAATTATATATAGAAATGACAGATAAATAGTAAGTTGTTGAAATGAAGGGATAGTTAATGAAAAAGTATATTAAGGAAATTATTATAAGTGTTCCTCAATTAGTGTTATTTTATATATTACCAATATTTGCTGGACCAACTGATACAATGGGAATGGTATTTTTAATCATTATAGGAACATTTATATTATCATTACTTATTGGAATTTTATCTAATAATAAAATCAAATATTTCTATTCAATATTTACTGCAATATTATTTATACCATCAGTTTTCATTTATTATAATGAGTCAGCTTTAATTCATTCTATATGGTATTTAGTTTTTGCAAGTGTTGGATTGTTTATTGGAAGTTTGATAAACAAATTATTGAATAGAAAGTAATTCAAATTACAAGTATTAGTTTGATACGAGGAGGTTTTAATTATGAGCTTTGGTGGTTGGACAGTAGGAACAATTATAGTAATTGTTATTTGTGCTGCACTAGCAATTATATATAGAAATAAAAAAGGATGATAAAAAAATAAATTTATAGTAGGAATAGTAATTTGAAAGGAAGGTTTTATATGAAGAATTTAAAGACAGGAATATTCCTAATTGTGTTAGGTAATTTATTATATTTGGCATATATATTTTTTTGTGGAAATGAGACAAGTGATTTTGGAAAATTTAGTAGTGGATTATTAATAGGTTTATCTATTGGATGTAATTTGATAGGGGTAATTTTAATAATTTATTATATGTCAAAAAATAATAATGAAAAAGCTAAATAGTAATTTGTATTTCGAAAGGTGGTAACAATTATATGTTAGAAACATTTTTGAATGTTGTTCCTATTACTATAATAGTGGAAATAATATATGTTATTTATAGAATTATTAAAATTAAGAAAAACAAATTATCAGTTAATTATTTTTATGAAATAGTTAAATTTATTTTTGTATGTTATTTAACTGGATTAATAAATCTTGTACTCGTTCCAAGCAATCTTTGGTCGCATTTTTGGTTTTATGTAAAAAATGGATACTCTACAGGGGATAGTTTAGGTTGGTTTTCTGGAAGTTTCAATTTTGTTCCATCATTATACAAATATTTAATTAAAGGTGAACTTTCGATAGGTACTTGGGTACGAGATATGCTAATAGGTAATATGTTGATGTTTATTCCAATGGGAATTATGTTGCCATTAGTTTTCAAAAACATAAATAAAAAGAATATATTTGTTATTGCTATTTTAATTACTTTGTCAATTGAAATATTACAACCGATAGTTGGTAGAAGTTTTGATATTGACGATATAATCATGAATTTTATTGGAAGTATTATTGGATATCTAGCAGTTACAATTTTTATAAAATTGAAAGAAACAAACAAATAAATTACAATTTGTTGAAAGGATGGGATTTATGAAAAAGACAATATTAACTATTTTATTATGTGGAATTATGATTTTAGGAATTACAGGATGTGGAGAAAAGAAAGAGTATGAATTATCAATTCCTAAAGAAGAAAGTATCGAGAGCATTTCATTTGAAAAAAATGATAATAAAAAAGAAATTACAGATACCGAAGAAATCAAAGATATTATTTATGTATTAAGTGGTAGTGGTAAAGGAAGAACTACAAATGAGGAAAGCGTACAAGACTATCCAGTAAATGCAGAAGATATTATAAAAATAGAATTTAATTTGAAAGACGAAAAGCAATCAACATTATTTGTTTACAAGAAAAATGGAAAAATGTATATTGAAACACCTTATAATGGAATTTATAGAATAAATGGTGATGAATATAATTCAATGGAAAAATATACTAGAAACAATTAAATTACAATTTGTAGAGGTAAGAGTTAAATGTTAAAAAGCATTGCTTGTAGCAACGAACAATCCTTAATATAATGCTTATAGGAAAGGAGATGTTGTAAATTGCTAAAAGAAAACATTAAATCATTAAGAAAGTCAAAAGGACTTTCACAAGAAGAACTAGCTATAAAATTAAATGTGGTAAGACAAACAATTTCTAAATGGGAACAAGGTTTATCAGTACCTGATGCAGAAATGCTGATCTCAATATCAGAACTTTTTGAAACCCCTGTAAATACATTACTTGGAGAAAATATTTCTGAAAAAGAAGTAAATGATTTAAAAGCAATTTCTGAAAAACTAGAGATAATAAACTTACAATTATCACAAAGAAAAAAAGAAAAACAAAAAATAATTCATTGGTTACTTATTTCGTTATGCATAATTATACTAATCATTTTTATATCTTTGGTTTTATTAAATAGTCCATACTTAAATTGGAATTATAACGATCCTGAAAATGCTGTTTTAGGTGTTGCTTTTCATTCTTTTGAATGGATATTTATTAGAGTAGCACCAATAATAATCATTGGACTTGCTATTGGAATTATTTTAACTAGAAAGAAAAATTAAAATTATTAGTATTACAAATTACAATTTATTGATGAGATTAGTTTGAAATATAACTAGTCTTTTTATTTTGAATAAGATTTATATTTTTTGTCTAGGGTAGAAGATATTTCCATCCACGATGGAAAATTTGTCTAACATAATATAATAATATAATATAAAGAATTAATATAACAAGAATATAAATAATAATTTAAATTAGTATAAATATTTATATTAAAATATATAATATGTGCTATACTATTAATAGATTGATTTAATCAATTACTTGTTTCTATTTTTTCGCAAATGACCCATGTCATTGCTCCATAAAAAAGAAGTTCACAGACTAATTAAAGTTCTTGAACTTCTTTTTTATGAAGAGAATCTAGAGTACTTTCTTTCGTGAGGTAAGGTGTGCCAAAATTCCCCGTCCCCATTGGCATTTGATTTGCTCCAATAAAAACAAGGATACAACTAAATGTTATATCCTTGTTTTTATTTTTTGACGTAAATTTGACGTAAATTAATATCCACCAGTTTCTTGTTGTAGTGTTAAAGTAACAACGGTACCTTGTTCAACAGTTTTTCCAGAAGCAACATCTTGTGCAATTACAATTCCAGACCCATTAATTACTAAATTTAAATTAGAAGCTTCAGCAGAGTTGATTGCACTTGCGGCAGACATTCCCTTAAAGTTAGGTATTGTGGTTTCAGTTCTTTCATTTGACTTCTCTGTAAATAAATGAACTGTAGAATTCTTTATTAAAGACACACCTGGCTTTGGTAATTGATCTGTTATAACAGTAGTAGAAGCGTCCTCATCACTAGAAATTTTAACAGAAAAACCTGCATCTTTTAGAATTTGTCTTGCTTCTGCAATTGTTTTTCCTGTAACGTCAGGAAGAGTTGTTGTTGTGTAAGTAGAATTTGTAGAACTACTTGCAATTTCATTGTTAGAAGGTATACCTAAGTATGGCAATACTTCTGATAAAATCTGAGATACAACAGGGCCAGCTACTTGACTACCTTGATAGCTATCACCTTTTGGATTATATATTGTAACTAAAACTACTACTTGTGTATTTACAGTTGGAGCAAGCCCAATAAAAGATGCAACATAACCTTCATCTTCACTTCCAGAAAGAGGCTCAGATGTACCAGTTTTACCACCAACAGAATAACCTTGAACTCTAGCATATTTACCAGTACCTTCTGCAACAACATATTCCAACATATCCATTAGCTTATCTGCAGTTTCTTTTGAAACGACTTGTCTTATTTCTTTTGGTTCAACAGTGGTTACTGAATTAGTATCTGTATTTTTAATTTCTTTTACTATACGTGGTTGCATAAGAACACCTTCATTTGCAATAGAGGATACAGCGGTAATTAATTGAATAGGTGTAATTGTAAATCTTTGACCAAATGACATTGTAGCTACGTTAAATTCATTAATATTGTTTTCTGGGAAGAATACGCTATTTGATTCACCATAAAAATATGGATTAGTTCTATTAAATAGTCCGAAAGCTCTATAATACTTGTATAAAGTTTTTGCACCAATTTTTCTGCCCAATTGTATAAAAGCAGGGTTACAAGAGTTTGCTAATGCATCTCTTAAACTTTCTGAACCATGAGGATTATTGTGTCTCCAGCAATTCATAGTAACACTAGAAACTTGCTCAGAACCGGCACAGTAAAAATCTCCACGGTTGTCTGTCGTAACAATTCCTTCTTCTAAGCCGGTAGCAGCAGTAATTATTTTAAAAGTAGAACCTGGTTCATATGTACTTTGAACGGCACTATTATTCCACATTTTATAAAGAGCAGAATCTTTATCTGATGATGATAAAGTATCCCATTTTTCTTTTAATTCATTAGAATTTATAGTATATGGTGTGTTTAGATTGTAATCTGGATATGTTGCCATTGCCAAAACATCTCCAGTAGAAGGGTTCATAACTATAACATTTCCACCATCAGCTTTATTATCAATAACTGATTGAGAAAGGTATTTTTCAACAATTAATTGGATATTAACATCAAGAGTAAGAGTAACATCATTACCATTTTGAGCTGGAACGTAAGAAATTTCACCATTTGGTATTTCGCCATTTATAGAATCAGTTGTTGCAAGTAACTTGCCAGCAGTTCCAGACAAAAGATTATCAAGACTGTACTCTAATCCCATTGCACCAGAACCATCAGAACGAGTAAAGCCTATTAAGTTTGATGCTAGATTATTGTATGGGTATGCTCTTTTATTATCGTCTTCTATTCTGATTCCAGAAACTATCTTGTTATCAGAAAGCCAATTTTGAAGTGAAACAATTTTTTCATGATCAACTTTTTCTACTATTTTAAAAGATGAAGTTTTTGTATTAAGCTTTTCTAAAGTTTCTGCATAATCAAGTTCAAAAATTTCGCTAAATTTGTGGGCTAAAATTTCTTTATTTACTTCTGTTTTATCTTTATATTTAACCTCTGAAGGATTTATATATACTGTATCTACACTAGTGCTTTTGGCAAGTATTTTTCCAGTAGAATCATAAATAGTTCCTCTAGAAGGGTTAATAAGTTTACTAGAAAGTTGCCTTTGAACAGCTTCTTCCTTTAAACTAGCACCTTGAACAAATTGCAAAATGCATAAACGCAAAACTAATAGGATAAGTAAAGCAAATCCAATAGAAAGGGAAATGCGCAAACGCTTTTGACCTTTATTATCTATTTTAATAATTTTTGTTTTCTTTTTCATAAAATAATCACCTATAACTATTTATTAAGGAAATTGTATATTAACAAACAAAAAAAATCAATAAAATTACTAAAAAACAATGGAATAAAAAAAGTATATAGTGTATAATTTAAAAAGGTGAATTTTATTGAATTTATATGAAGAAACAAAATATATTTTAAAAAAATACAATATCGTGGCAAATAAAAAACTAGGACAGAACTTTTTAATAGATGAAAACGCAATAGAAAAGACAATAGAAGGAGCACAAACATGCGAGCATGATTTAGTTATAGAAATAGGGCCAGGACTCCGGAACTCTTACAAAACCACTATTAGAAACAGCAGGAAAGGTTATATGTATAGAACTAGATACCAGAATGATACAAATCTTGCAAGATAGATTTTCTATGTATAGTAACTTTGAATTAATAAATGATGATGTTTTAAAAGTAGATTTAAAAAGTTTAATAAAAGAAAACAAAAAAGATAAAATAAAAGCTGTTAAAATAGTTGCAAATTTGCCATACTATATAACAACACCAATAATAATGAAGTTATTGGAGGAAAGACTAGAAATAGAAAGTATAACTGTTATGGTTCAAAAAGAGGTGGCGGATAGGCTAGTTGCAAAACCAGGAGAAAAGAATTCAGGAGCTATAACATATGCTATTAGCTATTTTGCAGATGCCGAGAAAGTATTAGAAGTTCCAAACACATCATTTATGCCAGCACCAGAGGTTAATTCTAGTGTTATAAAGCTAAACATATTAAGAGAGCCATCTGTTAAAGTGGAAAGTGAAAAAATGCTATTTAATGTAATAAAACTTGCATTTGCACAAAAGAGAAAAACACTTTTAAATGCACTTACAAATGGAAAACTAGCAAACAAAGAAGAGGTAGAAAAAATGCTTATTGATTTGAATTTAGATTTGAAAATAAGAGGAGAAAAACTATCTTTACAAGACTTTGCAAGAATTGCAGATTATATGGAAGAGAAAAGATAATATATGAATAAGGAGGAACAAATGAAAAAAGAAAAAGGTATAACTCTTGTTGCTTTAGTTATAACAATTGTAGTAATGTTAATACTTGCAACAGTTACAGTTACGGTATCAATTAATGGGGGATTAATAAATACAACAAAAAGTGCAAAAGAAGAGTCAAGAGGAATGGATGTTGCAGAAGCAAAAGAAATGTGGGAAATGAGTGTAAGAGAAGATAGAGAAAATGGAAATCAAGAAAAGACACTTGACCAAATACTGGAAGAACTAAAAAATAAAGGCTTGCTTACAGAAAAAGAAGTTGAAGAGATAAAAGAAAGTGAAACCAAAACAATAACAATAGGCAGTAGAACAATTAGTTTTGATATAGAAAATAATGATATAGGTGACATAGATACATGGGATAGAACATATATTGAATCCATAAAAATAGGAGACTACGTTGATTATAATCCAACACAAAGAGTAAGTGAGAAAAACAAAAGTAAATTAACATATGTTTCTCCAGTGGGAACAGCAAGCAGTCATGGAAATGGATATGAGGAACAAACCTTTGAAGCAAGAACAGATATAAAATGGAGAGTATATGACATAAATAAAGAAACAGGAGTAATAACTCTAATATCAGAAGAGGTAATTGGGCCTAAAAGAGGAGGAACATTACAAAGCAACTTTATTTTATATGCTGGAATTGGCTATTTATATTCAGAACAAGAAATAGAAAGCGCATGTGCTATTTATGGTTATGGTTATGGAGCTGATACTTCTAAAAGCACAGCATATACAGTAGGCGGACCGTTTGATGATAAGATTACTGGAGCGATAGAAGGAACAGGAGCAAGAAGCATGGATTTAACAGATATTATTAGCTCAAATCCAACATTTCTATTAGGAACAATCGGCTCAATATATTATCCAACAATGTCAGGAGATAGCCTAGGAAGATCAACAGAAAAGACAGATAAGAATTTAGAATATTCTTCAACTCAAAAATATGATGTAAATGAATTGGAAGTTGGAAAGGCAAAATTCAACCTAATATTTAAAGCAAAGGATGAAGAAACAAATTTAGCATATTGGTTAAAAACAAGAACGGTTAGAAGGACTATAAGTAGTGATGCAGCAAACAATAGTATGGGATTTTGTAACTGGGTTGTTATTAACGGAAATAGAGTTAATAATAAACGTATATGTGGGTCGACAACAATAAAATTTGGTAGTACTCCGGCAACAGAGCTAGGCATTAGGCCAATAGTTGTGCTAAAAAAGGGACAAGAATTAAAAAAAGCTGAAAATCAATCAGAAGATGAAAAATATACTTTATGGAATG
>FR893518.1 GCA_000434035.1 Clostridium sp. CAG:452 | reverse complement strand
GGACTCATTTGGAATAGATAATATTTCAAATAATGAAAGTAAAGACTCTTTCACAGATAATATAGGAGGATATTCATATTCCAATTCATGGTGTCGGACATATAATAATGGTATAACATCTACAGAAGATGAATATGGTAATTTACGCTTCAGCAATGGAGAGTATGCAACCAGAACATCGGATGGATATTATTATTTTTCGAACGGAATAACAGGATATGAAGATTCATATGGAGATATCCATTTAAGTAATGGGCAAGTTATTATAAAAAAATAGAAAAAGTTTAGAGAGACTAGAAGTTTCTGGTCTCTCTTTTTATGTAAATAATTGACATAAAAAGGAAAAAATGATATAATTAAGCAGAAAGTATAATGGAGAAGGAGCCTATTATGGAAATAGAAGATGAAATAAATCAAATAAATTCAATTATTAATAAGTTAGATGTTATTCGAGATGATGAATGGCAAAAAAAAGAAGATGAAACTGAAGAAGAATTTGATAATAGATTAGAAGCTATAGAAGAAGAATTGGAAGAAGAACTATTAGATTATATTTCTGATAGTTTATTAGCTGAACAAGAAATAAATGAAGAAGA
>FR893517.1 GCA_000434035.1 Clostridium sp. CAG:452 | reverse complement strand
TTAATGCTGATAAATCTCCAGCTTTACCACTTTTCAATGATAAACTATAATCCTTAAATATACCTTTTAGCTCTGTTCTTGCTTTAATTTTTTGTTTAGTTAAATCATTGCTTTTATCTAGTTTTTTTTCAAAATTTGTATAAAGTGTATTTTTTCTTTCTGGAATTTTTCTTGTTACAATTTTAGTTTCAGTTGCAGAAATTACTGGAGTGGTAGCTTGTGAAGTAGTATTTGTTGTAGCAATTCTACCACTTGTACTTTTCGTTGTAGTATTGGTTGTAATATTTCTTATTACATTATTATATTTTCTTTCAGCTATATAATTGTTATTTATATATTCATTTTGAACAAATGGGACTTTTCTTAAAGTTGTTGTATTAGCAATGTATGCATTCGCTTTTTCAAACTTATCTTTTTCTATAGATGGATTTAAACTACTTGGAAGAGTTTCACCTCTTTTTTTTGCAGCAATAATGGATTTTGCAAGTTCCATTTTTCTATCTATTTCAGCATCAATGTCTTTACTTGCGTGTATGCTGTCTTTTATTTTATTAATATATATTTCAGGTGAATTAATATTTTCTGCTATTGAATTCAGCTTTTCAACTTCTTCTGGAGTGTCATAACCTAATGTCATTAATTCTTCTTCACTTTTTAGTGTAATAATTCCATTATCGCTTTTTATAAAAGCATCACTAAATAATTCATAATCAGCTTTTATCTTTTCTTGAGCCTCTTTAATTGCTTCTTCTTCATTTATTTCTTGTTCAGCTAATAAACTATCAGAAAT
>FR893516.1:66878-110817 GCA_000434035.1 Clostridium sp. CAG:452 | reverse complement strand
TATCTGCTGCTAAATCTTCTTGTAAATCTGCAATTGGGTCGCCTTTTACAGCTAATACAGAAGCAGTAAATGGAAATCCAGCAGCAGCTTGTGGATATACTCCAACTCCATGATCAGTGTAATATGCTCCAAGTCCTGCTTTTTCTAATTCTTCTGCTGAGCATCCATCTGTTAGTTGATGAACGATTGTTCCTACCATTTCAAGGTGAGCAAGTTCTTCAGTTCCGTATATCGTTTAATATAGCTTTAGATTTTTGATCTGGCATTCCAAACCTTTGAGATAAATATCTAAGTGAAGCTGCAAGTTCTCCATCTGGTCCTCCATATTGAGATATTATAAATTTTGCTAAACGAGGATTTGGACATTTTATATTAATTGGATATTCTAAAACTTTATTGTAGGTCCACATTAATAATTCCCCCTTTCCCAAGGCCATGGTTGTTCTAACCATCTCCATTTATTACATGGGTAAAAAATAGTAAGTGGCCCATACATTTTTTGATATTTGTCTTTTAAATCTTTTGCTTGTTTACAATATTCTTTATGCATGCAAAGAGCTCTTTGGTCATCTGGGTGTGTATCCAAATATAGTCCAAGTTCTATTATTGCAAAATCTAAACTTTTAATTTGGTCAATCATTTCTTGTCTTCGCATATCTCTTCCGTTGCATTCTTTTCTTGTTTCATCTTTTTCACATTCTTTACAGTCTATCATTTGTTACACCCCTTTCCTATTGTATTTGAATTTCTTATAAACTCAATTTCTTCCATTGATTGTCCTGGCATATATGGACTTACTAGTTCTGGAAATATTGTTCCCATTTTTAAACCTACAGAAGGCAAAAAAGTTCTATCCATTGTTTGCCATGGTACATAGCTTTGTGCAAACATTGGATTTGTAGGAAACACATTATCTTCTTCATCAAATCCACATTCGCAGTTATCTTCTTGTAAAGCCATAGTATTTTGAACATAATCACAAGTATCATCTATTAAATCTTGTTGATTGCTGTTCATATTATTACAACCACAAACTCTGCATTGCGTATAATTTCTATACATTATCTATTCCTCCTTTTACAGTATATATATATCTTATGATTACTGACCTAAAAACGTGAAAAAAACACTTAGAAGTTTTTTCTTCTAAGTGCTTCGGAATATATTATTAATTTTTATGTTTTTTAATTAGCATTCCAGCTATAATAATTGCTGCAACAGTTAGAACAGCCAATAAAATTAGTGCTGGTAATTTATTTTCTGTTTGTGCTTTTACAACATTTGAATTTATAAATACATTTATTTTATATTCTCCAGTTGTTACTCCATCTTCTGCTGTTACTATGATCTTAACTAAATTATCTCCTTGTTTTAAGTCTTCATTTCCCTCTATTACAAACGTAGCTTTTTCATTCTCAGTTTCAGCAGATACATCTAGTTTTGATATTTCTTCACTTACATTTATATTATAATTATAGATATTGCTTTGAAAAGATGGATATATATTAAATCCTTGAACTATTAATGATTTTAACCTAGTATTCATGGCTTCTTCGTTCAAAGTTTTTGTAACATTAATTGTATATGTTTTTGTATTACCTGCTTCCGCCTCTACAGTAACTGTTATATTATTTTCACCTTCTTCTAGTCCTTTATTACCTTTAACAGTTACTGTTGCTTCAGAATCTTCTGGCTCTGCTATTACTTTAATATCTTCTACATCTAATCCTACAATTGCTGTATATGATGTAATACTCGCTTTAAATTCTGGTGCCAAATCTGTTCCTTCTAAAGCTAAACTCTTTAGGTTAGCATTTTCTGACTTTGTTTTAGTATTTGTAGTTTGTGATTCATAGCTTGGTCTGTTATTTCTTTCTGGAGTTGGTTTGTTAGAGTTGTTGTTTGTAGTTGGTTCTTCTTGTTTTGGCTCTTCTTCTTTTTCTGGCTCTTTTTCAGGTTTTTGCTCCGTGTTTCCTGTAACAGTGTTTTCTGTTGGTGGTGATACAATCTCTCCTGTGGTTGTATTACCATCTGTATCTACATCTGTTGCAAACACGCTAACATTTGTAATTAAACTAATTAATAATAAAATTAAAATAATTCTTTTTTTTAACATTTCTTTCTCCATCTTTATACTTTATATTTGTACTATTCCACCCATTACGGTATTTATATCTGCTTCTGCATCAGATAAATCTGTAACTACTTTTGCTCCACCTGCAATTACTACCTTATCTCCTTTTTGTAAAAATCCTTCTTTTTTTAATGTGTCTATACCTAAATAAACAAGTTTATCTATGCTATCTTGATGAGGAAAAAGTTTAGGTGTAATATTCCATGCTGCTCCTAATTGTCTATATGTTATTTCATTTTCTGTTATTGCAAATATTGGGCATTCTGGTCCAAAACTTGATACCATTCTTGATGTATCTCCTGTGTTTGTATATGCTATTATTGCTTTTGCTTCAATATTTGCTGCTAATGTACATACAGAAAAATTCATATTAAACTTATAATCTAAATTTTCTAAATTATAATCTCTGTTTTTAAATCTTTTCCAATATTTTAAAGAATCTTCTATTGTTAAAGCAACTTTATTCATTGTTTTTACGCACTCTACTGGATAACTTCCTGTTGCAGTTTCTCCAGATAGCATTATTGCACTACTTCCATCATATATTGCGTTTGCTATATCACTAACCTCTGCCCTTGTTGGTTTTGAATTTGTTATCATAGATTCTAGCATTTGAGTTGCTGTTATAACTGGTTTTCCTTGCTTATATGTTTTCTTAATAAATTGTTTTTGATATATTGGAACTTGTTCCATAGGTATTTCCACACCTAAATCTCCTCTTGCTACCATTATTCCATCTGAAACTTCTAATATTTTATCAAAATTATCTATTCCTTCTCTATTTTCTATTTTAGATATAACTTTTATATGTTCTCCATTGTTTTGTTTTAAAACTTCTTTAATTGCAAGAACATCTTCTGGTTTTCTTACAAAAGAAGCGGCTATATAATCAAATCCTGCTGTTATTCCATATTTTATATCTGCTATATCTTTTTCTGTTATGCTTGGCAAATTTAAAATTAAATCTGGAACATTAATACTTTTTCTGTTAGTTAAGTATCCACCTTGTATAACTTCACAAACTATATCTTTATCTGCTATTTCTTTTACTTTTAATTCTATTGTTCCATCATTAATTAAAATAGTTTTTCCTACAGATACATCTTTATATAATTCTTTGTATGTTATAGATACTTTTGTTTCGTCTCCCAATTCATCTGCATTTAATAATGTAAATGTAGCTCCTTTTTCTAATAAAACTTTTTTGTCGTCTTTAAATTTTCCTATTCTTATTTCTGGGCCTTGTGTATCTAGTAGAAGAGGAATCGGTAATCCTAGTTCTCCTCTAATCCATTTAAACACATTAATTCTTTCTTCTTGGTCTTGATAATTTCCATGCGAAAAGTTTATTCTTCCCACATTCATCCCTGCATTCATAAGAGCTTTTAAAACTTCTGGATCATCTGTAGCTGGTCCTAAGGTACACACTATTTTAGTTTTTCTCATCATATTCCCATTCCTCATTCTTTAAAATTCTTTGTGGATTCAAATTAGATATCTTTTCAAATCTTGAATCACCTATCAATTTTTTTATTTTTTTTATGGCCTCTGGTACAAGTAAATATATTTGATTTGGCTTATGGCAGTCACTTCCTAAGAAGTCTACCAAATTATTTTTTAGCAGTTTTTTTACTGTTTTTTTAGCTTTATCTCCATATAAACCTAATATACTAGCATAATTACATTGTATTAATGCACCTTTGTTAATATACTCTTCTACTAGTTCCGGATTTTCTTGAACACATTTATATCTTTCTGGATGAGCAATTATTGGTTTAATAGAAATACTTTCTAAAAAATACAACACATAATCTAAGTTCTTTACTGTTGAGCTAAGTGGCAATTCTATTAACATATATCTGCTATTAGCCAATGTTAATAGTTTTTTCTTTTTTATAAGTTCTTCCATTTGGCTTGATATATAAATTTCCATTCCTGAATGTAATTTTACATCAATTTCTTTTTTATCTAAAACTTCTTGTAATTTTTCTTTCCAAAAGACTAATTCTTTTGAATTAGTCTCATAACTGTTTAGCAAAAAATGTGATGTTAATATTATATCTGTAAATCCTATTTTTCTTGCTTCTTCAATCATTTCAAAAGTTTCACTTACACTTGATGAACCATCATCTACGTTTGGAATTATATGTGAATGTACATCTATCATAACTTTCTCCTATTATTTATCCTTTAAAAATTCATCTAATTGATTCAATATATCCTCTTTTTTAGCTTTTGTTATTCTTGAAGAATCATTTGTATAAAATTCTCTTTCTGGTTCTTTTTTTCTTGGAGTATTTGATATTGCTGTTGAGCCGTAATAATAACTTGATTCATATTTTGCAACATTTACTGGTACTTTATTAATAACCACACCTGCAATTTTTCCCCCTACATTTTCTATATCCTTTTTTACCTTTGCCAAATTGTCTTTTTTGGTTGATTTGTGCGATGTTACAATTATAGTACTATCTACTATTCTAGAAAGTATTAATGCATCTGTAACAATTAGTCCTGGTGTTCCATCTAATATTACGATATCGAAAATGTCTTTTAGTTTATCTATCATATCTAAAGTTTTTTCTGATGCTAATAATTCAGATGGATTTGGTGGAACGTTACCACAGGTTATTAAGAACAAATTATCTACAGGTGTTGGCTTTACATAGTGAATAATTCCTTCTTTGTTTGATGCTCCTATCTCATCTATTCCAGATAAATAATTTGATAATCCTGGAATGTTTTCTACTTGGAACATTGTATGTAATCTTCCTTTTCTCATATCTGCATCAACTAATGCAACTTTTTTCCCTGCTTGGGCAAATGTTATTGCTAAGTTAGAAGAAACCCAGCTTTTACCTTCACCTGGCATTGTAGATGTTACTAATAATGTTTTTAAATCCTTTTGTGAATTCATAAATTGTATATTTGTTCTTAGTGTTCTAAAAACCTCTGCAACAGGAGATTTTGGACTTCTTTGAACTATTAATTCTCTTTTCATTATCTTCTACCTCCTTTTTTTCTGTTGTTTTCTATGTTATAGTCTGGTATAGAGGTTAAAACCATTAATCCAGTAGCCTTTTCAACATCTTCTTCTGTTTTTATTGTTGTATCTAACATATTTGCAATTAAGCAAACAATAACAGAAATAACTAGTCCTATAAATGCAAATATAACAAGATCTTTTGCATGATTTATATTGCATGGAACATCGCTTGCTTCTGCTCTATCCAAAACATATATATTGCTTATATTATAAATTTCTACTACTTTTTCACTAAATACTTTTGCAATTTCATTTGCTATTAAAGCAGCTTTTTCTGGGTCCGCATTTTTTACTGTTATCTCTATAAGTTCTGTATCTGATACAGCTTTTACAGAAACATTTTTCTTTATTGAGTCCATATCTTTTTCAGACATACCTAAGTTACTAATAACTTTACTTAATACTGATTTTCTTTTCATTATTTCGCTATATGTTGAAACTAATTTAGAATTTAAAGTTAAATCTGTTTGAGTAATTGAACTATCTCCTGTTTTATCTACTGTTTTAGAGCTTTGTGCTAATATTAATGTAGTAGATGCTTTATAAACAGGTGTTAAATAAAAATATGAATATAAAACTCCAACTATTAATGCAATAATTGTAATAAGTAGGATTTCTAATTTTCTGTTCCAAAAAATTAGAAACAATTCTTTTAGATCTAATTCTTCCATTTTTTCTCCCCTTCTTTTGTAAATTATTTTGGCATATTCTTCAAATATTATATATGTTTTAACAATATATTTGCAATAGTTTTTGTAAAAAATATAAAAAAAGCAATTGTTCTTATTTTTATAAAAACAATTGCTAAATTTAACCTTAGTGATTATATGTGTAATAGTTAGAAATAAATAGTTTTATTAGTTTATTTATAGTGATATATACTCTGCCAAATCATACTTTATAATATCATTTTGTTTAGTGTCTTGATATGCCTTTTCTTTATGCATATAATTTACAATTTCATCTGTATTATATGTTGCAAATTTATTTAAAACTTTGTCTATAATTATTAATTCTTCTTTTAATAATTTTTTGGTTTTATATTGTTCATTCGGTAATATGTGATAACAACTTTTGTATTCTCCATCATATTCTTTCATTTGTTCATCTATTATTATGGATGGCAACTTAATTATTTCGTCAAATCCTATTGGTAGTGCTCCCATTCTTTGATGAGAATAAACCAACCCCATCATAGACTTTTTGTGGTTTTTGTAATAAATAAAATCTATATACCACAATATCTTCATTAACTTAACTTTATATAAGTTGTTCATTCTTTGCGCAACATATTTTAATACAGATTCTATTTTATCAATATCTATTTCTTTAAAGCCATTACAAATACTCTTACCTTCATATTCTATATATTTTGTATAAATTTCTTGTATATTTAAATAGTTATATGTATCTTTGTTTATTACTTCTTTTATATTGTTTTCTATTTTTCTAAATTTAACATCTTTAAATTTACTCTTATTTCTTTCTAGATAATCTAATGCAAGCAAAGCATCTTTATCAATTAGTCTCATTAATTTATCATAGGCTTCTTCTTGTATTGATTTAGATTCATATCTAGTAATAGTAACTTCTCCTACCCCTAGCAAAAAAGAAAATTCTGCTTGTGTCAATTTATATTTTTCCCTTATCTCTTTTATTTGTGTAGATGTAAGTAAATCATGTTTTTTTCTATATTCATCTCTTGCTTTCAGTAAATTTTCATCCATCATTTTAGCTGTAACAAACTCATTTTCATCTGTTTCAGTTATATTGCATAAGAAATATTCCTCTTCAAAATTAATTTGTTCCCCTTTTACTATTCCTACTGTATCTCTTTTTCTTTTTTCCAGTATATGCTCCTTGTTACAAAAAGGACAATCAATCTTAACTTTTTCAATTAAAACGTCCATGAATAATACACCTCCTAATATTTATATGGAAAATTAGATATTGGATATCTAGCAAAATGAAAAGAGACACAAAAGACTTTATGATTTATTTTATCTCTTATTTTAATTTTTATGTATATTAAATTTCCTTGTACCTCTTTTCCAAAAATATAAAATTCAGGAGAGCTAATATCCTTTCTATCTTTTCCTGTTTCTATATATTCTTCAACACTTAGTTTTTTTAATGTATCTGCAATATCATTTTTATCAAAATCTAATTTTAACAATGTATTTTGAGTTGTATATGGATCTAACGAGTTCTCATTTTTCTTTTTCAAAATAACATCTAGATCTTTATTAACATCAAAGTCTCTGTTAGACATTACTTTTTTTAACTCCAATAAAAATTTAATTACTTCTTCTTTTGGCGAAGTAAAGTTTATCTCCATATTTCTCCTCCTTATTATACACTATCAATTGATAGTTTGTCAAATAGCATAATTATACTTTTTCTTACATTATTTTACAAACATTTGTGCAAATAGTCAAGAATTTTTGTTCGCCTATTTTCGACAAAAATAGAGTTGTACATTTTAGCACAACTCTATAAATTCTATTTCTTATTAATCTCTTGCAAATAAATCTCTTGTGTATACTTTTTCTTTTACATCTTCTAAATCAGTATTCATTCTATTTGCAACTATAACATCAGAAAGTTTTTTAAACTCTTCTATATCTCTTATAACTTTGCTATTAAAGAATTCATCATCTTTTAATGTTGGCTCATATACCACAACTTCTATACCCTTAGCCTTTATTCTTTTCATTATACCCTGTATTGCACTTGACCTAAAATTGTCAGAGCCACTTTTCATTGTTAATCTATAAATTCCTACAATGCTTGGTTTTTTAGCTATAATAACATCTGCAATATGGTCTTTTCTTGTAGTATTGCTTTGAACAATAGCACTAATTAAATTTTCTGGAACATCTTTGTAATTTGCTTTTAATTGCTTTGTATCTTTTGGTAAACAATACCCTCCATATCCAAATGATGGATTATTGTAGTGTGTACCAATTCTTGGGTCTAAGCACACTCCATCTATAATGTCTTTTGTATTAAGTCCTTTAAGTTCTGCATATGTGTCTAATTCATTAAAATATGCAACTCTTAAAGCTAAATATGTATTTGCAAACAATTTAACAGCTTCTGCTTCTGTTGAATTCATAAACTTAATTTCTACATTATCTTTTAAGCATGATCCTTTTAAAAGATTTGCAAATTCTTCTGCTCTTTTAGATTTTTCTCCTACAACAATTCTTGATGGATATAGATTATCATATAAAGCATGTCCTTCTCTTAAAAATTCTGGACTAAACATTATATTATCTATTCCATATTTTTCTTTCATTGCATCTATGAATCCAACTGGTATTGTAGACTTAACAACCATTGTTGTATCTATATTCATTCCTTTTACTTTTTGAATTATATCTTCTACACTAGAAGTATCAAAATAGTTTTTTTCATCATCATAGTTTGTTGGAGTACTAATTATAACGAACTTTGCTCCTTCAAAAGCTTCTTTATAATCTAAAGTTGCTTTCAAATTTAATTTTTTTGTTTTAAAATACTCCTTAATTTCTTTATCTTCAATTGGTGAAATATGATTATTTATCATTTCTACCTTTTCAGGAATAACATCTAGTGCTACTACCTCATTTTTTTGACTTAATAATGTTGCTAAAGATAATCCAACATATCCTGTTCCAGCTACTGCTATTTTCATATTATTTTCCCCCTAAATATATAAATCTTTATTTATTTTATACCATTCAACAAAATTTTCAATACCTTCTTTAAAAGAAGTTTTTGGATTATATCCTATTAATTTTTTTGCCTTTGAAATATCTGCAAAAGTTCTATCTACATCTCCTGGTTGCATTGGAAGTTGTTTGATTTTTGGTTCTACTCCAATAGCTTGTCCAATAGTGTTTATCATTTCTTTTAGAGAAACCGGAGAAGAATTTCCTAAATTTAATATTTCATATACATCATTGTTGTTTTCTACATAGTTACAAGACCTAATAATGCCATCTACAATATCATCAATATATGTATAATCTCTTGAAGTTGTTCCGTCTCCAAACATTGGTATTTCTTTATCTTCAAGCATTAATCTTGTAAACTTATTAATTGCTAAATCTGGTCTTTGTTTTGGTCCATATACTGTAAAAAATCTAAGCATTATAACGTTCATATCAAATAATTTATGATAAACATGTGTCATAACCTCATTAGCCTTTTTAGTTGCTGCATAAGGACTGATTGCAAAATCAACTATCATGTTTTCCTTAAAAGGAACTTCTTTGCAATTTCCATAAACACTACTAGATGATGCCATAACAAGATTTTTAACATTATGTGCTTTCATTTCTTCCAATATATTTTGAGTTCCCATGCAATTAACTTCTTGATAAAGTACTGGGTTTTCTATGGAAGGTCTAACTCCTGCCATAGCAGCTAAATGCATTACTATATCAATATTGTTCTCTTCAAAAATCTTTTTAACTGATTCCCTATCTCTAATGTCATTTCTATATAGTTTAAAATTGGAATTCTTAATCAATTCTTTTACATTATTTTCTTTTATTGTATGATTATAGAAATCACAAAAATTATCAATTGCAACTACTCTATTTCCTTCTTTAATTAATCTTTCACTTAAACTAGAGCCAATAAAGCCTGCCCCACCGGTAATTAGATATGTTTTCATATTAGTTTGTCTCCTTTTTTCTAAACACATTTCTTTTTATTATATCTAGTAAATCTTTTACATCCTTTTTATAAACAATTAAATTTATTGGAAGTACAACTATTAGTGTTAAAATTAAAACCATACATGCATATTTTATCCATATAAAATAATTTGTAAATTCATATGTTGGTAATAACTTTGATAGTAGTGCAACTACAATTAATTGTATTGCTATTATTCCAAATCTAATAGTAGATTCGATTTGTTTTCTTTCTAATATATATTTATTTGTATGATATACAAATTCTACTGTTCTAATTATCATTGCAACTAATGTTCCTATCGCTACGCCAACTATTCCATATTTCCACACAAGTATTAAAGATATAACAATATTAGAAATTGCTTCTACCCATGCTCCTTTTTGTGTTTCTTTAAAATGTCCTGCAGCTAGTGTAATTGAGCTATATGGTAACCTTATAGCCCATATAAATTCCCCTAAAACTAATAAAGTTGCAAATACTGGTCTAATATAGTTAGCATCTGTTATTCCAAGTGTATATACAGTTATAAAAGGAACTATTAATAAAATTGTACAAGTATACGCAATAGTAGTAATAGTATAATAAAACAATTCATATGTTTTAAAACTTCTATTTAATTGTTCTTGTTCTCCTTTAGCTATCATATCTCCAAAAGATGCATCTATTCCACCTGTAAAAGCTTGTATTATTGATTTTATGCCTTTAACAACTAAATAATATACAGAATATACAGAAACTTCTGTTATCTGTGTAAAGAAGGTTAATATTGTTATATCAGTATTATTATGTATTACTGCTGCAATATGTTGGGCTAGCCCATCCCATTTTTGTTTTAATTGATAATTCTTGTCCGCATCTTTTAAATTAATATTGTATTTTTTCTTTACATATATATTTTGTACTATTGGTCTTAGCACAAATATTATACTGCTTGCTAACTTAACAACTTGTATACTTGCATTGCATTTTACTAAAACTATGATTGCTAATGTATTTAATATGTACCCAACCATTTGAATAATAGATGTAATATATGTTTTCTGCTCTGCTTGTAGATATAGTTTATATGTCATTCCAAAATAATACTCTGCTAATGTACTTATTGATATTATTAACACTAATGATAAAGTATACATATATGCAAATTGACTACTTACAATTGCAGGATAAGCAATTGATAAGGCAATTAAGTATACAACAAATATTAGTGCAATTATTCTAAAAAACTTTTCAGAAGCTTTTAATATATTTTCTATTTGTTTTTTATTTTTGTTAGCTATAGGCTTGTATAAAGCAGCTTTAATAACAGGGCCTATTCCGTGATTCTAATAATGAAATGTATGCCAAGAATTGTGTTATTGATGAAACAAGTCCATTTACATTTGAACCAAAATTGGTAATAATTAATTTGGGTACTATAAAGCCACATATTAAAACAATAACTTGCAATAATAAAGATGTAATTATATTTAATATTGCTTTTTTACTTCTCATATCTTAATTACCTTGTCAACCTTTTTCTTTAATCTTATACATAATAGTATTATTCTATTTGCCATACTCTCTCCAAATATTTTCTCGAGCTTTTTACTTTTCCTATATCTTTTTATTGCTTCTTGTGGCAATAGGAACTCCATACCTGACTCAATCTTCACGCAACATGGATGACAAATTCCACAAGGTTTCCCATTTATTGGGCTATGGCAAAACCATATATGTTTCATTATTTCCTCATATTTTTCCTCTTTGATTATATTAAGCATTTGTTTTTCAGTTTTTTCTATAATAGGATATCTAAAGTTTCCTAATACTAGTCTACCTTCATTAGATGATTTTTCTTTATCCATGTATCCTATCCCATCTTCTATCACTAATTTACCAAACTCATTTATTGCTTGTATAATATGGCTTGTATCAGGAGTTCCTGCCTCCGTGCCAATTTCAATACCTTTATACTCAACTGCTAATCTTGCTAACCAATCATGTTGGGAACCTAATCTAGTTCTTGCATTTATTATTTTATATGCATCTGTAATTTCCTTATTCTCTGGAATATCTTCTTTCTTTATAATTTTTATTGCATTAATTTTTGCTTTTGTCTCATCCCTTTTATTTAAATCTTGTATTATTTTGTCCATTGCTTTTAATTCATTGTCTGTACTTTTTCTTTCACTATCTAATACATATATTGGTTGAATAACCACATTTTTTCTAGATAATTCAATCATTCTAAATGTTGAATCCCATCCACCTGTCCATAATATTTTTATTTCTTCCATATATTTATTCCTTTCAATCTCTTATATTTTTGTTGGCAATTCTAACATATTTCCTAACTTTTTATCCCATTCTTCAGGTTCAAATCCTTCAAAACCTGAACTTGGATAAAAAGTTAATTCTCCAAAATATACTTTTCTGTTTATTTCATATAAATCTACTCTTACAAATGGAATGTCTTTTGATAGTTTTTCTGCAATTGTTATCATCTCATCTAAATTTTTAGGTTTTTTTATCTGTTCATTGTTATTTTTATGGTTTTCTCTAGTAAATGGTTGCAAATTCCAATTGATATCATAAAAATTTGTATTTTTAAAACTTCCATTTCTGTTTGAACATACTAAAATTGTTTGTGCAATCCCGTTAAAGCAAAAAAATTTATAGTCTTTAAGTTTCATTCCAGCATCATCAACCATATATTGTTCAGCAATAATTTTTGGTTTTACATTTTTATATGGCCATTCTCTTTCAGCATAAAAATAATTTTTTTTCAGACTTTTAGTGATTTTTCTTTTAGCCTCGTTTATATTTAATTTTGATTTATCCTTACAGATTACTAATCCTCCTGAATCATGAGTACATTTCAAAACGAACTGATTAGGTAGTTTACTAAAATCAATATCTTCAAAATTTTTCCACACTCCTAATGTGGGAATAATATATTTTTTTCCAATAATATTGGAAACATATTCTTTAGCCTCATATTTATCTACCATTTTAGTATATTCTGGATTCCTATCATATAACTTAAGCCATTGGAGTTTTTCATTAAATGTTGTAGGATTTTTTAAATTTATTTTTTTATTAAATACTAATTTATATCTTGTTTTAATATACATTTTATCAGTTAATATTATTAATGAATGTTTGTTTATTTTTATTAACATTTCATATGTATTTTTTATAATTCTATTCATTCTTTCTCACCTATTGAGTATATATATTCTTTCCATTTTTCATTTATAATTTTAGGTTTTAATTTTTTCATTGATTTTGCTGCATTTAGTGATATTTTTTTCTCTAATGATTCATCTTCTATTATCCTGATAATAGATTCTTCTAAATTCTTATTATCATTTACTTTAACTAGTAAACCATTATTACCGTTTTTTATTAAAAATTTTGGTCCTCCTATAGGGCAATCAGTAGAAATTACTGGTAGTCCTATTCCCATAGCTTCCATAAGAGCATTAGGCATTCCTTCATAATTTGATGTAAGTACAAACATTTTCTTTTTATAAATTTCTTCTTTTATATTGTTGGCTATACCTTTTAAAATTACATTTTCTCTAAGTCCTTTTTTCTCAATATATCTCGTTAGAGAATCTTTTAATGGCCCTTCTCCATATATAAATAACTTGTATTCGCTATATTTTTTGCTAATTTCTTTAAATGCATTTATAAGTAATATTTGATTCTTTTGCTCTGTTAATCTTCCAACTGTAACTATTATTTTTTCCCTTTCGCCACTATATGAATTACAGAGAAACTTTTCATTTATTGGATTTGGAATAACAACTGATTTGTTTTGTATTTTCTTTTTGAAATATTTTTTTGCTTCCTCAGTTTGAAATACAAATCCATCTGCTTTTTTATATAAGGCTTTCATTAATGTTCTGTTTATAAAATCTCTATATTCGATATTAGGATCATTTCTATCCGATACAATTATTTTCTTTCTATTTAATTTTGCTGCAATTATAGAATAATATGATGAACGTGGTAAAAAAGAAATTATTATATCCGGATTTATTTCTTTTATTTTATCACAGTATTCTTTTACATTATTTAAAGTATATATAAATTTTTCTAATATATTTTTCCTTTTTTCTGAAATATTTAGTGAATATATTTTTACATTGTTATCTATTTCATATTGGCATTTTCTATTAAGTAAAGTTAATATTTCAACTTTCTGTTCATTAATTAAATAATTAGAAAGGTTCGCTATTACTCTTTCTGCTCCACCTTTTGTCATTGTATCTATGCAAAATAATATTTTCATTAGTCTTCTCCGTTTTTTATAATATTAATTTTATAATATAATTTAGAATTAATAAAGAAAAGAAATACTTTCGCCTTATTTCTAATAGTATAACTTTTATTTATTAAAAATTTTTTATCTATATATTTTTTCTTTTCTTTTTCATACATTTTTCCCATAACAAAAGCTTCCAAATACTTTGTTACAATTGTATTTTTTAATTGTTTTCTTAATTTTCTATCGTTAATTTTTGAATATATATTATCCAATTCTTTACAAGTATTAATTATGTCCATAGCATTTTTTGTTTTATCTTTTTGAGTTGTAATTGAATTCTTATTATACTTGTAATTGTAATATACATTATCAACCTGCATAATGCGATTAGCTTTAATTATTATTTGTGGAGTCCACAGCTCATCTTCATGTAAAATATTTTTTTTAAATTTAAATTTATTATCTTGCAAATATTTTCTATTATATAATGCATTCCAAGCAACAATTGTCATTTCATCTTTTGAATCAAAAACTCTTTTTAAGTATTCTATTCCATTATATGTTTTTCTCATATATTGTTCTTTATATTTAAATGCATACTTTTTATTTTTTTCATCAAAATAATTGAACTTCAATATCTCCAATTGTTCTTTTTCTGCAATTTCATATAACTCTTTACATGTATTTTTTTCTATGCAATCATCTGCATCAACAAATAGAATATATTTTCCTTTTGCCATTTTTAGCCCATAATTCCTTGCATCTGATAGTCCTCCGTTTTCTTTATTATAAATTCTAATCTTAGAATCTTTTTTCATATACTCTTTTATTATTTTATTAGAATTATCTTTTGACCCATCATTAATTGTTAATATTTCTATTTCTTTCAATGTTTGATTAATTAATGATTCGAGGCATCTACTTAAATATTTTTTGGCATTATAAATTGGAACAATAATACTTATTTTTATCATATATACTCCTAACTTCTAAAATTAAGTGAAATATTTTCAAATTTTAAATTTTGAAAAATATCAGATGAATTAATTAAATATATATTTAAGGCACATAATAATATTATTATTATTATACTTATAGTATTTTTTTGGTAGTGCTTTTCTATTTTTCTTGTTAAAGATACCAAAATAAAGCTTTCAAATAATAATAGATAATATGAAAATCTTCTAATGAATCCCAAGCCTGAAGTTATATAAAATATAGAAAAATATAATAGCTGACCCTTATACAAAAATTCATCTTTTTTTGAACTTGTCTTTATAAAAAACTGAAACTCATAAATTATAAACATTAATAATACTAAAATACCTGAATTTACAAAATTGTTTTCTCCTACATTTAAGATATATGTGTCATACCCTAAATGCAATTTTTGATTTACTAATTTTATCACCACATAAACTATATTAGTTTTGCTAATTAATAAACAAAGTATTGGAATTAACATCTTTATCTTATTATTAATTTTTATTCTATCTGAAAATATAATTAATATTGGCAAACACATCCATGCAGAATTATGAAAAAATCCGGCTATTATTGTTAATAATATACCTCTCTTATACTTTTTTTCTTTAATCATAATAAAAGCTAAAAACACTATGCTTGCCGCCAGAGCTTGTCTCATCGTAGTTAAGAATGCTGAGAAGCAAAAAATTAAATAAGATAGCATAAATATAACAAATTCAATTTTATTTATATCTAATTTTTTTATACATATATACATTGTTCCAAAAGTCATAATAGAATAAACTAAAAATAGCATTTTATAATTAAATCCACATTTTGCCACCACTTGAGAAATTAGTATATAAGAATATTCTGCATTCCTGGTTCCATTCATATTTCCGATCTTCACATTATTAAATATTTCAATGTAATTTTTATCGTCCAATCCTAATTCATTTCTTGTTCCGACAATTAATAATGTGAAAATAAAAATAATTGGTATTCCATATTTTTTAAATTTATCATTTTTTAATATTATACTTAATAACAGAATCAAGATGATTTCTATATATATTACCAATTAAGGCTCCCCCTTGCTTAGCATAAGTTTAAAGATTTCTTTCATTTTTTTATTTTTACAAACCACACTCTTATGTCTTAACACATATTGTATACACATCAATTGTGCAATCACTTTAGGATATGCCATCCTAAAAAACACTGATTTGTCAATAAAAAACTTATCATTATATCCGTTAAACCAAGTAGATTGGCTTTCATTAATAGTTCCTATACTTTTTGGCGACGAATATACTTTTATACCTTTTCTAATACATTCTAGAATAAATAAGCTGTCTTCTCCACAAGAATACTTAGCTCCTCCTCCAAACAATAACGAAAAGTATATATTTTTCTCTCTAATTTTATTTAATTTAAAGGCCATTCTAACTGCACCATATCTTAAGCAATTATAGCATCGAACTCTTTTGTATTTTTTTATCTTGAATCTAGGTCTTGCTAAATCAGATGTTTCTAAGTTAAAAACTATCATATCAGCTTTAGGATTTCTTTTAAATTCTTCTATTATAATATTTTTATAATTATCTATGTATTTTATATCATCATCCGCTAACAAAACAATGTCAGCATCACTCCTCATCAATGCATTGTTTCTATTTAATCCAACTCCTCTTTCTTTAAAATTATATAATCTTATTTTATTATTTTTAATATTTTTCTCCTCATATGATACATAGTCCGTTTGATTAGCAATAATTGCATCAGAATTTAATTTCATTTTTTCAACTAATGAAAAAGGATTTTTTTGGTCAACTGTGGCTATTAATACTTCCAAATTCATATTATCTCCCTACTTTTCTATATAAAAACTTTTTTATTACTCCAAAAAATATATTTCTTAATGTATTAAATATTGACGCTTCAATATTCATTTTTTCCCCATATCTATATAAAATATAATGGTACTTTATCAACTGTAGTTTTTTATTTCTAGAAATTGATCCTTGCCTTATTCTATACTTTGCTAAATTTTCATTTAATAAATAGCACTTTGACTTTTTTATAACTTTTAGCCACATTGCATAATCATTATTTTTTGGTAAGTTTTCGATTTGAACTCTTCCTACTTTTTCTGCATTATATATTACTGTTAGGCAACCTGGCCAACAATAATTATACATACCTGCTTTAGTTATTTTTTTTGGCCCTGTTACTTGTATATTTAAAGACATTGATTTTTCATCTATTTCTTCATAATTTGTATATGAAAAATTATAGTTGTTTTTTTTCATAAAACCAATTTGTTTCTCTAGTTTGTCTTTACTCCATAAATCGTCACTATCTAAAAAAGCTATATATTTTCCTTTTGCTTCTTTTATAGCAACGTTTCTTGCTATTGCTGCTCCTTGATTTTTTTCAAATTTTATATACTTTATTCTTTTATTATTTTTTATATATTTTCCTACAATAGTTTGCGTATCATCTTTCGAACAGTCATCAACTATTATCATTTCCCAATTTTTATATGTTTGCTCTATAACTGATTCAATTGTTTCAGCTATAAATTTTCCGCAATTATATGTTGGAGTTACAATTGAAACTAAATCTTCTTCCATTTTTATTTTCCTATCATCTCATTTTTTCTTTATATTCTTCCTTACTTATTTTCCCTGTTCTTAATAAATAATCACATAAGTCTTCTGCTGTCTCCATTCCTTCTGTTTCTATATCTTCCTTTTTGAGTACTTTTCTTATTGTTTTTAAAATTATTTTTAAATCAACTAAAAATGTTATATTTTCTATATATTTTAAATCATAATTTATTTTTTCTTCCCATGATATATTATTTCTTCCGCTTATTTGTGCTAGTCCAGTAAGTCCTTGTCTTACTGAATGTCTCCTTCTTTGTTCTTTAGTCATAAATAACATATCTTTTATAAGTTGTGGTCTTGGTCCTACTATTGCCATGTCTCCTTTTAATATATTTATTAATTCTGGAAGTTCATCTAAGCTTGTGCTTCTTAAAGCTTTTCCAAATTTAGTTAGTCTTTGTTCATCTGGCAATAAGTTTCCATTTTCGTCTTTTTTATCTGTCATTGTTCTAAATTTATATAATGTAAATATTTTTTCATTTTTTCCTGGTCTTTGTTGTTTAAATATTACTGGTTTTCCCAACTTGATTCTAACTAATATTGCCACAATTAAAAGTAATGGTGACAATATTATTATGGCTATTAGGCTTAGTATAAAGTCTAATGGTCTTTTTATGTATTTTGCGTACATTGCGTTCTCCCCTTTTGGTCGCCAATGATGTCGACCCCCACAGTTATTCAAAGCATTCCTTTATTGCCTCTATAACTTTTGACTGTTCTTCTGCTGTCATTTTTGTATCACTTGGTAAACATACTCCTCTTTCAAATATATCTTCCGATACTGGTTTATCTTCTATAAATTTTATAAAGTCATAGTTTGCAAATACTGGTTGCATATGCATTGGTTTCCAAATTGGCCTTGTTTCTATGTTTTCTTTATCTAGTTTTTCTATTATATCTAATGGTTTTACTTTTGAATTTTTGTCTAATATTATTGCTGATAGCCAATGATTTGGTTTTGAATTTTCTAAGTATGGTTGCATTTTTATTTCTGGTATTTCTTTAAATGCATCTTTGTATGTTTCATATATTTCCGTTTTCTTTGATATTCTATCATCTAATACTTTTAGTTGTCCTCTACCAATTCCAGCAGAAATATTGCTCATTCTGTAATTGTATCCTATTTCTTTATGTTCATAATGTCTTGCTGGTTCTCTACTTTGAGTTGCCCAAAATCTAACTTTTTGAATTCTTTCTTTATTGTTAGATACTAGCATCCCTCCACCGCTTGTTGTTATTATTTTGTTTCCATTGAATGAATAAATTCCATATTCTCCAAATGTTCCTGTTTGTTTTCCATTTAATGTTGCTCCTAAGCTTTCTGCTGAATCTTCTACTAATGGAACATTATGATTTTTGCAAATTTTTACTACTTCTTCTATTTTTCCTGGTGTTCCATATAGATGTACCATAATTACCGCTTTTGGATTTGGGTATTTTTCAAACGCTTTCTCTAATGCTTTTGGATCCATGTTCCACGTTTCATATTCACTGTCTATAAATACTGGTGTTGCATTTTGATATATTATTGGATTTGCAGTAGCAGAAAATGTTAAGTCTGAGCAAAATACTATGTCTCCTTGTTTTACATCTAAAGCTTTAAAAGCCATATGTATTGCAGCTGTTCCTGCTGATAATGCAGCTGCATTTTCTACTTTCACATAGTTTGCTAATTCTTTTTCAAGCTCGTCCACATTTTTCCCTAGTGGAGCTACCCAATTTGTATCAAAAGCTTCTTTCACATATTCTTGTTCAAAGCCTTCTTCTGACATGTGTGGTGAAGCTAGTAAAATTCTTTTATTCATTTTAAATTCCTTCTTTCTAAGCAGTTGCAACTTCTGCTTTTGTTTGTTTGCTTTTTGCTTTCTCTCCCAATTCTTTTCTTGAATTTTTTATAGAAGTATTTACTTCTTCTGGTTCGTGATATGTTGGTACTATTTTTTTCATTATTTGTCTTATTTTTTCTTTTTCTATATTTTCGTCTTGTATTATTTCTTTTAATATAGCTATTTTCTCTTCTAATTGCTTTTCTGTTACATCTTCTATATCGCCAATAAATATTTTATTATGTGCTGTTGTTTTTAAACCTTCTCCTTGCATTAAAAGTTCTTCATATAATTTTTCTCCTGGTCTTAATCCTGTTACCTTTATTGGTATATCTACATCTGGTTCTAGTCCGGATAGTTTTATAAGTGATACTGCTAGGTCATATATTCTTACAGGTTCGCCCATATCTAAAACAAATATTTCTCCACCTTTTGCATAGCTCATTGCTTGTAATACTAGTCCCACAGCTTCTGGTATTGTCATAAAAAATCTTGTTATATCTTTATGCGTTACTGTTACAGGTCCTCCCATTTCTATTTGCTTTTTAAATAGTGGAAGTACTGAGCCATTGCTGCCTAAAACATTTCCAAATCTAACTGCCGCAAATTCTGTTTTGCTTGTTTTATTTTTAGCTTGTATTATCATTTCGCACATTCTCTTGCTTGCTCCCATGATGTTTGTTGGATTTACAGCTTTATCTGTAGAAATTAATATAAATCTTTTAACATTATATTTGTCTGCACAGTTGGCTGTATTATATGTTCCAAATACATTATTTTTTATTGCTTCTAGCGGACTTATTTCCATTAATGGAACATGTTTGTGTGCTGCTGCATGAAATACTAAATATGGTTTATATGTTTCAAATACTTTTTCTAGTCTTTTTTTATCTCTAACGCTTCCTACTACTGCTACTATGTCTATGTTTTCGTCAAAGTGGTTTTGTCTTAATTCCATTTCGATATTGTATAAATTATTTTCATAAATATCGAATATTACTAAAGTTTTTGGGTTGTATTTAACAATTTGTCTGCATAATTCTGAACCGATTGATCCCCCTCCACCGGTTACTAAAATTGTATTGCCTTTTATTAGTTCTCCTATTGATTCATTGTTTAATACTATTTGTTCTCTTCCTAATACGTCTTCTATTTCTACATTTCTTAAATTTTGTATTAGTGTTTTATTTTTTATGATGTCTGTAATTCCCGGTAGTATTCTTATTTTTGCCCCTGTCTCTTGGCAGATATTTAATATTTCTTTTTTATTTTTGTTATCTATATTTGTTATAGAAAAGAATATTGTATCTACATTGTGTTCTTTACATACTTCTAATATTTTGTATCTATTTCCTAATATTTTCTTACCTGAAATTATGTAATTTTTCTTGTTAGGGTTGTCATCTATAAGTCCTACTACATTGTACATTCCTTTCATAGATGTTTTTAATGCTTTTAAAATTTCTCTTGCTGCTTCTCCACCACCAATTATTAATAGGTTTTTCTTTTCTGTTTTTACATTTGTTTTTTCTGGTGAAATTGATGTTAGTATAAATCTTATAATTACTCTATAAGCTACTACTGCAACAGCTATTATTATTGTTGCTAGTCCTACTTTTTTGTAGCTTAATATTGGAATTCTTGTTATTAGGCCTATTAAAAATACTAGCATTCCAGAAAGCATAGAAAGTAATATGTATACTATATAATCTTTTCCGTTTTCATATCTTGTTATATTTTTGTATATATTAAATATTCCAAATATTATCTCATATACTACTAGCGAAATTAAAATTGTATTTGATATTATGTCTTTATATTTATTTGTAAAAAGTGCCATATTATCTGTTGTTAGGTATGCTGTAACTAAATATGCTGATGCAATTATTAGTATATCAATTATAAATAGTAGTACTGCCCTATATTTACGTATTGACTTCATTTAAAATCCCCCAGTTTTAAATTTTATCTATATCCTGTTTTTTGTATTATTTTATTGCTTATTTCTTTTACTTTGTCTGTTGGTACATAATCGTCTTGTGCAAATAGTTCTTTATGCAATTGACTTACATTTTTTTCTAGGTTTATTGGTGGTCCATACCATACCCCATTTAGTGTTATTCCTTTTGTTTCGTATGGCCATCCTTTGCTATCTACAATTGAGTATGATGCTATTTGTGGTATTAATGCTAATATGTCTGATTTTGTTATGTTTGTATATACTTCTGGTAATACTTTATCTAAAACATTATTTAAGTCTGAAACGCTCATCTTTTTAGCCTTATTAAATACTTCTGTTAGTACTGTTCTCATTCTTTCTGTTCTTGCATAGTCACTATCTATTTTTCTTATTCTTCCATAAGCTAGAGCTTGCTCTCCTGTAAGGTTATATGTTCCTGCAGATTTTATTCCTGGTATTTGTGATGCTTCTGCTGATGTTACTGTTATTTCAACTCCGCCCATTTTATCTATTATGTCTTTTGTAGATTCAAAGTTTACTGTTACAAATTCTGTTATGTCTAAGTCTAAATTTGTATTTAGTGTGCTCATTGAAAGAGCAGCTCCGCCATAAGCATAAGCGTGATTAACTTTATCTAATCCATATTTAGATATTTCTAGATATGTATCTCTATATACAGAAACTAATTTTACTTCTTTTGTGTTTTGGTTTATACTTGCTATTATTATACAATCTGTTCTGCTTCCACTATAAGTGTTTTCTCTTGTGTCTATTCCAAAGATTGCTATGTTTCTATATTCTTTTAGGTTTTCTTCTACTCCTGCTGATATTTCTATATCTTCTTTTGATATTTTTTCGTAATTTATTTTATTTAGCTTTGTCCAAATAAAAATGCCTATTATGGCAGTTATTACTAAAATTATAGCTATTATTATAACTAACGCTTTTATTACTTTTTTCATTTAAATACCTCTTATTTGTTTTTTCAAAATTTTACAGTTTAATTATATATATTTAGACATTTTTTGTCAATGAATTAATAAATAAAAACTGCCAAATTTCAAATTAATTGGCAGTCTTTCTTAAATTATTTTTTATTGTGTTATCCATTTTATTAAATTCATATTTGCAGAGTCTAATAACATTTTATGTTTTGGCATTACTCTAAATGTGTAACCATAGTTTCCACCTGTTTTTAGTTCTATTTTTGCTTCAAATGTATATTCTCTTTTTTCGTCATCACTTGAAACTAAATCCATTGGTATTATTCCTATTTTTTCTATTGTTCCATTATCTAGTATCTTTCCGTAGTATGCTTGTGCTTCTATGTTTTCTACATTTATATTTGGTAATGTTACTACACAAGAAACTTTTATGTTATTTCCTGCATCTATTGATATATTGTCTAGATTATTTATTTGTGTAATTTTTATATCGTCCCAGTTTGCATAAAGTTGGTCTTTTACTCTATTAAAGTCTGTAACTAATTCTAAATTACTAAAGTAATTATTTGTTATATTACATAGTGGTATGTATAGTTGTTTTGTATAATCTACAAGCATTCTTGCTGTGCTATAGTTTCCTCCTGTTGAGATTATAGAATTTTTCATTAATGTCAACCATTCTTTAGAAATACCGTCTTGTTGTTTGTTGTAGTATGCTGGTATTACTTTGTTTTCTAAAGTGTTGTAAATACTTTCACTATCTGCTTTATCTTGTTCTTCATAAGACATATATTCTGCGTTTGTTCCAATTGCCCAACCATTTTTTTGGTTGTATCCTTCTGCCCACCATCCATCTAGAATACTAAAGTTAACTACTCCATTTACAGATGCTTTTTCTCCACTTGTTCCTGATGCTTCCATTGGTCTTCTTGGATTGTTTAACCATACATCTACACCAGAGATTAGGTGTCTTGCTACATTTATGTCATATCCTTCTAATAAGAATATTTTGCCTTTAAATTGTGGCATCATAGATATTTCGTGAATTCTTTTTATTAAGTTTTGTCCTTCTATATCTTTTGGATGTGCTTTTCCTGCAAATATTAATTGAACTGGTCTTGATTCATCATTTAATATTTGTGTTATTCTTTCTAGGTCTTTAAATATTAGTGTTGCTCTTTTATATGTTGCAAATCTTCTTGCAAATCCTATTGTTAAGGCATTTGGATTTAGTTTTGATGTTATTTCTCTAATTTGGTCATAATGCATTCCTGCATTTTTTAGTCTTGCTGTTACATTATCATTAACTAGTTTTAAAAGTTTTTCTTTTCTTATTTGGTGCTCTTTCCATAGTTTTGCATCTGGTATATTGTTTATTCTTTCCCATGTTTCGTTTAAGTATATTTTATCTTGCCAATATGGTACTAGGTATTCGTTATATAACTCTTTTAAGTTTGGTGCAAGCCATGTGCATGTATGAATACCATTTGTTACGTATGTAATTGGTGATTCGTTTGGTGCTATTTCTGGCCATACATCTCCAAATAGTTCTCTTGAAACGGCTCCATGTAGTTTGCTTACTCCATTTTTCTTTCCAGCTATTTTTAATGCTAGTATTCCCATATTAAATGTTGTTTTATTTTCCTCGTTTGGTTTCATTCCTAATTCTAAGAATTCTTCTTTAGAGATTGCTAATGAATCCCAAAATCCATCAAAGTATTTTTCTACTAATTCTATTGGGAATATATCGTTTCCTGCTGGAACTGGTGTATGTGTTGTAAATACTGTTTTTGCACTTACTATATCTTTTGCTATTGGGAATGATACCTTTTTTTCTGCTATTATATTGCTTATTAATTGTAATACTAAGAAAGAAGAATGTCCTTCGTTCATATGGTATACAGTTGGATTTATTCCTAATGCTTTTAGTAGCATTACACCACCCATACCTAGAACTATTTCTTGTTGAATTCTCATTTCTTGATCTCCACCATATAGTGCTGATGTTATGTTTCTGTATTCTTCTAAGTTTTCTGGAATTTCTGAATCTAATAAGTATAGTGTTACTCTACCTACTTGTATTTTCCAAACTTTTAAATATAATTTTTTCTTTGGCATTTTTACACTTATCATTAAATCTTGCCCATCATGGTCTTTTACTGGTACTATTGGTAGATTGTTTATATCAATACTGCGATATTCTGTTTCTTGTGCTCCTATTCTGTTTATTTTTTGATAAAAATATCCATTCTTATATAGCAAACCTATTGCTATTAGAGGAATTCCTAAATCGCTTGCAGATTTTAAATGGTCGCCAGATAAAATTCCAAGACCTCCTGAATAAATAGGAAGTATTTCATCTAATCCATATTCTGCTGAAAAATATGCAATTTCATTACTTTTATTTTCTGGGAAATTTTTTCTAAACCAAGTGTTTTTACTATCCATGTAGTCTTCAAAATTTTCTACATTTTTGTTATATTCCTTTAAGAATTCAGGATCTTCTGCGATTTTTTCTAACTTTTCTTGGTCTACTAATTTTAAGAATTTAACTGGGTTCTTTCCGCATTGCTCCCATAAGTCTATATCTATTGTTTTAAATAGTTTTAAAAATTCTGTGTTCCATGACCACCATAGATTATTTGCTATTTCTGATAATCTTTCTATTTTTTTTGGCAATTGTGGATTTACCGTTATTTTATTAAATACGTACATTATAAATGTACCTCCTTTGTATTTTAAAATTTTTTCTTATGTCTTGTCGCAATATAATAATTATCTATGATAATCTTTTATTTGTCAATAGAATTTGCCTCTACTTTTTTATAGTTTTCTATTGCTCCTAGTGCACATATAAACTCTGGATTTTCTGGAATAATATAGTTTACATCATGTAATTTTTCTAGTTTTTTTATAACTTCTTTTAGATATGGGTGTTTTGCCATACCTCCAATTATTATAATGTCTTTTACATTATCATTTTTGCATAAGAATGCAGCCATCACTCCAACTGTTTCAAAAACTAAATTTGATATTCCTAGTAAAATATCGCAAGAGCTTGCCTCTTTATTCATTTTTCCAAAGTTTGATGATGTAATATCTTTTGGTAAATTTGGTATTTCTTGTGTTGTAATATCTCCTATTTGCAAATCTACGTTTTTTATATTTCCTTGGTTACACTTTTCTAAATATTCTTCAAATGTAGCTTTTCCAAATAGTTTTTCTGCTAGTTTATAAAATGTGCCTCCACCAACTCCGACTTCCGCCTAAGTGTTTTATTTCGTTATTGTTTGCTTTTATAAATGCTGTTCCAGTCCCAATTGAAGCAATTATAGCATTTTGTTTATTTGAAGCTGTTAGACCTCCTAAGCCAATTGCTTTAAATTCATCTATATATAGAACAGGAATTTTTAAAAATTCCTGTTCTTTTATTGTGCCTACTCCTGTTATAATTATTGCTTCAATGCTTCGTGGCTCTATGTTATTATTTTCTATAAATTTTTTTAGTAATTTTTTTGGTTCTTCTTTTTGGTAAATGTTTTTGTTTATTATTTTATTGTTTTCATCTACTTCTATAATTTTTGTAGTAGTGCTTCCTAAATCTGCACAAATTGTATGCATTGTAATGCTCCTCCAAAGTTATATTTTTCTAGGTCCGTCTCCTATTTCTACAGCATAAAAATCTGCTTCATATCCTATTTTATCTTTATAACTTTTTCCTACATTTTTTATAAAGTCATCTACTTTATCTGATTTTACTATACTTACTGCGCATCCTCCAAAACCTGCTCCTGTCATTCTTGCGCCTATTACTCCATCTTGTTTTAAGCTTTCTTCTACAAGTGTGTCTAATTCTTTTCCTGTAACTTCATAATCATCTCTTAAAGAATTATGTGATGCTATCATTAGTTCGCCAAAAAGGTCTATTTTATTTTCTTTCAATGCTTTTACAGCTTTAATTGTTCTTTGGTTTTCATATACTGCATGTTTTGCTCTTTTTTGTCTTGTTTCGCTTTTTATTAAGTCTTTGTTCTCCTCAAATTCTTCTTCTGTAAGTTCTCCTAATGATTTTATGTTTAATTTTTGTTGCAACTCTCTTAGAGCTTCTTCACATTCAGCTCTTCTTTCATTGTATTTAGAATCTCCTAATCCTCTTTTTTTGTTTGTGTTCATTATTACTATTTTTGCATTTTCTAGTTTTACTGGTGCATATTCATATTCTAAATTAGCTGTGTCTAAAAATATTGCACAGTCTTTTTTTCCGTTTGCAATTATAAATTGATCCATTATTCCGCAATTTACACCAATGTATTTATTCTCTGCTTTTTGTCCTAGTAATGCTATTTTTGTCATATCTACATCTAAATCAAATAAATCTTTTAATACAAATCCTGTTAGCACTTCTATTGAAGCTGAAGATGAAAGTCCTGCTCCATTTGGTATTGTTCCTAAATATACAATATCAAAACCTTTATCTATATTAAAACCTTCTTCTTTCATTGCCCAAATCATTGACTTTGGATAGTTTATCCAATTCTCACTTTTGTTATATTTTAGGTCATCTATTGTAGATTCTAATATTCCTAGATTTTCAAAATTCATTGAATATAATCTTATTTTATTGTCATTTCTTTTTCTTGCAACTGCATATGTTCCCATTGTTAATGCACATGGAAATACATGTCCACCGTTATAGTCTGTGTGTTCTCCTATTAAGTTAACTCTTCCTGGTGCAAAGTATTCTTTAATTTCTCCTTCATTTCCAAATAGTTCTTCAAATTTTGTTCTAATCTTCTCTTTCATATTTTCCTCCAAATATTTATTATAAAATTTGTAATTATAATTTATTCGTCAAAAATTAAACATCGTATTTATAATGGCATTTTACCACAAAGCATATTTTATAATCAACTAATTTATTTAAATTTATTTTAGTTAACAGGATATGCTGTGCTAGCCGGTCCTTCTTTTACAGGATTTGGTTTTCCGTCAATTATTGATTTTACTAATTTTTCGAAGTTTTGAACTGCTACTTTTGCTGTCCAAACTTCACTTATTGTTTTATATGCATTTTTAGATAGTTTTTCTCTTAAGGCTTTATCATCCATTACTTTCATAGTTTTTTTGTAGAAGTCATCTAGGCTTGTATATGCTAGTCCATTCTCATTATTTTTAATTAAGAATGGTACTCCTCCTATTCCTTTATATGCAATTACTGTGCATCCACTATTCATTGCCTCATTTAAAACTACTCCCCATCTTTCATTTTTGTCACTTGTGCAAATAAATATATTTGCTTTTTCCATATATGATCTCACTTTATCAGATTTTACTGCACCTACTAATTTTATTTGATTTGTTAAATTATATTTCTCTATTTGAGATTTTGTTTTTTCAAGTAGTTCTCCATTTCCTATCATCTTTATTTCAAAATTATAGTTTTTTTCTTTTAGCTTTTGAGCTAGTTTTACTACATATTCTGGATGTTTTTCTTTTATGAATCTTCCAACCCAAATAATTTCTATTTTTTCGTTTTCTTTTTGTTTTAATAAATCTTCTACATTGTATATTTTTGTTTCTGGAAAGTAACCCCATTTAAAGCACTTGTTTTTGTACATTCCTAATTCATTAAAATCGTTTGGTCCATAGCTACTTGCACATAGTAAATATAAATTTTTGTTCTTTTTATATTTTAGATGTCTATCATATACCTTTTTTGAATTTTCAAAGTCAAATATACTAAGTACTCCATTATAGAAAATTCTAGCATAGTATCTAAATGTAATTTTATCCTGTTTTAGTCTTTCTTTTATATAATCATCTGTTGGTGTAGAGCCAGCTATAACTATGTCGCTATCTACTGCTAGCTTTGTAGCTTCATTGTACTTTTCTTTGCTTTCATATGCTTTTAGTACAAATGGGTAATCATTATCCATATCTTTGTAGCCTAAAGAAATTCTTTCTTGGTTAATTTTTTCCATTGATACAAATTTAAAATCTTCGCCATATTTTTTATACATTTCTAGGCAAAATGGAAGTTGATGATGTGTAAGAAAATTTGAATAAAATGTTATTTTCATAATATGCTCCTTTTATTTTAATTTTTTAGTAGTTACTTATTCTATTTATCAGATATGGTATCTTGGTTTCAAAATTCACTCCATATGCATCTTTTTTGTTTGTTTTATATGTATCGTTAATTGTTTCCCAAACATAATCTACTGCGATTTTTAAACCTTCTTCTAAAGTATTGTTGTTGGTTATTGCTCCAACTAATGTACTTGCAAATATATCTCCTGTTCCATGATACTTTGCAGGTATTTTTTCTTTAAAATACGTAAAAAATTCATTAGTTTCTTTGTTGTATGACATTACTCCTAATTTATTGTCTTTGAAACTTACTCCTGTTAAAACAACATATTTAGGTCCCAAATTGCTTAATTCTATTAGTATATCTTTTATCTCTTGTTCACTATAAATTTCTTTATATTCTTTCTCTAACATGTAGCTTGCTTCTGTAAGATTTGGTACTATTATGTCTGCCATTTTACAAAGTTTTTTCATTTCTTTAACAAAGTTTGCATCAAAGCCTGCATATAGCTTACCATTATCTGCCATTACAGGATCTATAAATATAAAATTATCTGGTGTTTTAAATTGCTTAAAAAACTCTTTTAGTATATCTATCTGTTCTATTGACCCTAAGTATCCTGTATAAATACCATCAAAATTAAATTTTTCTTGTTTCCAATGTTTTGCTATTTTAGGTAAATATCCAGTTAAATCTCTATATGTAAAGTTTTTAAATGCTGTATGTGTTGAAAGTACTGCTGTTGGAATAACTGCTGTTTCTATTCCCATTGCAGATATTATTGGAAGTGCCACAGTAAGTGAACATTTTCCTACACATGATATATCCTGTATTGTTACTATTCTTTTCATTCTATTTTCCCCTTTTTAGAGTTCTTAAGTAATCTTTTTGTTCTTTTGTTATTCTATATGATTCTATTGCTTTTTGAATTCCTTTATTGTATGTAAAGTCATCTATTTTAGTTGTTTTTAAAAATTCCAGTGTTTTATTATAATATCTTATTAAACATATAGAAATTGCCCATGCATTTGCCATTTGCACATAATACTTATCTAGTTTTATGTTGTTTAATATTTGTAGCACTTGGTCTATATATTGGTCATTTATGTAATAATCTAAAAGCATTACAATAGCAAAACGCACCTCATATTCTTGTTTTGATTTTAAATACTCTTTTATAATTTTAAACATTTCAGTTTGATATTTTTTTGTTATTTTTAATCCAGCACAAAAAGTATCACATACAGCCCAACTGTTTATTTTAGGAACAAATTCTTTTACTTGTTTTATTGCTTCTTCTATTGGCGCTTTTGTTTGAAACCCTATTAACATTCCTTGAATTACTAGTTCTTCATAATACTTATCTCCAATTTTTATATCTTCTAACTTGTTGCTTTTATATAATTCTTTTGCATATTCACGTAGTTTTGGAATTCTAACTCCAATAATATTATCCATGTCTGGACATAAACTTCCATGAAATTCTTTATATTTTAAGTCTTGTATTTCAAATAAATCTTGCCTAATTTTATTTTCCATAATTTCTCCTTAATTTGCTATAATTTTATCATAGCAAATTTTAATTTACAATATGTTTATTTCAGAACAAAACTACTTTAGTTGCCTTTGTTTTCGCAGATAGAAAAAAGGATAGGCAAAAGCCTATCCTTTTTTAATAAAAATCACTCTGCTCCTTTGGCATTCTTATTTATTGCATCCAGTACAGCTTTTCTGGTCCAAAGGTTCGGATCATGCGAAAGTTCTTCAACAATTTCCAGCGTTACATTTGGATTATAGAGCACCGCTTGTTTAACACTATAATGCTTGTCTTTTGCAAGTTTTTCCAGTGTTTCAATCCGTGTTGATGGATTTTTAGCAACTGCTTCTTTTACTCCCCATGTAACACTGTCATTGGTTAAGAAGTCCAAATCCTCAGGAAGAGTATTGGGATTGCTTGCAACAGCAATTTTCTCTTCTCTTTCTGCTTTCGGATTTTTTACCACTTTCGACAGTTTATCCTGTGGCATAAGGATATTTGCATATGCATCTGCTCTTACCCTGCCATCCGGATCATTTGCTAATCGTAGTACAATTTCCAATGCCATTTCTCGGGTAATTTTCATTTTGTGTTTCCTCCTAAAACTAATTTGTTTTACAATCACAGCAATGTAAAGAATTCATTACTGTTATGATGCTGACCTCAAAATGTAAAACGGATTTGTATTTGTTTTCCAACTATATTAGTTTATCATAATTTATGTAAATTTGCAACAAGGAAAATGGCTTTGACACACTTTTCTTCTTTCATATTCAACAAAAAACTACTCTTTAATTTAATAAAGAGTAGTTTTTATATTCTTATTTTACATATTCATTTAATGCTTTTGTTTTAAAGTTTAATTCTCCTATTTCTGCTGTTGGTACAAATCCTGGCCTTGCATTTATTATGTCTGGTATTCTGTTTACTACTGTTGCACATGTTAATTCTACTGTTGCTGGTCTTGCTACTGTTATTGTTGTATCTGGTTCTCCATATACTGACCATTCATTTTTATCAAAATCTTCTTTTGAATATACTTTTCCTATACATTCTGATTCTATTGTTATTCCTTCTTCTGTTTCTGTTGTAACTATTGCACTCATTCCTGTTGCATCTCCTGCTTTTACTGTTACACCTAATGTTTCTGAGTAGATATCTTCTTTATATGTTGTTGGAACTGTTACTTGTGTTTGTGATTTTATTGTTAATCCTAATTTATCACATAGCCATCCATTTGTATTCCACATATATGATGGTAAATATTCTCCACTCTCTATAATTTTTTGTCTTTCTTCATCACTTATTTTATCTACTGATGCAACTTGTTTGTCAAATTCATCTAGTGTTAGTCCTGCACCATGTGCATTTGCAAGTGCTATTCCATAATCTTCTACGTTATAACTTGAACTTCCTTTTATTTTTGTTATTTTTTGTGTTGATCCACAAATACTTGTTATTAATTGTCCCCAATATATATCTTGATATCCTGTTCCTACTATTGTACATCCAGTTTGTTTTGCTAATTCATCAATTTTTTTAGTTAAATTTGGGTTTGAGTTCCAAGAATAGAATGCTTCCTCACAAGTTGAAACAGCATTTATTCCTAGTTTTGCACATAACATAAGTGGTTCTTCTACATCTTTTAATAAGCTCATTGTTTCTACTATACATATATCTGGTTTTACTTGTTTTAGCATTTCTTCTGCATCTTTTAAATCTGTTACTTTTACTCCTAGATTTTCTCCTCCAATTATTTCTCCTATGTCCTTGCCTATAACTGCTGGGTTTACATCAATTGCACCTACTAGTTCTCCACCTTTTTCCAAAACATACCTCATTGTATATTTTGCCATTTTTCCTGTACCTATTTGTACAACTTTTACTTTTCTTTCCATCTTTTGTTCCTCCTTAAATATATTATTTATTAATTTTAATAAATTAATTCATATAAACTTCTTTTTTGTCTTCTGATTTATCTGTATCTTTTAAATTTGATTTGTTCTCTTTTTTATCTAATATACTAGTATATATTTCGTATATAAAATAGAATGGTAACACTGCTTGTGCTGCAACCATAACTAATGGAAATAGTTTTCCAGAAAGGTTATATATTACTTCTATAAATGTTCCTGGATAATTTTGAGATATAAACATTAAATTACTGTCACAAAGTTCATTTACTATATATGCAATAGCACTGATTGTTACTATCAAAGCAGCATAATAGATTATATCTTTTTTATCTATCTTTACATATTGGGTTATTAACATTAATAGTCCTATATAAACCATTGTTCCATGCAATAAAAAGCTATGCAAACTTATAAAATGTATTGCCGGATATGTAGTTAACGATGTTAGTGGTGATATTATAAATGTCATTCCTGCCACTATTCCACCTGTTGAAAGGAACACATCTCCCACTTTTTTTAAAGTTCCTTTGCAAAACCCACTAAAGATACCTGCATATAGTATTAAACTACAAAAATATAATGGTACATATTTATTTACTTCCCTAACTCCATAGTTTTTAATATTAAATATAATTTTAATTATTTCCAATATCCATAGAATAATAGTACTTTTTCTTATTATTTCTTTTACTTTTTCTTGCTTAATATTCTTTGTAAGTTTTAATGCAATCACTATACTTATCATGGTTATTGTAAATAATAATAAGTGTCCTATTGAAAATAGTCCGCAAGGAGTTACCTGATTAGCATTTTTAAACAACATTTTTTCGCCCCTTTTATTAGTATATTTTTTAGTATAATTTTTGTTCTTTTTTTTAATGCGTTTATAATATATCACATTGTTTAAACAGCTGCAATAAAATTGACTTTTTTGTTAAAAAATGGTATTTATCTTTTTCGTTATGGACTGTTTTAATCCTATTAGCCTATCAAAATTATGATAGGCTTTTCTTTTGTTCTTTTTTCTTTCTGCTATTTATTAATTTATTTAATTCAGCTCCCAAAAACACTGTATAAAAGCAAGAATATGTCCACATCATAATTAACATTAAAGTTGTTAAACTTCCATATGTTATAGAAAATCCCTTAAAAATATATAAATATTTAGAAAACACTAATGATACTATGTTTAATGCTATTGCTCCAAATAAAGCTCCATATATTTGACTTTTAAATGTCACTTTGCCTTTTGGTATGAATTTATATAATAATATAAATACTATAAATGTTGCTGCTATAAATCCTACCTCTGTTAATATTGATGACCATATATTATAGTTTTTTATTCCTCCAAAGTGTTCTTGTATAAGTGTTCTCAAGCTATTTCCAAACACCAATGCTACTAGTCCTACAACTATTAAAATTATGAATATTATTGTTTCTACAATTGCTTTAATTCTTAGATATATATATGATTCATTTTCTTCGCTGCTTACATGGTAAACAGATTGTAGTCCTTTTGTTAATGCAAATAATCCTCTTCCAGCTGTCCAAATTGTAAATATAATTGAAATAGAAATTGTACCTATTGATTTTGAATATACTTCTTGTACTATTCCTAATACCATTTCATTCATACTTGATGGAATTAATTTTGATATGGCATCAAATAATGTTTGTGGCGCTATACTTGTATATTGTATTAAAGTTATTAGTAAAATTATAAATGGTATAAAAGACAATATTGTATAATAAGAACATTCAGCAGAGCACTCACTTACATGGTCTTTTTTCATATTTGTAGAAAGTTTTTCTATTATTTTATATTTTTGCTTAATATTAATTTTTTTCATAGTTTTCCCTTTTATATTTATTATATTACTTTATTATTTATTTATGAATTTTTTGTTTGTTTTTCCATACTATATTCATTAAAAATACTTTTATAATTACAATTCATATTCTTTAATTTCACAATTCTTTAATCCTCTATTTAAGAATTTACCATCTTGTATTCCTTCAAAGTATCCATTAAATGCTTTTGAAACTCCACTATGCGCAACTACTAGAACATTTTTATAATCTTTAGTTTTTAGTTCATCTAAAAAATTATAAATTCTTTTAAAGAAATCTTGAATATTTTCACTTGTTCCTTGTTGAATAGTAGTATAATAGTTCCAATATTCTTCTCTGTTTGTTTCAGTAAGTAGTTTTCCGCTTAAATCTCCGCAACTTCTTTCTTCAATTCTATTGTCAAATATAATGTTATATTTGTTGGCAACAATGATTTCTGCAGTATGTTTCGCTCTTGTTAAAGGTGATGAAAAAACTTTATCAAATTTGATATTTTTTATTTTTTCTCTTAATTCTTTAGCTTGCTCTACCCCAGCCTCTGTTAAGTCTTCATCTCCAACATTATATTGTTTAGTTGCATTATGTGGAACTTGTCCATGTCTTACTAAATATATTTTCATATCTTATTCTCCTAATTTTCTAAATAAATCTTCATATACTTTATTAACATTTATATAGTTTACCATTGTTATTTTGCGCTCATTCGTAGTAAATTCATAAGATGTATCGTCTTTTATATTAGGGCAACTTATATTTTGGGTAGTAAACCAACTTTTGTTTATCATATATGCTATAACCGAAATATCCCAAATAACTCTTCTTTCTTGTCTTCCATGATATCCATCATTATAAAATCTATCTATTAAATAATTGCATAATTTGCTTTTATCTTTTAAATAATGGTTTAATTCATATATTGAAGTTCTTAAATTAGATGCAACATTTTTACATGGAATTACTGTTAGTTTTACTTTTGACCCAAATACAATTTTTACTGCATTTACATCTTGCTTAAAATTAAACTCCTGGTTATTGTTTTGTAATAAACTATGCCCACCTAGCCATATTACTTCTATTCTTTCAATTATTTTAGGTTCTTTTTCAATTGCAAGTGCAATATTAGTAATTGCTCCTATTGCCATTATATATGTTTTATCATTTCTTAATGCTATTTCAATTATTTTATTAACTGCATCATTGGTTTTATTATAGCCATTACTAATATAATCTTCTGCGCCTTTAAATACTTTACTTGTTGTATCAAAGTTTAGCCAATTACATATTTTTAATATTTCGTTATAACTTTTTTCTCTTCCGCTTATAACAGTTTCATTTCTTTCTTTATGAGAATATGGTGCAACTGTTATTGCTTCAATATTAAATATATCTTGGCTTTTAATCATATATGAAAGCGCAAATTGATCATCACATTCGTTATAAGTATCGGTATCTAATATTACATTTATTTTTTTAGTTTTATAGTTGCTAATGAATTCATATAATTCTTTCCAATCATGCACTCTAGTTATGTTTGTTTGCTTATTATAGTGTGTGTCCATTAGTAATGCTGGTATATTGTTATTAATGCATTCTTGGCATATATTGGCTGAATCGTCAATCATAATATCAATGTTATTTTCTTTGCATTTTTTTGTTTTTCCGCTTTTATCATTTTTATAAGCATTAGTTAAAATAAGTCTGTCATAATGAATAGAATTATTATCTAACCATTCTTTAGTCATATTATATGGATCAGAATATTCTCCATTGTCTCTTCCAGTAATAATGCAGATAATATGTCCATCCTCTTTTAGTTTATCTATGTACTCTTTTGCTTTTTCTTTAACTTTTAGATTTTTAGCAATTTTTTCTATATTATCAACATAGAATTTTTTTACTTTGTCCTCTCCCCAATTAAACATTCCTCTAGTTATATATTCTGCCTCTTTGTTATATTCTCCATTGTATCCCAACTCGTCGTTATGTATTAAAAATGCTTTTAATAATTCTTCGTCAAAATTTGAAATAACATTATCTATATCAATTCCTAATTTCATTTTTATGAATCACTCCTATATTACATATCATTATTTCTTTTTATTATTGCATAATTACTATATTTATATAGTAATTATTTTGCATTGTACAAATATCTTTTACATATAGTATTCAATGTATAAGCAAAGGCTATATACATTAAGGTAAACCCTACTATTAAAATTGAAATTATATTTAAATCAAATCCAATTTTTAAAACAAATATTAAAATTAAATATCCAAAACTTCTTGATATATTTATCATAATTTCAAACCAAAATACATAATTTGGTTCGTCTTCTGTTTTAATATTTTGCTTACACATACACTCATAATATATAATTGAGTTTGATGTTTCAAATATTGGATTACTTACTCCGTTGACTATATTGTATAATAATATAAGCAAAAAGCCTATGCTTACTGTAAGTGTTCCAATCCTGATTTCATTGTTTATATTAAAATACATCATACTAAATGTAAGTACTATAACTACAATGCTTTGAAAAATAGACATTGGTATAAACAATTTAGACAATTTTTCTTTTCTAACAAATTTGTTAGTTAAATATACTACTATAATAGAAATAATAGTTATAAAACTGCTAATGCTTCCTAGTGATAATTCTGTTGTCACAACTAAAAAAGTTATAATTGAGATTAATGTTGATAATACTCCAAAAGAACTCAGTCCTCTAAATATTGTTCTCCAACTCATTAATCTCATCATTTTTTTATTTTGACTTCCATTAATATTCTTTAAGAATTTCTTTATATTTATTTTTCCATGTTCTAGTTGAATTTCTTTTATGAACATTGAAGAAATTAGACTTATAGAAATTAGTATTATTAATATAATAAAAGCTAATTGATATGAACTTTTACTAATACAATAGCCCAATACTATAGGGAGTACGATATTTATTGTATATTTTAATATTTGATCTCTAGTGATATATTTTCTAAAATTCTCATCTTTATTAACTCTTTTTATTAATATTTGTTCGGGGTAATAATAAAATGCATTTCCTATACTTGCAAATATCGCAAATGGAATAATATAGTTTGAAATTCTTTCTCCCATCACAAGCAAAACTATACATTGAATTAAATTTAAAAATATCCCTATTCTAAACATTGAAACTAAATTGAGTTTCTGCAATTTATTAACAAGTAACAAGCATACCAAATATACTAAAAAGAATGTAATGTAGTATTCTGATACATTAGCTATGTTTCCTTGCGTTATCTTTAAAAAATATATTCCTAAAAACACGTCTTTAAATACACTTATAACTTTTCCGGCTAGATCTGACATTAAAAAAATTTTCCAGACATTAGTTTGTTCCATTTAATGCTCCTATCTTTCTTCCAAATCTTTTTCTTCTTTTCTTTTTCTCAAAACATTAACTATGTTTTTAGCACACTCTACGTATTGTCTTTTTACAGCTTCCTCTGTACATCCTGCTATATGTGGTGTAACAATAACATTGTTTCTTTTTTTAGATAATAAATCCACATATTCACCTGTATCTATGTCTAATCCTAGATAAAAATTGGGATTCCTATCGGCAAAATCAACTAAAGCTTCTATATCAGTAATTCCTGCTCTAGAAGTGTTTATAAATATAGCATTTTTCTTTAAAAGTTCTGTTTTATCTCTTGATATTAAGTTATTAGTATCTTTTGTTAATGGTACACTCACATTTACAATATCCGATTTTTGTAATAATGTATCTAAATCAACAAATTCAACTTCTTTTTCAATTAGATCTCTATGTTTTTCGGGATGTGCTGTATAGCACAAAATATTCATGTTAAATACTCTTGCTATATCTATCATTCTTTGAGATATCTTCCCTGCTCCTATTAAACCTATTGTTTTTCCGTTTATATCTGTAGGCTTACTAATTAATTGTTTTCTATTTGGCTTTCTATTGGCTTCTTGTATTCTCTTACTTGAATCTAGTATTAATGCTAAAATATGTTCCGCAACTGATGTAACATTAGCATTGGGACAATTAACTATATCAATAAATTTAGACTCAAAACATTCTTTATCTATATGATCTAACCCTATTGACATAGAAGCTATAATTTTTGGAGTTCTAACATCTGTAATCAAATCTTTTGTTATCTTCTCCTCTACTCCTACAATTAAAATATCATATTTTTTTAACAGTTGTTTTAGTTCTTCTTTATTTGGATACATTTCTCCATTCCATGCATCTATACTTATACCGTTTTCTTTTAGGATTTTAACAGCTTGTCTGTCTATGCTTTTTGACATACTACATGCTTTTAACATTTTTCCCTCCTATTTTTTCAATTTTATCAATAATTTTGAGTATATTAATATTACTATTGTTACTAGCAGTAATAGAATTTTAAATAATACTATATTGTTAAATAAACTTATAACAAACAATAGAATATAAGCAATTATTCTTGTAATATTCAGTATTGCTTCACATACTACTTGATGTTCTACTATATAATCTTTAACAACAATTTCATTTTCGCTTACTATCTCATATCTTTTTGTGTCACCTGTATTGCTTAATATTACTAAAAATATTGCCGTACATATATTGTATATAATTATTGTTGGCTTGCTAATATTTATTAGTAGCAAAAGCACACTAGAAATCATCATTATATTGCAAATTTTTAATATCTTCCAATTGCTTTTTAGTTTGTATTGGAATATGTATACAGATAAAATTGAGCATATTGCTGTGATCGTTGTAATTACTCCTAGACTTATAGTTGTTTTAAATGTCATAACTGTTAGTATTACAATTAGTGTTTCTAATAAATAATTTACAATTCCATCACATATGCATAGCTTATATACTGTTTTAAATTTATCATTGTTTTTTACCAAATTTATATATTCTTTTAAGTTGTATTTTTTATCATATGTTTTTGCTTTGTCTTCTATAAATAGTGAAAATATAAATTGTGTAATAGAAAGCAAAATTACTATTTTTGCAACATATGAAAATGATGTTAATTCTATTGATACTCCAAATACTATAGGGAAAAATATTTTCAATATTTTACTAATAATTGATTTAAACGAAATGAACTTGTTTGTATTGTTTTGCGTATGTTCGTTTACAAGTGTATGTGCTGCCACCCATATTAGACCTTGCACAATTCCATAAAAAAAGCCTAATGGCGCAAAATATGTAACTATTTTTTCTTTCAAAAAAGCAAGAATTAATATATACAGGCAATACGCAATTATTCCACTTCTAAATACCCAAACCTGATTTTTATTTTTTATTATTCTTCCAAAAGTTAGAAAGGTTAATAATATTGCTATAAATGATAATACATAGTATATTGATATTTGTTTATAATCATAATTTGTAAGTGTAATAAAATATGCTACCATAAATGTGTTTACAAACATATATAAAACATTGTTTATTAATAAAGATCCCATTATTCCTATTGCGCTTTTAGTTAATTTTTCTTCTTTCATTTTTTCTCCTTATATTACTGTATTTCTTATATATCCTTTTTACTAATAATGTTTCCTTCAACATCTTTCAATACTATTTTATTATTTTCTATAATCAAATAACTGTTTTTTGTATTGTTTTTTGGTAATGAAATTGAACCACTATTTACACATATAACTCCATCTTTTTCTTTTATAAATCCTGTATGAAAATGTCCATATACTAGAACATTAATTTCTTTTGGAATATTTTCCATATTATATTTTTGTCCATGCGTAAAGAAGAACTTCTTTCCATTTATATTTAATTCGATATTATCTTTAAATTCAAATTCTGAAATCATTTCATCAACTTCTGCATCACAATTTCCTTTTACACATAGTATTTTTTCTTTTAAGCTGTTTAAAAGCTCTGCTACTTTCATTGGATTATATTCTTTTGGTAATGGATTTCGTGGTCCATGATAATATAAATCTCCTAAAAGAATTATTTTATCTGGATTTTCTCTTTTGCATATTTCATTTATTTTATTAGCATAGTAATTTGATCCATGTATATCTGATATTATTAAATATTTTTTGCTTTCTGACATTTATTTTTCTCCTTTGCCATTGCATTTTATATTAGACTTTTAACTATTATATTCTATTTAGTAAGTTTTTTAATTTTTCTATTTCTAATTTCTCTTCAACTTTTCTTCCAGAATAATAAAATGTAATTTCTAACTTATTACTTCCAAGTATTTTATTTTCTTCTAGAACTTCTTTTAGTCTTTCTGCTACGCCTATACTTCCATCAATTATACATATACTATCTGGGAGTATTTCTTTTAATGTTGTTTTAAAATATGGAAAATGCGTACATCCTAGCACTAAATATGAATATTCTTCTAGGTTAAATCTTTCTAAGCTCTCTCTTATATATTTTTTAACTCTTTCAGTATTGAATTCACCTCTTTCTGCAAATTCAACAAGTTTAGGCATTGCAATTAATTCTACAATATCATTTGCTTCTAGTTTTTGTATTAAGTCTTTAATTTTTTCTCCTTTTACTGTAACAGGCGTTGCCATTAATAAAACTTTTTTATTTTTTCTATTTTCTATTGCTGGCTTTATAGCTGGTTCTATTCCTATTATTGGAATGTTATAATCGTGTCTTACATCTTTAATTGCCACACTTGTAGCTGTATTACATGCTACAACTATTGCCTTAACTTTTTTTGAATTTAAAAAGTCTATTGCATTTTCTACATATTCTAATATTTGTTCTTTAGTTTTTAATCCATAAGGTACATTATCTGTATCAGCATAATATATGTATTTTTCATTTGGCAATAACTTAATAATTTGCCTTAAAACAGATAATCCACCTATTCCTGAGTCAAATACTCCTATTGGATTGTTATTCATTGTTGTTTCCTTCTTCCATTTTACTTTATTTTTAATACTGTCACATTTTCAACATGCTTACTAAACGGAAACATATCGACTGGCTGTACTTCTTTTATCTCATAGCTCTCATCTAATAAAGCTAAATCTCTTGCAAGTGTTGCTGGATTGCAACTTATATATACTATCTTTTCTGGTTTTAACTCTTTTAAAACTCCTATCGTTTTATTATCTAATCCTTTTCTTGGTGGGTCCACAAATACTACATTTGGTTTTATATTTTCCTTTTCAATTATTTTAGGTAAAACTTCCTCTACATCACCTGCATAAAATTCAGCATTTTCTATTTTATTTATTTTTGCATTTTCTTTTGCATCTTTTATTGCTTCTTCTATAATTTCAATTCCATATATCTTTTTAAAATATTTTGCAGCAAAAATTCCTATTGTTCCTATTCCACAATATAAATCTAGTGCAATATTGTTTTTGTTAGCAGTGTCATTTACTCCAGCAAATTGCATTGCTGTATTATACAATATTTCTGTTTGAACAGGGTTTACTTGGTAAAATGATAATGGAGAAATTTTAAATTTATATTCCCCTAAAATATCATAAATATATCCTGTACCATATATTACTTCTGTTTTGTCTCCTAGTATTACATTTGTATTTTTTGTATTAAAGTTTTTAACTATTGACTTTATTTCTGGATGTTTTTTGGTTATGTATTGAACTAATTCTTTATCTTTTAATTTGTCGTCATTTACTACTAATGTAACTAAAATCTCATTTGTTTTTATTCCAATTCTTATTACTATATGTCTTATGGTTCCTTTTAACGTTTTTTCGTCATATACAGATACATTGTTTTGCTTTATAAATTCAAATATATCTTTTGCTATTTCTTGGCATTTTTCATTTTGAATAAAACATTTTTCTGTTGGAATAATATTATGTGTTCTTGCAGAAAACACACCCATCACTGGATTGTTTTGTTCATCTAATCCTAATGGATATTGAAGTTTGTTTCTATAATGAAGCGGATTTTCCATTCCTATAACATCGTTTATTTCTATTTCCCTTTTTAAAGCTTTATTCATACAATTTTGAACAATTGCTTTTTTTATTTTTAGTGTTTTGCTATATTCTATATGTCTTAAATTACATCCGCCACATTTATTGTAAGTGCTACAATCTGGTTCTGCTCTTGTATTTGACTTTTCAATAAATTCAATAATCTTTCCATATGCAAAATTTTTTTGAACTTTCAAAATTTTTATTTTTATTTTTTCTCCTTTTATTGCTTGATCAATAAATACTGTAATTCCTTCTATTTTAGCAATTCCTTCTCCTTGAAAACCATTATCTATTATATCTACAATATATTCTTCATTCTTTTTTATCATTTTATTTTCTCCTATCTTTTTAAAATTATATTTTAAAAATGCTTAAAAATCAATGTTTTTGAAATAATAAGAATAAATATGTTTTTTTAGAGCAAAATAGATAAAAAAGAGGAGGTTTTACAATGAAAGCTTTAAATGGTATTGCTCTTACACTTGTTATAATTGGCGCTATTAACTGGCTTCTTGTTGGATTGTTTAAATTCAATTTAGTTGACGCAATTTTTGGAAGTTTATCTGTATTAACTAGAATAATATATATAATTGTAGGAATTGCAGGTCTTTGGTCAATTGCTTTTTATAGCAAACTTTCTGACTAGTTTAATTTAACAAACTGGGGAAAAAGGGGTCTGACCCCTTTTTCCCCAGTTTTTCTAAATTTTTATTATTACTTTTGCTCCTTTTGGTTCATTGCTTGTTATTTTTATATTTCCTCCATGTAGTTTTACAATTGTATGTGCTATTGATAATCCTAGTCCTGTTCCTCCTTTTTCTCTTGAACGTGCTTTGTCTTCTCTATAGAATCTATCAAATACATGCTTTGCCGCTTCTTTACTTATTCCTATTCCTGTATCTGCTACTTCTATTACACATTTTCCTTCTTTTGAGTATGTTTTTACTGTTATTGTATCTTTTTCTGCTGTGTATTTTATTGCGTTATCTAGTATTATTACCAAAAGCTGATTTATTTTATTTCTGTCTATGTTTGCTTCTTTACCATAATTTAAATCTAATATTATTTCTTTTTCTTGCATTTCTGCAAAGTCTTTGTATGGAGTAATTATTTCTTTTATTAGATCATCTATGTTTATTTTTTCTTTATGCATTTTTAATTCATTTGAATCTGCCATCGCAAGTACCATTAGTTCTTTTATAAGTTTAGTTAGTCTTTTTGTTTCTTTAAGCATTATATTTATATCTTCTGATTTGTCTATTATTTTACTCTCTGGCTCTTGTAAAAGTAGTTCTTGTTTTGCTTGAATTATTGTAAGTGGTGTTCTTAATTCATGTGCTGCATTTTGAACAAATTCTGTTTGTTTTTTGTATGATTCCATTATTGGCTTTAATGTCATTTTTGATAATATATATGACCCAATTATTGCTATTCCAATTATTATTAAACTTCCAACTAATAAGGTGTCTGTCATGTTATTTATTGTTGCAACTTCTCCATCTACATTTGCAAGTAGTTGTATATATATTTCTTCTCCTTCTGAAGTTGTTCCCTTTACTGTTATTCCTCTATAATTGTATTTATCTTGTACTTTTATTGAGTAGACTTTGTCTGTTTTATTCTTATTAAATTCTATATCTTTAACATAATCATTATAAAATCTTCCTATAGTTTCGCTGTTTAATATCTCTCCTTTTGAATCCCTTACTATGCAAACTACCCTAGGATTAACCTTTGTTTCTACATATGTAATTTTAATGTTTTCATCTAGCTCCTTTGTAATGACTTTTTTAACCTCTGACACTATATTTTTGTTTTGATATAATTCCATTGCCCTTATTAATTCTTTGTCTATGGATTTATACATATATGTAGATACTTGATGATATATTATTGCATCAAAAAATATAAGTATTATTGCAAATACTACAAATGCATAAAGCATGTTTTTGGCTAATTGTTTTTTTATTAATTTTTGTTCGTTCATTTTTACCTCTTTTAATTTAATTTGTTGTAATTATATCACATAATTTATTAAATCAATATTAAAAAAATTGTAGGGGTAACT
>FR893516.1:33841-66831 GCA_000434035.1 Clostridium sp. CAG:452 | reverse complement strand
TCTTCCCCCTACATTACTATTAATTATTTATTTAAGATGCTATTTATTTTTTCTATTACTGAATCTAGTTTGCAGTCTTCTGAATTTTCTTCATTCCTCATTTTGAATTCTACCATTCCATCTGTAATTTTCTTTCCAACAGTTATTCTCATTGGAATTCCAATTAGATCCATATCATTAAATTTTACTCCGGCTCTTTCTTTTCTGTCATCTATTAATGTATCTATTCCCATGCTATTTAGTGTGTTATATAATTCATTTCCTGCTTTTAGTTGTTCTTCATCTTTTGGATTTATTACTACTACTGCAACTTTGTATGGAGCTACATTCATTGGCCAAATTATACCTTTTTCATCATTATTTTGTTCTACTATTGCAGAAAGGATTCTTTCAAGTCCTATTCCATAGCTTCCCATAACAACTGGATGACTTTGATTGTCTTCTCCTAAATAGTTTAGTCCTAAACTTTCTGAATATTTTGTTCCTAATTTGAATGTATTTCCAACTTCTATACCTTTTTTGAATACTAACTTTTTACCACAGTTTGGGCAAGTGTCTCCTTCTTTTACATTTACTATATCTGCTGATACATCATACTTAAAGTCTTTTATATTTGCATTTATATAATGATATCCTTCTTTGTTTGCTCCACAGCAGAAGTTTTTCATTTTTAAAACTTCATTATCTACTACAATTTTTGCGTTTAATCCTATTGGTCCTGTGCAACCTGGTACTGCATTTGATGTTGCAATTAACTCATCTGTTGCAAATCCTATTTCTTTTCCTTTTAATACTTTTAAAGCTTTTACTTCGTTTAGCTCTCTATCTCCTCTTACAAAGAATACTACAAGTTCATTATCTACACTCATAAGTAATGCTTTAACTGTTTTCTTTATATCTAGTTTTAAATAATCACATATTTCATCTATTGTATGATAATTTTTAGTGTCAACCATTTCTAATTCTTTTTCTTCTTCATTACATTCTTCATTGCATATACATGGTGTTACCTCTATGTTAGAAGAGAAATCACAATTTTCGCAAAGTACAAGTATGTCTTCTCCAACCTCTGTAATAGCTTGGAATTCTTCTGAAAGTATTCCTCCCATAACTCCTGTGTCTGCTCTAACAACAGTATAGTTTAATCCTAATTCTGTAAATATCTTGTGGTATGCATCAAACATCTTCTTATATGAAACATCTAATCCTTCATAGTCTTTATCAAAGCTGTATGCATCTTTCATTGTAAATTCTCTTACTCTAATTAAGCCTAACCTTGGTCTTACTTCGTCTCTAAATTTTGTTCCAATTTGATATAAAGTATATGGTAAATCTCTATATGATTTAACTCTGCTCATTGACATAAATGCAAAAAGCTCTTCATGTGTAGGTCCTAGTGCATATTCTCTATTGTATCTATCTGTTGATCTAAACATACTTGGTCCAAATGCATTTTTTCTTCCTGACTTTTCAAAAAAGTCCATTGGTAAAAGCATTGGCATTTTTAGTTCATCTGCCCCCGCATTATTCATATTTCTACGAACTATTTCTTCAACATTTTGAAATGCTTTAGTTCCTAATGGTGTTTTTGCATAAACTCCATTACTTACTTTTTTAATCATTCCACTTTTTACTAAAAGCTTTCCACTTACTGAATCTTCATCACTTACATCTTCTCTTAATGTGTAAAAAAAGTCTTCACTTAATCTCATTTTTATTCCTCCTATAACAAAGCGACTTTAGTCACCCTTTATATATAAAATACAAAAGCCCTAAGTTATATTTATTAACTTAGGGCGAATATTTTTATCCGTGTTACCACCTATTTTTAGAATTTCTTCTACACTCAAATAATGTCTTATAACATTATATCCTATGATAACGGTGGATTTCCGATAAAACTTACTTTAATTTTCAGTCCATAGCTCCAAGGCTGGTTCTATATTTAGTTCCTTAAAGTTTTTCACCAACCAACTCTTCTCTAAAAGTTCATAAATATATACTATTCCTCTTCATTGCTTTTAAAATATATTAATATTAATACCATAAAAATTGCGATTTGTCAATGGTTTAGAGTTTATATTTCTGCTATTTCTTTTATTTTTAATCCTGTTATTTCTGCTATTAATTCTGTATTCATTCCTTCTTTTTTTAATTTTTTTGCTATTTCTAATTTTTCCTTTTGTTTTCCTTTTTCTAATCCTTCCTTAATTCCATCATCTAGCCCTTTTGCATATATTGCCTTTTCGTCCAATATTGCTTTTTCTCTTAAATCTGCTATTCTTTGCATTTTTTCATCTTCGCTTAGACTATCTAGTTTTTCTACTGCTTCTTTTATTTCTTTACTTTCTTTCATTTTCTCTGTTACCCTCCTAGATTTCGGATTTTCTAAAAAATATAGCCAGTCTAATAACCTTCCACTTTCTTTTTCTTTTCCTTCTATTTTTGGTAACTCTATGATATCAATTTCTAATTTCTCTGTCAATATTCTTTTTCTTCCTTCTGTTTCTATTATTTTCCATGTTGAATGATATTCCAGCTCTTCTAGTCCTTCTATTTTAAAATCTGTTATTAATATTATTATTGTTCTTTCTAGTAAATTATAGTCTTGCCCTATTTTCATTTGTCTTGAATATAATCTGCTCCAATAATATAGTATTCTTTCTATTATACTTTTTGAATTTACTAATTGCATTTCTATATTGCATTTTTCCTTTCCATCTAACTCTGCTAATATATCTAACACTCCCAGTTTATCGTCTTTAAATTCTCTTCTTAATATCGGATTTTTACTTAAGTCTATTTTTTCTATTTTCTTGTTTAATATTGTTTCTAAAAAGTTTTTTGTTATTCTTTCACTTCCTACTTCTCCAAATAGGGCTTGGAATACTACATCTAATTTTGGTGATAATGTTTTCTTCATTTTCTTTTCTCCTTTCATATATGCAATTATTTACATTTACAAGTATGATTAATAAACATATTTAAATGCCTGATTTTAATTTTTTAATTTTGCTTTTTGGAATTTTTAAAGAATTAATTCTTTTTTGAAATAAATTTGTTTTGGCAATTTGATTTATTGCCAGAATTTATATAAATTTATATTATTTTTGTATCATACTTGTATTTAAAATTCAAGAAAAATCGCTCGCCTCATTTTTTCTTTTTTCGACATATATGAGGGAAAAAGGGGTCTGTCCCCTTTTTCCCTCAGTTTAGTATTTCTATATCCTTATCTCCTCTTCCAGATAGGTTTACAATAATGCTGTCATTATTTTTATAGTTTTTTGCAATTTTTATTGCATATGCTATTGCATGGCTACTTTCTAATGCTGGTATTATTCCTTCTAATCTACAAAGTAACTTAAATGCTTCTACTGCTTCTTTATCTGTAATGCTGTCGTACTTAACTCTCCCTATAGATTTCAAGTATGCGTGTTCTGGTCCAATTCCTGGATAATCCAAGCCTGCTGAAATTGAGTATGCCTCTTCTATATTTCCTTTATCATCTTGCATTATATATGTTTTCATACCATGTAAAATTCCAATTTTATTGTTATATATTGCAGATGCATGTTTTCCTGTCTCAATGCCTTTTCCTGCTCCCTCTATTCCAAATATTTGTACCTCTTCTTTTATAAAGTCTGTAAATAACCCTATACTATTGCTTCCTCCACCTATACACGCAACTATTGCTTTAGGTAATTTGCCTTCTTGTTCTAAAATTTGTTTTTTTGCTTCTTCCCCTATTATTTTTTGAAAATATTTTACCATTTCCGGATATGGGCTTGGACCTACTGCAGAACCTATTAAGTAAAATACATCTTGATGTTTTAATAAATATTCAAAGGCTGCATCTACCGCTTCTTTTAATGTTCCTTCACCTTTTGTTACTTCATATACTTCTGCTCCTAAAAGCTTCATTTTCTCTACATTTACTTTTTGTCTTTTTATATCTTCTTTTCCCATAAATATTGTACATTTAATATTAAACAGACTACACACTGTTGCAGTTGCAACTCCATGTTGACCTGCTCCCGTTTCTGCAATTATATGCGTTTTATTCATACGTTTTGCAAGTAAAGCTTGCCCCAATGCATTATTTATTTTGTGTGCTCCTGTATGATTTAAATCTTCTCTTTTTAGATATATCTTTGCTCCACCTGCATATTTACTTAAGTTTTCTGCATAATATAGTGGTGTTGGTCTTCCAACATATTGTTTTAAATAGTATAAATATTCCTTTACGAACTTCTCATCATTTTTTGCTTTTGTAAATTCTCTTTCAATTTCATTTAACTTTTCTTTTAGCTCTTGTGGCACATATTGTCCACCAAACTCTCCATAATTCATAATCAATTCCTTCTTTCTTTAAAATAGTTTTATATAAAATTTGCCAATGCCAGTCAGCTTCCATATGTACCACCTCCCATAAACAACAAAAAAACACATGTACAAGTTTTTAATCACTCATACATGTGCCGGTATTTTACTAATATTCTAAAGCACGACAAATTTGTATGGGTGATTTTTATCCCATACATTCCACCAGTTATTTAATTTTGCGTTTGTTAAATTACTCATGGCTTTGTCTCCTTTATAATATAATTATATGAAAATCTTTTTATATTGTCAATTATTTATACAAATTCATGATCTAATAATTCAATTTTGTTAGGAACAAATGGGGACAGACCCCTTTTGTTTATATTTTTTGTATATAACAAAATATCATTTTTTCGGGCAGACACATGGCCTGCCACAACATTTTTAGTTAATCCCTACTGCAGAGTTTGCAATAAATTCTTTTTTGGGCGTATTCAATACGCCCCTACAAATCCCACTTCCCACATCACACCTCTCACATTCATTTTACAAATTCCAGTTTCACTTCTATAATCCTGTCTGAAATTTGTTCTGCAAAGCTTATATCGTGAGTTACTATTATTATTGCTTTGCCAATATTTGCAAGGTCTTTTATTGTTTTCGAAACTTGCATTACAAGTTTTGGATCTAATGCACTAGTTGGTTCATCAAAACATATTATTTTAGGATTTGTAGCAACCGCTCTTGCTATTGCTACTCGTTGTCTTTCTCCTCCTGATAACTCGTATGGATATGAATATCGCTTTTCTAATAAATTCATTTTTTTAAGTAATTCTTCTGCTTGTTTTGTTGCTTCTTCTTTTTCTATTTTTAGTACTGTTGTTAATGGTAATGTTATATTTTTAATCACAGAATACTGAGGAAATAAATTGTAGTCTTGAAACACTAATCCCACTTCTAAATTTGCTTCTTTTGATATTTTATCTTTTTTTCTTTTTAAACTTTTATTATTAATTAAGATTTCTCCACTATCTATTTTTTCCAAACCATTAATGCATCTTAATAAAGTTGACTTTCCAACTCCTGATGGCCCTATTATCGAAACTATTTCTCCTTCTTCAATATTTAGCGAAAAATTGCTTAATACCTTTCTTTCGTTAAAGCTCTTGTTTATATTTTTTATTTCTAATACTTTCATAATATTTACCTATAATACTCTAATTTCCTTTCTGTGTAATTAAAAATATAGGTTAAAATTACACTAATTAATAAATAGATTAATCCTGCAACAAGCAATGGAATTATAGAAAACTTATAATTAGCTTGTTTTTGAGCAAAAGCAAACAATTCTGTCACTCCAATTACTTGTGCTAGCGAAGTATCTCTTACCAAAGTTATTACTTCATTTGAAATTGATGGTAATATTCTTTTTATTGCTTGAGGAAGTATCACTATAAAAAATGTTTTTATTTTAGTAAAGCCTAATGTAAAAGCAACCTCCCATTGGCCTTTTGGAATGCTTTCTATTCCGCCTCTAAATATTTCTCCAAAATATGCTGCATAGTTTAATGTAAATGCAATAATTACTGCTATAAATCTGTTGTATGAAAATTTAAACAAATAATATGGTGCAAAGTATATACAGATTATTTGCAATAATAATGGGGTTCCTCTCATAAGCAATATATACAGCTTTATTATTTTTGAAATTATCTTGTTCTTAGAAATACTTAAAGCAGAAACTAATATTCCTAAAGGTATTGCAAATATTAGTGTTATAGCAAATATTCTTAAAGATACTTTTGTTCCATCCAATAATATTTTCATTAATTTAATAAAGTAATTTAAATCCATATTTACTCACCTTTAATTGTCGTAACATCTTTTCCAAACCACTTTTTAGATATTGCTTCTAATGTTCCGTCTTCTTTTATTTCTTTTAGAATCTCATTTACTCTATTGCATAATTCATTGTCTTGTTTTCTAAATCCTATTGCATATTGTTCTTCTTCTAAAGCTTGTTCTATTTGGTTATAGTTTTTATTATTTGTTGCTATATAATAATTAGCTAGCACTTCATCTACAAATACTGCATCAATTTGATTTGTTTCCAAATCCATAAAGGCTGTAATATTATCTGCATATGCAACTGTTTGGTTTAATGTTTTGTAAGTTTCTGACTCTTCCAATATTTGCTCCGCACTTGAACCAGATTGAACTCCTACTTTTTTGTTTTTTAAATCTTCTAAGGTCTTTAGATTACTGTCTTGTTTTGTAATGAATACCATCCTATTTTTCATGTACGAATCAGATAATAACATTGCTTGTTTTCTTTCTTCTGTTATAGACATCCCATTCCAAATGCAGTCTACGTTACCAGAATTTAATTCCTGTTCTTTTGCATTCCAAGATATTGGTTGTATTACTAATTCTACATTTAATCTTTTGCAAACTTCTTTTGCTACATCAATATCAAAGCCAACAATTTCATTGTTTTCGTTTCTGAATCCCATTGGTGGAAAGCTATCGTCAAGTCCTAATATAAATGTTCCTTTACTTGTTATTTTTTCTAATGAATTTTGTTTTGCATTTGTCTTTTTCATTTTAATCGCTGTAAGTACTCCAAGCATTGCAATTATTGTAATTGCTGTAATAAAAATAATTTTCTTTTTCATATTTTTTCCTCCTTATATTTTAAGAGAGTTTTGTTTTAAGCTGGCCAGCTTATTTTAACAACAAAAAAACCTTATGGCACTTCTACCATAAGGTTTAAATCTTAGGCACAAGCACCAAAAGCCTGTGCCATATATATGACACAAGCTAATTTTTATGATGCTCGTTTCTAAATATTATTTTTGTTTCCATAATATACCTCTCTAATTAAAATATATAATAGCATATATTTTCTTGTCCTGTCAATAGTTTTTTTACAATTTAATCCAATACACCTGTGCTATTTTTCCATTTTCTGTTTTTACTTCTCTTTCTAATGCTCCCCATGCGTTTAAAATTGTTCTTCTTGATGCTTCGTTTTCTTTATAGCAACCAAGCATTACTTTTTCTAAGTTAAGTTCTTCTTTGCAATATTTTAAAGCTTGTTCAAGCATTTGCGTTGCATATCCTTTTCTTCTTTCTGTTGGTCTTATTCCATATCCAATATTTCCTCCATAATTTCTTAAGAAATCATTTGCTAATTCATGTCTAATATTTATCATTCCAACAATTTTATTATCTCTTTCTCTCACCCCAAAGAATTGTGTTGTAACAGCATAATTATCTTGTACCGTTTCCTTTTTTGAATTACTTTTTAATAGTTTTAGCCATTCATCATAATTATCCATTCTATCCCATTTTGAACACGCATGTAATGTTTTTTCTCTATTATCAAAATGCTCTTTTTTATATTCTATTGCTTGATTTTCGTACTCTTTAGTTGGTATTAGTAATTTTATTTTATCTTCCAAATTATATTCCAAACCTACTTCCTCTAGCTCTATATTGTGTACTTTTGCTTCTCTTTCTGAAACAATTTTTCCACCCATCTTTTTATAAAATTCTATAGATGGCTCATTTCCTTTTAAACACCAAATAATTAATTTTTTCATATTATGTTCTATAAAGTAGTTTTTTGCATAATCAAATAATTTACTTCCTATTCCATTTCTTTTAAGTTTTGGCTCTACATACAAAACATGTATTTCTGCATTGTGATTTATATCATTTTGATCAGCTACTTTTCCAAATCTAATAACTCCTAGAATTTTATTTTCTTTCTCATATACATATATGTTATTGCTTTCGTTCTGGGAAAAAATGCTTTTCTTCCATCCTTTACTCATTTCATCTTCTTTCATACTGTCTAAAAATCCTTGGTTTATAAGTCCTTTATATGCTGTTTGCCAGCCTTTTATAATAAGTTTTGCTATGTTATTTGAATCTTCTATTTTTGCTTTTCTAATCATAATTCTCACCCATATCTAAATAGTATACTTTACATTCAAATTTTTGGCTTTTGTCAAATTTTTCAAAATCTTCATCTTTAACATATTTAAATCCAGCTTTTCTCATTACTGCACCAGATGCAGGATTGAGTACTGCATGTGCACATCTAAATTTATGTATTTTCTCTTCAGTTGCTAAATATTTAAGTACCTCTTTTACTGCTTCCGTTGTATAGCCATTGTTCCAATGTTTTTTCGCTATATTATAGCCTATTTCATATCTGCCATCTTCACTTGGAAATGCTCCTATAGCTCCTATTAGTTCATTGCTATCCTTTATAACTATTCCCCAATTAAAACATCCTTCTGTTTTACGTCTTTTTTCTTCTAAAAGTATATATTCTTTTGTTTCCTCTACATTTTTGTGAGTAGACCACCTTACATATTTTGATACTTCATCATCACTGGTCCAATTTTTAAATGCTTCTTCTGCATCATTTACTGTTAATGGTCTTAATATTAACCTTTCTGTTTCTAATGTTTTTTCTTCTTTCATACTATCACTCCTATACAAAAAAAGCCTTATGTAGAAATCTTTAAGACTCCTCCATAAGACTTTAATCTTATTTCTGTGTAAGTAACTTTTGTTACTCTATACCGCTCGCTTTTGCTAGGTATACTCCTAAAACTTATTAGTAGTTTACCATATTTTTACACTAGTTGTCAATATTAAAAAGCTGTTAAATTGCTTATTCTTATATTTACATTATATTACATATTTTTTTCCTATTAATCTTTTCAGGTTTTCTATTGTATCATTATGTATTTTTTGTCCCGCACCACTCATACAATACTCTTTAAGTACATATACTTCATAATTATTCTCAAACAAATCTAATGCGGTTTTTAAAACGCAAGCGTCTGTATCAAATCCACACAAATATATCTGTTCAACATCATTTTCTTTTATGTATTTCACTAATTCATTATTTACCGCGGAGTAAATAGTTTTTTCAAAAACTTCATTGTTTTTTGTGTCAATCATTATGGCTTGATTATCTTCTGTTATGCAACCTTTATATTTCAATTTTTTATACCATATACTATCTTTACTATTTATAAACTTTGTAAAAGCAACTTTTTCATATTTATTTGAATTAACAAGTTCTTGTATTTTTTTTACATATGGCTCTGTGATTTCGTTTATAAAACTTTTTTGAGCATCAATTACTAATAACAATTTTTTCATACTCTGTATTTCTCCTTCCTTATTGGATATGTCTTTAAGATTTCCAATTTATATTAATCTGTTATCATATATCCTACTCCACGGATGGTTTTTATATATTTATCATACCCATATTGTTTTAATGTTTTTCTTAATCCACTTGCATATACTTCTACTACGTTTGTAGTTGTAAATGAATCAAATCCCCATATTTTATCAAATATCTGCTCTTTTGTTATTATTGTTCCTTTTGAATTTATAAGGTATTCTAATATATCAAATTGCTTTCCCTGTAGTGTGATTTCTTTATCTTTTATAAATGCTCTCCTACTTTTTATATTTAGTTTTAAATCTTTAAACTCTATTTCATCTTGCTTATATGCTCCATTTGTTCTTCTAATTATGGCTTCTAGTCTTGCTAGTAATTCTTCTCTCTCAAATGGCTTTACTAGGTAGTCATCTGCTCCATAATTAAATCCTTTTAGTTTGTCATTTAATGTGTCTTTTGCTGTTAATATTAAAACTGGTGTTAATACTTTGTTTTCTCTAAGTTTTAATAACACATCATATCCTGACATTTCTGGCAACATAAGATCTAATATTATTGCATCATATATATTTTCTTTTGCCATCATATATGCTTCATAACCATCATACGCTTGTTCTGTATCAAATTTTTTGCATATACATTGTTTTATTGTGTCTGATAAAGTTCTTTCATCTTCTACAATTAGCACTTTCATATTCTTACCTCTATTGCATATTATATCACATTTTTATAATTAAAAAAATTTGTAGGAGAAAAGATTATAAATGGGGATGGAAATAATCTTTTCTTTTCCTACTTCTGGGGTGATATTAATTTAGTCTTTCCTTTGTTGATATTTGTATTATATTTTTTTAATATTAAATTAATATTAAAAAATAGAAAGATTTAATCTTTCTATTTGCAATTTACTAACTTGTCTCCTTTATATTCTACCTTCATTGTAAAGAATTCTTTTTGTTTCTGCATTTTTTCAAAAAAGAATCTATCTCCTTCCCATGTTGGTAAGTCTAATATTTTATCTTTATCAATCCATTGTAAAGTACCTTCATTGCATTCTTTAAGTTCTCCTTCAAATTCACTTGCTGTAAATACATACATATGCTCTGTTTCCCATTTATCAGATACAAATGTTACTAAGCATCTTAATTTGTATTTCGTTAGTGTTAGACCAGTTTCTTCTTTTACCTCTCTAATTAAACATTCTTCTGGAGATTCCTTTTCTTCAAATTTTCCGCCGACTCCAATCCATTTTCCCTCATTTAAATCGTTTTCTTTTTTATTTCTATATAGCATTAAGTACTTATCATTTTTTTCTATATAACATAGTGTTGTAAATTTCATAATAATCACCATATATAAAGTAGCATAAATTTATTCATTTTACAATATATTTGTTTCAATAACAAAAAGAGATTAGCTTTAGCTAATCTCTTCTCTGGTGCGGATGAAGGGAGCCTCCGGCCAAGCGCGTCGGTAAAATAGTCCAAAGGGACTATTTTAGCCTTCGTTTCGGCAGGCTCCAGTCCTGCTCGAAACTCGGCAACCTCCTTTTCAAGTCCCTTTTCTAAGTATACAAAAAGAGATTAGCCATGCTAATCTCTTCTCTGGTGCGGATGAAGGGACTTGAACCCCCACACCGAAGTACTGGTTCCTAAGACCAGCGCGTCTGCCAGTTCCGCCACATCCGCATATTTTATTGACATTGATTATTGTAGCATTTTATATGCAAAGTGTCAATATCTTTAATTAATTTTATTTGTAATTTTTTAAAATTTTTATGGCATTGTAGGTCGCCAAGCATGACGACCTACAATATTTTTCAAAAGCTATTCTTCGTCTTTTGTTGTATTTATTTTTAATAGCTTAAATATTTCTACTATTATTACTGGTGCAAGTACTAACATTACTGTTTCGAATACGTGCATTGCTGGCAGCATTACTAATCCAAATATATCTCTTAATCCTTGTGTAAATAGTATTACAAACATTAAACTTGCTGATACTACTGTTGCTAAAATTAGTTTGCTATTATTAAATATTCCCGTTTTGAATATTGATCTTTTGTTATCTCTTATATTAAATACATGAACTAATTCTGAAAGTGCTAATACATAAAATGCCATTGTTTGGCCTATTTTTACCTTTTCTTCTTGACTTACATCTGGTGTTGAAAGTCCAATTATGAATGCAGTAAGTGTAAGTAATCCTATCATTAATCCTTGATATACTATTCTCCATGTCATTCCTTTTGTAAATATTCCTTTTTTAGTATTTTTTAAAGGCTTTCTTTTCATTACATTGTCTGCTGCTGGATCTACTGCAAGTGCTAATGCTGGTAATGAATCTGTTACTAGGTTAATCCATAATATGTGTATTGGTAATAATGTTTCTATTAATGTTATATCTACTCCAAATTGCTTTGACAATAATGGAGTTATTAGTATTGCTAAAAATAGTACTACTATTTCTCCTATATTGCTTGATAATAAGAATTGTATTGCTTTTAGAATATTATCATATATACGTCTTCCTTCTTCTACTGCTGACACAATTGTTGCAAAATTATCATCTGTTAAAATAACATCTGCTGCTTCTTTTGCAACATCTGTTCCAACTACTCCCATTGCGCAACCTATATCTGCAATTTTTAATGATGGTGCATCATTTACTCCATCTCCTGTCATAGCAACGGTTTCTCCATTTGCTTGCCATGCTTTTACTATTCTTACTTTATGTTCTGGTGAAACTCTTGCATATACAGAATATTTTCTTACATTTCTAATTAACTCTTCATCGCTCATTTCCTCTAGTTCTGTTCCTGTAATTGCTTCATCATCATTTTCTAGTATTCCTAAACTTTTTGCTATTGCTATTGCTGTTATTTTATGGTCGCCAGTAATCATTACTGTTTTGATTCCTGCTTCTTTACATTCTTGTACTGCATCTTTTACTTCTAGTCTTGGTGGGTCTATCATACCTACCATACCAATATATGTTAAGTTAGATTCTAATTCTTTTATTTCTTCTGCTGTTGGTTTATGGTCTAGTACTTTATATGCCATTGCTAAAACTCTTAATGCATTTTGTGCCATTTCCATGTTGTATCTTCTAATTATTTCTTTGTATTCTTCTAAATCTGTTTTTATATCGCCTTCTAATATATATGAACTACAATTTGCCAAAAGTTCATCTACTCCACCTTTTGTATAAACTACATAATTTCCGTTTTCTTCGTGTACTGTTGTCATTAATTTTCTATCTGAATCAAATGGAATTTCTGCTACTCTTGGAAACATTCCATATACTGATGGATCAAAATCTAATTTAAATGCCATATCTACTAATGCCGTTTCTGTTGGATCTCCTGTAAGTTTGTCGTCTTCTGAAATTTTGGTATCATTACAAAGCATACTTGCATATACTAATTTTTGAATATCTATCATATCTGCTGATTCTTCTAAGTTTACAAGGTTTCCATCACAAAATACTTTTTCTACTGTCATTTTATTTTGTGTTAATGTTCCGGTTTTGTCTGAGCAAATTACTGAAGCGCTTCCTAATGTTTCTACTGCTGGCAATTTTTTAACAATTGCATTTCTTTTTACCATCCTTTGTACGCCAATTGCAAGTACTATTGTAAATACTGCTGGCAAGCCTTCTGGTATAGCTGCTACTGCTAAACTTACAGCTGTCATAAACATATGTATTGGTTCTTTTCCATATAAAAGACCTACTACAAAAATTACAGCACATATTGCTAATGCTACAATTCCTAGTGTTTTTCCTAATTTATTTAATTTTTGTTGAAGTGGTGTTCCTTGTTCTTCTGCTGTGTTTATTATATCTGCTATTTTTCCTACTTCTGTATTCATTCCTGTTTCTACTACAACAGCTTTTCCTCTACCATAAGTAATTAAACTCGAAGAAAATAGCATGTTTACTCTGTCTCCTATACCTATCTTTTCGTCTTCTATTTTTGCTGCCATTTTTTCTACTGGCACAGATTCTCCTGTTAAAGCAGATTCTTGCGATTTTAAATTTACTGCTTCTATTATTCTTAGGTCTGCTGGTACATAGTCCCCTGTTTCTAATATTACAATATCTCCTGGAACTAGTTCTTTAGATTGAATGACTTGAAGCTTACCATCTCTTACAACTTTTGCAACGTGTGAACTTAATTTTTGTAAAGCTTCTAATGATTTTTCTGCTTTGTTTTCTTGGGCTACTCCTATTATTGCATTTACTACTACAACTACTAGTATAATAATTGTATCTGTAAATCCCTCTCCTTGTGCTACTCCAACAACTCCAGAGATTATTGCAGAAATTATAAGAATTATAATCATAAAGTCTTTAAATTGTTCTAAGAATTTTACAAATAAACTTTTTTTCTTCTTTGCTTTTAATTCATTTAGTCCATATTCTTCTTGTCTTTTTTTGGCTTCTTCTGCTGTTAAGCCATTTTCTGCATTTGTTTTTAGTGTAGATTCTACTTCATCTACTGTTTTATTAAACCAATTTATTGCCATTGTTTTCCTCCTTGTTTTTTAAAATTTTTCTTACTGTATTAAAATTATCGTTTCCCGTTAATATTATATCAAAATTTTCTTTATATCTTTCTAGGTTTTGCTCTGCATTTTCATCTAAAAATCCAAATGTTAAAGTGTTTTGTAACTTTTCTTTGTCTATCATTTTTATATCTTCTATTAAGTCTCCAAATACTAAGGCTTTTTCTCTTTCTTCTATCTGGTTTCTTATATTCTCTGGTATTCTTATATACTCTTTATTTGATGTTGCCATTATCTTGTCCATATTTATTGTTGTTATTCCATTATTAAACTCAAAAAAATTAGAAACTATTTTTATATTATTAAACATGCAATTTTCTTTTTCTAAAAAGGCTTTTACTATATTTCCTATCCCTGAAGACATAATTATTACAGGAATATTGTTATCATTCATTTCTTGTAAAAATTCTTTTGCACCAGGCCTTAAATATAAGTCTGCATTTAATAATGCATTTTTTATACTTTCTTTTGTTATATATTTTGATAAAAGTGTAAAGCTTTCTTTTGCCCATTCTTTCATTATTTGTTGTTTTTTATTTTCTTCGATTGTGTAGTCTAATTCTAATGGTCTATAATGCTCATATATCTTAGTTCTTTTTTCTAAACATTCTCCACCTAGATATTGTGGTATTACTCCCATTGTTGGCTCACTTTCTGCTGTTGTAAGAGTTCTATCAAAATCTGTTATTACAAAATAATTATTCAAATTATTAAATTTATTTAGTTTTTCTTTGCTTATTATGTATGGCATATTGTTTCCTTTCATATTTGCACCAATTTGAGTTTTCAAGATTTTTTCTATTTAATCAAAAAGACTTTTAAAGAAACTAATTTTCATAGCTTCTTTAAAAGTCTTGCTTACCATTTAGGCTCACTAACCAGTTTAAAACGAGGTTGTTGATTAGTAATTTTTAAGCTACTCCCTTTTAAAATTTGAAGAGTTTTGGTCTCTTCTTCTTATACTTTTCACTTGCTAAATATAATATATTTTTTTATTTGATTTGTCAAGACAAATTTTTTATGTTTTTTTACTTCTATGTTTACTTTTACTTTATTTATGATATACTACTTGTGGTGATATTTTATGGGGAAAATTAAATATTTATTTAAACGCATTATTAAAATGGATTATAAAAATATGTTTAGAATAGCCAAAGCTATTAGTAAAAAAACTAAGAAAAACTATATTTCGATTGTAATTGATATGATTAAATGTGGTTTTAAATACCAAGCAGGATATTATGATTATCAAGAGTTTGAGTTTTATAATTTAAATAATGAAGAACGAAAAACCTATTTAACTCGTGGTAAAAACAATGAAATTATTAAAAAGTTCAATGATAAATCTAGTTTTCACAAATTTGAGAACAAAGTAGAATTCAATAAAATATTTAATAAGTATTTAAAAAGAAATTGGATGATGCTAACACCTGATAATTATAATGATTTTGAAACTTTTTTCAAGTCTAATAATGCAATTATTGTAAAGCCTATTGATGATGAAGGTGGTCACGGAGTTGAGAAATATGTTTATTCTCCTGATGTTAACTGTAAAGAAATATATAATAAATTAATTGCAAATGATCAACTATTAATCGAAGAATGCATTAAGCAACATCCAGACATGAACGTTTTATATGATAAGTCTGTAAATACTATGAGAATGTTTACTTTTTACAAGGATGGTAAATCTTATTTTCTACAAGCTGTACTTAAAATTGGTAATGGTGGTGTTGTAGATAATTTTTCAAGTGGTGGAATGTATACTTATGTAAGTAATGAAGGAAATGTTTATGTAGAAGCAATTGATAGAAATGACAATATTTATACTGAACATCCTATTTCAAAGAAAAAAATTGTTGGCTTTAAAGTTCCAATGTTTAAAGAAGCTGTTGAGCTTGTAAAGGAATGTGCTAAAGTTATTCCAGAAGTGGCTTATGTTGGTTGGGATGTAGCAATTTCTGAAAATGGCCCAGTAATTGTCGAAGGAAATTGTTTTCCAGGGGTATATCAAGTAAAACCTAGTTTGATAACTAAAAAGGAAGGTTTAATTCCTAAGTATAATGAAATTATGAAGATATTTTAATTCAAAAAAAGTTATAGTTTTCACTATAACTTTTTATTTTTGGTGGAGATGGAGGGAGTTGAACCCTCGTCCAATAATATTTCCATACAAGCTTCTACAACAATAGTTTATTATTAAATATTCCCTCTAATTCTTGTTAATAAACAAACTTGAATTTTTGGTAGTCTTAAAATTACCCATTATTTCCAAGACAAGAAATAATTTTGTTTCCTACTTTAATCGACGCTTTATCCATACCAGTAGGCCTTATGGTAAAACGACGTGCCATTAACTAGGCAGCGTATGCTAATTCTCTATTATCAGCGTTTATTTTTAATTTCTCGTTTTTTAAGTGGCCAACGAGAATCCACTTGTCGCAACTCATATTTCTACATTACTGTCGAAACCAATTACATCCCCATGTACATACTTTATTATACTATAATTATTGTTTGTTTACAATAATTTAGTTATATAAAGTATTTATATATTTTTCCATGTTTTTTGCAGCTTCTTTTCCTGCTTTTATTGCTAAGCACACTGTTGCTTTGCTTTGGCAAACATCTCCTCCTGCAAATACGCCTTCTATATTAGTTTGACAATTTTCGTCTGTTTTTATAAGTCCATTTTCCAATTGTATTTTTTCTTGTTCTATTATTTCCTTATTTGGTTTTAGTCCTATTGCAAATATTATTGTGTCTGCATTTATATAGAATTCACTACCTTCAATGTCTTTTACTTCTCCGTTTGTTGTATCTGTTTTTATGCATCTTACTTTTTGTATTTTGCCTTCTTCTACGTCTGCTTCTAATACTTTTGTATTGTATATAACTTCTACTCCATCTTCCATAGCTTCTTCTAATTCTATTTCTCTTGCTGGCATTTTTTCTCTATTTCTTCTATATACAATTGTACTGCTTTTTGCGCCCATTCTTATAGCAGCTCTTGCAGAGTCTGTTGCTACATTTCCTCCTCCAATTATTATTACATTCCCTAGGTCATTTATTATTCTTTTTGCATTATATTCTTTTAATATATAATCAGATCTATGTATTTTGTTACATTCTTTGTTAGTTAAATGATATGTACTTGCTGTTTCAGCTCCAATTGCTACAAATATTGCTTTATAGCCATTCTTCTTTAAGCTTTCTATTGTTATATCTTTTCCAAATTCGATATTTGTTTGTATGTTTATTCCTAGGCCTTTTATTCTTCTTGTTAAATTTTGTGTAATATCTCTTGGTAACCTAAATCCTGGTATTCCATATGTTAGAAGTCCGCCTATTTCTTCTTCTTTTTCAAATATTGTAACTTCAAAACCTTTTTTAGAAAGTTCTACTGCACATTCTATTCCAGCTGGGCCTGAACCTACTACTGCTATTTTAATATTATTAGATTTTTGCCTTTCATTCACATATATTACATTGTTTTTCCTGGCCCAATTATTTACATATTTCTCTAACTTATTTACTTGGATAGGTTCTCCTTTTATTCCCTTTATGCAATTTCCTACGCAACACTCTTCGTATGGGCAAACGTTAGAACATATGTTACTCATAATATTATTCTCTTGTAATATTTTATATGCTTCTTCTAGGTTTCCATTTTTTATTTGTTCTATAAATTGCGGAATGTGTGTACTTATTGGGCATCCTTTTTGACACATTGGTACTTTACAATTTAAACATTTATTTGCTTCATTTTGTGCTTCTTGTAAACTGTTCAATTTTATTCTCCTTTTTTTATTTGGTTTAATTTAGTTGAAGACTAAATTCATTTTGAAAATTAAAATATTAAAAATGAAAAAAATTGCGAATGGATTGAGCTTGAGGTAGAAATTGTTCTTCTCTCGGAGTAGGGAATCTCATCTCTTGAGGGCGCTGCGGAGAGAGGAGATTTACAATTTCTACGAAAGTGACATGACCGAGCGGTTTTTTTGAATTTTAATCTTTTAATTGTTAATTAATCGGGTGAATTCAGGACAGTCCCTAGAATTCCCCCTCACACAAATTACAATTTGTATAATTTGTTTTGTTCTATATATTTGTATACTTCTCTTGATAAATATTTTTGTGCTTCACTATCATTTTTTGCTATCATTTCTCTTATCTTAGTTGATGAAATCACATTTTTGTCTCTTTTTATGACTATATATTTTTGGTCTTTTATTTTGTTATAATCTTTCCATTTGCTCATTTTTTCGAAATTATCTGAGCCCATTATAAAATACACTTCGCATTTTTTAAAATATTTTTGATTAATTAGCTCAAATGCATCCACTGCAAATAATTTTTTATCTTCTTTTATCTCAATGTCATCTACTTCTAAATTGTTATTGTTTTTTATAGCTAGTTTTATCATATTTAATCTATGTTCTGCCGATATTAGTCCATTTTTTATATATGAATCATTTACCGGTACAAAAATAACTTTGTCTAATTTTTTTGTTTTTACTAAATTATTTGCTAATTCAATATGTATATTTGTTGGAGGATTAAAGCATCCTCCAAAAAATCCTATTTTTTCCATAACTATCCCTTATTTAAATAAGTATCCAAATTGCTCGTCTATCTGTTTTGTAAATGTTTCATTGTTGTCTGCATTGAATCTTATTACTTTAATATTTTTTGCATCTTTTTCTACTTCATCGGCTAATTTCAAGTACTCATTTTGTTGTTTTATGCTACTTTCTACATTAAATGCTTGATATTGATGTTTATCTCTTTTTATACGTTTTTCAAAAACAGATGTGTCTTTTAAATATAAAACTACTAAATATATGTTAAAATTTAATTTATCTAGTTTTTCTAATAGCATTTTATATGTGTCATCAAAAGAATATGGCTTATATCCTAGTCTTCCATATATTTCTTCTGTGAAAAAGGTTCTATCAAAAATCATGTTTACGTCTTCGCATGCTTCTATATATTCTAATAATTTTAGATATTTTTTTTCTATTTTTTTATGTCCTGCTTCAGTTTTATCTTTTATTCCTGTTAATCTATATAAATCTGTTGCACTCATTTTTTCTCTTAAATAGTTTGTAAATGTTGTTTTTCCTGCTCCTTGTGGTCCTTCTACTATTATTATTGTATCTTTCATTTTTTTCACCTTCACAATATAAAAATCATGCTTTTATTTTAGCATGACTTTTATATTATTTTCAATAGTTTTAATTATATTCTATTAAATAATGGTTCTATATTTTCTAGTTTTATATCATCTTCTATTGTTGTAAAATTCCATTGTGGATTTTGTATTTTTAAATATTCTCTTATTTTTTTACATGACTTTGGCATAAATGGTTCAAACAAATTAGATAAATTTGCTATAATAACTGCGCAAGTATATATTGTATTATTAAAGCCCTCTATGTCTTCTTTTTTCTGGATCCATGGTTTATTTTCATCATAGAACTTATTTGCATATTCTACAAGATCCATAACTTTTTGTGTTGCAGCTCTAAATTCTAGATTTTCTATTAAGTTTGAAACTTCTTTATATGTGTTTTCTATTTCTATTTTTGCTTGTTCATCTAATTTACCATTTGGAATTTGTGTTAACTCTTTAAATCTCAATGTTCTATTTACTAGATTTCCAAATTTGTTTAATATTTCATTATTATGTGTTCTTTCAAATTCTTCAATTGTAAAGTTTGTGTCTTTCTTTTCTGGTCCATTGTTTATAATATGGAATCTTAATGAGTCTGTGTTGTATTTTTCAAGCATTTCTAATGCTGTAATACCATTTCCTTTGCTTTTCGATATTTTTTCATCATTAATATTTAAATATTCTGTTGAAACTATTACATCTACCAAATGGAAATTGTCTTCTAGTCCAGCTAGTAGCCCATTGAATATTATGCTATGGAATACTATATTATCTTTTCCATGGCACATATATATTTTATTGTTGTGTCCTTCTTTCCAAAAATCCTCCCAATTGAATCCATTTTCTTCTGATAGCTTCATTGTATCAGTTAGGTAACCAAGTACAGCTTCTATCCACACATACATTCTTTTAGTTTCATATCCTGGAAGTGGTATTTTGATTCCCCAATCTAAGTCTCTTGTTACTGCTCTGTCTTTTAATCCTTGTTTTAAATATTTTTCTGTTTCATTTCTTGCATTTACTCTCCAGAATTGTTTGCATTTATCTGTATTTGCTTGGATTATATCTTGAAATTTAGATAGAGCAAAATATAAATTTTTATTGTCCTTTTCTATTGTTTTGCTTCCGCAACTTAAACAAACGCCATCTTTCAATTCCTCTACCGATGGAGTATGTCCACAGTTATCACATTGGTCAGCTTTTGTTATTTCTCCACACTCTGGACATTTAATCTGTATCTCCCTATCTTGTAAAAACTTATTACATTTTTCGCAATATGCTTGTGGTTCTATTTTTTCATATATATATCCGTTGTCATATAGCTTTTTAAATATTTCTTGAACTTTTTTAGCATGATATTCTGTTTCTGTTTTTGAATATAAATCATAAGAAAAACTCATTGCGTTAAATGTTTTAACAAATTCTTCATGATATTGCTCTGCTATTTCCTTTGGTGTTCTTCCTTCTTTTTTTGCTCTTTCTGTTATCGGTGTCCCATGGCAATCTGTTCCTGATACGTAAAGCACATTATCTCCATTGATTCTGTGGTAACGTGCTAAAATATCTCCTGATATTAAACCTGCTAAATGTCCTAGATGTAAGGAATTATTTGCATAAGGCCATGCTCCACCTATCAAAATATTTTTACTCATTAATTATTCCCCCATTGTTAATAATATAATATTTAAATTTTATCACAGTCATACAAAAATAGCAAGTTTTAGAGATTTAAAACTTGCTATTTTACTTGTTTTTAATTATACTTTTATACTTTATTCCAAAACCAGTCTAAACTGTTATCGATATTTTTCTTTTTATAAAACTTACAAGATATGTCATCTACCCATAAATATCCGAAGAAAGATATAAATATCATTATAAAGTCCATTCCAAGGCTTCCCATTAATGCTGAATGTATTTCTTCTACATTTGCACTTGGTAATGTAAGTTGTATACTATGCATTAAAATTAGTGCTAAAAAGAATATTAATGCTGCTGCTGGTGCATGTGGCTTTTTTATTTCCTTTCCTAAGAATATTAGTAATACTGTTGCTATTAGCAAAAGTACTAAAGTTAATGGGTTTGTTAAATCAATAATGAACATTTTGTTTCCTCCTTTGTTTTTTCTTAAATTTATTATTCTAGTATAATTTATACTAGTTTTGTAAACTAATTTAATTTTTCTTCTATAAGTTTTGCTATTTCTTCTGCTTTTTTAGCTATATAGTTTTTGTCTTTACCTTCTATCATAACTCTTATTAAAGGTTCTGTTCCTGAAGGTCTTATTACAACTCTTCCTTCATTTGCAAATTCATTTTCTATTTCTTTAATTTTTGTTTGTATTTCTTTATCTTCTAAGTATTGACTTTTCTTTTCTGAGTTTACTTTAGCATTTATTAATACTTGTGGGTATATTTGTATTATGTCGCAAAGTTCTGATGCTAAAACGTTTTTTTCTAATAAAATTTGTATTAACATAAGGGAAGTTAGTATTCCATCACCTGTTGGATTGTAATCTAATAAAATTATATGTCCTGATTGTTCTCCGCCTAAATTATAACCATTTTTTAGCATTTCTTCTAGTACATATCTATCTCCAACTTTTGTTTGGCTTAAATTTAAATTATTTTTTTCTGCAAATTTATTCAATCCCATATTGCTCATAATTGTTGCAACTAATGTGTCTTTATTTAATTTGCCTTTTTCTTGCAAGTATTTAGCAAATATTGCAAGAAGTATATCTCCATCTATAAGATTTCCTTTTTCATCTATTGCTAAGCATCTGTCTCCATCGCCATCATATGCTATTCCTAAGCTTAATTTATTATCTAAAACAAATTTTTTTAATCCTTCCAAATGTGTTGAACCACAATCATGATTTATATTTATTCCATCTGGATTATTATTTATTATTTTATATTTTATTCCTAGTTTTTTAAATACTTCTTCTGCTACTTTATAAGTTGCTCCATTTGCCACATCTAAGCCTACTATAAAATCATCTCTTAAATGCTCTTCTATATTATCTTCAAATATTCTTCTAAATAAACAAACATATTCATCCATTAAATCTGTTGCATCTTCTGCTATACCAATTTTATTATGTACAGCAATTAGCTCATTTATTTTTCCGGAGTCCATAACTTCTTCTATTTCTTCTTCTATCTCGTCAGATATTTTCATTCCTTTATTACTAAAATATTTAACTCCGTTAAATTCAAAAGTATTATGTGATGCAGATATTACAACACTTGCATCCGCTTTTAATTTTTTTGTTAAATATGCTACAGCTGGTGTTGGCATAACTCCTAACAATTTTACATTGGCACCATAACTTAAAAAGCCTGATGTCATTGCACTTTCTATTAGTGTTCCAGAAAGCCTTGTATCTCTACCTATTAATATAGTTGGTGCATGATCTGAATGTTTTGATAAAACATATGCTCCTGCTTTTGCAACTTTATAAACCAATTCTGGCGTAAGTTCTGTATTTGCTATTCTTCTAATTCCATCTGTTCCAAAATATTTTCTCACTTGATTGCCTCCTAATATAAGATATTTATCTATTGTTTATTATATATTATTTGATTGTAAAAAAGCAATATATTTTTATTTTGTGCCGAATATTCTATCTCCTGCATCTCCAAGTCCTGGTATTATGTAGGCATGTTCATTTAATTTTTCATCTATTGCTGCACAATAAATTTGTACATCTGGATGTTTTTCTTGCATTGCTTTTATTCCTTCTGGAGCAGCTATTATACATAAGAATTTTATTTTTTTAACACCTTTTTCTTTTAGTAGTTCTATTGCATCTATTCCTGATCCACCTGTTGCAAGCATTGGGTCTAATATTAAAACTTCTCTTTGAGCTATGTCTTTTGGTACTTTAAAGAAGTATACATTTGGTTTAAATGTTTCTTCATCTCTATACATACCAACATGTCCTATTTTAGCATTTGGTACTACTTGAATTATTCCATCTAGCATACCTGTTCCAGCTCTTAAAATTGGAACAAATGCATAATTATCTTCATTAATCTTTCTTGTTTTCATTTTTTGAATTGGAGTTTCTATTTCTACTTCTTCTAATTTTGCATCTTTCATTGCTTCATAGCAAAGTATTGTAGCAAGCTCTGATACTATCTCTCTAAATTCTTTTGTTCCTGTTTTTTTATCCCTTAAAATTGCTAATTTGTGTTCAACTAATGGGTGTTTTAATTCGATTACTTCCATAATCACTGCCTCCTTAAATATTTTATTTTAAATTTACATACGCTCTGGCATTTCCATTCCTAACAATTCTGCTCCTGTTTTTAATACTGTATCAACAGAATATGTTAAGAATAATCGTGCGTTTTGAACGTCTTTGTCTTCTGTAATTATTCTATGTTCATTATAATATGTACTAAAGCTTTGACTTAAATCTATTAAGTACTTAGCCAAAATTGATGGCTCATTCTTTTCTGCAGCACTTTTTATAACATCATTAAATTGATATATAAGTTTTAATGTGTCTAGTGCTTCTTTTTCATTTATTTTTGAAAAATCTATTTCTTCTATTTTTGGCATATAACCTGCTTTATTTAGTAAACTTCTTGTTCTTACATAAATGTACTGAATATATGGCCCTGTTTCTCCTTGGAAGTTAAGAAGCATATCCCAATCAAATATTTCATCTTTAATTCTGCTATTCGATAAATCGTTAAATATAATTGCTCCTACTCCAACTTTTCTTGCTACTTCTTCTTTATCTTCTAATTCTGGATTTTTTTCATTTATTATATCTTTTACTTTATCTATTGCTTCATTTAAAATATCTTCTAAAAATACTGAATTTCCTTTTCTTGAGCCTATTTTTTCTCCATCTTTATCTACCACAAGCCCGAAAGGAACATGCACACAATTTTTAGCATAGTTTTCATATCCCATTAATTCAAATACTTTAAATACTTGTTTAAAATGTAATGCTTGTTCATTTCCTACTACATAAATTGCTTTATCAAAATTGTATGTATTCATTCTATCTTCTAAAGATGCTAAATCTCTTGTTGCATATATTGTAGTTCCTGCAGAAGTAATTATTATACATGGTGGCATATTATATTTTTCTAAGTCAACTACTTGTGCTCCTTGAGATTCTTTTAATAATCCCTTTTCTTTTAATTCTTCTACTACTGGTTCCATTTTATCGTTATAGTATGCTTCACCATTATATGAATCGAACTTTGAGTTTAGTAATTTATATGTTTTTTCGTAATTTTCTAAACTTATTTTTCTAATATGTTCCCATAGTTTATATGTTTCTTGATCTCCATCCTCTAGTTTTTTAAACTCTGCTCTTGCTAAGTCTGTAAGCTCTGGTTTTTCTTTTTCTTCTTTGTTAAAACGTATATATGTTTTTAATATGCTTGACATTTCATCGTTTTTAAAATCATATTCGTCTTTCCAAAGCTTAATTCCTGCCATAACTTTTCCAAATTGAAGACCCCAGTCTCCTAAAAAGTTAATTCCTACACTGTTGTATCCAAGAAAATTATATATTTTATATAGAGCTCCTCCTATTACAGTTGAACGCAAATGTCCAATATGAAATGGTTTTGCAATATTTGGTGCAGAATAATCTATTACAACGTTTTTTCCTTTGCCAATATCTGATGAGCCATATTTCTCCTTATTTTTTGCAACATCTTCTAGTACTTCTTTCGCTAGTGTTTGCTTGTTTACATATATGTTTAGATATCCACCTACGACTTCAATTTTTTCTATTATTTTTTCATCTATTTTTATGTTCTCTTTTATATCATTTGCAATCATTGGTGGTGCTTTTCTTAATTCTTTAGCAAGTTTAAAACATGGAAATGCATAATCTCCCAAATCGCTATTTGGTGGGATTTCTATGTAATTTTCTAATTCTTTGCTATCTAAATTTGTTACTTCTGCAATTTCTTTTGCAATTTCTTGTTTAAAATTTACCATTCTACTTCCTCTCTTTCTAGTCCCCTAAACAAATATCTAAGTCTCTTGCCACTCTTACTAAATCATCATCCATTGTTACTCTTTTTATGTTTGTGCTTTCTGTTCCTCCAGAACGTGCTCCTATTTCTTTATTATTTCCTACAACTTCTTCTAATGTTACATATCCTAATCTTCCATTTTGTAATGTTACTAATACGTTAAACTTACCTTCTATAGCAAGTTCCATTGCTTTGCTTCCATATTTTGTAGATAGGACTCTATCAAATGCTGTTGGTGTTCCTCCTCTTTGAACATATCCAAGTACAGTATTTCTAGATACCATTCCTGTTAACTCTTCTAGGTCTCTTGAAAGTTTTTCTCCTATTCCACCAAGTCTTATGTTGTCTAATCCTGCTCCATCATGCAAAGTTCTTTTAACTGTTAGTTCTCCACCTTTTGGTTTTGCTCCTTCTGACACAACTATTATACTGAATTTCTTTCCTTCTGCTTTTCTTCTATTTATTTTTTCTACTATTTTCTCTATATCATATGGTATTTCTGGAATTATTGCAGCATCTGCTCCTCCTGCTATTGCTGATTCTAATGCAATCCATCCTGCATATCTTCCCATTACTTCTAATGTCATTATTCTGTGATGGGATTCTGCTGTTGAGTGTAATCTGTCTAGTGCCTCTGTTGCAACAGATACAGCTGTATTGTACCCAAATGTTATTTCTGAATGTGCTACATCATTATCTATTGTCTTTGGAATTCCTATTACGTTTAATCCTCTTAAAGAAAAGTCTCTTGCTGATTTTTGTGTTCCGTCTCCACCTAATGTAAATATACAATCAAAGCCTGCATTTCTTACATTTTCTACTGCTTTAAAAGACATATCTTTATATACTGTTTGTCCATTTTCTTCTACTGGATAATTAAATAGGTTCGTACTATTTGATGCTCCTATAATTGTTCCACCTCTATGAAGTAAACCTGATGCACTTCCATTTGATTCTAATTTTATATAGTTGTTTTCTAACATTCCTTTATAGCCTTCTATATATCCATAGCATTCTACGCCATGTGTTTCGGCTGTTTTTACTATTGCACGAATTACTGCATTTAATCCTGGGCAATCTCCGCCATTTGTTATTATTGCAACTTTTTTAACCATTTAAAAATCACCTCAAAAAAATCTTCTAAAATTTCTCTGTATATTATATCAATAAAAAAAATATTTACAAGTTATTTGTAAATATTTTCTTTGTTTTTTATTGCGTAGAAAATATATATTTGTGCTTTAGCTCAAAACATATTATTGTTTTTTAATTGCTCTATTGATTGGCGTACCTACTACTGTAACATTATCTTCTACATTTTTTAAGACTATTGCTCCTGCCCCTATTTTTACATTATTTCCTATAATAATCGGTCCAAGTACTTTTGCTCCTGCTCCCACCATTACATTATTTCCAATAGTTGGATGCCTTTTGTCTTTGTCTTTTCCTGTTCCTCCTAAAGTTGCTTGATGATATATTGTACAATCATCTCCAATTTCGGCTGTCTCTCCTATTACAATTCCCATCCCATGATCTATAAATAATCTTTTTCCTATTTTTGCTCCTGGATGTATTTCTATTCCTGTAAAAAATCTTCCTATTTGTGATACTACCCTCGCTAAGAAAAAGCATTTATGAATATAAAAAAAATGAGCTATCCTATGATATACCAGTATATGAAAACCTGGATATAATAGCATAACTTCTAATATATTTCTCGCCGCCGGATCCTTTTGCATTATATTTTTTGCATCTAAATACAACTGTTTCATATAAAATCACCTAACATATAATATACAAATTTTAATTTGTATATTATATGCGCCAGTTCTATTTATTGCTAATATGTATTGTTTCTGCACTTACATTCAATTCTCTTGAAACTATATTTTGTATTTGTGCTACTTCTTCTGGCTTTAATTCATCTGCTTGTATTACAACACTTATACTGCCTTCATTTGCAAATATTACTACATTTTTGAACCCTTTTGCAATTATTAAATTTTCTGCTATCATTATTGCATTTTTTGTATTGTTTATATTGTTTATCTTTTTTAATGCTTCTTGTTTTTGTTCTGCTGTTGCATTTGCATTGTTATACATTTCTTGATATGTTTCTAGTGTTTCAGAATACATTGTATTTCTATCTAATTTTGATGTTATAAAATAATAATCATTTTCACTTTTTTTACTTTCTTCTTGCTTTTGCTCTGTTGCATTTGTTTCTACTAAATTCTCTTGTTCATTACTCATCTCATTACTAATAGCATTTTCATCGTTTTCTACTATTGCACTTTCTTCTACTTTGTTTTCATTGTGTGGAACTGTACTCACAAATTCTGCATCTCCAATAGCTGTATCAGTTCTTTCTGCTATTGTACTTGTTGCAACGTTTTCTTGATTTGTTGTAAAATTCAAGTATCCTGCTGTTATAAGCATTAGTGAAACCACCAATACTATTAATTGGTTTCTTTTTAAAATCTTCATAACTCTTCTCCTTTTGTTCTTAAATTGACATTTCAAAAACTTGTATTCTATATGTAGAAATTCCTGTAGCTGCTGAAACAGCTTGAATTATGTTTGTTTTTATAGCCGGATTTGAAGCTCCTTCTGCTGTAACTATTGCACCCTCTATTTTTGGCATAATTACTTTTTGCGTAATTGGAGTTTTTTGTCCGTTTTTTTCTTCATATATAATCTCTTTATCTGTATCTGTTTGTTCAATTTTTCTTACACCCCCATTTTTATCTGTTTCTTCTGTATTGTTTAAAGTGTTTTTTTCGTTATACATTGCAACGACTTCACTAGTTTCTGAATATGTAACCAGAACTTTTACCTTTCCAACTCCTGCTATTTTAGATAGTATGTCCTCTAAATTCTCCTCTAAATTATATTCATTAAGCTGGCTATTATTACTGTCTATGCTATTATTTATGTTTTCTGCTAGTTTTTTATATGATGTATTAGTATCCTCTTGCTTTGTTTCTTCTTTTTTTCCTCCCCATATTGTATTTATTGCAATTATAGTTATTATTAATAGAATTAAAAATACTACAAGATTTTCTATGTTCTTTTTGTTATTTTGCTCTTTTTGTTTTGAAATAGATTCTTTAAATTTTTTTATGCTTTCTTTTAGCATTTTTCTACCCCCTTATTATTCATTTATATGGATTTTTTCTTTTTCTAAATAATATGTAGCATTTATATATTCTTTAAATTCATTTATTTCCTTTTCTGTTACTGTTTTATCTTTGTTTTCTATTATTTCATTGTTTTGCACATTTTTTGAGATATTTATTTCTTTTATTTGATTTACATCATTATTTTTCTTACTTGTTTCGTTTTTTTCTACTTTCATAACTAAGCTATTTAGCATTCCATATCGATTCTCGTCTTCTGTTTCTATGTATACATTTAGTGAAGTTATATTTAAATTCTTTTCATTTGCTCTTTTTCTTATATCTTCTTCTATTTTCTTTTTATATGTGCTTTCTATATATTTATCTGTATCTATTTTTAGTGAATTATTCTCTTGGTATGTACTCATTTGTTTAGTTGTATTTTCAATCAATGTATTTATATTGGTTTTTGTAAACTTGTTTATTAATGGATATATTATTGTAAATAATATATATACTCCTATTACTGTTTTTACATATTTTTTATTCTTTCCTTCTGGCAAAATTATTTCTATAATTGTTGCAATTATTACTGCTAAAATTATCCCTTGTGCCCATGAATTTATGAATTTTATCAAGTTTTAACACCTACCTATACATCATCCCATTATTAGTTATCTTTATACACATTGCTAGTCCAATTATTAGTAGCGTAGCAACAAAAAACATTATCCCAAGTAATACTTTAAATGTTCCTCCCATTTGTTCTAATAATGAAACTATTTTTTTATCTGCTATTGGCTCACATATTGCAGATGTAAAGTAATATGCTGTTGTTAATAGAGTTAATTTTATAATTGGCATTGCACATATTCCTATTATTACAAACATTCCAACTATCCCTATTGAATTTTTTATAATAGATGTAGAACCTAATACAACATCTGCTGAATCTCCTAGTGCTTTACCTACTACTGGTATAAACGTAGATGCCGCAGCCTTTACTCCTTTTGCTGTTAGCCCATCAACATTGCTTGTTAATGTTCCTTCCATTGAAAGTATTCCAACAAAAATTGTAATAATTAATCCTAAAAACCATGTGATACCCGATTTAAAAAAATTGGAAAGTTTTCCAATTTGAACTTTATCTGATAAATTTGAAATTATTCCTAATGCTGTTGCTATAAGTGTTATAGGAAGTACTACCAATGTTATTGTGTTTCCTATAAAAACTACTGCAAATATAATTAAAGGCTGTATTAAACTAACAGATGCAACATTCCCGGGTAGCAGACATTAGTGCTAAAAGTATTGGAACTAGGCAGTTTATAAATCCAGTTAAATTTGCAATTGAATCTTTTATTCCGGATATTATTGTTGAAAAATTAGCCATTATTAAAGTTACTATAAGTATGTATTGAATATAATATGTAATTTGAGAAACGCTTTCATTTTCTAGGTTCTCTGTAAAAGCCTTTAAAATGCTATGTATTATTATTACTACTATTATGCTTCCTAACAAATAAATAACATCTACTATTTCATCTCCAAATAACATTATTATTTGTTTAAGAAGTCCTTTGTTATCTATCTCTCCTTTTATTGCAGAAGTTAAAAAGTCGTTTAGACTAATATCCGGAAAAACTTCTTTTGTATATTTTTCTCCTTCTTTTATGAATGAAGGAATATTTAGTGCGTCCATTTGTGAAGATATGATTTCATCAGTTGCATAAGTTATATAGTTAACAAAAGAAAATATTAAAATAGAAAAAATTAATAATATTTTTTTTATCATTTGATCTCCTATTTAAGTATGTCAATCACATTAGGCAAATTGGAATTTGTGTGAGGGGGAATTCTAGGGACTGTCCCTTAAAATCACCAAACCTGGGGATTTTGGGGACTGTCCTGAATTCATCCGGAACTAAACAAATTCCAATTTATCTGATTGATTTTATGGCAATATGCTTATTACTAACTCCAAAAGTGCTGTTATTATCGGAATTGATATACTTATAATTATTATTTTGCCTCCCAAATCTATTTTGCTAGCTATTGCACTTTCTCCAGAGTCTTTACAAATACTTACTGCAAATTCTGTAAGTATTGCTATTCCGGTTATCTTTAATATTATTTTTAAAAACTCATTTCCTATGCCTGCTTTTTGACTTATATTGGATAACAAGTTTATTATTGAATATAGCTTGTCCATTACCATAAGCAATATAATGGCTCCTGCTATTATAGATGCATAGATTGTAAATTCAGGTTTGTACTGTTTTAAAATAATTATAAGAATAAGTGCTACTAATCCTACACCTATTATTTTTACAATTTCCAATTACATTCACCCTTTACAATCCAAATATTGTTCTAACAGTATTAAATAATGTGCTTATTTCTTTTATTACCATTGTTAAAACTATTACTAATCCGTGCAAGAGTAGTCATCATTGCTTGGTCTTCTCTTCCAGCTCTTACTAATACTTGATGTAATACAGCAACTAATATTCCTATTGCCGCTATTTTAAATAATAAATCTATGTTCATATTTTTACCCCTTTTACATTAATATTATTACTATTGCCATTCCTATAAGCATTCCAAGCGTCCTATACATTTTTTCGCTTTTATCTCTTTGTTGTTCAGCCTTTTTTATTTGACCCTCCAAAAAATCAGTAGTTAATTCTATTTGGTTAAGCTGACCTGTTACATCTGTTTTTCCTAAAAGTTTGCTCAAATTTGATAAAGCTAATCTATCTTCATCATTTATATTAAGTTCTTCCATATTTAATGCTAAATTCCATGCTTCCCCTGCGGCTAGAACCTTCATTTTTTCACTAGCCACTCCAAAAACATTAGAAATATTAGAATTTGTATTTTTTGATATTTGTTCGAATATTTCTGGTATTGGTTCATATGTGTATCTTATTTTTGTTTTAAAAATATTAAGTGCATTTTTAAATTCTTTTAGTTCGTTTACTCTATTTCTATATTTATTTGATACCAATATTCCTATAAGTGAACATGATAAAAATATAAATGTATATATTACAATTTTTAATCCTAACATAGTTTAATCACTCCATAATCATGTATTCTAAGTTTTTTCTATCCAGTGTATATACTTTATCTATTTCTGCTTTTCTAATTTTGTCATTCAAAAATACTATTCTTTCAAATATATGTAGATTTAACAAAGTTTTTAAATTTGGATTTATAGATATTTCCTCTAAACTTGCACCATGTGCTGTAAATATTCCTTTTATTCCTGAGCATATGGCATAATTTATTGCCGAAATTTCTTCTTCTTTTCCTATTTCATCTGCAACAATTACTTTGGGTGACATTGACCTTATAAGCATTGTCATTCCTATTGCTTTTGGAATATTGTCTAAAACATCTGTCCTAATCCCCACGTCATTTTGAGGCACACCTTTGTACATTGCTGCGATTTCTCCTCTTTCGTCAGCTATACCCACATTTATTCCTTTAAATTCTATTTTTTCTATTCCTGTACTAATTCTTCTTACTAAATCCCTTAATACTGTAGTTTTTCCGCACACCTGGTGGTGACACTATTAAAGTTGTGTAGATATTATTTTCTTCTGTATTTAACACATATTTCAAAAGTTTATTACTGCATCCTTTTATTTCTTTTGCTATTCTAAAATTTAAGCTTGATATGTAATTTACATTACTAACTTTGTTGTTTTCTATAACACAACTTCCGTGTAATTCCTATTCTATGTCCGCCTTTTACTGTAATAAATCCTTCACATATTTGATTTTGGAAAGAATAAATTGAATTATCGCAAACCTTTTGCATAGTTTTTAATATGTCTTCTTGTAAAATATTACATTTAAATATTTCTTCACGTTTATTGAATTTTAATATTAGAGGTTGTCCTACTCTTAATCTAATTTCTTCAATTGTTTTTAATTTTTCTTCTGTTTCGGTTTCAAAAAAGTCTGTTAATACTTTTAATATTTCTTCTGGAAAATAATTTAATATATCAGAAACTAGCATATATACTCCTTACCTTATAACTTGTCTTTAAATATATATATGCTAGTTAAAAAAAATTAGAACTAAAAAATTGTAATTTGCAAAGCAAATTACAATTTATCTTAATACTTGTATTTTTACTAAATCACCATCTTTTAGATTATACTTCTCTCTAAAATTTATGTTAGATACAATTTCTATTATATTTCTTTCATAGTCACTTTCTTCTTTTAAATTTTTTTCTGACCTTACTATATATGCTTTTTGCTCTAACAGTACACATTCTTGCACTTGTACATCATATTTTCCGCCATATTCTTCTGCTTTTATTGTATACGTTGATTTTAAATTATATGGTTCGTTCAATTCAATATTTAGTGTACCTGGGTATAGTTTCATATTTGTTTTTTGGTAAAACGCTTCTTTCATCATATTTACAAATATTTTTGCTATCCCCATTCCCTCTATAACTTTTCCTTCTAATATCATATTTATCCTTCTTTCTTTTTCTATTATAGTTAAAAAAATAAATTTGTCAATTGTTTCGGGAAATTGGA
>FR893516.1:17251-33804 GCA_000434035.1 Clostridium sp. CAG:452 | reverse complement strand
AAATTGGAATTTGTGTGAGGGGGAATTCTAGGGACTGTCCCTTAAAATCACCAAACCTGGGGATTTTGGGGACTGTCCTGAATTCATCCGGAACTAAACAAATTCCAATTTATCTAATAATCTGCTGTTTGCAAATTGCAAAGAAAAATGTCGTTTTTACTTGATTTTATTCAAATAATATTTTAAAATTAACGTAAATAACATTTTGGAGGAATTAATATGAATATTGACCCTATTATAATTGGTATTGCAGGTGGAACTGGTTCTGGCAAGAGTACTCTTGCAGATAATATTAAAAAAGAATTTGCACATAATATAACAATGATATCTCATGATTGTTATTATAAAGCTCATCCAGAGCTTCCTTTTGAAGAAAGGACAAAATTAAATTACGATCATCCTGATTCTATAGAAACAAGCTTGCTTATAGAACATTTAAAGGAATTGAAAAAAGGAAATTCTATAGAAAGACCTGAATATTCATTTATTAATCACCAAAGAGAAGATAAAACCGTTACTGTAGTTCCTAAGAAAGTAATTATTGTAGATGGTATTTTAATTTTTGAAAATAAAGAATTACGAGATTTAATGGATATTAAAATATTTGTAGATACAGATGCTGATATTCGTTTTATAAGAAGACTTTTAAGAGATGTGCAAGAAAGAGGTCGTACATTAGATTCTGTTGTTACACAATATTGCACAACTGTAAAGCCTATGCATGAACAATTTGTTGAACCTAGTAAGAAATATGCCGATATTATTGTTCCAGAAGGTGGATACAATACTGTTGCATTAAATATGATTATAGAAAAAATTAGAAGTATTATTTAAAAGAAGTGGTTAACAACCACTTCTTTTATCTATATAAGTTTTATTCCGTTTTGTTCCATTATTTTAAAAGCTATTTCATTATATTCTTTCTTATTGTGATTTGGTGCATCATAAGTTTCAACTGCATTTTTATATATTACAACATCTATATCCAAATCATTTTCATTTATATAATTCTTTAATGGTATAGCAAAATTCATTACGCATAAATCTGTACAGCAACCACACAAAGCTATTTCTTTTAGATTGTTTTCATTATTTTTTATATAGTCATAAAATTCTTTTGTTAAAAATCCTGATGTTGAGTTTTTTCTAATTAATTTCATATTGCTTTCATAAGGCTTCAATTCTTCTATAAGTTCAGCTTCTTCAGTTCCTAATATACAATGTTTTGGAAAATTTTTAAACTCTTTAGAATTTTCATTATGTCCTTCTTGAATACTTATTATGTCATTTTCTTCTTGGACATATTTTTTAATTAGATTTATGATATTGGGTGTTATATTATTTATTGCTTTGTCTGCAAGAGCTCCTTCTTTTACAAATCCATTTACCATGTCTATTACTAATAAAAGCTTTTTCATATTAAAAGTCTCCTTTTTATTTATTTGAAACTATAAAATTCCAACTGTCTCTACACATATCTTCTATTCCTTTTTCTGCAACCCATCCTAATTCTTTTTTTGCTTTTGAAGGATCTGCATAGCATGTAGCTATATCTCCTGCTCTTCTTCCAACTATTTTATATTTAACTTCAACATTATTTACTTTTTGGAATGTATTTACTAAATCTAGTACAGAATATCCATGTCCTGTTCCTAAATTATATATTTTTACTCCTGCTTCTTGTCTAATTTTTGCAAGTGCTTTTAAATGTCCTTTTGCTAAGTCTACTACATGGATATAATCTCTAACTCCTGTTCCATCTTTTGTTGGATAGTCATTTCCAAATACACTTAATATTTCTAGTTTTCCACTTGCTACTCCTGTTATATATGGCATAAGGTTATTTGGTATGTCATTTGGATCTTCTCCTATTAATCCACTTTCGTGTGCCCCTATTGGATTGAAGTATCTAAGCAGCGCTATGCTAAATTGGTTATCTGCAACATAAACATCTTGTAAAATTCTTTCTATGAATAGTTTTGTTGTTCCATAAGGATTTGTTGTTCCTCCTGTTTTGCATTCTTCTGTTATAGGTACTATTTCTGGATCTCCATATACAGTTGCTGATGAGCTGAATACTATCCTTTTACAGTTATATTTTTTCATTAGTTTTAGCAATACTAATGTCCCTGTTATATTATTATGATAATATTCTATTGGTTTTACAACAGATTCTCCTACTGCTTTTAGTCCTGCAAAATGTATTACAGATTCTATATTATTTTCTCTAAATACTTTTTCTAATTTTTCTTCATCTAATATGTCAACTTCATAAAATTTAAAGTCTTTTCCTGTTATTTTTTTTATTTTATCTAAGGCTTCTGGTTTACTATTTACAAAGTTATCTACTATAACTATGTCTTCTCCCGCTTCTAATAATTCTACAACTGTGTGACTTCCTATATAGCCAGCTCCTCCTGTAACTAATATTGCCATGTTACATTCCTCCCTTGTGATTTTGTTTTTTATTATATATCAAAATAATTAATTATACAATTCTTTATATATTTCATAATCCCTTAAGATTTTTCTTACATAATTATTGGTTTCTTTAAATGGTACATTCTCTATATCTGTTCCATCTTCTTTTATTGTTCCGTCTTTTAGCCAAGCATCTACATTTCCCATTCCTGCATTATATGCAATTATTGCTAATGGGTAATTGTTATTATAATGGTTTAATAGGTATGTAAAATATTTTAACCCTATATTAATATTTAAGTCTGGTTTAAATAAATCTTCTTCTGTAACTTCAAGGTCCATTTTTCTTGCTGTTTCTATTGCAGTAATTTCCATTATTTGCATTAATCCTATTGCATCACTTGATGATTTTGCATTTTCGTTAAAATTGCTTTCTGCTTTTATTATTGCATAAACCATATATTTATCTATATTGTATTCTTTCGCATATTTTTCTACATATTCGCTATATTTTAGTGGATATAGTTTTTTCATTATAATGTCATCTATTTTTACAACTTTAAATAAAATAAAGATTATAGATGCTAATATTAATAATGTTATTATAAATTTTAATAATCTTTTCAATTTTTTCTCCTTTTGTTTTTAATTGATGTGAGCAGTGAAATGCGGGAGGTGTGATTCTAAATTTATTTTGCTTCGTACCAATTATACCCTTCTTCTACTTCTGCTAGCAATGGAACTTTTAATTTTATTACATTTTCCATTTCTTCTTTTACAATTTGTTTTACCTGTTCTTTTTCACTTTCTAATGTTTCTACTAATATTTCGTCATGTACTTGTACTATTAATTTGGATTTTAAGTTGTTTTCTTTTAATTTATTATATACATTTATCATTGCTATTTTCATAATATCTGCTGCTGTTCCTTGTATTGGAGTGTTCATTGCAACTCTGCCACCAAATTGTCTTACCATATAGTTATTGGATTTTAATTCTGGTACATATCTTCTTCTATGGTAAAGAGTTTCTACATATCCTTTTTCTTTTGTTTCTTCTACTATATTAATCATAAATTCTTTTATGCCACTATATTTATCAAGGTATTGTTCTATATATTCTTTAGCCTTTTTTCTAGAAACTCCTAGTTGTTCTCCTAAACCAAATTCACTAATACCATAAACTATTCCAAAGTTAACTGCTTTTGCTTTTGTTCTTTCTTCTTTTGTTACTTCTTCTAGTGGTATGTTGAACACCTTTGAAGCGGCTTGTGCATGTATGTCTTCGTTGTTGCAAAATGCTTCTATCATATTTTTATCTTCAGAAATATGTGCTAATACTCTAAGCTCTATTTGAGAATAGTCTGCATCTACAAAAATGTATCCTTGTTCTGGCTTAAATACTTTTCTTAATTTTCTTCCTAATTCCATTCTTGTAGGTATATTTTGAAGATTTGGATCTGTTGAGCTTATTCTTCCTGTTGTTGTAACTGTTTGATGAAATTTAGAATGTATTCTTCCTGTTTCATCTATATATGGGATAAGTCCTTCTACATAAGTAGAATTTAGCTTTTGTAATTGTCTATATTCTAATATTTTTTCTATTACAGGATGTTCATATTTTATTTTTTCTAATACATCTACATCTGTTGAATAACCTGTTTTTGTTTTCTTTTTAGCTGTAAGCTTTAACTTTTCAAAAAGGATTTCTCCTAATTGTTTTGTAGAGTTTATATTAAATTCTTCACCTGTAAGTTCATATATTTCTTGTGTTAAAATATCTATTTTTTCTTGCAATTCTTTTCCAAAGTCTAAAAGTTCTTGTTTATCTATATATATTCCTTCATACTGCATGCTAGCTAATACTTCTGTTAGTGGCATTTCTATTTTATTAAATAAATCTATACTTCCTGCCTCTTTCATTTTTTGTGTTAGAACATTATATAATTTGTATATTGCATATGCATAAATATATGTTTTATCTTCTTTTGGTTCCTCTGCATTATCAAACAATGTAATTTGTTCTACGCCTGTTTCTTCTGTATTTGATAAGTATTCTGCAATGTCAAAGTTTATATATTCATTTGCTAGATACTCTATTGTATATTTGTTTATATTCGAATTTAGAATATATCCTGCAATAGCTATATCAAACATAAGGTTTTTAGCTTCTATGCCTTTGTTCCATAATATTATAAATTCTTCTTTTTGTTTGTAACTGCATTTTAGTATATTCTTGTCCTCAAATATATCTTTAAAATCTTGTATGTTTTCTATAGAAAAACATTTATTAGTTTTTGGAGAATAAATTATAAATTTTTCTTCTGTTAGATAATAATACATAGCTTTATTTTCTTGTATTTCTTGTTTTAATTCTGCTAATTTTGTTTTGTCTACAATTTTTTCATGCTCAATTTCAGTATTGATTTGTGAATCACTAAATGATGTTGCCCCTATATTTTCTTGTAATGCAAATCTATCTATAAATCTATTAAATTTAAGTTTTTTAAATATTTCTAATACTTCTGGTTTATTCCATTCTTCTACTTGAAAAGCGCCCAAATCTTTTTCTATTGGAGCATTTATATCAATTGTTCCAAGAGTTCTAGAAAGATATGCCAAGTCTTTGTTTTCTGATAATTTTTCTTTTAATTTTCCTTTTTGCTCATCTATATGGTTATACACTTCATCTATACTTTTGTATTGTTTAATTAGATTTAATGCTGTTTTTTCTCCTACTCCTGGTACTCCTGGAATATTATCTGATGTATCTCCCATTAGTCCTTTTACTTCTATTAAATCTAATGGCTCTAGTCCATATTCCTCTTCTATTTTTTCTACTGTATAATCTTCTGTTTCTGTTTTTCCCATTTTTGTTCTTGGAATTCTTACTTTAATATTTTTGTCTATTAGTTGAAAACTATCTCTATCCCCTGTTAATACAGTAACTTCTAGTTCTTCTTTCTGTCCCCATTTTGCAAGAGTTCCTAATATATCATCTGCTTCATAGCCTTCTTTTTCTATTATGCAAACATTCATTGCTTTTAATGTTTCTTTTAATATAGGCATTTGCATTGCTAATTCTTCTGGCATTCCATGTCTGTTTGCCTTATACTTATCATACATCTTATGTCTATGTGTTGGGGCTTTTAAATCAAATGCTACTACTAGATATTCTGGTTTTATATCGTCTAGCTCTTTAAATAGTATGCTTAAAAATCCATATACTGCATTTGTATATGTTCCATCTTCTGTCATAAGCATTTTACTTCCCATTATTCCATAAAAAGCTCTGTTTATTATACTATTTCCATCTATTAATAATAATTTGTTCAAGTAGTTACCTCCTTACTAATTATACAACATATACTAAGCAAATTAAGACATCATCTACACAGCAATATATATTTTCTCCGATCTGCCTAGTCTTTTCCTCATATTTTTGATTAAGTTCTTCAGTTATTCCTATCTCTTTTAATTTTCTTCCTGTATAAAAGTTTATAACCCCATCATATGAAGCTTCTGCATATACAGCAATACAATTTGTACTTGTTATTTTTTTATAAAATGCTTTTTCTTTGCACCCTTTTACATATTTCATCGTAATATGTTTTATTTGTATATTATTTTCTTTTTCATAGCAATTAATATATTCATTTATTTCTTTTACTTTATTTTTTTCTATTTCATTAATTTCTTGCTGTTCTTTGGTTATATTGTAAAAATTAGCAATGTTTATAATTAAATAAATAGAAAGAATTACCTTTAAGTAATACCCTATTATTTTTTTTGATTCAAAAATATGTGTTTTTATATATATTATCATAAATAAATATCCAATAAGCATGCCTATTGGAGTAAGTAGTCTTCCTGTTCCAAAGCTAGATAACGTAAAAACTGATATTGCAAATGAACTCATTATACTAACTAAAATAAATAATATTATTTCCTCATTAATTTTTTTATTCGTTTTATATAAATAGAGCATAGATGGAATTAAAATTGCAATCAAAAAAGCAATGAAATAATACTTTGGAAATAAATTTGCTGTACTTATCAAAACATCTCCGCAATTCAAAAAAATATATGCTATATTAGTAAAATAGTTTGTTTGGCTAGAAATCCTATTTTGTAATAAACCCAATCCATTGCATATGCATTTAATTTGAGCAAAATTCAGCACTATAGTAATTAAACATATTGTACAGGCTGACAAGAAAAGTTTAGCTGTTTCTTTTTTTGTTCTACTATTCTTATCTATTATAAGTAAAAATACCACAGACGTTATATAAACATTAATTACTGCATTGTATGAAAAAATTGCTATTAGAAGTATCATTAAAGATTTTATCATATTATGTTTCTCTAAGTTTAATAACTGATTAGCCGCTACAATACTTAAATATACCGCTGTTGCCATAATAGATGCTTCTGCAAAATACAAATTTTCTATATACATAAAATTAAATACTGTACAAAATGAAATAGCAATTACTATAAGTTCATTGTATTTATCTGCTACATTTTTATTTTTTAATATTATTTCTCTTAGTTTCATTACTGACAATGCAGATATGAAAATTGCCATAATTGTTGAGAACATAACTAATACCTTAATCGGCAAATTTATTAAATCTGCTATTAATAATAACATACAAGAAAATGGTCTTCCCGCTTTCAAAAATATCTTTATTGCATATTCTTTATATCCAAGATTAGCAATTGCATATGTATCTACTGCATAATGTCCTATAATATAATTTTTAAATATAATAATCGCACTAGCCACAACTATAAAATAAATGAGTAATTCTTTTTTAGTTTTTTTCAATCTATTTTCTCCTTAATAATGTATTTAGGTCTTTTTTTAATTTCTAAATACATTTTTGAAATATATTCTGAAAGTATTCCTATTGATATTAATTGAACTCCTCCCATAAATAATATCGCTGTTATTATTGAAGCATATCCTGGAACATCTTTTCCATATATTAATGTTTGTAAAATTATTACAATTGTTGAAATTATGGCTATTATTGATATGCAGAACCCCATTAATGTCGAAGCCTTTAAAGGTGCAGTTGTAAATGATGTTATTCCTTCTATTGCATAACTAAATAGTTTTTTAAAGCTCCATTTAGTTTTTCCTGCTTTTCTTTCAATGTTTTCTATTTCTATATATTTAATATTAAATCCAACCCATGTAAAAATTCCTTTTGAAAACCTATTGTATTCTTTTAAAGACAGAATTGCATCAACTACTTCCTTTTTCATAAGTCTAAAATCTTGTACATTTTTTTCTATTGGTATAAACATTCTCATCATTTTATAAAATAATTTAGAAAATACACTTTTAATAACAGGTTCGCCTTTTCTATTTTTTCTTTTAGTTGCAACAACATCATATCCCTCATTTATTCCTTTTATCATTTCTAATATTGTTACTGGTGGATGTTGCAAGTCTGCATCTATTAATGCGACTAAATCTCCTGTTGCATTATTTAGTCCAGCATATATAGCCGCTTCTTTTCCGAAATTTCTTGAAAAACTAATTAGTATTACATTTTTATCTGTTTTTCTTACTTTTTTCACTTCTATTTCTGTCTGGTCATTACTTCCATCATTAACAAAAATAATTTCATAACTATAGTTTTCTTTTACTTTTTCAAGTGTTTTTATCATTTCTTCATAAAAATTATTTATATTCTTTTCCTCGTTATAGCAAGGTACTACTATAGATATTTTTTCCATTCTATTCTCCTTTTTTATGCATAATCTTATAGATTTCATACTCTTTGGCATTATAATTTTTAAGTAAATTATCAGTTTCTTTTTTATATAAAATAATGCACTTCATGTTTTCTTCTATTTGGTTCATATTTATTATTCTTATGTTAGTAATTTTTGTTAGCCATTCACTAAAAACTTCTTTTTCTTCTCTTTGATATAACTCTAGTAAAATTTCTCTGTTTATGAAATTGTATTTTTGATAATCTTTTATTGTTTCATATATCAAGAATACTCTATTTCTGTCATTATTAATAATACTATCTTGTATATATATCTCTTCTTTATTTGAAATTTTCTCTGCTTGCCTTACAGTATCTATCAATCCATTAGACCAAGTATAACATCTATTATAATCTGTACTATAAAATTTTTCTATAAAAAATGCAAAATATATAAAATAAATTGTTACTATTGTACATAATAAGAGTTTATTAAATTTGCATTTCTTTAAAATTATATAAATTCCGTATCCAACTAAAAAAATAATAGGATACCAAATTATATTCAACCTATTTATATTTACATTATTAATAAGCATTCCTATAATAATAGACGTAATAAACCAAATAGTAATTATTGAAATACCACTATCATTTTTTTGTTTTTTTGAAGCTATTATTTGTATTAATGCTACTATCGCAAAAATTATTGAGCCTATATATATTGTTCCAACTCCATGTATTGCATTCCAACTCAGTCCATCTTCATTTATTAATATCAATTTTATAGTAGTTAAAATATTCTTAATTAAAGTTTTGGGAAAGTCCTGTGAAAACAGTAACATGTCTTCTGTTCTCTTGAAATATTCAAATTTCTGTATAGTTATATTCCCAATTTTCACTGTAGGTAATCCTAATAAATTAATAACACTCATTAATATTACTGGACAAGAAATTATAATAAATATTAATACTGATATTATTGCATCAGAAATTTTAATTTTTTTATTTTTTAGTAAGTATAAATATGAAATTACTAAAAATACAGGTGTTGCATATAATGCAATTCCATAAGTATATAGTGTTATTCCAAAAAGTACTATTGATATGTATAAATACTTTTTATTTTGTTTTACTCCTTTTATTAAAAAGTATATAGCATATAACATAAAATGCGGAAATAGATTACAATCTAATGCCCAAGAAGATTGCATAATGTGCCATGGATTTAGAGCTAGTATCAATAGCATTATTACTCTTATTTTATAGTTATCTTCAAATATTATTTTTACTAATTTATCAAAAATAAATATTGATATTATGCTTATTATAAGCAAAGGTAATCTTATTGACATAATTGAAAATCCAAATATTTTAATGCTTGTAGACATAAGATACGTTAATAATGCACTTTGTCCTCCAACAAGCCATGCTTCGAAGTACACAGGAAAACTAGTTCCATACATATCGCAACCAGTTTCCGATATAGCCTTTGCGTTTATGGCTGTCATTGCTTCATCGCAATTTATTTCTTCCATTATTAATGGCCATTTTATAATTCTTATTATAATTGCAATTGCAAATATTAGTAATATAATCACCTTTTTAATTGTTTCTTTATTATTTAACATCACACTTTTCCTTTATATAAATATCAAAACTTTCTATTTCTCCAATTTTATTCCAATTTTCTATAATATATTTTCTTACATTTTCTGGTGTCTGCCAGTTTCTTTTATAATTATCTTTCAATATTAAAATAATTGTATCGCTGTTATTTTTTTTTAGTTTATCAATCTGCCCTTGCTCGCCTCTTCCGTCCTAAATTTCCTTTCAAAAACATATCATAATCTTTATTATATTTATCTATTGGAATCATAAAAATAGCGGCCGTCGCATCTAGGATATATACGGTTTTATTATTTTTCTCGCATTCAATAATAAATTGATCAATCTTTTGTATTTCATTGCTTTCTGCTTTTATATATTTAAAATTTTGCAATTTGTTGTATCTATTTGCTTCTTTTTTGTATTTTACAAGGTGGTTTACTGACATATATACCTCAAATATAACTATTAGTATTAGTGCACATTTTGAAAAATACTTTATAAACATTGTTAATTTGCTTTTCTGAACTTTTTTTATAAAATTTGACCATAAAAAATATACAAGTAAAATTAGTGATGGAAATATCCCTATTAAAAAATGTATTGAATCTGATATTGGATATACTACTATTAAACTAACTACACTATAAGCAAATAATATATATATACTTTCATCTTTATTTTTATTACTGAAAACTACTGTTTTTATATATATTAAAAATAATAAAATTGGTATCAATATACTCAATATAGAAACCATTATACCATAATTTCCATTTATCAAGTTTATATATGAAATCTTATTTGAAAATGTTTTTATTCCTAATATTGTATAATCTACAAAATTATCCCATCCTTTGTAACTTATTATATATATGCAGAACAATACAATCGGAACTGATATTCCTAAAACTTTATATAATGTTTCTTTACTATATTTTTTTATTTCTTGTTTATTACTTATAATCAATACCCTATACAATAGAAATACTAATGCTAAAAATATTCCGGTTGTTTGTTTCGTCAAAATAGCCATTCCGACCATAATTCCTGCAAAAAAATTCAATTTAGGGTTTTTCTTTTCAATATTTTCTAGTTCTATTAACGTAACTATTAGTATAATCCATAATACAGCAAAGTTATAATCGATGCAAAAATAATTCTTATATAGATAAATTGTAGCTATCAAAAATGCATATCTTAAAGCTGTTGGGGTTTCTAGTTTCTCTAGTATTTTGTATGCAACTAGCATTATCGAACTGCATAAAACTACTGCAATGATTCTCATAGTAAATAGTTCTGTGCCAAAAGCTTTTAAAATCATACCACATATAATTGATAGCAATGGTGTTTGCACCATATTAAAATCTCTATATGGCATTAATCCATTTGCTATGTTTCTTGCAAAATTAAAATTCCAGATTTCATCTAGATTATTTAATTCTCTTGGCAATATTATTCCTGCAATTATAATCGCTAATATGCAAAAAATAGCTAGGTCTTTTAATATTTTTTTCATTCTTAATTCCTTTCTTTTGTAGATTTCTTTATTTCTCGATATCTTTACTACTTTCTTCTCTTTTGGTCTCTTCTCTATTTTGAGCTCCAGATCTCAGCATTTTCCTATATTTCTCTGTAACAACACTTTGTAACATCTCATAATCTTTTCCGTGTGCATTATAATACGCTTTTACCATTTGATCGTCATTTGTTAAGCTTATTGGCGGAGGTACAATTCCTTTAGACATCAGCATACTATTAAACACACACATTGCAGTTCTTTTATTCCCGTCTTCATATGGTTGTATAAAAATAAAATCAGCATATATTTTAGCAATCTGTTTTATATATTCTTCTTCAGATTGACTTGAATTGTATGCTTTTTCATACTCAATTTGCAGGTTCTTAATAGCCTCTGGTACTTCTTCAAATTGTATAGTATGTATTACAGGTCTATTGCTAATTCCACTTTCAGAGCCTAATGTTACCTGTTTTTTCCTATATTCTGTTCCATTTTTTGTTGAGCCTATTGTACTTTTCATTTCGCTTCTAACTCTATTGCACACTTCTTCAATATTAATAGGCTTATCATCTTCTACTAATAATGATGCCAAGGTCATTCTTGCAATGTCTTCTATGTCTTTTATACTCTCATATTCTTCTGCTCCTTTTTCTAGAGCACTATGCGTATCTCTATATGCAATAGAATGATCTTCCGGATTTTCTGCTATTTTCTCTCTTATCATTTCTCTTACTTTTTTTACATAAGAATCTTCTAAAGTTTTTTCTTTCAGCATCTTTCTATATCTAAAAGATTGGATAAATTTCTTCAATGGATTAGTTTCATTCTCATAATTAAATCTAGCTTCTTCTTCTAAATAAATCATATCGAACTTTTTTTCTTTATGTCTATCAAAATCTGCGAACCCTCTCCATTCCTCGTATTCTTGCTCTGTAGAAATGTTTAACGAGTTACCGAATAATGCTTCTAATGTAGGATTTTCAAATTTTAAAACTTCTTGGCTATCAATTTGTCCTCTTATTTTATCAGCTTCACTATTGAATGCAGCTCTTTCATCAAATCCAGTATTTCTATATTTGTGAGACATTAACATTCTCCCAATATAAAGTTGTGACATAATCATTTTCTTTAAATATTCTTCATTAACATCAAATTTTAATTCTTGAGATAATGTTTCTCCTTTAGAAAACAATTCTCTTATTCTGTTTATCCCATTTTCTTCTATTTCAATATATAGTTTTCTTGCTAGTTTACTAACATCTTTTGCTTTCATATTTCTCCATTTCTACTCGTGAATTTCTTTATTCTTACTTATCTGCTTACTATATCTATCTTCCTCTGAAAATACACATCCACAATATTTTTGCATATATAATCCTAGTTCTCTAGCTTTTGTTTGTCCTTCTCTAAAGCCTACTCTAAAATCTCTGTATACAAATTCTAGCCCATATTTTTCTTCTAGTTCTTCTCCTACTTGTTTTAGAGCTTCATGATTTTGATATGGACTTACTAGCAAAGTGGTAGAAAAGCTATCATATCCATTTTCTTTTGCAAATTTTGCAGTTTGCTCTAGTCTTACTCTATAACAATAATTTACGCATCTATTTTCTAAATCATTAATTACATTCTTGCAAAATTCTTTTAGTCCGTAATTCTCTTCAAATATAGCATTTACGCCAATACTTTTTGTATATTCTTTTAAGCAATCTCTTCTTGCTTTGTATTCCATGTATGGATGTATATTTGGATTAAACCAATATACAGTAGGTTCTATGTTTTCACTTCTTAATTCATCTATGCAATATACGCTACAAGGCGCACAACACGTATGTAATAATAACTTCATAAATTTCCTCTCTTAGTTCACCATTTCTATTCCTAAATGTTTATATGCATTTGGTGTTGCTATTCTGCCTCTTGGAGTTCTTGCTATAAATCCCATTTGCATTAAATATGGCTCATACACATCTTCTATTGTTTCTACTTCTTCTCCTATTGTTGAGCTTAAAGTTTCTATTCCAACTGGTCCTCCAGTATAGTTTAATATAATTGTTTTTAGTATTTTTCTGTCTATATTGTCTAAACCTAAATCATCTATTTCTAATTTTTCTAATGCTATTTTTGCAATTTCTTTTGTTATATTTCCATCCCCTAAAACTGCTGCATAATCTCTTACCCTTTTTAACAATCTATTTGCTATTCTAGGAGTTCCTCTAGAACGTTTTGCTATTTCTAAAGAGCCTTCTTTATCTATATTAACTTCTAATATTTTTGCTGATCTTCTTACTATTTCATCTAAGTCTTTAACATCGTAAAGTTCTAATCTATGAACGATTCCGAATCTATCGCGTAGTGGTGTTGTAAGTGAACCAGCTCTTGTTGTTGCTCCTATTAGAGTAAATTTTGGTAAATCTAGTCTAATTGACCTCGCACTAGGGCCTTTTCCTATTATAATATCTAAATTATAGTCTTCTAAAGCAGGATAAAGTATTTCTTCTACACTTCTATTTAATCTATGTATTTCATCTATAAACAAAACATCATTTGGTGAAAGATTTGTTAAAAGTGCTGCCAAATCACCTGGTTTTTCTATCGCAGGTCCTGATGTTATTCTTATATTTGTATTCATTTCATTTGATATAATACTTGCAAGAGTAGTCTTTCCTAGTCCAGGAGGTCCATATAGCAAAATATGATCTAATGGCTCATTTCTTTTTTTTGCAGCCTCTATATATATTTTCATGTTTTCTTTTACCTTTGTTTGTCCAATGTATTCATCTAATGTTTTAGGTCTTAAAGATACCTCTGCTCTTTCTTCTATTTCATCTTGCAAATTTGGAATTAATAAATTTTCATCCATATTCATGTCTCCTCTTAAAATTACTTCTAAATTATATATTTAAACTATAAAAAAAGCAATAGTAAAAGAACTTGTATTTCTCTTTTATCTATTGCTTTGCTTGCATCTAAACTACATAAAATAGTATACAGAAAAAGTGTAATAAACTTCCTAAGACTATAAACAAATGGAATATGGAGTGCATATATTTATGTTTTCTTCCAAGTCCATATAATACAGCACCAATTGTGTATGCTATTCCTCCTGCTACTAACAATATCAGTCCATTTTTTCCAAGAACAACCGGTAATAAATCTGCTCTAAATATTACTACCCATCCCATTGCTAAATAGCAAATCATAGAAAATTTTTTATATTTTTCTAAATCAATAGCATTCAAAACTATTCCTAGTATTGCAGCAGCCCAAACTACACCAAACATCGTCCATCCTAATACTGGGTTATATTCTCTAAAAGCACATAATGCTATTGGTGTATATGAACCTGCAATTAATAAAAATATTGTGCAGTGGTCCAAAACTTGTAATACTTTTTTTCCCGTACTTTTTCTTGGCGATAGCCCATGATAGACACTAGACATTGTATATAAAATTATCATTGTAGTACCATATATACTACTGCTAACAATTCCATATGTATTTCTGTGTGAAGCTGCCATTACAATACACAAAACGGTTGTAACAATTCCTAGTACTGCTCCCACTATATGAGAAGTCATATTAAATATTTCTTCACCTTTTGTATAAGTTGGTAATACTCTATCTTTTATTTTTGTTCTTTTCATATAAAGTCTCCTCTATTTTTTCCTTCTTAATATCCATCCCTCTTTTACATCAGTTGGTATTTTTAATATAACCTTTTGTCCTTCTTTTCCTGGATTTACATGTGTTATAGGCTCTTTGGTTTCTATATCCCACATTTCTTCTATTACAAACTTTTTAGGTTCTAATTTGTTTGGAATTAGTAATTCCATAGAATCACCTACTTGTAATCTATTACGAATTTCTATTATATCTTTTCCTTCTTCATCTTTTTCTAAAACTTTTCCCCCAAACTCAAAATCCGGATTATATTGTTTACCTTCATATTCTTGAAAGTCTCTATTGTTTTTGTCATTAAAATAAAATGTTGTTAACCCTCTTGTTTTGGTTTTTTCTAATTCTTTCAAATATTTTGTGTAATCATATTCTTCTGGATTTTTTATATAATCATCTATTGCATTTCTATATGCGCTAATTACTGTTGCCAAATAATACTCAGTTTTTAGTCTTCCCTCTATTTTTAAACTATCTATTCCCATATCAACAATTTCTGGTATTTCTTTTATTAAACATAAATCTTTTGAAGAAAGTATATATGTTCCATTTTGGTCTTGCTCTACTGGCATAAGATTTCCCGGATTATTTTTTTCTTCTATATACATATTATATGCCCATCTGCAACTTTGTGCACAATCTCCTAAATTTCCACATCTAGAAGCTAAAAAGTCACTTAAATTGCATCTTCCAGAATAGCTGTAGCAAATAGCTCCATGAACAAATATCTCTATTTCTAAATCTGTGTTATTTTTTATTTCTTTTATTTCTTCTTTATTTAGCTCTCTTGCAAGTATAACTCTTTCTGCTCCGTTTTTCCTCCAAAAGTTGCTTGTATGGTAACTTGTAACATTTGCTTGTGTACTTATATGTATAGGTATTTCTGGCGCTAATGTTCTTGCCATTTCTACTATTCCGCCATCAGAAATAATTAGTGCATCTACTTTTGCTTTTTTCAATATATTTATTTGATTTTCTATTTCTTCGTACATATTGTCTCTTGCATATATATTTAATGCTGCATAAACTTTTTTGTTTATACTATGCGCATATTCAATTGTTTTTATTAGCTCATCATCATCTACTGTTACTCTTGAACGTAGTGATAAGTTAGATGTTCCCATATATACAGCATCTGCTCCATATTTAAAAGCTGTCTTTGCCTTTTCTAATGAGCCTGCTGGGGCTAATAATTCTGGTTTATTCATTTATTTACTCCTTTTTATTTGTATACTATTCTAAATTATGTTATAATATAAGAGCAGGTTAAATATTTTATGAAAGGTGGCGTAGGCTCTTGCCTAGAATACGAAAGTATCAACCCAAAATAACGCCCAAAAACTCTGCACGGATTTCCGAAATTCCGGATTCTGTTTTGAAAGTATCGGTTTATTTGGATTTATCCCAGTTAAAAGAGATTGAAACACTTTTTGCTTCGAGTCACAAAATAATCTATATTGTTTCTGATGGCTCAACAAATTCCTGTTTACATCCTTTGCGGGATTCCAGAAATCGGTTTCATGTGATTGTTACTTTGGGGTAATTAATCACAGTATAGAGGTAATTTTTTATTGAATTGCCTCTTTTACTTTACTTATT
>FR893516.1:0-17215 GCA_000434035.1 Clostridium sp. CAG:452 | reverse complement strand
ACTTATTGCCAATCCATCCCCCACTTCTAAAATTTTTGTTTCTAAACTCTTATCTTCTGTTGCTTCTTTTATATATTCTCTTAAGTGAGTTACAGCTGTTCTTTGTTTATGTTTATTATAGTCACTCATTACATATCCTTTGTACAAAATATTATCTGCTAATATTATAGTGTTTTTATGTGAAAGTCTTATTGCTTCTTTTAGGAAGATTGGATATTTTCCTTTTGCTGCGTCAATAAATATTATATCATATTTTTCTTTAAATGTTGGTAGTATTTCTACTGCATTTCCAATAAATACATTTATTGTATTTGTTAAATTCATTTCTTTTATATTTCTAATTGCTTCATTTGCTCTTTCTTCGTCTAGTTCTATTGTATCTATTAATATAGACGAGGAATCCTCGTCTATACAATTTTCTAATAATATTGTTGCAAAACAAATAGAAGAATAGCCTGTTGCTGTTCCTATTTCTAAAATTCTAGCAGGCTTTTCTTTTATTAGTATTTCTTTTATCACTTCTAATGTATCATCCATTATGATTGGAATATGCTCTTCTAAAGATTTTTTCTTTATACTTTCTATACTCAATTATCTTTCTTCCCCTTCTTCTATTTCTTTTTCTTTATTTGGTCCTCTAAAATAATAGTGTAGTAAAGTAGCTCTAACTATTCTTCTTACTTTATCATCTTTAAGCTCTGGACATAGCTTTTCTAAGCCAGCACTATTTAACACTTTTTCTATAGCTGGATATGGTAACATTCCTTTTGTAATTTCTTTTTCTACAAAATCATATACCCTCTTATAGCATTTTCTAATTTTATATTCTAAAGCCTCTCTTTTAGCTACTCTATCACGTACCCAATCAACACTTCTTAATTTATCATGATAATCTCCTTCTTTTGGCATAAACTAAACCTCCAATTATTTATTTTCTTGCAGCTCTTTCTCTATCTTTGTTGTTTAATATTTTCTTTCTTAATCTTATGCTTTTTGGTGTTACTTCTACTAATTCATCATCTTGTATGAACTCTATTGCTTTTTCTAAGCTCATTTGTATTGGTGGTACTAATCTTAATGCATCATCAGATCCAGAAGCTCTTGTATTTGTTAAGTGTTTTTCTTTACATACATTAACTGCCAAATCTTCTCCTCTTGAATTTAATCCAACTATCATTCCTTCATATACTTCTGTACCAGGCCCTATAAATAAATCTCCTTTATCTTGTGCATTATATAGTCCGTAAGTTATAGCTTTTCCAGCTTCAAATGCAACTATAGTTCCTCTTGTTCTTGCTACAACGTCTCCTTTATATGGCTCATAACATTCAAATATATGATTCATTGTTCCTTCGCCTTTTGTATCTGTTAAAAATTCTGTTCTATAACCAATTAATCCCCTTGCAGGTATTTTAAATTCTATTTTTGTATGTCCATCTTCAGCAGGTTCCATATTTACCATTTCTGCTTTTCTTCTTCCTAGTTTTTCTATAACATTTCCTATGCAGTCATCTGGAACATTTACTACAAGTCTTTCTATTGGTTCACATTTTTCTCCATTTATTTCTTTAAATATAACTTTTGGACGAGATACTAATAATTCAAAGCCTTCTCTTCTCATTGTTTCTATTAATACAGATAAATGTAATTCTCCACGTCCGGCAACTTCAAATGAGTCTGGTGAAGCTGTTTCTTTTACTCTTAAAGATACATTTCTTTCTAGTTCTTTAAATAATCTATCTCTTATATGTCTTGATGTTACAAATTCTCCCTCTCTACCTGCAAATGGTCCATTATTAACAGAGAATGTCATTGTAACTGTTGGCTCGTCTATATCTACAAAGTCTATTTTTTCTGGGTTGTTTATATCGCAAATTGTTTCTCCTATATTTATATCTGTTATACCAGAAATTTCTACTATATCTCCAGCTTTTGCTTCTGGAACTTCAACTTTCTTTAATCCCATATAAGTAGAAACTTTAACTACTTTTGCGTTTTCGTTTTTATCTTTTTTGCATACTACTACTGGCATTCCTTCTTTTATAATGCCACGTTCAACTCTTCCTACTGCAATTCTTCCAACATAATCATCATAATCTATATTTGATACTAGCATTTGCATTGGTCCATTTTCATCACATTTTGGTGGTTCTATTGTATTTACTATTGTTTCAAATACACATTTCATATTGTCTGATTCATCATCTAAATTCATTTTAGCATACCCATCTCTTGCAGAAGCATATATTACAGGGAAATCTAATTGCTCATCATTTGCTCCCAATTCAATAAATAGTTCTAGAACTTCGTCTACTACTTTTAAAGGTCTTGCTCCTGGTCTATCTATTTTGTTTATTACAACAATTGGTTTTAAGTTTAAAGCTAGTGACTTTTTCAAAACTTCTCTTGTTTGTGGCATTGCTCCTTCAAATGCATCTACTAATAAAAGTACTCCATCTACCATTTTAAGAACACGTTCAACTTCTCCTCCAAAGTCAGCATGTCCAGGTGTATCTACAATATTTATTTTTATATCGTTATACATAACAGATGTATTTTTAGCGAGTATTGTAATTCCTCTTTCTTTTTCTAGGTCATTTGAATCCATTACTCTTTCTTGTACTTGTTCGTTTGCTCTAAAAGTGCCACTTTGTCTTAAAAGTGCATCTACTAATGTAGTTTTTCCATGGTCTACGTGTGCAATTATTGCTACATTTCTAATTTTATCATTACTCATTATAATTCCCCTTCTCTCATTATTTTACAACTAACAATTTATTATACATTATTTTTTAGTTAAAAGTCAATACATGTAAGGTGGTTCTAGTGAAAAATTTGATTTTTTTGTAGAAATATGATAAAATAATATTGCTATAAGCATTATTTGAGGGGGTTAAACTTTTTAATTTTAAAATACAGAAAGGAACTAATAGCATGAAAAAGAAAAAGTTTATCCGAATTCTTTTTAGTTTGATTATGATTGGTACAATCGTAGCACTTTCAGTGTTTTTGTTTCAGACTAAGAGTAAGTTGAAAGTAGCCGAAAGCAAGATTGACTCTTTGTCCTTTGTTGAAGGCGAAGTAGTTGAAAATTCCTCTGGTGGAATCGTAACAGGTTCTCTCAAATCTTGGGTGTTTTATACTGATGATTCATTTATAAATGCTCCTAAGATGGGAAAATCTATAAGTTTAATCTTTTGTGAGCTCCATAAGGCTGATTTAATAACAGCTTTCTCGAATGATCTTTTTAAAGTTAAGTATTCAAAAAAAGTAATTGTTAAGTCTGGAACTGCAAGCGAGCAAACTTATTACATGGTAGGTGGATATTATATAGCCCCTGCTTCTGTTGAAAAAAGCTAACATCATTCTCCCCCTCAAACGGCCCCTGTTACGCAAGTAACACTAAGGGGCCAATCCTTTTTTCTATACAACAAAAAAGATATCCTCTTTCGAGGATACCTTTTTTGTTCAGTTAGCTAAGAAGCTCATCAATGCTTTTAAGCAGTCCTGCGTAGTACATCTTCTGCAAGTAAGCAAATGAAAGATATGCTACTGCCTCATACTGGAATTTCAATCCGCCACCAGTAAAACCAATGTCTTCCAGCGTAAGATTCTTGTTTCCTGCATCTGCTCTGTACTGCTCCCACAAGTTTATGCGTTCTACCATTTCCTTGTTGCTAAGCATGTCAGCATAAGAATAACTGCGCGGCAAACCTTCGTCATCAAACCACGTATAAACTCTGTCTTCCGGTCTTACCTCCGGTTTCCAATTCAGAAGCTCTGCTGCCTCTGGAAACTCTTCAACCAAGTAATACCACTTAGCAAAGGCTTCTTTTGCAAGAGCGAGCCAGTCTACCTGTTCATCACTTTTGCCATTCAAAAAGCTCTTGACGAAGTTTGAAAAATCCCGAAGGGCCTTTTTCATCGCTTCGTTGCGCTCTGCTTCTGCTGCTGCCATTTTTGCTTTCTTACTGAATTTTCCGAACATATTTATTCCTCCTAAAAATTTTTTTGTGTCTCTGTCTACCCTAAGATGCAACCTCTGACACTAAGAGGAAGCATTTAATAAAGCTCATTGGCTTTACTAATGTAATTATACCACGTTATGTAAATTTTTGCAAATTTAGCTAGTTTTATATTCTCTCATCCCTTAATTTTACTATTGTTTTCATTAATTCTTCTGTTAGTTTATCCATTACCTCTTTGTTATTTACTTCATCTTTATATTTGCTATAGTAAATTGGTTTACCTATATTTACTTTTACTTTTCTAAATGGTTTAAAGTTGCCCTGTACTCCTACTGGTACAATTGGAACATTTGCTCTTATAGCAAGTTTTATTGCTCCATCCTTTGGTTTTACACCTTTTGCCATACCATTTCTAGTTCCTTCTGGGAATATCATTAATAATTCATTGTTTTTTAATATTTTTAAGGAAACTTTTATACTTTCCATAGATTTGTTGTTTGCTTTTACTGGATATATTCCATACAAATCTGCTAAGAATTTAAAAAACTTATTTCTAAAAAGTTCTTCTTTTGCAAGTGTTTTTATATGTCTTTTGTTCATTGAAATTATTAGTGTAGAGTCTAATGCATGGACATGGTTTGGACATACTATTGCAGCTGTATCCTTTGGCATGTTTTCTCTTCCTACTACTTTTGGCCTATATACAAGTATCATTAAGCCCTTATATATTTTTTTTATTAAAAGTCCTAAAAATTTTTTCATTGTGTTCTCCTTATTAGATAAATTACAATCTGCTGTTTTTGTTTTTAATTATTTCTATAATTTTTTCTACCACTTCTTCTATTGTTAGTTTTGTTGTGTCTATTACTATACTATCTTTTGCTTTTTTTAATGCTCCTATTTCTTTTGCTTTGTCATTTTCATCTCTTTTTCTTATATTTTCTATTACTTCTTCATAAGACATGTTTATATTTTTTCCTTGGTTTTCTTTATATCTTCTTTTTGCTCTTTCTTCTATTGAAGCATCTAAATATATTTTTACGTCAGCATTTGGAAATACATAAGTACAGATATCTCTTCCTTCCATAATTACATCTTTTCCTTCTGCTAGCTTTCTTTGTAGATTTACCATTTCAAACCTCACTTCTTTTATAGAAGATATTTGAGATACTATTTTTGTTACTTCTTTAGAACGAATTTCTTTTGTAACTTCTTTTCCATTTAAAAATATCTTATCTCCTTCTGGTAATGGTTTTATATCAATTGTTATTGTTTTCGCTATTTCTATTATCTTTTCTTTGTCTTCCAATGTAACTCCTTGATTTATGCTCTCTAAAGCTACGCACCTGTATGTGCTTCCTGTATCTATATTAATTAGTCCTAATTTATTTGCTACTTGCTTTGTTACTGTTCCTTTTCCACTTCCTGCTGGTCCATCTATTCCTACTATAAAACTCATTTTATCATTCTCCCTTTATTTCTTCTGATACATGTATTCCTTTTGCTATTATATCAACATTTTCTACATTCATTGCCGTCAAATTTTCTATTTCTTTTTTACATTTTTTCTTGAATTCTTTTAATGTATTTACTATATTGAATCCATATTCTACTACTACCTCTATATATATAGATACCCCTTCATTCTCGCCTATTTTGTCTATTCTAACTCTACTTGCTTTGTATAATCCTTCTGTTTTCATAACTAAATATTCTATTATTTGTCTAAATACAGTATCTGATATTACAAATTTACCTAAATAACTAAATGTTGGCCTAATTATTGATTTCTCTGATATGTATGGTTTTGCATCTTTTCCTTTTGATTTAAATATTTGAAGTGGATCTAATATAAAACCAGAAAAATCCTTTTTTATTTCAAATGTAGGTACTGGAATTACATGTTTTCCTTGTGTTTGCCTAATTCTTTTAGCTTCCTGCATTTCTTCTTCTGTTGCTACATCTGATATATATATTGTTTCTGTAAGTTCTGGTAACCCTAAATTTTCTCTTATTTTTTTTATCATATTATCAGAAGTTCCTAAAATTAATATGCTCTCTGGTCTATATTTTCTAAAAGCTTTTTTTATTTCATCTGCTTCATCTTGATTATTAAATAATGCTTTTTTTACTGTTTCTATTTTTGTTGCAGCCTTTTTAGCAGAAACTCCTGCAATAACCTCATTTTCTTTTATTAAAAGCCCATCATCTATAATGTAGCTTATTCCTCTTTCATTCGCTACCATCTGTGCTCTGTAACTCTTTCCTGTTCCAGAAGGCCCTACAAATGCATATGTTTTTATTTTACTTTCAATTAGTTTATCTATTATCATATAATTCACTCCATAAATTGAATTATATCATTTTAGATTTGTTTTGTCACTATTTAGTTGAACAAATTGGAATTTGTTTAGTTCCGGATGAATTCAGGACAGTCGCCAAAATCCCCAGGTTTGGTGATTTTAAGGGACAGTCCCTAGAATTCCCCCTCACACAAATTATCTGTATAAAACAAAAAAGAGGAGCTTGTGCTCCTCTTTTTCATTTTAATTGTTAGACAATTCATTTACTTTTACGCTTCTTGTGTGTTCAATTTTTGTCCATGTTGTGTCTGGTTTAATTAATGCTTTTATATTTATTAATATCCAAGAACCTAAGAATAATGGATAGCATAATATTCCTTTTAGCATTGGCTTAATTGGTCTTTTATCTAGCCACATTATTAGTATCGCTGTAAGTGGTGGTAAAAGGAATGTTGCTCCTATATATCTTGCATAATTCCATATTAATGCTGCTGTTGTCATTCCATTTCCAGCATATATTGCAAAGTTTACTACTAATAGCCCTAATGTTATTATAAGCATTGGCATTCCCATTAAATATAGGAATCCGTCAAAATTCATTAATGTTTTATGCTCTTTAACACCTTTTGCTAAATCTTTTAAATAATATTTAACACATTGAATATGTCCTACTGACCATCTCATTCTTTGTGTCCATGATTGTTTGTATTCTAATGGTTGTTCATCGTATACTATTGCATCTGTTGCCCAACCTAATTTTCTGCCTTCTGCTATATTTATTAAAGAAAACTCTATATCCTCTGTTAATGTTTTTGTATTCCATCCTTTTTCTTTAATTAAATCATATTTTACCATAAATCCTGTACCATTTAATAGTGGTGATAGTCCTAGGTTATATCTTGCTAAATGATAAAATCTGTGCATTGTCCAATAAAATAATGCATATCCTGCTGATACCCAAGAATCTGTTGGATTCTTTATATCTCTATATCCTTGAACCACTTCTTCACCTTGGCAAAGTTTTTTGTTCATAGCTGTAAAGAAATCTGGCATTACAACGTTATCTGCATCGAATACGCACATAGCATCATAATCTGCCCCTTGCTCATTCATTTTATTTAAAAACCATTGCATTGCATAGCCTTTTGTTTTCTTTTCGCTGTCAAATCTTTCATAAACTATTGCTCCTGCATCTCTTGCAATTTGAGCTGTATTGTCTGTACAGTTATCTGCTATAACATATATATCCAAAAGTTCTTTTGGATAATTTTGATTTTTTAAACTTTCTATCAAATTTCCTACTACTGCTGCTTCGTTGTGTGCTGGAACTAAAGCCATGAATTTATGATTTTTATTAACTAATAATGGTTTATCTTTTAATTTTACTAATGAACATGCACTAATTACTATATTATATAGCCAAAATATTGTTATAATCCAAACTAATGCTTGTTGCAATATATATAAATATTCCATTTTTACCCTCTCTTTGTTTTTATAGTTTTAAAAGATGGCCTAATTTTGATATCAAAGTTATACTCTGTACTATCATAATATTATTATGCCACCTTTTATATTATACTATTATTATAAAATTTTTGCAAGTTTTTAATAAAATCTTAATAAATTATTCTTCTGTTGATTCTTCCTCTATTCCTAATCCTTTTTTTGTTAAGCTAATTTTTCCTTGGTTGTCTATATCTAATACTTTTACTAAGAATTTGTCTCCTTCTTTTAGTACATCTTCTACTTTTTCTATTCTTTTTTCTGATATTTTAGAAATATGAAGCAATCCTTCTTTTCCTCCACCTAGGTCCATAAATGCTCCAAATGGCATTATTTTTGTAACTGTTCCTTCGTAGATTTCTCCAACTTCTATTTCTCTTACTATATCTTCAATCATTTTTTGTGCTTGTTTTGCTTTTTCTGAATCTTGTGTATAAATAAATACTTTTCCGTCTTCCTCTATGTCTATTTTTACACCTGTCTCATCAATTATTTTATTAATTGTTTCTCCACCTTTTCCAATTACATCTTTTATTTTGTCTGTTTTTATTGTCATAGTTGTAATTTTTGGTGCGTATTTTGATAATTCTTTTCTAGGTTCAGCTATTTGTGGTGCCATTATTTCATCCAATATATATTGTCTTGCTTTTTTTGTTCTTGCAAAAGCTTCTTCTATTATTTTGTATGTTAATCCATCAACTTTTATATCAACTTGAATTGCTGTTATTCCGTTTTTTGTTCCTCCAACTTTAAAGTCCATGTCTCCAAAGAAATCTTCTAATCCTTGGATATCTGTAAGCATTACATAATCATCTGGATCTTCTGGATTTGATACAAGTCCTGTTGAAATTCCTGCTACTGGGTTTTTAATTGGAACTCCTGCATCCATTAATGCAAGTGTGCTTCCGCAAATACTTGCTTGTGATGTAGAACCATTTGAAGATAATACTTCTGATACAACTCTTATTGTGTATGGGAATTCTTCTTCTGATGGTATTACTGGAACTAATGCTCTTTCTGCTAAAGCTCCATGTCCTATTTCTCTTCTACCAGGTCCACGTGAAGGTCTAGCTTCTCCAACACTGTATGAAGGGAAATTATATTGATGAATGTATCTTTTTGTTTCTTCTTCATCTAATCCATCTAATATTTGTTCTTCGTTTTTCATTCCTAATGTTGCTACTGATAATACTTGTGTTTGTCCTCTTGTAAATAGTCCGCTTCCATGTACTCTTGGAAGTAAACCTACTTCGCATGAAAGTGGTCTTATTTCGTCTATTGCTCTTCCGTCTGGTCTTTTATGCTCTTCAAAAATCATTTTTCTTACTGATTTTTTCTCTAATTTATATAAACTATCAGCTATATCTTGTTTTACTTCTTCTGCTCTTTCTTCTCCATATTTTTCTATGAAGTAGTTTGTTACATCTTCTGATAATTTTTCCATGTTCTTATCACGAACTTCTTTTTCTAAAGCTTGTACATCATTATACATTCTTTCTTCGAAGTTTGCTTCTATTTCTTCGTATATATCATGGTCTACTTCAAAAGATTTGTATTCCATTTTAGGTTTTCCAATATCTGCTTTTATGTCTGAAATAAATTTACATACTTTTTTAATTTCTTCATGTCCTGTTTTTATTGCTTCCAGCATTTTGTCATCTGGTAATTCTTTTGCTCCAGCTTCTATCATTGCTATTTTTTCTATTGTTCCTGCAACTGTTAAGTCTAATTCTGTTTTTGCTCTTTCTTCTAGTGTTGGGTTTATAACAAATTTACCATCTACATAGCCTACTTTTACTGCTGCTGTTGGTCCTCCAAATGGTATATCTGATATAGAAAGTGCTGCTGATGTTCCTATCATTGCACAAACTTCTGGTGAGTTGTCTGGTTCTACTGATAATACTGTTGCAACTACTACAACGTCATTTCTAAAATCTTTTGGAAATAAAGGTCTTATTGGTCTATCTATTGCTCTAGATACCAATATTGCCTTATCTGCTGCCTTTCCTTCTCTTCTTGTAAATCCTCCTGGGATTTTTCCTACTGCATACATTTTCTCTTCATAGTCAACTGATAATGGGAAAAAGTCTATTCCATCTCTTGGTTCTTTTGATGCTGTAACGTTTACCATTACAACTGTTTCTCCATATCTTACTACTACATCTGCATTTGCTAAGCCTGCAAATTTTCCTGTTTCTATTGTTAGTGGTCTTCCTGCAAGTTCCATTGAATATGTTTTAAACATAATTCTTCCTCCTTTTAATTTGTTTAAATTTATATAAGAAGATAATTTTTCTATGAATGTAACCTCTAAAATATGTTTATTATTTAAACACATTTTACAAGCTACTCTTCATATATAATTATCTTTTCTTATCTTGTTTGATTTTGTTCGAGTCGCCGAGGGCGACGACTCCCTACAATGTTTAATTTTAGCAATTAAGGGCGGAAAGTATCCATCCGCCCTTAAAATAAATTATTTTCTTAAATTTAATTGTTTAACTATTTCTCTGTATCTAGGTAAATCTTTTTTTGCTAAATAGTTAAGTAAATTTCTTCTTTTACCTATCATTTTGAAAAGACCTCTTCTTGAATGATTGTCTTTTTTGTGAACTTTTAAATGTTCTGTTAATTCATTAATTCTTTCTGTTAAAAGAGCTATTTGAACTTCTGATGATCCTGTATCGTTTTCATCTCTTTTGAAAGTATTAATAATTTCTTGTTTTCTTTCCTTTGTCATTGTTTTCCCTCCTATTTTACTTAATGTGCCTTAAACTGAACTTAAAGTCGGATATTCTTTTAGTTAAGTATAAGGTAAATGCTTTTTTACAAGCATATCTATTCTACTATATTTATAAAAGTTTTGCAAGAGTTTTTACAAATTCTTTTTTCACTTTTATATTTAGTCTCCTAATATGTATTCTTCGTTTTGAGTTTTTCTTACTTTTTTATTCTTTATCAAATATGTTTTTAGTGCATCTAGCATTTCTTCTGGATCCATGCCTAATTTTTCGCTAGTTTTTGCTATAGCTTCTTCTCTACTAAATCCATTGTCTATATAAATTTTTAATGCTTCGACACATAATTCTTCTGGCTGTTTCGTTTGTTTTTTCTCTTCATCTAATATTATGTCTTCTACCTGTTTTTGTACATCATTTTCTTCATCATGTTCAGCATATTTTCCTTTTAAGTTAAGAATAGGATCTCCTTTTTTTCCATCTTTGCTTGCTGCATCCTTATAAATAGAAATTGTTCTTTTTACTTTTTTTATTTCACAAATACATCTGATTTTTATACTCATAAATATTTGTCTTTTTATAATTCTTTCAGCCTTTTCAAAATCATCCCCATAATTTTTTTCTATATCTCCACGTTTTTCTAATATGTAAATAACAGTTTGCATAGCAAAATCTTCTACTTTTGTAGTAGTGTGATAATCTTTACATAAAATTTTACTAAATTTATGTGCGTATTTTAAAATTGCTTTTGCATGATTCTCTGCAAATTTTTTTGTACATTTTGTTTTTCCAAGCCATATCTTTCCTTTTTCATCTAAAAGTTCCTTATACTCACACAAATTTTTCCTTCTATTTTTACAGCACAAGTGTGCAATTAGTTCATCAACTTCTACATTGTATTTTTTTGCAACTTCTTCTAGCTCATCTTTAGAATAGTATCTTGATTCTTTTAACTCATATTTTATTCTTTCTATTTCACTTTGTTTTTTTTGAATTCTAGCTCTATTTCTATTATATTTCATTGTAGTATAATTAGCATACCTTATTCCTAAAACTTTAGCAAACTCTTCTTCTGTTAACTTTTCTTTGTATGGTTCATACATTTCTAAAAACTGATAATAGTTTATTGGTTCTCCAGATATTAAATCTCTATCTATTTTTTCCTTTATTCTCTTAATTTCTTCTGGTTTTCTTTCTTTTAACACCTTTGCTCTTTTATTTTTGGTTTTTATACTGTAGTAACTATTATAAGTTATTCCAATTATTTCTGCAAATTCTATTTCTTTTACTAGTTCTCTATATGGATTATATAATCTTAGAAATTCTTTATAATCTACAGATTGTCCCGCTTCTATTTCTTTTAAAACTTCATCTTGTATACATTTTTTATCTTTTCCTATTATTTTTCCTTTTCCCGCCATAATTTTAGCTCTTGCTGTTTCTAAATTTTTTATTCTTTCATATCCGCCGTAACTCATTCCTAAAATTTGAGCAAATTCTATTTCTGAAATTCTACTTTTATATTCCTCATACAGTTCCAAGAACTCTTTATAATCTATATATTTACTGTATTCTATTTTCTTTGTCATTTCCAATTTAATAACATCTTGTTCAGCTTTTCCTCTATTGCTTAATACTCTGGCTCTTTTCCCTCTTTCATTTCTTATAGATTTGTATCTACGCTCACTAATCTCTAGCATTTCTGCGAAATGAATCTCGCTCATAACTGCTTCATATGGCTGGTATATTTCTAAGAATTTATCATAATCAATAGATTCACTAATTTTTATTAAATTACTTTTTAATAACTCTTCAATTATTTCTTCCATATAGTTTTAGAATCTCCTAACTTTTTAATTTTAACATACTTTACATAATTAATCAATACATCCGTTTTTCCTCCACAAAAGAATAGAAAAAGAAGTACTAAAATATATTTTAGTACTTCTTTTATAACTTGTTATTTTATTCTGTTACTGCTGTGTTAGTAGTTATTTGGTTCTTGTTTGTTTTAGGTTCATTTTTTTCTATTTCTGCCTCTTTTTTCTCATCTTGTTCTACTAATGTTTGTAATTGTTCTATTAACTGTTGAAGTTTTGACATATCTTTTCCTATCATTTCCCAGTTGTTACTTTTATTTGATTCCTCTAGGTTTTTGTTTGCATTTATTATTTGTTTAATAAGCTCATCTTTATTCTCTGCTTCCACTTCTATACTTATTGCTTCTTGTGATAGTAAATTTGTAATGGCCTCTTCTATGTTATTTCCTATTGCAACTTTATTTCCTGATGCAACTACAACTTTCTTTAGTTGTGGAACTTGTGATTTATCATTTAGCATTATTTGATATATAGGTTCAACATATAGAAGTGTATTATTTATTGGAACTATTATAATATTTTTTTGTATTTTTGTTCCAGTTACATTTAATGAGTTTAATTCATTTAATATTTTTTCATCTTGTTCTACTAGTGAGTCTAGTTGAATTGTTCCAAGTATTGAACTTCCTGTTTTAAATCTATATAATGTTAATTTTTTGTTGTTTTGGCTATCGCATGTTGCCACTAAGTATGATGTTATATTTTGTTTTTCTTCTATTGTGTATGGTAGTACTAATCCTAGTTGTGCTGAATTATTATTTGTTAGTTTAACCATTGTGTAATATGGTTCTATATCTGTTCCTGTTGCAGCACTAGTTGTTCTGCTAGTATTTTCTTTTGCTACATCCCATACGTCATCTGCTCTATATAATACTTCTGGTTGAACATTATGATATCTTTCTAATATTTTGGCTTGAATATTGTAAAGATATTTTGGATATACCATATGTTTTGAAATATCTTGTGGTATTTCTTCTCCATCTTTAAATAGTTCAGGATAAATATTGCTATATGCAATTGCTATCGGGTCAGATTTATCTGTTATATAAAAATCTGTTGTTCCATCATAAGCATCTATTATTACTTTTACAGAATTTCTAATATAATTTATTTTTTCTTTAAGTCCTCCATATTCTATAATTGTTTCTTGAGAATATGGATAATCATTTGATGTAGTATATGCATCTAATACCCATACCAGTTTGCCTTCATCTGTTACTACCATATATGGTTCTTCATCATATTTTAAATATGGCATTATTGTTTTTGCTCTTGTTATTATATTTCTTGTTGTTATTATTCTGCTTTCTTTTGTTACATTTCCTGAAAAAGCTATTCCAAGATTTTTTTCCTTTACTCCTAGTATAATTCTATCTAAAAATCCTAGTTTTAATCCTGCTTTTCCTTCATATGTGTTTGTATTACTTGTTGTACTTGTTAGTGGATAATCATATTCTTGTTTATTCTTAGCATTTGTTACTATTGGCTCATTTGTTTGTAAACCAAAGTATATTCTAGGTTGTGTTATTTTTACTTTATTATCTTCTCCTTTAAAATCACTTTGAATATATTCTAAGTTTCCGTTTTCATCCACTGAATTTGCAGAAGAAATAATTGCTCCATATCCGTGTGTATATTCATATGTTTTATTATTATACGTTCTAGTATCATTGCTTACAATTTCTCTTGGGCTAATATATACTAGTTTTTCTTTTCCATCTATATTATATATTTCTGGTTTTGTTGTAGTATAAGAATAGTAACCAGAGTTTGTTTGATATTGTTCTAGATTCTCTAATACATTATCTTCATTTAGTATATTTACATTGTTAATAACTTCTTGGTTTTTATTTACTTCATCTTTTGTTATTGTTCCGCTATTTTCTATTTCTATCTCATCTACATTTATACCATATGCACTTTTTGTAAATCCAATATTTTTTTCTATATATTTCTTTTCTTTATCTAGTTCATTACTGTTTACATAAATTAGGTCAAATCCTAGCATTACTACAAATAAAATTACTAAGTATCCTGGTATTATACAAATCCATGTCATTATTCTTTTAAAGTTTTCTTTTTTGAAATTTATCATTGCCATTATTGCTGCTAAAAGTATTATACAAGCAAAAATTCTATAACCCCATGTTTTTATTGTTGCTTCTATTAATCCAGCTCCATAAAGGTTTGTCCCATCTGATAATGTTAAAAACTTGCTATTTACTATATCTTGTACTTTTACTAGTGTAATTGCTGCAAGTCCAAGCACTACTAATATTACGTTTACTCCTAATTGTTTTATAAATGTATTCTTTTTTAGTGTTGCTCTATCAATACCTTTTTCGAAATATTTGTTAAATACTATTATATAATAAACGGCTATATATATTGAATAAATAGCAAGAAGTGCTATAAAGTAAATTATTATTGTTTCTATAAATGGTTTTTGGAACATATAATAACCAACGTCCATATTAAATATTGGATCATATACTCCAAACCAAGCCGTATTAAATGCAAGCATAACTTTTTCTGTAATAAAATTAGATGAAATTAAGCTTATTATTACACTTAAAATTAAACTTATTGATTTGTTTGGAAGTTTTGGCATTTCTTTTTTATCATCATCAAAGAATTTTTTTAATCCTCTTTTTATAAATCTTGTGGTGATATATGTTGCAATATATAATATTGCAAAGTTTACTAATGCTACTCCAACTTTGTATTTTATATTTTGTTTAAATACTTCTACATATTGCTCTCCAATCTCTAAAGCTTGTAAGTATTCTCCTCTTACCGTTACTGCAATATAGATTGCTAATAATATTAAAAATACTATTACTAATATTACTCTTTTTTTGTTTTTTGTTTTTCCCATGATTTGCCTCCTTAATTTTATATTATTGCATTTACAAATTCTTCGGAATTAAATATTTCCATATCATCTATTTGTTCGCCAACACCTATAAATTTTACTGGTATCTTGTTTTCTGCAACTATTCCTATTACAACTCCGCCTTTTGCTGTTCCATCTAATTTTGTAAGAACTAACCCTGTTATATCTACTGTCTCTTTAAATGCTTTTACTTGTGATATTGCATTTTGTCCTGTTGTTGCATCTAAAACTAACAATACTTCTTTTTTGGCATCAGGTAATTCCTTATCTATTACTTTTTTTATTTTTAATAGCTCGTCCATTAAGTATTTTTTGTTATGAAGTCTTCCTGCTGTATCGCAAATTAAAACATCTGCATTGTCCTTTTTTAGTTCTTGTATTGCTTCGAATACTACAGAAGCAGGGTCTGTTCCTTCATCTCTTTTTACTATTTTAGAACCGCTTCTTTTGGCCCATATTTCCACTTGTTCAACTGCTGCTGCTCTAAATGTATCTGCTGCTGCTATAATTACACTTTTGCCTTCTTTTTTAATTCTATTTGCCATTTTTCCAATTGATGTTGTTTTTCCTACGCCATTTACTCCTACTACTAGAATAACAGTAGGCTTTTTAGATAAGTCAAGTCCGTTTTCTTCTTCGTCTAGAATCTTTTTCATTTCTTCCCTTAATGCATTCTTTACGTCTTCTTCACTTTCTATTTTTTCTTTTTTTATTCTGTTTCTTAATCTTCCTATTATTTCTACAGATGTATCTACACCAATATCTGACATTATAAGTATTTCTTCTAGTTCTTCTAGTAACTCTTCATCTACTTTTCTAAAATTACTAAATACACTGTTTATTTTATCTCCAAATGAATTTCTTGTTTTTCCAAGTCCATTTTTTAATTTATCAAAAAATCCCATAATTTAAGCTCCTCTTCTCCTTTGTTAATTTTCCGCTAAATAGTATATCACACTTTTATAATCTTTGCAAAATTTTAGTTAGGAAGTTTATTATAACATCAAAAGCTATATAGTTCTTACTATATAGCTTTCATGTCCTATTCAATTATTATTCTATTATCTTTTATTTTATTCTTTATTTCTTCTGCTCTGTATGAATGTATTCTATATTCGTTTTTGTTATCAAATTTTATTATTACTGCTTTTGTATATTCCAAGTCAGAATATTCTTCTATGATAAGACTTGCTTTGCATTGTTTTAAAGTCTCAAATGTTGTCATAAATCCTATTCCACTACCGCCTGTTGATTTATGGGTTGTTGTTCTCTTTAATCCAAGCTTTGATAATGTTTCTATTTCAAACTCTATGCCTGTATCATAAAACTTTATTTGATAATTATTGTCTTCTTTATCTAAAACAACTTTAATTTTTCTCTCTTTATTCTCACTACAATTTATTGCAATAATTGCATCTCTTATATGATCTGCAAGCATTGTTTCTAACTTACTTTGTGGAATTTTTGTTTCCAAAATTTCACTAATATCAAAATCTAGATTTAGTTTAAAGTCTATTTTGTCCTTTTCTGATTCTTGCTTCATATATTCTAACAAATTATCTATGCTAAAAATATTTGTTTTTAGAAGTTTAGTTTCTTTTATTACTGATGCTACTTCTTCTTTATATTCTTTTGATAATTTCTTTATTGAAGATAATATATCTCCATACTCCTCTGCAAATTCTTCATTTGCTTGAAGCTTTGTACCTAACTTTGTTACTGCTTTTTCCATTGCTGAAATTCTATGACTGTATTTATGATTTATTTGTAAAACATCTGCTAATTCTGTTTGTAAATTTTTTATTTTCTCATCTTGCTGTTTAATTTGTTCTTGCTGAATTTCAACTGTTCTTTCTTTCATCTTTTCTTTATAGTATTTTGTGATACTTTTCTTGATCCAATATATCATTAGAATTCCTCCAAG
>FR893515.1 GCA_000434035.1 Clostridium sp. CAG:452 | reverse complement strand
TAATAGTTTAAAAGTTGAGAAAAATGCGAAAATATGATATAGTATTTTTGAAAAAATGGAGGCAAAAATGGAAATAGTAAAACCCTTTGTAAAATGGGCAGGAGGAAAAGGAAGTTTAATACCGCAATTAACTAAGTTTTATCCATATCAATTAAAAGATGGAATAATAACTAAATATGTTGAACCTTTCGTTGGAGGAGGAGCTGTTTTAATAGATATACTACAAAAGTATGAGGTTAAAGAAGTCTATGCTTTTGATATAAATATAGATTTAATAAATTGTTATAATGTAATTAAAAATGATGTTAATGAACTTATAACAAAATTAAAGCAAATGGAAATTGAATTTTTAGATTTAGATTCTGATGACAGAGAAAAATATTTCTATGATGTAAGAAAAGAATACAACTCATATAAAATATCAGAAGAAGAATTAAGCACTAAAAGAGCAGCTGAATTTATATTTTTAAATAGAACATGTTTTAATGGATTATATAGAGTAAATAGGAAAGGGGAATTTAATGTTCCATTCGGCAAGTACAAAAATCCTAAAATATGTGATTCAAACAACTTAACCAATCTATCTAGCTTATTTCAGAATGTAGTGTTTAAATATGGTGACTATAAAAAAAGTTCTGAGTATGTAGATAATACAACATTTGTTTATTTTGATCCACCATATAGACCTTTATCGGTTTCATCTGGATTTACTTCATATACAAAAGAAAATTTTAATGATGAAAATCAAAAGGAATTAGCACGTTATTTTCGTGAACTAAATGGAAAAGATGCTAAATTAATGTTAAGTAATTCTAATCCTAAAAATACAAATAAAGATGATGATTTCTTTGAAGAAATATATACTGGATTTAATATAAATGAGGTATTAGCTAAAAGAATGATAAATGCAGATTGCACAGGAAGAGGAGCAATTTCTGAATTATTGATAACGAATTATGAGGAGAATCAATAATGTATAATGGAAAGTTTTATTTTG
>FR893514.1 GCA_000434035.1 Clostridium sp. CAG:452 | reverse complement strand
AAAAAGCAAGAGCAACTTATGAAAAGTTAATTGATTTATGTAAAGATGACCAAGATGTATTAGATCCGCTTCGCTTTTTAAGAGAAAGAGAAGTAGTGCATTTCCAAAGATTTGGAGAAGCATTAAGAGGAGTACAAGACAAACTAGCAGAACGAAAATTTTATATGAATAATCAAATGAATTGTAGATAAAAGAACAAAGCACTAGGCTATTCTAGTGCTTTTAACTTTATAAATTGTGTAACATACTATCTTTTAGATTCCATAATTCTTGAGACAAATCTACATAGTATTTATGAGGGTTTTTCATACGTTTTACTTCATTCCATAAAGTATTTAGTTCAGCTTTTGCATTTTCTGCAATTTCTTTTAAAGCTGGAGAAGTGTATACTAAAATACCATTATCAAAAATTTTTTCTTGTAAAGGTCTAATAGTGTAATTTGTTAAAGTTTTCTTTTTCCAAGTTGCAGTTTGGTCAAAAATTGTATAATTATCTTCTGGAATAATTTCGTCATGTAAAGCGATAACGTCTGCAAGGGCCTTGTTGGTTTTTTTATCATAAAATCTATATGTCTTTTTAAAACCAGGGTTGGTAATTTTTATAGTATTATTTGAAACTTTAATTTTAGGAATTATTCTTCCTTCTTTTTCTATAGCACTTAATTTATATACTCCACCAAAAACAGGATTACTTTTAGCTGTAATTAAATTTTCTCCAACACCAAAAGAATCTAGTTTAGCGCCTTCATCTAATATAGATGTAATAACATATTCGTCTAAAGAGTTAGTACCACAGATTTTGCAATCTTTATAACCAGCATTATCTAATATTACTCTTAATTTTTTTGATAGGTAAGATAAGTCACCGCTATCAATTCTTACAGCTTTTGGCCTGTATCCCATAGGAGTTAGAACTTCGTCAAATACTTTTATTGCATTATTAATTCCAGAGCCTAATGAATCATAAGTATCAATTAGTAAAGTGCAATCATCTGGATAGTTTTCTGCATAAGCTTTAAATGCCTCATATTCAGAGTCAAAACTTTGTATAAAACTGTGTGCCATAGTTCCACTTGCAGGTACATTGTATTTTTGTGCTGTAAGAGTGCAAGAAGTTCCAACGCAGCCACCAATTATTGCTGCTCTTGCTCCATAAACTGCAGCATCAATACTATGTGCTCTACGAGCTCCAAATTCCATTACAGGACGTCCTTTTGCAGCACTAACTATTCTACTTGCTTTTGTTGCAATTAAGCTCTGATGGTTAATTAACAGCAATAGCATTGTTTCTAAAAGTTGAGCTTCTATTAAAGGAGCTTTTACTGTAATTAAAGGTTCGGTAGGGAAGACAACAGTGCCTTCTGGAACAGCCCAAATATCTCCACTAAATTTAAAATTTTTTAAGTAATTTAAAAATTCATCAGAGAATTTATTTGTACTTTTTAAATAAATAATATCTTCTTCGTCAAAATGTAGGTTTTGAATATATTCAATTATTTGCTCTAGGCCAGCAAATATAACATAACCACCGCCATCAGGAATTTCTCTAAAAAACACATCGAAATATGCATTAACATTATTCATGTTTTTAGCAAAATAGCCATTTGACATTGTGAATTCATAAAAATCTGTAACTAATTCTAATTTCCTATTATCCATAATACACCTCTAAAAAAATATTTTTTTACAAATCAAAATTATTATAACATAATTGTCAAGTAAAAAAATTGACAAAGAAAACCGCCCTGCTTTAACAGCAGAGCGGAACTCCATTACAGCGTTGCAGGAGAAACTCTTACAAGCAACTGGCGCTTTGTGTTGTATTTATTAACGGCATAGTCGGAGAAGTTATATCCCAAAACATTACCATAGGTAGTGTCGCTGGGCGTTGCCATTCTGTTTATAAGACCATTTTCAATGAAGAAAATGACTTCAACAGAAGCTGCTTCTCCATGGCATTTCTCAAAGAGCTCAAGGTCTTTCGCGAGTTTTCTTGAATCCTGCTCACAGAAATACTTTGCAAACAATCTAGGAGTTTTGGTTGTGTAGGTCACAATAGTGACCTCCTTTCATTAGTATAATATTTGTACAGGCAACCACCTAATACAAATTAATTATAGCACTTTTTTACAATTTAGTCAATTTACATAAAACAGGTCTGCTCTTAAATATTAAATATCATAAACTATTTACTAAAACCTGTATGTGTAACTCTATCTTTTAATTCTGCAAGTTTTGCTGAATTCCATCTAGAAGTTGTACCAACTAAGTATCCTGTAATTCTTTGAATTGTATCTATATCATCACTACCGCATTGAGGACATTTAGTTAAGTTTGCATCAGCGTTTTCAAATCCGCATTGCATACATCTAGAACGAGTATGATTTATAGAGCCATAACCCATATTGTATTTGTCCATTAAATTTACAACCGCTTCTACTGTGCTAGGATTATGTGTTGCATCTCCATCTAATTCTATATAGAATATATGTCCTGCTGGTGTTAAAGCATGGTAAGGTGCTTCTATTTTTGCTTTATGCTCAGCTGTACATTTATACCATACTGGAACGTGGTTACTATTTGTATAGTAATCTCTATCTGTAATTCCAGGAATTATACCAAATTCTTTTTTATCCATTCTTGTAAATCTTCCAGATAAACCTTCTGCAGGTGTTCCAAGTACAGAATAGTTTAAGTCATATTTATCAGAAAACTCATCACATAATTCACTAAGTCTAGATATTATTTCTATACCTAATTCTTGAGATTTTTCAGATTCTCCATGATGTTTACCAGTTAAAGCAATTAAACATTCTGCAAGCCCTATAAATCCAATGCTTAATGTTCCATGTTTTAACACTGGTTCAACAGAATCATTAGGTTTTAAGTTTTCGCTACCTTGCCACATTCCAGACATTAAAAGTGGAAATTGTTTTGCAACAGCAGTACATTGGAATTTATATCTTTCATATAATTGAGTAGCTGCAATTCTTGCATAATCTTCTAATTTATTCATGAATATTTTTTTAACAGTTTTGTTATAAGCAGGTGTCATATTCTTTTCACTATTTATACCTAAGTCGAATTTTAATCCTAATTCTTCTTGTGCTTCATAAGCAGATTCAATAGCAAGTTTAGGCAAGTTAAGAGTAGTAAATGATAAATTTCCTCTTCCTACAGAAGTTTTTTCACCATGTCTATCTGCAAATACTCTTGTTCTACATCCCATAGTTGCACACTCATAATAATATCTATTTGGATCATCTGCTTTCCATTTCTCATGTTGATTAAATGTAGCATCTAGATTTATAAAGTTAGGGAAAAATCTTCTTGCAGTAACTTTACATGCATATTGGTATAGGTCATAGTTTTTATCTTGTGGCAAATAGTTTACGCCTCTTTTTTTCTTCCAAATTTGAATAGGGAAGATAGCTGTTTCACCATTTCCAACACCTTCATATGTAGATGTTAGCATTTCTCTTATTACACATCTACCTTCTGGAGAAGTATCTGTTCCATAATTTATAGAACTAAACACAACTTGATTTCCACCTCTTGAATGAATTGTATTCATATTATGAATAAATGCTTCCATTGATTGATGAACTCTGTCTACAGTGTTGTTAATAGCAACTTGAATAATTCTTTTTTCACCTTCTAAACCAGTTAAATCTTTCTTTATATAATCTTCTACTTGGTATTCATATAAATTAGAAAAGTCCTTGCCAAAAGCATTTTCTAATTTTTTAATTTCTTCTACAAATGTTGACTTAACATAAGGAGCAAGATAGTAGTCAAATGCAGGGATTGCTTGTCCACCATGCATTTCGTTTTGAATTGTTTCCATAGAAATACAACCAATTATACTTGCTGTTTCAATTCTTTTAGCAGGTCTAGAACTTCCGTGCCCAGCTCTAAATCCATTTTTTAATATTTTATCTAATGGATGTTGTAAACATGTTAAACTTTTTGTAGGGTAGTAGTCTTTATCATGAATATGTATATATCCTTCTTGAGAAGCTTTTCTAACTTCTGGTGAAAGTAAAAAGTCATCAACAAAAGGTTTTGTAGTTTCAGAAGCAAATTTCATCATCATACCAGCAGGTGTATCTGCATTCATATTAGCATTTTCTCTTGTTATATCATTTGCTTTTGCACCAATAATATCTAGAAAAATATCTTTCGTTCTAGATTTTCTAGCAACATCTCTATTGTATCTATATGTTATATAGCTTTGGGCAACTTCTTTTCTACTAGAAGCCATAAGTCTTTTTTCTACTAAATCTTGGATTTCATAAACACTAGCTTGATTTTTATCTTCTAATTGTCTTTCTACAGCATTTGCTATTTTATTTGCCAAATCTATATCAACACCACCAGTAGTTTGTGCCATTGCCATAGTTATAGCTTTTACAATTCTTTCTTGATTAAAATTTACGACTCTTCCGTCTCTTTTTATTACTTGCATAATAAAGTCCTCCTTTAACTTTTGTATTAAAATTTTTGATTGAATACATTTTATAGATAAAAAACAAAAAAATCTGTTGCAACGGCAACAAAAAACAAAAAAGTTATAAAAAATAGTAAAAACAGTAAGTAAAGTGTTGGCGTTTAATGCTTAAAAACTTTATTACATTTTTATTACAATATGATTACATGTGCTTTGACAAGTATTCTTCATTCCATTTTTTTACAAAGTGTTGCTTTGACCACACTTTTGTGATAATATTAGTAAAAATAAAGGTAAGGAGTAAGTAGTTATGAAAAAAACATTTGATGTTGAACACTTTATAGAAGAACTAAAAAGAAAATGTGCTTTAACAGAAGTTAAAAAGTTTAAAAAAAATGAAATAATTACTACATATTTACTAAAGAGAAATCAAATGCATATTCTTTTAAAAGGAGAAGCATATCTTGCAAGATATGATAAAGAAGGCAATAGAAGGATTATATATTATTTAAGAAAAAATGATATATTTGGAGAGGCATTTTACAAACTTCATACAGATAGAGAACTTTTTGTAGTAGCAAAAAAAGATTGCGAAGTATTGTTTTTACCTTATGATATTATAGAAAACTGTAATAAGGACTGTACATTTCACATATCACTTTTAAAGAATTTACCAGATTTAATATTACATAGAGTTGCAGATATAAATTATAGAACAGAGTTATTAGCTAATAAAAGTATAAAAGAAAAACTACTATCATATTTAGAAAATTTATCAATTGAAAACAATAGTAAAATAGTTGAAATTCCAATTTCACTTTCTGAACTTGCAGATTATCTGGTAATAGATAGAACTGCTATGATGAAACAACTAAAAAAAATGCAAGAGGAAAAAATAATAACTAAAAATAGAAATAAGATAACACTGCTAGAAGTGTAAAAAAAAGAAGAGGCCTTGCAAATTTGCAAGACCTTTTCTTTTAGTCATGGGCCAAATACATAAGAGCATTAGCTGCGCATATCTGGTCTATGAATTCTTTGACTTCGGGTCCATAATGCACAGTCACAGTATCGCAAAGGTTCTTATTATCGAACCAATCTGCGAGAGCCTTTAGAAATTCTTTGGGCTCGGTTTCTGTAAATGCGTGAACAGAAACACAGTTCGTGTAAAATGAATCTTCATTCATGTCCTGAACAAGAAAGAACTTTCCTGTTGTAATCAACTGAAAACCTTCAGTTATTGCGGATGAATTTTCTACGTAGTGCCAAGTGATCAAGTTAAACATCCTTTCAAATTAAATTTTTTTTGGCAATATAATTATATCATTCCCACAAATATTATGTCAAGTTGAAAAGCTATTGCACATATAAAAAAACTACAAATAATTGAATAGTACTTGACAATAGCAGAAAAAATAATGTAAAATAATTTAAATTAATAAATGCGTTATTACAATGCAAAGCTGTATAAGGTTACTAGTAGAGAGAAAGGGTCGCCGGCTGAAAGCCTTTTTTAGAAAACAATACAAAGCGAAACACATTGGAGCATAGTTTATAGAGTGAAGAATTATCTAATAATTCTTAAGTTAGGGTGGTACCGCGGAGTTATATTCGTCCCTGCAATTTATATTGCAGGGATTTTTTGTTAAATAAGAAAAATCAAAGATTTTCCTATTCAACAAAAAGGCTATAATCGCTATTGCCTTTGAGATTTCCTCATTTTATTCGGAAACTCAAATCGGCGAGAACAAAGGGCGACTAAAGTCGCTTTGTTCTTACCCTGCAAATAAAATAATTAGATTGGAGGAATTTTTATGGAAAGAGTTCAAATTAAAGAAATCTTTAGAAATCAAAAAGATTATGTTGGAAAGGAAATTTCTGTTTGTGGTTGGATTAGACAAATAAGAGATTCAAAAAAATTAGGTTTTATAGAATTAAATGATGGTAGCTTCTTTAAATGCATACAAGTAATTTTTGAAGAAGATAAAATAAGCAATTTTAAAGATGTAGCAAAATTGAGTATAAGTTCAAGTATTTCAGTTAAAGGCGATTTAGTAGAAACACCTGATGGAAAACAACCTTTTGAAATTCATGCAAAAGAAATAGAGATTTTAGGAGCATCAGATTTAGATTATCCAATTCAAAATAAAAGACACACATTTGAATATTTAAGAACAGTAGCTCATTTAAGACCTAGAACAAATACTTTTATGGCAGTATTTAGAGTAAGATCATTAGTTGCTTATGCAATTCATAAATTTTTCCAAGAACAAGGATTTGTGTATGTTCATACACCATTAATAACAGGTAGTGACTGTGAAGGCGCAGGAGAAATGTTTAGAGTAACAACTTTAGATTTAGATAATGTTCCTAAAACTGAACAAGGAGAGGTAGACTATACTCAAGACTTTTTTGGAAAATCAGTTAACTTAACTGTAAGTGGACAATTGAATGGAGAAATGTTTGCAACAGCATTTGGCAATATCTATACATTTGGACCAACATTTAGAGCAGAAAATTCTAATACACCAAGACATGCTGCAGAGTTTTGGATGATAGAACCAGAAATGGCTTTTGCAGATTTAAGTGATAACATGGACGTAGCAGAGGCAATGGTAAAATATATTATAAAATTCGTAATGGAAAATGCACCAGAAGAAATGGAATTTTTCAATAAATTTATAGAACCAGGATTAATAGATAGGTTAGAGAATGTTGTTAATAATAAATTTGAAAGAATAACATACACAAAGGCAATAGAATTATTAACTCCATATAAAGACCAATTTAAATATCCAGTAGAATGGGAAGCAGGACTTCAAACTGAACATGAAAGATTTATAACAGAGAAAATTTATAAAAAACCAGTATTTGTTACAGATTATCCAGCAGGAGTAAAAGCATTTTATATGAAACAAAATCCAGATGGAAAAACAGTTGCAGCAGTAGATTTATTAGTACCAGGAGTTGGAGAAATAATTGGTGGTAGCCAAAGAGAAGAAAATTATGAAGTGCTAATAAACAAAATTAAAGAACAAGGAATGAACGAAGAGACATATAAAGCATATTTAGATACAAGAAAATATGGAACTGTTGTACACTCAGGATTTGGATTAGGATTTGAAAGAATGGTTATGTACTTAACAGGTATGTCTAACATCAGAGATGTAATTCCTTTCCCAAGAACAACAGGAAGTGCGGAATTTTAAATTATGAAAAAAATATACAAAGAAGCAATTAAATCCGAAATAGAAACAAATATAAATGTTTTATATAGTGAAAACAAAATTGTGATATATACAAATAAAGTATCACTGCAAAAGCAACTGAACAAATTGATTGGAGAACCTACTAAAGAGTATAAAATTAAAAGGAGTATTGCAGGAAGCTTGTGGGAGGTCCCATTAGAGGACAAAACAAGAATACAAAAACTTATTGTAAAAGCAAATATATTTGAATTATAAATTCTAGAGTGCAAAATTTGCACTTTAGAATATTAAATCTATTTGCCCCTATTGGCAAACATAAAAATATGTGATAAAATATTTAAGGCTTAAAATTTAAGACGATTTAAATTGTCTAATATATATTAAAATAAAGATAGAAGAGGGGGAAAAAGCATGTCAGGACATAGCAAATGGCACAATATAGCAGCAAAAAAAGGAAAAGCAGATGCTGCCAGAGGAAAAATATTTACTAAATTAGGAAGAGAATTATTAATAGCAGTAAAAGAAGGTGGACCAGAACCTGCGGGAAATTCAAAATTAAAAGCTGTTATAGCAAAGTGTAAAGCTGCTAACATGCCTAATGATACAATAAACAATGCAATAAAAAAAGCTTCAGCAAGTAATGAAAATTACGAAGAAATAGTATATGAAGGATATGGACCAAATGGAGTTGCTGTAATTGTAAATGCTTCAACAGATAATAAAAACAGGACAGCAGCAGATGTAAGACATGTATTTGATAAGGCTGGTGGAAATCTAGGAACAAGTGGTTGCGTTTCATATATGTTCAATAAAAAAGGTGTTATTGTTATAGATAAAACAAAAACAAATTTATCTGAAGATGAGCTAATGTTACTAGCTATCGATAATGGAGCAGAAGATTTTAATGTAGAAGAGGAATGTTATGAAATTACAACAGAACCATCTGATTTTACACAAGTTAGAGAAGCTTTAGAGGCAGAAGGAATTGAATTTGTAGAAGCAGAAGTTCAAATGATTCCTACAACATATGTTGCATTAGATGAAAAAGCAAGTGAAAGAATGCAAAGACTAATAGATAATCTAGAAGATTTAGATGATGTTATGGATGTATATCATAACTGGGAAGAATAAAAAAATGAGGCGATATGCCTCATTTTTTGCATATGGGTCGCAATTTTGGCGATCCATATTTTAATTTATTATTAATTTTTTAGTATAATCTAAATTAGCTTTTGAATCATATTCATAACCTAAAGTATAAATATTAGAAGCTAAAATATCTTTTTCCAGCATACTTTTTAAAACTTTATTATTGTTATTATCAATAAATTTTTTAACAGATGTTATAACTGGATATTTTTTGTTTTCACTTATTTGAGAAAGTAGATTTTTTCCTCTATGGCTAACTCCTAAAACCCTAATATATGGATTTATTTTATATGAATCAATTTTATCTTTCTTAGTAATATTTAATAATGAATATAATAAAATTCTTTGAATTCTAGAACGAGTGTATCGTTTAGATTTAATAGAATTTATTAAATCTTCTAAATTATTACAAGAATCAGAAGCACTTTTTATTGAGTTTTCTAATCCTTCTGTAACATCTTGTAAATTTTCTATATCTGATAAACTCATCTTTCTTAAAGTGTATATTATTTCTCTTTCAAAACAAGAAATGCTGTTTACTATCTTTCCATATTTTATGTTGTTTTTTAATATGTCAAAAGAAAAAGTGGGCAAGTAAGAAGATATATCTTTGTTAGAAAATATAAGTTTTCTTAAAGCTGTTGCACTGGCAATATTTTCTACAGTTTCTACACTATTATAGTCAGTTCCAATTCGTTTTATTGTTATAGCACTTATATTAGATTTAAGCTTTTTCATAGCTTTTAAATATTCTATACCTAAAATATTATTAGGAGAAGATAATATATTTGCATATTTTCTAACATCACCCAAATAAAACATTAGAGCATTTTCCCTAGCTTTTGGATAAGAAACACCCTTTGTTAATTCATGTTGAAGTATAGTTAGATATTCCTTAGGCTCACTGCATAAAACATTAGCAATTTGCGTTAATGCAGAAATATCTCCACATTCACTTCCAAAAGAGAGAGTAACATCTTTGCCAAAGGCACTTAAAAGCTTAATAGCACCCTCTGCAAAGTTTTCTGCACTTGATATACTATAAATGGTAGGAAGTTCAACAACTAAATCAACACCTATTTTTAAAGCTATTTCAGCTTTAGACCATTTATCAATTATAGAGGTATCGCCGACGTTGTACAAAATTTCCACTCATAATGCATACTGTATAATCAGGGTTTACAAGTCTTTTTGATTCTTCTAAATGAAGAAGATGACCATTGTGAAATGGATTGTATTCGGCTATTATTCCTAATATTTTACTCATAATATCTCCTATATTATTGCAAATTTTAATTATTTATTGATATAATATCATAAAACATAAAAAAAGACAAATTCCAATTTATAGAGAAAGGAAAATAAATATGGACAAAGTTATAATATATACAGATGGTGCATGCTCACGGAAATCCAGGACCTGGTGGCTGGGGAGCTATACTAATGTTTAATGATGTAAAAAAAGAAATTAGTGGGGGTAATCCTGATACTACTAATAATATAATGGAAATAACTGCAGTTATAGAAGCGCTAAAACTATTAAAAAAGCCATGCGAGGTAGATTTATATAGTGATAGTGCGTATGTTGTTAATTGCTTTAATAATGGTTGGATATATAATTGGATAAAAAATAATTGGAAAACAGCAAGTAAAGAACCTGTAAAAAATAAAGAATTGTGGCAAGAATTGTATAACTTAACTAAGGTACATAAAGTTAAATTTATAAAAGTAAAAGGACATAGTGATAATGAGTTCAATAACAGATGTGATGAACTAGCAAGAGGAGAAATTTCTAGAATTTAGTACAATTATTACTAAATGATTACAAAAACATTACGTTTTAACGACAACCGTTGAAATATAAAGGTTTATGGAATATAATGACTGCGAAGGTAGAATATACATAAGAAGAATTTGTGGAGGACAAATGTATGGAAACTTTTGCAGACTATATATTAGCTGAAAAAGATTATGGAAGAAAAATAGAAATAATGCATTATTTAAAGAAAAAAACAAACATATTTTTTGATAATTCTGTAATTTTCAAATCATTAATTGCTAAACTATTTATTGAATCTATGGACATAGATATAGATGAAAACACAGTGGTTACAGCAATGCTTCTTTGTGGATGTAAAAAAGTAAATAATGCACAAGACATAGAAAAAATTAAAAGTTATGCAAAAGATGGAGCTGAATTTTTATCAAAACTAGGCTTTTCAAAAGAATTCTGTACTATTTGCGAACAACAAAATAGATATAGTAACAGCTTACCAAGAAGAAAAGAAAGTGACATATTAGAATTAGCAGATAATTTTGGAGGAATGCTTTTAGATAGACCAGAGAGAGTAGCTTTTCCAATTGAAGAAGCACTTATATTATTGGAAAGCAGGAACTTAAAAAACTGTAACAATATGTATATGAATGAATTTAAACAATTTATAAATATAGCAAAGGAGATAAACGCATGATAGATTTTGATAAATTTAGTATATTTTCTGTTATGGGGAAAGAAGCTGGAAAGCAAACAGAACAAGAATATTCAAGAACAGTATTAAATAAGTATGATAAGTTTTTGTCAGATATAAAAAAGGCAAAAGCAGAATTAGAAAATAATAAAAATAAAGGTGCAGAAGAAAAAGAAATGTACCTATAAAATTGATGTTAATTAGGTTGCATTCTGCAACCTAAAATTTGTATATAGGAGAAGATAAAAATGTACGAAGTTTTTGCAGATTTACATGTACACATAGGAAGAAGTGAAAATAATAAACCAATAAAAATAACGGCAGCAAGAAGTCTTAATTTTGCAAATATTGCAAAAGAGTGCAGAGAAAGAAAAGGAATAGATATAGTAGGAATTATAGATTGTGCATCACCATATGTAATAGAAGACATAGAAAATTTTTTAAAAACTGGTGAAGCATATGAAATAAAAGATGGTGGAATAATATACAAAGATAAAGTATGTATAATTTTAGGAAGCGAAATAGAAACATCAGAGAAAGGTTTAAATGGTCATTGCGGAAGTGCACACAATTTATGTTATTTTCCTCATTTAGAAGATATAAAAGGCTTTTCAAAAGAAATGAGTACACATATTAAAAATATTACATTAAGTTCACAAAGAGCTGATATTTCTGCATATGAACTAATTGATATAGTAGAAAAGTATAATGGAATACTAGTACCAGCCCATTGCTTTACACCTCATAAAAGCTTTTATGGAAATTGCACAGATAGATTAGAGAAAATTTTTAAAGAAAAATATTCTAAAATACCAGCCATAGAATTAGGTTTAAGCTCTGATACATTTTTAGCAGATACTATTTCAGAATTGGAATCAAAAACGTTTGTAACTAATTCTGATGCTCATTCGCTACCAAAAATAGCAAGAGAATATAATAAAATGTTAGTAGAAGATATAAGCTTTAAAGAATTATTAAAAGCTTTAAAGAATGAGAATGGAAGAAAAATACTAACTAATTATGGATTAGATCCAAAACTTGGCAAGTATCATAGAACATATTGTGAAGTTTGTGGCAAGAATATACCAGGAAATGCACCTGTAACAGTATGTGATACATGTGATAGCAGAAATATAACAATGGGAGTGTATGACAGAATAGAAATAATAAAAGATAAAAAAGAAGCAAAAAGCCCAGAAAATAGACCGGAATATGTATATCAAATACCGCTTACATTTATTCCGGGATTAGGTAAAAAAACAATAGATAAGCTATTAGATAATTTTGGAACAGAGATGAATATATTGCACAAACTAAGTAAAGATGATTTAGAAGCTGTTGTAGGAGAAAAAATAGCAGACAATATAATTTCCGCAAGAGAAGGAAAAATGAAAATACAAGCAGGAGGAGGTGGAGTTTACGGACAAGTTAAAACTTGTTAGAATAAAGTATTTAGATTACTAAAAAAGGAGAATTATAAATGAAAAAAGAAGTAAGTAATAAAAAAGCAATAATTACTATACTTGTAGTAATTATATTATTGGTAGTTTTGGCAGGAATGTATGTATACTTATTTAAGAATAATAAAAATAAAAATCCTGAGAAGAAAAAGTATTCAGATGAGATAAAAACAGTAGCAACATTAGAAGATGAGATAACAACAAATAGTATATGGTGCGGAACATTCCAATTAGTATGGAATGATATGGTTAATAATGTAGTAAAACAAGATGTAGTATTTACGCCACAAGAAAAATTAGTAGAAAACTTAAACAAACAAACATTTAAAGAAGACCAACTTTCAGAAAAGGATTATTATAAAGTATATGACTTATTAACATTAGATTTAAAAGAGAAAATCGAAAAAGCAATTAAAGAAAAATTTAATGAGAAAAGTGACATATTAGATAGCATAGATTGGTCAGAAGCTCCTAAGGATGCTTCTCGGATATTCTGAATGGTATAAAAAATATTTATTTTATGCAATGCTAAAAAAAGAATTCAATTTTGAAAATGATTTCAACGAGCTAGATGCTGGTACATTTGGAACCAAATATAAAGATGTAAAATATTTCGGAATAGAAAAAAACTCAGATTCAAAATTATATGATCAAGTAGAAGTATTGTACTATAATACAGAAAATGATTTTGCAATTATATTAAACACAAAAGAAGGAGAACAAGTAATATTATGTAGAGGAGCAGAAGGTGGAAATTTTGCAACAATATATAACAATATAATAGAAAAAGCAAAAGCATATACAGGAAATAAAAAATTTACAGAGAATGACTTTTTAAAGGTTCCAAATATAAAATTTAATACAAGAAAAGAATTTAATGAGCTATGTAATAAAGAGTTTTTGGCTAAAGATGGCGATAGATGTACAATAGAACAAGCAATTCAAACAATAGAACTAGAAATGGACAAATCTGGAGGAAAATTAAAAAGTGAAGCGGCAATTGTAATGACAAAGGAGATGTCGCTTATGCCTGAAGAAGAAAATAGATATTTTTATTTAAATGATGAATTTACAATGTTTTTAAAAGAAAAAGACAAAGATATGCCATATTTTGCAGCCAATATAGAAGACATAACATTATTTCAATAAATTGGAATTTGTTTAGCGGATGAATTCAGGACAGTCGCCAAAATCCCCAGGTTTGGTGATTTTAAGGGACAGTCCCTAGAATTCCCCCTCACACAAATTCTAATTTGTCTAAACAAATATTTTATTTTACAAGAACATATATTGTTCTTTTTTTTATTCTTTCGAATACACATTATGTATAAGCATTTCGGAGGTAAATAATGAACAGAAGAAGATATAATAAACTTAGGAGTAATAATTCAAGAATAAAAGAAGTAATTTTTTCACACGTGGAAAGCAACTTAAGAGAGTACATAATTTTTACTGTAATATTTTTAATTGGAATTATAGTAGGTGTTATTTTTATAAATAATGTTTCGGAAAACCAAGGGTTAGAAATAAATAATTATATAACCTCATTCATATCATCTTTAAAGGAAAACAAAGAAATAAATGATATGGTATTACTTAAAGATTCTATAAAGAAAAATATTGTACTAGCTATAATACTATGGTTTATGGGGTCAACAGTTATAGGAATATCAATTGTATATTTAATTGTTGCTTTTAGAGGATTTTGCTTGGGATACACAATATCTTCTGTTATTGCAACATGTGGTTTATGGAAAGGAATTTTATTTGTTCTTTCAACAGTTTTTCTGCAAAATATAATATTTATTCCATGCATTATTGCTCTTTCTGTGAGTGGAATGAGGCTACATAATTCAATAATGAAAGATAGAAGAAAAGAAAACATTAAATTAGAAATATTAAGGCATACTTTTTTTTCTGCTTTAATGCTAGTTTTTATGATAATATCTTCATTTATAGAGGTTTTTGTCTCAAAAAATATACTGGTTTGGATTATAAAATATTTATAAGATAAATTATAAAAATCTATTTACTTTTTTAGATTAATTTGATATAAATATATACATAATAAATATTCATAAAAATAATAATAAAGGAGCTAGATTATGGAGAAACAAATTGAAAGTTTTTTAGAATTTATACAAAATGATAAGAAATTATCTGATAATACACTACAATCATATAGAAGAGACATTTTGCAATATGAAAAATATGTTGAAGAAAATAATATAAACTATGCAAAAGTTAAACAAGAGGATATAAAAGATTATTTAAATTATTTACATGACATGAATAAGAAATCTTCTACAATATCAAGAAATTTAGCTTCAATAAGATTATTTTATCAATATTCTTTAAAAAATAAAAAAGTAAAAAATGACCCAACAGAAGGCATTCAATCTCCAAAAATAGAAAAAAGAGTACCAAGCATATTAACTTCACAAGAAGTGTCTTTATTGCTAGATCAACCAAAAAATGTTGATTTAAAAGGAATTAGAGACAAAGCAATGCTAGAATTCGCATATGCCACAGGAATGAGAGTTACAGAAATAATATCTCTAAATGTAGAAGATGTTAATCTAGTAAACGGTTATGTAACATGCAAAAATGGAAACAAACAAAGAAATATTCCATTAGGTTCTTTATCATTAAAAGCTCTAAAAGAGTATATGGAAAGTTCAAGACCAATAATGATAAAATCTGATGATGAAAAGGCTTTATTTGTTAATGTTAATGGTAAAAGATTAACAAGACAAGGATTCTGGAAAATAGTAAAATTCTATAAAGAACAAGCTCATATAACAAAAGATATTACACCACACGTTTTAAGACATTCTTTTGCAACACATCTTTTACAAAATGGAGCAGATTTAAAAGCTATTCAAACAATGCTTGGACATTCAGATATATCATCTACACAAGTATATATGCAATTCCAAGATGAAAACTTAAAAAATGTATATAAGCATGCTCATCCAAGAGCATAAAATCAAAATAATAGGGATTAAGTATTGAACTTAGTCTCTTTTTATTATATAATATTGAGAATTTAAATATTAATTAAAAATGAAGGGGGAAAAAACATGTCAAAAATATTACCAGACATATCAAGAACTTTTAATGAATTTTTATTACTACCAAATTTAACAGATGAGAGATGTATACCAGCAAATGTATCTTTACGTACACCTCTTGTAAAATTTAAAAAAGGAGAGCAAGCTAAATTCTATGCAAACGTACCTATGGTTTCTGCAATAATGCAATCAGTATCAGGAGAAAAAATGGGTATTGCACTAGCACGTGAAGGAGGACTTGCTTTTATATATGGTTCTCAATCAATAGAATCACAAGCAGAAATGGTTTATCATGTAAAAAAACATAAAGCAGGTTTTGTAATTAGTGATTCAAACGTAAAATCAGGAACTAGTTTAAAAGAAGTTTTAGAGTTAGTTGAAAAAACTGGGCATTCAACTGTTATTATAACAGATGATGGAACAGCATCTGGAAAATTCCTAGGAATTGTAACAAATAAAGATTATAGATTATCAAGAGATAACCAAGACGAACCAATTGATAATTTCATGACTAAAAAAGAAGATGTTATATGGGCTAAAAAAGGAATAACATTATCAGAAGCAAATGATATAATATGGGATAAAAAAATAAATTGTTTACCAATATTAACAGAAGAAGGAAATCTAAAATATTTAGTATTTAGAAAAGATTATGAAGACAGAAAAAACAACCCTAACTCTTTATTAGATGAAAATAAAAGATATATTGTGGGAGCAGGTATAAATACTAGAGATTATGAAGAAAGAATACCTGCACTAGTAGAAGCTGGTGTTGATATAATCTGTATGGATTCTTCTGATGGATATTCAGTATGGCAAAAGAACACAATAGATTTTGTAAGAGAAAAATATGGTGATGACCTAAAAATAGGTGCAGGAAATGTTGTAGATAGAGAAGGGTTTAGATATTTAGCAAATGCTGGTGCTGATTTTATAAAAGTCGGAGTAGGTGGAGGATCAATTTGTATAACTCGTGAAACAAAAGGAATTGGTCGTGGACAAGCAAGTGCTTTAATGGAAGTTGTAGATGAAAGAAACAAATATTTTGAAGAAACAGGAATATATATTCCAGTATGTTCAGATGGTGGAATAGTATATGACCATCACATTACTCTTGCTTTAGCAATGGGAGCAGATTATGTAATGATGGGAAGATATTTTGCAAGATTTGATGAAAGTCCAACAAGAGTTGTAAAAGTGGGAAACAACTATGTTAAAGAGTATTGGGGAGAAGGTTCAAATAGAGCAAGAAATTGGCAAAGATATGATTTAGGTGGAGAAGCTAAAAATAAACTTGCTTTTGAGGAAGGTGTTGATTCATATATACCTTATGCAGGTTCTTTAAAAGATAATCTAGAAATAACAGTTGCAAAAATAAAATCAACAATGTGCAATTGTGGAGCAACAACAATTCCAGAATTACATGAAAAAGCAAGATTAACAATGGTTTCAGAAGTGAGTATTTCAGAAGGAGGAGCACATGATGTAACACTAAAAGAAATAGATCATTCTTATAAATCATAATATTAAAAATATTTAAAAAACAAGCAAGAAGTTATAAAAGCTTCTTGCTTGTTTTTTATTCCCATTCAATTGTTGCAGGTGGTTTAGATGTTATATCGTATACAACTCTATTTATATGTTTTACCTCATTTACAATTCTAGAAGATACCTTTTCTAATATGTCGTATGGAATTCTGCTCCAAGTAGCTGTCATAAAATCTGTTGTACAAACACTTCTTAAAGCTAAAGTATAATCATATGTTCTGTAATCTCCCATAACTCCAACAGATTTTAAGTTTGTTAAAACTGCAAAGTATTGATTTAATTCTTTATCTAATCCAGCATTTGCAACTTCTTCTCTAAAGATATAGTCTGCATCTTTTAAAATTTCTAGTTTTTCTTTTGTTATATCTCCAATAATTCTAATTGCAAGTCCAGGACCAGGGAATGGTTGTCTAAATACTAATTTTTCTGGAATTCCAAGTTCCAATCCAGTTTTTCTAACTTCATCTTTAAATAAATCTCTTAATGGTTCTATAATTTCTTTAAAATCTACATAGTCTGGAAGTCCACCAACATTGTGATGACTTTTTATAACAGCAGCTTTTCCTTTGCCACTTTCTATAACGTCAGGGTATATAGTACCTTGAACTAAAAAGTCTACTTTACCAATTTTTTTAGCTTCTTCTTCAAATACTCTTATAAATTCTTCACCTATTATTTTCCTTTTCTTTTCAGGTTCAGAAACTCCAGCAAGTTTAGATAAGAATCTTTCTTCAGCATTTACTCTAATAAGATTTATATCAAATTGATTTCTAAATATTTGTTCAACTTCATCACCTTCATTTTTACGAAGTAGACCATGGTCAACAAATATACATGTAAGTTGCTTTCCAATAGCTTTATGTAATAGAACTGCTGCTACAGAAGAGTCAACTCCACCAGATAAAGCAAGTAATACTTTTTTATCTCCAATTTTTTCTCTTAAAGATTTAATAGATTCTTCCACAAAAGAAGACATTACCCAATCTCCAGAGCATTTGCAAATGTTATATAAGAAATTTTTAATTATTTTTACACCATTTACAGTGTTATTTACTTCGGCATGAAATTGAATTCCATAAAAGTTCAAGTCTTTATTTTCAATTGCTGCAGTAGGACAGTTATCTGTAGTTGCAATAACTTTGAACCCCGCAGGTACTTCTTTTACTAAATCTGTATGGCTCATCAAGCAAATATTTTTGTTGTCAAAGCCTTCAAAAAGTGGGGAAGAGTTGTCTAAATTAACTTCAATTTCTCCATATTCTTTTTTTGTTCCTCTTTCAACTTTACCACCTAAACTATGACTCATAAATTGCATTCCATAGCAAATTCCTAAAATTGGAATACCAAGGTTGAATATTTCTTTGTCACATGCAGGTGAATCTTCTTCATAAACACTTGCAGGGCCACCAGTAAATATAATACCTTTGGGATTGATTTCCTTTATTTTTTCAATAGGAGTGTCATAAGGTAATACTTCTGAGTAAACATTACATTCTCTAACACGTCTTGCTATTAATTGATTAAATTGACTATAAAAGTCTAAAATAACAATAGTTTCTTTGCTTTTCATATTAATTCTCCTTTTTCAATAAACATATTCTATATTTTATCACAAAGAGACAATTAAAGCAATACAGATAAATTGCAATATTTTTTAAAAAAACTATTGACAATATACGAACAAGTGTTTATAATAAGAATACACAAACGAATAAATGTTTGTAAGAATAATATAAAAACAGGAGAAAAAATATGAAAATAGTTAGTATAAAAAAATTTATAAGAAGTATAACAATAGTTCTATTAATAATTGTGGGTTTATCATTAATAATTTCAAAGTCTTCATACTCAAGAGGAGAAAAACAATACAAAACAATATATGTATCAAAAGGAGATACGCTTTGGAGTATTGCAAAAAGCAATCAAGATTCAAATGAATATTACAAGGGAAAAGATATAAGATATATTATGAATGATATTACTCAAATAAATAATATAGAAAGCTCAAATTTAAAAATAGATCAGGAATTAAAAGTTCCTGTAATATAGGGGGATGTAGGAAAGGAGTAAAGCTTTTGACTTTACTCCTTAAAGTTTGCAAGTGGGTTACTTTCTACTGCATTTCTAACTTGGCTATTATCAACATGAGTGTATATTTCTGTTGTAGAAATGCTTTCATGTCCTAAAAGTTCTTGCAATGCACGTATATCTACATTACCATATTGATACATTAGAGTAGCAGCAGTATGTCTTAATTTATGTGTAGAATACTTATTAATATCTAGGCCTGCCTTTAATAGTTCTTTTTTTACAATTGTTTGAACAGTTCTATTACTAATTCTTTCACGTCTTTCACTTAAAAACAAAGCATTTTTTGAATCATATTTAATTCCTTCTTTAGGTCTAGAAGCTAGGTATTTATTAATTGCATCCATACATGCATTATTTAAATAAATAGTTCTTTCTTTATTTCCTTTTCCAACAACATTTAATTTACAATCACTAAAATTTATATCTGGTATATCAATACCTACTAGTTCAGATAAACGCATACCACAGTTTAAAAACAAAGTAATGATAGCATAATCTCTTTCATTGTTTCTTGCTTCAGTATCATTAGTTACTTCTAGTAATTTTTTACTTTCATCTAATGACAAATATTTAGGGATTCTTTTACCAAGCTTAGGAGTTTCTAAGTTTTGCGCAGGATTTGTGTCTATTAATTTTGCTTTGTTGCAAAGATAATTAAAGAATATTCTTATAGAAGAAATTTTTCTAGCACGTGTAGCAGGACTACTTTTAAGTTCTGTTGCCATATAAGAAATATAGCTATGTATATCTTCTAGTTTTATTTTCTTTATTGTATCAAGGCTTATATCATTTATAGTAATTTTAGTCCAGTCTTTTTCATTGGTTAATTTAAAATGTATTTTTATATACTTTAAGAAATTCATAAGATCATAATTATATTCTTTTATACTGTTAGGTGATTTGTTAAGTATTGTAATATTATAGTCTAAAAATGAATTTAAAAAGTCTGGATTCATTTCTCTATCTATCATTATTTGCCTCCTTTGTAAGTTTTAATATTATAATAACACTATTATCAAGATTTTTAAATGCTGTAACTTCAATTTTATCGGAAAATTTACTAAAAGCAATCTTTTTAGCTCCTGTTTTTATAAATTTACTAATTTCTTTACTCTCATTTTAACGCCTCAATTTATATTATATCATATAAAATAATAAGTTGTGCATCATAATAATGATAGTTTTGTAGGAGTGTTTGTCATCAAATTTGACATTTTATGTAAATTATAATATAATATATTTATATCTATTGAGCTAGTCTCAATTATATATAGAGTTACTTTCTTTTTTCCACCGTAAATGGTGTTTTCAAATATAAAGTATAAACAATTTTTATGAAAGAAAGGCCAACTGGCCAAGGAGGTAAAAAAATGGTTAAATATTTTGAACTTCAGCAGGTAAACGGAAACAGTACTTTTGTTGCTCTTGTAGTTGATCCCATTGTTGAAAGCGGATCAATCCGAGCAACCCTAGTCGGAAAATTAAACGGATTTTCTGATGACGGGGAATGCACATTTATTAAGTGTGAACCTGCAGATATAATTGCAATTGGCAATGTAATCTGCACAGAAGTTAAAAACCCGTTTGCTGAATAAAATTTTACCATTACAAAAAAAGTATCTTTTCTCTCTCATCTTGTATGAGAGAGTTTTTCTTATTAAAACAAATATAATAAAAGAGTTGTCATTTATGTTAATATGTGACATAATAAAAAAACATTTAAGCAATACTATATGTCGGTTTGGAGAAAACTTAATATGAAGAAAAAAGGCAAAATTAGGTGAAACAATAAGACAAAACGGTTATGTATTATAATCAAAATAGCAATGATAATCATTTTGTCAATGTTGTTAATCCTGAAAAAATGTACTTGTTTTAAAAATTGATGAAACATATAAAGCATATAAACAAAAGTCTGATATACAAAAACAGATTATAGTTATGTATTGTGGACGTTGTGCAGAAAAAGTTCTTCTTAAAGATATCTCTACTAGTGCTTCAAATGACTTAGAAAAAGCTATAGATTTAGCTTACTTATGCTATGACAAACAGTAAATTGGTTAAAATTTATAATCGCTCAGAGTTCAATCAACAGATTGAAGAGAAATCTATTGAAAAAATATCAGTAAAACAAATAAAAATATAATATACAAAAAGAGTTAGGAGATAAAAATGGCTGAAATTAAACAAATTTTTGAAAAAGAAAAATATATGGATTTAATACTTGAAGCAGACCCAGATAAAGAAATAGTAGAAAAGTATATTAAAGATGCAGAAATGTATGGATTATTTGAAAATGAGAAAATCTTAGCAGAAATAATTATTACAAAAGTCGATAATAATATATGCGAATTAAAAAATATTGCGACAAAAGAAGATGTTAGAGGAAATGAATATGGGAAAAATTAATACAAAAAGTAACAAAATTGTATAAAAATAAATATAAGAAAATGATAGTCGGAACAACTCAAAACAATATTCCGTTTTATGTTAAATGTGGATTTGATAAATATTATAAAACAGAATATAATTTCTTTGTAAACAATTATAAAGAAGAAATTTGGGATGGTAATTTACATTGCATAGATATGTATTACTATTATATGGAACTATAAATTTGAATATTATAATAAAATTTGACAACGGTCTACATAAAATGTATAATAATGTCTGACAAATTATTTTGTTATAATTCAATCAAACATAGAGTTCAAAAATATGTAATATTTTGAAAGGAATGACTTTTACTATGGCAAACAACCAAAATATGGATAACGATTTGATTAAGGAGCTTGTAGATTATTTTAACGGCGATTATGAACAAGAAACAACAACATCTGAAGATGAAAAAGAAAAGGCTGTTGAACAAGAATACCTTGATGAGCCTACATATTCAGAAGCTAAATGCAATGATCAAGTGTTGATTTACATTGTGATAGACAAATCTGCTTCGATGCATAGTAAAAAGTTGGATAGGGATATCAATGATCAGTTGAGGAAACTTAATCATTTTATAAATGATTATATGGGACCGAAACATATAAAGGTTGTTTCTTCATATTTTTACTCAGCTCTTACTGAAAAAAATGGAACACCTTTATATGATATGATAGTCGACAACTGCAAAGATATGCTTAGACAATATGATGAACTTGCAAATGAATATAATGTTAATGGAGGTATGATTATTTTCACAGATGGCGAAGATAACGGCTCTATTAACTGTACGATTCATGATGTAATAGATTCATTCAAAGAACTGAAAAAAAGGGACATAACTTGTGGATTATTTGGTCCAGAAACAACCACATTATCAGAACTTGGTAAGTTATTAAAAGTTAACCCAATTTCTGAAATAAATGACTTGAAAACTCGTATGAGATGGCTTCTGAACGATAAAGAGAAACTATAAAGAACTAAAGTTTTGTTTGATTGAATTAGGAAAGACTGAAGAATTCTTCAGTCTTTTTCTATATTAAATAAAATAAATCTCAAAAAAGGCTTTACATAAATTTAAAAAAATTATAAAATATTTATTACAAAAACATATAAACTTTTTCTATTAAGCAATACGAAAGGTGTGACAATTACGAAAGGTGTGACAATAATGAAAAACTATCAGCAAGATATTCTGACAATTTTAAAAAGGATTTTTAGAATTGGTAAAGCTTTTTCTGCTTTTGAGGACTCATTTGGAATAGATAATATTTCAAATAATGAAAGTAAAG
>FR893513.1:65836-94219 GCA_000434035.1 Clostridium sp. CAG:452 | reverse complement strand
TTATTCTTCAGGTACTGTCATTTTTCTTCCCTGACTAAAATAGTTTACAATCCGAAAACCTTCTTCCTATACGCGGCGTCACTGCGTCAGAGTTTCCTCCATTGCGCAAAATTCCCGACTGCTGCCTCCCGTAGGAGTCTGGGCCGTATCTCAGTCCCAATGTGGCCGAAGAGCCTCTCAGCCCGGCTACTGATCGTTGCCTTGGTATGCCGTTACCACACCAACTAGCTAATCAGCCGCAAGCTCATCTATTAGCGGATTGCTCCTTTTCTTGCTGTACCATGCGGTACTACAAGCTTATGCGGTATTAGCAATGATTTCTCATTGTTATTCCCCTCTAATAGGTAGATTGCTTACGTGTTACTCACCAGTCCGCCACTAAAGCCATTGTTACAAAACTTCAATCAGATAAATCTTCATTCCATTTCGTAACGACTTCCGTTCGACTTGCATGTCTTATGTGCGCCGCCAGCGTTTATCCTGAGCCAGGATCAAACTCTCTAATTAATGGTATATATATTTCTCATTTTTATGAGACTTACATATCGTTTTTTAGAGTTCTTAACTCATTTTAAATCTAGCGTTTTTTTGCTTGGTTTTCTCCAATTTCTTTTTTGAGTACGAATACTTCAAAGTATTCTTCTTAAAGGAATTTATTGTTTATTTTTCAATGTACTTCCGTTCTCTTTTTTAGAGAACGTTCATTATTATACTACCGAAGTTTTTAAATGTCAACACTTTTTTAAAACTTTTTTTATTTTTTTAAAAGTATTTTTGAGTACAAAAAAAATTAGCAATTATTTCTTCTTTACTGCTTATTTTTTATGCCCAAAATATTACTAATTTTATACTTTTAAATAAGTTATATAAAATATGTCTTCATATTTACTTGGTACTTTTTTATGATACCATTTTTATTATTGTTTGTCAACATAAATTTATAAAATATTTTACTTTTTTTCTCTTATTAAAATTATAGGTGTTAATTCCTTTCCTTGTCCAGATGGATTATCTCTTATTAGTCCTTTTAATTCCTCATCGCTTAACTTTATATCTGATGAATGTCCTAATACTTCTTGTCCTAAATCATTAGCGTCAACTATCATACAACTCATACCTAGTTTCTCTTTTATTTCATCACATACTTTGCTAGGGTTTTCTGGAATTTTTATTCCTATATCTCCATACTCTTTCCAAACGTGATCATAAAATCCGTCTAAGCCACTTACTTCTTGTCCAACTATTTCGTAAAATACTCCTTTTTTACCAAATAACTTTGTAACTGCACTAGCTATACTAGCCCATAAAACTTTCAGTAACCCTACTGTATCTATTGCATATTGCATTTTTATTGTTTCTCCTACTCCAACACCAGTATCTGGATGTGAAGCAAACTTTGATAAGAATTTCGCCCAAAATCCTATTTTTACATCTTCTCTTTTTACTATTCTGTTTTGGCATAGAGCAATTATTTTTTCACTACTAGAAACTATATCTCCCTCTTCGTATATTGGGCTTACATATTCTTTAAATATATCTATATAATTTTCCCCTTGTTTTACAAACCTTGTTTTTATTGCATGTCTTAAATATGTTTTGCCATTAACTTCAATTTCTACGTTTTTCCCTTCATTTGCGAAAAATTCCATATTAGTCCCACCTTTTTTATTAAATTACGAAATTATTATAATTCATTTTATTTATTTTAGCAATAATTATTAAATAAATTGTAATTTGTTCTTATCATTTTCCAGTATGTATTGAATATACTTATTATATATTTATATATGTAGGAGATTTTTATGGGATCAAAAGGACTAGATTTTAAACATAAAGAAGTTGTTAATATTGTGGATGGCAAAAGACTTGGGTTTGTTCAAGATGTAACAGCCGATTTAGAAAGTGGAGTAATTACTTCAATTATTGTACCTGGAAATTCTAAATTGCTTAATCTATTTGCAGGGAATAATGATATTGTAATTCCATGGCAAGATATTAAATGCATTGGTGAAGATATTATATTAGTAGAAATAAATAAGGAATACTCTTAAAAGCATTCCTTATTTATACATCTTTTTTATTCTTTCTATTGCACTTTTTTCTAACCTAGACACTTGTGCTTGCGATATTCCAATTTCTTCTGCTACTTCCATTTGTGTTCTTCCATCAAAAAACCTCTTTGAAATTATTGTTTTTTCCCTTTTATTTAGTTTCTTCATTGCTTCTGCGACCGTTATATTTTCTGCCCATAATTCATCCGTATTTTTTGAATCTTTTACCTGATCCATTATATATATGCTTTCGCTTCCTTCATTATATACTGGCTCTTGAAGTGAAACCGGATCTTGGATAGCATCTAGGCTCATTACCACTTCTTCTTTTGTTACTCCCAATTCTTTTGCTATTTCTTCCACTGTTGGCTCATTTTGTTTTTCTTTTATTATCTTTTCTTTTGCTTGAAGTGCCCTGTATGCTAAATCTCTAACAGACCTACTTACCCTTATTGGATTGTTGTCTCTTAAATATCTTCTTATTTCTCCTATTATCATGGGAACTGCATATGTGCTAAATTGTACATTCAATGAAACATCAAAATTATCAATTGCTTTTATTAATCCGAACACATCCTATTTGAAATAAATCATCTGCTTGTTCTCCTCTTCCTCCAAATCTTTGTACCACACTTAACACTAATCTTAAATTTCCATTTATGAATTTTTCCCTTGCTATCTCGTCTCCATTTTTTATTTTGATTAATAGTTCTTGTTTTTCTTCATTTGATAGTACAGGTAATTTTGCCGTATTTACTGATGCAATCTCTACCTTATTTATCAAATTAAAAAACCTCCTTTTAGAAATAATTTCTAATCTAATTATTTCCAAAAGTTTTGTTTTTTATTCTACGCATATATATTCTTTTAAATTTTCAAACTTTGAGTCTCCTATTCCAGATACATTTTTTATATCTTCTATATTTTTAAATTTTCCATGTTCATTTCTGTAAGTGATTATTTTTAATGCTGTCGATGGTCCTATTCCTGGGAGTGTCTCTATTTCAGTTTGTGCTGCTTTATTTATATTTATTTTTTCTTCCTTTGATTTGTTTCCTTCTATTATAATATTATCTCCCGCTTTTTCTTCTACCACTATTATCTCTTCATCTTTTTCATTTATATTTGGTATTTTCACCTTTTGTCCATCACTTAAGCCATATGCTAAATTTACATTTGATAAATCAGCTTCTTCAGTTGTTCCTCCCGCTTCTTCTATTGCATCCGAAATCCTTGCTCCTTTTTCTAATTCTATAACGCCTTCTTCTTCTACTTCTCCTGTAATGTGTATTACTATTTTATTTTCTATAATATTATCATCTACCTCCTGGTCTTCTTCTATTATATTAGATATTTTTTCTATATCAGAATAATCATATTTTTCCGTTTTACTAATAATATAATATCCTATAACTATACACATTATAATTATTAAAACCACTACTATTATTTTTTGTTTTTTATTTAATATTTCCATAAAAAAACCTCCTTAAATATATTGTTTTTTATTATTTTTTAATATATGATATTTATATAATTTATATTGGGGGAATAAAGATATGCAAACAAATTTAATAAAAAAATCTATACTTTGTATAATTCTTTTTTCTTTGATAAGTACATTGTTTTTGCCAAGTGTTTTGGCTGCGGATGACGAGAATTTTACTATTGATTCTCCTGCCGGAATATTAATGGATTTATCTTCAGGGAAAATTTTGTACGAAAAAAATATGGATGAAAAAAGATATCCTGCAAGTTTAACAAAAGTTTTAACAGCTATTGTTGTTTTGGAAAACTGTAAATTGGATGATATTGCTACAGTTAGTTATGACTCTGTTATGACTCTTAGCTCTCGGATATGTTACAGCAAATTTACAAGTTGGTGAAGAATTAACAGTCGAGCAATTACTATATGTTCTTATGGTAGGTTCTTCAAATGATGCTGCAATTGTTCTTGCCGAACATGTTGCCGGTTCTCAAGAAGAGTTTTCTAACTTAATGAATAAAAAAGCACAAGAACTTGGATGTACAAATTCACATTTTATTAATCCAAATGGTGTACACAATGAAAATCATTATTCTACAGCTCACGATTTAGCTATAATTGCAAAATATGCTATGCAAAATGACGAGTTTAGAAAACTAGTTTCTACAACTTCTTACAAATTACCAGCAACAGCTAAGTATGAACGTGAAGATAGATTATTTACTACAACTAACAGTTTGCTAATTGTAAATAACAATGATAGAGCTGATAATTATTATTATAAATATGCAACTGGAATCAAAACAGGTTTTACTACTCCTGCTGGCAATTGTTTAATTGCTTCTAGCAACAAAGATGAGTTTGAACTACTAACAGTTGTATTAGGAAGTGGACAAACATCACAAGGACTAAGTCAAAGATACCTTGATACAATTTCTATGTTTAACTATGGTTATTCTAATTACTTTATGAGAGGTGTAGCAAAAGAAGGTTCAATTGTTCAAACAACAGTAATAAATAATGCTACTAAAGATACTAAAAAATTAGATTTAGCTTTATCAAAAGATGTTACGGTTCTTATTAAAACTGAAGATAAAAACACTAATTTGCTTCCAACAGTTACTTTAAATGAAAATCTTAAAGCTCCTATAAAAAAAGGAGATGTTGTTGGTCATGTTAAATATGAAGTTGAGGGAATAACTTATGAAGCTGATTTATTAGCTAATTCTGATGTAAAACCGTCTAGAGTATTTATTAAAATTTTGATATTTGTTATTATTTTAGTTTTTGCTTTCTTGTATTTAAAAGCAAAGCAGAATCAAAAGAAAAAAAGAAAGGTAAAATATTATAAAGGGAGATAATTAATTTATCCCCCTTTTTTATACAATTAGAACAAATGTGAATTTAAAAATTGCTTTGTTCTTTTATTAATTTGCTGTATTTGTGATAGTGTTTTGTTCTTGATTGCTTTCCACATTTCTAAATAATCTGTCTACAACTTCTTTTGTTTCTTCTTTATCATTTAAGAAAAACCATATTCCATTTAGCATTTTTGACTCTCCTGGTAGCTGTTCTGCTTGTATACTATCTACATCAAGATTTACTATATAAGGAATATAATCTTTTAAGTTTGAAAATTCCATGTTGGTTTGAACATAGTCTTTTGCTAGATCCATAATCTTTCCTATTTCTTTTATGTTTTTAAATTGTATTGTTTGTTTTAATACTGTTTTTATTAACTCTCTTTGTGTTTTCATTCTTCCATAGTCTTCTATTCCATACTTGTATGAATATGTAGAACCATCATTATTGTGTCTAAATCTTACCACTTGTTCAACTTTGTCTCCATTTAATTTTTGTAACCCCTCTTTTAAATGAATATGTAAGTCTTGTGTCTCATCATCATAGTCCATATCTATAGGAACATTGAACTCTACATCTCCAACTATATTTACCAATTCTTTTAAAGCCTTTGTGTCTATTAATATGTAATACTTTAAGTTAAGTCCTGTAACCTTGTTTATTGCTTCTATTGTTTTTTCTGGTGTTGAACCATTTGAATAGAAAGAATTTAATTTGTTTCCTGGTCTTGCTTTTTTTGTGTTATCACCTATAAATGTATCTCTTGGTATTGACAGCATTGATGCTTTTTGTGTTTTAGGGTCATATGAACACGCAATCATTGTATCAGAAGATCCTGTACTTTCGCCCATTACTAATACTTCTAATTTGTCAAGATTTTTTAATGTTTCCTTATTATGTCCAAATAAAGCTGCTAACCAATTACCATCTAAATCATAAACTTTTTTTGCAAATATTCCTCCGCATATTCCTAAAACGATTAATATTATTATAAATATTTTTAATCCTGTATGTTTTTTCTTTTTATTTGTTTTTCTTTGTTTTACATCCACTTCTTCTTTTACTTTTTCATTTGTTCTATCGTGTTTTCCCACTTTATGATCACTCCTAAAATAAATAATAACTTATGTACTAGTATAACAAAAGCAAATATAAATATCAAGATTTATATTGCTTTTATTTTAAGTATATAATTTTTATAATATTATTTTTGTAATTATATTATTGTTATACATAGCTTTTGTAAGTATTGTTTCATCAATGCTTTTTGTTGCATTTTCTTTCAATAAAGGTGAAATTAAGTAGACTACAGCCAATATTACATACACAATTAATAATCCCTTTAATGCTCCAAATATTGTTCCTCCAAGCTTATTAAATTGCTTTAAGATTGGTAATTTTGCAATTAAATCTCCTAACGCTGCTATGAATTTTAAAACTATTCTAGAAATTAAATATAATATTAACACCGTACATACTTCTATTATTTTTACCGTTATTGTTTCTGCTGTATCTTCTATTGTATTGTTTGCTTCTTTTATAAAGCCTTGTGGAATTTTTGTTACTTTGCTGGCTTCATCTTCTGGTTTCATTCCTTCTGGTGTGATTTTTTCTATTATAGTACTTTCAATCTTATCATCTATTGTAGTATTCTTTATTATTAATGCCGATACCGGTTTATATAGTATTAGTGCTATAATTATTGCAATAAAAAATGATGTGATTTTTATTGCCGTTTTTATTAATCCTTGTTTGTATCCTATAAATGTAAATAATGCAATTATTAAAATTACTATCAAATCTAAAACAATACTCATGTTTTTCTCCTCCTACAAAGAAATTAGCTCTATTCTGTTTCTTGAGATAATTCCAGCTATATCTCTACTAAACACAACGTCTTGAATTTCTTGTGATGATTTATATCTTTTAATTAGCCAGCCATTACTATTTACAAACAAAACCTCTGTCCCTAAATTGATACATATAATATTGTCTGCTACATATACTCCCTTAGGATTTTGTTCTACTTCATATATTATTTCATTGTTTATATTATTTGTATCTATAATTTTCATTTGAAATTCTTTTCCTAAAAATCCTTTTGATTTTCTTATAACTTTAGTAATTTTTGAATTTAAATTTATTCCCGCAAATAATACATCTTCACTTGTGTAATCAAATACTCTTGTTACATTTTTATTTTTTATAATATCTATGTATTTATCATACATGCAAACTAAGCTATCTTTTTGGTATTCTATATTTGTTATCAAATTATCACTATCGGCTTCATATTTATAAATAATAGCATCATCTGGTTTTTTCTCTGCATTTTCCATTGAAACAATTTCTATTGTTGATTGTATTAATACACCAGAAAAGTTTGTTTCTGCAATTGCTAAATATTTATTATCAGATGAAATATCTGTGTCTATTACTGTTGTTGTTGAAAGTCCTCTTTTAAACAATTCTTTTCCATTATTATCATATATTTCTACTATACTTTTATAACTTGTCCCAGAGATTATTACTGATACATATCCATTTTTATTTACGTTTATCCCTTTTATTTCTCCTTCAATATCTTTCTGCCAAACTATATTCTTGTTTTGAATACAATATAGTTTTTGTCCATTTTTTTCTGCAATACATAAATAATTTCCTTTACTAGCAAAAAGAGGTGTTGAAATTTGTATATCTAAATTTCCATCTTTATTTCCAAATCTATTATAAAAATCTAGGCTGTTTTGTTCTAATACCAATACGTATTTTTCATATGCATATACTCCTGCTAACTTATTAGCTTCCAAATCTATTTTTACTAAATCAGCAGATTGGATTTCTTTTCTAAATATATATTTATCCGAAAAATCTCTAAAGCTCTCATTTTTTATATATAAAATTATACATGTAACAATTAGTGCAATTACTAGTATGCCTACAATTAACTTTATTATCTTTGATTTATTTAATTGCTTCTTTGGCTTATCCAAATTCCCGTTCTTCACCATTAAACATATAATATTTCATAAATTTACACCTATCTTTTACATTATATAATACTTATATCAAACTAGCTTGCTTTTTTCAAGTTTAATATAAAAATTATTTGTATTATTCCTAGGTATCCAAATATGGGATACAAAAGATTTATTAAACCTGAAAAACTTAATTTACTAACCAAAATAGATGTTATGCACATTATTATAGCCCAATATGTATATTGCTTTTTACTTTTTGTACAATTAACCAAAAAGCTATAACCTGCAGATATTGCAGTTGTAAATATTGCAACTAATATTACAAATCCATAAAGATATTTATAAATATTTCCAAGTAGTCCTGCAATATATACAATCGGTATTTCTATTCCTTCTAAATCTTTTATAAACACTTGAATTAAAAAATATATTATTACCGACAAAACAGTCATTACAATGGTTACAATAGTAACTATTTGATTTATTTGTTTTTTACTTTTTATCATTTTTTTCATGCTTACTAACATAGGAATTAAAGTTATACTGTTATAACTTGCGTATAATATGCTACTTAAAACCCATCTTACATTGCTCTCTTGAAAATTATTAAAGCATAGTTTTCCACAATTTATTTGTTTTGCACCTAGTAAAATCACAAGTAATATTAATATTGGGATTAAATATGTGTTTATTTTTACAATTCCATTAATATCTTTAAAAAATGTTATTAATGATAATACAGCTATTATTATTCCACCATATATTTTAGATGCCTGAAACTCCTGAAAAAAGTAGCTGGCGAATCCAGATACCATTATAAAAAATGATATTAATAAAAATATGTTTATAATATTATTTATTGTAAATATTAATATTTTATTGTCTCTCAACTTTTCTGGAATTATAGACTTCAAAAAATCTTCATATTCTTCTTGTTTTAATTGCATACTAATTTTTAATGTTTTGTATATTACAATTCCTATTAACATGCATGATATAAAAATGCCCAATAGTCCCTTTAAGCCATATACATTAAAAAAAGTATATATTTCTTGCCCAGAAGCAAATCCCGCTCCTATTATCGTTCCAATAATCACAAAACTTACTTTTAAACTTTCTAAAATATTACTCACCTTGCCTTTAATAATATATATGTTGGTATATTAGCATTTATTTAGAATATATTTTTTTAGGTGATTATTTTGGAATTTTTATACCCTCTATTTATTTCTTTTATACTTGTATTTATTTCTGAACTTGGTGACAAAACTCAGCTTATTGCATTATCTTTTTCGTCGAAACTAAAGTTTTATGTGATTATTTTAGGTGTAGCACTTGGTTCATTTTTTAGCCACGGAATTGCAATTTTATTTGGAAGTTTTTTAGGCAATATAGATAATCCAGCTTTTCAAAGTATTTTAAAAATTATTACATATATTTCTTTTATTATTTTTGGAATTGTAACTATAAAGCAAAGGAACTCTACTGAAAGTGTATCATCCAGAGATAATACCAAAATCAAGAAAAACATTTCCTATATATTATTTATTGCTTTTAGTATTGCAGTTGGTGAACTTGGAGATAAAACATTTCTTGCTTCCATTGGATTAGGCATACAATATCCTTATTTTAAAATTATGCTTATTTGTGGAGCTATCTTAGGTATGATTGCAAGTGATTCTATTGCTATTATTTTTGGAAAACTTCTAAGCAAAAAAATACCAGACAACATTATCAGTCTATGCTCTGGTTTACTATTCTTAATATTTGGATTTGTCGGATTTGTTAATTTTATTTTGTAAATGTATTGACTGAGGCAAAAAAATGTGTTATCATATTATTCGTTCAAACAAATGGTCCAGTAGCTCAGCTGGATAGAGCAACGGCCTTCTAAGCCGTGGGTCGGACGTTCGAGTCGTCTCTGGATCACCAAAAAGAACCTGTTTTTAACAGGTTCTTTTGTTTTGCTATTTTACTTCTGTACATTTTTTGTATTTTTCTGTATTCACAACTTTTCAAGCATTTTTCTACCAAGTATTTATTTATTTTTTCTTTTGCTTCACTTGAAACAGATAGGCATTAGTAAACTGTGGTACTTTTATTTCTTTTCGCGTATTTTGTCGAATAGTCACCAAAAATGTAGATGATTAATTCTTGCTAAACTAAGTAAAATCAATTATAATAATTTTGTTATTTTATAAAAAGGAGGGATATATGATGAAGAAAAGTAACATAGTTTTAATAGCAGTAGTAATAATAAATATTATAATAAATATTTTTTTACTTGCTAAGTATATAGAGTTTAAGCCATTATTAAATGAATTAAGTAAAACATATATCATAAATCAATAAAATAAATAGAATGGAGGATGTTATTAACACCCTCCTGTAACTAGTATGACTCCCATATAAAATGTGTTATTTAATCATTATTGTTTCCGTTTAGTTAAATCGGATTTTAATAAATCCAGCACATTATACTCATTCCTTGAGCAGGTTCTTTTGTTTTGCTATTTTACTTTCACAGCATGTAATACTACTCTGTACTTTGTATTGTCTGCACATGTTGATAGAGTTAATATGCTGTCTGTTTCTTTTATATCCACATTAAAATCTTTTTTACTTCTACCTTTTATTTTTTCTACAAATTCCTTAAAATTTGATATATTTATTTGTAAGTAATATTCTTCCGCTTCTGTTTGATATACTGAAAACACTTGATATTTGCAATTCTCATTTTCTGTAATTAAGGCTATATATTTATTATTTTCATTATTATACCACTCTTCTTTAATAACATCTTTTAAGCTTGCAAACATACTTCCGTTTTTCATATTGTGTCCATATATTATAATGTTTTTGTCAGTTCCATCAAATTTATTTCTGTAATCTGCAAAAATCCACCCTGCTTTATTTTTTTCTTTATCAAAATTATGTGTTAAATAATATGAATTATCAGTTCCTTTTACTACTGGAAAATCTATATCTGTTCCATTTACTTTTATCCATGCAATAGCATCAGAATTTTTTTGCTTTAATTTTGCAAAATCTATTTTATATTCTTCATTATTTGAGTCCATTTCATTATTGATTACAACATTTTCTTTAATTTCTGACATTATATCTTTATTCTTTTTATTGCTTTTTATCCACTCAATAATTTTTATTCCTGAAAATATTATAACTGCAATTAATACAATTTGAATAAGAGTAATAAGTATCTTATTTTTTTTCTTCATTCTAGCCCTCCTTTATTTGGCTATATTTCTAAATGTACTTTTATTTATATCACAGAATACTAGCTTAAACAAGATTTATTCTATTCAATGCATATTGCTTTATGCCAACTTTTTTCTTAAATCTCTTGAATAATTACGAAAATAAAGCTATAATATACAAGTATCATAAATTTGCGCTTGTAGCTCAGCTGGATAGAGTGTTTGGCTACGAACCAAAAGGTCGGGGGTTCGAATCCCTTCAAGCGCACCAAATGAACTAATTTGCAGCTTTAGCTGTAAATTAGTTCATTTTTTTAGTCTGAGGGATTCGAAAAGGACGTGCCTGAAAGGCAAAAACAATCCCTTTGGATTGTTTTTAGGACGCGGCTCGCCGAATCCCTTTTGGATTTCTTTATAAATCTAATCTGCACACTTAGCTGTAAATTAGTTCATTTTTTAGCTCTATAATTAAAATTTATACAAAAATAACATACATCTAAGCAATCAAATTTAATTGATATTTATACAGTCTTATAGTATAATTATCAAAAATGTAAGGAGGATTGTATATGAGTAAAAAAACAGAAATAATTATTAGCATAATATTGTTAATAATAATCTTAGGAATAATATTCTTTATTTATGGCAATAAGAAAAATAATGCTGGGAATTTAGAAAATCAATCTGCAGTATATGACAAAAATGGCGTCATAATATCTAAACAAAGAGAAGTAGTAGAAACTATTGAAAATGCAGCTATTCAAGGTATAGTAGAATTAAATCATAATGGATATATTTACATATTTAATGGACAACATTTTGGAGAATATGGATTTGAAATGGAAGAATATACAAATGCGAATATAGATAATAAAACTCAAGAATGTATAGACTACCGTACTTCTGAAAAGCATGATACAAGTTATATTGAAGAAGGAGATATACTAATTTGCACTGGAACATTAACAAAGTATACTCTAGGAGATAATGATTTAGATACAAAGGATAATCCAATAATTGTTTTAAAGGCAAATGATTATAATACAATTAAGGGAAAAGCTATCAATGGTAAGATAAAAGCTAACATAACAGTTGGAGAGTATTTTGACAATGATGGAGAAATATATATAAAATATGATATTTCTGATGGAAAATATAAATTGCCATTTGTTTTAAAATTTAACATTACAAAAGATACAAAAATAATAGGAGAACTAGAAAAAGGAAAAACTATAAAAATAGAATATAAAGATTTAAATGTTCCAATAAACGAATTGGAATTAAAACAAATAGAAGTTGTTAAATAATGATAATATAATCAAAAATCCAGTACTTAAATACTGGATTTTTTCATGCGCATTATTTATTATCAAGATATTCTTTTATTTCTTCCTGGACTTTGTTATCAAATCCATAAAAACAGTCTTTTTTATTGTTCTCTATATAAATAATATCTAAAACACTATTTTTTTCAAATACTATGTCTATCTCATAATTATCACTATAAATTAATCTTAATACTGCATTTTTTGAATATATTTCTTTGTGAATATCTATTATATCCAGTCCTACTCCATATCCTTTTTCTCTAAATGCAGTTTCTTTTGAAGTAAATCCTTCAACAAGCGAAGAATTTAGTTTTTCTAACACTTCTGCATATTCTTTATCTTTCTTTGTCAATCTATATTTCTCTTTATCATTGACTATATAAATCATATATTCTGGATCTTCGAAGACTTTTTTAGAAGTTTCTTGGTTGTTTGTAATCTCTTCGCCTTTTTCTTTATTAGTAAATTTTAAAATAGCAAATATTGCAATTAATATTAAAGCAATTATTATAATATATTTTAATAATTTTGGCATTTTTCCCTCCTTTCTTTTTTATATGATTTTTAGTAATTTCTCTGATTCCAGACTTTCTGTTGGCAACGCCCTTATACAAATTACAATTCATTATCTCTATTTATATATTTAATTTCATATCCTGTATAATCTGGAACTTGTACATCTTCGTCGGTCACTATATCAAATTCGCACTTATATCTTGAACTTAATTCATATTCTTCTTTTACTATGTCTGTGCCTTTAAAGAGTTCCTCTACAATAGTATCTCCTTTTTCCTTTAATGTCAATCCAGTATCTTTATCAACCCATATTTCGTAATTAAAATCTTTCTCAAATAATTTATTTAATACATAATATTCTCTACCTATGTCTCTAGTAGATTTACGTATAGAATAATTTAAAGCCCATTCAATTTTGGTCTTAAGTCTATAATCTCGGAAGAAATTTCCATATTTTATATTCATTTCATTATTTAACCTTTTAATACCTTCTCCCCTTTGGATTATAACCTTTTTGCTATCACTATTTATTATAATTTGTTCGTCTGAATTAACTGTTGCATATATTACTTGTCCTCTTTCTACTCCATTATTAGAATAAATCTCTGTTGTAGTTTTATACTTTCCGTCTTTATACCATTCTTTTTTAACAGAAGTAATATCTTTTGTAACTCCTTGTATTGTTTCTCTATAAAAATTATTTGATTGAATGGATTGTTTTGCTTTATTCATAAGATTGTTTATTATTATAAATTTTCTTAAATAAAAGATAAAAACTATACTAAATATTGTTCCTATAGAAATCAATACTGATTTTATAAAATTTTTTCTTCTTATTTTTTTTAAATAATCTATTTGTCTTTTTTGATTATTTTCATTATTTTCAACATCTTTTTTTATTTCATTAAACTTTGATCTACACTCTTCACATTCTAGTAAATGTTTCTCTACTAACTTTTTTGACTGCGTATTTAGCACTTCATCTGCATAGCCAAATAATAAATCTTGTACAATTTCACATTCTGTTTTTTTGTCCACTTTTACTTACCTCCTTTATTTTTTCCTTCGCTCTATAAAAATTTACTCTTGCCCAATTGGATGATTTTCCTAATATTTCTCCAATTTCAATAAAACTTAAATTTCCAAACATTCTTAAATATATTATTTCTCTTGAAATATTATCTAATTTTTGAATATTTTTATAAAGACTTAGGTTTTCTTCTTTTTTGAAAATAATGTCCTCTGTAGTTTCGCTTTCTATAACTTCGTTTTCCAGTTCTTCAAAAGATATATTTTTTTGCTTATTTTCTTTTTTTAACTTTTTATACCACAAATGTTTAGCAATTTGACAAAGCCATACCGATACTTTACAGTTTCCCTTAAATTTGTTAATTTCCTTTACTGCTATTGCAAAAGTTTCTTGTGTTAAATCCTCTGCAACATCTTCATTATGCGTTAAGCAGAATAAATATTTATACACTGTATTTGAATATTGCTTGTATATTTCTTCCATATTCTGCATAACTTTTCCCTCCTTCATAATATATGAGTCTTTTTTTCTTATTTTATTACAAATTTTCCTAAAAAACTTTTTATATTAAAAATAACACCTACCATTTAGGCAAGTGTTGTTTTATTTACTTTATATTTATAGTCTTAATAAATTCTAAAACCTCCTGTGCTTCTGCTCCTTCTAGTCCACAATTTATTAATGCAATATTATGATTTAATTTATAAAATGATACATCACTCCAATTTTCATTGTTGTCGTAATATCCAACAACTGCTTCGGTTCCATTATTTAAATATATTTTTTCAGTTGTTCTACCTGTTCCACAAACTCCAAATGGATTATTGTAAAAATATAAAACAGCATTTTTACTTTCTTCGTTTTTATACAATTTTAATGCAAACTTATAATAATCGTTTTCTTCATCTTGAGATATTTCTTCATAATGCCAGTTATTTGGAATGCTTAGTTCTATGCTAATATTATCAATTGTTTTAGAATAATTTTTTTCTGTTTCTTCATAATAAATTTCTTTTGTATTGTTTGGAACGTTATTATATATTTCTTTTCCAAATATTTTTATAATTAACCCATTATCATATCCACTTTTCGAATTATGATTTAGTCTATGAACTTTCGATATTGTATATATTAATGCCTTATATTCTATTGTACCACCATCCTTTAAACGCATTGGTATTGGTATTAATAAAACTAATAAAATTATAACAATTACAGCTATTAATATTTTCTTTTTCATATACTATCACCTCTTATATGTAATACAACTTAACTCTTGAAAAAGTTTCATTTTAGATTTTTTCATTCTCCTTCAACAGTAATACTGTTGCTTTAAGTATATCATATATTCCTTATTATAAAAATATTTCTATGCTTTTAAGATAAATTTGTCACTTTATAGTCACTTTTGTAAGTTAATATATTTACAGGTGATAATATATGAAGAATTTAAAGAAATTTTTAATTGTAATAATATTAATTGTATTAAGTATACTTGCATTATTAATTGGACAGGGCTATAAAATGTACAAAGAAGCAATATCTACTATGCCATTGTCCCAAAAGGTGGAAAGCATAAAATCGCAAAAAGATTACACAAGTTTGTCTGAAATTCCTAAAATTTATACAGTTGCTGTAATTTCTGTGGAAGACCATAGATTTGAAAAGCATCATGGCATTGATGTAATTGCAATTGCAAGAGCAGCATTTAATGATATTAGAACAATGAGTTTTGTTGAGGGTGGAAGCACTATAACTCAACAGCTTGCTAAGAATATGTACTTTACCCAAGAAAAGAAAATAACAAGAAAAATCGCAGAGGTATTTATGTCTTATGAAATAGAAAAAAATTATAGTAAAGATGAAATATTAGAGTTGTATGTTAACACAATATATTATGGAAATAATTATTATAATATTAAATCTGCTTCTTTAGGTTATTTTGACAAGTTACCAAAAGATTTGAATAGCAGTGAATGCACAATGCTTGCAGGAATACCAAATGCACCTTCTTTATACAATCCAAAAGCAAGTTCAAAGCTAGCAAAGCAAAGGCAAAAACAAGTTATACAAAAAATGATTAAATATGGAAATTTAAATAAGGAAGATGCAAATAAAATTTTAGATAAAAATATTTAATAGTCATTTTAGAGTCACTTTAAAATATTATAATACGTTTTGAAAAATGTAATAGCATATGTATATGCTTTAATAAAAAAAGAAAGGATAGGAACTATGGAAATTTTAAAAGTAGAAAATTTAGTTAAAACTTATGGTAAAGGCGAAAACCAAATCAACGCAGTTGATAATGTTTCCTTTACAATTGACAAAGGAGAATTTGTTGCTATTGTAGGCGCAAGTGGTAGTGGAAAATCAACTTTACTACATTTACTAGGAGGTGTAGATAGACCAACTTCCGGAAAAGTATATATAGATGGAAAAGATATTTATTCTTTAAATAATGATAATTTAGCAATATTTAGAAGAAGACAAATTGGATTAATATATCAATTTTATAATTTAATTCCTATATTAAATGTAGAAGAAAATATTACTTTGCCTTGTGATTTAGATGGAAGTGAAGTTGATAAAGCAAGACTTTCAGAAATGCTAAAAACACTAGGATTAGAAAACAGGAAAACTCATTTACCAAACCAACTATCTGGTGGTCAACAACAAAGAGTATCAATAGGTAGAGCAATGATAAATAATCCTGCAATAATGCTTGCAGATGAGCCTACTGGAAACTTAGACTCAAAAGCAAGTGAGGAAATAATTTCATTACTTAAACTTTCAAATAAAAAATTCAATCAAACTGTTGTAATAATTACACATGATTTAGAAATTGCAAAAGAAGCAGAAAGAGTTATTACAATCGAAGATGGAAAAATTATTAAAGATGAAAGAAATTAAAAAGGAGTAATACAATGAATATTTTAAATAAATTTACAATAAAAAGTTTAAAGCTTAATAAAAAAAGAACAATTGTTACTATTATTGGTATTATGCTTTCTACTGCTCTTATTTGCGGCGTTGCTGGTTTAGTGTCTAGTTTTCAAAACTCTCTTATAGACTGGGCTAGAACAAATGACGGAAACTATCACGTTACATTTAAAAATGTGTCAAGTGATAAAGCGCAATATGTAACAGAAAATCAAAAAGTTAAAGATTATTTTCTTTCTTCTTCTCTTGGTTGGGCCAATTTAGAAGGAAGTAAAGCAACTAACAAACCATATTTACACGTTTTAGCTTATGATAAAAAAGCACTAGAAAACTATGGTGTAGTATTAACAGATGGTAGATTACCTCAAAATCCCAATGAAATAATAATTACTGAAAGCGTATTAACAGGAGCACGTGTTTCTTTAAAAATTGGAGATACAATTACTTTAAACATTGGAACTAGAAAAAGTAATGATGACTACTATTTAAATGACGACGCTCTATACACTGAAGGCGATGAATCCATAGTAGATACGAAAGAAAAAACTTATACAATAGTTGGCTTTATGCAAACTTTGGATGTTGAAAAATTTTACTCTCCTGGTTATTCAGCCTTAACATATATGGATGAAACCCCATCTGCTATTGATATATCTGTTTTATATAAATCTCCAAAAGAGTACGAAAAAACTACAAAAGATATTTGTAAAACCTTAAATTTAAATTTTGATGAAGATGTATATGTAAATTCTGACTTCTTACGTTTTCAAGGCGTAATGAGTTATGGCATGTTATGTGTTTTATATGCAATAGCAGGAGTTGTTATATTTATAATTGTTATAAGCAGTGTATTTGTTATTAGAAATAGCTTTAGCATATCTGTTGCAGAAAAAAACAGACAATATGGAATGCTTTCTAGCGTTGGCGCAACCTCAAAGCAAATACGAAAAAATGTAATATTTGAAGGAATGGTTATTGGATTAATTGCAATACCTCTTGGAATTTTACTTGGAATAGTTGCAATAATGATTTTATTAAAGGTAGTAAATTACTTACTTACAGATATGCTTTCTGGCCTTGGTTTTACTTATAGCATAAACCTACTAGCAGTGCTTATATCTGTAGCGATTTCAATAATTACAATATATCTATCTTGCTTAATTCCTGCAAGAAAAGCTGCTAAAATTTCTCCAATTGAATCTATTAGGGGAAATAACGATATAAAAATTAACTCTAAAAAATTAAGGACCTCAAAACTTACTAAAAAGTTATTTGGAATTGGTGGAGTTATTGCTAGTAAGAATTTAAAAAGAAGTAAGAAAAAATATAGAACAACTGTAATTTCATTAGTTATAAGCATATTCATATTTATATCATTATCTAGCTTCTTGACTTTAGGAACAAAAACAAGCCAATTTTACTACATGGACTTTAAGTTTAATGTATATGTGCATAGTTTAAGTGATGCTAATACACAAATATATGAAAAAATATCAAAACTAGAAAATGTAGATAATTCCGCATATTGTTATCAATCAAGTTTAGACATTGATAATATTAAATATGCTTCTGAATTTGGTAAGAAATTTTTAGAAAATGACCCTCAGCCTACTAGAATCGCATTTATGGTATATAACAATGAATATTTTAAGAAATATATAAAAGAAATTGGATTAAAAGAAAGTGATTATAAAACAGCAGTAATTTTATTAGATTATGACACATTCTACAATGAAGATGGTAGCAAAACTGTTGACAGAATATATTCTTTAAAGTCTGGGGATAAAGTAAATGTAAAATCTGGGGATAAAGAAAAAACCTTAACAATATCAAAATTTACAGATGTAAAACCTATGGGACAGGAAGCTGTATACTATAATCATAGAATTATAGTAGTATCAGAAGATTATATTAAAGAAGTATTTAAAGAAGATGTTAATAATTCAGATTATTATCATTTATCAGATTTATTTATAAAATCTTCTAAGCCTCAAGAATTAGAAAATACACTTAATGATTTAATAAAACAAGGTGGAGATTATTATGGGCTTACTGTATTTAATTATGAAACATATATGAAACAAGAACAAAGAATGTTGCTTGTTGTAAAAATATTCTTATATGGATTTATAACAGTAATAACATTAATTGGTGTAACAAATATATTTAATACAATAACAACAAATATGATACTTAGAAGCAAAGAATTTGCAATGCTAAAATCTGTTGGAATGTCTTCTAAAGAATTTAACAAAATGATAAGATTAGAAAGCATTATGTATGGAACAAAATCTCTTTTAATAGGAATACCTTTAGGAATACTTGGTTCGTACGGAATGTACAAAGCATTTGCACAAGGAATAGATTTAGGTTACACATTACCTTTACCAGCAATTATTATATCAATAATTTTTGTATTTATAATAGTTGGAATAACAATGAAATATTCATTAAATAAAATAAATAAACAAAATATTATAGAAACAATAAGAAAAGATAATATTTAGTAATAAAAATGTAGGGCACTAAATATAAAGTGCCCTACATTTTTATTAAAGTCTATGATATAATCTTGCAAAGGAGAAAATTATGAAATCTATTTTAATTGTTGAAGATAATGAGGCTATTATTAAGGGCTTAAAATATTTATTAGAACAAGAAAATTTTGATGTAACTATATGCAAAACTGCTGAAGATACTATGAATGTTGTAGGGACTAAAACATTTGATTTAATCATATTAGATATCACTTTGCCAGATGGAAATGGCTATGAACTTTGCGAATACATAAAAAAATATACAGATATTCCAATAATCTTTTTAACAGCTAGGGACGAAGAACAAGATGTAGTAAAAGGTTTAGATATGGGTGCAGAAGATTATATAATTAAACCTTTTAGAAATAGAGAACTTCTTTCTAGAATTAATAATGTACTTAAAAGATTTAATAAAGAAAACAATAAAATAATATATGAAAATATTGAAATAGACTTGGATCAAAAAATAGTATATGTAGAAGGCATAGACATCGAACTTACAGCATTAGAATTTAAAATATTAGTTTTGCTATTTTCAAATATAGGCAAAGTAGTAACTCGTGAACAAATCCTAGAAAAAATCTGGGATGTAGCAGGTAATTTTGTAAATGACAACACCCTTACTGTATATATAAAAAGAATTAGGTCAAAGCTCGGAAGTGCAGATTGTATAAAGACAATTAAAGGAATTGGATACCAAGTACAAGGAGGCCAAAAGTGAAATTACAAAAAAGTAAAAGTTTACTTACAACAATACTAACAAGTATTATAATCATATCCATTTTTATAGGTATATTTCTAATTGTTTTACACATTCAAAACAAACATTATATCAAAATAATAAATGCAAAAATAAATTTAATTGTTAATACTGTTGTGAAAAACTATCCAGATGTTAATGAAGAAGATATTTTAAAAATACTAAACACTCAAAGTAACTATGGTGAAGATATCTTAAAAAAATATGGATATGATAATGAAGTTTCTAACATAAAAGAATTACAAGAAGAAATGAATCGTTCAAAAACTCAAGATTTAATTTTAATAAGTTTATTTGGCTTGCTTTCACTTAGTGCATATTTAGTATATGTTGCCTCTCAAGAGAGAAAGATTAAAGAAATAAATGAATACATAAATCAAATAAATAATAAAAACTATACTTTAAAAATAAAAGATAATAAAGAAGATGAATTATCAAAACTTAGAAACGAATTATATAAAACAACTATTATATTAAAAGAAGCCGCTGAAAATAGTAAAAAAGAAAAAGAAGAATTAAGCACAGCACTTGCAGACATTTCGCACCAATTAAAAACTCCTTTAACATCAATACGAATAATGCTTGATAATATTAATGATAATCCAGATATGTCAGAAGATGTAAGAAATGATTTTATTTTAGAAATTAGCAAACAAGTAGATTGGATAAGTTCTCTTGTTATATCTCTTTTAAAAATTGCAAAATTTGATGCTGGCACAATAAAAATGGAAAATGAAAAAATTGATGTTCAAAAATTGATAAGTGATGTAATTGATAGTTTGGCTATTTTAATTGAAGTTAAAGAAATTAAAATAGAAACTAATATAGACAAAAATTCTACCTTTATAGCAGATTATAAATGGCAAAAAGAAGCTTTAATAAACATCTTAAAAAATTCTATAGAACACTCTCCACAAGGTTCTAAAATACTTATAACAGTTGAAAACAATAGTGTTTTTCTAAAAATAAAAATACAAGATTTTGGCTATGGAATTGATAAAAAAGACTTAAAACATATATTTGAAAGATTTTATAAGGCTAAAAACAGTAGCGAAGATAGTATTGGAATTGGCCTATCACTTTCAAAAGCAATTATTGAAAAAAATAATGGATATATAAAAGTAGATTCCGAACTTGAAAAAGGAAGTACATTTGAAATAAAATACATGAAATAAATTATTTCAAACACTATAATAGCGGACAGAATCCTGTCCGCTTAAATTATCTCCATGCACCTGCCATTGTTACTTCTTCATATGTATATGCTTTTAAAATATTACTATTTAATTCATTTTCTCCACATGTAATTTCATATTTTATTACTGCGCACTCATTTTTATTACTACGATCTAAATACGTTGGTTCATAGTAAATTAAGCTATTATTATTAATCTCATATGATAGTGTTTCTCCATTATAACTTATACTTGTTGCATCGTCTCTTGAAACAATTCCTAATATTTCTCCTTTTTCGTTAACAAAGCAAAAATAGTCTTTTTTCGAAGTTGGTGTATATGTTGATAATTTTATTAATAAGTTTTGCGTTTTGTTGTCATCTCCAATTATCGTATATACTTGTGGAATCTCTTCATTAAATACTGACGTTATAAATGTTTTTATTTTTTGTCCATCATACATTATTGTAATACTTTCTGACTTTATCTCTTCTTCTCCATTGGTGTCGCATATAAAATCTACTGTGTGTTTTTTGCCATTTAAATTTACTTCTTTAGCATTTTCTGTTTTTTGACTGTTTTCATTATTAACATCTGTTGCTGTCTCTACTAAACTTTTTTTAGATTGGAGCGTCATTTTTTCTTTTTCTAAACTGCTTATTTTTTTATTTTTATCAGCAATTCCATAATAGTACATAAAATACATAGCAAGTAATAATAGAATAATTATTACTAAACAAATTACAGTCCCCAATCTAACTTTTATGTTTTTTTCTTCTTTCATTTCTTTTCCTCCCCATTTATTTTTATACAGTAATTATATTATTTTATTTTTTATTTTTCAATAAAAAAATGGCAGAAATTTCCGCCACTTTTTTGTTGCTTTTATCTAGTTTCTCCATCATCTGACTGAGTTGCACCTGTTTTTTTCCCTTCTCCTTGCTCTTTATATCTTTGTTCTAATTCTTCTGGTGTTATCATTCTCCATTCTTTAACATTAAATGGTCCACCTGGTAATAATCTAACATCGCCTATTACCGCAAGACTTACAAATGATAAATTCATATATGGATCTATTCCTTCTTTTACTTGTGCATTTTCCTTTAATGCTTCCATTTTTTTAATTACAGTATTCGGATTTTCATCTGTCATTAATCCTGCTATTGGTAATGCTAAACTTGCTTTTACTTCTCCATTTTCTACATATATTTTTCCACCTTGCATTTTAGCAATTTCATTTGCTGCTTTTGCTATATCTTCGTCATTTGTTCCTGCAAGTATCATATAATGTGAATCATGTGCAACTGTTGTGCCAACAGCTCCTTTTTTTAATCCCATACCTTTTAAATATGCAGTTCCCATATGCATTGTTCCCTTATGTGATTCTATTACAACTACTTTTATAATATCATTTTCCAAATCATAATCTTTTGCTACACCAGCATCTGTTGTTATAATTTCTCCTGGAACCAATCCAATTACTTGTTTTGCTTGTCCTTTGCAACTAATGTCTTCTGCTGTAACTTCTCTCATGTTTATTGAATTTCTTACTCTTTCCTCTAGTCCTTCTTCCACTTCATTTTTAGTCCACTCTTTTAATCTTTCACTTGTCATTTCTTCTCCGTTTTTATATACAGAATTTATTTCTACTGATTTTATATCATCTAAAACAGCTAAATCTGCTTGTCTACCAACTTCTATTTTTCCTAAACTTTCTAATCCAAAGTACTCTGCAGCATTTTTTGTTGCTGTAATATATGCATCTTCTGGTTTTACTCCTAAACTTATTGCTTTTCTTATAATAGAATCAATATGGCCTTCATTTTTTAATTCTTCTGGATGTTTGTCATCTGTTGAAAACATACAGCAATCTCTGTATTCTGGCATATTCATTAATTTTGCTAATGCCTCTAGATTTTTTGCTGCTGTTCCTTGTCTTATCATAATATAAAATTCTTGACCTAGTTCTTTTGCTACATTTATTTTTTCTATTGCCTCTTCAATTGTGCTACATTCGTGATCTGATTCTATTCCTGCTGAGATATATTTTTTTAGATCTTCGCCTGTTAAACCAGGTGCATGTCCATCTACTCTTTTTCCCAATTTTTTTGCTATTTCTATTTTTGCTAAAACTTCTGGATTTTTAAATATAACTCCTGGGAAATTCATCATTTCTGCTAATCCTAATATTCTATCTGGGTCTAAGTCAAAGCATTTTTTTGTTGCTTCACTATCCAAATTTGCAAACGATTCATCAAACTCTGTTGCTGGCACACAAGATGAAACCATTGCATATACAGATATAGGTAAGTTTTTAGTCTTTTCTAACATATATTTTATTCCATCTATTCCACATACATTTGCTATTTCGTGTGGATCTGTAACTACTGCTGTTGTTCCATGTATACTTGCTATTTTTGCAAAATCTTCTGGTGAAATTACAGAACTCTCCAAGTGTATATGACCATCTATAAATCCTGGTGTTATGTACTTACCTGTTAAATCTTTCTCTTCCTTTCCAGAAAAATTCCCATTTATTCCAATAATTTTGCCATCCTTTATTGCTATATCTCCTTCTACAAATTCTCTTTTGTCCGCATCTAAATATTTTGCATTTCTTAATACTAAATCTACCTTTTGCATAATATCCCTCTTTTTTTTTATTTTTTCAACTCTTTGATTATATCAGATTTTATGTAAATTGTAAACTTTTATCTTAATTTTCTTATATCACAAAATATATTGCTTTCATATAATGTATTATGTATACTATGGTGGTGAAGTTATGATTTTAAATTGCATTGTTCTCGCTCTTTCTGTAAGCATTGATTCTTTTGGTATTGGAATCACTTATGGAATAAAAAATACTAAAATTACTAATTGGTCGAAATTAATTTTATTTACTATTTCATTAATAGTTACAATTATCTCTATAAACTTTGGAAAAGTTATATCTAGAATATTTTCTCCTTTTTTTGCTAATCTTTTAGGTTGCTTAATATTAGTTGCAATGGGAATTGTTTTTGTCTTTCAAAGTTTAAGCAAAAATGGAAGTACTAAAAAGTCTTTAAAAGGTCAGAAAAAATATAACTTTTTTATAAAATGGCTTGGAATAACAATTCAAATAATTAAAGACCCAATTTCTTCTGATTTTGATAAATCAAATACTATAAGTTCAAAAGAAGCATTATATTTAGGAACTGCTCTTTCTCTTGATTCACTTTGTGTAGGTATTGGAAGTAGTATGTTAAATATAAGCTCATATTTATTTCCTTTACTTGTTGCTTTTTTTCAACTACTATTTATTTCTTTTGGAAATTTTATAGGTAAAGAATTGAAAAATTCTTTTAAAATAAATGATAATGTATGGTCATTTATTTCTGGAATATTATTAATTTTAATCGGTTTACTTAAATTTTTGTAAAAAACTCTTGCATTGCAAAAAAAAATGTGCTATTATTTATAAGCACGTGATTTTTAAGTACTTCGGGGTGTAGCTCATTTGGTAGAGCGCGTGGTTTGGGACCATGAGGTAGCACGTTCGATTCGTGTCACCCCGACCAAAAATAGAGACTTTTACAGTCTCTATTTTTTATGTTTTATGCTATTTTAAGCCTTTTTTTATTTCTCAAACTTTTTCAAAATTTCTCTATATTTGTGTTACTGCATTCAAAACTGCATTCAGATTTATTATTGAATTTCTATATCTTTTGTTTGTGTAGGATTTTCTAACTCTTTGTAACCTTCCTTTATCTCTGTTGATGTTTTTTGTACATCTCTAGACAATCCTTCTCTTGCAATATTTTCTACACTTTTCTTAGTGTCCCTCGCTATTGGTAATTTTGACTCTGATTGTGGATTTTTTATAATTGGTGGAGTTATCCCCAATTTTTTACTAGCTACTTCAGCTGAATAACTCTTCTTTGCTCCATCTTCATTAATTATTAGCATATATTTTCCACTTGAATTTAATTTCCATTGTGCTCCTTCTGGTAGTTGACTTTCAGGAATTTTTACTCCAAATTTTTTGCTTGCCACTTCGGCTTTATAACTCATCTTTGAACCATCTTTTCCTTTAATTTGTAATATATACTTTCCACTTGAATTTAATTTCCATTCTGCTCCTTCTGGTAACTGTTCTGTTGAATTATCTAGTGTTTCTATTTCAATTGTCTTTTCTTCATCTGTTTCTATTGTATCTAATCGATGAGTATTATTATCGTCTAAAGTCATGAATTGTTCAATTTCTGGAATATCTTTAATTGCATTTAGATATTCCTCATTTAGATATAAACGAAATTTTTCTCGTAATTCTGGAAAATCTCTCAATGAAGCTATGAGTTTTACTCTTTTAGTAATAGCACCAATATATTCCTTTGGAACTTCACTTGTTATTGTGTCAGCAAACTTAGCCCCAGCCTTTTGAATAGTTTTTGACATCCAAGTATTATATGACATATTAGCTTCTAAATTATCATATCCAAATCCTATTTTTCCATCTATATTATCAGAAAATATTGGTAGTTTTCCAAATTCTATAGAATCATTTTCTTGTATTAATTCATTTAAGATATCATAAAGTTCACTTATATTTTTCGCAGACGTTCCATATAATACTAATTTTTCTCCTCTTGTGTTTAATTCTACTGGTGTCATCAGTTTTATAGAATAATCTAAGCCTTTTTCCTTACATCTATCCATTATCAATTCTGCAAACTCTAAAGTAGCTAATCCAGGATTCATATATAACTTGTAAGGTGTTCTTAGTTGACTATTACTTTTTATAACCATTCCAGCTCCACCTTTTGAGTCCATTAATGTATATTTTTTACTAAATTCTTCATATTTTTGTTTATATATTTCTAATTCTTCATCGCTCAATTTTTTTCCTCTTGTAGTAGTAGCCAAATCATAATCTGACATTTTAGAACGCATTTTAAAATATTCTTCAAAATTTAATTTATCTGAAAAAGGACTTTGTATTTTCATATTTATAAGTTCACTTCCTTATCATTCTTTTTTTTATTAATACTATACTTACTACCTCTTTAATATGTTTTTTATAAAGTTCCAAACTTTAGTAAATATATTTTCTTTTACTACCATTGGTAAATTATCTTGTATTGTTTCAACTTTTTCCTCAATAATCTCTTTTTTCTTAAATATATTATCAGGGTTATATCTTTCTCTTAGTTCTTCTTCATATTTCTTATCGTTTTCTATTAATATTTTGTCAAGCTCTGCTCTTTCTTCTTCATTGCACCAATAACTTCTATAAATTACTGTTAAAAGTGTTTTAGTCTTTGGTTTTAATTTTTGCTCATCTAATTGTTTATATGGATCTATTTTAGATACATAATCTTCTTTTTTTACTTTATTAAATAACTCTCTTAATTTAGCTGGTATCTTTTCTACATATTCAGTTGGTAAATATCCTAATATTTCATTAATTTCAGCAGATGCTTCTGCAAATTCATTTGTAATCATATTTTTTCTCCCTAATTCTATACATTTATATTTATATGAAATCTAATATTCTAATTTTATAATAGCATAACAAATTTGGTAAAACAATATTATTGGTTCATTTTTTCATGTTTCTTCTTCCCAATCAAAGCTACTGGCATTTGCTTTTTTCTTTGCATATTCTTTTTTTGCTTGTTTTGATAAGCTTTTATATCCTCGAATTTTTCTTGGTTTATAATTCACTTGCGAGTTAGAAACCATATTGCTGATAGCAATAATCCCACCAAGAATGTTACTAATCCCGTTTTCAATTTTGCTTTGAATATTTTTGCTTTCTTTTCTTTCTTTGCAGAGTTCATTTCTTGCTTCAGATTGTAAAATTGCTCTTTTAAATTTTTCTCCATTAAACTCTTCATTTCCTCGTTCATTCTTATATTGTCCTTTAATAGACTTTCCTGTGTATCTTGAACTTTCTTTTTCATTATTGTAATATTTTCCACTATTGCTTGTTCCATTTGATGCCAAAAGGGACGGGGAATTTTGGCACAGTTTTATATTTTATTATATTCTCTTCTTATTTTTTCTCTATTTATTTTAATAATATTAGAAATAATTCTAAATGAAATATTATGTTTTTTCAGTATTTTTACTAGTTCTCCTAATTCTGTCTTATTGCATTTTAGCTCTTCTAATTTTAATTCTTTTACTTTTAAAAACTCTTTTACCAGTTTGTTGCACACAACTCTTTTATCTTCTTCTATATCTATAAAGCTATATTCTCTAGTATTAGTAAAATTAATCTTTTTATAATTTGAGAATTCGTATTCTTCTGCCTTATTACATACTCCAGCTTTTACTGGATTATCATAAATATATTTGATGCAATTATATAATTGTTCTTCGCTATATATTCCTTCTGCTTTGTATCTGTCACGAAATACATAGCCTATCCTTTTGTGTTTTTTATTATAATATAACCCATATCTAGTGTTAAGGCAATGCATGTATTTGCTTAGATTTTCTGTCGTTTTTGTTTCTATTAATACATGAGTGTGATTATTCATTATACAATATGCTATTATTTTTACGCTGTAGTTATCCTTTATTTCATACATGTTTTTTATATAGAATTTAATATCTATTTCATCTTCAAAAATATAACTTTTATTTATTCCCTGTGACATAACATGAAAAAATGAAGTATCTAAATAATTTCTTGGATATCTAGGCATAAGAACTCTGCCTCCTTAGAAAAAAATGATATAAACTTTAATATTTATATCATTTTTTCTTTAATTAATTTGTCGAATTTTATATTCTCTTATAAAAACTTTTAATTTGTGCCAAAATTCCCCGTCCCTCTTGGCACTAAAATGGACAGGACGTTTACTTAAAATGTTGGATTTTTATGTAAATTATGGTATAATATAATTATCAAATCTTTACTTAACCTTCGCAAAACCCCTTTGGGTTAAAGACAGATTGAAATTGTAAATACAAGGAGGTAATCCGATGGTTATCCATCAAAGT
>FR893513.1:59630-65786 GCA_000434035.1 Clostridium sp. CAG:452 | reverse complement strand
CCAAAAAGGTTCTTCCTATTGTTCCGTACCTTCGGGACATTGGTGTTTTTTCGGATAAGATTCCGGAAAATTCCGCATTGCTGATTTTGTGTGAAAGGTCTGATATTCTCGGACACAATCCTTTGCTTCCCGATTCCTACCTGTTTAAAGTGCCCCTCTGGGTCTACAAGAACGGTGAAACATTCCGTGTATTCAACTACATGGATGAACTCGTTGGAATATGCAAAATCGAAGCCAGTGGCATTCGTGTCTATGGTAGAGAGATGTTTGATTCCCAGGAATCTGGCTGGCAGCCTCTCAGCAAGTTTTGCGACGACATCGCCATTTTTAGCAATAAGGACAAATCCGAGGAGATTCTGAAAAGATTTTTCTCACATTTCTCTCATTATAAGATCCCAATCTTTTGTCGGGGATTGAGAGAATAGTCAAAACGGAAAGGCGCGTGCTTTAATGTACGCGTCTTTCCGTTTTGTTATTGCTAGATGCCAAAATGTGCCAAAAGGGACGGGGAATTTTGGCATGGTAATTTATCCACAATTTACCCTTTTGTATCTCCTGCAATCCACTTTTCCGCTTAAATATGTTGATAATTTTTCACCATTTATTAAATTTTCTTTTTGCATTTTGGTAAGGTTTTTAATTTGGTACTCCAATTTACATGCTAATGACTTGTCTTTACTCTTCCACGCTGTTTCTAATTTAACTGCATTATGCGATTTTGTATACTTTGCTCCGTTTTTGCTTTTTAATAAATGCTCGTTTATTCTTTTTTCTAAATTATTTGTCATTCCTGTATATATTGAATTATCCAAACATCTTAACATATATGTATAATACATTTTTTCTCCTATACTTTTATTTTAAAAAAATTATATAGCTTTTATATTTTTAAGCAAGTCTTTTTTATTTATAACTCAAAAATGACTAGCTTAATTGCTAGTCATAATATTTAAATCTTCTATTATATATTCTGCTGTATCTGGCATTACAAATTTTTCTGTTAGGAATTCTAATACTTTATTTATTTTTTCTTTACTATCTGTTATATTTTCTATTCGTGTTGATTCTGGTTCGTAGTTCTTCATTTGTTTTACTATTTCTATTCCATATTTTTCATCTAATATTTGATAATACTTAATTGTTCCAGTAGTATGTTCATTTTTCATAACTGTACTGGCATAAAGCTTTTTCATTTCTATCCTCCTTTTCCTTTGTATTGTCTTTTATTATATATTTGTTATTCCAAAATTACAAGAACTTTCGTGTACCAGCTTTCGACAATTATTGCACAATACATTTTATTGGTATCCTTTTGCTTTCAGTGAGTATTCTATTTCATTTATTCTTTCCATTATTGATACAAACAGCGGCTTAAATACTATATTCATATTTTTTACTATATTTATTGTATTTACTTTAAATCCTTTTACAAGTAAAACATATTTTATTCTTTCTAGCTCTTCTCTCAATATTGGAATAAAGCTAATTGCTATTGTAACTAACAGTCCTAAATCTTTTGGATTTATACCAAACAATTTTAATGGATGCGCTAAATCCTCCATAACTGTAGCAAATTCCATATATGAAAGCATTTTTGAAAATATGTATGTCATAACACACACCAAAATTAATTTAATTCCAATTGTTATTGCATAATTTATATTAACAACAAAAGCATTTATTATTGCTGTTATTAGTACAAATATGGATATCTTTATTAGATTATCTATTAAACTCTTTAAATTAATTTTGTACGCAATTATTAAAGTAACATCTATTGTCAAAGCTGCAATTAATGCTATATTGCTTTTTACAAAAAATATTAAAATTACATATACTAGAAAAAATATAAATTTAATTATATTAATTATGTGTTTTAATTTCATTTTTTTGCTACCTCTATTATTTTGTTAGTTAATTCTTCTTTTGTCCATTCTTCTAATTTTATTTCTATTCCATTTTTTTTAAACTCGTATAACATTTTAGCAAGACTTGGTATTTTTATTTCGTGTTCTTCCAAGAATTCTATATTTTCTAATATTTCCTCTTTATTAAATTCTTTTATAATTTCTCCTTTTTCTAAAACTACTACTCTATCTGCAATTAGAATTTCATCCATTACATTTGTTACATAAATTATTGTATATCCCTGTTTTTTTAATGTTTTTACTATTTCGTAAACATCTTCTTTTCCTTCTGAATCTAGCATTGTAGTAGGCTCATCAAAAATTATATATTTAGGATTTACTGCTAAAACTCCTGCAATAGTAACTCTTTGCTTTTGTCCCAAAGATAGTTCATAGGTAGGGCTTTTTAAGTATTTGTCCATTCTTAATTTTTCTAATGATGTTTTTATTCTAATTTCTTCATTATCCAATTCTAGATTTTTTAAAGCAAATGCAATATCATCATATACGTTGTTAAATATTATTTGATTTTCTGGATTTTGAAATACCATTCCTATTTTTTTTCTTAAATTATAGAATTCTTTTTTGTTTGCTGTATTTATACTATCAACAGTTATTCTGCCAGACTTTGGCTTTAACAAACCTGCTATTAATTTAGACAATGTTGATTTTCCGTGAGCCATTTTTGCCGATTACTGCCACGAACTCGCCTTCTTGTATTTCTAAATTGATATTTTTTAATACTTCTTTACCATTTTTATATTTAAAATTAACCTCTTCTAGTTTAATCATTTTTTAATACCTCACATACTGTTTTATACACATAAAAGCTTCCAACTATTAAAATTACTCTATCACTATATGCCTTTTTACAAATATTAATTGCATCTTTCAATTCATATTTATACATATTTATATCATTTAAGTATTTCTTTGCTTCTTTATATAGCTTTTCTTTTGATACATATCTTTTTTTGTCATTTCCACTTGTAAATATAAATATCGAATCTTTTTCTTTACATATATTTTTAATTATTGTTTTATAATCTTTTGTTTTTAAAAGTGAAATAATATATACTTTTTTACTATGTGAAAAGTATTGTTCAACATTTTGTCTTAAATTGTTTATAGCATTTTCATTGTGTCCTCCATCAAATATAATTACCGGATTTTGACTTAAAGTTTCAAGTCTTGCTTTATGTACAACAGTTTTTAGTCCATTGTAAATAGCCTCTTTAGAGATTTTGTATCCTTTGTTTTTCAAAATATCAATACATTCTAATACTTCTGCCGCATTGTTTATTTGAGCTTTTCCTTTCAAATTAATTTCAACATTTTTATATTCTTTATAATCAAATTTTTGTAGTTCCAAAGTATATGAGTAATTTTGTATTTCATCTGAATTTACCAAATGCAATGTTGCATTCTTTTCCCTGCAAGTATTTTCTATAATACTGTTTACGCATTCTTCTTGCTTAACAAATACTGTATCTGAATTTTCTTTTATTATTCCTGCTTTATGTGTTGCAATTTCTTCTATTGTGCTTCCCAATATATCCACATGGTCATATCCAATATTTCCTATAATAGAAACCATTGAATCCACAATATTTGTACAATCAGTTGTTCCTCCAAGACCTGTTTCTAATATTGCAATATCACAATTGTTTTTTGCAAAATATATTAAGCTAAGTGATGTAATTGCTTCAAACCATTTTACTGGAACTTTATGTGTTTTATTATAATTAGTTATTTCTTTTGATAGTGGAATTAAAATTTCTTCTACTTCTTCATCTGTAATTTCTTTGTTATTTATATATATTCCATCATTAAATCTTATTAAATGTGGAGATATGAATTTTCCTACTTTGTATTCTGTATTTTCAAGAACACTTGCTAACATTTCGCATATACTGCCTTTTCCATTTGTTCCTGCTACATGTACTATTTTTAATTTTTTTTGCGGATTATCAAACTTCTCCATTAGATATTTCATAGCATCTAAATTAGGATCTTTTGTAAATTTGCTAAATGTATTTAAATATTCATCTATATTCATTGTTTCTTCTTCATAAATGTATTTTTTTGCAAATGGTCTTAATGCTTTTTCTAATAAATAAATTGTTATTACTTGTATTGGTAGCATAATTGCTTGTGTTGTTATTCTTGTTAGGATTACTGCTATGTATGCTTTTCCATACATAATGTTTAAAAATGCAGATTCTATAACAACTTTTACTCCTATTTGCACAATTAAACTACTTAATATTAATTTAAAAATAAATGTTTTGTCTTTTATTTCTTTATTTGGATTTTTGTATAAGAATATTCCATATATAAATCCCATTAACCCTGCAGTTATAGTAAATCCTGGGAAATATGCACCAAATGGAAAAATAAGTGCTCCTATTAAATCTCCTAATGCTGCTACAGCCAAACTATATTTAGGTCCTAAATACACCCCACATAGCATCATTGGAATAAAACTAAAACTTATTACTAGAAATGAAGTTTTAATAGATAAAAATCTTGATAGAACTAGCAGTATACTTAAAAACATTGCTGCTAATATCAGTTTTTTTGTTTTTGTAATTGTAAATTTGCTCATAAAAAAAGCCCCCTTTTAATTTTGGAGCTTCCACGTTAAATAAAGACTACTCTTTGTTTAATAGCGGAATGCGAAAATAAATCAGCAAAGCTAAAAGCTTTTTCGTTTACTAACAACTTCCCGTTTAGTAACACTTAACTATTTATTCTCTACTCTATTCTTGTCTTATTTTATCAGATTTTGTAGTATATTTCAATTAGTTAAATTAATTTATTAAAATTTCTTTTGCTATAATATATTCTTTTTATTTCCATAGAATTATTTCTTACCATATAAAATATTGTAAAATTTTTAGCCCTTAATTTATACCAATTTATATTTTTATCTTTTGTATTTTTAAAAATCTCAAATGCTGTTGGAAATTTACTTCTTTTTTCTATTTGCTTTACTACTTCTTTATATAATTTATCTGCTGCATCTTTGTTTTCTAAATTATGTACTATATAATACAAAATTTCATTAAATTGATTTATAAATGTCGGAAAATATTTTATTTCATATTGTTTATTTTCCATCTATTATCCTCCTGGCCATTTGTTTCATTTCTTCATTAGTATAATATCTACTGTTGTATTCATTTTCTTCTTCTGCTTTTTCAAGTTCTTTTTCTATATCTTCAACGCCAAATCTAGATTCAAGCATCTCTTCCGAATTCAAATCTTTCATAAGTTTAGAATATTTCTCCAAACTCATTACAACCATAGAACCATATCCATTTTTAGTTAAATATACCTCTTCATTTTCTCTTAAAACTAAATCTTCTATTTCTGGATATTTATTTCTTAAATCTGATACAGGTCTTATATTAATCATAAAACAATCCCCCTTAAATCAATTATCATAATTTTATCATTATTTTATCTTGATTGCAATATTTTATTCAAGAACAAAGCTACTTTAGTCGCCCTTTGTTCTCGCCGATTTGAGTTTCCGAATGTAATGAGGAAATCTCAAAGGCAATAACGATTATAGCATTAAATTAACTAGTCTGCTTGTTCCCAATCTATCTGCGCCAAATTCTATAAATTTTTCTGCGTCTTCAAAAGACTTTATTCCTCCTGCTGCTTTTATTTTTACATTTGTTTCTTTTAATTCTCTTTTAAATAATTGTATATCTTCAAATGTTGCACCACCTGTTGAAAATCCAGTTGAAGTTTTTATATAGTCTGCTCCAGCATTTTTTACAATTTTGCACATTATTGCTTTCTCTTCATCAGTTAATAAACAAGTTTCTATTATTACTTTTAAAACTCTTTCACCACATACATTTTTTATAGCTTTTATTTCTTTTTCTATATCTCCATATTTTTTATCTTTTAACCAACCTAAGTTTATAACCATATCAATTTCATCTGCTCCTTCTTCTATCGCAGACAATGTCTCATAAACCTTTACATTTGTTGTATTATACCCATTAGGAAATCCTATAACTGTACATACTTTTAATTTATCACCAACATATTTTTTTGTATCTTTCACATAGCTTGGTGGAATGCAAACTGATGCAACATTATATTTTATTCCATCATCACATATATTTTTTATTTGCTCCCATGTTGCAGTTTGAGCAAGTACCGTATGATCTACTTTTTTTAATATTTCATTTTTGTTCATGATTTTTCTCCTTAAAATTTTTAATAG
>FR893513.1:20696-59557 GCA_000434035.1 Clostridium sp. CAG:452 | reverse complement strand
GTTGGATGTGGGATTTATATGAACAAAAGGGGTCTGTCCCCATTTGTTCAAATCGCAAATTTATCATATATATTATATCATAAATTTTATTATTTCATAATATTATATTTTAGGTGATTATATGGAAACATTAAGTTTAGGTTCAACTGGTCCTGTGGTAGAACTGTTACAAAGTACTTTAATGAAATTAGGCTTTTATTCTGGAAATATAGATGATAATTTTGGTCTTTTAACACAAGTTGCTGTTAAAAAATTTCAAAGAAATTTTAGATTAACTCCAGATGGAGTTGTTGGCTCCTCTACTTGGGATGCCTTATTTCCATATATAAATGGCAGAACGTCATATACTATAAAACAGGGTGATACTTTGTATGGTATTGCAAATAATTTTTCTACAACTGTAAATAGAATTGTTGTTGCAAATCCCGGCATTTCGCCAAACAATTTGCGAATAGGTCAACAAGTTACAGTTCCTTTTGGAAATATTGTTCCTACAAATATCAGTTATAGTGCAAATATATTGCAACTTAATATTAATGCACTTTCTAGTATTTATCCATTTTTAGAAATAGGTTCAATTGGTTCTAGTGTTCTTAATAATTCTATTCCCTATATAAGGCTTGGAACCGGTGACACAGAAGTTTTTTATAGTGCTTCTATACATGCAAATGAATGGATTACTTCTCCTTTGCTTATGAAATTTGTGGAAAATTTTTGTTTGGCATATGTTAATAACTCAACTTTGTTTGGTTACAACATTAGAAATATTTTTAACAATACTTCTATATATGTTGTTCCTATGTGCAATCCAGATGGTGTAAATTTGGTTACTGGTCAAACAAAACCTAATTCAAGTATATATAATAGTGCTAAAGCTATTGCAAATAAATATCCTTCTATTCCATTTCCTAATGGATGGAAAGCTAATATTCGTGGAATTGATTTGAATTTACAGTTTCCTGCTGGTTGGGAAGAGTCTAAAAGAATTAAATTTGCGCAAGGGTTTACTTCTCCTGCTCCGCGAGATTATGTAGGTTCTGAACCTTTAGTAGCACCAGAAGCTATTGTTATATATAATTTTACTAGACTCCATAACTTTAGATTAATACTTGCTTATCATACTCAAGGTAAAGAAATTTATTGGCAATTTCAAAATTATGCTACTCAAGAGGCAGAGCAAATTGGTGAAATTTTTGCACAAGTTAGTGGTTATGCTTTAAGTGAAGTCCCTTATAACTCTAGTTTTGCAGGATATAAAGACTGGTTCTTACAAGAGTATAGAAGGCCTGGATATACAATAGAAGCAGGTCTTGGTGAAAACCCGCTTCCTATTAGTCAATTTAATGATATTTATAATGATAATATTGGAATATTAGTTTTAGGAGCAGTTTTATAACTGCTCCTAATTATATTTTTCTAAATTTTTATTGCTTGGCACTTTAGTTGATTCTCCATTCTAAAATCTATTTTTTCCCTAATTTTATTTTTATACTATACGTCTTTTTATTTCTTAAAATGCTTAGGTTCACTTCATCTCCAGCCTTTTTTGAATAAATATATTTTCTAAGTTCACTCATTTTGTTTATATCTATGTTATCTATTTTTGTTATTATATCTCCCACTTTTAAGCTTGATGTATTTGCTGGCCCATCTTTATTTATTTGAGCTATATATATTCCGGAATTAAATTCTATTCCTGTTTCTAAATACGGTACAACATTTTTGTCATAAGCAAATATACCTAAATATGCCTCTTCAAAATTTCCATTTGTAACAAAACTTTCTATAATAGGTTTTACAATATTAATAGGCACGGCAAAACCTATTCCTTCTGCTTCATTTATTTTTACTGTATTTATTCCAATAACCTCTCCATTTGTATTTATCAATGGCCCTCCACTATTTCCTGGGTTAATTGTTGCATCTGTTTGAACTAAATCCTCCATATATGACTCATTATTTTCTTCTTCTATTTTTATTGTTCTATTTACTCCGCTTATAATTCCAGAAGTTACAGTTCTTTGAAATTCTACACCAATTGGATTTCCTATTGCATATGTGGTTTGTCCCAATTTTACATTATCTGAATCTCCTAAATTTAAATACTGTAATCCTGTTGCATTTATTTTTACAATTGCTAAATCTAAGTCACTGTCGGCCCATACCACACTTCCATTGTAGCTTTTCCCACTTTCTAATGTTATATAACAATTGCTATATTTGTTACCTGCCACATGCCAATTTGTAAGGATATAGCCATTTTCTGAAACTATCATTCCTGTTCCCAGTCCTAAATCAGAAGCACTATTATTTAAAAATATTGAATTTCCTTTATTTTTTATTTTAGAAATTCCAACCACACTTTTTGTAACGCTTTCTAATACTTCTGTTATATTTTGTTCTTCTTTTTTACTTTCATTTTGTGAAAGTCTAACTGCCACATTATTATTTTCATCAGTCGAATACACGTCTATATCTGTATACATGCTATATATAAACACACTACTTGCCGCAACTACTATTACTAAAAAAATCAAACTAATTATCTTCTTAAATTTACTCTCTCTTTTCTTGTATTCATACATCTTTATCCCTCCTTTACAATATTCCTACATTATATTTTTTCCTTTTTTTACTATTTTAATCATATATTTAACTGCCTTTTTTTGTCGATTGTTGCTGTAATTTGACAAGTTTGTGTCAAATTATTTACATTATTTTGTGTTTTATGTTACAATTTAGTGTAGCAGTTGATTTATAACGATTTTAACGATATATATTAGTTATAAAATATAATAAAAGGTGATATTATGGAGAGCAATGTATACAATTTAACAAACCCACAAAAATCAATTTGGTTCACAGAACAATTTTACAAAGGAACACCTATTGAGAATATCACAGGATGTGTAATTGTATTAGAAAAATTAAATCTTAAAGCTTTACAAAAAGCTATTAATTTATTTGTTAAAAGCAATGACAGTTTTAGGTTGAAATTTACAGTAAAGGATGATAAACCTTTACAATATTTATCTTCTTTTTCTGAATTTGAAATTGAAAATGTTATGGTAAATACAGATGAAGATATAAAAGATATAGAAAATAAAATGTCTAATACTCCTTTCGAAGTTTTAGATAATTTACTATTTTCATTTAAAACATTTACATTTCCAGATGGTCATGGTGGTTTTGTTATAACAGCTCACCATTTAATTTCTGATGCATGGACAGCGGGTCTTGTAGTTAATGAGATTATGGATTATTATGAAAAAATAATAAATTCACAAATTATAGATAATAAAAATCCTTCTTACTTAGATTACATTACTTCTGAGCAAGAATATTTAAATAGTGAAAAATTCAATAAGGATAAGGAATTTTGGAATGAAATTTTTAAAACAGTTCCAGAAGTTGCAACAATTCCTTCTATTAATGTTGAAAATTCTAATTCTTCTTTGTCTTGTAAGGCAAAAAGAAAGCAATTTGTTATACCAAAAGAAACAATGAATTTAATTAATGAATTCTGTAAGCAAAACAAAGCTTCAGCTTTTAATTTCTTTATGGCTGTTCTTGCTATATATTTATCAAGAGTATCATCTTTAGATGATTTTACTATTGGTACACCTATATTAAATAGGGGAAACTTTAAAGAAAAACAAACAACAGGTATGTATATTAGTACTATTCCTTTTAGAATTTCTATCAATCATAAAATTCCATTTGCTGAGTTTTTATCTAATATATCAGCAGATTTTTCAAAGATTTTTAGACATCAAAAATATCCATATCAATATCTTTTAGAAGATTTAAGGAAAAAGGATAGTAGTATTCCTAATTTATATAATATATTACTTTCTTATCAAAATGTAAGAAGTAACAAACAAACTTCTGATATAAATTATGAATCTAGCTGGGTTGGAAATAATTTTATTTCTGATGATATTGATATCCACCTTTATGATATGAATGATACTGGTGATATAAACATTGCATATGATTATTTAATAAGCAAATATTCTATTGATGATATTTGTTCTATTCATGCTAGATTTTTATATATTATAAACCAAGTTTTAGAAAATAATGATATCACATTAAATGAAATTGAAATTGTAACTCCTGATGAAAAGAAAAAAATATTATATGATTTTAATAATACTTCTGCAGATTATCCACGTGATAAAACAATTACTCAATTATTTGAAGAACAAGTTGAAAAAACTCCTGATAATATTGCTGTTGTTTTTGAAGATCAAAAATTAACATATAGAGAACTAAATGAAAGAGCTAATAGTTTAGCTAATTATTTGTTACATAGCGGCATCCTGCCTAACAATCAGATTGGAATTCTTACAACTCGTTCTATTGATTCTATAATAGGAATTTTTGCTATTCTTAAATTACATTGCACTTATGTTCCTATAGATATAAATTATCCAATTGACAGAATCAAATATATGATAAGTTCCTCAAATATTTCTTATATACTTTATTCAAATAGTATATTAAATATAGATACTTCTGTATCATTTTTAAACATTTCTTCAAATAAATATTCATCATTTTCTAAAATTTTAGATTGCTCAGTATTATCTGAAGAAAATCCGAATAACAACTTATATATCATTTTTACATCTGGTTCTACTGGAAATCCTAAGGGCGTAACTATTTCTCATAAAAACATGATTAATCTTATATCCTTTGAAAAAAATGGTACAACTTTATTGCAAGATGCACATAAAGTCTTACAGTTTGCAACAATGAGTTTTGATGTCAGCTATCAAGAAATATTTTCTGCTTTGCTAAATGGTTTAACACTAGTTCTTATAGAAGATGATGTTAGAAAAAACATATCATCATTATCAGAGTACATTGACTCACACTCTGTTGATACTCTTTTCATTCCACCCGCTTATTTAAAGTTGTTAGCAGATGATAATAAATCAATTGAGTCAATTATAAAAAATATTAAAAATATTATTACTGCTGGAGAAAAACTTGTTATCACATCTGGTATAAAAAAACTATTAAACAGTGGCATAAAACTTCACAATCATTATGGTCCTGCTGAAACACATGTAGCAACAACTTACACATTAAATTCATCTATTGAAACTTTGGAGCCACCTATTGGAAAACCTATATCTAACTCTCATGTTTACATCTTAGATGCTGATAACAATTTACTACCTGTAAATACGGTTGGCCAAATAGCAATATCAGGGGATTGCGTCGGAAATGGATATATAAATAATTCCAAACTTACACAAAAAAAATTCATAACAGATAAATTTACTAATTCTGGAAAGATGTATTTAACTGGTGACTTAGGTTACATGGATACTTCCGGCTTAATTTATTTTTTAGGTAGAAATGATTTTCAAGTAAAAGTAAATGGATTTAGAATAGAGTTAGAGGAAATTGAAACCGCTTTACATTCGCACCCAGATATAACAAATTGCATTGTTTTGTCTCAGAAAAACAATTTACATACTTTTCTTATTGCATACTATATTTCTAATCAAAACATTTCTGAAACTGAGCTTAGAAAATATTTAAAAAATAAATTACCAGAATATATGATGCCTCACTACCTAATAAAACTTGACCAGTTACCTTATAACTTAAATGGTAAAATAGACAGGAAAAATCTTCCTCTACCTAATTTTGAAATTATTAATAAAAATATTATTCCTCCTAGGAACGATATTGACCAAATTTTAATATCAGTGTTAAGTAAAATTTTAAATATTAATAATATTAGCATATCTGATTCCTTCTTTGAGTTAGGTGGCGATTCTTTAACAGCTATAAATTTATGTGCAAAAATTTATAGTGAACTTAATGTACAAATTTTTGTTAAAGATGTATTGGAAAATCCTATTATTAAAGATTTATCTGATGTTATCTCCTCTAAGGACTTACATAACAAGAACTGTCCTTTAAAGAAAGCAGAAATCAAAGATATCTATCAGGCTTCTTTTGCACAAAAAAGAATCTTTTACTCAACACAAGCTATTTCTAGTGGAAACAATGTTGTATATAATGTCTCAGGTGGATTATTAATAGATTCTGTTTTAGATGTTAATAAAATTGTTGACTGTATTAATAAAATAGTTGATAACCAAAGTTCTTTTAGAACTCAATTTGAAATTGTTGATGGTGAGTTGTATCAAAGAATTATTAATCATGCCCAAATCAAAATTGATTGCTATAATGGTCAAGAAAAAGATTTGCAGTCTATTCTTGATAAATTTCCTAAACCTTTTGATTTAACAACTGCACCTTTACTTAGAGCCTCTGTATACGTTCTTGATAATAAAAAGACTTTACTTTTACTAGATACTCACCATATAATTATGGATGGTGCTTCTTTGAATATATTAATACAAGATTTTTGCACATTATATAGTAATAATAATATTGATAAATTAAAATTCGAATATATAGATTATTCAGAATGGGAAAAATCTTTTGTTGAAAGTGATGAAATAAAAAAATATGATGAATACTGGGCAAGTACATTTGCTAATTCTCAAATTTCTTCACTAAACTTGCCTTATGATTTTCCTGCAAATTCAAAATCTTACGAAGGTGACAAAATATCTTATAACATGCCAAAAGAAACTTTTGCAAAAATAGAAGAACTTGCAAAAAAACATGACGTTTCTGCATATACAGTGTTCCTTTCTGCTTTATATATTCTATTATATAAATATACCGGCCAAACTAATCTAATTGTTGGTAGTCCATTAGAAGGAAGAAATTATGAGGAATTTAATAATATTATTGGTATGTTTGTAAATAATATTGTATTAAAAAATGATATTCTACCTGAAAATTCAGTTGACAGTTTATTAAACAGCACACAGAACATAGTAACAAATGCAATATCAAATCAGCCATATCCTTATGAGCTTATACTTAAAAAATTAAATTTAGATAAGAACACTTCTTTACTTGATGTAGTATTAACTTATCAAAATACAAAAAAATCAAAATATAATATAGAAAATGCTGATTTAGAATTATTGTATTCAAACACAAAAACTGCTAAATTTAATATTTGGTTAGAAATCATTCCAGATTTAGCTAGATTTAATTTAGAATATAACTCTAGTCTGTTTAAAAAAGAAACAATTAATAGTTTCTTAAAACATTATATATTTATATTAAATCAATTAATTTCTAATACAACTATAAGTATTGACGATATTGAAATTATAACTCCAAAGGAAAAAGCGTTACTAAAACAATTTAATAATACTGATGGACCTATTAATGATGATACAGTTGTTTCTATATTTGAGGAACAAGTAAAAATGCATCCAGACAATATTGCAATTATATGTAATGACAAAACTTTAACTTATGATGAATTAAATAAAAGAGCAAACAGCTTAGCTCACCTATTAATAGAAAAAGGCATTGGAGCAAATGATATTGTTTGTGTAATGACAAATCGTTCTTTTGAAACAATAGTATGTATGATGGCTATTTTAAAGGCTGGTGCTGCATTCTTTAATGTTGACCCTAATTACCCTATTGAGAGAACAAAATATTATTTAGAAGATAGCAAAACAAAATATGTACTTACACAAACAGAATTAAAAGATAGAGTATCATCTATTGAAAATTGTATAGAAATTGATTTAAGCATAGAAGATATTTATAATAAAAACTTTGAGAATCCAAATGTTAAAATAAATCGCGGGGATTTATCTTATCTTATTTATACATCTGGTTCTACTGGAAAGCCTAAAGGTGCAATGTTAAACCAAGTAGGCTTTGCTAACATGGTTAAAGCCATGACTCTTGTTTTAGACTATTTAAAAGAGGGTAATAAGCATTGTATAGCCTCTGTAACTTCTACACCTTTTGATATCTTTGTTTATGAAATTATAGTTTCATTAACTCATGGATTAAAAATAGCTATGGCTAATAATGCAGAACATAGAAATCCAAAGCTTTTAGATGAATTAATTAGAAAATGTCATGTAGATGTTATGACTGTTACTCCAAGCTTAATGAAAATCAACTATGACAATAGAGAGCCAGATACTGCATTAGCTCAAGTAAAAAATATGGTTTTTGGTGGAGAACCTCTTCCAGAAAAATTTGTTGAAGACTTAAGAGCTCTAGCAGACGATATAACAATTTACAATATATATGGTCCTAGTGAAATAACTATACTTTGTAATGTTCAAAATTTAAATGGAGAAAAAGAAATTACTATTGGTCCTCCAATAATGAATACTCAAATTCACATATTAGATAAAAACATGAAACCTTTACCAATTGGTGTTGTTGGTGAAATATATATTTCTGGAATTCAAGTAGGTTATGGATACATAGGTAAACCAGAATTAACAGCAGAAAAATTCTTAGATAATCCTTTTGGCGAAGGAAAGATGTATAAATCTGGAGATATTGGTAGATGGACATTTGATGGAAAAGTTCAATGTTTAGGAAGAATTGATAATCAAATTAAATTAAGAGGATTAAGAATTGAGCTTGGGGAAATTGAAAATGTAATGCTAAATGTTCCAAACGTTTCTTCTGCAGTAGTAAATAAAATTGAAATAGATGGAAAAGAGGCCTTATGTGGTTACTATACTTGTGACAAAGATGTTTCAGAGGATATTGTAAAAGATGCTTTAAGAAAAGCACTTCCAGCATATATGGTGCCAACATACATTGTAAAATTGGACCAAATGCCTTATACAATAAATAGAAAAATTGATAGAAAGGCCCTTCCTTTGCCTGAGCTAAACAAACCAGTTGCAAATAATAAAATAAATATTGAAGAGCTAAATTCTGTTGAAGAAAAGCTTCTTCAAATTTGGAAAAACATATTAAAAATTGATGACATAGATATTAATGATAACTTCTTTGACATTGGCGGAGATTCAGTTGCAGCAATTAGTATGCAAATAGAAGCAGTTAAATATGGTTTGGAATTTGAGTATGGTGATATATTTGCTTTTCCAACTATAAAGCAGTTGTCTGCTAATTTAAAAACTCCTGATGAAATATTTATAAAAAATTATGACTATAGTAAAGTTAATTCTGTTTTAGCAAGAAATACTATGGATAATTTAAATACAATTAAAAAAATCAAATTTAATAATATGTTATTAATTGGTTCAACAGGTTATTTAGGCGCACATGTCTTAGATGCATTTTTACAATCTAATAAAGGTATTGCATATTGTTTGGTAAGAGAAAAAGATGGTTTAGATATAAAAGAGCGTTTAAGAGGAGTTTTAAATTTCTACTTTGGAAATAAATATAATGAATTATTTAATAATAGAATAAAAGTAGTTTGTGGAGATATTGTAAAGGAGAATTTAGGATTATCCGAAAAAGATTATTCTGAATTAAAGAATAATATTGACATAGTTATAAACTCTGGTGCACTAGTTAAACACTTTGGTATAAAGAAAAAATTTGAAGAAATAAATGTAAAAGGAACTCAAAGTGTTATTGATTTTTGTTTAAACACAAAAAAAAGATTATTGCATGTTTCAACAATAAGTGTATCTGGAAATGGTGAAAAAGAAGAAACTGTTATAGAAACTCCTGAAAATATAAATGATAAAAAAATATTCAAAGAGTCTGACATATATGTTGGCCAAAATATTAAAGGAGTATACTCTACAACAAAATTCAGAGCAGAACTTTTAGTATTAGAAGCAATTAGTTCTAAAGGACTAGATGCCCAAATTTTACGTTTAGGAAATATAACAAATAGGTATTCTGACGGTGTGTTTCAAATGAATGCTGATGAAAACGCTTTTGCAAAACGTATAAAATCATTTATAGAAATTGGAGCATTTCCAAAATATATGCTTAAACATTCAATTGAATTAACTCCAGTTGATTTGGCTGCAAAAGCCATCATTAGAGCAGCTAATTATACAAGCGTTTGCAATGTTCTACATATTTACAATACTCATTTATTAGAAATCAAACTATTAATAAATACATTAAACAATGATTTACACATAGACGTTTTACCAGTAAACGATACTATGATGAAAGATATTATTACAGGAGTTTTAGCGGATAATAATAGAAAAGACATCTTATCTGGCATAATATATGATTTAGATGAAAACAAACAATTAATTTACACATCTAACATTAGATTGAACTGTAGTTTTTCTGAAGAATATTTCAACAAAATTGATTTTTCTTGGAAAAACATTGACAAAGATTATATAATTAAATATATTAATTATTTAAGAAAGATTAAATTTATAAAAGATTAGTAAAAAGGAGGATGCATATATTTTATATGCAAGTGTATAATAATGGGTAATTTTGGTTTAGATTTTTGGTTGTTATTTTTTTCTGTACTATTATTATTGTTTTTGTTAATTTACTTATTTAGAAAGCGAGATCATACTCAGTTAAGAGAAATATTTATAATAAACTGTGCTCTTACTTTAATAATATCTGTTGGAGTTCTTGTGCAAGCAATTTGTTATAACTTGTTCAGAATGGATCCTATGGTATTTGAAAATTTTATTTACATTGGTACTTGTTTTCTTCCTGTATCCATATTTTTTACGGGTTCTATTTTTGTAAATACAAAAATTAAATTTAAAAAAGCTCATTTGCTTTTATTTGTTGTACCAATATTGTCTTTAATGGTTTTATGGACCAATTCTTATCATCATTTATTTTATGTTTTTTATTCCTCTTCGTTTGCTGATACCATTTTTGGCCCATATATGTATGTACATACTTTATATTCATATTTCTTATTATTCATAGGAATTATTAGATTACTGTACTTTTCAATCAAAAATTCAGGTTTTTTTTCAAAGCAATCCCTATTAATAATATTAGCTTTATGTTGTCCTTTATTAATCAACGTGTTAAGTGGAGTTTTGAAAGTAATCCCTATGACAGTTTTTGCAACCCCTATAGCATTTTCTGTATCTGTCTTGTGTCTGGCTCTTGCTATATTTAAATTTGACTTTTTAAAAGTGACACCAATAGCGCTTCAAAGGGTTGTTGATAGAATGTCTGACGGATACATTATTGTTAATGACGAAAATATTGTAACAGATTTTAACCAAACCTTTTTAGACTTATTCTCTCTAAAAACTAGCGAACTTAGAAACATTAATATTAATGATTTAATTACAAAGCTTTCTAGTGATTCAGAGGAAAGACATACTTTTCTAGATGCAATTAATAAAACAAAATCAAATGATAAAACTATAAAAATAGAAAGATATTTTTCACAATTAAATAAATATTTTAATATTGAAATTAATAGTATTAAAAATAAAAATACATATCTTGGAACTTTAATACTTTTTAAAGATATTACTCAGCATACTATGGATATGAAAACAATTAAAGATAACCAGGACATGCTTATAGAAAAAGAACGTTTAGCTTCACTTGGACAAATGATTGGTGGTATTGCTCACAACTTAAAAACTCCTATTATGTCCATAGCAGGCGCCGCAGAAGGCTTATCTGATTTAATTAAAGAATATGATTCTAGCATTGAGGATCCAGAAGTAACTGTTCAAGATCATCATGAAATAGCAAGTGACATGAATGTATGGATAGAAAAAATAAGAACTCATTTATCATATATGTCTGATGTAATTACAGCTATAAAGGGACAAGCTGTTAATTTTGCAGACCAAACTTCTACTTCCTTTACAGTTAAAGAACTTATGAACTATGTTGACATTTTAATGAAGCATGAGTTGAAAAACGCATTAATTAACTTAAAAGCTCAAGCTGACATAGATTCTTCTACAGAAGTAAAAGGTAATATAAACAGCTTAGTACAAGTTATAAACAATATCATTTCGAATGCAATACAAGCATATCAATCAAGAGGAGAAACTAATAAAGATATAGATTTTAGAATATATAAAGAAGGTTCTAATATAATATTTAAAATTCAAGATTATGCTGGTGGATTGCCACAAAATGTTCAAGAAAAATTGTTTAAAGAAATGATAACAACAAAAGGTAAAAATGGTACAGGACTCGGATTATTTATGTCCTACTCAAATATAAAAGCTCACTTTAGTGGAAATTTAAGATATGAAACTTCAAGTGAAGGAACATCATTCTTTATAGAAATACCAATGTAAACGTAAAAAATCTCTTAATTTAATTAAGAGATTTTTTTATTTATATTAATTATCATCGTCTTCTAAAGCTCCGAACAGCTCATCAAATTTAGCCTCCAGTTCTTTTTGCACATCGTAAGATAATACATCATCTTCTTTTTTATTATCCTCTTCATCTTGTGGAAGCATTGGTGCTTCTTCTACCTTCTTTGTTTCAGGTTCTTCTACATCATCAAATAAATCATCTAAGCTTTCTATTTTTGTTTCTTCTTTTTGGTCTTCATTTTCTTCTACATAAGGATTATATGGATTATATTTTCTCCATTTTCCTCTATCTATTGGATCTATTTCATTATGGCTACATGCAAATCTATTTACCAATTTAATTGTATCATATTTAAAGTAATAATACTTATGCGCTTTTATTGGCTTTATTCCTTTTTCAAATATAATACATAAGTCATTATCTAATCTTCTTAGTTCGTCTGGTGTCATAAGCGCTCTTGCCATAATTTGATCTGATTTATTATATCCTTGCCTCCACATGTTTTTATCTTTGCTTACAGACCAGCTATCTCTGCTTATGGTCTTCTCTCCCAACTCTTTAGAGAAATATTCAACTGTTTTTTGTGAGTTACTTCCTAAAAATATTGTTGTATCACAGTTACCAATAATTGTTTCATATGATTTATCATATACAGCTTCCAATTGGTCTAAATTTTGTAATATAACACTAAATGAAATTTTTCTACTTCTTGAAGTTGATATTTTTTTATCAAAATCTGGTATTCTACCAATGTTTGCGAACTCATCTAGTATAAAATATGTAGGTTGTGGAAGTGCTCCTCCATTCAAGTCTGCAAAGTCATATAAATGTTGTATCATTTGTGAAAAGAATATTGTAAGTAAAAAGTCATACGCCGCGTGTGTATCTGATGAAATAACATATAGAGCAGTTTTCTTTCTACCTATATCTTCAAAGTTTATTGTATTTGTTGATGTTAAATCTGCTATGTCTCTTGAATCGAACTTACCAAGTTTTGATTGTAAAGAAGAAAGTATAGAACTATATGTTTTTTCTGGTGCTATCTCAATAGACTTATAGTTCATTCTTGCTGGATGGTCATAAGGTAGTTGGTTCATAAGTTCTGTAAGTAAGTTTCCTCCACCACTGTTGTTTGCTGCTCTAACTAATTCTGCACAGCTTGCTAAGTTCTGTTCTTCTGGTGGTCTTGTTGCTAATAAGTAATATATTAGAGCTTTTAATAGCATTTCTGCCATATCATCCCAATATGGGTCTGATTGATTTTTTACATCGCTTTGACCTTTAACTATTGTGTTTGCAATAATATCAACATCAATCTCGTTTTGTATATGTATTAATGGATTGTATCCATCACTATTTTTTGGATTTACTAAATTGAATATTTTTATATCATATCCTTGTGTTTTTAAATAACCAGCTGTTTTATCATACAACTCACCTTTTGGATCTGTAAATACATATGATCCTAAAAGCTGGTACGCATTTGGTATAACATATGATGCAGATTTACCAGAACCAGAACCGTCCAACAACTAGTACGTTTACGTTTCCTCTTTTATCTACTGGCAAATAGTGTTTTTCTGCAAGTAAAATTCCTTTTTTAGGGCTAAGTACACTATATTGTTCTCCAGATGCCCAGTCACTTGAACCGTGTTCAATATCTGAATATTCATTTTTTGGCATTGATTTTACAATTCCTACTGCTAACATAATTAAAACCCCTATTGTTACATAGCCCTCCACCTTCCAAAAAATTGGTGAATATGATGGTAAAAATATTTTTGAGATATTTGATCCTATTGTATTGAAATTAGAAAATAATACTTCAAAAAATTTACTACTATCAAATATTCCATTAATTGTTGATTCTTTTACACTTACTGCTATAGGCGCAGAAAGCAATATGGATAAAGCTATCCATATTGCTGCTGCTATTATTAATGCCATTTTACTTTTCTTTAAAGCACTTTTTATTTTATAATTCATACTTTATCACCTTTTCATTTGTAAAAATATTATCTGCCTTCTCCTGTTTTTTCTGCTCTTTTCTTTTTAGGATTTCCTCCTGGTTGTGCAGAGATAACTATTCCATTTTCTTTCTCTGGGTTTTTAGCATCATATTTAAATGCTTTTTTAGGTGGCCATTTAATAGTCATTATAATTCCTCCTCTATTCTGTAAAAGTAGGTGTTCCTCCCACTAATTTAAATCCTTCATCTGTTATATCTCTTATTTCAAATGCAAAATAGGTTTTGTTTGGTTTCAATTTGCATTTACCTTTTACTTCATTTGTTGCTTCATCGAAGTATAAAACTGGTTTTAATTCTTCTGTTGTTTCTGGATCAATTATAGAAATTGGTCTTTTCAAATTTGGTGTGTATTGAACTTCTTTATATTCTGTTTCTTCTTCATTGTATAAAGTTTCAAATTTGAATGGCATTGGCTTTTTAGATATTATAACTTTATCTCCTTCCAATATACCATTATTTATAACTACTCTTTCTTTTCCAAAAGAAAGTATTGCTAACTTATTTCCTTCTGGCTTTGGTTCATCAACATAAAATGTTTTTTTCTTTTTTTCTCCAACCAACTCTTCTGTAAAATCTAATCTTTCAACAGTAAATTTAGGAGAATTTTCTTTTAGCTCCTCTTTTGGTGTTTTATTTACTTGATATATTACTGTATTTACTTCTGGTGGATCTGTTATACTAAAGTGTTTTCCTTGTATTATTTCTTCCATGCGATATTCGCACCTCATTTCTACATATATTAAAATAAAATGTATTTTGTCATTTGTATAATTACAATTATAATTATACCTTAATTTTATATTTATGTCAACATGTTTAATCGTTACTATTTAGTCTAAAACAATATATTGCAAGCGTTGTTCTAAGTGTATATTGCACGTTTGTGTTTTTAATAGTTCTTTGTGTTTTATTTTGCTGTTCTTGGATTAAATTTTGAAATACTTTTTAGTTGTTCGAATAGTTCCTTTTCTTCTTCTGTAAGTTTTTTTGGAACTACTGTTTTTACTTCTGCTATTAAGTCTCCTCTACTGCCCCTTCCATCTTTATATCCTTTTTGTGGTATTTTTACTTTTTCTCCGCTTTGTATTCCTGGTGGTACATATATTGAAATTGGATCTTCTATTGAATCTATATTAACTCTTTTTCCAAGTGCCGCTTCCCATGGTGTTAAATATAAGTCTGTTACTATATCATATCCTTGTAATCTAAATTTATCATTATTTTGTATATTTATTTTTATAAACATGTCTCCGTTTTTTCCACCGTTTTGCCCCTGTTTTCCCTGTCCTAGTAATCTTACTTTTTCTCCATCTCTAATTCCTGATGGGATTTTTACAGAAAAAGTTTTCATTTTTCCGGTTTACTGTTCTTAATGATATTTTCTTTTCTGTTCCAAAATAGGCATCTTCGATTCCCACTGTTATTTCAGTTTCTATATTTTCTCCTTTTATTGGGAATTTTTTGTGAACTTTACTCTCTGACTTTTTTTCTTCTTGATTTGTTCCAAAAAACATATTAAAAAATTCACTAAAAACTGAATCCTTACTTCTTGTGCTTTCTTCATAGTCTTGTTTTATTTGTTTTTTGCCAACATGTGTATTCCACATTCTATCATATCTTCTTTTTGTAGAACCTGTTGATAGTACTCTATATGCTTCATTTATATCTTTAAATCTTTCTTCTGTTCTAGTATCTCCACCATTCAAATCTGGGTGGTACTTTTTTGCTTGTTCTCTAAAAGCTATTTTTATTTCTTCTGGTGTAACTTTATTATTATCTAGCCCTAAGATTTTATAATAATCCTTAAATATCATTTCAACATCCTCCTACAAAATTCTTTTACAAATTTTGTACTATTAACTTCTCTCTTTTTGTTCTTATCTGCTGCATAATTCAAATTTAACTTTGCATAATTATATCATATCTGCACTTTGTTGTGAATATTTAACTTGCAACTTTTTTAAGTTTTTTTGTTGATTTTTTTTATTTATGTAGATATAATGTTGATAGTAAATTTATAAGGAGGAAAAGCCATGAGAAAAGGCATTCATTCTGGGGAAAATGCTAAATACAAGATAATTGCTGTAGATGATGAGTCTGGTATCTTAGATACTCTAGGAGTTTTTCTAGAAAAAGAAGGTTATACTTTTACTGGTATTACAGATCCTATTGAAGCAATTGAAAGAGTGAAAACTGAACATTTTGATTTAATGCTTTTGGACTTTATTATGACTCCTGTACATGGTGACCAAGTAGTTGAAGAAATAAGGAAATTCAACAAAGATTTATACATACTATTACTTACTGGTCATAAAGATTTAGCACCTCCATTAGATACAATTAAAAGATTAGACATTCAGGGATACTGCGAAAAAAGTGATAAAATGGACCAACTACTTTTATTAGTAGAGTCTGGAATAAAAGCAGTAGCTCAAATGAATTTAATTAGGCAAATTAATGAAGAATTAAAAGATACATATGATAAATTAGAGCAAGCATATATGGAAAGTATAGAAACTTTAAGATTTACTGTGGAAGCAAAAGATCCTTACACAAGAGGTCATTCAGATAGAGTTTCTGAATATTCTGTTTTAATTGGTAAAAAGCTTGGACTTTCCGAACCTGATTTAAAAATATTAAAATTAGGAGGATTATTCCACGATATTGGAAAAATAGGTGTTCCTGACAGTATTTTACTAAAAGAATCTAAACTTACAGATGATGAATATTCAGAAATTAAAAACCATCCTACTATTGGGGCTCATATATTATCAAATGCAACTATTTTTAGAGATATATTACCAATAGTAAAACATCATCACGAACGCTATGATGGAAATGGTTACCCAGGGAAATTAAAAGGAGAAGACATTCCTTACCTTGCTAGAATTGCAGCAGTTGCAGATTCTTTTGATGCTATGACTTCAAAAAGAACTTATAGGGATTCTTTACCTTTAGATGTTGTAAAATCCGAGATAGAAAGATGCAAAGGTACCCAATTTGATCCTGCTATTGCAGACGCTTTTTTAGACATACTAGATACACAATATGCAGAAATTTCTCAAATTCAAAGTAAATATTTATAATATCAAAATATATACAGTAATAAACTTTTTTATACTGTATATATTTTTAAATAAAAAAGGGGGTGAATATTAATGACAAGTTCAGAAATAAAAAGTAAAGCAAGAGAAAGTCTTACAAACAAATGGGGAAAAGCTGCTCTTATAACTTTTTGTTATTTTGTAATAGAATTCTTAATTAACTTTATGATATCTGGTTCAGAAAGGAGCTTCCCTCTACTTTCTTCTTTATTAAGTATTGGCGAAACCGTTATTTCTGTTCCTCTAGCTTATGGAATTATGATGTCTTTTATGAAATTAAAAAGATCTGAAAATGTTGAGGCTTTTGATTTCTTTACAGATGGATTTTCTAATTTTGGAAGAGCTTGGGGAATAACTTGGGGTGTTGTAAAAAAACTTTTAGTCCCAATAATATTAATTGTTGTATTATACATTATACTTATAGCAACTTCTGTATCTTTTTCTTTATTTGCTATTAGTGGTGGATTGTTTAATTCAACTTCAGTTTCTACTTCTGTTTCTGTTACTACAGGTCTTCTATCTGTTGTTTGCGGAATAGGACTTATAGCGCTTTATGTTTGGGTTGCAATAAAATCTTTATTTTATGTATTAGTTTATCAAGTTGCTTATGACAATCCAAATTTTTCTTCTAAAGAAGTAGTTGAAGAAAGCGAAAAATTAATGACTGGTAATAGAGGTAAATATTTTGTTCTACAGCTTTCTTTCATAGGATGGGCAATTCTTGCTTGTTTAACTTTTGGAATTGGCTTTTTATGGCTAACTCCTTATATTACAATTTCAACAATTTGTTTCTATGAAGCTTTAGCTGGGAAATCTGATTCTCCTATTGAAGTTGATTCAGAAGAAGTAGAATAAAGAACAAAGCGACTTTAGTCGCCCTTTGTTTTCGCCGATTTGAGTTTCCGAATGTAATGAGGAAATCTCAAAGGCAATAGCGATTATAGCATTATATATACTAGGAAATGAGAAATTTCCTAATAAATAAAAAAACACAATTTGTTTTGCAAATTGTGTTTTTTTATTTATTCTATTCCTAAGTATTCATTGTATGAGCATTCTCTATCTATTATCTTATCTTTTCTTAAATCTATTATTCTATTTGCAACTGTTTGTGTTAGTTGATGGTCATGTGATGTAAATATCATGTCTCCCTTAAATTTTTGCATTCCTTCGTTTAATGCTGTAATGCTCTCCATGTCTAAGTGGTTTGTTGGTTCATCAAATATCAAGAAATTTGCTCCAGATAACATTAATTTAGAAAGTACACATCTTACTTTTTCCCCACCTGATAATACTTTTACATTTTTCAATGCTTCATCACCAGAAAATAACATTCTTCCTAAAAATCCTCTTACATAGGTTTCGTCTGGGTCTTTTGAATATTTTCTAAGCCAATCTACTAATATTTCGTCATCTTGAAATAAGTAAGAATTGTCTTTTGGAAAATAATCTTTTGTTATCGTTTGTCCCCAAATCACTTCTCCAGAATCTGGTTCTACTTCTCCTGCAATTATTTGAAATAAAAGGGTTGTTGCAAGTTCATTGTCTGATAATACTGCAATTTTATTATCTGCTTTTACTGAAAACGAAACATTTTTTAATACTTCTTCTCCATTTATACTTTTACAAACATTTTTTAATGTTAATATTTCTTTTCCCGGCTCTCTATCTGGTTTAAAATCTATATATGGGTATTTTCTATTTGATGCTTTTATTTCTTCTAATTGTATTTTTTCCAAAGATTTTTTTCTTGATGTTGCTTGCTTTGATTTTGAAGCATTTGCGCTAAACCTTGCTATAAAGTCTTGTAATTCTTTTATTTTTTCTTCTTTCTTTTTGTTTTGTTCTCTTGCTTGCTTTAATGCTAACTGGCTTGATTCATACCAGAAATCATAGTTTCCTGGGTAAACTTTAATTTTTCCAAAGTCTACATCTGCTATATGTGTACATACTTTATTTAAGAAATATCTATCATGTGATACAACTATAACTGTATTTTCAAAATCTATTAAAAAGTCTTGTAACCAATTTATACTTTTTAAATCTAAGTCGTTTGTTGGTTCGTCTAATAATAAAATATCTGGATTACCAAATAAGCTTTGTGCAAGTAATACTTTTACTTTGTCTTTTGCTTCAATTTCTCTCATTAATTTATAGTGTTCAGAACCTGGTATTCCCAAATTGTTTAATAGTGTAGCACTGTCTGACTCCGCATTCCATCCATCTAGCTCTGCAAATCTTTCTTCAAGTTTTGCAGCTTTTAATCCGTCTTCTTCAGAAAAATCTGGCTTTGCATAAATTTCTTCTTTTTCTTTCATAATTTTATAAAGCTCACTATTTCCCATTATAACTGTATCTATAAGTGTATACTCTTCATATGCAAAGTGATCTTGTTTTAATGTTGACAATCTTTCGCCTTTATCCATTGAAACTTCGCCTTTGCTTGGTTCTAACTCCCCAGATAGGACCTTTAAAAAAGTAGATTTTCCTGCTCCATTTGCCCCTATTAATCCATAACAGTTGCCTTTTGTAAATTTTATATTTACGTCCTCAAATAGTACTCTTTTTCCAAATCTAACTGTTACACCATTTGTACTTAACATTTGTTACCTCCTATAACATGTCTTTTTTCTTTAACCATATAAACGCAATTATTGATATTAGTATAGAAATTCCTGTTACTATTGCAAATCCATGTATATCATTTGAAAATGGCAATGGAACGTTCATTCCCCAAATACTTGCTATTAATGTTGGTAATGATAAAACAATTGTAATAGATGCCAACAATTTCATAACAACATTTAGGTTGTTTGAAATTACAGAAGCATATGCATCCATTGTTCCACTTAGAATGTCACTATATATTTTTCCCATCTCTATTGCTTGTCTATTTTCTATAATTGCATCTTCTAGTATATCATCATCTTCTTCATATGATTTTAGTATCTTTCCTCTTGCTGTTTTTTCCATTACTAGCTCATTTGCTTTTAATGATGTTGTTATATATACCAAGCTTTTTTCTACGTTTAGAAGTTGTATTAGCTCTTTATTTCTCATAGATTTCTGAAGTGCTTGAACAGTTCTTTCTGTTTGTCTATTTATTTTCTTTAAATCATTTAAGTAATATGATGCATTTAAATATAATATTTGTATTAAAAATCTAGTTTTCTTATATGTGCACATTCCTTTTACTCTTCCTTTTTCAAAGGAATCTATTATTCTATTTTTTCTTAGTGAAACTGTTATAAAAAACTCATCTCTTACTACAATCATACCTAAGGGCATTGTAGAATATGACTTTCCGTCGCTATCATCTTCTATTATTGGAACATCTACAACAAAAAGCGTCATATCGTCATCTATATCAATTCTGGCTTGCTCTTCGTAATCTAGAGGATATCTTATAAACTCATCACTTATATCTAGTTCAGAACAAACCATCGCAATCTCCTCATCTGTTGGGTTTATTAAGCTAATCCACGACCCGGGCTTAAACTCTTTTATTTTTTTAAAATCATTAGTTTCCAAATCTGTTTTATATATATTTAGCATAAAATCACCCCTTCTATTTTTTGCATTTTTGCACAACTATTTAGTATTATACCACATTATATACATAATTGTGTAGTTTTTTTATTTTTTCTTTGTTTTTTACAAAATTCGACATTTTTTTGTTTAAAGTGTGTGTTATAATAATACTCAAAGAAGGTGTTTACTATGGATAAACGAATTGAATTATTAGAAGAAAGAACTGTAATTTTTTTGGAAAAAACAAAAAAACAAAGAGAAAAATATAAAACCGAGAGAAAAACATTATTTGATTTTTCTGAGGAGAGGAACAACCTAGATGCTTGGGAAGAATATTTAAATAAAATAGAAAAAGAAATCATATAAAATTCTATATGATAAATATTAATATCTAAAGAATAAGGGGGAATGTACTATGAAGTTAAAAAAATTGCCAATAATAATTATAGGTATTTTAGTAATATTTATTGTTAGCTTTTTAATAAGAGAATTGATTATATACAATGATGGAAAGCTAGACAAATCTAATTATGTTCCAAGAGAAGAAATTATTACTTTGCTAAACAAAGGAGCAATATATAATAATTATTACTATTGTCCTAATAATGAAGATAGAAAAGAGGCATATAGGACTGAGTATTATATAAAAGATAACATCCAAGCAATTTATTTAGATTCTAAATTAATTGAATGGACTGACTATAATAACTTTGAAAAAATTCTGCTTACTGGAGCTGATGAAACAGCAACAGTTGTCAAAAACATCTCTAAAGATAGTGATAGTCAATGTGGATATGATTATTCAGTAATATCAAAGCCAGAAATATATAATAATACTTACAAGTATCTAGGAGAGAAAGAAGAAGATGGAAGGAAAATAATAGTTATAGAATTATCAACTAATAGAGGGTTAATAAAAAAACTTGATAAGTATTACATTGACAAGGAAACCGGTTTGATATTAGGTAGATTTACTTCAAGCAAATTTCTATTTATAACAACACACTTTTCAGGTAGTGCAAAAAACAGAAATATAAAGTTTAATATAGTTACTAATGAAAACATAACAAAACCGGATTTAAACAAATATAAAATTGTTAATTACATAGAGTAATAAAAAATAGCATTCACCTTAATGTGAATGCTATTTTTTATTATGTTAAAATTATCGCTTCATAAGAAAGGCATTTTGCTAGGGTAATAATAATCCATTGATTTGTAAGAGAGTTATTATTACATTTAAACATTCTTTGTTTCATAGCCAGCTTTATGCAATAAAAAAGCACAGCGAACTGTACTTTTTGGTGCACCATCTCGGACTCGAACCGAGGGTCTTCTGATTAAGAGTCAGCTGCTTTACCAACTAAGCTAATGGTGCATTTATTTTATTTAGCTTGTTTATTATAATACCATTTTTTTGCTTTGTCAATACAAAAGGTCGCTATTTATAGCTATTTATAGCGACCTAAAAAATTTTTTATACTTAATTTGATTCTGTACTAGAACCTGTATTTTCTCCTGTTCCTGGTTCTGGTGTAGTAGGCGTTGATGGTGTAGATGGTGTTTCCGGTGTTGTTGGCGTTGTTGGTGTTGTTGGTGTTGTTGGTGTTGTTGGTGTTGGCTCTGGTTCTTTCACTGGTTGTGTTGATACTTCTGTAGTTTTGCTCGGTCCCACTTTTATTATTTTGTTCATTGGATCATAAGTATCAGATGACAAAACTGTTCTAGACACTTCTTTTCCATTTAATTTTAATATTTTATATGTTATACTTTTACATCCATTCATTCCATTTTGTGCAACCCTTTCTTTCCCTGGGGCAAGTGAACTATCATTTTCACGCACTACTTTAAACGGTGTGTAGCTTAGGATTTTGCTTGATATTTCTACTTCATATTCCACATCTTCTTTTATTCCAAACACATCTATCCTTGCTACTCCACTTCCTATTGAAGTTTTTAACATTATTGGATATTTTCTTGTGTTTTTAAATTTAAAATCATATGCTCCATAAACAACTGTTGCATCCTTTCCTGCTCCAACATATCCTGCTAAAAACATGTGGTTGTGTCTTTCTACTATTTCTAGATTTGCATAAACAACTGCATCATATAGTGTTGAAGATATTTGGCATATACCCCCCGCTAAAGTTTGAACAACTCTTCCTCCTGCAAATCCACCAGCTTCTCTATATCCTGCTTCTGCTGTCCTTTTTCCTAATGTTTTATTGTATGAAAAAGTTTCTCCTGGACTAACCACAACTCCATTTAATTTGTTCATTGCTAATTTTAAGTTTGTTGTTCTTGGAGCATTGCTTGCATCATATTTTGTACTAAAAGTAGAAAGTAAATCTGGGAAAGCTTCACTTCCTATTTTATTTGTTGTTATTTCTGGTGTAGTTATTTTTAAATCTATTACATATTCTTCTTTATCTTCTTTTAACATTTCTCTTGCTGCTTCTAAATCAAAATCTACTCCATCTACATGTGGATAAACTTGGAATGGATCTTTTGTATAGTATGCATTTTTGGCTTCTTTGTGAACTTCACTATATATTTTATCTATATCTATTGCTTCTGGTTCTACATTAATTATTTCTAGTTCTATTGGTTCATTTTGTTTTTCTAATTCCAGTCTTTTTATTACTTCTTCTTTAAATTTTTCTTTATTTATTGTATTTCCAGCTTTTCCTTTTGTAATTGTTAATTTTTTATCTTCAATGCAATAGCTAGGCTTTTCTACTGCGCCTGGAATTTTTACTGCAATTTCATTTATTATATTATCTAGTAATTCCTGATTATAATCTATTCCTACTTCTACATTCTTATTTTTTATTTTGCGTTTAAATATTTCAAAATTGTTCTTGAATATATTTCCATCTCTTCCTATGCTATATGCATCTTCTATAGCTTTATTTGTATCATATTTTGCTTCTATTTGTGATAATTGAAATTGATATTCAAAATCATTTGTTTTTACTATTATATTTTGTTCCACATTTTTTTCTATCTTTTCTAATATTTTTTGCTCTGCTTCTTTTTTTGTTAATCCGCCTACTTCTATTCCTTCTATAGATATATTTGATATTATTTTCGTGTTATTAATATTAAATAGCGCAAATCCTGTACTAGCAAATATTGCTACCACTAAGATTATTGCACATATTAGTATTGTTATTATTTTTTTCTTACTGCTTTTTACTGTATATTGTTGTTCTGCATTTTCTTTTAAAGGTTCTTTTACTTCTTGGTTATTTTCTTCTGAATCTTTTGGCTTTACCTCTTCCTTATTTTCGATTTCTGGTTTAACTTTTTCATCTTTTTTTGTTTCTTGTTTGCTCTCAACTTTTTTTGTTACAGCTTCATTTTTTTCTTTTGTTTCCACTTCTTCTTTTATCTCTTTTTTTTCGTTAGATTCCATTTAACCTCTCCTTATAGAAAAAAGTATAATTTTAGATTATATTATCATAAAAGGTAGTTTTTTACAATATTCTTTTACAATTATCTATAATTTTCCACATTAAATTTTACTCGTTTTCTATAATTATATTACCATTCTATTTAGAAAATATTTCTGTAATTGTTTTTCCTAATGCAGTTGCTATTTTTTCCATCTTTTCTAATGATGGATTTTTTCTTGAACCCTTTTCTAAGTGACATAAATATCCCACTGAAACACCAGATAAGTCAGCAAGTTTTGTTAGAGTCATCCCCCTTTCTTTTCTTATTTTACTTATTTTATTATATCCCATAGGATCACCTCTTTGTCTAATTAACAATATATTATCATGTACCAAATTGACAAGTCAATAGTTTTTTTGTTAATTTTTTACATTTTTTAAATTTACTGGTAGACAAACTTATTTTTATTCTGTATAATATTGTCATAATTTAAGAAAAAAGGAGATTTTATTATGATCGGAGATATGATAGCAAAAGTCAGAAAAGAAAAAGGAATAACAAAAACAGAACTTGCAAGAATAACTGGTATTAATATAGGCCATTTAACACATATAGAAAAAGGTGAAAGAAACCCTAGTCACAAAGCATTGAAAAACATTTGTAAAGCATTAGATATTCCTTATCAACAGCTAATGTATACATATGATAAAGAATTAAATGAAGATCAAGAGACTTACAATTTTATAAAACATATTTCTTATGATAAAGTTCCTGCTATCGATAAAATTACAAACTTTATTGATTGTCCTTCTAGTGTTCCTAGTGCATCTTTCGCATTAAAACTTAATGATAATTGTATGGAACCATCTTTTGCAAAAGGCACTTACTTATTTATCGAATTAAATCCAATTTTAAATAATAAAGATATAGGAGTTTTTTGTCTTAACAACAAAATATTAATTCGTAGATTTTATTCTAAAAAAGGAAATATCGTTTTAAAAGCAGATAACAAGGAAGTTGATGATATAAAAATTACAGACTCAGATACTTTTTTAATTATTGGAAAAGTGCTTAATAAAAAAGGCATTTAACCATATATACGTGTAGAATAAATATCACTAACTTTGCTCGAACCAAGATAAAGGAGCATAACTTTGTTGTATATGTAAAACTTTGATTTTTTCTATGCAATAAATAAATTGTATTTTTTGAAATTTTTTGTAAAAAATACTTGCATATTATATTTTTTAACAATATAATATCATTAGCAAAAGACAAATTAGGAGAGATATAAAATGGAGTTAACAAAAAATATATTTTTTAATACTGATAAATTACTTCAAAATTCAAAAGTAAAAATTTCTTACACTGGTACTTTTTTTGAAGATGGTTCTGAAGAAGTATTTATTCATTATGGTTTTGGAACTTATTGGGATAATTTATCTGAAATCAAAATGGAAAAAACAGAATTAGGATTTCAAGCTGAAATCGAACTTATAGAAAGCGATACTTTCAATTTCTGTTTCAGAAACGAAAAAAACGAATGGGATAACAATAATTACGAAAATTATATTTTTGAACTTGAACCTCAAAGTACAGATTTGATAGTTCAAGACATAGACTCTTCTTTAGACAGACCTAACAGATTAAGAAAAACTTATTTATGGAGTAAAAAAATAAGGCTTGCAATATATAAAATAATTACATATGTTCCAAAATTGATATCTGGAAATTATAGAAGAAAAGTAAATAATGAAGATTAAAAAAATGCTCTACTTAATGTAGAGCACTTTTTTATATTACATATCCTCCATTAGGTGAAATTATTTGACCTGTTGTAAATTCATCTTCAATCAACCATTTAACACATCTATAGATGTCTATAGGTTTTCCTATTTTATTTAGAGGTGTTTCGTTCTTTATTTCTTCTTTTATTGCTTCATCTATATTACTATTCATATCTGTATCTATTACTCCTGGCGCAATCGCGTTAACTCTAATATTTGATGGTCCTAGCTCTTTAGCCAAAGCCTTTGTCATCCCATTAATTCCTGCCTTAGATACTGAATATGCAACTTCACAAGAAGCTCCTATCATTCCCCATATAGAAGAAATATTTATAATACAACCGCTTTTATTATGTATCATATTTGGTAATACTTCTTGTATTGCAAAAAATGCCGAATTTAGATTTGTTTCCAACATTTCATTCCAATCATCATCTGTAATGTCATTAAACATTTGAAGCTTTGCTATTCCTGCATTATTTATTAAAACATCTATATTTCCAAATTTACCTAAAGTAAATTTAATTAATTTTGTTACTTCTTCTCTTTTAGAAACATCTGCTTTATATATTTCAATTTTTATTCCTTGTTTTTCTAATTCTTCTTTTGTTTTTTTTGCTTCTTTTACTGATTTATTATAATTTAAAACTACATTATATCCTTCTTTTGCCAAATTTTCTGCAATGCATTTTCCTATTCCTCTCGATCCGCCTGTTACTATTACTGTTTTCATATTTTTCCTCCTTAAATAAAAAATTAAAGCAGACCATTAAAATAACGTTCTGCTTTAATTAAACTGGAGCCGCTAGTCAGACTTGAACTGACGACCTACTGATTACAAGTCAGTTGCTCTACCAACTGAGCTACAGCGGCATATTTAATTGGTGACCCCGACGGGAATCGAACCCATGTCTCCGCCGTGAAAGGGCGATGTCTTAACCGCTTGACCACGGGGCCTTAAATAAACAAATACTAATTCTAAAATTAGTATTTGCTTTTGGTGAGCTATCCGCGACTCGAACGCGGGACAACTTGATTAAAAGTCAAGTGCTCTACCACCTGAGCTAATAGCCCATAACCACCAAAGAATAATTTTTTAAGCAACCGTTTTCCAACAGTTGCTTAACTATATTACAATATTTTTTCACAAATGTCAACGTTTTTTTAAAATTTTTTTGATTTTTTTATGAATTTAGCTTTTCTAATAGCTCTTCAACATCAATTCCATGTACCATACATGCTTCTTCTAACGTCTCTGCTTGTGACGCTGGGCATCCCAAACAGTGCATTCCCGCATCTAATAATATATTTGCTTTTTCTGGTGCTATTTCTAATAATTCTCCTATTTTAGTTGTTTTTTCTATCATAATCTTTCCTCCTTCAAAAACTCGAAATGTTTTTGCCCCATTTGATTCATCCGGACATATTTTTTATATTTTATAGTCCTTATAGAAAAATTTTATCACATTTTTTTAAAAAAGTATAGACAAATTTCAAATTATATATTATTATGGTAAAAAATGTAAAAGGTGGTGGTTTAATTTAGTAGCTTAATTCACATTTTCTTTATATCATATATTATTAATATTTTTATTACTTTTTATTCTATTTACTCTTTAATAAATCTTAAACTCTTCCGTAATTCGCAAGGTTCCAAATTAAAATTAAAAAATATTTAAATTTTTGGAGGTCATTTTGAAGAAAAAATATATTAAGCTTTTTTGCTTATTTTCTTGTTTTTTACTCTATTTTTTTATGAAATATTTATTTTTTCCTATTTTTAATTGTTCTACTCTAATTTTTCCATATGCGATTAACCCCTTTGACATAGTAAATAAATATCCAAAAGCTTGGCAAAATATTAAATTAACATATTGTATAACATTTTTTATATCAACTTATGTTTTATTAAATTCTTTTTTTAGCATTATTGCTTTAAATCTTAAAATTCCAGTTTATAAAAAGGTAAAATTAAACCGCCCTCTTTTTTCTTCTAAAATAAATTTACTACTTGGGAAAAACTCTTGTACAGAAGAAAAAATATATATTACAGAAAAATCACTTTATCAAAATATTCTAATAACAGGGACTATTGGTTCTCGGCAAAACAAGTTCTGTAATGGAACCATTTCTAAAACAGCTTATTAGTCAAGACTCTCCTAAACTTGGTATGTTAATTTTAGATGTAAAAGGAAATTTTTATAAGGCAGTAAAAAAATACGCAAAAGAATATGATAGATTAGATTCTCTAATCATAATAGAACTTGGTTCTAATATCAAATATAACCCATTAAATAAACCAAATCTTAAACCTTCTGTCCTCGCAAACAGACTTAAAACTATTTTAGAATTATTTTCCTCAAACAATTCAGACTCATACTGGCTTGATAAATCAGAACAGGTTATTACAGAAGCGATAAAATTATGTAGGTTATATAATAATGGATACGTTACCTTTGTGGAACTTCATAATTTAATAAATTATGACGATTATTTTCAAACAAAAATTGAATTTCTGCGAAAAGCTTTTCAGTCTGGCACTCTTTCTCGTGAAAAAATTTATGATTTATATTCTTCTCTTAACTTTTTTGAAAACGAGTTTAGACGTCTAGATTCAAGGACACTTTCTATTATTAAATCCGAAATTACAAGAATTACTAACACTTTTATTTCTGATTATGATGTTTTGAACACCTTTTGTCCAAAAGAAGACGAAATCAATTTTTGTGGTTTTGAATCATTAATCAAAGAAAATAAAATTGTTGTTTTAAATATGAACATTGCGAAATACAAAAATCTTTCCAAAATTATTGCCGCTTACTTAAAACTAGATTTTCAATCAGAAGTTCTTATTCAATTATCTAATAAAAAAAGCATTTCCCCTACCGTTTTTATGTGTGATGAATATCATGAATATGTAACTTTATCTGATAGTGATTTTTTTGCTCAAAGCAGGGAAGCAAAATGTATAAATATAGTTGCTACTCAAAGTTATACTTCTCTTCTAAACACTTTAAAGGATGAGTCCTCTGTAAAAGTAATTCTTCAAAATCTTGTAAATAAAATATGGCTTAGGACAGATGATATTTTCACAATAGAATCAGCTCAAAAGCAAATTGGTAGGGAAGATAAAATCAAATATTCTAGAAACATTTCAGAAAATGCTGGAGAAACTAATTACAATTATTTTATTAATTCTCTTGAATCTAAAAAATCAAATATTTCTGAAAGTATTTCTACTCAAATTCATACAGATTTTGTATATGATACAAATTTTTTTACTCAAAAATTAAAAACATTTTCTTGTCTTGCTTTTTTATCAGATGGCACTCAAATACTTCCTCCATGCAAAGTAGATTTATTTCCCTCTTTTTTAGATATTACAGATAAAAAAATTTCTTCAAGTAATAAAATTATATAGAAAGGTGATCTTATGAAAAAAAAATTTTTATTTATTTTTTATTTTATTTTTGTAATTTTCTTAACTTTAATATTTTTACCAACAGATGCTTTTGCAGCATATCCTAAGTTAGTTACAAAAATTGTTAAAGGTTTTGAAACTATTGAAAGTTGGATTTTAAAGGCCTCCACTCCTGCTGCGGCAGTAGCTGTTGGTACTGGCATTTTTATGAAAAAATTTAGTTTTGGAGATGAAGAGAGAATTAGACTTGGAAAAAAAGTGATTCGTGGAAGCTTATTTTCTTATGCTTTTATTTTAGCAATTGATTTAATTCTTTCTACTATTCAAGTTTTAGTTGCATAATTTGAGAGGTGATATTTTGGAATCTTCACGGTTTAAATATTGTTCAAGTTATAACAGAAACAATTAATAATTTATTTTACAACTTATTTTCTTCCGTTGATAATAGCTTATATTCTGTTTTGGATGATTTACTTTTTATTAATTTAGATATTTTTAATGATAATTTCTTAGAAAAATTTTTTCGGTACAAATTCCACTTCTGGTTTAATATTAATATGTAATTCTTTAATTGTTGGAATTTCACTTTATTATGCATTTTCTTTTTTGCTATCTCATCTTACTTTTTCTCAGGTGCAGAAACCATCTCAATTTGTTTTCAAACTGTTTTTTTGTATAATCGCTGTTAATTTTTCATATTTTTTAATTCAACAAATTATATTAATTTCTTCTAATATTTCTCTTGCAATAAGGGAAGTTGGTGAAAATATTTTTGGTAAAAGTATTTGCCTTTCTACGTTTATACAAGAACTAAATTCAAACATATATATTAATTCATTTTCTGGTTTTACTATGTTTTCTATTGACGGATTAATTAAGGGATTTATATCATTAAGTTTTTTTAACCTAGCTCTATCTTATTCCTTACGATTTATTATGGTAAAGGTTTTTATTTTGCTTACTCCTTTTGCATTTTTATGTTTAATTACTCCAAATACTTCATGGGTCTTTAAATCTTGGTTTAAAATTCTTATGTCTTTGCTTTTGCTTCAAGTATTTGTTTCTATAATTTTGCTAATTTCTTTTTCTATTAATATAAATTCGTTTGATGTATCGTCAAAACTAATTTATATTGGTTCTGTATATGCACTTATTAAAGCTAATACTTTTGTTAGGGATTTTATGGGTGGGCTTTCAACAGATATATCTCTGGGAATTAGTAATATTAATTCTTTTATTAAAGGAGGCTAATTTTGAAATTTATTTTTCCTCAAAATTTTATTTTTAAAAATAAAATTTTTGGTGTTATTGATATTTCTACTTTGTTTTTAAATATCATTTGGGACGCTTTTATTTATTGTTTTTTAAACTTATTATTTTCTAACACTAATATTATCATTTCTGGTTTTATAATCTTTTGTTTTCCTCTGTTACTTTTTAGTGTTATAGGATTTAACCATGAAAATATTGTTTATGTGCTTTTTTACTTGTTAAAATTTATCTGTAATAAAAAATTATATTTTTACAATAAATCTAACAGTTAATTCAACAAATTGTATTTTTTTCTTCTTGTATTACATTCCTTAAAATGATATAATCTTTATACTAAATTAAGGGAGTAATATTATGAAACTTGAAAAAAATTCCAACTCAATGCTTTTTTCTTCAACAGAAATTCCAGATGTATTTTTTACCGAATATATGTCACAAGCAAATGGTGACTTTATTAAGGTTTATTTGTGTTTACTTTTTTTAAGTAAATATGATAAGGATATTAATCTAAATGATTTATCTAAAAAACTTGATATTCCTTTACAAAAAATTAAAGAATCTCTTGTTTATTGGGAAGCTCAAGGAGTTTTAACAAAAAAGGTAGATGGTTATATATTAAATAATTTGCAAGAAGTGGAACTTCATAAATTGTATTCGCCAAATCTTACTTTATCTGCAGAAGATGTTAAGAAAAACAGTGATAATAAGTACAGAGCTCAAGCAATTGAGTGTATTAATAATATGTATTTTCAAGGAATAATGTCTCCTGCTTGGTATAGTGATATAGATTTATGGTTTAAAAAGTATGGATTTGATGAACAAGTTATGATTCAATTATTCCAGTATTGTTTTAGTAAATCAGCTCTTCATAAAAACTATGTTATAGCAGTTGCTGATGCTTGGAGTAAAAACAATATTAAAACTTATGAAGATTATGAAGTTTATTCTCAAAAATTCGAAAAACTAAATAAAATAAAAAAAGAAATAAGTAAAAAATTAGGAAGATATGCTCCTCTTACTCAATTCGAGGAAGCCTTTATAGAAAAATGGGTAATAGATTTTAATTATGATTTATCTGTAATTAACATTGCCTTAAAAAAGACTACTTCTAAAGCAAATCCTAGTTTCGATTATCTAGATAAATTAATTTCGGATTGGCATGATAGGAATCTAAAAACAGCTGATCAGGTAAATGAATTTTTGGCTCAAATGAAACAAAAACAAAAAAATATAAAGGAATTAGAAAAGAAAACAAATTATAATAATTATGAACAAAGAAATTATGATAGTTTGGATAATTTATATGCAAATAAAAAAACTAATTAATGAATTTGGTTTATATAAATTAACAAGGAGAATTTAAATGAACAATTCTATATTAAATGATGTATTAAAAGAATATGAAAAAAAGAGATTATCAAATACATATAAATTAGAGAAAAGAAAACAAGAATTATATACATCCAATCCAGAATTAAAGGAAATTGATAACAAATTAAGTGAATTTTCAATAAATACTGCCAAATGTATTTTACAAAATAATTCTGAAAAATATTTGAAAGACTTAAAAAAAGAAGTTCAATTTTTAAAAAATAAAAAAATAAATATTTTGAAAAAAGCCGGCCTTTCAGAAGATTATTTGCTTCCTATTTATGATTGTAAAATATGTAAAGATACTGGTTATGTATTTGAAAATGGCCAGACTAAAATGTGTAACTGTTTAAAGCAAAAACTTTATAATATAGAATATAATGAAAAAAATATGACTTATATAAAAAATCAGACTTTTGATAATTTTAATATTAATTTATTTTCTAATGAGGTAGATGAAAAGAAATATAATTCAAAAATATCTCCAAGAGAAAATATAATAGATATTAAAAATGCCGCACTAGATTTTATTAATAATTTTGATAATGAAAGTACTAAAAACTTAATATTTTCTGGTGGTACTGGTCTTGGTAAAACATTTCTTTCTAATTGTATTGTAAATGATTTACTTGAAAAAGGTAAAACCGTAATGTACCAAACGGCGCCAGTAATGCTAGATAGTTTAATTGCTGATTTGTTTGCAAAACCGGAAAATCAAACAGGAATTTCTAAAAATTTATTATCTGTTGATCTATTGGTAATTGATGACCTTGGTACAGAAAACCTAAATAGCATGAAATTTACTGAACTATACAAGATAATTAATACTAGACTTTTAACTGGTAAAACAAAAACTATAATTTCTACTAATCTGGATTTAAGAGGTCTGTTTAAAACTTATGATGAACGTTTGGCCTCTAGGTTTGTAGGTTATTATGATATATATAGGTTTTATGGTGATGATATAAGATTAAAAAAATAAGTTGGAATTTAATTCCAACTTATTTTTATCTAATTTTATTTAAGAGCTTCGCTACATCTATGGCAAATTGTTGGATTTTCTTTATCTTCTCCTACTGTTGCTGAATACATCCAACATCTTTCACATTTTTCACCTTCTGCTTGTTCTATTTTAACACCTAATTTTTCTTCATTTGATCTTTGATTTTCTTCTACTTCTAAATTAGATATTATAAACACTGTTTGCAATAATTCTTTATTTTCTTTTATAAATTTATATAAGTCTCCTTCTGCAAATAATGTAACTTTTGCATTTAATGAATGTCCTATTATTTTTTCTGCTCTTGCTTCTTCTAGTTTTTTAGAAACTATTTCTTTTATTTTAACTATTTTTTCCCATTTTGCTCTAAGTTCTTCATTTTCATATTGAGAGTTCACTTCTGGATATATTGTAAGCATTACACTTTCTACTTTTTCATTTTTTGATTTATTCATATACTTCCATATTTCTTCTGCTGTGAAACTTGTAAGTGGAGCAAGCATTCTTACTAAGGAATCTAGAATTATATACATTGTTGTTTGAGCTGCTCTTCTTTCTTTAGAATTTGCCTTTGCAGTATATAATCTGTCTTTTATTATATCTAAGTAGAAACTACTCATATCTGTTACACAAAATACATTTATTGCTTGATATGCCTCGTGAAAATCATATTTATCATAGCTTTCTGTACATTTTCTTACTAAATCATTTAATTTTAGTAAAGCATATTTATCAATTTCTTGTAACTCGTTATATGAAACCATATCTTTATCTGGATCAAAGTCTGATGTATTTCCCAAAATATATCTTGCTGTATTTCTCATTTTTCTATAAACTTCTGTTATTTGTTTTAATATATCTTTAGATAAACTTACATCTGATTGATAATCTGAAGAAAGCACCCATAGTCTTAATATATCTGCTCCATATTCTTTTATTACATCTTGTGGGCTTATTCCATTGCCTAAACTTTTAGACATTTTCTTTCCTTCTTTATCTATTGTCCAACCATGTGTTAAAACTTGTTTATATGGTGCTATTCCATTTATTGCAACAGATGTTAATAGTGATGATTGGAACCATCCTCTATATTGATCTGCACCTTCTAAATATAAATCTGCTGGATATGGTAAGCCTCTTTCTACTAAAACACTTTGATGTGTTGAACCTGAATCAAACCATACATCCATTATATCTTTTTCTTTTACAAATTCTGTGCATCCACATTCTTTACATTTTGCTCCTTCTGGCATTAATTCTTCTGCTGTTAAGTCCCACCAAGCATTTGAGCCTTTTTCTTTAAATATTGTTTTTAATTTTTCTATTGATTCTTTAGTTATATATTCTTTTCCACACTCTTTACAATAATATATTGGAAGAGGAACTCCCCATGTACGTTGTCTAGATATACACCAGTCTGCTCTTTCTTTTATCATGTTAGAAATCCTATCTGCTCCCCAACTTGGAATCCATTTTACTGTTTCTGCTGCTTTTATGGCTTCATCTTTGAATTTATCAACTGAGCAGAACCATTGTTCCGTTGCTCTAAATATTATTGGATTCTTACATCTCCAGCAATGTGGATATGAGTGATTTATTTTTTGTTTTTTTAGTAAAAATTTATTTTCTTCTAACCATTCTATTATTTTATCATTAGATTCATCATACTTAAGTCCTGCAAATATTCCTGCACCTTCTGTTTGATAACCTTTTCCATCGACAGTTACTACTATTTCTAGCCCATTCTTCAATCCACACAAATAGTCTTCTTTACCATATCCAGGAGCTGTATGTACTGCACCAGTACCTGTTTCAAGTTCTACAACTATTGTGTCATCACTTCCTAGAACTACCCTAGAAGTTCTGTCTAAAAATGGATGCTTACAAAGAACACCTTCTAATTCTTCTCCACTTAAAGTTTTTATTGTTTCATATTCTTCAATTCCGGCTTCTTTCATTACATTATCTACTAAAGCTGTTGCTATGATTAAATTTCCTTGATTTGTTTTTACAATTGAATATTCAAACTCACCACCTATTGTTATCCCAACATTTCCTGGAAGTGTCCATGGTGTTGTTGTCCATATAACAAAATATGTATTTTCCTTATCAAATAACCCTTTGCTATCTTCTACTGGGAATTTAACAAATATTGATGTTGTGTCTACATCTTTATATTCTATTTCTGCTTCTGCAAGTGCAGATTCACAATCTGTACACCAATAAACTGGTTTTAAACCTCTATATAAATATCCGTTTGCATACATATCGTAAAACACACCTAATTGTCTTGCTTCACATTTAGGGTTATATGTTATATATGGATCTTTCCAATCTCCTAGTACGCCAACCCTTTTAAATCCTTCTATTTGTCTATCTTTATAATATCTTGCAAAATCTAAACAAGTATCTCTAAATTGTGATACTGGTATTTTGCTTCTATCTAATCCTAATTTTTCTATTGCCCTTTTTTCTGTTGGCATTCCATGTGTATCAAATCCTGGAACATAAGGAGTATAATATCCTTTTAAGTTTTTATATCTTACTATTGTATCTTTTAATATTTTATTTAAAGCATGCCCTATATGAATTTCTCCATTTGCATATGGAGGCCCATCATGTAGTACAAAACTCTCGTGTCCCTCGTTTTTCTTTAACATTTTTTCATACAAATCATCTTCAAAGACTTCTTTTTCTATTTCAGGCTCTCTTTCTGGAAGATTTGCCCTCATAGGAAAATCTGTTTTTGGTAAATTTAGTGTTTTTCCATAATCTTTTTTTTCTTCACATTTGTCACACATATTAAATTCTCCTTTCTTGTGATGGTATTTTAGTCTACAAAAAATCTCGTCCTACATAGGACGAGATTTTTCTCATGGTACCACCTAATTTATATAAATTCTAAATATAAACTTATATATCTTATTTATCTTTAACGCAGATTTACGGCTTAAATTACTTTTTTCATTTAAGCAACTCCAAGGTGATAACAAATAAATTATTATCTTACTAGAATTTCAGCATACATCTAGCTCTCTGTTAGTTTTACTTTATTTGTGTTGTCCTTTTCTTTGTTTTTTACATTTTATGCATATAATAGTATCACACCTCTTGCTCTAAATCAATACTTTCCGTAGAATTTCCTGCTGTTTTTTGCTCATCTGGAATAGTATCTATCATTTCTCTAACTAAGCGATATTTACATTTAAATTTATTATTTTCATCTTTTAATCGCTTTTCTATATAGTCTTTAATATATTTTATTACATCTTCTCTTTCCAAATTGTTTTCTGTGCAGAACTCATCAATTGCTTTTTTTATTATTGGATATGTATTAGTTTTTGCAATGGTTATTTTTTCTTCTGTCATTTTTTCTGTCATATATCTTTCTATAGGTGTAATTACTCTATCCAAAAACTCATCTTCTAATAATAGTTGTATTCTACTATCCATTTTCTTCCTCTTTTTCAGTTATTTTTTCAATACTAACTACTCTTCCCTCATTTGTTCTCATTAATGTTACACCTTGTGTTGATCTACCTAGAACACTAATTCCTGCAACATTTAATCTTATAATTGTTCCTGTATCTGTAATTAACATTACATCATCAGCTTCTTCAACAATTCTAATACCTACAATATTTCCTGTTTTTGGTGTTACTTTATATGTTATTACACCTTTTCCTCCTCTTGTTTGTACTCTATATTCGTCTAGTTCTGTTCTTTTTCCAAATCCATTTTCTGTTATTGCAAGTAATGTTGCATTTGCTCCTGCTATTATTGATTCCATTCCTATTACTTCATCATCTTTGCCTAATCTTATTCCTATTACACCTTGTGATACTCTTCCCATTGGTCTAACATCTTTTTCATCAAATGTAATTGACATACCACCTTTTGTAACTAAAACAACATTATCTTCTCCATCTGTTAATCTTACATCTATTAATTCGTCATCTTCTTTTAATGTTATAGAAAGAAGTCCTGTTTTTCTTGCTGAATTATATTCTGTTAAACTTGTTTTCTTTATTATTCCATTTTTTGTAGCAAATAATAAATATTTACCTTCTGCAAAGTTTTGAATTGGAATTATTGCAGATACTTTTTCGCCTGCATCTAAGCTTAATAAATTTACAATAGCTGTTCCCCTTGCTGTTCTGCCTGCTTCTGGAATTTCATATCCTCTTAATTTATATAGTTTTCCTTTATTACTAAAGAATAATATTGTGTCGTGTGTTGAAGCTGTAAATATTTGTTTTACAAAGTCTTCTTCTCTTGTTGCAATTCCTGTAATTCCTTTTCCTCCTCTTTTTTGGCTCTTATATGTATCTATCGGCATTCTTTTTATATATCCAAAGTGAGTTAATGCAATTACAGATTGTTCTTCTTTAATTAAATCCTCGACATCTATATCTCCTTCTGCTGCAACTATTTTTGTTAGTCTTTCGTCTCCGAATTTATCTCTTATTTCTATTAATTCATCTTTTATTATTCCATATACTAATGTTTCGCTACTTAATACTTCTTTTAAGTATGCAATTAGTTTCATTAATTCGTTATATTCGTCTTCTATTTTTTCTCTTTGTAAACCAGATAGTGTTTTTAATCTCATGTCTAATATTGCTTGAGCTTGTATTTCAGAAAGTCCAAATCTTTCCATTAATCTTTCTTTTGCATCATCATATGCTGCTCTAATAATTGCAATTACTTCATCAATGTTGTCTAATGCTATTTTTAATCCCTCTAAAATATGTGCTCTTGCTTCTGCTTTATCTAAATCAAATTTTGTTCTTCTTAATACTACATTTTTTCTATGTTCAATATAATAGTCTAAACATTGTCTTAATGTTAATATTTTTGGTTCTCCATTTACAAGTGCAAGCATTATTATTCCAAAAGTATCTTGCATTTGTGTGTTTTTATATAATTGATTTAAAACAACTTGTGGATTTGCATCTCTTTTTAATTCTACTACTATTCTTACTTTATCTTGTCTATCTGATTCATCTCTTATTGCAGAAATTCCCTCTAATCTTTTTTCTTTTACTAAATCTGCAATATGTTCTATTAGTTTTGCTTTATTTACTTGGTATGGAAGCGAAGAAACTATTATTCTTTGTTTGTTTCCACTCATTTCTTCTATTTCTGCTTCTGCTCTTAAAGTAATTTTTCCCCTACCTGTTGTATATGCTTGTTTAATACCTTCTCTTCCTAATATTGTTGCTCCTGTTGGAAAATCTGGTCCTTTTATTACAGACATTAGATCTTCGTCTGTTACTTCATCTTCATCTATTATTTTTATAATTCCATTTATAACTTCTGTTAAGTTATGAGGTGGAATATTTGTTGCCATACCTACTGCTATACCAGATGAACCATTTACAAGTAATGCTGGTATTTTTGCTGGTAAAACTGTTGGTTCTTGTAATCTATCATCAAAGTTCGGCATAAAATCAACTGTGTTTTTTTCTATATCTGTAAGCATATTTACAGCTATTTTAGACATTCTTGCTTCTGTGTAACGATATGCAGCTGGTGGATCGCCATCAACAGAACCAAAGTTACCGTGTCCATCTACCATCATATATCTTAATGAAAAATCTTGTGCCATTCTAACTAATGCATCATATACAGATGAATCTCCATGTGGATGATATCTACCTAAAACGTCTCCAACTGTTGTTGCACATTTTCTATATGGCTTGTCTGGAGTAAATCCATCTTCATGCATTGTATATAAAATTCTTCTATGTACTGGTTTTAATCCATCTCTAACGTCTGGAAGAGC
>FR893513.1:0-20653 GCA_000434035.1 Clostridium sp. CAG:452 | reverse complement strand
CGTGCCACAATAACACTCATAGCATAGTCTATGTATGCTGTTCTCATCTCGTTTTCAATATCTCTTTGTATAATATTTTCTTCTGCCTTATCCATTATTCAAACCTCTTTTCATACATTATTTCATCTTTTCATATTATATATTAACAATTTTGAATATGCAAGAAAAAAATCAAAAAAAACTTACGGAAATGTAGGCTTACGAACAAAAAAGCTGCATAAGAAACTTTTTTAATATTCATATTTCCATATTTCTTTTTTGGTAATACTAATTGTTGAGAACAACTTTTTATTAATTATGAATTTATATTTATTTTATACCAATTTATTTGCAAGTTCTAATTCTTCTTGTGTAAGATTGAAGTTTTTTCCATTATTTTTTATTAAATTATGTATGTTTTCTAACTGTCTTGCCTTAGTTATAACACTTTCTAGTGGAACTACCTTTTCTAATTCTTTTTGTATTTTATTAAATTGTCTTTCCATATTTGTAAAATCTTTTTTTTCATAATACTTGCTCCAATTTTGAGTATATTTATCTATTTTCTCTATTGATTCTACTTGTGAAGTTAAGTTGTTTTCTATATTATCACTAATATTATTTAATATAGAATTTTTTCCTTTTTTTATTAAACTCGCTGTGCTACTTTTTATTAATTTATTTTCTTTTGCTTTTTTTATTCCCCAATCTAGTACATTAGAAATCGAATCAATTAATCCTCCTTTTTTTATAGCTTCTTTTATTTGAGACATATTATCAAATTTACCTGTAAAAATTCCTAAAAAACTTTTTCCCATATCAATAGTATTGTCTATTGCTGTTTTTATACCAGCTTTAAATCCATCTGTTATTATACTATCTTTTATTTCAATTACATTTTCCTCTAAAAAACCAGGTAAAAGTGCCCTTATTCCTAAATCTACTCCTGCATTTATCACTTGTCCTAAATTTGTCTCTAAAAAAGATTTTTGTTCTTCAAAATTTACTGTTTGCGTATTATTTTTTTCTAAGCTAATATTATTATTTATTTGCAATTCATTTTTCTCCATATCATCTTCTCCTTTTTAATTTATTTTCATTTTTTTAATTATATTTATATATTCTTTATTTATTTTTTTATTTAATATTTTTAAATTGTTGTTTATTATTAAATTGTATTTATTGCTAAAATTAATTTTTCCTAAAATATTAAAATCAGAAAATAAATTATTTAATATTTTATTATTAATAGAATTAATATTTATTTTATTAAAAACCACATTTATTCTTTCTTTTTCTATTTTCCATTTATTAATATATTTTTCTAATAATTTTTTTGTTTTATTTAATTCTATTAAATTTGCATCTGATAAAAAAATTATTGAATCGGAATTTTTTAATATCTCTTTTGTATGCTCACAAGAATATTCTGAAGTATTATCTATAATAATTAAATCATATTTTTTAGAAAAACTATCTAAAATATTTTTTATTTTATTTTTTTCTATATAACTCTCCTTAAAAAATATTTCTATTTTTGAAAGCAGATCAATATTATTATTTATTTTTATTATTGCTTTCTCCTGTTGTACTTTTGTATTGTAACCAAAAATTAAATCTAAGCTTTTATTATAAATATCAAAATCAATTATCAATATTTTTTTGTGTTTAATGTTTTTTGAAAAAAGAGAAATAAAAATACTTTTTCCAACTCCTGGTATTCCGACAACACTTATTATTTTATTTTGTGTTTTATTTGTTTTATTTTTAAATTTCTTAATATTATTAATTTTACTGTTTTTAATTATTTTTATTTTTTCTTCTTTTAATATACTTAATATTTTATTTATTTTTTTCTCTTTTTTATTTTGTTCTATTTTTTTATTATTTTCTAAAATAATTTCTTTTAATAATTTTATTTCTTTATTTATTTCCATTTCTTTTTTATTTTTATCTTTTTCTTCTATTACATTAATTAATTCATCAATTGTAATTTCATTATTATAAAAAATAGAATTTATATTTTTCTGTTTTAAAAAATCTTTCAATTCATTATTTTTGTTTTCTAATATTGCTATTATTTCTATGTTATTATTTATTATTTTTATTTTATTGATTAAATCTTTAAATCCTATATTTCCCGGTAATAATTGACTTATTATTATTAAATCTATTTTATTATTTTTTTCTAGCGTTTCTAATATTCCTTCTTGATATTGTATATCTGTTTCTATAATATTATGTTTTGTTTTTTCTTTTAAAATCTCATTTGTTTTTGGATCCTGTAAAGCTGTTAATATTTTCATTTTATTCCCCTTTATACTATAATTTCTTTTTCAAATTCTGCTACATCTATTTTTGTTAAAATGTGTTCATCTCCAACAAACATTAAACACTCTCCTCTTTTTAATGACTTTATTTCTATTTTTTCTTTTTCTGATAAATTAGTATATTTATTTAAAATTAATATGTTTTCTTCCTCTAACGCAAAAAATATTTTATTACTAGAGTTATTTAAAATACTTTTTCCATATGTCCCTTCTTCTAAACTAAATATGTCTGATATATCTTGTGTTATTGCTACACTACTTCCTCCATATTTTCTAATTGTTTTAAATATTTTATATATAAAACTAGCAACGTCTTTATTTGAAGTAACTCCTATTAATCTCCATATTTCATCTAAATAAATTGTTTTTTTAATATTTCTATCTTTTTTTATTTTGTCCCAAAATAAATCTGTAAATAAATACATCCCATATTTTAAGTTTTCTTCTCCTAAATCATAAACATCTGCAATTATTAGCTTGTTATTAAATTCAATATTTGTGTAATTATTAAAAAAATTTAAGGAGCCTTTTACAAATGGTATTAATTTAATTTGCATTTTTTTAGTTTTTTTATCTTTTCCTAAAATATTATACAAATCTTCTAAAATTGGCATATCTTTACTTTGTTTAAATACAGGTTTAATATTTACTTTATTTTCTTCTTTTTTATATAAACTGTTATCATCGAAAGTTATTTCTTTTTCTTTATAACACTGTATTAACTTTTCTTCTAAAAGTGCTTTTTCTTCTTCATTTAATTCTCCAAAAATTAAGTTGAAAAATCCTATTAATCTACTTATTTTTGTTGCCAAAAAACCTTTTTCGTCTTCTATACTTTCTTTTCTTATATCTAAAATATTTATATATGTTTGTGATGTTGGTCCTATTTTTATAATACTTCCATTTAAATTTTTTGCTAATTTTTCATATTCTCTTTCTGGATCTACAACATACTGTTCTATACCTAAAAGCCTATATCGGAGTATCATTAATTTTGTATAAAAAGATTTTCCGAGAACCACTTGTTCCAAAAATACACATATTTGCGTTTTTGTATTTTTCTTGATTATATTTATCTATGAAAACCAATGAATCATTATAAATATTTGTACCACAAAAAATTCCACTTTCATCAAAAATACTAGACGAAATAAATGGATATGTGGCGATTAATCCACTTGTTAAAACATTTCTTTTTGCTGCATATTTAATATCATTATTATTTTCCATAATTGGTAAGCACGACAAAAATAATTGTTCTTGTCTAAAATTTGCTCTTCTTGTTTGCATGCCGAGTACTTTGCAAAACTCCTTCTATTTTATTTAATAAATATTCTTGTTCTTCCAATTTTTCCGAAAAAACATTTAAATAAATATATAAAAAATAAATATCTTCATTATTTATTTGTATTTCTTTTCTAATGTACTTTGCATCATTATATGTAAATGCCGCAATATCAACATTTTGATTATTCTTATCATCTTTTAAATCAACTCCAACATTTGCTATGTTATATGTTAATTTTCTAATTATTTTATATGGATCTTGTTTTTCATAAAAAATTGATATATTTAAATTTAAGTTTAAATCTAATATTTTTCTTAATATTAAATTTGTATATTCTCTATAATAATTAACTATTATTATTCCTGAATAAAAAATATTATCTATTTCTAAATATCTAGGATCTTTTAAATTAATGTATGCTGGTGATATTTTATCTATTTGAGTAAATATACCATCTAATTTTTCGCTTTTTTCTTTTTTATTTAAAATTTTTATTTTTTTACCTCCTTTTAAATTTCTAATAAATCTTTTCTGGAATTAAAAAAAGAATATAATATTTTTTCTGCGTTTTTTTGATCAGATATATCTATAACAACATTTCCACATCTAGATAGGCATTCTTTTATACAAAAATATTTATCATTTAATTTATCGAATATTATTTTTTCATTAATATTTGTATTTATTTTTTTTATTTCTGGAATTTCTTTTATTAGAATATAAAAATTTTTAGAAGAAGATTTTTTTTCAATATTTATTTTTTTTATATAATTAGTATATTTTTCTGACAATATTTTTATGTTTTCCTTTTCTTCTTTGTTTTTTTCTTTTATTTTGGAAATATGATTAGATAAATCTTTTTTATTGCTTTGAATTAAAATTTGAATATCAAAATTACAAGTTTTTAAAAAAATTTTATAAGAATTTAAAATTGCTTCTTTTTCTAAATTTGATTTTAGTTCAAAATTTATTGGTATAATTTTTAATATTTTTATATAATTTTTATTTTTTACTTTTATTATACCATTTTCTAAAATCTCATCTACTGGAAGCCATTCTTGCACAGAATTAACTTTTTTCGATATCATTTTTCCTCCTTTCTCCATAAAATAATATTACATTTTTTTCCAACAGTTGTCAAGTTTTTTCGTTCTTTGTTTTTCGACATTTTTCTTGTTAAATTTTTCCAGTATTTTTTTCTGCTTTTTTAATATAATAATAATATAAGGTTTGTATTAGTTGAACTAAGAGCAAATTAGGATTTTATTTTCCAAAGTTTTAATTTGTTCGATCAAAGATGTATTATAGTTTTTATAGATTATAATAGGTCGGCGACGTAAATTATAATATGTGTATGCAAGCTATATAATTTATATTATATATATGGTTAAATTATATGTATTATAGTTGGGTTAAGGTTATATTAATATCTATATTTAATTTTTCTTTCTCAAAATTAAATAAGGGGTTGTTTTTAGTCCCTCGTTTTGGATCAATACAGTTTCTTTTGGTGTTTTTATAGCCGAACAAAGAATTAAAATATGTGGTTTATTGTTTATTCATATAGCAATATATGTTAGATAAAAAAATTAGATATTTTAGTTTTAGTTGAAGATTAATATGGGCTTTATGCATAATAGCTCGGGGTAATTCCGAGCTATTAGTTTTTTTATTAATTATATATCAAGGTTTTTAACAAATTTTGCATTTTCTTCTATAAATTGTCTTCTTGGAGCTATATCGTCTCCCATTAATACTGTAAATATTTCATCTGCTTTTATTGCATCTTCTACAGTAACTTGTACCATTGTTCTAGTTTCTGGATTCATTGTTGTTTCCCATAATTGTTCTGGATTCATTTCTCCTAGACCTTTGTATCTTTGAATGTTCATTCCATCTCTTCCAAGTTCATCTAATTTTTGAGTTAACTCATCATCAGAGTAACAATAAACATCTTTCATACCTTTTCTTGCTAATTTGTATAGTGGTGGTTGTGCTAAATAAACATTTCCATTTTCAACAAGTGGTCTCATATATCTAAAGAAAAATGTTAATAATAAAGTTCTAATATGTGCACCGTCTACATCGGCATCTGCCATTATTATTACTTTTCCATATCTAATTTTTGTTATATCAAAATCTGCTCCTATTCCTGCACCAACAGCAAGTATTACTGGTTGTAATTTATCATTATTATATATTTTATCTGCTCTTGATTTTTCAACATTTAACATTTTTCCCCAAAGAGGTAATATTGCTTGGAACTTTCTATCTCTTCCTTGTTTTGCACTTCCTCCTGCAGAGTCTCCCTCAACTATATAAACTTCACATTCTTCTGGTTTATTACTGCTACAATCTGCAAGTTTTCCTGGAAGGGTTGTACTTTCTAAAACATTTTTTCTTCTTACTAACTCTCTAGCTTTTCTTGCTGCTTCTCTTGCTCTTGAAGCACTAATACATTTTTCTAATACTGCCTTTGCTACTGCTGGATTTTCTTCTAAAAATGCTGATAATTCTTCATTCATTACACTTTGAACAGCACCAGTTACTTCACTATTTCCTAATTTTGTTTTTGTTTGTCCTTCAAATTGTGGTTCTTTTACTTTTACAGAAATTACAGCTGTAATACCTTCTCTTATATCTTCACCTTGAAGATTTCCATCTTTATCTTTTAGTATATTATGGCTTCTTGCATAATCATTAAAAACTTTTGTTAAAGATCTTTTAAATCCTTCTAAATGAGTTCCACCTTCTATCGTGTTAATATTATTAACGAAGCTATATATGTTTTCTGAATAACTTGTTGTATATTGAATTGCTATTTCTACCGGAGTATCTCCATTTTTTTCTATATATATTGGTTTTGGATTTAATTTTTCTTTGTTTTTATTTAAGAATTCTACAAAAGAAACAAGTCCTCCTTCATAACAAAAGTCTGCTTTTTTTGGAGTTTCTCCTCTTTCATCTGTTAATGTTATTCTTAATCCTTTTGTTAAGAAAGCCATTTCTCTTAATCTATTTTCTAATATTTCATATTCATATTCTAATGTTTCAAAGATTGTATCATCTGCTAAAAATCTAACTGTTGTTCCTGTTTTATCTGAATCTCCTATTCTTTGTAAAGGTTTTACTGTTTTACCTCTTTCAAATGCCATTTGGTAAATTCCACCATCTCTTTGGATAGTAACTTCTGTCCATGTAGATAATGCATTTACAACAGATGAACCAACTCCATGAAGACCTCCTGATACTTTATATCCGCTATCTCCACCAAATTTTCCACCAGCATGTAAAACAGTATAAACTGTTTCTGCAGCAGATATTTTTGTTTTTGGATGTATATCTACTGGTATTCCTCTACCATCATCTTCTACTTTTATTACATTTCCCTTTTCTATTGTTACATGTATATTTTTACAATATCCTGCTAAAGCTTCATCAACACTGTTATCAACAATTTCATAAACTAAATGATGAAGACCTCTTGCAGAAACACTACCAATATACATACCTGGTCTTTTTCTAACTGCTTCTAGTCCTTCTAATACTTGAATCTGATCTGCTTTGTACTCATGCTCAAATTTTTCCATTTTCTTACGCTCCTTTTTTTAAATACAATCAATAGTTGCATTTGTTACTTTAAATAATTTATATTTTGAATTATTTATTTTAAAACTATCTGTACATGTTATAATTACTTGATTTTCTTTTATATTTTCAAACAATCCTTGTATTCTTTTTTTATCTAACTCAGACATAAAATCATCTAATAAAATAACTGGTCTTTCTCCTATTTCTTCATATATAACTTCTGCTTCCGCAAGTTTTAAAGAAATTATTGTTGTTCTTTTTTGTCCTTGCGAGCCATATATTGATACTGGACTTTTATTTATATATATTTCAAAATCATCTCTATGTATTCCTACACTAGTATACCCTTTTTGTATATCACTTTTTTGATTTTTTTTCAAATTTTCTAAATAATTTTTTCCGTATGTTAGAAAAATATTCCATTTTTATTTCTTCTTTATTTTCTGTTGTATTTAAATGAATCTTATAAATTTTATTATTTATTTTTTCTATAAATTCTTTTCTATATTCATATATTTTTTGTCCTATTTTTGCTATTTGTTCATCCCAAATACATAAATTTTCTATAGGTTTTCCTTCGTATTTTATTTGTTTTAAATAAAAATTTCTTTGTTCTAAAATTTTATTATATTCACTTAAAAGATTTATATATAGTGGTCTTAACTGGCTAATCATTATATTTAAAAATCTTCTTCTTTTACTTGGTTCATTATTAATTATTCCTATATCTTCTGGTGTAAATAATACAATATATGTTTTTCCTATTATTTCACTAGTTTTTTTCACTGGAATATTATTAATATAAAATTTCTTTTTTTCTTTCATTTCAAATTTCACATTAATATCTCTATCTTTTTTTTGACTTATCATTTCTATTTTACTAAAATCTTTTTCTTTGTTTATTAATTCTTTATCTTTATTTGTTCTAAAAGACTTTCCTAAGCTACAAACAAAAATTGATTCTAAAATATTTGTTTTTCCTTGTGCATTATCACCATATATTATATTTATGTTTTTGTCAAATTCTATTTCTGCTTTTTTATAATTTCTGAAATTTTCTAATTTTATTTTTTGAATATACATTTTTTAATCCTCTAAATGCTACTTTTTTTCAAAGAATTATTCTTCTTTCATTCTGATTGGAAGAATCATATATGTATAATTTCTTGAAGTTTCATCAATTGGTTTTATTACACATGGAGAAATGCTTGTACCAAATGAAATAAATATTTCTTCGTCTTCTATTACTTTTAATGCATCTAAGAAATATTTTGGATTAACTCCTATTTCTAAATCTTTTCCTTCTGTTTCTGTATATATTTCTTCTTTTGCATCACCTGTTTGATTTGTACAAGAAATTGTTACTTTTCCTACTTCTATTTTTATTTTAACTGGATATTTTTTTTCTTTTTCTATACTTGATGATGAAATTAAACTTATTCTTTCAAAACAATTTTGTAGAATATTTTTATTTACTCTTATTCTTGTTTCCCAATTATTTGGAATAACACTTGCATAATTTAAAAATTCTCCATCTAATAATCTTGTTACTATTTTACAATTTTCCATTTCAAAGATAGCCTGATTTTTAGAAACTCCTATTTTTATACTATCAAATGAGTCTAAAATAATTTTATTTACTTCATTTAAAGTTTTTCCTGGTATTACTGCTTTAAAATCACTTGTTGCATTTTCTAAATCTTGTTTAAACCAAGCCATTCTAAAACCATCTACTGCAACAACATTTAAACTATTATTAACAACTTCAAATAAACATCCTGTGAATATAGGTCTATTTTCTTCTATACTAACTGCAAAAATTGTTTTTCTTATCATATTTTTTAAAACAGTTTGATCTGTTTGTATAGAATTTTCTACTTCTATTTTTGGAAGCTCTGGAAATTCTTCTGGTTCCATTGTTGATAATTTATAAAGAGAACCTTCACATTCAATAACTAGTAATTTATTTTCATTTACTTCTATACTTATTTCTGTATCTGGAAGTTTTCTTATTATTTCACTAAACATCATTGCATTAACAACAGTATTACCTTCTTCTTTAACTTCACAATCTATAATATATTCTATACCTAATTCTAAATCATAGGTAGTAAGCTTTAGTTCATTATTATTCGTTTGTATAAGGATTCCTTCTAATATAGGCATAGTAGTTCTAGTTGGTACTCCCCTAACAACTGCTGATAATCCTTTTTGTAATTTTTCTTTTTCACAAATAATTTTCATAATTTTTTTTGCTCCTTTTTTATATATAAATAATAAATATTAGTAATAGTATTATTATGTCTTGTGGATTATGTGGAAAATTTAAATTTTTTGCTATTTCCCTAGAAAAATTAATGTGTATATAGTTGTTAATAATTTAAAAAGTTATTAACATTATTAATTTTTTGTTAGGGAAAACTATAAATTAACAGTTTTTTTAATCTTATTAACAATTACTTATGGATAACCTTTTTGTTGCTTCCGTAAGAAAAGATTGATTAAATTTATAAAAAATATGTTTGTAAAACAAGTTTTTTATAAAAACACATATAAATGTTTATATATTAACTTTTTTTCGACAAAATTATTTTTTTAACACTTTCCACAATTAATTTTGTATTTGATTCTGGATTTTGTTTTATTTCTTGTTCTATTTTTTTATAACCATGCATTATAGTTGAATGATCTCTTTTTCCAAAAGCTTCTCCTATTTTTGGAAAAGACTCGTTTGTTAAAGTTCTACATAAATACATTGCTATTTGTCTCGGAAAAGCAATATCATTCGATCTTTGTGCACTCGATAAATCTTTCATAGAAATATTAAAATATTTACAAACCATTTCTTGTATATACTCTATTGTTATAACAGAAGAATTTTGCATAATTACTGTATTAATAGCATTTTCAGACATCTCCATTGTTATTGGTGTGTGTGTTAAAGATGATGTTGCAACTAATTTATTAAATACACCTTCCAATTCCCTAATGTTTGAATCTATTTTTGCAGCAATATTAGATAAAACTTCATCATCTATAATTATATGCTGTTCATCTGTTTTTTTTCTTAAAATTGCTAAACGAGTTTCATAATCAGCCATAGAAACATCTGCAAGAAGTCCCCATTCAAATCTAGATTTTAATCTATCTTGCAATAAAGGAATATCTTTTGGAGGTCTATCACTAGAAATAACTATTTGTTTTCCACTTTCATGTAATGTGTTAAAAGTGTGGAAAAACTCTTCTTGTAATTGCTTTTTACCAGAAATAAATTGAATATCATCTATTAATAAAACATCAATACTTCTGTATTTTTGTCTAAATTTTTCTGTACTTGCATTCTTTAAAGCGTCTATAAATTCATTAGTAAATTTTTCAGAAGTAACATAAAGAACTTTTGCGTTATTATTGTTTAACAAAACCTCATTTCCTATAGCGTGCATTAAATGAGTTTTTCCAAGACCTACACCACCATATAAAAACAATGGATTATAAGCTGTCGCAGGACATTCTGCTACAGCAAGTGATGCTGCATGAGCAAACCTATTATTATCCCCAACAACAAAAGTACTAAATGTATATTTAGGGTTTAAAGAATAATTTATATTTTTAAAAGAGTTATTAAAACTTTTTGATGTATTTATTTCTTCAGGCTCTTCTATTTTTTCTTCTGTTTCTTCATTTGGATCTTTACATATTATTGATAAAGTGCAATTCTTTTGTAATAAAACTGAAAAAGTATTCATTATTAAATCATGAAATTTAGCATCTACAAAATTTCTTTTAAATATTTCATCAGAAACAAGGATAACGTTGTTGTCCGTAATGCTGTCAATTTTTAAAGGTTCTATCCATGTTTTATGAGATACCTCACTCATTTCATCTTTTAAAAGTTCTTTTGCACGATTTAATAATTCGTTTAAATCTTCGTTCATTTTTACACCCCTGTTATCCACAAACTTATCCACAAGTGTTGATAAGTTTGGCTTCAAATAAGCAAAATTTCATAATAGAGTTATCAACAGCAAAAGTGAAAAAATATCTTAAAAACTCCTCAAAGCCTTATATCCCTATTATTTTCCTTATGATATCAAAAATAAAAAAAATTATCAACAGAAAAATAAAAAATAATACAAAAAATTAACAACTACTTGACAAAAACGTGTGTTCTAATATATAATCTTAATACTTATGATTTTAAATAGGAGGTCAAAACATGAAAAGAACATATCAACCAAAAAATAGACAAGAAAAGAAAGAACATGGATTTATTAAAAGAATGAAAACAAGAGCAGGAAGAAATGTTTTAAAAGCAAGACGTGCAAAAGGTAGAAAAAAACTTACAGCTTAAATAAAAGATAAATGAGTGATAAAATTGAAAAAAACTAAAATGCTAAAAAAAAATTATGAATTTAAAAATGTATTAACAAGAGGAAAGTATTACGGTGGTAAACAAATAGAAATTTTTGTTTTAAAAAATAAAAAGCCTTTTGTTATGTTAGGAATAGCAGTAAGTAAAAAAGTAGGAAATAGTGTTTCAAGAAATAGAATAAAAAGATTAATCAAAGAAAATTATCGCTTATTAGAAAAAGATATTAAAGAAAATAATAGTTTAGTAATATTGTGGAAAAAAAGTGTTGATAAAGAAGAAGCAGACTTTTATAAAATAAAAGAAGATATGAAGCAAATTTTTGAAAAAGCAGAAATAATATAAGGATATAAGAGATGAAAAAAATATTAATTTTATTAATAGAAAAATATCAAAAACATATTTCTGTTTTTTTAAAATCTAAAGGTATAAACTGTAAATATTATCCAACATGCTCAGAATATACTAAACAAGCAATAATTAAGTATGGGACTATAAAAGGAATCTTTTTAGGAATAAAAAGAATATTAAAATGTAATCCTTTTTCAAAAGGAGGATATGATCCTTTAAAATAGTTTTAGGAGGTTAAATATATGGGAGCTATTTCTAATTTATTTGGTTATATTTTAAATTATATATATCAATTTGTTCAAAATTATGGAGTATCTATAATTTTATTTTCAATTTTGCTTAAACTAATACTTTTACCTTTATCAATAAAACAACAAAAAACAATGAAAAAAACAGCAAAAATTCAAGTAAAAGTAAAAGAATTGCAAGAAAAATATAAAAATGACCAAATGAAAATGAATCAAGAAATGATGGATTTATATAAAAAAGAAAATATGAGTCCTTTTAGTGGATGCTTAACATCTATTATACAAATTATTTTATTGTTTGCTATGTTTGGGTTAGTAAGAAACCCATTAACATACATGAAAAAAATAGATACAGCAACAATAGAGAATTATAAAAATGAGATAAAACAAGAAGTTGGCGAAAATAGTATAAGTACAAATTATCCAGAAATAAGCATAGTTAAATATGTTAATGAAAATAAAGAAAAAAGTGATGAAGCTTATATTAATATGAACTTTTTGGGATTAGATTTGAGCAGTGTTCCACAAGAGAATTACAAAGATTTTAAAGTATATATAATTCCTGTATTATATGTTTTAACAAGCATGTTATCAATGAAAATTTCAACGAGTGCAACAAATAAAAAAGATAAAAATATAGAAAAAGAAGAAAGTAAAGAAGTAAAAAAAGAGCAGGAAGAGCTTGATATGGCAGAGCAGATGACAAAAAATATGTCATGGTTTATGCCAATAATGGCTGTAAGTATTTCTATAATTGCACCTTTAGGACTAGCTCTTTATTGGTTAGTAAATAATATTTTAATGATTTTCGAAAGATTAATACTAAATAAAATTTTAGATTCTAAGGAGGAGGCTTAAAAATGGAAAAAACAGTTAGAACAGAAGGTAAAACAACAACAGAAGCCATAGAAAAAGGGTTAAAAGAATTAGGTGTTTCAAAGGATAAAGTAGAAATAAAAGTTTTAGAAGAAGAAAAAAGAAGTTTTTATAGTATATTATCACCAAGGGTTGTTAAAGTAGAACTTACATTAAAAGAAGATAAAAAAGAAAAAAACAAAGAAGAAAAAAAACATAATGAAAATATTCAAGAAATAGAAAAAGCAGAACAAGATATTAAAGAGTTTTTAGATAATTTCTTAACAAAAGAAACAAAATATGAAGTGAAAATAAATAATTTTGATATTTACGTAGATATGAATGGAGAAAATCTTAATTATTTAATAGGTTACAGAGGAGAAACAATTAATGCTATTCAAACAATATTAACAGCAATAGCAAATAAAAAAAGTACACAAAAAATTAGAGTTTATCTAGATATAGCAGGATATAGAGAAAAAAGAATAAAAACTTTAGAGGATTTAGCTGAAAAATTAGCAAGAACTGTAGAAAGAACAAAAAAATCTGTAACATTAGAACCAATGACAGCATATGAAAGAAAGATTATTCATACAAAATTACAAAATAACAGCAAAGTAAAAACATTTAGTAAGGGAGAAGAACCTTATAGAAAAGTAGTTATATCATTAAAATAATAAACAATAGAAAAAGGCAGGGGGAGGAGTTTCCCTGTTTTTTTTATCTTAAAGGAGAAAAGATGGAAGAAACAATTGCTGCAATATCAACAGCACCAGGAACAGCAGGAATAGGAATAATAAGAATGTCTGGAAAAGATGTTTTTAGTGTTTTAAAAAAAATATTTAAGCCAATTAAAGAAGAATCAATAGAAGAAATTAAAGGTTACACTATGAAATATGGAAAAATTTTCAATCCAGAAACTAACGAAATCGTTGATGAAGTGCTGGTTTCATATTTTAAAGAGCCAAAAAGTTATACTCAAGAAAATATGTGCGAAATTAATTCACATGGTGGAACTATTGTGGTTAGAAAAATATTAGAATTATGTCTAAAAAACGGAGCTCAAATGGCAGAACCAGGTGAGTTTACTAAACGTGCTTTTTTGAATGGAAGAATAGATTTAGCAAAAGCAGAAGCAGTAATAAATTTGATAAATGCAAAATCTGAAAAAGAAACAAAAGCATCTATAAATCAATTGGAAGGTAATTTGTCTTTAGAAATTAAAAAAATAAAAAAGATGATACTTTCTTTACTTGCAGATATAGAAGCGTCAATAGATTATCCAGAATATGATGAGGCAGAAGAAGTTTCTAACAATAAAGCTTTAACAAAATTAGATGAAATACAAAAAGAATTAGAAAAACTAAATAAAAGTTTTGAAACAGGAAAGATAATAAAAGATGGAATAAAAGTAGCTATAATAGGAAAACCAAACAGTGGAAAATCATCTCTATTAAATGCAATTTTAAAAGAAGATAGGGCAATTGTAACAGATATAGAAGGAACTACAAGAGATACAATAGAGGAATTTGTTACAATAGATGGAATACCTTTTAAATTTGTAGATACTGCAGGAATAAGAAAAGCAGATAACAAAGTAGAAGAAATAGGAATAGAAAAATCTAAAAAAGTTGCTAAGGAAAGTGATTTAATAATTGCAATGTTTGATAATTCTAAAAAGCTTACGAAAGAAGATGAAGAAATTTTAGATTTTATAAAAGATAAAACTGCAATTATAATTTTAAACAAAATAGATTTGAAAGAAAAAAATTTAGAACAAGAAGAAAGAATAACAAAAAGTGGTAAAGATGTTATAAAAATTTCTTTGCTCTCAAATTGCGATTTAAGCGGCTTTTATAAAGAATTAAACATGTTATTCGAATTAAACAAAATAAATCCTGACAACGAAATTATAATCACAGAAATGAGACATAAGAAATTGATAGAAGATGCAATATCACATACAGAAAATGCAAAGAAAACAATTTTAGATAATATACCAATAGACATTATTTCAATAAATATAAAAGAAATAATAGAAGATTTATCAAAAATTACAGGAGAAAATGTAACAGAAGATGTTATAAAAGAAATCTTTTCTAAATTCTGTTTAGGAAAATGATTGAAAAATAGAAGAAGGGATAAAATATGAGTTATTACGCAGGAGATTATGAAGTAGCAGTAATAGGAGCAGGACATGCAGGATGTGAAGCTGCACTTGCTTGTAGCAGAAAAGGCCATAAGACATTATTATTTTCAATAAGTTTGGAATGTGTTGCAAATATGCCATGTAATCCTAATATAGGGGGAACATCAAAAGGGCATTTAGTAAGAGAAATAGATGCACTTGGTGGAGAAATGGGAAAAAACATAGATAAAACTTTTATACAGTCTAGGATGTTAAATACCTCAAAAGGGCCAGCAGTCTATTCTTTAAGAGCTCAAGCAGACAGAAAAAAATATCAACAAGAAATGAAGCACACATTAGAAAAACAAGAAAATTTGTCAATAAAACAAGCAGAGATAGTGGATATAAAAGTAGAAGATGGAAAAGTTACAGCAGTAGAAACAAATATTGGTGCAATATATGGAGTAAAAGCAGTAATAATAGCAACTGGAACTTATCTAAGAGGAAAAATATTTATAGGTGAAACAAATTTTGAAAGTGGACCAGATGGTGTATTTCCTGCAAATAAATTATCTAAATGCTTAAAAAATCTTGGAATAAAAATAGTTAGATTTAAAACAGGCACACCAGCTAGAGTAAATAGAAGAACTATAGATTTTTCTAAGATGGAAATACAAGAAGGGGATAAAGATATAACTCCATTTTCTTTTGAAAATGAACCAAAGCAAATTAATCAAGTTCCTTGCTATTTAACATATACAAATGAAAAAACACATGAAATAATAAGAAAAAATTTACATCGTTCTCCATTATATGCTGGAGAGATAGAAGGAACAGGACCAAGATATTGTCCATCTATAGAAGATAAAGTAGTTAGATTTAGTGATAAACCACGTCATCAGATATTTATAGAGCCAATGGGAGAAAATACAGAAGAAATGTACGTTCAAGGAATGAGTTCATCACTTCCTGAAGATGTACAAATAGCAATGTATAGAACAATTCCAGGGCTAGAAAATGTAGAGTTTACAAGACCTGCTTATGCAATCGAATATGATGCAATTGACCCAACTCAATTAAAATTATCATTAGAATTAAAAAATATAAAAGGGATGTTTTTGGCGGGACAAACAAATGGAACATCAGGATATGAAGAAGCTGCAGCACAAGGAATAATTGCGGGAATTAACGCAAGCTTACAATTAGAAGGAAAAGAGCCAATTATACTACATAGATCAGATGCATATATAGGGGTCTTAATAGATGATATAGTAACAAAAGGAACAAATGAGCCATATAGAATGATGACTTCAAGAGCAGAATATAGATTATTGTTAAGACAAGATAATGCAGACTTAAGATTAACCCCAATAGGTCACGAAGTAGGCCTTATTTCTGATGAAAGATATAATAAATTTTTAGAAAAGAAACAAAACATTGAAAAAGAAATTGAAAGAATAAATAAAGTAACAATAAAGCCAACAAAAGAAGTGAATGAGTTTCTAGAAAAGAATAATTCTACGCCAATAAGTACAGGAGTGAAATTAGTTGAATTATTAAAAAGATCAGAGCTTAGTTATAATAAATTAAGTGAAATTGATTTGGAAAGACCTGCTTTAACAAAACAAGAAGCAGAACAAGTAGAAATACAAGTAAAATATGAGGGATATATAAAGCTACAATTAGCACAAGTTGAAAAGTTTAAAAAGCTTGAAAGCAAAAGACTTCCAGAAGATTTTGACTATAGCAATTTAAAAGGAATTAGCTTAGAAGCAAGGCAAAAACTAAATCAATTTAGACCAGTTTCGATAGGACAAGCATCAAGAATTTCGGGGATATCACCTGCAGATATAAGTGTTTTATTAATACATTTAGAACAATTAAAAAGAAAATAAACATTAACAATTGGGTCGTATTTAGAAACGACCCAATTATATTAAAAGGAGAAAAAATGAAAATAGAAGAATTTAATAAAGAAATGAATGAGAATTTAAAAGAATTAGATATAGAATTATCAGAAAAGCAATTAAAACAATTTTATGATTATATGAATATTTTAATAGAATGGAATAAAGTTATGAATTTAACAAATATAACTGAACCTTCAGAAATAATCCAAAAGCATTTTATTGATTCTCTAACAGTTTTAAAGCACATAAAAGAAGATGATTCTATTATAGATGTAGGAACTGGGGCGGGATTTCCTGGAATACCAATAAAAATAGTTTATCCAAAAACAAAAGTAACACTATTGGATTCTTTAAATAAAAGAGTTAAATTTTTAAATGAAGTTATAAGTGAACTGGAATTAAAAGATATAAAAACCATACATGGCAGGGCGGAAGAAATAGCACATGATGGTAACTATAGAGAAAAATATAATATAGCTATTGCTAGAGCCGTAGCTTCATTAAATGTGCTAAGCGAATATTTGTCGCCATTTGTAAAAATAGGAGGATATGCAATTGGAATGAAGGGAACAAAAGGAAAAGAAGAAGCAATAGAAGCAAAGAATGCAATAAAAATCCTCGGAGGAGAAATAACTAACATAGAAGAATTTAAACTTCCCCAAACAGATATGTATAGAACAATAATTATTATAGAGAAGAAAAAATGCACAGACAAAAAATATCCTAGAAAAGCTGGAACACCTTCAAAAGAACCATTATAGTCTGTTTCACAAAAAACAGATACGTGAAACAATTGGTACTGTAAGAAATTTATACTGCCAGACAAAATTTATTTTTAAACAAAATTCGACAAAATAAAATTAAAAATATTTATAAAATTCATTGACATATTGATAATATTTTTATATTATTAATAAGCAATGAATTTTTTTTCATATTTTTTTACACGGAGGGATAAAATTGAGTAAGGTAATAGCAGTAGTAAATCAAAAGGGAGGAGTCGGAAAGACTACAACCGCAGTAAATGTAAGCACAATATTAGCTAAAAAAGGTAAGAAGGTTCTGTTGATTGATGCAGATCCACAAGGAAATGCAACAAGTGGAGTAGGACTAGATAAAAACACTGAAAAATCAATATACGATGTTATAATAAATGATGTAGAAATAGACGAAGCAATAGAGAAAACTCAAATAAAAAATTTATATGTTTGCCCTTCTAACATCAATTTGGCAGGAGCTGAAGTTGAATTAGTTTCAATGCTTTCAAGAGAACAAAGATTAAAAGAAAAATTAGAAAAAATTGAGAATGATTTTCATTATGTTATAATAGATTGTCCGCCATCGTTAGGGCTTTTGACTATAAATGCTTTTACAGCAGCAAATTCTCTATTAATACCTATACAATGCGAATATTATGCATTAGAAGGTGTAGGACAACTTATGAATACAGTTAATCTAATAAAAAAACAACTAAACAAAGACTTATATATAGAAGGCGTAGTTTTGACAATGAGTGATGTTAGAACAAATCTTTCTAATCAAGTAATAAAAGAAGTAAAAACATATTTTAAAGATAATGTCTATAAGACAATAATACCAAGAAATGTTAAATTAAGTGAAGCACCAAGTTTTGGAATGCCAATTACTGTATATGCTCCAAAATCAAAAGGCGCAAGGTGTTACGAGAAATTAACAAATGAAATATTAAAAGATAAAAGAAGATAATTTAAAAGGAGTTGAACAAAATGACAAAAAAAACAGGCTTAGGAAAAGGATTAGATGCATTACTAATAAATAATGTTGTAGAAGAAGAGAAAGTACACGAAGGAGAAGTAGTTCAAAAGCTAAAATTAATAGAAGTAGAGCCAAATAGAGACCAACCAAGAAGAAACTTTGATGAAGAAGCTATAGAAGATTTATCTAATTCTATTAAAGAATATGGTGTTATACAACCAATTATAGTAACAAAACAAGATAATTATTATAAAATAGTTGCTGGAGAAAGAAGATGGAGAGCATCTAAAAAAGCTGGACTTACTGAGATACCAGCGATTGTAAGAGATTATGATGAACAAAGAAATAATGAAATAGCTTTAATAGAAAATATTCAAAGAGAAGATTTAAATCCTATTGAAAAGGCAACAGCAATAAGAGAATTATTAGATAAATATAATTTAACTCAACAAAAATTGGCAGACAAATTAGGAATTAGTAGAAGTGGCCTTGCAAACACAGTAAGAATACTAAATTTACAACCAGAAGTAATAGAATTAGTAAAAGAAGGAAAACTTACAGAAGGACATTGCAAAGCTCTATTAGGAATAGAAGACCCAGAAAAACAATATCAAGCAGCAAAATATATTATAGAAAATGGAGAAACTGTAAGAGACGTAGAAAAACAAGCAAAGATAAAGAAAAAAGCAAATTCTACAGTAAAAAACAGATATGAACCAATTTATAGAGATATAGAAGATTCATTTAGGAGTTTTTTCGGAACAAAAGTTAAAATAGATGCAAAACAAAGAAGTGGAAAAATAATAATTCAATATTCTTCAAATGAAGATTTAGAGAGGATTTTAGGCTTAGTTAAATAAAATATTGATTGGAGGAATAGTTTATGATAAGCGAGTTTTTAAAATCTGAAATATTTTTAATTGTTGTTGCTATAATAAATATAATTTTATTAATACTATATATATGTAACTGCATAAAATTAAAAAAAATAAATAAAAATTATAATTCTTTTATGAAAAAGATAGGTAGAGGCGAAAATATAGACGAAATACTTAAAAAATATATTATGGCAGTAGAAAATGTAGATGAAAAAAATAAAGAAATTGAAAAATATTGTGATAGATTAGATAAAAATATATCACAATGTATACAAAAGATAGGAATGGTTAGATACAGTGCATTTAAAGATACAGGAAGCGATTTAAGTTTTGCATTAGCAATGTTAGATGATAATAATGATGGAGTGATATTAAACGGAATATATTCAAGAGAAATGTCTAATATATATGCGAAACAAGTAAAAAATGGATCAGCTATAAATAAATTGTCAGAAGAAGAAAAGCAAGCATTAGAAAAAGCATTAAATGTACCAAATAGATATGATGTAAACGAATAAAAAGGAAAAAATGCTTTAATTTCTATTGACTTTAACGTTAAAAAATGCTATTATAGATACTGTTCATGGCGTAAAACGCCATACATGGAGAGGTGGTCGAGTTGGTTTATGGCACCAGTCTTGAAAATTGGCGTAGGTTTGTAGCCTACCGTGGGTTCGAATCCCACCCTCTCCGCCATTTTTTTTAATATGGAGACGTACCCAAGTGGTTGAAGGGGGCAGTTTGCTAAACTGCTAGGGTTCGTAAGGGCCGCGGAGGTTCAAATCCTCTCGTCTCCGCCAAAGGAACATTTGATATGTGTTGTGTCAAATGTTCTTTTTTTATTGCAGTAGATTTTGAAAAAAGTATGACAATTATTTTTTAAAAAATAAATAATAGAACGAACAATAAAAAAATAAATAATTAAATAGATAATAAAACAGATAATTAAATAAACAATAAAATAATGATTAAATAATCAATTAGATAAATAA
>FR893512.1 GCA_000434035.1 Clostridium sp. CAG:452 | reverse complement strand
GAAAAATATATAGATAAAGATGAAGGTAAACTAGCATACTTGAAAAAGTATGTAACGATTAAACCGAAAAGTTAAACAAGTAAGCATTGAAAAATGTTGAAAAAATTGCGAAGAGAAATCTTCAGCAAGAGGTTAAGCTACAAAGAGCGTAGGGAGGATACCTAGGCACCAAGAGCCGAAGAAGGACGTGATAAGCTGCGAAAAGCTATGGTAAGGAGCAAATATCCTATGACCCATAGATATCCGAATGAGGGAACTCATCCACAGAAAAAAGTGTGGATATCCATATATGAGTAAAGTAGTATATAGGAAGGGAACGCAAGGAACTGAAACATCTTAGTACTTGTAGGAAGAGAAAGAAAAATCGATTCTGTGAGTAGTGGCGAGCGAAAGCGGAAGAGCCCAAACCAATGTTGCTTGCAACGTTGGGGTTCGGACTACATAATCCATTTATCGAGCGAATAAGAATTGTTTGGGAAGGCAAATCATAGAAGGTGAAAATCCTGTATTAGAAGCAAGATGAAGGAGGTAGTATCCAGAGTAGTGCGAGGCACGTGAAACCTCGTATGAAAGAGCGGGGACCACCCCGTAAGGCTAAATACTACTTGGTGACCGATAGAGATTAGTACCGTGAGGGAAAGGTGAAAAGAACCCCGGGAGGGGAGTGAAATAGAACATGAAACCCTATGCTTACAAACAGACAAAGCACGTTAAGGTGTGATGTCGTACTTTTTGTAGAACGGTCCAGCGAGTTATTGTATATGGCAAGGTTAAGCACTATGTAAGGTGTGAAGCCGAAGCGAAAGCGAGTCTGAAAAGGGCGAATTAAGTCATATGTAATAGACCCGAAACCGGGTGACCTAACCATGGTCAGGATGAAGCTTGAGTAAAATCAAGTGGAGGTCCGAACTGATAAGCGTTAAAAAGCTTCCGGATGAACTGTGGTTAGCGGAGAAATTCCAATCGAACTCGGAGATAGCTGGTTCTCCTCGAAATAGCTTTAGGGCTAGCCTTGATGTAAAGATATATGGGGGTAGAGCACTGAAGGTGCTAGGGGCCTAAACCAGGTTACTGAACACTATCAAACTCCGAATACCATATATTAGTAGTCAGGAGTCAGACTGCGGGAGCTAAGTTCCGTGGTCAAAAGGGAAAGAGCCCAGATCGTCAATTAAGGTCCCAAAGATATAGCTAAGTGGGAAACGATGTGAAATTGCGTAAACAACCAGGATGTTGGCTTAGAAGCAGCCATACATTTAAAGAGTGCGTAATAGCTCACTGGTCGAGTGAATTTGCGCGGAAAATTACCGGGGCTAAGCTATACACCGAAATTGCGGGTTATGATGTATCTAATAATGTGTATCATAA
>FR893511.1:38973-42667 GCA_000434035.1 Clostridium sp. CAG:452 | reverse complement strand
CGATGGAAAAAGCAAGTTAATGCTTTCCATTGCCGCCCTGCTTTCAAAAGGAGAAGGCAATCCGAAAGGGTTGCCTTTTGCTGTTACTGAAAATGTTGTAAAATTGGTCAAAATCCATTATAATATTAGAACACGAATAAATGTATTCCTATAAGAGAGCACGCAAGCTGTAAGTCTAAATCCGGTGATTTATGGGCATCATATTAACTGTATGATGTTTCCCGTATTTATTAGCAGGTGCTAATATCTTGCTAAAATGAGGGCAAAAACCCTCAAAATATTAGCAGATTTCAGACGAGATTTGATTAACAGAAAATGCTCGGAAAAGCCAGTAAAATCAAGGCTTTTCAGGAATTTTAAGGGAGTCAAAAATGCCCTTCGGGGGCTTCTCCTAAGGGAGAGACCGTTGGTTCGAATCCAACTAAGTGCACCAAATGAATTAATTCGCAGCTTTAGCTGTGAATTAATTCATTTCTTTTAATTAGTAGGAAACATATTGGCATATTTAACAAAATTGTGTTATACTATGTATTGTTATATATAAAAAGTTAGCAAATATTAAAGGAGAATATAATTTGGTAAATAGTAAAGAAGCATTTATGGAGGAAGCTTTAAAAGAAGCTAAAAAAGCATATAAAAAATTAGAAATACCAGTAGGAGCAGTTATTGTAAAAGATGGAAAAATAATTGCTAAAGCTCACAATTTAAAAGAGACCAAAAACAGTAGTATTTCACATGCAGAAATTTTAGCAATAGAAAAAGCAAATAAAAAATTAAATGCATGGCGATTAGAAAATTGTGAAATGTATATAACATTAGAACCTTGTATGATGTGTATGGGAGCAATTATTAATTCTAGAATAAAAAAAATATATATAGGAGCATTAGATCCTAAAACAGGTTCTTGCAAATCTGTTATAAATATGGAAAATTACAAATTTAATCATATAGTAGAAGTAGAAACAGGAATTTTGCAAGAAGATTGTGAATATATTTTAAAAGATTTTTTTAAAATGTTAAGAAAAATGAAACGGAGGAAAAAATGAAGCAAAATAGCTTTTTTAAGAAAAGAATAATACATATTTATGTAATAATATTTATTATAGTACTAGTATTGTTAACTGCAGGAATTTTAATGTTTAAATATCATGTTGAAGGCGAGCAAAATATGCCATTTAATTTAAAGAGTATAAGTATAATGAGTACAGCACAAACAGAGGATATAAAAAATGAAGGAGATACATGGAAAGCAAACTTAATCCAAAAAAATGATATATATTTTGCCTTCGAAAAAAATAGTAATTATAAAAAGCAAGACACAATAAAGAAAATAAAATTCTGTAATTTTATAATAAATAAAGAAACTGAAAAAGGAACAGTTGTAATATATAGACCAAGTACAAATGAATTAACATATGATTATAAAAATGAAGAATATATTGTAAATGATTCTCTAGAATATGAAGGAGCATTATCAACAAATCCAGAAGTTTTACAAATAAGTAATCAGGGTGGAATAATTGGTTTTAGCATTTTACAAAAAGATATAGGAGAATATACATATAACAAAGAAGAAAAAATTGTAAGTGATGGAAAACTTTTAGAAAAAGCAGGAATAGATATTGAAAATGTAAAACTTGAAGTAAGCTTTGATGTGATTATTGAAACTACATTAGGATATAATTTCAAATCTAATGTTAAATTAGATTTACCAACAGGTAATATATTACAAGATGGGGTTTCAACAAAAGAAGATTCAGAGTTAACAAACGTTATTTTTAAAAGATTTTAATATAAAAAACTTGATTAAGTTTAAATAAAATTATATAATAAGCATGGTATTTTTAAGTTAACTTTTGTATGGAGAGTAATTCAATAAAAAACTATGAATCTCGTCAGGTCCGGAAGGAAGCAGCGATAAGTAGCAAATTTTTATGTGGGTTGCTTTCCATAGAGAAGTTAACTTAAAATTTATATAAGAGGTGAGAAATTTGGGATATACTGCTTTATATAGAAAATTTAGGCCATTAAATTTTAGCGAAATGGTTGGACAAGAACATATAACAAGAACATTAAGAAACCAAGTTATTGAACAAAGAGTTGGACATGCTTATCTTTTTAATGGTGGAAGAGGAACAGGAAAAACATCAGCAGCAAAAATTTTAGCAAGAGCAGTTAATTGCTTAAATCCTAAAGATGGAGAGCCTTGTAACGAGTGTGAGATATGTAAGGCAATACTTTCTGGTTCACTTACAGATGTTGTGGAAATGGATGCCGCATCAAATAACAGTGTAGAAGATATAAGAGCAATTAGAGATGAGGTTAATTTTTTACCAACACGAGCAAAATATAGAGTATATATAATAGATGAGGTTCACATGTTATCAACAGGGGCATTTAATGCATTATTAAAAACATTAGAAGAGCCACCAGAGCATGTTAAATTTATTTTAGCAACAACAGAACCACAAAAACTACCAGCAACAATTCTTTCTAGATGTCAAAGATTTGACTTTAAAAGAATATCAACACAAGATATAATAAAAAGGTTGGAGATAATCTGTAAAGAAAGTAATATACAAATTTCTAAAGAAGCATTAGAATTAATTGCAATACTTTCAGAAGGTGCAATGAGAGATGCTATAAGTATTTTAGAAAGATGTGCAGCAGAGCAAACAGAAGAAATAAATGAAGATAAGGTAAGAGATTTAGTAGGAATACCTAAAATAACATATATAAATAAATTAGCAAAAGGAATTATTAATAAAGAACCAGAAGAGGCAATAAATATTGTAAATACTATATTAGAAGAGGGAAAGGATATTGATAATTTCTTATGGGAACTCATAAAATATATAAAAGATATTTTAGTATATAAATCTACATCAAAATTAGAAATATATAATCAAGAAGAAATAAAAAATATAAAGGAATTAGCAGATAGTACTAATAAAGAAAGATTATTAAGATTAATTTATGAATTGTCTGAATTAGCAAATAATATAAAATGGTCATCACAAAAAGCTATAATGTTTGAGGCCGGAATAATAAAAGCTTGTATGGAAGTAAATGTTGTGCCTCAAAATGTTGTAGCGCAAGAGCAAGTTGTAAATAGAAAACAAATAGCTCCTGTGCAAAAGCAAGAGAATATAGCAGTAGCGCCAAAAGAAAGAAAAATAGAACCTCAAAATCAAAGAAATAGTGCACCAAGTGCTTCATATTGGAATAATGTAATAAATAAGGTAAAACAAAGTGGTAAAATGGCTATATACGTAAACTTAATAGGAAGTAAAGCAAGTCAATTAAATGATATGACAGTGGAAGTAGAACTAGCAAATAAAAATGACTTTGGAAGAGAAATGCTAGAAAAATATGAAAATAAAGCACTAGTAGAAAAATTTGTTTCAGAAGAAATGCGGAAAAGCTATGCATTTAAAATTTATTACTAAAAGCGATAGTGCAAAAACAGTAAACAATAAAACTGGAATAGAAGATTTAGATATTCCAATTAATATAATAGATGAATAAAGGAGGATTTTAAAATGTCAAAAAGAGGTGGATTCCCAGGAATGGGTGGATTCGGAGGAATGAATATTAACCAATTAATGAAAGAAGCAAAAAAAATGCAAGCAGATATAGAAAAATCACAAACAGAATTACAAGCAAAAGAATTTGATGCAACAGCTGGTGGCGG
>FR893511.1:37429-38945 GCA_000434035.1 Clostridium sp. CAG:452 | reverse complement strand
CAGCTGGTGGCGGTGCTGTATCTGTAAAAGTAACTGGTTCAAAAGAAATAAAAGAAATAACAATAAAAAAAGATGTTGTAGATCCAGACGATGTTGAAATGTTACAAGATTTAATTTTAACATGTGTAAATGAAGCTCTAAGAAAAGTAGATAGTGCACAAGCAGCAAGTATGGGAAAATACAATATTCCAGGGATGATGTAGTATGTCTTATTATTCACCATCAATAGAAAAATTAATAGAAAGTTTTGAAAGGTTGCCTAGTATAGGACATAAAACTGCTGTAAGGCTTGCATTTCACATGTTGGATTTAAGTAAAGAAGAAACAGATGAGTTTATAAATTCAATTATAAATGCAAAAGAAAAGTTAAAATATTGCAGCAATTGCTATAACATTTCAGATACAGACCCATGTCCAATATGTAGTAGCCCTAAAAGAGATAATTCTGTAATTTGTGTTGTAGAAGATGTAAGAGATGTAATGGCAATGGAAAGAACTCATGAATTTAAAGGAGTTTATCATGTTTTGCATGGTACAATATCTCCTATGAATGGAATTGGACCAGAAGATATAAAAATAAAAGAATTATTAAACAGAATCGCAAATAATGATATAAAAGAAATAATAATTGCTACAAATCCTAGAGTAGAGGGAGAAGCAACTGCGATTTATTTGTCTAAAATTATAAAACCATTGGGAATAAAAGTTACTAGAATTGCACACGGAATACCAGTGGGTGGAGATTTAGAGTATACAGATGAAGTTACTTTAAGTAAAGCTTTAGAAGGAAGAAGAGAGTTATAAAAAACACCTCAATTTATTATATGAGGTGTTTTTTGTATTATTTAAACAAATTACAATTTCTCTAGCAATGTTTCACAAATATCTCGTGTTGAATTTTTCTTTGCTAAAAGTCTTGCATTGATTTTCATTTTTTGTAACTTTTCTGGATCATTTAATATTTTGTATAATTCTTCTTCTATTTTATCATGTTTTTTTAGCCAAACAGCTACTCCTTTTTGTTCCAAAAATTCTGCATTTTCTTCTTCTTGACCTGGAATTGGATTAATAACAATAATAGGTAATCCAGAAGCCAAACTTTCTGTGGTTGTAAGGCCACCAGGTTTTGTTATTACTAAATCAGAAATACTCATAAGCTCTGGAATTTTATTTGTATATTTAATAATTTTTACATTTTCACTAGAATTTATTTCTTCTACTAATTCATCAAATTGTTTTTTCATTTTATCATTTTTTCCAGATATAGCAATTACTTGCAAATTAGAAAAGTTTTCTATTATAGATTTAAGCATATTAAAAACTTTGTCTTTTCCAAAACCTTGCTCACCACCTGCAAAGAATAATATAGTTTTTTTGTCTGGACTTAATTCAAATTCAGATAAAATACTTTCTTTATCATAATGAGCTAGGAAACGATTGGATAAAGGAATTCCAGTTACTTTTATTTGAGTTTCTTTTATTCCTCTATTAATTAAATCTTCTCTCATACCATCAT
>FR893511.1:0-37374 GCA_000434035.1 Clostridium sp. CAG:452 | reverse complement strand
ATTATCTACATATGCTGGATACATAAGCCATTGGCTATGAGGAGCGTAATCTGTGATAATTGTTGCAATTTTGCAATTGATTTTTTTCTTCTTTTTTAAAATTGCACACATGTGACTAGCAAATGGATGTGTACAAATAATTAGGTTTGGTTCATACTCTTGCAATAGTTTATTTAACTTGATAGACATTAATTTTTGAGTTTCGTCATTCATTTTTGCAACGGCACCTTTTTCAGCACCGTAATATACTTTTTTCCAAATCCAATGAGCATTTTTAGCCATGTCAGAATAAGCTTTTGTTGTTACTTTGTTTAACGCTTTATTAACATATTCAACGCAATCTACCATTTCTATTTGATAGTTATTATAATTCGAATCTATATATTCTTTTATACTTCTTGCAGCAGACAGGTGACCACCACCATAAGAACCATAAAATATTAAAATTTTCTTCATAAAAAACCTCCATAGAAGACAAATTATTTTAAAATTCAACATAAAATTAGTTTTACCTATTATATCATAAAAAATTATAAAAAAAGTATAATTTTACAAAAAACAATGCAAACTATGTTTGATGATGAAAATTGGAATTTATAATAAATAGGAGGAAATTTTGAAAACTATATTTTATATTTTTATAACAATAATTTTAGCAATTTGTTTAATATATTTTTCTACAAGTTTAGTGGACAATGAAGTTATTGCTGCGACAGGAAGTTCTACTTCAGATGTTCAATTAATAGCAAGAGCCATTAATCGGGGAAGCAAGAGGAGAAAGCTATGAAGGACAAGTTGCAGTGCGGTGCAGTTATATTAAATAGAGTAAAACATGCGGATTTTCCAAATACAATTGCTGGGGTAATTTATCAACCGAGCGCATTTACAGCAGTTTCTGATGGGCAAATAAATCATCCTATTAGTGAAGATTCAACCGTTGTAAAAGCTGCTCAAGATGCAATAAATGGTTGGGATCCTACAAATGGATGTATATATTATTTTAACCCAAATACTGCAACAAATAAGTGGATTTGGTCAAAAACAATTGTAAAAACAATTGGAAAACACCATTTTTGTAAATAATTATAGTAAAGGAGAATATTAATGAATAAATATTTAAGTTCAATGAAAAAAAATTATATTTATGGAATTTTAATAATATTACTAATTGCTAGTATCATTTTAGGTTATTTTTTATACAAAGAAAAAAAAGAATATGCTATTACAACTCAAAATCAATACAATTTTGCTTTATATGAATTAATAGATTATGTACAAGATTTAGAAAATTATTTAGCTAAAGCAACAATTACAAGCACTCCAGAACACGGAGCAGAGACATTAACAAAGGTATGGCGAGAAGCAAATTTGGCACAAGTTTATTTAGCACAATTACCTATATCTAGTAATGAGCTTTCTAATACTTCAAAGTTCTTAAATCAAGTAAGCGAATATAGTTATTCTCTTTCAAGAAAAAATATATATAATGAAGAATTAACACAAGAAGATCTAGATAATTTAAAAGAGTTACATGAATATAGTAAAGAATTAAAAAATACATTAAATCAACTTGCAACAGATATGAATGAACGGAAGAATAAGTTGGGAAGAACTTACAAAAGATACAAAGACTGCTTTTGCACAACAAGTTGATAATTTATCTGCTGCTACATTTAGTAATATAGACGAAAATTTTGGAGAATATGCAGGATTAATATATGATGGAGCTTTTTCTGAACACATGGAAAGTGCTGAAAAGAAAGGCCTTACAGGAGAAGAAATAGATGAGAAAAGAGCAAATCAAATAGCAAAAGAGTTTATTGGAGAAGACAGAATACAAGAATTTAACTCTAATGGGCTAATAGAAAATGGAAATATTCAGGTCTATGATTTTAATGCTAAAATAGATGATAATGGAAATAATAATAATTTAACAATATCAATAGCTAAAAAAGGTGGACATATTGTAAATATGAATTACAACAGAGAGGTAAAAGCAGAGGTAATAAGCCAAGATGAGGCAAATGAAAAAGGAAAAGAATTTTTAAATTCACGTGGAATATCAAATATGAAAGCAACTTACTATTTGAAAGAAGGTGGAATTGTAACAATAAATTATGCATATGAGCAAAATGGAGTAACAATTTATCCAGATTTAATAAAAGTAAAAGTTGCATTAGATAATGGGGAAATATTAGGTGTAGAAACATCAGGATATTTAAATAATCATACTGAAAGAACATTTACAAAAGCAAAAATATCTATAGAAGAGGCAAAAAGTAAATTAAATAAAAGCTTAGAAATTACAAGTGAAGGAATGGCAATTATTCCAACAGAGTGGAAAACAGAAATATTATGTTATGAGTTTAAAGGCAAAATAGATGATACTGATTTCCTTGTTTATACAAATGTTGAAACGGGAAGGGAAGAAAATATTTTAGTTATTATAGATACACCTAATGGAATATTAACACAATAAAAAAGAAGAAATTGCAAAAGAATTAGGAGTATATGAAAAAGTAAAACATGATGGCGGATGGGGAAATGTATCTGCAAAAGATTGTGGTAGCATTGATGCAAAAGCAATTGAAATAGCAAACAGAAAGGCATAAGAAAAAAGAGAAACAAGGAAGTTTAACTTATACTTCCTTGTCTTTTTTATTGTATTTTGAAGAAATAATGGAAAATAATAAATATATTGAAGGTGATGCAATAAAAGCTAACATTAAATATTGATCATATCTATAACGAGGTTGAACCTCAATTAATAAGTGTGCACAAAAATAAAGTATAAAAACAATTTCAAATAGTATTTGTGTCTGATATAAATTATTTTTAGTATTATAAAACTTGCTTTCTTTGACATTAATAATGACTGTTAATAAACTGAAAACAATTAATAAGAAGTATTGCACATATCCATAGTATTTTATAAAAATATAACTTTTGCTATTTTGAACCTTGTTACCAGAAAAACCAATTTGATTATCTTCTTCACCACAAAAAACTAACATTTTATTTTTTATATGACCAAAAGTTTCCTTAGTGTTTTGTGTAAATTTATTAACTATGAAATTTTTACATTCATTATTATACAGTTCATAATCAAAATTTAATTTTTGTAAGTCAAAGTAAACTTGTGTTTTTTCAGCAGTTTCTGTAGGTATATTATAGATTCCGTTTCCATGTATTCCAAGTACAAATTTAAAATATTTAGCATTAGAAGAAAGCGTAGAAGTAGGTACAACATTTAAATTCAACAAACTATAGTCAAATATTTTCATAGTAGAAAATGCAGATAAAATGATTAATAAAAACCCTATAAGAAAAGTTTTCCAAGTTTTAAAATTATTAATTAAAAGCTTCCACAAAAGGAACAAACAAAAAGATATTAAAATTATAATAGAACTTGGTCTGATTATATTTGCAATACCTACTAAAATACCACTTAAAACATAATAAAAACATTTATCCTTAATAAAAAAATATATAGATAATATTACGAGTAAAGTGGAAAAATGTTGATTGTTTATTATTGAAGAACCAGCTATGTTAAAAAATAATAAACTATATATTATAGAAGATATAATTCCAATTTTTTTTGTATATACTTTAGAAGCGATTTTATAAACAAAGACATTAGTTAAACTCATAAATAATATTTCAAATATTTTTAGAAATATTAAATGGCTACCAAAAATCTTTATAACTAATGCAAGATACATTACAAAACCGGTTTGAAAATTATAAAAATAAAAATAATTAGTTTTATCAAAACTTAACATATTAAAAGTACCGATTAACTACTGAATTGGCACCTTTTATAAGTACTTCGTAATCGCTTACTGGTTCAGTCTTTGCATAGATTCCCCATACTGCATATATTAAAAACGAAAAAATGAAAATCAACAAATTATAGTATTTAAAATTTTTATTATTAATTAATTTGTAAATAATAAATAACATTGTTAATATTAATATTATAGATAAAAAAGTTATTTTAAATGTAGGATGCTCCAGTTGGTAAATACAACATGAAAATATATAATAAACAAGAATAATTCCAAGAACAATTTCAATTCCATAGATTAAAAAGTTCATACAATGAGTTTTTTTCATTTTCTATCCTTTCTAAATACAAATAATTTACTAAATATATAGTTTCCTATTATAACAGCTACTTGAGCAACCAATGTAAATATTACTACATATAAATCTGAATCTAGTTTTAATAATGTTACGAAGAACCACATTATAAACATTTCCAATAATAATGTTGCAATTCTTGCTACTACAAAACTTATAAATTCTTTTAACTTATTTTGATTTTTGCTCTCAAATACAAATTTTCTGTTTGTAAAATAAGCAAAGATTACTGCTACTACCCATGAAATTATTATAGCAATTTGCAACTGAAATCCATTAGTTGGATCAAGTATTGTAAATAATAAAATATATTTTGTTATTAAATTAACAAGAGTTGTTAATACTCCAAAAATTAAATAATTAATTATTTCTTTATATTTTATATATAATTCTTTAATTCTTTTTATCATCTTTTCACCTTATTCTATATTTATTGTTTTATCGATTATATATTGTGGACGTTCTTTGCTTTCATCATAAATTCTACCAATATATTCAGACATCATCCAAAGAGATAACAATTGAACTCCGGCAAAAAATGTTATAGCAACCATAATAGAAGTCCAACCTGGAGTTATATTATTCCAATCAAATATAAAAGATAAAAGAGCATAAATCAAAATTATAAATGAGATAAATATAGATAGTATGCCAAATCCACCTAGTATTTTTAATGGCTTAGTAGAAAAACCTATAATACCATCTGCGGCAAGTTTAAGCATTTTCTTTAATGGATATTTTGTTTTACCTGCAAAACGTTCTTTGCGCTCATACTCATAAGCATATTGTTTATAGCCAACCCAACTAAATAAACCTCTTAAAAATTTATTGTGTTCTGGCAAAGAATTAATAACATCAACAACTTTTCTATCTACTAATCTAAAATCTCCAGTATCTTTTGGAATATCTACATCAGATAGTGCATTTAAAGTTTTGTAAAACATGCTTGCTGTAAGAAGTTTAAATTTAGATTCACCATCACGTTTTTTTCTTTTTCCATAAATTACTTCATTACCTTGTTCCCAAAGTTTAAGCATTTCGGGAATCAATTCTGGAGGGTCTTGCAAATCTGCATCTATTATAACTATTGCATCACCAGTAACATATTTTAAACCAGCAGTTACTGCACATTGATGACCAAAATTTCTAGAAAAAGAAATTATTTTAACATTTTTATCTTTTTTTGCTATGGTTTCTAGTATGCTTAAAGTCTTATCTTGACTACCATCATTAACAAATATTATTTCATATTCGTAGTTCTGAATAGAATTACAGACTTTAGTTATTCTGTTATAGCATTCTTCAGCTACTTCTTCTTCATAATACATTGGTATAACTATAGATAATTTTTTCATAATATAACTCATCCTTTTTTATTATATTTATTTATTATTGCATCTACTATTCGCTCACTTGCATGTCCATCTCCATAAGGATTAGAAGCTTTGCTCATTTTGCTATATTCTTCGTTATTTGTTAATAATTTTTTAGTTTCGTTGTAAATTGTTTCTTCATCTGTACCAACAAGTTTTAATGTACCGGCTGAAATGCCTTCAGGTCTTTCTGTTGTATCTCTTAAAACTAATACTGGTTTTCCAAGAGACGGAGCTTCTTCTTGAATTCCGCCACTATCTGTTAAAATAATATGAGATTTAGCGATGAAATTGTGGAAATCTATTACTTCTAACGGTTCAATTAATTTTACTTTATCGTCATCACCGAAAATTTCATTTGCAACTTCTCTTACTTTTGGATTTAAGTGAACAGGATATACTACTTTAACATCGTCAAATTCATCTACAATTCTTCTAATAGCTTTGAACATATGTCTCATAGGTTCACCTAAATTTTCTCTCCTATGGGCTGTAAGAAGTATTAATTTATCATTACCTAACCAATCAAAAATCTCATTATTATAGTCTTTTTTTACGGTAGTTGCAAGAGCATCAATTGCTGTATTACCCGTAACGAATATATTTTCTTCTTTCTTACCTTCTTTTAATAGACTGTTTTTACTGTTTTCCGTTGGCGCAAAATGCATATCTGCTAAAACCCCAACCATTTGTCTATTCATTTCTTCTGGGTATGGAGAATATTTATTCCAAGTTCTAAGACCTGCTTCAACATGACCAATATCTGTTTGGGTATAATATGCAGCTAAAGCACCAGCAAATGTTGTTGTTGTATCTCCATGCACTAAAACAATATCGGGTTTTTCCTTGTTCATAACTTCTTCTAAGCCTTTTAAAGCTCTACTGGTTATATCACTTAACGTTTGACCAGACTGCATAATGTTTAAATCATAATCTGGTTTAATATCAAATACTTCTAATACTTGATCAAGCATTTGTCTATGTTGTGCTGTTACACAAACAATGCATTCAATTTCTTTTCTTGATTTTAATTCTTTAACAAGAGGAGCCATTTTTATGGCTTCTGGTCTTGTACCGAAAACTGTCATTACTTTAATCATATTTGCCTCCTTGAATTAGTTTATTCTTGCTTTGCGAATTTTAAAAATATATTTTACATTGCTATTAAAAAACCTTTTAAACCTTTTGGGTTCTCTAATAATTCTATATAGCCATTCCAAATGTAATTTTATAAATATTTTTGGAGCTCTTTTTTTGACACCACTCAGAACGTCAAAACTTCCTCCTACTCCAATAAAAATACCTTTATCAAAATCGTTTATATTATTATATATTAATAGCTCTTGTTCAGGAATGCCTAATGCAACTAAGATAACATCTGGTTCTAACGTTTTAATCCTTGTAAATACAGCTTGTCTATCTTTTTTATACCCATTTTCATACCCAGCGATAATTGCATTAGGATACTTTTGTTTTATTGTATCCACCAATTTTTTTACAATCTCTTTTTTTGCACCAAATAGGAATATACTTTTATTAAGCTCATTACAATATTTAAATAGTTCGGAGCATACATCAACACCTGGAATAGTGCCAGGTAATGTATAGCCTAACATTTTTGCACCCTTAACTATTCCAATTCCATCAGCAATAATTGTTGTTTTATCGTCTAACAAAGCTTTTTTAAAATCACAATTGTTTTCCGCTGTCATTAACGTTTCTGGATTAGCTGTTACAACAAACATCCTTTTATTTGAAATTAAATTTTTCTTTACAAGGTCATAAAAATCATTTTTTGAGCCTTTATATAATTTGTTGAAATATTCTTTCATTTTTTACTCCTAAATCTTTTTAATTCGTTTTTTAAATTTACATAGTTGCAATACAATTTTATAGAGAATTTATTATTTAATTTCATTCTTAAAAATTCCCTCATTCTATTTTTAAAAGTATTATTATTTAACCAACTACCTAAAAAAACATGTACAGTTAAAGAATTACGAGAGGGATTACAAAGAACATCGTCTTTATATACTTTTATTCCTTCGGGCAATTCCTGCTCTATATTACCAGTTTTACACCCATATTTTTCAATTAGTAAATTAGAAACAGATATTGTATTATTGTCTTTAAAATTACCTTCTAATTCTAAATTAGTGTAATAATCTAGCATATCTTTAATTAGAGGGTGTTCCTTTTCTGCTCCAAATACAGCTGTAAAAGGATATTCGGGAGCCTCAAAACCAACAAATGCTCTTGAATTTAATAAAGAGTCTAGTTTATCTATTACAAACACATCTGTGTCAAGGTAAATTCCACCATAGTTGTATATAGCATATGCCCTTACGTAATCACTAACAAAAGCCCATTTTTTATTTTCATACATTTTTTTTACAAAAGAATTACTATTTATATCAAAGTTTTTTTCATTCCATTCAATAAATTCGTAATCCTGTAAATGTTTCTTCCATGTTTTTATACATTTTTTTATTTTGGGCGGTTTTTCTTTCCCACCCATCCAAACATAGTGAATAATTTTAGGTATAGCCAAAATATAACCTCCTATTTTTTTACAGTTATTTTTACATATGGATATATGCACAGAAATTTCGCCAAATTAATTGCTAAAACTTTTTCATCGTCATTATCTACTTCTATACAATTAAATCCTTTCTGCATTTCTTTAAATAAATCATAATAACAAGAAGATAATTGATTATTAAATAATTTATTAGTAAAAGCTCGAATATCTTTTCCTAAATATATTTCTTCATTTTTTAAATTACTTAAATTTATTGTCCTGTTAGAAGGATTTTTATAAAAAGATACAATTGATTTCAAGAATATATTTTCTGAATAATCAGCTCCATAAAATGATTTGACTTTATTTTCTATTATTTTATATCTATTTTTTGTTGGTTTATTTAAGTAAAAAGGAATAAAATAATTTCCTAAATGTAGCTTTCTAATACCTTTTACTCTAGTTAAGCTCCAAATAAGTTTTTGGAAATGATATAGAGGAATTGTATAATAGTTTAATAAAATACTTAGTGTTCTTAATTCTCCATTTAAAACATTAAATTTACCAATATTATTATTTATATAATTTGATTCATGAATTCTATATTTTAAAATAGGAATTTTAACAGTTTTAACATTTAATATTTTAGGATTATCTTGCAAATCAATCCAAAAAGGAGTATTCCAAGACAAATAATTATTTTTGACATGGTTTATATAAATTTCTTTTTTCCATAAAGCTACATCGCCATATATGTTAGCGCCGCCATTTAATAATAATATTGCAGGAACACATTTCGAATTTCTATACTTCAGCGCTTTCCAACAATTGACTACTCTAGAAGAATCATTTATTATTTGCAAATCGCCAATTATGGCATCATAATTTGACGATTCAATTAGAGGAATAATCTTTTCAAAAAAGTCAGTAGAAGGCAACAGATCATCAGAATGCAACACAAAAATATAGTCACCGGTAATATAATTTAATCCATTTAAAATTGCATTTAACTGATCTTTATTTTCTTGATATATGTATTTTATTTTATTTTCAAGATTATTTTCTTTTTTAAAATTTTCAATTATGCTTTTAGTATTATCAGTAGAACCATCATCTATAATAATGGACTCCCAATTTGTATATGTTTGACTACTTAGAGAAGTTAATGTCTCTGTTATGCTTTTAGAATCGTTATATGTTGGTGTTAAAACGGTTATCTTTTTCATCTTAATCCTCTTTTCTTAATCTTTTTAAAAAAGTCAATTGCTTTGTTAAATAGAAAAATACAAATGAAATAACTAAGTTCAATAATCCAATTATGCATCCATAAATTAAACATTCTATAACACTTGAATATACTGTTTTAAAAGCTGAATGTATCCATAGTATTTCTGTTATTGCAAAAGCAAAATTTATAAAGCAAAATAAATAATATTTATATGGTTTGCTTTCTAATATCTTATTAAAAATAACAAAAGGTTTTGTCATAAAATCTGCTATTAAAAGTGAAATTACAGTACCTATTAGTACACCAGAAATTCCTAAAGGCTTTACTAATATTAAAGATAACGATAAATTAATTATTATTTCTAATATTACAAATAATTTTATTTCTTTAAACTTTCCAGAAGATAAAGTGAATACCTTCAAGGGTGTTCTTATTATTTGATAGAATAGAATTATTGTAAATAATATCGCAAACATTGCAGAAGTTTCAACTTTATTTTGGTACCATAAATTAATAAACTGATTTATTACAAAATAGAAAGGTATACAAATAACTGTTGCTAAAAAGAACATTAATCCATTAAATTCATTAAATATTTTTATAGAATGCTCTTTATCTTCTAAGAGAAGATCACCAATTCCAGACAATGTTGCACCAGAAATTTTATCTATAAATTGTTTTAATGCTTCAACAAAATAATTATATGTAGAATAAACTACTACATGGCTTAGTCCTATAAATTTAGATATTATTATTATATCTATGTTGTTCGTGAGTACTGTTCCTAACGTGTTGACAAATAAATGTTTGACATTCTTCAACATGCTAAAATCGCCTTTGGCTTTCATGTTCAAGTCAGGATGTTGCTTTTTGCATAATATTATAATCAAAAGATTTGCAACTAAACTACAAATAATTAGACTTATTAATAGTTCTATTAAATCTAAGTGTAAACAAATTATAACAATTTCAAGAATTGCTTTAACTACTGCTACTATTTGAAATATTAAGTTTGGAATATATTTTTTTTGCTCTGCATCAAAAAGACTTCTTTGAGGTATACTAAAGTAGTATATAGCTTGACTTATTAAGTAAAGTATAAAAGTAATTTGAATATATGTACTTGAAAGTCCTCCAGAATCTTTTACAAAAAATGTTACAAAAAACGAAAGTACTAATCCAATAAATAATATTATAGCTCCAATTGCATTAAAAATGGGTCTAGCTGCGGACATTATGGAATTTATCTGGTTATTATTCTTTTCTTTTACTGGTTTGTATAATTGATATAACAAAGCACTACCAATACCACCTTCAACCAATACTAAGTATGAAACGATTTGGTTATATAATTGGTATAAACCAAGTTTTGCTTCACCTAAGATATTTATAAAAAGTTTAATCTTTACTATTCCAAGTAACAAAATTATAACTTGAGGTAGCGCATCTGTTATAAAATTAATTATTGCACGTTTAGTTCTCATTGAAAATCTCCTATGTATTTTTTAATCTTTTTAACAGTTTGTAGAAAGTAATTAAAAGTTTATTATTACTTACAAAAATCTTACAGGTTAATTGATATATTTTGCTTTGCATTTGAAAATATTTATTTTCCATCCAATTAGGGAATTTAGAATTCATAGTATCAATTATTTTTAATATCATATTATTAGTGCCTTTGTATTTCAAAAATCTGCCACACCCAGCATATAACAAATGATTTATATATAAAAATTCTAATTCATTGTCATACCCTTTTCCTTTAAAACTACTATACAAAGTATCCATTACATTAAAAATTGATTCTAATTTTTTGCTATATTTAGTTTGATTCATTGTAGAATTTTGCCTGATTACGTAGTGATATAAAATTTCATTGCAATACGATATTTTATTTGAATATAAAGCAAGTGCAGGAATAACAGCTAAATCTTCATATATATTTCCTTCTAAAAATTTTATATCATTTTTCTTAAAGATATTTGAATTTATTATTTTTGAACAAGGACCTGCAACGCACAGTATATAACTTTTGTTTATATTATCTGCTTCAATATACAATGATTTTTTTTCTATATTTTTATTGCTATATTCTTCAACATAGTCGCATAGAACAATGTCAGAATTGTCAGATTTTGCTATATTATAAAGTTTTTCTAACATGTTAAGCTCAATATAGTCATCACTATCAATAAAAGTTATAAACTCACCTGAGGACATTTGAATTCCAATGTTCCTAGCTATAGCTTGTCCTTCATTTTCTTTACTTGTATATTTTATATTATTATATTTTTTTGCGTAGTTTTTAATAACATTTAAAGAATCATCTGTAGAACCATCATCAATTAATATTATTTCAATATCCTTTAATGTTTGATTAACTACAGTAGATAAGCAGTGGTCTAAATATAAGCTGCTATTAAAAACAGGAATTATTACACTAATTTTATACAATTTGTTTCTCCTATATATTATTTAAAAATTTATTCCATTCCTTTGATATTGCCTCTTTCGAGAATTTTAATGCAGTATTTTTAGAATTTTTTGAAAAATATTGCATTTTAGAAGAATCATTTAGTAATTCTTCTATTTTAGTAATCATTTCTTCGGCATTTCTATTTTTAACTAAAAAACCATTTTTATTATTTTCTATTATTTCATTAGCACCTTGAGCACTGTCAAAAGCTATTAGTGGCAATCCATAATTTGCTGCTTCTACTAATACTAACCCAAAAGATTCAGAATGCGAAGTCATTACATAGATAGATGAATTCAAATATTCATTCTCTAATTCTTCCGAGTATTTAGTTCCACATAAAGTTATCTTTTTTGACAAGCCTAATTTATGTATTTTAGTTTGTAAAATTTCTTTTTCTGGGCCATCTCCAACAATATGTAAGTTCCAATCGGGATGTTTTTGATAAAATAAGTTAAAAAGATCAATTAAATCATCAAAACCTTTTATTGGATCTAGCCTTCCAACGGAAATTAGTCGTTTACTTGATAAATTACATGTCTTACTAGAAACATTATCTATAAAGTTAGGAATATATATTACTTTAGGTTTACTTATTTTTTTACTATAAAAATCACATAATTCTTTTGAAACAGGCATAAAATAATCAAAATTCTTTAAAGACCTTATCAGCTTTTTAATATACTTTACATTGTTATTATGATGATTATGTTCTTGAGCTATCTTTATAATATTGCTTTTTGCATATTTACTAACCCAGTTGTTGTGGAGAATTCTAGTAGATATTACAATATCACAATCTAAATTTTTAATAGCATTAACCATAAGTTTTTTTCTTAATATTAAAATTTTAAAACTTTTAAAAGCTTCAAAAACTAATCTTATTAAATTAAAATTTTTAAGTGCATTTTTTATTTCTTGTTTATTTGGTTCTAAATTTGTAGTTAAATAATTTATTGTGACTTTATTGCTTATATAAAAAGCTGGTGAATTTCTTAATTTATATGTTGAAATAATTTCAACATCATTATTATCAGACAATAAATTTGCTAAATTTGAAATGACTTTTTCTGCTCCACCAGTTCCTAAATGAAGAGCAAGTATAACTATTTTTTTATTCATTGATTAAATCCTCTTTTGATTTTAAAGTATTAAATAATTCTAATATATTAATTGCCAAGAAGATACTTACAGCAGGAGCTGTAAAAACATGACCCGCAAGAAGTGCTATACCACATCCCATTAATATTGCATATAATGTAAAAATTGTATAATTATTTTTAATATTAACAACAAAATTGCTAAACAATTTTTTAAATAAACTTATAGCAATAAGTATTAAAGGAATAATGTATATTAATGTTCCTAAAATACCATGACAGAAAAATATATCAAAATAATCAATTTCAACTAATTTGTTTTCATGTATTCCAGTTTCAGTTGAATATGAAATGTAACCAGTTCCAGTAAGTTTAGTAATAAAAGAGCTTTTATTATACTTCTGAAATGTATTCTTTAGATAGTTATTCCTTCCGCTTAAAAGTTTTGCTTGAGTTTCCTCTGGGAGTGGTTTTGATGGCTTTGCCTGAGGGATTGGTGAGACGCTACTAGATTTACCACAAGTTATGCCAATGTTTGTGTTCTTCCCTGCTGGAGTATATGCAACAAATGAAAAGGAAAGTATAATCATTAGCGATATAGCAATAAATTGTTTATAAATAGTTTTTCTTTCTTTAGTAAACATTTTTATACCAGCTAAGATAAATGATAAAGCTAATAATACAAATATTGATAATGCAGAAACTTTAGTTCCAATTTCTAACATTGTAAAAATTGTTGCAATACAAACTATAAAGTTGATAATACTAAATTTTTCATTAATAAGTTTCCAAAAACATATTGGTGCTAACATTGCAAGAATAGCACTAGTTTCATTACCTGCATAAAACAAACCAATACTACCAAATTTATCATTATTAGGATATGTTGGATAACCAATAGAAAAAATCCTACATATAATAATTGTAGCAATATATATAATTAAAGAAATGTTCAAGTATTTTTCTAAAGAAATAAAATTCTTTTCTTTGTTTATTTCATATAAACTAATCAATATTATAGGAAAATAAAATACTTTTACAATTCCTTTTATTTGTGTAAAAATCATAGAAAAATTATATTTTAAGTATGAATTTACAAGGTAGACAACGGCGTATAACGCTATAAAAGAATAATAAATTATAAGTTTTATTTTATCTTTTTTAGGTACCTTTATAATAGAATAAATCATTACGAATAACATAAAAAATACTCTAATGACAATTCCTAAAGAAAGTGTTTCTGATATGTTCCTAATGCACAAAGAAGTTATAATATCGATTATTGGTTGAAGTAATATATAAACAATAAAAATATTTTGAAAATTTATCTTATTAAAAAATCTTGACTTTTGTATACTAATCATTTTTTTTCTCCTTTTTTACTCTAAAAATATCCTTATATCCAAGTGCTACAATTGCGATTACTAACAAGGCAAAAGAAATTGCTTTCCATAAGCCACTCTCTAATAAAATAATTGCAAACAATCCAAAAGTTGCACTTATTCCATATAAAATAAATACAGCTTGCTTTTGAGAATAACCTCTATCAATAAGCTTGTGATGCAAGTGACCTCTATCTGCTTTAAAAACCGCTTTTATAGATTTTTGCTTAATAATTCTTCTTATTATTGCAAAAGAAGTATCAAATATTGGTAAAGCAAGAACTAAAAGTGGTGCTATAATTATTATTGCTGTATAGGTTTTTGCAACACCTAATATAGAAATTACTGCGAGTACAAATCCAATGAAATTTGAACCAGTATCTCCCATAAAAGTTCTAGCTGGATTAAAATTAAAAGGTAAGAAACCAAGTAATGAGCCAGCAAGAGCTGTTGCAAATATTATTGATATAACTGGTGATGAATTTAATATAAATATAAACATTAGACAAATAGATGAGATTAAAGAAACACCCGATGAAAGACCATCTAATCCATCTAACAGATTTATTGCATTTGTAATTCCTACTATCCAAAATACAGTAAATACTTTTAAAAATATTTCATTTGCAAGTATTGAAGTAGGTGAAGTTTCTAAAATTTTATCAATAACTATTCCACTAGCGACTACAATAGTTGCAGCTATAATCTGTCCTATTAATTTTACAATAGGTTTAATTCCTTTTGTGTCATCAAAATAACAAAAGACTTCTAAAACTATTATTCCAAGAAGAAATCCAATTAATTTTATATAATAATTATTTGTAAAAATATCTAATTTTTTTTCTATTATCATTGCAATAATTAAATAAATTGCAGAAACAAGAAAACCTGCAACAATTGCAATTCCACCAAGTCGTGGCATTATTTTTTTGTGAATTTTTCTCTTATCTTTTGGTATATCTAGAGCTTTAACTTTTCTAGCAAGCCTAATGCTATAAGGTGTAAAAACATAAGTAGTTATAAAGGCAAGAAGAAATGTAATTGCTATGTCTCCCCACATGTAAAAACCTCCTAACTTAAAGTTCCGTAATGATTTTATATTCAAAAGCAGATTTTGTCAATAAAAAACGATTCATTATAATATTTTTATATAATATTTTGCTTAAATAGGTTAAAACTATTTTCATTTAATGAAAAATGTTATAAAATAGGCATAAAATGAATACTAATTAAAAAGAGGGAAAAGACATGAACAATAAAAATATAACTGTAAATAAAATAGTGGAAATATGTAATGGAAAATTATTAGCAGGTGAAAAAAATATAGAAATAGAAACATATTCTAAAGATACAAGAACATTAAAAAAAGGTGATATGTATTTAGGAATAAAAGGCGAAAAAATAAATGGAAACAATTATATAGAACAAGCATTTATAAACGGAGCAATTGGATGTATTACAGATGAGAATGTAAATGAAGAAATAATAAACAAGTATAAAGAAAAAGTAATTATAAAGGTAGAAAACACAATAAAAGCAATTCAAGAGTTAGCAAAATATAAAAGAAGTTTATATGATATACCTGTAATTGCAGTAACAGGAAGTGTAGGGAAAACCAGTACAAAAGATATTATAGCAAATGTATTGGAACAAAAATACAAAGTACTAAAAACAGAAGGAAATATGAATAATCATATTGGTTTACCAATGACATTGTTAAAATTAAAAGACCATACAGCAGTTGTTGTAGAAATGGGAATGAATCACTTTGGAGAAATAAGTTTATTAACAAATATTGCAAAGCCAACAGGATGCGTAATAACAAATATAGGAACATCTCATATTGGAAATTTAGGATCAAGGGAGAATATATTAAAAGCAAAATTAGAAATATTAGAAGGATTAGACAAAAACGGATTCGTTTTAATAAACAATGATAATGATTTGTTACACGAGTGGGCAAAAAAAGAAAAAAGATATAAAATATATACATATGGGTTAGAAAATAATAGTACATATATGGCAAAAAAAATTACTACATTAGAAAATAGTAGCGAATTTGAGATAAATGGAATAAAAGGAAACGTGCCAATAGGAGGAATTCATTTTGTATATAATTCTGTCTGTGCATTTGCTGTAGGGGATATATTAAATGTAGAAAAAGAAAAAATAATAAAAGGAATTTCGGAATTTAAACTAACAGCCAAAAGAATGGATATAGAAATTATTAAAAACAACATAAAAGTAATTAATGATAGCTATAACGCAAGCTATGATTCAATGAAAGCGGCATTAGAAGTTGTAAACAACACTTTAGCACAAAGGAAAATAGCAATTCTTGGCGACATGCTAGAATTGGGAGAGTATGCAAAAGAGTTGCACGAAAAAGTTGGAGAGGAAGTAGTAAAAAATAAAATAGATATATTAATTACTATTGGAGAAAATGCAAAAAATATAGCCAATAAAGCAAAGGAATTAAAAATGGAAAATGTGAAAAGCTTCAATAATATAGACGAAGCAATTAAAAATATAAAAGAAATAATAAAAAGTGGAGATTTAATTTTATTAAAAGCTTCTAATTCTATGAATTTTAGCAAGATATTAAATGAAATAAAAGCTTAATTATAAGGAGGTAATGTAAATGAGTAAAATAAAAGTGGGAGTCATATTCGGAGGGATGTCAACAGAACATGACGTATCAATAGTTTCTGGAACATCTGTTGCTAAAAAACTAAATAAAGATAAATATGAAGTTTATCCAATATACATAGATAATAATGGAGAATGGTATAAATGTTTAGATATATCTAAAAAATATGAAGTAGGAGATAAAGTAGAAAACATTCAAAAAATAGAAAACACAATTGAATATTTAAGAGAAATGGATGTTATATTTCCTGTACTACATGGTTTGTATGGAGAAGACGGAACAGTACAAGGTTTGTTCGAATTGCTAAAAAAACCATATGTTGGTTGCAAAGTTATGGGTTCTTCTATTGCTATGGATAAAGTATATGCAAAGATCATATTTGACAAGGCAAAAATTAAACAAGCAAAGTATGAATATATAAGAAAAGATAAAGATGAATATATTTATATAGATAAAGATTTTAACGAAAAAAGAAAAGAGCTAAAAGAAATTTGCAAAATGATAGAAAAAAACATAAGTTATCCAATGTTTATAAAGCCATCTAATTCAGGTTCATCTGTAGGAATAAATAAAGCAAAAAATATAGAAGAATTGGAAAAATATATAGAATATGCTTCAAAGTTTGATAAAAAAATATTAATAGAAGAAACATTAATAGGAAGAGAAATAGAATGTTCAGTATTGGGAAATGAAGATGTAAAAGCATCATGTATTGGGGAAATCTTACCAGCAGAGAATTTTTATACATTTGATGCAAAATATAAAAATGCGGAATCTAAACTTACAATTCCTGCAGAAATAAATAAAGATTTAACAGATGAAGTTAGAAAAACAGCTATAAAAGCATTTAAGGCAATTGATGGTAAAGGTTTTGCAAGAGTGGACTTTTTTGTAAATGATAAAACAAATGAAATTTATATTAATGAAATAAATACTTTACCAGGTTTTACAGAAATAAGTATGTATCCTAAATTATGGGCACAAAGTGGATTAGAATATTCTGAATTATTAGATAAGTTAATAGATTTGGCATTAGAAAATTAATTAGAGGAGTATAAAATGGAATTAAAAGAAATACAAGAATATGTAAAAAAACAATTATCAGAAAAAAGATATAATCACAGCGTAGGAGTAATGGAACGCTCAGAAGAACTTGCAAAAATGTATGGAGCAGATGTAGAAATAGCAAAAAAAATAGGAATAGCTCATGATGTTGCAAAAGAAATAAGTGAAGAAGATAAATTAAAATATGTAAAAGATAATAATATAGAAATAGATGAAGTGGAAAGAGAGAATACTCCACTTCTTCATGCTAAAATAGGAAAAGATATTGCAATAAAAAAATTTGGATTTTCTGAAAGTATGGGACAAGCAATAGCAAACCATACAACGGGAGATAAAGATATGGATATATATTCTAAAATATTATTCATTGCAGACAGAACAAGTAAAGAAAGAAATTTTGATGATATAGAATATATAAAAGATTTAGCAAAAAAAGATATTGATGAGGCAGTTTTATATATATTAGATAAAAAAATAGAATTACAAGTTAAAAAAAGAGCATTAATTCACTTAAATGGAATAATAGCTAGAAATTATTTACTAAGCAACAAAAAGTAGAAAATATAAAAACTGGCATTAGTAAGGAGGAAAATTAATGAGATTTATACACATGGCAGATGTGCATTTTGACAGCCCATTTACAGTACTTGCATCAAGAGAAAATTTGGCAAATGAAAGAAGACTTGAACAAAGAAAAGCTTTTGCAGATACAATAGAATATATAAAAGAAAATCAAATCCCCTTTTTATTTATATCAGGGGATTTATATGAACAAAAATATATAAGAAAAAGCACAATAGAATATATTAATAATTTATTTAAAGAAATACCAAATACACAAATATTTATATCACCAGGAAATCATGATCCATTTTTAATAAATTCTTTTTATAATACATTTGAATGGAATAATAATGTAACAATATTTAATTCTGAAATAAAAATTATAGAGACAGAAGAAGCGGATATATATGGATTTGGATTTACAGATTTTTATTGTGAAAATTCTCAAATTGAAAAAATAAATATAAAAAATAAAAATAAAATAAATATATTAATTACACATGGTTCATTAGATGCTAGTAAAACACTAGATATGCAATATAATCCATTAAATAGTAATAAATTAAAAGAAATAGGGTTTGACTATGTTGCATTAGGTCATATCCATAAAGCAAATTATGAAGAAAATAAAAACAATTTTATATATCCAGGTTCATTAATTTCTTTTGGATTTGATGAATTAGGAGAACATGGATTTTTAGATGTAGAAATAAATAAAAATAATTCAGAAAAAAATAATTTAATTAATTTAAATAATTCCGAAATAAATAATAATAATTTAAAAATAAATAAAAAAATAAAATTTATTAAAGTAGATAAAAGAATTTTTGAAGAAATAAAATTAAATATTTCAGAAATTAATTCAGAAGAAGAACTAATTGAAAAAATAAAAAACGTAAAAACAGATAAAAAAAGAAATTATAAAATAATTTTAGAAGGATATAAAAACATAGAAATAGATCTTAATAAAATCCAAAAAATGGCATTGAACGAAAACATTTTAAAAGTAAAAGATTTTTCAAAAGTAAAATATGACATAAAAAAGTTGGCAAATCAAAACAATTTGAAAGGAGTCTTCATTAACAGAATTTTACAAAAAGAAGAAGAAGGATTATGCACAAAAGAAGAAGCTGAACAAGCCATAGAAATCTTCATAAACGCATTAAAATAGAAAGGAAACATAAAACTGAAACAAGCAACAAAAAGATACAAAAATGACCTGTGGATAACTTCCGAAAAACAACGGAAATAAAGCAAAAGATATTGAAAACACCAAAAGACAGCAAGTAAACATAAACAAGGAGAAAACAAGGCAAAAAACATAAAAAATTATGTAAATAAAGATAAAAATTATAAAATAAAGTAAAGAAGAAGTATGACTAAAATCATAATAAAATGATAATAAATTAAAAGAAAAAAATGAAATAAAACAAGTTGAAAAATATCACAAAAATTACGTAAACAAACGTAAACAACAAACAAAATTGTCAAAAAAGAAAAATACAAAATAAAAAGCAAAGTAAAAATAAAAAGATAAAAAAGTTTTACAAAACAACAAACGACCTAAAAATAAAATTACTAAAAAAGAAAAAATAAAATTACTCAAAAAATAAAATAAAAATTAAAAAATAAATTATAATTAACAAAAAAATAATAAAGAAATAATAAAAAAAATAAAATCATTTTAAAACATTAATCAAAAAATAATTAAAATAGAAAATAAATAATTTAAAATTAAAACAAAAATAAAAATTGAGGTGATATTTTGGAAATTAATTTTTTAAAAATAAATGGATTTGGAAAAATAAAAAATAAAGAAATTAATTTAAATAAAAAAATAAATTTAATTTATGGAAAAAATGAAGCAGGAAAAACTACATTATTAAAATTTATTCCTTCAATGTTATATGGAATATCTAAAAATAAAAATGGAAAAGAAATATCGGATTTTGATAAATATAAACCATGGGATGAAAATGAGTTTTCTGGCAAAATAATATATACATTAGATAATAAAGATAAATTTGAAGTTTTTAGGGATTTTTCTAAAAAAAATCCTAAAATATATAATGAAAACTTAGAAGATATATCAGGAGAATTTTCTATAAATAAAACTAAAGGAAATCAATTTTTCTATGAACAAACTAATGTAGATGAAGAAACTTTATTTAGCACGGCAATAGCAGAGCAACAAGGAGTAGCGTTACCACAGAGCAGTCAAAATATATTAACACAAAAAATAGCAAATATGCTATCAACAGGTGATGACAATATATCATATAAAAAGGTTATGGCTAATTTATCTAAAAAACAACTTGAAGAAGTAGGCACAGAAAGAACAACAGGAAGGCCAATAAATAATATATTAAAAGAAATAAAAATATTAGAAGATGAGAAAAATAAAATAGAAAATTGTGAGTATGATAGCAAAAGCAAAAAAGAAGAAATAAATAGTTTGGAAAAAGAAAATGATAAAATAAAAACAGAAGTTAAAATATATGAAGAAATTAAAAAAATAAAAGAAGAAGAAAAAATAGAAGAAGAAAAAATAAAAATAAAAAATGAAATAAAAAGTGATTGCGAAAATAAAATAAATAAATTAAAGAATGAAATAAAAAATAAAAAAGAAATAAACAATAAAAAAATAAAAAACAATAAAAATATTTTAAATATAATATTAATGGGGACTTTAATAATTTTAAATATTTTAATTAATATAATTAAATTTTCTAAAATTATAGACTATACAGTAATTATAGTAACTGTGGCTTATTTAATAATTAATTTAATAATATTTATTTTAAATAAAAATAAATTAAATAAAAAAGAAAAAATAAATAATCTAGAAAAAATAAAAATAGAAAAAGAAATAGAAATATTAGAAGAAAATATTAAAAACACAGAAAAAGAAATAAATGAAATAAAAAATAATATAGAAGAAAAAAATAAAATAAAAATAAAAGAAATAAAAAATAAATTTAATAATGAAATAGAAATTGATAATTTATTTAATGATAATTTAAAGGAAATAAATTATAATATTGATTATTTAGAAAAACAATTAAATTTAAATTTAATTAGAATAAATACTATTAATATAGAAGAAAAAAATATTAATGAAAAATTAGATAATAAAATAGCATGTGAAGAGAAACTAGAATATTTGTATGAACAAAAAAAAGAATTAGAAGAATTAAATAAAATAATAAATTTAGCAAAAGAGACATTGGAAGAATCTTATGATGAAATAAAAAAGAATATAACACCAAAATTCACAAAAGAATTATCAAATAACATAGAAATGATTTCTGATGGAAAATATAAAAAAGCAAATTTTAACTCAGATACAGGACTAACAATAGAAGCAGAAAATGGAGAATACATAGAATGTAATAAATTAAGTATAGGAACAATAGATCAATTATATTTATCTCTTAGATTATCTGCAACTAAAGAAATAACAAAAGAAACTATTCCAATAATACTAGACGAAAGTTTTGCATATTTTGATAACCAAAGATTAGAGAATGTTATAAAGTATTTAGATTCCAATTATAATAACCAAATTATTATTTTTACATGTACAAATAGAGAAAAAGAAATTTTAGATAAATTAAATATAGAATATAATTTAGTTAATCTGTAAAATGTAAGTTGAAAAATCTGCAATAGTTGTGTATAATAATTAGGTTAAAAGGAGAGATATATATGTTTGAAAAACTAGAAGACGTAGAGAAAAGGTTTGAAGAGGTTAGTAAAAAAATTAGTGACCCAGAAGTAATTGCAAGACAAAGCGAGTGGCAAAAACTTATGAAAGAGCATGCTGCAATGGTAGATGTTGTAGAAAAATATAGAGAGTACAAAAAAGCAAATAAAGATTTAGAACAAGCAAAAGAAATGCTAAATGATAAAGAATTAAAAGAATTAGCAGAAATGGAAATAGAAGAAATAAAAGAAAAATTACCTAAAATAGAAGAAGAATTAAAAATATTATTAATTCCAAAAGATCCAGATGACGATAAAAATATAATCTGCGAAATAAGGGCAGGTGCTGGAGGAGAAGAAGCAGCATTATTTGCAGGAACATTATTTAGAATGTACTCAATGTATGCAGAAAATAGACATTGGAAAATAGATGTACTTAATGAAAATGAAACAGGACTTGGCGGATATAAAGAAATAACATTTATGGTTACAGGTAAAGGTGCATATAGTAGACTAAAATTCGAAAGTGGAGTTCATAGAGTTCAAAGAGTTCCAGATACAGAAAGCAGTGGAAGAATTCATACATCAACAGCAACAGTTGCAGTATTGCCAGTTGTAGAAGATGTAGAAATAGAAATAAATCCAGCAGATGTAAAAATGGAAGTGTTTAGAGCATCTGGGGCAGGTGGACAACATGTAAATAAAACATCATCAGCAGTAAGATTAATACATGAACCAACAGGAATAGTAGCAGAATGTCAAACAGAAAGATCACAAACTCAAAATAGAGAGTATGCAATGAGATTATTAAAATCCAGAATATATGAACAAGAAAAAGCAAAACAAGACGCAGAACTTGCAAACGAAAGAAAATCACAAGTTGGTAGTGGAGATAGAAGTGAAAAGATAAGAACATATAACTACCCACAAGGAAGAATCACAGACCACAGAATAGGAATGAGTATATATCAAATGGAAAATTTCTTAAATGGTGGATTAGATGAAATGATAGACAATCTAATTGCAGCAGACAGAGCAGAAAAATTAAAAGGTGAATAATGTTGGAAAAACAATCCAGAAAACTGCAAAAATATGAGGTGAAATATAAGATTGGAAACTGATTCAAAAGAAAGAAAAGAAATAGAAGAATTTATTACAAAACATGAAAGAGCTCACTTTTTACAATCTCCAGAATGGGCAAAAGTAAAATTAGAGTGGAAACATGAAGAGATTATATTACATGACGAAAATGGTAAAATAAATGCATACTTAAGTGTGCTATTAAGGAAAGTTCCTGTTTTAAACAGATATATAATGTATGCACCAAGAGGACCAATATGTGATATATATAATGAAAAAATAATTAAAGAGTTAGCAGATGAAATTAGAAAAATTGCAAAAAAATATAAAGCATTTATATTTAGAGCAGATCCAGATGTTTTAGTAGATGACGAAGAGTTTAAAAGAATAATAAAAGAGGCTGGAATAAAAGTAAAACAAAATATTAAAAGTGTAAATGATGTAATACAACCTAAATATGTATTCAGGTTAAATCTAACAAATAAAACAGAAGAGGAAGTGTTACAATCATTTCATCAAAAAACTAGATACAACATTAGATTATCAGCAAGAAAAGGCGTTACTGTAAGAGTTGGAACAAAAGAAGATTTACCAGAATTTTATAAAACAATGAAAGAAACTGGAAGCAGAGATAACTTTATAATTAGAAGCATTGAATATTATGAAAAAATTTATGACTGCCTTGGACCAGAACATGTTAGAATAATGTTAGCAGAATATGAAGGAGAAGTTATTGCTGCAACAATGCCTATACTATATGGAAATAAAGTTTGGTATTTATACGGTGGAAGCAAAAATGAAAAAAGAAATTTAATGCCTAACTATTTACTACAATGGGAAATGATAAAATGGGCATTAGAAAATAAATGTGATGTATATGACTTTAGAGGAATTTCAGGATTTAAAGATGAACATTCAGATTCTTATGGGGTATATAAATTTAAAAAAGGATTTAATCCAGACTTTACAGAATTTATAGGAGAAATTTATATAATATTTAACCCAATAGTAAATAATTTATTTAAAGCGATGTCATATATATATAGAAAAATCGGCTACTTGAAAAATAAATAATGATAAATGGTCAGAGATAGAACTCTTAGGAAAACAATTTTTACAGGTTCTAATGTCTGACTTTTATTATTACGAAAACGTTACGAAAATATTACAAAAATGTAACATTTTCTATTGACTTTTTACCTAAAATATAATATTCTAGTAGCAGTAAAAAAATATACTGTAAAAATGGAGGAGTTTGTCTTGGCAATCGGTGATATAATTGTAGGTATCGACATAGGAACATCCAAAGTGAATACAAGCGTTGGCGAAGTTAATAGCTTTAATCAAATTGAAGTTATAGCAACAAGTGAATGCAAATGCTTTGGAATGAAAAAATCAAAAATCACAGATGAAGAAGAAATAGCTGCTGCAGTTGCAAAAACAATAAAATCTGCAGAAGAAGAAGCGAATATAAAAATACATTCAGCTTATGTTACAATACCAGGTAAATACGTTACAATTGTACAAAATAGTATTGTAAAAGAAGCAAAAGATAAATATGCTGGAATATCAACAAGAGATGTCACATCTGCAATAATGCAAGTTAGAGATATTGATATACCAGAAAATCAAGTTTTAATAGATATTATTGCAAATCAATTTATATTAGACAATGGTAGAATGATAGACGATCCAGTAGGAAGCCTAAGTTCATCATTTACAGTAAAAGGACAAGTTATATTAGCAGATAAAGAATATGTAAAACAATTAACAAGTGTTCTTAAAAAAGCAGGTATAGAAATAGATGGAATAGTTCCAAATGTACTTTCTGAAAGAGGACTTGTGCTAGACAAAAATGAATTAACAGATAATGTAATGATATTAGATATTGGAGCAGGAAATACAGACATAGGTGTGTTTGAAGGAAATACTTTTATTTATACAAATACAATTCCTTTAGGTGGAGATAATATTACATCAGATATTGCTTATGTTTTTAATATAACAGAAGAAGAAGCAGATAGATTAAAAAAACAATATGGATTAGCATTAAAATCATTTATAGATAACGATACAGACATAATTTTAAATACATATAAAGGCGAAGAGAGAACAAAAACAATAAAAAGCTCAGAGCTAATAGAAGTAATAGAAGCAAGAGTAGAAGAAATGTTCTCATTAGTAAATAAAGATATAACAAATGCAGGAGTAAAATCAAATATAAATAATGTTGTACTAACAGGTCAAGGAATAACAAATATAAATAAAAGCGATGTAGCAGGAAAAATAACATTAAATATACCTGTTAAAATATCAACTGGAAGACTAGTAAGTACAATAAAACCCAATTATAGATCTAGCTATGCATTAATTAAATATATTGCATCAAGACCATTTGCAAAGACTGTTTCTAGCAGTATTGACACAGTATCTGATGAAAATATATTTAGAAATATTTTAGAAAGAATAAAAGAATTTTTCTATTCATAATTAAGTTTTAAATTTTAAAAAAATATATTTGGAATAAGAAAGAAGTGCGAAAATAACTTTAAAATTCCAAACCCAAAAATGAAGGAGGATTAACACTATGATGGAAACAGATTACGATGAAAACAATAATTACATGATGGACGGAACGGCAACAATAAAAGTTATAGGTGTAGGAGGAGCAGGAAATAATGCTATAAATAGAATGATTGAATCAGGAATTAAAGGTGTAGAATTTATAGCAATAAATACAGATAGACAAGCTCTTCAATTATCAAAAGCAAGTTCTAAAATTCAAATAGGAGAAAAACTAACAAGAGGACTTGGAGCAGGAGCAAATCCAGAAATCGGTATGCAAGCAGCAGAAGAAAGCAAAGCTGAAATTGCTGAAATGTTAAGAGGAGCAGATATGGTATTCGTTACAGCCGGAATGGGAGGCGGAACAGGAACAGGAGCAGCTCCAATAGTTGCAGCAGCAGCAAAAGAATTAGGAATATTAACAATAGGTGTTGTAACAAAACCATTTACATTTGAAGGAAAGAAAAGACTTACTCAAGCAGAAAAAGGAATTGCAAACTTAAAAGAAAAAGTAGATACATTAGTTGTAATACCAAATGATAAATTGTTACAAATTATTGATAGAAGAACATCAATTGTAGAAGCATTTAAAATGGCTGATGACGTTTTAAGACAAGGTGTTCAAGGTATATCAGACTTAATTTCTGTACCAGGACTAATTAACTTAGACTTTGCTGACGTTAAAGCAGTAATGTTAAATACAGGTATGGCACACATGGGAATTGGTAGAGCAAGTGGAGAAAACAGAGCAGAAGATGCTGCGAAACAAGCTATTCAAAGTCCATTACTAGAAACATCAATAGAAGGAGCAAGAGGAGTTATAATAAACATTACAGGTGGAAACGATTTAGGATTACAAGAAGCAAATACAGCAGCAGAATTAGTACAAAGAAGTGTTGATCCAGAAGCAAATATTATATTTGGTGTAGTTACAGACGAAAACTTAGGAGATGAAATTTCAATTACAGTTATCGCAACAGGTTTTGAACAACAAGAACCACCAATTTCAAGCATAGGAGTTGAAAACTTAGTAACAAATACATGGAATAAAAAAATAAACTCAATACCAACTCCAGTAGAAAATAAAGACAATCAAAATGATTTAGACATACCTTCTTTCTTAAGAAAAAAAGGAAATAAATAATAAGGAAAAATCTTAAAAATCGCTAAAAGAAAAGTCGATTTTTCCTAAACAATAATTATTAAAATAAAAATGAATAAGAAATAATCTAAAATAGTAGATTATTTCTTTTTTTCGCCTTCACAAAATGACACATTATTTAAACAAACAGTAGTACAATATTTAGCACAGATTAGTATTCACAACTGTAATTTGTGTAAAAGAATACGAGGTGACCTATTGACCATATATATAGATATAATTTTTTTAGAAAATTTATTTATGAATTATATTATTATATTTGCAACTGGAATAATTATAAAAGCACCAAAAAAAATAATTAGAACCCTTGTAGCTAGTAGTATAGGAAGTGTTTATGCAGTACTTTCATATATATCAGTACTGGAAATATGTTCCAGCATATTTTTAAAAATAATACTTTCTATTGCCATGGTATATATTGCATTCAAACCATTAAATATAAAATTGTTTTTTAAAGAGTTTATAATATTTTATTTAACTTCATTTACATTTGGAGGAGTGGCTTTTGCACTTTTATATTTTGTAAGTCCACAAAACATATTAATGGAAAAACGGTGTGTTAATTGGTACATATCCAATAAAAATTGTACTAGCAGGAGGAATGGTTGGATTTATTATTATAACAACAGCATTTAAAAACATAAAAGGAAAATTAAGCAAAAAAGACATGCTTTGCAATATCAAAATAAATATAAACTCAAATAGTGTGTATACAAAAGCAATACTAGATACAGGAAACTTTTTAAAGGAACCAATTACAAAAATACCAGTAGCAGTTGTAGAAAAAGACGTATTAAAAGGAGTAATACCAGAAAAAATATTAAACAATCTATCAAATATTATAGAAGGGAAAGAAATAGATTTAGGAGAGTACCTATCAAAAATAAGACTAATACCATTTATGTCATTAGGGAAAGAAAATGGAATGCTAATAGGAATAAAAGCAGATGGACTAACAGTAAATACACAAGAAGATGTAGTATTTATAAAAAATATAATAATAGGTATATATGATGGCTCTTTAAGCAAAACAGGAAAATATAGAGCACTAATAGGTCTAGAACTTTTAGAAAACAAAGGAGGAAATGAAGAGAATGAACATATTAGAACTGTTAAAATCTAAAATTAGTACAATCTATGTTAAATATTTAAACAATGAGGAAATAGAAAATCTGCCGATTTTTTATATAGCAGGTAGTCAAAAATTACCTCCGCCATTAAGTTCGGATGAAGAGGAAGAATTATTAATTAAACTAGAAAATAAGGATTTAGAAGCAAGACAAATCTTAGTAGAAAGGAACCTAAGATTGGTAGTATATATTGCTAAAAAATTCGAAAATACAGGTGTAGGAATAGAAGATTTAATATCAATTGGAACAATAGGATTAATGAAAGCAATAAATACATTTAATATAAGTAAAAACATAAAACTTGCTACCTATGCTTCTAGATGTATAGAAAATGAAATCTTAATGTATCTAAGAAGAAGTAACAGAATAAAAGGTGAAATATCAATAGATGAGCCACTTAATCAAGATGGTGATGGAAATGAATTACTGCTTTCAGACATTTTGGGAACAGAACCAGATATTACTTCTAGAGGAATAGAAGACGAAGTGGATAAAGTATTACTAAAAGCCTCAATAGAAAAACTAAGTAATAGAGAGAAAAATATTATGGAATTAAGATTTGGTTTTATTAGTGGAACAGAAAAAACACAAAAAGAAGTGGCAGATATGCTAGGAATTTCGCAAAGTTATATATCAAGATTGGAAAAGAAAATTATGAACAAAATGAAAAAGGATATATTAAGCAAAACAGGATAGAGCTTTACTCTATCCTTCCTCCAAATCAGTTACATTTTCTAAACCAGAAATTTCTGTAAAAACAGAATTTATATTTACGTCCTTATGGTATCTGAAAAATAATTGAATATCAGTTATATTTTCTTCATTTGGTTGACCATTTTTTATTTTTTTAATATTAATACTATATTTATCTAATATTTTTTGTATTTCAGGTAAAGTATTTCTATAATCCTTAACAGTAAGAGTTAAAGAAACATTATTAAAATGGTCTAATGTTTCAGATAAATTGTGAGAATGAGAAAGAATAATATATACAAGTACTGTTCCAACAATTCCACCAATATAAAATCCTGCGCCAATACTAAGACCAATACAAGTAACTGCAAGTAAACTAGATGCGGTAGTTAATCCCTTTACATTAAAGCCATCTCTTAAAATAGTACCAGCACCAATAAATCCAATACCAGAAAGTAATTGAGCTGGTATTCTAGATGCATCAACAGAATAATTGTTGCTTAAATATTCACCACAAAGCATTATAAGTACTGCACTTACTCCAATAAGAGAGTGCGTTTTAAAGCCAGCAGGTTTATTTACAGATTCTCTTTCTGCACCAATAAAGCCTGCTAACAAAAAACCTAAAATAAGCCTAATTAAAACTTCAAACCAAAATGATGAAATAATAGCATAAAAAGTCGACATTAAAAACCTCCTTTTAATATTATAAATATATTATAATTTAATAATTAAATAAATAAAAGTAGATTATTTAAAATATTTACTAGTTTCTTCTAAATTGCAAAAATTATTTTGCCTAAAAACTTCATAAGCAACAATAGCAACAGAATTAGATAAATTAAGAGAACGTAAGGTTTCTCTCATTGGAATTCTTATGGTATTTTCTAAATGTTCTTTTAATAAACCTTCTGGAAGTCCTTTGGTTTCCTTTCCAAACAAAAGAAAAACTTCATCTAATTTAGAATAATTAACATCAGAATAACAATGTTGCCCTTTTGTTGTAACTAAAAACATATTATTATTTACTGGATATTTTTTCAAAAAAGCAAATAAAGAATTATGTTCTTCTATGTCTAATTTATCCCAATAATCAAGACCAGCTCTTTTTACATATTTATCAGAAATTTCAAATCCTAAAGGCCTTACCAAATGCAATTTAGCACCAATTGCAGCACAAGTTCTTGCAATATTGCCTGTGTTTTGAGGAATTTCTGGTTCTACTAAAACTATATTTAAATTCATAAAAATCCCTTCCTTAAAAAACTGAATATAATTATAACATAGAATTGGAGAACAGTAAAATAAATTGGAATTTGTTTGACTTTTGTATTTTGAAATGCTAAACTCTTAATAATAAGGAAGAAATTAAATGAAAAATCAAAACAAAATAAAAATAATTAAAATAACATTAACAGTTGTAATATTAGTAGCACTAGCAATATTTTTTTGGAAAATTGCTCCATTTATGATGGATCTATCTACAACAGAAGGACAAATAGCTTTTAAAAACAAAATAAATAGCATGGGATTTTTAGGATTGCTATTACTATTTAGTTTGCAAGTATTGCAAATATTATTAGTGATATTACCAGGAGAACCATTTGAGGTACTTGCAGGAATGTGTTATGGTACATGGGGAGGATGGCTATTTATAACAGTATCTATACTTATTACTACAATAATAATATTCTTTTCTGTAAGAAAATTAGGAGAAAAATATTTATATAATTTCTTCAAAAAAGAAAAAGTGGAAAAAGTAATGAATAGTAAACTACTAAAAAACGAAACAAACTTAGAAATTATTTTATGCCTAATATTTTTCTTGCCAGGAACTCCAAAAGATTTATTTGTATATCTTGGAGGACTTTTACCAGTAAAACCGTTAAGATTTATATTAATAGCAACACTTGTAAGATTTCCATCTGTAATTACATCTACAATGGTTGGAGCAAATATTTCTAATGGAAATTGGAAAACAAGTTTATTAATATATTTAATTACATTTGTAATAACGGCAATAATTTTAGTAATACTTAAAATAAGAGATAAAAATAAAGAATTAATAGAAATTATAAAATAGAGTACAAAAAGAGCACAAAAAAAGGACTAAAAGTCCTTTTTTTGTTTTATTTTAACAATTTATTCATATTACACATAAATATAATACTTTCTATTATATCCATAATAGAATAAGCAATTAAGATAACTCCTAATGTAACTAATATTGTACCAGGTGCAAACATTACATAAACACCAGCAACAAGTATTAAAATAGATAGAAGTAAACTTAAAATCCAGTAGCCAGTGTCAGCTCCTTTAAGTCTTACAGAAAGGTCTAATCTTGCTATACCACTTAAAATTATCCATATACCTATAATAATTCTAAAAAATGAAGCAATTGCATTACCACTAACTGTTACAAGTATACCTAAAATTATACATAAAGCACCATATATAAGTCTGTAATCATAAAATAGATAATCATCTTTTGATGTAAAATAAGATATGACTTTAACAATTCCAATAGCAATAAGTAATACACCAATTACATAAGAAACTGCTTGAACCATAGCATCTGGATTTACAACAAGTAAAATACCTAAAAGTAAAAATACTAGTGAAGATAGTATAGATGTAAAGCCTGCTCTTTTTAATAAATCTTTCATTTCTCTCCCTCCATTCCGCCAAAATTATATCACTACTTAAAAATAAAAACAAGAGAAAAAGGGGACAGTGGGGAAAAAGGGGTCTGACCCCTTTTTCCCCCAGATTACAAAAGTTGATTTTTTTCGAGTTTTATTGTATAGTATTGTGCGAGGTTGATATTAATGAAAATTTTGATAGTTATAGACCAATTTGATGATGCAAATAATGGTACAACAATTTCTGCAAAAAGATTTGCAGAAGGGTTAATGAATTTAGGACATGAAGTATATGTTGTAAGTACAGGAAAACCAGCAAAAAATAAATATGTAGTTAAAAAATTGCCACTACCAATAATAGTTTCTAAAATAATAAAATCTCAAGGTATGACATTTGCTGTTCCAAACAAAGATGTATTAGAAGAGGCTATTTCAAAAGTTGATGTGGTCCATTTTTACATGCCATTTTTCTTATCTTATGAAGCGCTAGAAATAGCAGAAAAACTGGGAACACCACGTACAGCTGCTTTTCATGTACAACCAGAAAATATAACATATACAATAGGGCTTGGAAAAAATACAAAGGTAAATGATAAAATATATAGCTTCTTTAGAGATAAATTTTTCAATAAATTTAAACATATTCATTGCCCAAGTAACTTTATAGCAAATGAATTAAAAGAACATGGATATACTGCTAAAACTTATGTAATATCAAATGGAGTAGGCCCAGAATTCAAATATAGAAAAAATGAAAAAAGTCCTGAATTTAAAGATAAATTTGTAATTACAATGATAGGAAGATTATCAAATGAAAAAAGACAAGATTTAATATTTGAAGCAATTTCTAAATCAAAATATAGTGATAAAATTCAATTAGTACTTGCTGGGAAAGGACCAAAATATAATAAATATAAAAAATTAGGAGAAAAATTAGTAAATGAACCAGTAATAAGCTTTTTTGATAAAGAGCATTTATTAGAATTACTTGGGATGACAGACCTTTATATACATTCAGCAGATGCAGAGATAGAAGCAATATCTTGTATAGAAGCATTTGCATGTGGAATAGTTCCTATAATTGCGAATAGTCCAAAATCTGCAACTCCTCAATTTGCACTAGATGACAGAAGTTTATTTAAAGCAGGAAACAGTGATGATTTAGCTAAAAAAATTGATTACTGGATTGAAAATGAAGCTGAAAGAAAACAAATGGAAACAAAATATGCAGAACATGCAGAAAATTATAGAATAGAAAAAAGCATGAAAAAAATAGAAGGAATGTTTGAAGATGCAATTAGAGAATATAGAAAAAATTGAGGAAAATTTAGAAAATGAAGATGAGCATATAATAAACATGTGGACTCCCTTAGATATAGAAATCGATGAGGATTACGACTACATAAAAGAGGGAATAATGTTTAAAATTGCCTCAACTTTGCTATATATAATAGTTTGGCCAATATTGGTTGTATATAATAAAATAATGTACAATTTTAAAATATATGGAAGAAAAAATCTTACAAAAATAAAAACAGGAAAAATAACAGTATCAAACCATGTGCATCCAATGGATTGTACAATGAATGCAATTGCAAATACTCCAAAAAGTTTATACTTTGTAAGTATTAAATCAAATTTTGAAATACCAGTAATTAGGCATATTATTAGACTATTACATGCATTTCCAATACCAGAAGGATTGCACAATAAAGAAAAATTCTTTTTATCAATAAATAAATTATTAAAAGAAAATAAAACTGTGCACTTTTATCCAGAAGCATCATTGTGGCCATATTACAAAAAACTAAGAAAATTTAAAAATGGAGCATTTAAATTAGCCGTAGAAAATAATGTTCCAATTGTACCAATGGTATATAAATTTGTTAAACCATATGGAATAAGAAAATATATAAAAAAGAAGCCCTTTATAGAGCTTTACGTATTGCCAGCAATTTATCCAGACCAAAAACTAGATAAAAAGCAAGCCACAGAAAAATTAAAAAATGATGTGTATTTAAAAATGAAGCAAGAATTAGAAAGTTAAATTAAAATCTGGAACATATTCTTCTTCATGGTTTCCCAATTCTTGAATATACCCATTTTGTAAATCCAGAGAATATAAGTAGTTTAAAACTTCCTTATATTCTTTTTTATTTAATTTTCTGTTTATTAAAGAATCATTTTTTGCTTTATAAGTTGGAAAATATTGAGCCATTACACTTACATATATATCTTTTGGCAAATTTTCATTAATCCATTTTAAAATATTTTTTGTATTTTGAATATGATTTGGAAGAACTAAATGACGAATAATAACTCCTTTTTGAATAATTCCATTATCATCAAAAACAGCATTTCCAACTTGTGAGTACATTTCTTTTATAGCGTTTGTTGCAACTTCAAAATAATTATCCACATTAGAATACTTTTTAGACAATTCATTTGTGTAATATTTTAAATCAGGTAAATAAACATCAATATAGCCATTTAACATTTTTATTGTTTCTACATTTTCGTATCCATTAGAATTATATATAATTGGAATTTTTAACCCAGTTTTTCTTGCAAGTTTAATTGCTTCAATTATTTGGTACACATACATTGTAGGTGTTACTAAATTTATATTGTGAGCACCTTTTTCTTGTTGTTTAACAAAAATATCAGAAAGATTTTGTACAGTAATTTCTTTACCTTTTCCGTTCTTGGCTAATCTCATAGTTTTGGCAATATATACAATTCAAATTGCAATTAGTAAAAAACACTGTTCCAGAGCCGTTTGTTCCACTAATACAGGGTTCTTCAAACATATGCAAAGATGCAAGTGCAATCTTTAATGTATTATCACACTTACATCTACCTTTTTTTCCTTCTAATCTATTAACTTTACAATTATGTGGGCATAGAGTACAACTATTTAACATTTTTTAGTCCTTCTTTAAATAAATTGATTGTGATGGATATGCAAGACCTATTTTTGCTTGATTTACCATATCTAATAAAGTGTAATTTATTTCTTCTTTGAATTTTAAATAATCAACGTATTCTAAAGCACTAGTTTTTAAGTCAATTGATAAATCAATTCCATCAGCAGAAATTGTTTCAAAAAATACTTTTACAGTTTCATTAATAACTTGTGGGTGAGTTGTTAAAGCTAATTTTATATTTTCTGTTAATTGAGTTACTTTTTCTAAAGGAGTATCCAATTCAAGTGTAAGTACAATACGGAATCTTCTACAATCTCTTTTTGATGAATTTATAATATTATTATCTGTTAAAACACTGTTTGGAAGAACTATAACTTGATCATCAGCATTTCTTATTCTTGTTGTCCTAAATGTAATATCTTCTACAGTTCCAGAAAGATCACCAACAGTAATATAATCACCTATTTCAAAAGGTCTATCAGATATTATAGAAATACCTGCTAAAAAGCTTTTGGCAATATCTTGGGCAGCAAGTGCGATTACAACACTACTAATTCCAAGACCTGTTGCTAAACCACCTAAGTTATAACCAAGTTCAGTAATTAAAATAAATCCAGCTATTATATAAATTAATGCCTTAGCTACTTTACTAAAAAAGTTAATTGTTGTGTCATTTCCATCAAAGTTAAGTTTTTCACGTAATTTAGCAAATGATTCAGAATTTGAATCAAATAAATTAGAAAACCCTTTTGTAGCAAGTAATATAACACATATTTTAAATATTTTAGTTATAACAGCAAAGATATCTGCTGGTAATTTTAAAACCATAAATCCAATGTATATTCCAAGAATAACAAAGAATGATTTTAATGGTTTATAAAATCCATTATTTTTAATTTTATTTTTATCTTTAACTTTAAATTTAAACATCTTTACTATCATATATGCAATAGGCGAGCTTATTATTTTAAAAATTACAATAATCGCTAGTCCTATTCCAATATCTACTGCATTTTCAATAGTAAGATTTTTAAAAAAGTCCAATATTTCATTTAAAAATTTCATATTTATCACCAATAACTATATTACCATATTTTTGAGTAATAAACAAATATATTAATCATAAAATTTTAAGAGGAGGTATTTATGAGAAAGATTTTTTTAAGTATATTGCTAGTGGCAATAATTATAGCAATTAGCACTCAAACATTTGCTTTTTCACAATCATCAGAAAAGCTATATAACGGAATAGATGTAAGTGAGTGGCAAGGGAATATAGACTTTGGAGAAGTTGCAAGAGCTGGGATTGAAGTAGTGTATATTAGAGCAAGTGAAGGAAGAGGCTATGTTGATCCGTATTTTAGAGAGAATTACGAAAAGGCAAAAGCAAATGGATTAAGAACTGGATTTTATCACTTTTTAACAGCAACAAATGAGGCAGAAGCAAAAGAAGAGGCGGAATTTTTTGTTAGCAATATAAAAGGTTTAGAACCAGATTGTAGATTAGCAATGGATTTTGAAGTGTTTGATGGCTTAGATGTTAGTACTATAAACGAAATTTCAAGAGTATTTTTAGAAGCGGTAGAAAAATTAAGTGGTAAAGAATGCGTAATTTATAGTGATGCATATAATGCAAGAACAGTATTTAGTAAAGAACTAGCAGAGGATTATCCTATTTGGGTTGCAGATTATTTTGTAGAAGAACCAGAAAGTAATGGTAAATGGAAATTTTGGGTAGGTTTTCAATATTCAGATAGAGGTAGAGTAAATGGAATAGATGGAAATGTAGATAGAGATTATTTTACAAATGGAGTATTTTTAAATAATGTGTCACAAATTCCAAAAGATACAGTAACAGATAAAAATCAAGAATTTAAATATATCAGGGTTAGCAGGGGAGAAACGTTAAGTGGTATTGCAATTAAATACAATACTTCATATCAATATTTGGCAAGAATAAATAGCATAGCAAATCCAAACTTAATTTATGTAAGTCAAGAATTAAGAGTTCCTATGTTAAGTGATTACAAAATACATGATACTAGTCATAGATTGTATATAGTAAGAAGAGGAAATACTTTAACACAAATAGCTAGAGAATATCGGAGTAACTATAAAAAGTATTGTAGAATTAAATGACATAGCAAATCCAAATTTAATTTATGTTGGAGAAACATTAAGAATACCAACAATAAACAGCTAAAATTTGCTTTTACTTAGAATGTGTGCTATACTTTATGTACACTAAAAAAGGAGGCTTTTTTATGTACAATCAAAAACACCCTAACCATCTTTATCTCAGGAAGTTTAAAGAACGGGACAAAGTAACAATTGGTAGGTGTATAGCACACCAAATACCATTCGGACCGGCAAAAATAAAAGATGCAAGTATTAACGATATGATTCAGGAAGTGGATAATGAATACACCTTGATAATTGCAGATAAAATGTCTGGAAACATGTTGGGAGTAATTCAGTTCTATGAACTTGCAAATATACTTTCAACAGACATTTGGCTGTTCCCTTGGTATGAGGATAATAGCCCATTTGCTACAGAGGCTGTAGAAGAATTTATCAATTATGTGAGAGAAAATGAACCTGAAGTAAAAAGGGTTCGTATGTATGCCACTAATGATAAGCCCCAGTTTATGGCGGCTGCTGTTAGAAATGGCTTCACAAAGGCTAGTGAAAATGAATGGGAGAAAAAAATTATCAGAATTAGATAAGTGTGCTTGCTGGTCTGGAATTCCAGGCCAGCTTTCTTAATTTTAAAAAGATGAATATTTTTTTAATAATGGCATAAAATGTATAAAGTAGATACATATTTTTACGAAAGTGTTGACAAATACGCAAAAGAAGAGTATACTAATACAGTAGTAAAAATTGAATATCGCGGGGTGGAGCAGTTGGCAGCTCGTCGGGCTCATAACCCGAAGGTCGTAAGTTCGAGTCTTACCCCCGC
>FR893510.1 GCA_000434035.1 Clostridium sp. CAG:452 | reverse complement strand
TCAGCTCCTATACTTCATCTTTCGATTTAGCAGAAACCTGTGTTTTTGTTAAACAGTTGCTTGGGACTCTTCTCTGCGACCTACTTTTACATAGGTACCCCTTCTCCCTAAGTTACGGGGTTAGTTTGCCGAGTTCCTTAACAGTACTTCTCTCGCTCGTCTTAGGATCCTCTCCTCATCTACCTGTGTCGGTTTGCGGTACGGGTACCTTAATACAATGTCAATAAGCTTTTCTCGTCAGTGTGATTCTTGGAACTTCGTTACTTTAAATTTTCACTATGCCTTTCGGCTCCGGTTTTTCCTCTTCCCGGATTTCCTTCCTCTCCTGCGTCCCTTATCGTTTTTAAGTATTTCGGTAGTGCAGGAATTTTATACCTGCTATCCATCGGCTACGCCTCCTTGGCCTCACCTTAGGTCCCGACTTACCCTGGGCGGACGAACCTTCCCCAGGAAACCTTAGACTTTCGACGGCAAAGATTCTCACTTTGCTCTCGCTACTTATTCCAGCATTCTCTCTTCTGCCTCGTCCATATGTCCTTTCGATCATACTTCACCCTACTACAGAATGCTCCTCTACCGCTACAATGTATCTAATAATATGCACCTTTTCTTGTATACCTTATCCTTTTGAACATTTTGGTTAAAAACATTTCATGTTTTTAACAGAAAATTTATCTTCTTATTATGATACACATTATTAGATACATCATAACCCGCAATTTCGGT
>FR893509.1:23707-27331 GCA_000434035.1 Clostridium sp. CAG:452 | reverse complement strand
ATAATTTTTATGCAAAACACAATAATTTGTGATATAATACAAAGTTAGTAAAGAAAGGGATAGCCATGCCAAAATTTTTTGTAAAGAATGAACAAATAACAGATAACAAAATAACAATAATAGGAGAAGATGTAAATCACATAAAAAACGTTTTAAGATTAAAAATAGATGATAATATACACGTTTGTAATGTAGATACATCAATAAACTACAATTGTGGAATTTCTAAAATAAATAATGATAATATAGAGTGCATAATTTTTAACGAGAAGGCTTCTAATTGCGAATCTAATGTACATATTAACATATTCCAAGGCTTACCAAAATCAGATAAAATGGAGCTTATAATACAAAAAAGTGTTGAGTTAGGAGCAGATGAAATTACACCAGTAGAAATGAAAAGAAGTGTTGTAAAAATTGATGAAAAAAGTAAGCAAAAGAAAATAGAAAGATGGCAAAAAATTTCAGAAGTTGCAGCAAAACAGTCTGGCAGAGATATAGTTCCTAAAATAAATAATATTGTAAATATAAAAAATATTTGTAATTTAATTAATAAATATGATATAGTATTACTGGCGTATGAAAATGAAAAAAATAACAAACTAAAAAATGAATTAACAAAATTAAAGAACAAAGAAAATCTAAAAATTGGTGTTATAATTGGACCAGAAGGTGGATTAGAAGAACAAGAAGTGGAGATTTTAAAAGAAGCAGGAGCAAAAGTAATAACACTAGGAAATAGAATTTTAAGAACAGAAACAGTAGCATTAGTAGTTACAGGAATTATTATGTATGAGCTTGAAAATTTGGAGGGAAATAAATAAAAATGAGAAAGGGAACAATTCAAAAGATAGAAGAAGAAATTAATGAAAAAAGAAAAATGCCAAAAGAAGTAAAAGAATCTTTAAGAAAAGAAATATTTACAAACATAATTATATGTGCTTGTTTAGTTGCATACTTTCTTTTTTTATTTCTAGGAAGTGTAGATAAAACAAAAGCCGTAAGAGTAATTGACTTAAAAATCTTTAGTACAATATATTTAGCTACATCAATAATTCTATTCGAAATAGCATATAAAAAAGACAGTGGAAAAATTGCTATTCATGGAATAGAGATATTATTAGTAGCAATTATGACACTATTTTTGCCATACATAATTTTTGAACTTGATTCAAAATATCAAAAAATATACTATTTTGTAGGTGAATATATTGCTGCATATTATGTAATAAAATGTATATGTATAGCAATAATAAGAAAAAGAAAATATAGCAAAGACGTTAGTGATATAAAAGAAATAATAAAGAAAGAGAAAAGAATAATAAAAGATGAGAACGAAGAAATTATAGAGAAACCTAAATCAGTTGCAAAAAGTAAAAATGAAGAATCAAAAAAAGAATCAGTTAGCGAAAAAACAAAAAGAAAAACTACTAAAAAGAAAACAGAACCTAAAAAAGAAGTAAAAGAAAATAAATCTAAAAAAATAGAAAATGAAAAGAATGAAAAAATAAAAGAGCAAAAGAACACAGAAAAGAAGAGTGCTACAAAACCTAAAGCAACTACAAAAGCAACAAAGAAAGAAACAGTATCAAAAGAGCCAAAAACTACTACTAAAAAGAAAGTGCAAAAGGAAATAGCAACAAAAAAAGAAGAAGCTCCAAAAAGAAGAGGAAGACCTAAAAAACAAGAAACAATAGAAAAAGAAGAAACTAAAGCAAAAGTAGAAGAACCTAAACAAGAGAATGCACCTAAAAAAAGAGGTAGACCAAGAAAGGTGGTAACACAATAATGATAAAAAGCATGACTGGATTTGGAAGAAGTACATATGAAAATGAAGGTAGAGAATATATAATAGAGATAAAATCTGTTAATAATAGATTTACTGATATAAATATAAAAATGCCAAGAAACTTAAATTATTTAGAAGAAAAAATAAGAAAACAAATTTTAAGTAACATATCAAGAGGAAAAGTTGAAGTATCAATACAATTAAATAACAACAGTGACTTAGGTAAAAAAATAAACCTAAATACAGATATTGCTAAAAAATATGTAGAGGAACTAAAGAAATTATCAGAAGAAACAAATATAATAGACAACATAAATATTATGGATGTTGCAAGATTTCCAGACGTTTTAAATATAAGAATAGATGAAGAAGCAGAAGAAGTTATAGAAAAAGAATTATTTACAGCACTAGATAGTGCAATAGATAGTTTCCTAGATATGAGACAAAAAGAGGGAAGCAAAATAAAAGTAGATTTAGAAAACAGAATAGAAGTAATAAAACAAAAAATAGAGCAGATTTCTTCAATTTCTGCTGGACTTGTAGATGAATATGTAGTAAAATTAGAAACAAGAATAAAAGAATTATTAAAAACAGATGTAGTAGATCAAACAAGATTAGCACAAGAAGTAGTAATTTATTCTGATAAGTGTTCAGTAGAAGAGGAAATAACAAGATTAAAAAGTCATATATCACAATTTTTAAATTTGCTAAATGAAAATATTGCTATTGGTAAAAAATTAGATTTCTTAATTCAAGAAATGAATAGAGAAACAAATACAATAGGCTCAAAAGCAAATAATTTAGAGATAACAAATTTTGTTGTAGATATAAAAACAGAATTAGAGAATATACGTGAACAAATTCAAAACATAGAATAAAATAATGTGGTGGCAAACTCCAGAGTAACCCACAAACAAAGGAGATGAATTAATGCAATTAATAAATATAGGTTTTGGAAACATTGTTTCTGCAAATAGAATAATATCAATTGTAAATCCAGACTCTGCGCCAATAAAAAGGTTAGTTCAAGAAGCTAAAGATAGTAAAATGGCTGTAGATGCAACATCTGGAAGAAGAACAAGAGCAGTTATAATAATGGATTCAGGACATGTTATACTATCTGCTGTTCAACCAGAAACAGTTGCAGCAAGATTAGATAAAGATATAAATAAAGAAGAAGCAGAAGATTAAGAATAAATTAATAATAAAAAAGGAGATTGATAAATATGATTATAAAACCAACAGTAACAGATTTATTAAAAATCGTTAATAACAGATTTGAGTTAGTAACAATAGCATCAAAAAGAGCAAGACAAATAGCAGCAGGAGCTTTACCATTAACAAAAGTAGAGGCAAGGTCACCAGTAACAATAGCAGCAAACGAAATAGCAGAAGGAAAGGTGAGAGCATGCTAGTACTATTATCTGGAGTTTCAGGAGCAGGAAAAGATACAATAAAGAAAGAACTATTAAAAAGAATGGACAATGTTATAACAATGCCATCATATACAGATAGATTACCAAGACCAGGAGAAGAAAATGGAGGAGTATATAATTTTGTAACAACAGCAGAATTTGAGCAGAAAATCAGAGAAAATGAGTTTTATGAGTATTCTGTACATCATGAGCACTATTATGGAACTTCAAAAAAAATATTAAATGAAAATATTAAAAAAGGAAAGATAATAGTAAAAGATATAGAAGTAAATGGCACAGAGAATTTAATTAAATTATTAAAAGATGATGTTAAAATAGTAACAATATTCTTACGAGTTCCAAAAGACGAATTAAGAAGAAGACTAGAGCATAGAATAGAAAAAGCTAGTTTAAAAGAAA
>FR893509.1:0-23643 GCA_000434035.1 Clostridium sp. CAG:452 | reverse complement strand
CGATTATGAAGAATCTAAAATAGGAATTTATGATTATGTTATAAAAAATGATGATTTAGAAAAAACAGTACAAATAATTATGACAATAATCGAAAATGAATACAAATTAGCAAATGGAAGATAAACAAAAAAGAGGTTTGAATATATAATTGTAATTTAATTATATATTCAAACCTCTTTAAATTAACTTGTTAACTTGGTAAATTTATTTTAGAATCTTTTTTTCTTTGCCTAAACAAAGTAATTTTATTACCAATTACTTGGATTACAATAGAGTCTGTTCTTTCTGCAATTTCAAAAGATAAATCTTTTGCAGAATCTGGTGCTGTTTCTAGAACAGTTATTTTAATTAATTCTCTAGCTTCTAATGCATCATTTAATTGCTTAATTAAATTATCGTTTATTCCATTTTTACCAATTTGAAAAATAGCATCTATATTATTTGCTAATCCTCTTAAATATGCTCTTTGCTTACTAGTCATATAAATCTCCTATCTATTATTAAAATTAATGTAGAGGTCGACGTCCTCGGCGACCCTTACACAAATACAATAATTTTTATATTTTTGAACAGTAACTATTTTAGTACAATTTTAACCAAAAATCAATACCACATTCTTGTTAATACCTAATATTTTTGATATACTAAATAAGCAAAGGAGAAAAAATGGTAGCAGAAGTTATAATAAATACAATAGCAAAAGAACTAAATAAAACATATGATTATGTAATTCCAGACTCTATTTTAAATCAAATAAAAATAGGGTCTAGAGTTTTTGTGCCATTTGGACGTGCAAAGCAAAAAGAAGGCTTTGTTGTAGGAATAAAAAAAGAATCAGAATTTGCAAATAAAGAAATTATAAAATTAGAGGACAATATATTAACAAAAGAAAATGTAGAACTAGCAAAACTAATGTCTAGAAGATATTTTTGTAACATATCAGACTGTATAAAACTAATGCTTCCACCAGGAGCAACAAGTACAAATATAGAAAATAGAGTAAAAGACAAAACCGAAAGCTTTGTATATTTAAAAAAAGATACAGACGAAATAGAATTTGATATAGAAACTAAAAAAATAAAATCAGAAAAACAAATAAAGCTATTAAGATTTTTATTTGAAAACGAAGGAATACATGTATTGGATTTACAATACATAACAGAAATTTCAAGAAGCATAATAAATACATTAGCAAAAAATGGATACATAGAAATAGTTCAAGAAAAGGTAGAAAGAAACCCATTTATACATAAAGACATAAAAAAGGATAAACCATTAAAATTAACTCAAGAACAACAGAATGCATATAATAAAATAGTAGAGAGTAAATTTAAAGAATTTCTTATATATGGTGTAACAGGCTCTCGGAAAAACAGAAATATATATGCAAATAATTCAAAATGCATTAAAAAATAATAAAACAGCAATTGTACTAGTTCCAGAAATATCACTTACACCACAAATGGTAGATAGATTTTTAGCAAGATTTGGAGATTGCATAGCAGTATTACATAGCAAGCTTTCACAAGGAGAGAGATTTGACCAATGGAAAAATATCAAGAGTGGTAAAGCAAAGATTGTAATAGGTGCAAGATCTGCAATTTTTTCACCAGTAGAAAATTTAGGAGTAATAATAATAGATGAGGAACATGATTCTTCATATAAATCTGACATGGCACCTAGATATAAAGCACAAGATATAGCTAAATATTTAGCGAAGAAAAACGACATACCATTAGTATTGCGGTAGTGCAACACCAGATATAGGAACATTTACAAGAGCACAAAATGGAGAGATAGAATTAATAAAACTTACTAAAAGAGCAAACAATTCTAATTTACCAAATGTAGAAATTGTAGATTTAAGAGAAGAATTAGCAAATGGAAACAGATCAATAATAAGTAATAGATTATATGAAAAAATAGAAGAAAATTTAAAAAACAAAAAACAGATAATCCTATTTTTAAACAGAAGAGGTTATTCTACCTTTGTTATGTGTAGAGATTGTGGCTATACTTTAAAATGTAAAAGATGTAACATCAGTTTAACATACCATGAATATACAAACACATTAAAATGCCATTACTGTGGATATGAAATAAACAATGTAACAACATGCCCAAGCTGTAAAAGTAAAAATATAAAATTCTTTGGAACAGGAACAGAAAAACTAGAAAGTGAAATAAAAAAACTTTTCCCACAAGCTACAACAATTAGAATGGATGTAGACACTGTTACAAAAAAAAATTCTCACGAAACAATTTTAAACAAATTTAAAAATGACAATATAGATATTTTAATAGGTACACAAATGGTAGTAAAAGGACATCATTTTCCAAATGTAAATTTAGTTGGAGTAATTGCTGCAGATGGAAGTTTAAACATAGAAGATTATAGAGCAAATGAAAGAACATTCGATTTACTTACACAAGTAGCACGGAAGAGCAGGAAGAGAATCAAATGATGGACAAGTAATAATACAAACATATAATCCAGATAATTTCTGCATAAAATATGCAAAAGAACAAAACTATGATATGTTTTATGAAACAGAAATAGCACTAAGAAGACAGTTGAAATATCCGCCATTTTGCGATATAATAATGATTGGAATAAGCTCTGCTTCAGAGCAAGAAGTAGAAAAAGCTTCTAAAAAAATATATGAGTTAATAAATAAAGAAAATATAAAATATAAAACAAAAATAGAAGTATATAGACCAGTTGTAGCACCAATTAGCAAAATAAAAAATAAATATAGATGGAGAATAATTATTAAGTGTAAGCTAAATAATAATATAATAAATCTATTAAATTCAGTATTAGAAAAATACTATAATTTGAAGTTTAAAAATACAAGAGTTGTTGTGGACGTTAATCCAAACAATATGAATTAGGGGGCAATTTATATGGCAATAAGAATAATAAGAGAAGAAGGAGACGAAATACTAAGAAAAAAATCAAGAGAAGTTGAAGTAATTGATGAAAAAACAAAGGAATTAATAAAAGATATGATAGAAACTTTGCACAAGTACCAAGGCGTTGGTTTAGCAGCAGTGCAAGTTGGAGTTTTAAAAAGAATATTTATAATAGATTTATACGAAGAAAATGTAGAACCTTATGTTTTTATAAATCCAGAAATTATAAAAACAAAAGGAGAACAAACAGTAGAAGAGGGATGCTTAAGTTTCCCAAATAAATTTGCAAAAATAGTAAGACCAAAAGAAGTTGTAGTAAGAGCTTTAAATGAAAAAGGAGAGAAGTTTGAAATAAAAGCAAAAGACTTATTTGCACAAGCAATATCACATGAAACAGATCACCTAAATGGAGAATTATTTATAGATAAAATAATACCAGGCACATTAGAAATACTAACACCAGAACAAAAAGATTAAAGGAGGAAAAACATGAAAATAGTATTCATGGGGACCCCAGATTTTGCAAGAGATTCACTATCAGCAATATATGACGCAGGACATGAAATTCCGGCAGTAGTTACAGTTCCAGATAAACCTAAAGGAAGAGGAATGAAATTAATTCCATGCGAAGTAAAAGAATATGCAGTAGAAAAAAATATAAAAGTATATCAACCAGAAAAGTTAAGAGAAAATAAAGAAATAGTAGATATATTAAAAGATATAAATCCAGACGTTATTTGTGTTGTAGCATATGGAAAAATAATACCAAAAGAAATATTGGAAATCCCTAAATATGGATGTGTAAATGTTCATCCATCATTACTTCCACAATATAGAGGCTCAGCACCAATACAATGGGCAATTTTAAATGGAGACAAAGAAACTGGTGTTACAACAATGTATTTAGACGAAGGAATGGATTCAGGAGATATTATTTTACAAACAAAAACTCCAATAGATAAAGACGAAACATCAGGAGAATTATGGGATAGATTATCAAAAATAGGAGCAGAACTTTTAGTAGAAACATTAGAAAAAATAGAAAATAAAACTGCTCCAAGAATAAAACAACCAAAAGAATTTACACTTGCTCCAATGCTTGAAAAATCACAAGCCAAAATAGATTGGGAAAGTAAAACAGCAGAAGAAATAAAAAACTTAGTAAGAGGATTAAACCCAATAATGGGAGCATATGCAGTATTAAACCAAAAGAAAATTAAGTTTTGGAAAGTAGATAAATTATCAATAGATGAATTTATAAATAAATATCCTGAATTTAAAGAATATGAATATAGATTTTTAGAAATAGACCCAGGAACAGTGCTATATATAGATAAAAAGGAAGCAATATATATAATGGCAAAAGAGGGTATATTAAAAGTTCTAGAAATACAAGGCGAAAATGCAAAAAGAATGCCTACACCAGAATTTTTAAGAGGAAATAGGATAGAGGTAGTAGACAAATTTGAATAATATATTCATCTGTTTAAATTAGATAATTTAATACCTGCAATAAAAGAAACTATTAACAAAGCAATTGAAATAATTCCTTGTGTATTAAAACTAAAACCAGGATAAATTACAAAAACAGAACATAAAACAAAACCAATTATAGCAAAGTATGTATATGACTTTGCTATTTTAAATAAAAAATTAATTAGAACCAAAAATATAATTCCACCAATTGCAAATCCAATACCAATAGGAATTAAAATAGATAAATTTAAACTTGCTATTGCAGAAATATAAATTTCATAAATTCCTAAAAACATTAAAAGTACAGTTTTACTAACACCAGGAATAACAATTCCAGCAGATGTAATTGCACCGGAAAGAATTAGATAAGAATTAGAATTATGGCTATTTAAAGTACTTGAAATATTTCCTTCAATAGCAACCAAATATAAACTAAAAGAAAAAGCAACAAGCATGCAAAGAACATGCAAAAGAGTTACTTTTTTTACATTAGCTTGTTTTACAACTAAAGGTATACTACCTAATATTAAACCAATAAAAGCAAAAGAAGTTGGAATATAGTATTTATTAAAAAGAATTTTTAAAATATTTCCAAACAAAAAAACACCAACGAAAACTCCTAAACAAATTGGAAATAGAAATGTAAAATTCTTTTTTATATCTTTAAAAAAATTCAAAATAGAATTTACTAGTTTTTCATAAAGCCCGAAAGGAGCATAAAAGTACACCACTACTTATTCCGGGAAGAATAGCACCAGCACCAATAAAAATTCCAGCAATAAAATTTCTCATAAAATCTCCTTATATAAATTGGAATTTGTGTGAGGGGGAATTCTAGGGACTGTCCCTTAAAATCACCAAACCTGGGGATTTTGGCGACTGTCCTGAATTCATCCGGAACTAAACAAATTCCAATTTATATAATTCTATGCTTTTTTTAAAAAAATATTATAATATTCTAATTTAAGGTTAATCTAAATATAAGAGGTGTATTTATGTTTAAACCTAAATTAGTATATTATGAACCAAATGCAGAAAATTATAAATTAGGTAAAGAATTGCTAGATAAGTATAGAGAAGAAGGTGTTAAATTAATTCCAATAGAAAACCATAATAATATAGAAGAATTAAGGAAAAATCCAAATTCAGAATTTGCAAATATGAAACAAAATATAATTATTGGAGTTAGAAAGACTCATAAATTTGTTCCAAACCATAAAGTTTCAGATTTTTTAGTGCCATATACATCATCTGGTTGTATAGCCATGTGTATGTATTGTTATTTGGTGTGCAATTATAACAAATGCTCATATTTAAGAATATTTGTAAATAGAGAAGAAATGTTAGATAAAATAATAAAAGTAGCAAATCAAAGTGATAAAGAATTAACATTCGAAATAGGAAGTAATAGTGACCTTATCCTAGAAAACACTATAACTCATAATTTAGAATGGACAATAGAGAATTTTAATGCAGATAAAGGCTATCTTACATTTCCAACTAAATTTGATATGGTAGATCCACTTTTAAACCTAAGAAACAAAGAAAAAATAATAATAAGAATGAGCATGAATCCAGAAGAAATAATAAATAGAGTAGAGTTTGGAACCTCAAGATTAGAAGAAAGAATAAAAGCAATAAACAAGCTAGAAGAAGCAGGCTACAAAGTAGGAATATTAATTGCTCCAATTATCCTAGTAGATAATTGGGAAGAACTTTATGAAGAATTAATTAAAAGACTATCAGAGGAATTAAGCGAAGAAGTAAAAAACGAAGCGATATTTGAGCTTATATTTATGACATATAGTTATGTTCATAAAATGATAAATAAAGAAGCTTTTCCAAATGCAATAAATTTGTTTAATCCGGAAATAATGACAGGTAGAGGAAGAGGAAAATATATGTACAAAAAAGAAACAAGAGAAAAAGGCGAAGAATTTTTAAGAAAAACTATGAAAAAATATCTTCCGAATAGCGAAATTTTGTATATTGTGTAGAAATATTGTATATTATGTAGAAACAGTGTATAATAAAGAAGTTCTATAAATCCATATTATGAAAGGAGAATTTCAACGTGAAAAATCTGGTTGAAATTTCGACTAAGACTGGAGAAAGGTTTGAATTGTGCTATAAACCATTCGCAAAAAGACTGGTGGTAACCTGTCTTGAAACACCAGGAAAATTGAGCTTTATAAAGCCAATAGAAGAATTTATGGGAAACACGTTATTTCTTGCAGAAGAAGGCGTTTATATGGATGCAGAATATGAATGCCGTTCTAAAAGGGAATTTAAAAGAATTGTAGCTATGTTAGTTGCGAAAAACAACTAATAAGAAAAGGTGGCTTTGCTTACACTTTTCTTCTCGCCGATTCAATAAAAAAGAGGAACATTGCACAGTGTTCCTCTTTAACTATTTAACAAATAAACAGCCAAATTTAAAAATGAAGCAAAAATAATCCATAACAAATATGGCAATTGAAGCAACCCTGCTACTTTGTTTTTAGAATAAAAATCTTTTATCATTAAATACACTAAAATTATAAGTAATAAAATCCAAACAAAAGCAAATAATCTCCATTTAAAGACAAAAAAGAATATTGACCATAAAGCGTTTACAAACAATTGTAAATAATAAATATTAATAGATTTAGTATCTAATAATGAATTTGATTTTAGTATCCCATAAGATATTCCCATTAAAATATAAAGAATAGTCCATACAATTGGAAACAAAAAACTTGGCGGTGCCCAACTAGGTTGAGATAATGAAGTGTAATCAATATATTTAGATGTAATAACACCAACTAATCCACCAATTAGTAATGGAACAACAATAGATTTAGCATAAGTTATAACCTTATTCATAAACACACCCTTTCTATTAATATAAATATATTTTATAGAATAGAAATTTATACAAATATTAAAAAATAAAGTTTTGTTTTTGGAATAAATTAAGAAATTAACATCTATAGAAATTTATAATAGATTTAAATAATTTTGAGATCCATGGAATATATGTAGAATAAAAACTTGACCGAGTATTACTATTAATTTCATAAATAATAACATATCTATGTACTAGTAATTTTCTTAGCGATTTATTCTTGTAATTGATTTTTGTATACCTTTCAGGAAAATGCTGGAGAGAATACAGCTTGTTTGTGATTTTTTTATAAAAAGACCTAGCAATATTAGGCGAATCCAAATTAAAAGCTATATACCTAAGTATTTTTTCTAGTTCGTTTTGAAATAAAGAGGTATAAACGATTACATACTTATTGTAAAAAGTCATATTTTTCCTCCATTTCTGCACAGAAATTTTCTAGCGTTTTATAATTACCTTTATCTACATCTTTAAGAGCTTGATTGATTTTAGAAAAAAAATCTTTCTTAAACTCTTTAAAATCAGAATAGTGCTTGTCAAAATGTTTGGCAACAAGTTTGTCAATTCGTTCTTCTTCTATTTGTAATGTTTTTTTGGTTAACGTTTCATAGGTTGCATTACTTAAAACCACTAAATCACTAAAACCATTTTTAGTAATATAAACAGGTTCATTAGTTTCATGACAAATTTTAGAAATTTCATTATAATTATTTCTTAAATCAGCGCAGGGTCTTATTTGTGCCATAAAAATTCCTCCTTCAATTATTATGTACAAATTATATACAAATTATGATATTAAGTCAATAGCAAAAAAATATTTTTATTAGAGGTCAGGCACTTTTATTTTTCTGTAACATATACTTTGGTATAGAAAAAATGGAGGTGCATTTATGCCATTACTCAGTATTACTGGACTAGTAGCGTTTTTAAGAACGGCAATTTTTGCTTTTGGATACATATCAAATAATGCTTTGTTTCCAGAACCGCTTTCTCCAGAAGAAGAAGCCATGTATTTAGAAAAGTATATGGAAGGAGATGAAGAAGCGAGAAATATATTAATTGAAAGAAATTTAAGACTAGTGGCACATATTTGTAAAAAATATAACATACCAAATGTAGATAATGATGACCTTATTTCAATAGGAACAATAGGTTTAATAAAAGGAATAAATACATTTAATACAAATAAAGGAGTAAGACTTGCAACATATGCATCAAGATGTATAGAAAATGAAATATTAATGCATTTAAGAAATATAAAAAAATTAGGAGCAGAAGTATATTTAAATGAACCGATAGGAAAGGATAAAGATGATAATGAAATTGCATTAATAGATATATTAGAAAATGATGAAAAAAACATAGAAGATGAAATCGATTTAAAAATTAAAACTAAAAAATTATATACTAGAATGAAAGATATATTAAAAGGCAGGGAACAAACAATTATAGAACTTAGATTCGGACTTCGGAGGGGAAAAACCAAAAACACAAAATCAAATAGCAAGTATGCTTGGAATATCTAGAAGCTATGTGTCAAGAATAGAAAAAAAGGCAATAGGAAAACTAAATAATCAATTAGCAAAAGAATTATAATATTTTTTTTGTGCAAATTATAGAAAACTATTTAATAAATTTTTTTGTTATGATAATATATAAGCAATAAATGTACAAAAGAATGGAGTGAGTTTAAATGGCAAATATAAAATTAGATTTAAGCTATTCAGGAGTTTCAGATAAAGAAATATCAAGATATGGTACAAAAATAACAAAAATATGTGACAATTTAATGAAAAAAGCAGATGATGAGAATGAATTTGTAGGTTGGTTAAACTTACCAACAAATTATAATAAAAAGGAATTTGACAGAATAAAAAAAGCTGCAAAAAGAATTAGAAAAAACTCAGAAGTGTTTGTTGTAATTGGAATAGGTGGATCATATTTAGGTGCAAGAGCTGTAATAGAAGGATTAACAAGCAATTTTGCGAATATTATGCCAGACAATATAAGAAAATCACCTCAAATATTTTTTGTAGGGAATAGCATAAGTCCAAATTATATAAATGAATTAATAGATTGCATAGGAGACAAAGACGTATCAATAAATGTTATATCAAAATCAGGAACAACAACAGAACCAGCAATTGCATTTAGAATTTTTAGAGAATACTTAGAAGGCAAATATGGAGCAGATGAAGCAAGAGATAGAATTTATATAACAACAGATAAAAAAAGAGGAGCATTAAAAGAACTTGCAGATGAGGAAGAATATGAAACATTTGTAATACCAGATAATGTAGGTGGAAGATTTTCTGTATTAACAGCAGTTGGACTGCTTCCAATAGCTGTGGCAGGAATAAGCATAGATAAACTAATGACAGGAGCAAAAACAGCACAAGATGATTACTTGGAAGAAAATATAAAATATAATCAATGTTTTAAATATGCAGTAGTAAGAAACATATTATACAAAAAAGATAAAAACATAGAAATACTTGCAAATTATGAGCCAAAGCTTCATTACTTCACAGAATGGTGGAAACAGTTATATGGAGAAAGCGAAGGAAAAGAACATAAGGGGATTTTTCCAGCAGGAGTAGATTTAACGACTGATCTACATTCTATGGGTCAATATATACAAGACGGAAGAAGAAATTTGTTTGAAACAGTTATAAATGTAGAAGAATCAAAAACAGATATAAAGATAAAAAAAGATGAAGACAATTTAGATGGACTAAACTTTTTAGCAGGAAAAACAATGGATTATGTGAATAAACAGGCAATGCAAGGAACTATTGAAGCCCATGCATCAGGGGGAGTTCCAAACATTATAATAAATATTAAAAAGTTAAATGAAGAAACAATTGGAGAATTAATATATTTCTTTGAACTAGCATGTGCAATATCAGGAAACATACTAGGGGTAAATCCATTTGACCAACCAGGAGTAGAAGCATATAAAAAGAATATGTTTAGGCTACTTGGAAAACCGGGATATGAAAAATAAGCAAAAACAATTGACAACAGCCTTACAACAAGAGTATAATAAAAAAGTAAAATAAATATAAACGTAGAAGAGACAAAGTAAAATAAAGGTTGCTTAAAGAGAGGGTTAGTGATTGCGCTGAAAGCTAATCTAAGTAAACATATTTGAAAAACTACCTCGGAGTTTCTAATTAAAAGTTAGACGCGTAAGACGCGATAAAGTCTTTAATTAAGTAAAATAAAGGGTGGAACCGTGTTTTATAAAAATACCCCTAATAGATTTAAAAGTCTATTAGGGGATTTTTTGTTGAAATATTAATATAAAAAAGAAAGGAAGATAATATGTTAGTATCAATAGGAAGCAGAAGTATACCTAAAATTACAGCAATAACAAGAGCTTTTTCTAGATACCCAGAATTATGGGTTAATAGTTCTGACAAAATTGAATATATAATTATGCCACAAGAAGTAAGAAAAGATGAAAAAAGTGGACAAGAACAAGATAAATTTTCAGGAGTTTCGTGTAACCCAATGTCTCTTTCAGAAACTATAAAAGGAGCAAAAAATAGAGCAAAAAATGCTTATGAACACGCAAAAGAAAGAACACGGCACATGTAGTTTTGGAGTAGGAATAGAAGCAGGAATGTTTAGTGTACCAGAAGTAGAAACTAAATATATGGATTCAAGCATTTGCGCAATATATGATGGAGAGAGATACTATATAGGATTTAGCCCATCATTTGAATATCCTCAAACAGTAGTAGATAGAACTTTGCAGGGAGAAGAAATAGGATATATGGAAGATGTGTTCGGAAATACTGCAAAGGGAAGAAAAGGAGCAATAGGAGTTCTAACAAATGGAAGAGTATATAGAGATGAGCTAGAAGAATATGCAGTAATAATGGCACTAACCAAAATTGTTTCAAAAGAAATATATGCAAAGTAAGATATTAGGAATTTTAAAATATAAAATTAAAAAAGGAGAGAAAGATTATGTTAAAAATTAAATTAAAAGACAATTCAGAGTTAGAAGTAGAAGAAGGATTAAGTGTAATAGAAATAGCAAAAAAAATAAGCGAAGGATTAGCAAGAGTAGCAACATGTGCAGAAATAGATGGAGAAGTTGTAGACTTAAGAACAATAGTAGAAAAGGACTGTTCACTAAACATATTAACATTTGAAAGCAGCTTAAATGGTAAAAAAGCATATTGGCATACAACATCACACATAATGGCACAAGCAATAAAAAGATTATATCCAGAAATAAAGCTAGCAATAGGACCATCAATAGATAACGGATTCTATTATGATTTTGATACAGAAAAACCATTTACACCAGAAATGTTAGAAGCAATAGAAAAAGAAATGAAAAAAATAATAAAAGAAGACTTACCAATAGAAAGATTTGAACTTCCAAGAAAAGAAGCAATAAAATTTATGGAAGAAAAGGAAGAACCATACAAAGTAGAATTAATCAATGATTTGCCAGAAGATGCAATAATATCTTTCTACAAACAAGGAGAATTTACAGACCTTTGTGCAGGACCTCACGTAATGAGTACAGGAAAAATAAAAGCAGTTAAATTACTTTCATCATCAGGAGCATACTGGAGAGGAAACGAAAAAAATAAAATGTTACAAAGAATATATGGAATATCATTCCCTAAAGCAAGCCAAGTTGATGAATATGTAAACATGATAGAAGAAGCTAAAAAAAGAGACCATAGAAAATTGGGAAAAGAATTAGAACTATTCTTCTTTGACGAAACAGCACCAGGAATGGCTTATTGGATGCCAAAAGGATTTACAATGATGAACACATTAATAGACTTTTGGAGAAAAGAACACAAAAAAAGAGGATATCAAGAATTTTCTGGCCCACAATTAAACAGTAGTGAATTATGGAAAATATCAGGACACTGGGATCACTATAAAGAAGATATGTTTGTGCTAACAGATGCAGATGGAAATGAACAAGCACTAAAACCAATGAACTGTCCAAACTCAATAAAAATATATCAATCAAAACTAAGAAGCTACAAAGACTTGCCATTAAGATTTAATGATGTAGATGTTATTCATAGAAACGAAAAATCAGGACAATTAAATGGACTATTTAGAGTAAGAATGTTTAGACAAGATGATTCTCACAACTATATTACAGAAGAGCAAATAGGAAGTGAAATAAAAGACATTATAGAAATAGCTAAACAATTATATTCTGTATTTGGTCTAGAATACAAATTAACATTATCTACAAGACCAGAAGAAGACTTTATGGGAGAAATAGAAACATGGGATAAAGCAGAAAACGATTTAAGAAAAGTATTAGACGAAATCTGCGGAGAAGGAAATTATCAAGTAAATGAAGGCGATGGAGCTTTTTATGGACCAAAAATTGATATAAAAATGAAAGATTGCTTAGGAAGAGAATGGCAAATGGGAACAGTACAATTAGACTTCCAATTACCACAAAGATTTAATTTACATTATATAGACAAAGACGGAAACAAAAAAACACCTATAATGGTACACAGAGCTTTATTCGGATCATTTGACAGATTTATAGGAATAATAACAGAACACTTTGCGGGAGCGTTCCCAACATGGCTTGCACCAGTACAAGTAAGAATATTGCCAATAGCAGATAGCCATAAAGAATATGCAGAAAAGCTAAAAGAAAAATTAGAAGAATATGATATAAGAGTTGAACTAGATGAAAGAGAAGAAAAAATAGGATACAAAATTAGAGAAGCACAACTTCAAAAAATTCCATATATGCTAATTGTAGGAGACAAAGAAGTAGAAGCAAATGCAGTAGGAGTTCGTTCAAGAAAAGATGGAGACATTGGAGCAATGAGCGTAGAAGACTTTATAAATAAAATAGAAGAAGAAATAAAAACATTTGCAAGATAAAATGCAGCAAGGGGGAAAAAGGGGTCAGACCCTTTTTTCCCTCTTGTTTTAAAAAAAGCGTTGTGATATACTAAAAAACAATAAAACAAATAGGAGGAATTAATATCTTGAATACTAATGAAAATATTGTAAACAACTTAAAATACTTAGGTCTAGACTTAGAAAATGTACCAAATTCAATAAAAGAATTTGTGCCATTAGATTATAGACCATCAAAATTTAATGATGAACACAATTACAAAGTATATAAATATGTAAATGTAGAAGATATTCAAATATTACTTACTCCAACAAATAGACTATGTGACATATCAGAAAAATATCGGTAAAGCAGTTCCATTATATGAATATTTAATACCAGAAAAGGAAGAAAGCATAGAAAGACATACTAAGTTTTTAGAAATGGTTAAAAACTTGGAAGCAGATAAAATAGAAGAAATATCAGAAGAACAAAAAATTCTAAATAAACAAGTACCATTTAAAATAAAATATCCAAAAGATTATTTATGGCAAATATATTATTCAGAATATACAAATAAATACTTTATGTTAGTCACAATAGAAGATTTAGAATACAGTGCATTTTTCTATCTTTTAAAACAACAACTAGCAGGAAATAAAGGTAAAATATTTGTGCCAATAAGTTATACCGATTATAGTAGAGAGTACTTAACAAGAACTCAAGAAACAGACATAGAAAACTATTTATGGTATTTTACAAAAGAATGGCCATTAGTTTATGAAGTATATGATAAAGAAAATAATCTTACTGTTCATATAACAGGCAAAACAAATATTTTTGATGAAATAAAAAGTGATTACAAAATAAAACTAAAAAGCAAACAAGAGGCAGAGAAGTTCTATAAATTATTAAAAGCATTATTTATAATGCAAACAGAAGCACCACATTACTATAATTTTGAAATTAGTATAGACGAAAAAGGAAGCTTGCAATTTAGCTTAGAAGGTAAAAAAATAATTTATGAAATTTTATCAAGTTTTATAAAACAAGAATATCTAAAAGCAGAAGAAAAAGATGTAAAAATAAAAAAAGAACTAGCAAAGTTAGAAAAATCATTAAGTAAAATAAAAGAAGACTCTAAACAAAAAGAACAAATATATTTAGAAAAAGAAAAACAAATATCAACATTTTTAAAATGTAAAAGAACATTTTTTGGCAGAGTAAAATATTTCTTCAAAAATAAAAAATTAACAAAGCCAAAACAAGAACAAAAAAAGGAAGAAGAAACAAAGCCAAATACGTTAATAGAACAAGAAGAATATGATGAAATAAAAAAATACTATACATTAGAAGAATTAATTGCACTATATAAAAAAGTAAATGAAAATGAAATTAGAGTTAAAAACCTAAGACTTGATGAAAAAGCTTTAACTAATAGATTAAATAATTTAAATAAAAAAATAGAAAATGCAGAGTTATATATAAAAGAAATAGATGAACATAAAAAAAGCATTTTCGAATTTTGGAAATTTACCAATAAGGACAAAAAGGCAGAACTAGTTGGAGGAGAAATAAAAGAAGAAAATACTAAGAAATTAAAAAAAGTATTTAATTACGAACTAGATTTTGAAGATTTATCAAAACAGCTAGACAAAAAACAAAGACTAGAACTTACTCAAGCAGAAACAAATAGTATATATATTGCAACAACAGACATTATAAATGATATAAATACAGTAGCAAATGGGGAAAAAATTACAGAAGAAAGACTAGAGAAAGTAAAAGAAGTAGCGTCAAAAGAAAAGATACTATTTGAAAATGAACCATTCGATATATTTGGCGCAATAGAATCTAACAATAATTATGTAAAAACATTAGCAAACAAAAAGCATAGGGAAATAAAAAAAGAATTGTTTAGAATACTAGACATAAGTCAAAATACAACAGTAGAAGAATATACAGAAACTATCAACAATATAATTAAAGACATAAAAAATGCAATAAAGAAAATAAAAATAGAAATTCAAATACCAGTATATAAAGAAGCAAAAGATTTAGATAAGTTTAATATTTTTAGTATAAACCCAGAAGACGCAATAGCTAGATTTAAGAATTCAGAAGAAGAAGAAACAAATTTGTATAAAATAAATTTAAAAGAAGATGACAAGGCGGTTGCGTTAACAAATATTATATATTACTTTAATAATAATAAAACATTACCATTAGGAATGGATGTAGAAGAGGGATTACTATTAGAGAAGGACAAAGCAGAAGAGAAAATAAAAGAAGTAAAAACAATAAATCTTGTATGCTATAAAAATCCAGATGATGAAATGTCTAAAATAGAAATTAAAAAAATCCATGTAAAAAACATATAGGTATGGGTGGACGAATTGGTCCACCCAACTAATTTCTAAAAAAACAGTTGTAATTTTAAAAAACATATTGTATAATACAAATTGCAAATTAAATAAGCCGATGTGGCGGAATTGGCAGACGCACTAGACTCAAAATCTAGCGGGAAACCATGTGGGTTCGAGTCCCACCATCGGTACCAAAAAATAAATCTCATAACAAAGTTATGAGGTTCATTTTTTGAAATTTGAAATGGTAGGACTCGAAAAGACCGTAAAAAAACTGTCCGGTGGACAGTTTTTTAGGTCGCGGGTAGAGGAGCCACCATCGGTACCAGAGTAAAACTGTAACCTAAAAGGTTACAGTTTTATTTGTTTGCAGTTTGTGATAATTTATAGTATAATACAATTAATATTCGTAAGTACAGCGAAATATAAAAAGTGTACTAATTATAGAAACTTCTATAGTTTTAGGAGGAAAACATGAAAAAGGTTATCCGGATTATTGCAGTTATAAGCTTGGTTTTAGTTCTTGCCATTAGTCTTACAGGATGTGCAAGTTGGAGAAGAGATATAAAGTCTCTTTCTAGCGACATAAATGGGGGACTAAATCGTACTGTTACGGTATATGATTATAATGGCAAAGAAATAAAATCATGGACTGGAAAGTTTGATATTAGTGAAAGCGAAAATGAAATATTTTTCGATGATGCTAATGGAAAACGAGTAGTAATCCATGGAGGCATTGTAATCTGCGAGGAGAACTAAGCTTTTCAGCTGCCCTTATGTCAAGACACATAAGGGCAGTCTTTTTATTACGCGAGAAACCAAGGGCCTCTCGGGGTTAAAACCACCCGCTAAGTGGGTGAGAACCAAAGTGGCTATGCCGGTAAGCGACAAATTATATAAAGTAGAAAGGTGGGACTCGAAAAGAGCTATTAAATATTTTCTATTTGAAATTAATATAAAAACATGGTAAAATATGTAAAGAAATAAAAAAATAAGGAGAAGATATATGAACATCACAGAAGAGAAAAAAAATAACATACTAGAAGAATGCTTAAATACTAAAAGAACTTATAGAGTTATTGCCAGAGAAAACAGAGTAAATTACGAAGATGTAATAGCTATTATTGAAGAGTATTGCCAAAAAAGAGGTTATAAAAGTTTGGGAAGAAAACAAAATGGAGATGTTTTTAAAAGAACAATGGAAAAGATAACAGAAATAGAAGAGTGGTGTAAAGAAAATGAAAGAAAGCCAAGAGGAAGCATACTAGGTGTGAAAGTAGCAAGAAAAGGAGAACCTGAAACAGAAGAACAAAAAGAAATAAGATTAGGTAGAACTTTAAGCACAATAAGATGTACAGTACTAAAAAGATATGAAGGGAAAAACTTAGAGGAAATAGAAAATAAAGGAGATAGAAAAATTGTAGAGAGAATAAGAGATCTAGAAGAAAAATGTAAATCCAGTGAAAAAATAGAAAATATACAAGAAGAAAGATAAAAAGAAAAAGTGCACTCTATAAATAGAACTAAATTATTGTAAATGAACTTATCATATGATAAAATCCAAACAAAAAGGAGAAAACTATGTTAGAGATTAAGGTTAGAAATCCAGGGGCAGAACTTACAAGTGTGAAGTTTAATGGAAAAGAAAGATTGCATGATGGGAAAACTTTTTGGGATAGGCAAGCTCCAATTTTATTTCCAACGGTAGGAAGATTAAGAGATAATAAAACTGTAATAGAAGGAAAAGAATACAAAATACCACAGCACGGATTTGCAAAAGATATGGATTTTGAGCTAATAGAAAAAACAAAAAATAAAGAAATATACGAATTAAAAAGCAATGAAGAAACGCTAAAAAAATATCCATTTAAATTTGTACTAAATATAGAATATGAATTTACAGAAGATATATTAACAACTAAGATAAGAGTAATAAACAAAGATGACAAAAATATGATATTTGGACTAGGCGGACATCCTGGTTTCAAACTAGAAATGCCACAAGAAGAATACTATTTTGAACTAGAAGCAGAAGAACCAGAAGTAGAATTTATGGAGGTAGAAGGAAACTATATATCTAACAAACTAGCTAAAAACATATTAAAAGAAAATAAAATAATTGAAATTACAAAAGAGAGCTTCTTAAATGATGCAATAATGATGAAAAAACTAAAATCAAATAAAATTACTCTAAAACAAAAGAAAGGTAATAAAAAAGTATTAGAATTTAATTTTAAAGATTTTCCAATACTTGCAATTTGGTCATTACCAGGAGCACCATATATATGTTTGGAGCCATGGTTTAATTATGCAGACAGAGTAAAAGAAACAGCTTACTTTAAAGATAAAGAGGGGATAATAAATTTAAGACCTAAAGAAGAATTTGAATGTGAGTTTAGTGTGACATTTTTTTAGAGAAAAGGAGTAAACCATGCAAAAAAATATGTTGTTAATAGTAAACCCAAAAGCAGGTAAAGGCACAATAAAAAGAAAACTTCCCAAAATAATTAAGAATTTTTCTGATGAGGGATACTTTATTGAAACTTGCTATACTAGAAAAGACTACAAACCAAAAGATATATTGAAAGACCATAAAGATGTAAAACTTGATTTAGTAGTGTGCTGTGGAGGAGATGGAACATTAAATGAACTAATAAACGCAGTAATGAAAATGGAAAACAAACCACAAATAAGCTTTATACCACTTGGAACAATGAATGATTTTGCAAGAACAATTAGAATGTCTACAAATAAAATATTTTTATCAAAGCACATAAACGAATCAAGACTAATAAAATCTGATATAGGCTCATTTAATAATGTATACTTTAATTATGTTGCGGCATTTGGGGCTTTTACAGCAGTGCCTTATGTAACCCCACATAAGTTAAAAAAAGTTTTTGGTAAAATAGCATATTTTATAGTTGGAATAATTTATATAGGAAAAATAAGAAGCTATAATGTAAAGATAAAAGTAAATGGAGAAGAATATAACGATAGAGTAATATATGGCTCAGTTAGTAATTCTAAATCTATAGGAGGATTTGAGTGGTTTAAAAGAAAAGGCGTAAAAATAAATGATGGTAAATTTGAAGTACTATTTATAAAAAGACCCAAAAATATAATTGGATGGATAAACACTCTAGTACTATTAGCAATAAAAAAACACAAAAGTAAATACTTCTACTATTTCCAAACAGATAAAATAGAAATTGAATCTGATAAAAAATTAACTTGGACACTAGACCGGAGAATATGGAGGACGTAAAAACAAAATAGAAATAAAAAACAATAAAGAAGCAATAGAATATATAATTCCAGTTTAGATAAAACAAGTGGTTTGCATTATAAAGAGAGAATAAAAAAATACAAGAAAAATCTTAAAAACTATTGCAATATTAATTTTATTTTTGTATAATATTCAAAATATAAAATTAAAGAGGTAAAAAATGAAGAATTATTTAAGAAAAACTAACTTAATAATTATTGCAGCAGTTTTCTTAATAATTGTTTCATTTTCATTTATATTTTAAATAAGGAATTTATTCCTTATTTTTTTTTGCCCATTAAAACTAAACAAAATGGGACAATCCCTTTTGCTTAGAACAATATAAAATAAAGAAAGGATGAAAAAAATGAAAGAATTTAACAAAAAGATTGTGCTAGAAGATGGCGAAGAATATTTAGGATATGGCTTTGGAGCAAATGTGGAAAGTATTTGCGAAATAGTTTTTAATACATCTATGGTTGGATATCAAGAAATAGTTTCAGATCCGTCATACACATACCAAATGGTAGTTATGACATATCCTTTAATTGGAAATTATGGGATAACAGATGATGATTATGAAACAGGTAAACCTTCAATAGGAGGATTAGTAGTAAGAGAATATAATGATTACCCTAGCAATTTTAGATACACAAAAACATTATCAGAATATCTAGAAGAAAATAATATTCCTGGAATATATGGAGTAGATACAAGAAAAATAACAAGAAGTATTAGAGACAAAGGAAGTAGAAAAGTTATAATAACAGATATATCTACAACTAAAGAAGAGGCAATAGAAAAAATGAAAAATTATCAGATTCCGAAAGATGCTGTTTCAAAAGTAAGTTGTAAGAAAAAATGGTATGCGAGAACAGCAAATGCAAAATACAATGTAGTTGCAGTAGACTGCGGAATAAAACTAAATATAGTTAGAAACTTAAATAAAAGAAAATGTAATGTAACAGTAGTTCCATATAATACAACAGCAGAAGAAGTAATAAGTTTAAAACCAGATGGAGTGTTTTTGTCAAATGGACCAGGAGATCCAGAAGATGTTAAAGAAGTGATAAGTTTAGTAAAAGAACTAAAAGGAAAATACCCTATATTTGGAATTTGCTTAGGACATCAAATGATAAGCCTAGCATATGGAGCAAAAACATATAAGTTAAAATTTGGGCATAGAGGAGGAAATCATCCTGTACTAAATTTAAAAACAGATAAAATAGAAATAACAAGCCAGAACCATAGTTACGCAGTTGACGAAGGATCCTTAAAAAGTACAAAGTTGGAGGCAACGCATAAAAATATTTTAGATAACACAATAGAAGGTGTTGAATGCAAAAAGGACAGAATATTTAGTGTCCAATATCATCCAGAAAGTGCACCAGGGCCACAAGATAGTGGATATTTATTTGACAAATTTATAAATATAATGAAAGGAGAAGAATAATATGCCAAAAAGAAAAGATATAAAAACAGTATTAGTAATAGGGTCAGGACCAATAGTAATAGGGCAAGCTGCAGAATTTGATTATGCAGGTACACAAGCATGTTTAGCACTAAAAGAAGAAGGATATAAAGTAATACTTGTAAATTCAAATCCTGCAACAATAATGACAGATACTGCTATAGCAGATAAAGTATACATGGAACCATTAACACTAGAGTATGTTGCAAAGATAATAAGATATGAAAGACCAGATGCTATACTTCCGGGAATAGGAGGACAAACAGGTTTAAATATAGCAATGCAATTATATAAAAAGGGAGTTTTACAAGAATGTCAAGTAGAATTACTTGGAACAAGTAGTGAAAGTATTGAAAAAGCAGAAGATAGAGAAAAATTTAAAGAGCTATGTGAACAACTGGGAGAACCAATATTGGAATCTATAATAGCACACACAATAGAAGAGGGCGTAGAAGCAGCAAATAAAATAGGTTATCCAGTAGTTCTAAGACCAGCATTTACACTAGGAGGAACAGGTGGCGGATTTGCAGATGATGATAACGAATTAAGAGAAATAATAAAACATGCATTAAAACTTTCACCAGTAGGACAAGTACTAGTAGAAAAGAGTATAAAAGGATATAAAGAAATAGAATATGAAGTTATAAGAGACAGTAATGATACAGCAATAACGGTATGTAATATGGAAAATTTAGATCCAGTTGGAGTACATACAGGAGATTCAATAGTGGTAGCTCCAAGTCAAACATTAACAAATAAAGAATATCAAATGCTAAGAGATAGTGCTTTAAAAATAATAAGAGCCTTAAAAATAGAAGGAGGATGTAATGTTCAATTTGCTTTAGATCCACACTCATTCCAATACTATCTAATAGAAGTAAATCCAAGAGTGTCACGTTCATCTGCACTAGCTTCAAAAGCAAGTGGCTATCCAATAGCAAGAGTATCAGCTAAAATTGCAGTTGGAATGAGGCTAGATGAAATAAAACTTGCAAATACACCAGCAAGTTTTGAACCAACTCTTGACTATATTGTAACAAAAATTGCAAGATTTCCATTTGATAAATTTGTTCTTGCATCAAATAAATTAAGTACGCAAATGAAAGCTACCGGAGAAGTTATGAGTGTAGGAAGAACTTTTGAAGAAAGTCTACTTAAAGCTGTAAGGTCACTAGAAATAGGCGTATGTCATATATATATGAAGAAATTTGACAGCATAGAAACAGAAGAATTAATGGAATATATAAAAGATGGAAGAGATGACAGAATATATGCAGTGGCTGAATTGATTAGAAGAAATGTAGATTTAGGTTTAATTTATAACACTACAAAAATTGATATGTTCTTTCTAGAAAAAATTAAACATATTATAAAAATGGAAAATAAATTAAAAGATAATGCTGAAAATATAGAAATATTAAAAAAAGCAAAGAAAATGGGATTTAGTGATAAATACATTGGAGAGATTTGGAATAAAACAGAAGAAGAAATATATCTTTTAAGAAAAGAAGAAAATATTTATCCAACATACAAAATGATAGATACATGCGCAAGTGAATTTGAAAGTTATGTACCATATTTTTACTCGACATACGAAGAAGAAAATGAATCAATAGTAAGCAATAAAAAGAAAATAATAGTTTTAGGAGCAGGACCAATAAGAATAGGGCAAGGTGTAGAATTCGACTACTCAACTGTTCACGCAGTAAAAACAATAAAAGAAGCGGGATATGAAGCAATAATAATTAATAATAATCCAGAAACAGTTTCAACAGACTATACAACAAGTGACAAGTTATATTTTGAGCCATTAACAGTAGAAGATGTAATGAATATAATTGAACTAGAAAAACCAGAAGGTGTTGTTGCAGCTTTAGGTGGTCAAACAGCAATAAATCTTGCAATGCCACTTTCTAAATTAGGAGTAAAAATAATAGGAACAGATGTAAATGCAATAGAAAGAGCAGAAAATCGTGACAGTTTTGAAAAAGTGATGGAAGAATTAAAACTATTACAACCAAAAGGACAAGCAGTAACTAATATAAAAGATGGAATAAGAGTCGCAGAAGAAATTGGATATCCAGTATTAGTAAGACCAAGTTATGTACTAGGAGGAAGAGCAATGCAAATTGTTTCTAATAAAAAGACACTAGAAAAATATTTAAAAACAGCGGTTGAAATTAATACAAAACAACCAGTATTAGTAGATAAATATATAATAGGAAAAGAACTAGAAGTAGATGCAGTTTGCGATGGAAAAGATGTATTTGTACCAGGTATAATGGAACATGTTGAAAAAACAGGAATACACTCTGGAGATAGTATAAGTATATATCCAACATTTAGTGTAAGTGATAAAGCAAAGGAAAAGATACTAGATTACACAATAAAATTAGGGCTAGGAATTGGAATTGTGGGATTGTACAATATTCAATTTATAGTAGACAAAGATGAAAATGTATATGTAATAGAAGTAAATCCAAGATCATCTAGAACAGTACCTTTTATATCAAAAGCAACAGGATATTCGTTAGCAGATATAGGAACACTAGTAATGCTAGGTAAAACATTAAAAGAACAAGGAATAGAAAAAACGTATCCAGAAGAAAAGAAAAAATGGTATGTAAAAGCTCCTGCATTTTCTTTTTCTAAATTAAATGGAATGGATACATATCTATCACCAGAAATGAAATCAACAGGAGAAGCAATAGGATATGATACAAAACTTACAAGAGCATTATACAAAGCACTTCAATCATCAGGAATGAATTTAGCAAATTATGGAACAATACTTGTAACAATTGCCGATAAAGACAAAGGAGAAGCTTTACCTTTAATAAGAAGATTTTATAATCTAGGATTTAATATAGAAGCGACAAAAGGAACAGCAATATTCTTAAAAGAACATGGAATTAGAACAAGAGTAAAGAAAAAAATAAGTGAAGGTAGCGAAGAGATACTAGACTCAATGAGAAAAGGATATGTAAATTACGTAATAAGCACAAGAGATGTAGATGCAATAGACCAAGAAACAGATGGTAGCATAATAAGAAGGTGTGCAGTAGAAAATAATATAGCGATGTTTACAGCTTTAGATACAGTAAGGGTATTGCTAGATGTATTAGAGGAAATAACATTATGCATATCAACAATAAATGAATAAAATTTATAGATACAAATATTGCAAAGTAGAAGAATAAAATTAAGTAAAAAAAGCCGAAAAATGGCTAAAAAACAACATAAAAAATTACAAGAAAAAATTTCTTGTAATTTTTTTTAATTTTTTTAAAAAAAGTGTTGACATGGAATATAAACCTGTGCTAAAATAAATCTTGCGTTTGACAAAGAACGCAAAAGTACATTGAAAAATAAACAATAAATTCCTTTAAGAAGAATAC
>FR893508.1 GCA_000434035.1 Clostridium sp. CAG:452 | reverse complement strand
ATATTTATGAGTGTTGGATTAGCATTAGCTCGGTGGAGGAGCAAAAGGTGCAGCACATATAGGTGTGCTTAAAGCTTTTGAAGAAGAAAAAATAAATATAGATTATATTTCCGGAACATCATCAGGAAGTATTATAGCAGCACTTTTTGCTATGGGATATAATTCAAATGAAATATATTATTTATTTAATAGATATTCAAAAAAAATTAAATATATAAATTATAAAAATATATTAAAATTAATTTATGGGATATTAGTAAAAAGAAAAATAATAATAAAAGGTTTTAATGATGGAAAAATAATAGAAAAAATAATTGATGATGCGGCTGATTTAAAAAATATAAAAAATATAAATCAAATAAAAATGCCATTATTAATTCCTAGTATAGAAGTACATAATGGAAAAATATATTGCTTTTGTTCACAAAACAAAAGAGCAAGGTTTTCAGACAAAACGGTATATGTGAATAACATAAATATAGGAAGAGCTGTAAGGGCAAGTTGTAGTTATCCATTAGTTTTTGAACCATGTAAATATAAAAATTTGGAGCTTGTGGATGGAGGAATAAGAGAGAATATTCCATGGAAGGGTTTAAAAGAATTTGGGGCTACTACTATAATAGGTGCTGTTTTTGAAAAAGAAGATGATGGAAAATGTTGTAATAATGTAATTGAGGTTGTAGGAAATTCATTTGAAATTCTTTGCCATGAACTATCAAATTATGAATTGGAAGGACTAGAATATTTAATAAAAATAAAAACTAAAAATATTTCTTTATTAGATATGTCAGAAACAAAATATTTATATGATATAGGATATAAAACTACTAAAAAAGAAATAAAAAAAATAAAAGAGAATTTAAAAAGGTAAAATAGAAAAATAATTAAATAAAAATAGAAAATAAAAAATGGATAATTAAATAAAAAAATATTAATAAAAAAGTTCTAAAAAAACTTGTCTTTAATAATATTAAATAAAAAATAATTTTAAAGGAGTTTTTTATGAATAATAAAAAAATAGTAATGTATGTTAGTATACTTATTTTAATTTTAATTGTTTTAGGAGCAGGATTTTTAATATATAAAAACAATAAAAAAAATAAAAATAAAAATCAAGAATATATTCCACAAGAAGAAATTACAGATGAACAATTAAGACAAACAATAATTACTTTATATTTTTTTAATATAGAAACAGGAAATATTATGCCAGAAGCAAGAAAAATTGATGCAAAAGAATTAATAAAAGAGCCATATAAAGTACTAATAGAATTATTGATAAATGGTCCAAAAAGCGAAAAATTGGTTAAACTTATTCCGGATAGAACTAAATTAAATAAAATTGAGATAAAAAATGATTGCATTTATATTGATTTTTCAAACGAATTTATTAATGGACAAAAGTTAGGAAAGGAACAAGAAGAATTAATAATAAAATCAATAGTAAATACGGTTACAGAATTAAAAGAAATTAATTCCGTGAAGATTTTAATAGATGGAAAAGAAAATCAAGAATTTCCGGATAAAGAAATTAATTTTAAAGAACCATTCAAAAGATAACTATTTTAAGAATTTATATATTTTGATTGATTTTACTGCCTTGTCAAGATTGCACAAAAAATATTCTACTTCTTTTATAGAATGAATTGTGCAATCTTTCCTTTTTTTAAAATTAAATTTTTCTTTCTTTTTTTCTGAGCGACTATCTTCCAAAACCATTCTCCTTGCAATTTATATAAAAGTATTATAATATATAATATATGAAAAAATAAATTATTGTTGACGGAGAGAAAATGGAAGTAAATTTAAAAGAAGACGAAAGAATTGATGATTTAGAATATAAAGGACTAAAAATAATTCAAAATAAAAAATGGTTTTGTTTTGGTATAGACAGTGTTTTATTATCTGATTTTGCAAAAGAAATAAAAAATAATAGTACAGTTTTAGATTTAGGTAGTGGTACCGGAATAATAAGTATTTTATTATCAAAAAAAATAAATGCAAAAAAAATAGTAGGTATTGAAATACAAAAAGAAGTTTATGAAATGTCTAAAAAATCTATTATATTAAATAATTTAAAAAATGTTGATTTTATAAATGAAGATATAAAAAATTTAAATAAAATTATAGAAAATAATAGTTGTGATGCAATTGTTACAAATCCACCATATATGAAAAAAAACTCTGGAATTAAGAATGAAAATGAAATAAAATTAATATCTAGACATGAAATTAAATGCAATATAGAAGATATAATAAAAGTATCAAGTAAATTATTAAAAGATAATGGAGAATTATATATGGTTCATAGACCGGACAGGCTTGTAGGAATAATAGAATTTTTACGAAAATATAAAATAGAACCAAAAAAAATTAGATTTGTTTATTCTAAAAAAGAGGACAACAGCAATCTGGTTTTAATAAAAGCTGTAAAAAACGCAGGAGAATTTTTAAAAATTGAAAAGCCTTTATATATTTATGACGAAAATAATAAATATACAGATGAGGTGCTGGAAATATATAACAAAAAATAAAGGAGAAAAATATGCAAGGTAAATTATATTTGGTTGCGACACCAATAGGAAATTTAGATGATATAACAATAAGAGCAATAAATATCTTAAAAGAAGTTGATCTAATTGCAGCAGAAGATACAAGGCATACTTTAAAATTATTAAATCATTTAAATATATCAAAGCCATTAATTAGTTATTATAAACAAAACGAAAATATAAAAAAAGAAGTATTAATTGATAGAATTTTAGAAGGTAAAAATATAGCAGTAGTTACAGATGCCGGGACACCACGGAATTTCTGATCCAGGAGAAGTAGTAGTAAAAGCAGCAATTGAAAATAATATAGAAATTATTCCAATACCGGGAGCATGTGCGGCAATAAATGCATTAATTTCTTCAGGAATGAAGACAAATGAATTTATTTTCATTGGATTTTTACCTGTAAATATAAAAGAAAAAAAAGAAAAGTTGGCAGAAATAAAAAAATATACTCAAACTATAATATTGTATGAAGCTCCACACAAATTGATAAATACACTAAAAATGATGTTGGAAGAAATTGGAGACAGAAATATATGCTTAGCTAGAGAAATTACTAAAATACATGAAGAACATATAAGAGGAAAAATATCTGAAATCCTAGAAAAAATAAATGAACCTAAGGGTGAATATGTTTTAATACTAGAAGGAAATAATAAAAGTGAGAAAGAGGAAAAAAGAGAAATATTAAACGAAATGTCTTTGGAAGAACATTTTGAATATTATAAGAAACAAGGATTTGATAAAAAAGAAATTATTAAAAAAATTGCAAAAGATAGAAATACAAATAAAAACGAAATATATCAATACTTTTTAAAATAGTAAAAAAATAAGAAGTTCAATTATTGAACTTCTTATTCTGCTTTTGCCTTACCAATTTTTTCTGCACATTTTTCACAGATTAATCTTCCTTGGTAATCAATTAATTTTTTTGAGCTTCCACAGAAAATACAGTTTGGTTCATATTTTTTTAATATAATTGAAGAACCATCAACATATATTTCCATAGGGTCTTTTTCTGTAATACCAAATTTATTTCTAAGCTCAATAGGTATTACAACTCTTCCTAACTCGTCTACCCTTCTTACAATACCAGTTGATTTCATAAATAACCCCCCTTAATTTTACATTTTTCGACAAATCGACTTTAATAAATAATATCATAAAATTTGTAAAAGGTCAACAAAAATCTTCCTTTTTTTGGAAATTTTTCAAAAAATTATTAAATATAAAAAACAATGTAAATTTGTAATTTATATGTGTAAGAATATTAGAAATAAATTGTGAATAAATTAAAAAAGGAGGATTTTTTATGCTAAATATATTATGGCCATTATTTTTAATTGTTTCTTTTGTGTATGGAATTTTTAATGGCAGAGTGGAAGAAATAAATACGGCAGTTTTCGATGGAACGAAATCTGCTGTGGAACTATGTATTTCTTTGCTCGGGACAATGTGTTTATGGAATGGAATAATGACAATTGCTTGTGAAACCAATATAGTAAAAAAATTAACAAAAATGCTATCACCAATAATGAAAAAATTATTTCCAGATATAAAAAAAGAAAATAAAGTTCATGAAGAAATATCGATGAATATAATTGCAAATATAATGGGACTTGGAAATGCTGCAACACCATTAGGACTAAAAGCGATGAAATCAATGCAAAAAGAAAATAAAAATAAAAATGTATTATCAAATTCTATGGCGATGTTTATTGTTTTAAATACTGCATCAATTCAAATTATACCAACCACAGTGATTGCGATAAGAAGTTCTTTAAAATCTGGTAATGCTACAGGTATGATAGTTCCAGTTTGGATTGCAACAATTTGCGCAGCAATAGCGGCAATAGGCTCAGCAAAAATATTGATGAAAAAGTTTTAAGGGGAAAATAAAAGTGAAAATTATTAATTATATTTCTAATTTGGCAATACCATTTACTATATTATTAATAGTAAGTGTTGGATTAATAGAAAGAAAAAGTGTATTTGATATTTTCTTAAAAGGAGCAAGAGAAGGGTTAGAAATAGTAATAAATATTTTTCCAACATTAGTGGGTTTGTTTGTAGCTATAAGTGCATTAAGATATTCTGGGGTTTTGGATTTTATAATAAAACTAATAGAACCAGTAATTAATTTATTACATATTCCATTAGAAATTATGCCTCTTGCAATATTAAGACCAATTTCACGGAAGTGCATCTATTGCAATAGGAACAGATATAATGAATAAATATGGAGTTGACAGCAAAATACGGCTTAATTGCATCTACAATTATGGGGTCAACGGAAACAACATTATATACAATTGCTTTATACACAAGTGCAGTGGGCATTAAAAAAATTAGATTTGTTCTTATTGCAGCATTAATTGGAGATATAATAGGAATGTTGACTTCTGTAATAATTTGGAATATTATGTCGTAAAATTATTGTTGACATTTTTTGGAAAGTGTAGTAATCTATTAACAGTCGAAAGACTAATTTTTATTCAAGGTGAAAAAAATGATTTTTAAAATCTTATTATTTTTTTCTTTATTTTTTACTGCCAGAAAAATTCTAATAAAAATTTTCACAAAAAAATTATTAAAGAAAATAAAAAATTATTAAAATGTTTTTAATGTTGTAGGAAAAAAATCTAATTATTTAAGTAGCCCCAAAATAATTAAATATAAAATTTTTTTCCTACATCCCCCCAAAAAAATTAACTAACCTCAAAAAAATCACTTGGTTTATCTCGAGGTGCTACATATATAGGAAAGTTTTTGTCTGTTTTAATTTCATCCAAGACGGTTTGTTTAGCAAGCTCAGGAAAATTATTCTCTTTGCTCAAATGTATAAGCAAGGCTCTTTCCAGTCCAGAATCTATCAATTTAGAAATAGTTTTGCCTGCTAAACTGTTTGATAAATGTCCCGTTGAACTAGAAATTCTTTGTTTTAAATAATATGGATAATGTGAACATTGTAATACATTTGGGTCATAATTAGACTCCAAAAGAATACAATTACTATTTTTTAAGCAATTAAAAACAGAAGCATTCATATTGCCTAGATCTGTTGCAATACTGATCTTTTTTCCATCCGCAAAAATATTAAATCCACAAGGATCAGCTGCGTCATGGGGTGTTTGAAATGGAAAAATATTCAAGTCACTAATACTGAAACTTTCTCCTGTTGAAAAGATTTTGTGATTTTCAATAGAAACTTTTTCATTTACTTGTGGCATTGCTTCCCAAGTTTTTTTATTTGCATATACAGGTATATTATATTTTTTTGATATGTTTCCTATACCTTTAGTATGATCAACATGCTCATGTGTTACAAGTATGGCATCAATATTATTTATATCTATATTAAGTTCTCCGAAGGACTGTTTCTATCTTTTTAGCACTTACACCAATGTCAATTAATATATTTGTATTGTTGCTTTTTACAAAGAAACTATTTCCACTGCTTCCACTAAATAAACTACAAAATTTTAACATTTACTCTTGAACCCTCTCTATGTTAGCTCCAAGCTTTCTAAATTTCTCTTCTATATTTTCATAACCCCTATCAATATGACCAAGATTATATATTTCTGTTCTACCTTCTGCAATAATTCCAGCAATTATTAAAGCAGCTCCTGCACGTAAATCTGTTGAATATACAGAAGCACCGTATAGTTTTTCCACACCTTCAAAAATTGCAGATTTTCCTTGAGAAGTTATTTGAGCTCCCATTTTATTTAATTCATTTGTGTATTGAAATCTCGATTCCCAAATACTTTCATTAATAATACTTGTTCCGTCTGCTATAGAAAGAACAACTCCCATTTGCGCCTGCAAATCAGTAGGAAAGCCAGGGTAAGGTAAAGTTTTTATTGTTGCTTTTGAAGGGCGTTTATCACACCAAACTCTTAAAAAATCTTCACCAGCTTCCACATTTCCACCGATTTCTAGAATCTTTGCTGTTACACATTCTAAATGTTTTGTAATACAATTCCTTATTGTAATATCACCACGAGAAGCAACAGCAGCAAGCATAAATGTGCCAGCTTCTATTTGATCTGGAACAACGGAATAACTTTTCCCACCAGTTAGTTTTTCAACACCATTTATTTTAATAACATCAGTTCCAGCTCCACGAATATCTGCTCCCATTGTATTTAAAAAGTTTGCAAGGTCGACAATATGAGGTTCTTTTGCAGCATTGTCAATTGTAGTGGTACCTTCTGCTAACACACTTGCAAGCATAACATTCATCGTTGCTCCAACAGAAACAATATCCATATATATGCTAGTTCCAATTAATTTATCAGTTTTTGCTTTAACGTTTCCACCAACTATTTCAACATTTGCTCCTAAAGCTTCAAAACCTTTAATGTGTTGATCTATAGGTCTTGGACCTAAATTACATCCTCCCGGAAGACCAACTTCTATTTCTTTTTTTCTACCAAGCATAGAACCAATTAAATAATATGAGGCTCTAAATTTTCTAGTTAATTCAATAGGAGCAACTGTTTTTGTTATGTTCCTTGTGTCAATTTCAAGAGAATTTCTATCAATCCATTTGATTTTTGCACCTAAGCCTTCTAATATTTCGCATGATAATTTAATATCTACAATATTAGGCACATTATTAATAACACAAACGCCATCAATTAATAATGTTGCTGGAAGTATTGCAACAGCGGAGTTTTTTGCACCACTTATATTTACTTCACCTTTTAAAGGTGTAGGACCTGTAATAACTAACTTTTCCATAATTGCTCCTTAAAAATTTTTACTTAAAAAATTAGAGTGTAATTAATTATACACTCTAATTACTATAAAATATTATCACAAAATCTAGCGTTTTACAATAAAATTTTAAGATTGTGCCAATTTTATCCCTATATTTTGAAAAAGTTCGACAATTTTAAACTTAAAATTCATGTCGGAATTATTTTGGTTTTCCGATAACAAATTATATTCTTCATAAGATAAATTTTCTTGTAAGACTTCTTTAGATTCTTCAGGAACAACACCAGAGCTAACGTCTACAAAGCATAAAGGCGGAAACATTACGCACCACCAGTTCTGACCCGAGGCACTTCCAATTTCTACTCTTAATGCATCATAAAAACCTGCAGGCAAAGAAATATCTCCATATTGTTTAGTAGGAAAAGCAAAATTACCTATTTTAATATTAACAGAATAATTATAGCCATTTTCATAAACTGTTTCTTGCGCAATTTGTTTAATTGTATCAATATTATTTCGGGCTATTTCTATTACTTCTTCTTTAGTTGATGCATTTTTAGAAATTTCATTTATATATGTTAAAATATTATCTCTTACAATATACTTTAAATCTTGATCTTCTTTAGAATCACTATTTGCAATAACATGTAACCTAAAAACACTAGATTCAATATTTGAAGAAACTGCATTAACATAAGAAACTGCGCATATAATAGTATAAATAAATAGAAGAAATATTAAAATCAAAAATCTTTTAAAAAACACATTGTTTATTACTTTTTTCAAATTAAACCCTCCAAAATTAATAGAAAAATAATATAGAATTTCTATTAAATTAAAAAAATGTAAATAAATCTCTTTAAAAAAAGTATTAACCAAAAATAAAAAAATATACATTGTCGAATTAGAGAATACGATTTTAATTGACACAATTGGAAACAAATGGTAAAATTTACCAGTAGGAAAACTTAGGGGAGGTTCAAATATGGAGAAATCTAACAGTATAAAAAAAGTGTGTGGATTTTATGTAAGTAGTGTTCATTTAGTAACTATGTTATTACCATATTTAAACAAACAAATAGAAGAACAAATAGAAGTTATTCCATTTTTAGAATTTGATTTAAGAAAAAATGTAGAAACAATTTTATCTAAAATAGTTTTAAATGAAAAAAATAAAGAACAGATTTTAGATATTAATTGGAAAAATACTAAAGTTCAAAAGTTTACAAATATTGAAAGCACAATAAAAGAAAAATTAAAAAATGAAAAAGAGGCAATAATATTAGTAAGCGGTAGCAAAAAATACATAAAAATAGTAAATGAGATGATTGAAAGATATTTTAATAAGTATAGAAATAATAAAAAATATATAACAGTAATTAATTGCTTTGAAGTAGAAGAGTTTGATGATGATATTAGAGATATATTATATGAACATGAATATATTATAAATACATCTGGTATAAATAAGATAGAGGATGTATTTGAAATATATAAAGAAAAGCAAGCAAATTGACATAATATATAAAAACTGATATAATATAACAGATAAAAAATTATGAAAGGAAGCATAACAACATGAAAACCAAAGACTACAAGCGGAAGATAGATAGAATAGCTATTAAGATGTTTGGAGTTAGTCAGAGCTATTTAAATTCAGGATTTAGTGCAAAAAAGCACCAGATTGAATATGAGCTCTGGGTAAAGGCTAAGCCTGAACAGGTTGAAGCTTTTAAAGACGAAGTAGAGAGCATAATAAGCGATCCTAAAGCTTACAAGGTCTTTACTGTTGGCAAATGTGATGGAGGTTACAAAATTTCCATTATGGTAAAAATTTGATTCCTAGAAAAGAGCTGGCATATTGCTGGCTCTTTTCTTTAAAATTTATTGACTAAAAATGTAAATTGATATAATATAACAAGAGTAAATTAAATCTTAGGAGGCTTAAAGTGGATAACCAATATTTAAAAGCAAAAGAAATTTTAAAAAAATACAATCAAGAACATTTATTAGCTTTTTATGATAAATTGACACAAGAGAAAAAAGAAAAATTAATAAATCAAATTTTAAATATTAATTTTGAACAAATAAACAAGTTATATGAAAATACAAAAAAACCAATCGAAAAAGATGAAGCAAAAATAGAACCAATAACATATATTGATAAAAATAATATTTCTGATGAGGAAAGAAAACATTATAAAAATTTGGGAATTGAGGAAATAAAAAAAGGAAAATTAGCTGCTGTTACAATGGCAGGGGGGCAAGGAACAAGACTTCGGACATAATGGACCAAAAGGAACGTTTATGCTCGGAATAGAACCAGATAAATCATTATTTGAAATATTGTGCGACAATTTAAAAACTGCAAAAACAAATTATGATGTATATATTCCATGGTACATAATGACAAGCAGAGAAAATAATAAACAAACGATGGAATTTTTTGAAAAAAATAATTATTTTAATTATCCAAAAGACAAAATAAAATTTTTTGTTCAAGGTGAATTACCTATGGTAGGAACAGATGGAAAAATTTTATTGGATAAAGAAGGAATAATAAAAGAAGCTGCAGATGGACATGGCGGAATTTTTGAAGCAATGTTTAAAAACAATGTTGTAGAGGACATGAAAAACAACGGAGTAGAATGGATTTTTGTTGGACCTGTTGACAATCCTTTAGTAAAAATGGTTGATGAAATACTTATTGGAGTTGCAGTAGATAAAAAAGTATTAGCAATAGGAAAATCATTAGTAAAAGCAAATCCTAAAGAAAAAGTAGGAGTTTTTTGCAAAAAGAACGGAAAACCTGCTGTAATAGAATATACAGAAATTAGTGATGAAATGGCAGAAGAAAAAGATAAGAATGGAAATTTAGTATATGGAGAATCACATATTAATTGCAATATGTTTAATGTAAAAGCAATAGAATATATAGGGAATAATAAATTGCCATATCATAGTGCCTTTAAAAAAGCAACATATATGAATGAAAAAGGAGATATAATTGAACCTAGTGAACCAAATGCATATAAATTTGAAAGCTTTATATTTGATAGTTTTCAAAAATTAGATGACATGGCAATATTAAGAGTAAATAGAGAAGAAGAATTTGCTCCAGTAAAAGGAAAAACAGGAGTGGACAGTGTAGAAACAGCAAGAGAATTATATAATAAATATCACAATAGGTCATAGAAATTATATATCAATAATTAGGAGGATTTTATGGATTATTTAAAAAGATACCAGGAATGGTTAGAAAGTGATGAAATTGATGAAGAAACAAAAGAAGAATTAAGAAAAATAAAAAATGATGAAACAGAAATAAAAGATAGCTTTTATAAAGATTTAGAATTTGGAACAGCAGGACTACGTGGCATTGTGGGAGTAGGAACAAATAGAATGAATAAATATACTGTAGGAAAAGCAACACAAGGGTTGGCAAACTATATTGTAAAAAACAATGGGCAAGATAAAGGGGTTGCTATTGCTTATGATTCAAGAAATATGTCACAAGAATTTAGTAAATTAGCTGCATTAATATTAAATGCAAATGGAATAAAAACATATAGATTCGAATCTTTAAGACCAACACCAGAGCTATCATATACAGTAAGAGAACTAGGTTGCATTTCTGGAATAGTAATTACAGCAAGCCATAATCCACCAAAATATAATGGATATAAGGTTTATTGGGAAGATGGAGCACAAATTTCTGCACCTGTGGATGCGGGAATAACAGAAGAAGTAAATGCAATAAAAAACTATTCGGACATTAAAGAAATTACTGAGGAAGAAGCAACAGAAAAAGGATTATATAATACAATAGGAGAAGAAATTGACAACAAATATATTGAGTATTTAAAATCAATTGCATTAAATAAAGAAATAGATAAAGAATATGGAAAAGATATAAAAATAGTATATACGCCATTACATGGAACAGGAAAAAAATTAGCTTTAAGAATTTTAAATGAATTAGGATTTACAAATGTACATATAGTAAAAGAACAAGCAGAACCAGATGGAAGATTTCCAACTGTAAGCTATCCAAATCCAGAGGACCCTGCTGCATTTGAGCTTGCACTAAAATTCGCAAAAGAAATACAAGCAGATATAGTTGTTGCAAATGATCCAGATGCAGATAGAATAGGATTACATGTAAGAGATAGCAAAACAGGAGATTACATATTATTTAATGGAAATATGATAGGCCTTACTGTTGCAGATTATTTAATAAATCAAAAAAGAGAAAAAGGACTACTAGATAAAAATGTTGCTTTGATAAAAACAATAGTTTCTTCAAATATGACAGATAAAATATGCGAAGAAAACGGAGTAAAGCTATTTGAGGTATTGACAGGATTTAAAAATGTAGCAGCAAAAATAAGAGAATTCGAAAAAGAAAATTCATATAAATGTATAATGGGATATGAAGAAAGTTATGGATGCTTAGTTGGAGATAGAGTAAGAGATAAAGATGGAATAGCTGCCTTAATGTTACTTTCAGAAGCAGCGGCTCTATATAAAAAACAAGGATTAACTCTTTGGGATAATATGCAAAACATGTATAAAAAATATGGATATTATAAAGAAAGCCAAATTGCTATTGTTTTAGAAGGAGCAGAAGGTGCTCAGAAAATAAAGGATATGATGGAAGACATAAGAAACAATCCTCCAAAAGAAATTGGAAAATATAAAGTATTAAAATTAAGAGATTATTCAAATGGCAAAATTAAAGACTGCATAACAGGAGAAACATATAATGAGGATTTACCAAAATCAAATGTTATATATTTTGAGTTAGAAAATGATTTTTGGGGATGTATAAGACCATCAGGTACAGAACCAAAAATAAAATTGTACATGGGTGTAAAAGGAGAAAACCTAGAAGAAGCAGATATATTAGTAGAAGACTTAAGAAATGGAATGAGAGAAATACTAAAGTAATAACAAATAAAAAGGATGGAACCTATTTGTTCCATCCTTTTATATTACTTCTTTTAATTGCTCCATAAATATTTGCTTTAACATTAGGAATTTTCTTTTGAAATTCCCAAATTAAATTTTTCATATCTTCTCTTTTTGAAACTCCATCCATTGGGCAACATTTAGGCATAACTTCTATACCATTTTTCTTTACAAAAGTTTTTATACATCTTTCTGGAGCATAAATAAGAGGTCTAATTAAAGTTATTTTAGATCTGTCCATATAGGCTGTTGGAGCAAAAGTGCTGATATTTCCTCCATATAATAAATTTAAAAAGAAAGTTTCTAAAACATCATCTTCATTATGACCTAATGCTATTTTATTACAGCCTTCTCTAATTGCTACACTATTTAATATTCCTCTCCTTAAATTTGCGCACAAAGAACATGGATTTTTTTCTTCTCTTATATCAAAAACTATTTCTTTAATATGAGTTTTTTCCTCTACATATTGAACACCAATTCTTTCACAAGTAGTTTTTAAAAAAGCACTATTAAAAAATTCAAAACCAGGATTTATGCTAATTGCAATAACTTCAAATTTTTTGGGATAAAATATTTGAAGATTTTTTAGAGCCATAAGCAAGGTTATAGAATCCTTACCACCAGATAGACCAACTGCAATTTTATCTCCATCTTCTATCATATTATAATCATCTATTGCTTTTCTAACATAACTTAAAATACGTTGCATATATATCAGTCCTTTTTAATTAAACAAATTCCAATTCATTATAATATAATATATATTTCTTGTCAAAACATTTAAACTAGTGTATAATACCAATGTATGCACTTATAGCTCAGGTGGATAGAGCGCTCCCCTCCTAAGAGTTTGTTATAACATCCACCTTTGGAGAAAAAGTGATTGACAACAAGTTAATAAAACACTAAAATTGAATAGCTTTTTAAGATGTTTCCGTAGCTCAGCTGGATAGAGCGACCGCCTCCTAAGCGGTAGGTCGGGTGTTCGAATCACCTCGGGAACGCCAAAAACTCCACCGGAAAGCCCTGTAAAATCAAGGGTTTTCGGTGTTTTTTATTTTTCAGACCAAATGCGAAAACTTAAAAAAACAGCAAGTTTTATTAGCAGATTTTCCGTCAGCTAATGGAATTTAGGACAAATGTCGTCCGCCTTTTAGGTGTACGGCTTGCTAATAAAAATTAGCAAAAAAATCATTATTTTGCTAATGAAAATGCCCTCTCTGCTAATGGCAGAAAAAATCGCTCGAAATTCTTGCTAATGAATAAGACGGTCGTTACGCTGTTAATTACTTCCTCCCTTGCCGATAGCACGATATTCGCAAACTACAATTATCTTTGTTCCATATATAAATTGTATCGACTGGAGGTGTTTGTTTTGAGAGAAAAGAAATTTCATATATATCTAAATAAGAAAGTCTTATATTGCAATCTGCTTA